>NZ_BMTV01000097.1 GCF_014649855.1 Streptomyces roseolus | reverse complement strand
TTCGCGACCGCCGTCGTCACCAGGGCGATGTCCCGCACCTGCGCCGTCAGCTGGTTCGCCATCGTGTTGACCGAGTCCGTGAGGTCCTTCCACGTGCCCGCCGCGCCCGGCACCTGCGCCTGGCCGCCGAGCAGGCCCTCCGCGCCGACCTCACCGGCCACGCGGGTCACCTCGCCGGCGAAGGTCCGCAGGGTGTCCGTCATCTGGTTGATGGTGTCGGCGAGCTGGGCGATCTCGCCGCGCGCGCTCACGGTGACCTTCTGCGACAGGTCGCCGTTCGCGACCGCCGTGGTCACCTCCGCGATCCCCCGCACCTGGTTGGTGAGGTTGCCCGCCATCGTGTTGACGGAGTCGGTGAGGTCCTTCCAGACGCCCGCGACCCCGGCCACCTCGGCCTGACCGCCGAGCTCGCCCTCCGTACCCACCTCGCGGGCGACCCGGGTCACCTCGGACGAGAACGACGACAGCTGGTCCACCATCGTGTTCACGGTGTTCTTCAG
>NZ_BMTV01000096.1 GCF_014649855.1 Streptomyces roseolus | reverse complement strand
CGCCCCGCTGACCGGCTGTGATCACGACGGACAGGGGCTTCTGCCCCTGCTCAACCGCGAGATGGATCTTGCTGGTCAGTCCGCCGCGGGAACGTCCGAGGCCGTGGTCGGCCGGCTCGACGAAGATCCCGCCGGGTGGCTCCTTCTGGAGATCCCCTTTTTCGCCGCTCCGGCGGCGTGCTGGTGGGCCCGGCAGACGGTGGAGTCGACGTTCACCTCCCAGGTGATCAGGCCCTTGCCGTCCGCCTCGGTCTGGAGCTGGGTGAGGATCCTCGCCCAGGTGCCGTCCCGCTGCCAGCGCCGGAACAGGTCATAGACCCGGTCCCACGGTCCATAACGCTCGGGCACATCCCGCCAGGGAGCACCGGTCCGGGTCCGCCACCGTATGCCGTCTATCAACTGCCGCCGCGTCCACACCTGCGGCCGGCCCGGCTTGATGCCTATCGGCAGCAACGGCTCAAGCCGGGCCCACTGGCCGTTCGTCAGATCCCCACGTCCCACAGGACGTGATCATCAACGAACAAGATCCACTTTCGCAACAGACCCTA
>NZ_BMTV01000095.1 GCF_014649855.1 Streptomyces roseolus | reverse complement strand
GCGTCGGCGAAGCGGACCGCGCCGCGGACCTGGTCGGCCCAGTACTCCGGCGTCCGCAGGTCGTCGCCCTCGGCGAGACGACCGGTGAGGGTGGAGACGACGGGAATCGAAGGCTCGGAGAACGTCAGCTTGGCGGCCTCCGCCCGGAACTCCTGAAGCATCCCGTCCATGTGCGGGGAATGGAACGCGTGCGACACCGTCAGACGCTTCGTCTTGCGGCCCTGCTCGCGCAGCTTCTCCACCACCGCGAGGACCGCGTCCTCGTCACCCGAGATCACCACCGAGGTCGGGCCGTTGACGGCCGCGACCGCGACCCGGCCCTCCAGCAGCGGAAGAACCTCGGCCTCCGCCGCCTGCACGGCCACCATCGCACCGCCCGACGGCAGCGCGTCCATCAGGGACGCACGCGCCACCACCAGGCGGGCCGCGTCCTCCAGGGACAACACCCCCGCCACGTGCGCGGCCGCGAGCTCACCGATCGAATGCCCGGCCACGAAGTCCGGGCGCACACCCCACGACTCCACCAGCCGGAACAACGCCACCTCGACCGC
>NZ_BMTV01000093.1 GCF_014649855.1 Streptomyces roseolus | reverse complement strand
CTGGTCTTGTCGCCCTTGGTCCACTGGGGGAGGGGGGCGACGCGCCAGTCGCCGGAGGCGGCGGCGACGCCGGAGGACAGGTTGGCGGGCATCCAGGCGCCGATGGAGAGGGTGGCGATGGAGCCGTCGGCCAGGCCCTTGTACCAGGCGTCGCTCCAGGAGCTGATCGGCGCGACCAGCTTCTCGTCGAGGAGCTTCTGCCAGGTGGCGGTGTACTTCTGGGTGCCCTCGTCCTCGAAGTTCACGGTGACGTTCGTGCCGTCGGTCTTGTAGGGGCGGCCGCCGGCCTGCCAGATGAGGCTGGTGGTGGCACCGGCGTCACCGGTGTCGTTGGTGATGAAGACCTTCGGGTCGGCCTTGTGGAGGGTGCGGGCGGCCTCGACGTACTCGTCCCAGGTGGTGGGCACCTTGACGCCGTGCTTGTCGAAGACCTTCTTGTTGTAGAAGAACGCCATGGGCCCCGAGTCCATCGGCAGGGCGAAGACGGCCTTGTCCTCCGTGACGGCGTTCCACGGGCCGGGGGTGAAGCTCGTGCCGTACTTCGCGGCGCCGTAGGGGGAGAGGTCCTCGACGGACTCGCCGATGGCGAACTGGCCGAGGGCGTAGTACTCGATCTGGGCGACGTCGGGGGCGCCGGAGCCGGCGGCGATGGCGT
>NZ_BMTV01000092.1 GCF_014649855.1 Streptomyces roseolus | reverse complement strand
CTGGTCTTGTCGCCCTTGGTCCACTGGGGGAGGGGGGCGACGCGCCAGTCGCCGGAGGCGGCGGCGACGCCGGAGGAGAGGTTGGCGGGCATCCAGGCGCCGATGGAGAGGGTGGCGATGGAGCCGTCGGCCAGTCCCTTGTACCAGGCGTCGCTCCAGGAGCTGATGGGGGCGAGGAGCTTCTCGTCGAGGAGCTTCTGCCAGGTGGCGGTGTACTTCTGGGTGCCCTCGTCCTCGAAGTCGATGTTGATGCTGGTCCCGCGCGAGTGATACGGGCGGCCGCCGGCCTGCCGGATGAGGCTGGTGGTGGCGCCGGCGTCGCCGGTGTCGTTGGTGATGAAGACCTTGGGATCGGCCTTGTGGAGGGTGCGGGCGGCCTCGACGTACTCGTCCCAGGTGGTGGGCACCTTGACGCCGTGCTTGTCGAAGACCTTCTTGTTGTAGAAGAACGCCATGGGCCCCGAGTCCATCGGCAGGGCGTTGATGCGGTCGTCCTGGTGAACGGCGTGCCAGGGGCCCGGCGTGAACTTCTGGGCATGCTTGATGGCGCCGTAGGGGGAGAGGTCCTCGACGGACTTGCCGATGGCGAACTGGCCGAGGGCGTAGTACTCGATCTGGGCGACGTCGGGGGCGCCGGAGCCGGCGGCGATGGCGT
>NZ_BMTV01000091.1 GCF_014649855.1 Streptomyces roseolus | reverse complement strand
GCGAACGGTCTGCGCAAGTCGTACGGCGACAAGGTCGTCCTCGACGGCGTCGACCTGACCGTCCCCGAAGGAACGATCTTCGCGCTGCTGGGCCCGAACGGCGCGGGCAAGACCACCGCCGTGAAGATCCTCTCCACCCTCGTCACCGCCGACGCCGGACAGGCCGCCGTCGCCGGCCACGACCTGAACACCGACGCCCACCGCGTCCGCGCCGCCATCGGCGTCACCGGACAGTTCTCCGCCGTCGACGGCCTCATCACCGGCCTGGAGAACATGCTCCTCATGGCCGACCTCCACCACCTGCCCAAGGCCGAGGGCCACCGCACCGCCACCGAACTCCTCGCACGCTTCGACCTCACCGACGCCGCCGGCAAGCCCGCCTCCGCCTACTCCGGCGGCATGAAACGCCGCCTCGACATCGCCATGACCCTCGTCGGCGGCCCCCGCATCATCTTCCTCGACGAACCCACCACCGGCCTCGACCCC
This sequence comes from Streptomyces roseolus, assembly GCF_014649855.1. Classification (GTDB taxonomy): domain Bacteria; phylum Actinomycetota; class Actinomycetes; order Streptomycetales; family Streptomycetaceae; genus Streptomyces; species Streptomyces roseolus. The sequence continues at coordinate 221 of NZ_BMTV01000091.1, read as the reverse complement.
CGCTCCCGCCACAACATGTGGCAGATCATCCGCGAACTCGTCGCCGACGGCGTCACCGTCCTCCTCACCACCCAGTACCTCGAAGAAGCCGACGAACTCGCCGACCGCATCGCCGTCCTCAACGGCGGAAAGATCGTCGCCGAAGGCACCCCCGACCAGCTCAAGCGCCAGATCCCCGGCGGCCACGTCCGCCTCCGCTTCACCCACCCCGACGCCTACCG
>NZ_BMTV01000090.1 GCF_014649855.1 Streptomyces roseolus | reverse complement strand
TGCCCATGGAGCCGCTGTTGTGCCCTTCGATGGTGCCGCAGGTGGCGGGGGCGGTGGCTTCCTGGGGGAGCTTGGGGTCGAGTTCGCTCTTGCCCTTGCCGAAGTCGTACACGCCGTTGCCGTTGGGGTCGATGCCGTGCTGGACGACGTGCAGGTACGTGATGTTGTCGGCGACGGCCTGGGAGACGGTGATCGTCCGCGAGTAGGACAGGTTGCCGTCCTTGTCCGCGACCGGCATCCGGTCGACGGCGAGGCCGCTGGCCTTGGTGGTGTCGCCCTTGGTGGTGAGGGAGATGGTGATGTCGCCGTAGGCGGGCAGGCCCTCGGCGGTGGTGACGATGCCGTCGCCGTTCTTGTCGGCACTGGCGTCGGGGCAGGTGAAGTCGTGCCCGGTGGTGGATCCGTGGAGGTGCTGGGCGTGCGGCCGGCCCGGGACGAGGCCCTGGGCGTCGATCTTCACGGTGAGCTGGCGGCCCTGCAGGGTGAGCTGCGCGGTGCCGCGGGCGCCGGAGTCGTTCAGCTGCCGCAGGTCGGCCTGGTGGCTCCGGCCGTGCTGCGACTTCTGGCCCGCGTCGTCGGTGTCGTGGGCCAGGGCCGGGGCTGCCAAGGCGAGGGTGAGGGCGGCGGGCAGGGCCAGGAGGGTGGTCAGACGGGTGGAGCGTTTGGCTGTCATCGCGATGCATCCCCTTCCGGGGAGGTTTCACCGGCACGAGGCCAGATCGCGTTCGGACATTCGTCCCTTTCACCCTCCATTCGGCGCGA
>NZ_BMTV01000089.1 GCF_014649855.1 Streptomyces roseolus | reverse complement strand
GCGGATCAGTAGCGGTAGTGGTCCGGCTTGTACGGGCCCTCGACCTTGACGCCGATGTAGGCGGCCTGCTCCGGGCGGAGGGTCGTCAGCTTCACGCCCAGCGCGTCCAGGTGGAGACGGGCGACCTTCTCGTCCAGGTGCTTCGGCAGCGTGTACACGTCCGTCGGGTACTGCTCCGGCTTCGTGAACAGCTCGATCTGCGCCAGCGTCTGGTCCGCGAACGAGTTCGACATCACGAACGACGGGTGACCCGTCGCGTTGCCCAGGTTCAGCAGACGGCCCTCGGACAGCACGATGACGACCTTGCCGTCCTCGAACGTCCAGGTGTGGACCTGCGGCTTCACCTCGTCCTTGACGATGCCCGGGATCTTCGCCAGGCCGGCCATGTCGATCTCGTTGTCGAAGTGACCGATGTTGCCCACGATCGCCTGGTGCTTCATCCGGGCGATGTCGGACGCCATGATGATGTCCTTGTTGCCCGTGGTCGTGATGAAGATGTCGGCCGTCTCGACGACCTCGTCCAGCGTCGTGACCTGGTAGCCGTCCATCGCCGCCTGCAGCGCGCAGATCGGGTCGATCTCGGTGACGATGACCCGGGCGCCCTGACCGCGCAGCGACTCGGCACAGCCCTTGCCGACGTCGCCGTAACCGCAGACCACCGCCGTCTTGCCGCCGATGAGGACGTCCGTGGCACGGTTGATGCCGTCGATCAGGGAGTGACGGCAGCCGTACTTGTTGTCGAACTTCGACTTCGTCACGGCGTCGTTCACGTTGATCGCCGGGAAGAGGAGCGTGCCGGCCTGCATCATCTCGTAGAGACGGTGGACGCCGGTGGTGGTCTCCTCGGTGACGCCCCGGATG
>NZ_BMTV01000087.1 GCF_014649855.1 Streptomyces roseolus | reverse complement strand
CCATGTCCGATCAGCACGATCCCGCCCCGTACGACGCCCTGCTGCTGCTCTCCTTCGGCGGCCCCGAGGGCCCGGACGACGTCGTCCCGTTCCTGGAGAACGTGACGCGCGGCCGCGGCATCCCCAAGGAGCGGCTCAAGGAGGTGGGGCAGCACTACTTCCTCTTCGGCGGCGTCAGCCCGATCAACGACCACAACCGCGCCCTGCTCGACGCGCTGCGGGCCGACTTCGACGGGGCCGGCCTGCGCCTGCCGGTCTACTGGGGCAACCGCAACTGGGCCCCCTACCTCACCGACACCCTCCGCGAGATGGTCCACGACGGCCGCCGCCACATCGCCGTCCTCACCACCAGCGCCTACGCCTCCTACTCCGGCTGCCGCCAGTACCGCGAGAACCTCGCCGACGCGCTCGCCGCCCTGGAGGCCGAGGGCCTGCCGCTGCCCCGCGTCGACAAGCTCCGCCACTACTTCAACCACCCCGGCTTCGTGGAACCCATGGTCGAAGGCGTCCTCGCCTCCCTCGCCGACCTCGACGACACCGTCCGGGCCGGCGCCCACCTCGCCTTCACCACCCACTCCATCCCCGACTCCGCCGCCGACACCTCCGGCCCCCCCGCCGACCACGGCCCCGGCGGCGCCTACGTGAAGCAGCACCTCGACGTCGCCCGGACCGTCGCCGACGCGGTCCGCGAGCGGACCGGCACCGACCACCCCTGGCAGCTCGTCTACCAGTCCCGCAGCGGCGCCCCGCACGTCCCCTGGCTGGAACCGGACATCTGCGACCACCTGGAGGACCTGCACGCCGCCGGCGCCCCCGCCGTCGTCATGATCCCGATCGGCTTCGTCTCCGACCACATGGAAGTCCTCTACGACCTCGACACCGAGGCCACCGCCAAGGCCGCCGAACTCGGACTCCCGGTCCGCCGCTCCGCCACCGTCGGCGCCGACCCCCGCTTCGCCGCCGCCGTCCGCGACCTGCTCCTCGAACGCGCCGCCACCGAACGCGGCACCCGAGCCGAACGCTGCGCCCTCGGCGCCCTCGGCCCCTCCCACGACCTCTGCCCCATCGGCTGCTGCCCCGCCCGCACCGAACACCCCGCCGCCGCCGGCGCCGACAGCCCCT
>NZ_BMTV01000086.1 GCF_014649855.1 Streptomyces roseolus | reverse complement strand
AGAGGTCGTTTTCACCTGCATCGGTGGGTTATCGCTGGTTTCCCAGAGTGCAGGGTCGCGGTGCCCGTGAGGCTGGGAAGATGGCCGGTGCCTTGCGAGGCGGGTGGGGTTGCGGATGAGGTGGAAGGGCACTTGCTTCCGTCTCATCCCGCGATGCCCTGCCCTTGAGGCCGTGTGCTTCCACTGCTGCCGTTGCACGCCTGGGCGCATACGGTTCGCGACAGTAGGCCGGAAGTATGGCGAAGCGACGTGCGTATCCGAGTGATCTGTCCGATGCCCGCTGGGAGTTGATCGAGCCGGTCCTGTCCGCGTGGCGGCTGGAACGTCGGCGCAGGGCTCTGCACTTCGGCCGGCCGCCCGAGCATGATCTGTGCGACATCATGGACGCGATCTTGTACGTCGACCGCACCGGGGTCCAGTGGCGCTACCTCCCGCACGACTTCCCGCCCTGGAACACCGTCTACGGCTACTTCGCCAAGTGGGCCGACGAAGGTGTATTCGCCCAGCTGAACGGTCTGCTCAGGCAGCTGCTGCGGGAGAAGGAGGGGCGGAACGCCGAGCCGTCGGCCTGTGTGATCGACGCGCAGAGCGTCAAGACCTCCACCAGCGTCCCGGCCGTCGGCCAGGGCATCGATGCCGGCAAGAAGATCGTCGGCCGCAAGCGGAGCATCATCACCGACACCCTCGGCCTGCTTCTCGCCGTGCTGGTCACCGCGGCGAGCGTGCAGGACTCCACCGCCGGCGCCACGCTGCTCGACCAGGTCGCCGCCGATCACCCCCGGGTCCGTAAGGTCTGGGTTGACGGCGGCTACCGACAGCATCTCGTCGAGCATGCCGCCACCCTCGGCATCGACATGGAGATCACCGCTCGCAAGCCCGGGACCAGGGGATTCACCCCCATTCCGAAGCGGTGGGCGGTGGAGCGGACCTATGGCTGGCTCATGCTGAACCGCCGTCTGGCCCGCGACTATGAAACCCTGCCCACTCGCTCGGAAGCCATGATCCACCTCGCCATGACCAGCCTCATGGCCCGCCGCCTCACCAGCGAGAGCACCATCTCCTGGCACGACCCGAAAGAACCCACAGAACATCCGATCCCGGGATGAAACATCGGGAGAAAACGACCTCT
>NZ_BMTV01000085.1 GCF_014649855.1 Streptomyces roseolus | reverse complement strand
GGGAGGTTGCGGGCCATGACGATGCGCTGGACCTGGTTGGTGCCCTCGTAGATCTGGGTGATCTTGGCGTCGCGCATCATGCGCTCGACGGGATAGTCGCGGGTGTAGCCGTAGCCGCCGAGGAGCTGGACGGCGTCGGTGGTGACCTCCATGGCGACGTCCGAGGCAAAGCACTTGGCGGCGGCGCCGAAGAAGGTCAGGTCGCCGTCGACCCGCTCGGACTTCGCCGCGGCGGCGTAGGTGAGCTGGCGCGCCGCCTCCAGCTTCATCGCCATGTCGGCGAGCATGAACTGCACGCCCTGGAAGTCGGCGATCGGCTTGCCGAACTGCTTGCGCTCGGTCACGTAGCCCTTGGCGTAGTCCAGGGCGCCCTGGGCGATGCCGAGGGCCTGCGCGGCGATGGTGATGCGGGTGTGGTCCAGCGTCTTCATCGCGGTCGCGAAACCGGTGCCCTCGGCGCCGATCATCCGGTCGGCGGGGATGCGGACGTTGTCGAAGTACACCTCGCGGGTCGGGGAGCCCTTGATCCCGAGCTTCTTCTCCGGCGCGCCGAACGACACTCCCTCGTCGCCCTTCTCCACCACGAACGCCGAGATGCCCTTCGAGCGCAGCGAAGGGTCGGTGACCGCCATCACGGTGTAGTACTCCGACACGCCCGCGTTGGTGATCCACCGCTTCACGCCGTTCAGCACCCAGAAGTCCCCCTCGCGCACCGCGCGGGTCTTCATCCCCGCCGCGTCCGAGCCGGCGTCCGGCTCCGACAGGCAGTACGAGAACATCGCCTCACCGGCGGCCAGCGGGGCGAGGTACTTCGCCTTCAGCTCCTCCGAGCCCGACAGGATCACCGGCAGCGAGCCCAGCTTGTTCACCGCCGGGATCAGCGACGACGAACCACACGCCCGGGCGACCTCCTCGATCACGATCACCGTCGCCAGCGCGTCCGCGCCCGCGCCCCCGTACGTCTCCGGGACGTGGACCGCGTGCAGGTCGTTCGCGACCAGCGCGTCCAGGGCCTCCTGCGGGAACCGCCCCTCCTCGTCCACCGCCGCCGCGAACGGAGCGATCTTCGCCTCCGCCAGCGCACGCACCGACTCCCGGAGCATCTCGTGCTCCTCCGACGTCCGGTACAGGTCGAAGTCCTTGCCCATGCTCTTGAGCTCCCTGG
>NZ_BMTV01000084.1 GCF_014649855.1 Streptomyces roseolus | reverse complement strand
TGAGTTCTCAAGGTGCGGACGCTTCCTTCGTTCCCGTCTCCGGGCCCTCCGGGCGCTTCCTGCGCTTTCCTGCGTTTTCCTGCGTTTTCCTGCGTTTCCGACTCTATCAGATCTTTCCGATCCGATTTCCTCGGTGCTTTCCGGTCCCGATTTGTTTTCCTCGGGGCCTTCCGGCGCTTTCCGACTTTATCAGAATCATTTCCGGCTACCTAATCGGTGGCTTTTCGTGATTCGCGATTAAAGAATCGGGAGTGAGTCAGACTCTAGTTGATTGCTGCCGAGCTGTCCAGCTCCAGGCAACCACCTAAATCTACCTCCCCGCGTCCACCGTGTCAACGGTTTTCTCGGGCACCGGAGGACAGTACCAGTTCGGCGGGGCCCGTCGCACATCGGCCGGGGGCGAGCCGGGCGCTGTCAGGCAGGGAAGGTCGAGGGGGGCGTGTCGAGGTCTTCCAGTTCCACTCCGGGGGCGGAGAGGACGACGTCGCCGGCGATGTGGACGGTGTGGCGTTCGCCGGTGTCCAGGGTGCTGACCTGGTACGCGTCGACGGAGAGGGGGCCCAGGTCGGTGGGGTGCGTCTCGGTGCCCAGGAGGGACCAGGACTGGTCGACGGTGAGGGGGGCGAGGACCGGGTCCGTGAGGGCGACCAGGCGGACGCGGGTCTCCGGGGCGCCGGGGGTGAGGCGCAGGAGGCGGGTCAGGGCGATCAGGAAGGCCGGGGACGTACCGGTGAAGGCGTGGGCGCGGACGTTGCCCTCGGTGGCGTGGGTGCCGGTGGGGTCGGTGCGGACCCAGGTGACGCCGTCGAGGGCGGCTCCGCGGACCTGCCAGCTCGACGCGTGGAGTTCGAGGCGGATGGGGCGGCCGAGTTCGTCGACGGCCAGGTCGACCGAGCCGCGGTGGTCGCCGGCGGGGGTGGTGATCTGGGAGACGTAACGCCAGCCGGAGGGGCCCGGGGCGCAGTGGAAGTGTTCCTCGCCGAGGGGGGTGTGGTCGTGGGGATCGTGGAGCGAGTAGCGGCCGCGGGGCATCGCGTGGTCCTCGGGTGGTGGGGGAACGGGGCAGGCCCCCGGCACGGGTGCCGGGGGCCTGCTGGGTCGTCTCGTCCGCCGGTCGTGCGACCGGGGGCGGATCAGTAGCGGTAGTGGTCCGGCTTGTACGGGCCCTCGACCTTGACGCCGATGTAGGCGGCCTGCTCCGGGCG
>NZ_BMTV01000083.1 GCF_014649855.1 Streptomyces roseolus | reverse complement strand
CGATGCTGGTGTGCCGGGAAGTCTGGTCGGCGTCCGAGGGGCCCGTGTGCCCACCTGCCGACACGCCCCGGAGGGTTTCTCCCCATGACCCAGGCACGCCCCCGCAAGACCGTCTTCGGACTCCTTCCCTGGCCCGAACGCCAGGCGATCGCCGAGGCACTGCGCACCGAGACCGTCGGCGGCCTCGTCCTGCTCGCCGCCGCGATCGTCGCGCTCGCCTGGGCGAACAGCCCGTGGAGCGCCGCCTACGAGGCCGTACGGGACTTCCACTTCGGCATACCCGCCCTGGGCCTCGACCTCTCCGTGGGCCACTGGACCGCCGACGGCCTGCTCGCCGTCTTCTTCCTCGTCGCGGGCATCGAGCTGAAACGCGAACTGGTCGTCGGCGAGCTGCGCACCCCCGCCACCGCCGCGCTGCCCGTGGTCGCGGCCCTGTGCGGCATGGCGGTCCCGGCCGTCCTCTACGTCCTCACCGCGAAGGCGGGCGGCGGGGCGCTGGAGGGGTGGGCCGTGCCGATGGCGACCGACATCGCCTTCGCCCTCGCCGTCCTCGCGGTCATCAGCACCCACCTGCCGTCCGCGCTGCGGGCGTTCCTGCTGACCCTCGCGGTCGTCGACGACCTCGGCGCCATCCTCATCATCGCGGTCTTCTTCACCTCCGACCTGAACTTCTGGGCCCTCGGCGGAGCGGTCGCCGGCCTCGTCGCCTTCTACGTCCTCCAGCGCTTCCGGGTCCGGGGCTGGTGGTGGTACGTGCCGCTCGGCATCGCCGTCTGGGCGCTGATGTACAACTCCGGCGTCCACGCCACCGTCGCCGGCGTCGCCATGGGCCTCATCCTCCGCGCCACCCGGGACAAGGGCGAGACGGCCTCCCCGGGCGCGCGCGTCGTCCACCTCGTGCACCCCTTCTCGGCCGGGGTCGCCGTCCCCCTCTTCGCCCTCTTCGCCGCCGGCGTCAGCGTCTCGGGCAGTGCGCTCGGCCACGTCTTCACCGACCCCGAGCCCCTCGCCGTCCTGATCGGCCTCGTCGTCGGCAAGGTCCTGGGCATCTTCCTCGGCACCTACCTCGCCGCCCGCTTCACCCGGGCCGAGCTCAATCCCGACCTCGCCTGGGCCGACGTGTTCGGTCTGGCCACCCTGGCCGGCATCGGCTTCACCGTCGCCCTGCTCATCGGGGAACTCGCCTTCCCCGACCCGGCCCAGGCCGAACACGTCAAGGCCGCCGTCCTCGTCGGCTCCCTCACCGCCGCCGCCCTCGCCGCCCTCCTCCTGCGCCGCCGCAACCGCGTCTACAAGCGGCTGT
>NZ_BMTV01000082.1 GCF_014649855.1 Streptomyces roseolus | reverse complement strand
CTCGTCGCGGACCTTGGCCATGGTGGCCGCGTCACGGGCCTCGACGTTGAGACGGAGCAGGGGCTCGGTGTTGGACGGACGGAGGTTGAACCACCAGTCCGCGGACGTGACGGTGAGACCGTCGAGCTCGTCGAGGGTGACACCGTCCTCGCGCTCGTAGACGCCCTTGATCTCGGCGGTCTTGGCGCCCTGGTCGGCGACGGTGGAGTTGATCTCACCCGAGCCGGCATACCGGTCATAGGCCGCGACCAGGTCCGAGAGGGTGCCCTCCTGCCCTCCCAGGGCGGCCAGGACGTGCAGGGCGGCGAGCATGCCCGTGTCCGCGTTCCAGAAGTCCTTGAAGTAGTAGTGCGCCGAATGCTCACCACCGAAGACCGCCCCGGTCTTCGCCATCTCCTCCTTGATGAACGAATGACCGACACGGGTACGCACGGGCACGCCGCCGTTCTCCCGGACCACCTCCGGAACGGACCACGAAGTGATCAGATTGTGGATCACCGTCCCACCCGGATGCCTGGCCAGCTCACGGGCCGCGACCAGCGCGGTGATCGCGGACGGCGAGACCGGCTCACCACGCTCGTCGACCACGAAACACCGGTCCGCGTCCCCGTCGAAAGCCAGCCCGAGATCCGCACCCTCCGCCCGCACCCGGGCCTGCAGATCCACGATGTTCTTCGGATCGAGCGGATTCGCCTCATGATTCGGGAAAGTGCCGTCGAGCTCGAAATACATCGGCACCGTCTCCAGCGGCAGCCCGTCGAACACCGTGGGCACCGTGTGCCCGCCCATGCCGTTGCCCGCGTCGACGACCACCTTCAACGGACGGATCCCCGTCAGATCGACCAGCCCCTTCAGATGCGCGGCATAGTCGGCCAAAGTGTCCCGCTCCGTGACCGTCCCCGGCGCGGCGGCCGCCTCCGGGGCACCTTCCGCGAGCCACCGCTCGACGAGGGCCCGGATGTCGGAAAGACCCGTGTCCTGCCCCACCGGCGCGGCACCGGCACGGCACATCTTGATCCCGTTGTACCGGGCCGGATTGTGCGAGGCGGTGAACATCGCACCCGGCAGGTCCAGGCTGCCGGAGGCGAAGTACAGCTGATCGGTCGAGCACAGCCCGATGAGGGTGACATCCGCACCCAGACGCGCCGCACCGCGGGCGAAGGCCTCGGAGAGACCGGGCGAGGAGGGCCGCATGTCATGCCCGACGACGACGGCACCCGCCCCCGTCACACGGACGAAAGCGGCACCGAAGAGCTCCGCGAGCTTCTCGTCCCACTGATCGGGAACGACCCCGCGGACGTCGTACGCCTTCACGATC
>NZ_BMTV01000081.1 GCF_014649855.1 Streptomyces roseolus | reverse complement strand
GAAAGGACTGGTTGGTCATGTCGGTTGTCGAGAGTGCGCGTCCGGGTCCGGACGCGAGCGTGTCGGCGAGTGGTGGTGAGCCGGCGCCCCAGAGGCTGGACGGCCGGCTGAAGCTCGTCCTGGTCGTGCTCCTGGTCGCGCAGTTCATGCTCGCGGTGGACTTCTCCATCCTCAACGTCGCCCTGCCCGTCATCGGCGAAGGCCTCGGCTTCTCCCTGGCCAACCTCCAGTGGATCGCCACCTCCTTCGCCCTGTGCGCCGCCGGCTTCACCCTCCTGTTCGGCCGCGTCGCCGACCTCTTCGGACGCCGCCGCCTCTTCCTCATCGGACTCGCCGTCCTCGGCGCCTCCTCCCTCCTCGGCGGCCTCGCCACCACCCCCGAAGTCCTCCTCGTCGCCCGCGTCCTGCAAGGCCTGGCCACCGCCGCCGTCACCCCCGCAGGCCTCTCCCTGCTCACCACCTCCTTCCCCGAAGGCCCCCTGCGCCAGAAAGCCCTCGGCCTCAACGGCGCCCTCATGTCCGCCGGCTTCACCACCGGCGCCATCCTCGGCGGCGTCCTCACCGACCTCCTCTCCTGGCGCTGGGCCTTCTTCATCAACGTCCCCGTCGCCATCGCCGTCCTGATCATCGCCCCCACCGTCATCAAGGAATCCCGCCCCACCGAGCGTCCGCGCCTGGACATCCCGGGCGCCACGACCGTCACCCTCGGCCTCCTCGCCCTCGTCTACGGTCTGACCCACGCCGGCGAGGAAGGCTGGAGCGACCCCATCGCCCTGGCCGCCCTCGCCACAGGCGCCCTCCTCCTCATCGCCTTCTACGCCATCGAGGCCAAGGCCAAAGCACCCCTCGTCCCCGTCACCGTCCTCAAGCGCCGCAACGTCGCCTGGGGCAACATCGCCGGACTCATCGCCTTCCTCACCGAAACCAGCCTCGTCTTCCTGATGACCCTCTACCTCCAGGAAGTCCTCGGCTTCTCTGCCCTCGCCGCCGGCCTCTCCTTCGGCGTCCTCGGCATCGGCACCGTCATCGGCGGCTCCATCGCCCCCAAGGTCATCGCCGCCACCAACACCCGCACCACCCTCATCATCGGCGGACTCCTCCAGGCCGCCGCCACCCTCGCATTGATCGGCCTCGGCGACACCGCCACCGCCCTGTGGCTCCTGCTCCCCGCCACCTTCGCCGGCGGCATCGGCAACATGCTCGTCATCGTCGGCTTCATGGTCACCGCCACCACCGGCCTGCCCGACCACGAACAAGGCATGGCCACCGGCCTGGCCACCATGACCCAGCAGATCGGCATCACCATGGGCACCCCCATCATGAGCGCCATCGCCGCCACCACCCTCGACATCCACCACGGCATCACCACCGCCGTCATCATCAACACCGCCATCGTCCTCATCGGCACCCTCACCACCGCCCTCTACCTCCGCACCAAGTC
>NZ_BMTV01000080.1:326-1478 GCF_014649855.1 Streptomyces roseolus | reverse complement strand
TCGGCGCGGCCGTCACCGTCGCCGGTTCCGACGACACCCTCTTCACCAGCCGCATCAACCGCCACACCCACCCCTGGCTCTCCGATCACCGGGTCCTGGACACCGACCTCTTCCCGGGCACGGGTTTCGTGGAGCTCGCGACGGCGGCGGGCGAGCGCCTCGGCGCAGGCCGCGTCGAGGATCTGACCCTCGCGGCCCCGCTCGTGCTGCCGGCGTCCGGCGGAGTCCAGATCCAGGTCCTCGTCGGCGGCGCCGACGCCTCGGGCCGCCGGAGCGTCGGCGTCTACTCCCGGCCCGACGGCGCCGAGGCCGCGGCCGGTCAGCCGTGGGTGGCGCACGCCACGGGCACCCTCGCCCCGGTCGGCACGGAGACACCGGAGGGGCTGGCCGCGTGGCCGCCCGTCGGGGCGCAGGAGGCCGACCTCGACGGCGTCTACGCACGGTTGTCGGAGCTCGGCTACGGCTACGGTCCGGTGTTCCAGGGCCTGCGGCGGGTCTGGAAGGCCGAGAACGAGCTGTTCGCCGAGGTGGCTTTGGGGGAGGAGCAGCGCCCCGACGCCGCCCGCTTCGGGCTGCACCCCGCGCTCCTCGACGCCGCCCTGCACAGCCTGCTGCCCGGCGTCGCCGGCCGTCAGGGCCAGGAGGGCTTCCCGTTCTCCTGGTCGGGCGTCCAGGTGCACGCCCTCGGCGCGTCGGCGCTGCGCGTACGGCTCCGGCTCACCGGGCCCGAGTCGGTCGCGCTGGCCGTCGCCGACGCCTCGGGCGCGCCCGTCGCCACCGTCGACGAGCTGGCGCTGCGCCCCCTCTCCCGGGAGGCCCTGCGCGCCGCGGCGACCCAGGTCCGTGACGGCCTGTACGCCGTCACGTGGGCGTCCCTGCCCGCTCCCGCCGGTGAACTCGCCCTGCCCGAGGACCGCTTCGAACTCTCCTCGGACGCGGCGGACCTGTCGGAGCTGTCCGCGGTGCCGACGGTGCCGAGCGTGGTCGTGCTGCCGCTGATGTCCGGTGGCGCGGTGTCCGGCGAGGCGGCGCGCGGCGCCGTGGCCCGGGTCCTCGGCGTGGTCCGTTCCTGGCTGGAGGAGGAGCGGTACGCGGACGCGCGGCTCGTCGTCGTGACGCGCGGTGCGGTCTCCGTCGGCGGCGGGGACGTGT
>NZ_BMTV01000080.1:0-291 GCF_014649855.1 Streptomyces roseolus | reverse complement strand
TGCACGCCGGCGTGTGGGGTCTCGTGCGGTCCGCGCAGACCGAGAACCCCGGCCGCGTCGTCCTCGTCGACCTCGACGAGGAGACCGACGCGTCGGGCCGCGCCCTCGCCGCCGTCCTGGCGAGCGGGGAGCCGCAGGTCGCGGTGCGGGCGGGGTCGCTGCTCGTACCGCGTCTGGCCCGTGCCCGGACGGACGCCGAATCCGGCACCGACGTCGGTCCCCGCTGGGACGCGGGGACGGTGCTGATCACGGGTGCCACGGGTGCGCTGGGTGCGGTGCTCGCCCGGCACG
>NZ_BMTV01000079.1 GCF_014649855.1 Streptomyces roseolus | reverse complement strand
CGGTACTCGCCGAACAGCGCGTCGTAGGCGTCCGCGCGGGCGGGGTCGGGCAGGTAGGCATGGCGCCGGACGCTGCCCATGACCGCGGCGGCGGAACGCACGTCAAGGTGGGCGCCGGCGGCGACGGCGGCGTGGATGGCCGAGCCCAGCGCCGGGCCCTGCTCCGAGGTGCCCAGCGACACCGGGCGGCGCAGCACGTCGGCGTAGATCTGCATCAGCAGCGGGTTCTTCTTCAGGCCTCCGGTGACGATGAACTCCTCGACCGGGACCCCGGCGTTCTCGAAGGTCTCGATGATCAGGCGGGTGCCGTAGGCGGTGGCCTCGAGCAGGGCCCGGTAGACGTCCTCGGGCCGGGTGTCGAGGGTGAGGCCGGCGATGACACCGGACAGGTGGTGGTCGACCAGGACCGAGCGGTTGCCGTTCATCCAGTCCAGGGCGACCAGGCCGTGCGCGCCGACCGGCTGGGCGGCGGCCTTGCGGGACAGGAACTGGTGGAGGTCCTCGCCCGCCGCCTCGGCCTGGGTGCGGTAGTGGTCGGGGACGCCCTGGCGCAGCCACCAGGCGAAGATGTCGCCGACCGCGCTCTGGCCGGCTTCGTAGCCGTAGGCGCCCGCGACGATGCCGCCGTCGACGACCCCGCAGATCCCGGGGACCTCGGCGAGGACGGGGCCGCTGAGGACGTGGCAGGTGGAGGTGCCCATGATGGCGAGCATCCGGCCGTTGTCGACCGCGCCCGCGGCGGGTGCGGCGACGTGGGCGTCGACGTTGCCGGCGGCGACCGCGATGCCCTCGGGCAGACCCGTCCAGCCGGCGGCCCGCGCGCTCAGTGCGCCGACGCGGGAGCCCAGGGGGGAGAGCGGGTGCTCCAGACGGGTGGCGGGAAAGTCCGCGAAGCCGGGGTGGAGGGCGGCCAGGAAACCGGGCGAGGGGTAGGAGCCGTCCTGGTGGATGCCCTTGTATCCGGCGGTGCAGGTGTTGCGGGACTCGGCTCCGGTGAGCTGCCACACGATCCAGTCGGCCGCCTCGATCCAGCGGACACACGCGGCGTAGACGGCCGGGTCCTCCTCCAGGACCTGCAGGGCCTTGGCGTACTGCCACTCGGCGGAGATCCTGCCCCCGTACCGGGCGATCCACTTCTCCCCCCGGGCGTGCGCCAGCGCGTTGATGCGGTCCGCCTGGTCCTGGGCCGCGTGATGCTTCCACAGCTTCGGCCAGGCGTGCGGGCGGCCGGCCCACTCGGGCGTCAAAGCCAGCGGCGTGCCGTCCCCGGTCGTCGGGAGGACCGTGCAGGCGGTGAAGTCGGTCGCGATACCGATCACACGGGCCGGATCGACCCCCGCGTCCGCCAGCGCCGCCGGGACAGCCGTACGCAGCACCTCACGCCAGTCCTCCGGATGCTGCAACGCCCAGTCCGGAGGCAGCGGAGCCCCCGTGGAGGGCAGACGGTCCTCGATGACCGCGTGACGGTACTCGTGCACCGCCGAACCCAGCTCGGCACCGTCCCGCACCCTCACCAC
>NZ_BMTV01000078.1 GCF_014649855.1 Streptomyces roseolus | reverse complement strand
CCGTCAGGCCTTGATGTCGCAGATGCCGGCGCCGGAGGTGACGGACGCGCCGACCTCGGCGTTGAGTCCGGTGATGGTGCCGGACTTGTGGGCGTTGAGGGGCTGTTCCATCTTCATGGCCTCCAGGACGACGATCAGATCGCCTTCCTTGACTTCCTGGCCCTCCTCGACCGCGACCTTCACGATCGTGCCCTGCATCGGCGAGGCGAGGGTGTCACCCGAGGCGGTCGGACCCGACTTCTTCGCCGCGCGGCGCTTCGGCTTCGCACCCGCCGCCAGACCCGTGCGGGCCAGCGTCATGCCCAGGCTGGACGGGAGGGAGACCTCCAGGCGCTTGCCGCCGACCTCGACCACGATCGTCTCACGGCCCGCCTCGTCCTCGTCCGCGTCCGCGCCGGCCGGGGCGAAGGGCTTGATCTCGTTGACGAACTCCGTCTCGATCCACCGGGTGTGGACCCGGAACGGGTCGGCGGTGAACGCCGGGTCGACCACGACCGCCTGGTGGAACGGGATCGCGGTCGCCATGCCCTCGACCCTGAACTCCGCCAGCGCGCGGGCCGCGCGCTGCAGCGCCTGCTCGCGGGTGGCGCCGGTGACGACCAGCTTGGCGAGCAGCGAGTCCCAGGCCGGGCCGATCACGCTGCCGGACTCCACGCCCGCGTCCAGACGGACACCCGGACCGGTCGGCGGGGCGAAGAGGGTGACGGTGCCGGGCGCCGGGAGGAAGCCCCGGCCCGGGTCCTCGCCGTTGATGCGGAACTCGAAGGAGTGACCCCGGATCTCCGGGTCGCCGTAGCCGAGTTCCTCGCCGTCGGCGATCCGGAACATCTCCCGCACCAGGTCGATGCCGGTGACCTCCTCGGTCACCGGGTGCTCGACCTGCAGGCGGGTGTTGACCTCCAGGAACGAGATCGTGCCGTCCAGGCCGACGAGGAACTCGACCGTGCCGGCGCCGACGTAGCCGGCCTCCTTCAGGATCGCCTTCGACGCCGCGTACAGCTGCTTGTTCTGATCCTCGGTCAGGAACGGCGCCGGGGCCTCCTCGACCAGCTTCTGGTGCCGGCGCTGCAGCGAGCAGTCACGGGTGGAGACGACGACCACGTTGCCGTGGGTGTCGGCCAGGCACTGGGTCTCCACGTGCCGGGGCTTGTCGAGGTAGCGCTCGACGAAGCACTCGCCGCGGCCGAAGGCCGCCACCGCCTCACGCACCGCGGAGTCGTACAGCTCGGGGACCTCTTCGAGGGTGCGGGCGACCTTCAGGCCGCGGCCGCCGCCGCCGAAGGCGGCCTTGATCGCGATCGGCAGGCCGTGTTCCTTCGCGAACGCCACGACCTCGTCCGCACCCGACACCGGGTCGGGGGTGCCGGCGACCAGCGGGGCGCCGGCGCGCTGGGCGATGTGCCGGGCCGCGACCTTGTCGCCCAGGTCCCGGATCGCCTGCGGCGGCGGGCCGATCCACGTCAGGCCCGCGTCCAGCACGGCCTGCGCGAACTCCGCGTTCTCGGACAGGAACCCGTAGCCGGGGTGGACCGCGTCCGCACCCGAGTCCTTCGCGGCCTGCAGCACCTTGGCCATGTCCAGGTAACTGGTGGCCGGGGTGTCACCGCCCAGGGCGAACGCCTCGTCGGCCGCGCGGACGTGCAGGGCGTCCCGGTCCGGATCGGCGTAGACGGCTACGCTCGCGATCCCGGCATCCCGGCAGGCACGGGCGACACGAACAGCGATTTCGCCACGGTTGGCGATGAGCACCTTGCGCACGATGGCTCCCTC
>NZ_BMTV01000077.1:610-2102 GCF_014649855.1 Streptomyces roseolus | reverse complement strand
CCCTTGGGACCGACTCCAGCCCCAGGATGCGACGAGCCGACATCGAGGTGCCAAACCATCCCGTCGATATGGACTCTTGGGGAAGATCAGCCTGTTATCCCCGGGGTACCTTTTATCCGTTGAGCGACGGCGCTTCCACAAGCCACCGCCGGATCACTAGTCCCGACTTTCGTCCCTGCTCGACCCGTCGGTCTCACAGTCAAGCTCCCTTGTGCACTTACACTCAACACCTGATTGCCAACCAGGCTGAGGGAACCTTTGGGCGCCTCCGTTACCCTTTGGGAGGCAACCGCCCCAGTTAAACTACCCATCAGACACTGTCCCTGATCCGGATCACGGACCCAGGTTAGACATCCAGCACGACCAGAGTGGTATTTCAACGACGACTCCACAACCACTGGCGTGGCCGCTTCACAGTCTCCCACCTATCCTACACAAGCCGAACCGAACACCAATATCAAACTGTAGTAAAGGTCCCGGGGTCTTTCCGTCCTTCTGCGCGAAACGAGCATCTTTACTCGTAGTGCAATTTCACCGGGCCTATGGTTGAGACAGTCGAGAAGTCGTTACGCCATTCGTGCAGGTCGGAACTTACCCGACAAGGAATTTCGCTACCTTAGGATGGTTATAGTTACCACCGCCGTTTACTGGCGCTTAAGTTCTCAGCTTCGCAACCCCGAAAGGTCACTAACCGGTCCCCTTAACGTTCCAGCACCGGGCAGGCGTCAGTCCGTATACATCGCCTTACGGCTTCGCACGGACCTGTGTTTTTAGTAAACAGTCGCTTCTCGCTGGTCTCTGCGGCCACCCCCAGCTCACGGAGCAAGTCCGATCACCGGTGATGGCCCCCCTTCTCCCGAAGTTACGGGGGCATTTTGCCGAGTTCCTTAACCATAGTTCACCCGAACGCCTCGGTATTCTCTACCTGACCACCTGAGTCGGTTTAGGGTACGGGCCGCCATGAAACTCGCTAGAGGCTTTTCTCGACAGCATAGGATCATCCACTTCACCACAATCGGCTCGGCATCAGGTCTCAGGCTTAATGTGTGACGGATTTGCCTATCACACGCCCTACACCCTTACCCCGGGACAACCACCGCCCGGGCTGGACTACCTTCCTGCGTCACCCCATCGCTTACCTACTGTCACCTTGGTTCGCCGGCTCCACCACTTTCCATTCCCCGAAGGGTCCGGAACGGCTTCACGGGCTTAGCATCAGCGGGCTCGGTATTGGGCGTTTCAAAGCGGGTACCGGAATATCAACCGGTTGTCCATCGACTACGCCTGTCGGCCTCGCCTTAGGTCCCGACTTACCCTGGGCAGATCAGCTTGACCCAGGAACCCTTAGTCAATCGGCGCACACGTTTCTCACGTGTGTATCGCTACTCATGCCTGCATTCTCACTCGTGAACCGTCCACAACTCGCTTCCGCGGCTGCTTCACCCGGCACACGACGCTCCCCTACCCATCACAGCGGGCGTTGGCCCTCTTG
>NZ_BMTV01000077.1:0-600 GCF_014649855.1 Streptomyces roseolus | reverse complement strand
TTCTCACTCGTGAACCGTCCACAACTCGCTTCCGCGGCTGCTTCACCCGGCACACGACGCTCCCCTACCCATCACAGTCCCCGTTGGGGGTATGTACTGCAATGACACGACTTCGGCGGTACGCTTGAGCCCCGCTACATTGTCGGCGCGGAATCACTTGACCAGTGAGCTATTACGCACTCTTTCAAGGGTGGCTGCTTCTAAGCCAACCTCCTGGTTGTCTCTGCGACTCCACATCCTTTCCCACTTAGCGTACGCTTAGGGGCCTTAGTCGATGCTCTGGGCTGTTTCCCTCTCGACCATGGAGCTTATCCCCCACAGTCTCACTGCCGTGCTCTCACTTACCGGCATTCGGAGTTTGGCTAAGGTCAGTAACCCGGTAGGGCCCATCGCCTATCCAGTGCTCTACCTCCGGCAAGAAACACACGACGCTGCACCTAAATGCATTTCGGGGAGAACCAGCTATCACGGAGTTTGATTGGCCTTTCACCCCTAACCACAGGTCATCCCCCAGGTTTTCAACCCTGGTGGGTTCGGTCCTCCACGAAGTCTTACCTCCGCTTCAACCTGCCCATGGCTAGATCACTCCGCTTCGGGTCT
>NZ_BMTV01000076.1 GCF_014649855.1 Streptomyces roseolus | reverse complement strand
CTGGCCGTTCGTCAGATCCCCACGTCCCACAGGACGTGATCATCAACGAACAAGATCCACTTTCGCAACAGACCCTAACGGACGATATTTCCATGGGTTCGGAAAGAACCGATCGTCAAGGGCGAAGGGGCCGCTGTGCAGCGCGAGGAGCGCGACCTGATAGGCGGGAGAGAGGCGGGGGCCGAGGTGTACTGGGGCGTCCATACGCTGCGGGCGGTGGAGAACTTCCCGCTCACCGGGATCCCGCTCTCGTCGCACCCCGAAGTCGTCGTGGCCCTCGCGGCGGTGAAGGAGGCGGCCCGCTCGCCCATCGGGAACTGGGGACGCTTCCCGAGGAGGAGGCCAGGGCGATCGTCGGCGCATGCCGGGAGATCCGCGGCGGTCGCCTGCACGACCAGTTCGTCGTGGACGTCTGCCAGGGCGGGGCGGGCACGTCGGCGAACACGGTCCCTGGAAAGGGGCGACCGGACCGCGCACGCCGTCCGGTCGCCCCTTCATGTGGGCCGGATCAGCTCCTTCGTCACGGTGCAGACCACCGGGCGAGAGCGGGGAAGCGGCTCCGGCGACACGACTCGGCGACCACGCCGCTTCGGCGGGCGTGAGGTGCGGGTCGGCCGGCCTGGCCCTGGCCGCCTCCTGGATCCGTTCCGAGTCCCGAGGGGTCGCTCCGGGAGCCGGCACGTATGTCGCGCAGCGAGAGGCCCCGCCCCGGGCGTGCAGCGAGACCGGGGACGTCCGCGCTGTCGGCGGTCACCATCGTCATGGCGCCCGCGGCGCTAGGCGAAAGCGGCGCCCCATGTGGCCGGTCCGACGACGCCGTCCACGCTCAGGCCCTTGCTGGACTGGAAACTGCGGCAGGCCGTGTCGGAGCCTGGTCCGTACTGGCCGTCCACGGTGAGGGAGTAGCCGTGTTTGCTGTTCATCTGGTACTGCCAGGTCGCCACGCTGGCGTGCACGGTGGCCGGGGGCTGACGGAAGCTGACCCCGGGGAAGGGCAGCGGGCCGCCGCCGGGGTTGACCTCGCCGCTGAGGACCCGGGAGTACAGGTTGCCCGGGCAGCCGGTCGAATGGTGGTCGCGATGACCGGTGATGGCCTGCGCGGCGCCGCCCGACACCCTCAGGCGGTTGATCCCGTACCGGATGGCGTCGATCAGCCCGGCCGTGACGGTGTCGTAGTTGCCGCTGGTTCCACCCGTCAGTGCGCAGACGGCGTACCAGTCGTCGTTGCCCTGAGTGGTGCCCTGGGCGGCGGTGCGGACGTACTCGCCACGGCCCTGGAAGAGGTACCCGTGGACGCAGGCGAGGTGGCTGTAGGCGATGTCCGACCAGCCGTTCGAATCCATGTGGTAGTTCTGGATGCCCCTCACCTGTGCGGCGCAGTCGCCGTGGTCGGCCTCGGCCACCTTCACGGCGTCGACGTGATGGACGACCACGCCGCCCTGTTCCGGTGTGATGCTGCCGCTGACGTTCGTGGGCGTTCGGGCGCCCCACTGGGCGCGGGTGACGAAGGTGGCCATCAGCGACGACCTCCACGGTCCACGGCGCAGCCGACGGTGGCGTTCAGCGGCTCGGGGCGGGCGCTCCGGGCGGCGTCGGAGCCGTAGACGGCTCCGGGATCGCGCGGGTGCGTCACGATCGACGGCCCCTCGCTCCTCGGCGGAAGAGGGGTGGCGGCGTACGCGGTTCCGGGGCGGACGACGGGGAGGGCGAGCGTGCTGCCGGCTGTCGCCAGCAGCACGACACGGCGGGAGATCCTTCGGGTCAACGGTCCTCCAGGTGAGGCGAGTCGGTCGTGGTTCTCGGGACACGGGAGCGGTGTGACGGGGTGGGACGTCCTGTGCCGAAGAGTGCATTCTGCGTGCGGTCGGGCTTCTCGTGCCCGCATCCCACGCGCATGTCAGGGGCGGATCCTCGACAACGGGGGCGCGGCGTCTGTCCGTGGGCGGACACCTGGCCGGTCGACGCCCCCGGAGCCGGTGTCGCCGTCTGCCGAGCGGTGCGTTCGGCAGCGGGAGGGCACGTGGGCTCCGGAGGGCGGTGACCCGCTTTGGGGCTGCCCGGGGGCGGCGTCCGGGTCAGCAGCCGCCGCAGTTGTAGAAGGTCACGTCCCAGTGGTTGCCCTCGTCGGCGTAGACGT
>NZ_BMTV01000075.1 GCF_014649855.1 Streptomyces roseolus | reverse complement strand
CGGGTCGTCAAGGGCATCCCGCTCAAGGACTACGCCTCCTGGCTCGACGAGGGCGCGCTGTTCAAGGGCCAGTGGGGTCTGAAGGACCCCGCGTCGATCGAGTCGGAGGGGCGGCCGCGTCTGCGGGCGCTGCTCGACCGGGTCGAGCGGGAGGGCCTGGTGGAGGCGGCCGTGGTCCACGGCTGGTTCCCCTGCGTGTCCAAGGGCGACGATCTGATCGTCCTGGACGAGCACGGGAGCGAGCGGACCCGCTTCACCTTCCCCCGCCAGGAGCGCGGCCGGCGCCTCTGCCTCGCCGACTTCTTCCGCCCCGAGGAGTCCGGGGAGACCGACGCCGTCGCCCTCCAGGTCGTCACGGTCGGTCCGCGGATCGGCGAGGAGACCGCCCGGCTCTTCGCCGCCGACGCCTACCGCGACTACCTCGAACTCCACGGCCTGTCCGTACAGTTGGCGGAGGCACTGGCCGAGTACTGGCACGCGCGCGTGCGGCGGGAGTGGGGCATCGGCGGCGCGGACCCGGCGGGTCTCGCCGGCATGCTCCGCACCGAGTACCAGGGCTGCCGCTACTCCCTCGGCTACCCGGCCTGCCCCGACCTGGAGGACCGGGCGAAGATCGCCGACCTGCTCCGGCCGGAGCGGATCGGGGTCGAGCTCTCGGAGGAGTACCAGCTCCATCCCGAGCAGTCGACGGACGCGATCGTCGTCCACCACCCGGAGGCGAGCTACTTCAACGCGGGAGGCCGACGCCTGTGAACCCGGCCCGTGGGAAGCCCACCTTCTCCTTCGAGTTCTTCCCGCCGAAGACCGACAAGGGCGAGCGGACGCTGTGGGACGCGATCCGGCGCGTGGAGGCGCTCCGGCCGGACTTCGTCTCCGTCACGTACGGCGCCGGCGGCTCCTCCCGGGAGCGGACGGTCGAGGTCACGAAGCGGATCGCCGCCGAGACCACGCTCCGGCCCGTCGCCCACCTCACCGCCGTCGGCCACTCCGTCGCCGAACTCCGGCACATCATCGGGCAGTACGCCGACGCCGGCGTCCGGGACGTGCTCGTCCTGCGCGGCGACCCGCCCGGTGACCCCCTGGGGCCCTGGACCCCTCACCCCGAGGGCTTCACCTACGCCTACGAGCTGGTCGAACTCGTGCGCTCGCTCGGCGACTTCAGGATCGGCGTCGCCGCCTTCCCGGAGCGCCACCCTCGCTCCGCCGACTGGGACGGCGAGATCCGCCACTTCGTCGCCAAGTGCGAGGCGGGCGCCGACTACGCGATCACCCAGATGTTCTTCGACCCGGAGGACTATCTGCGGCTGCGCGACCGGGTCGCCGCCGCCGGCTGCGACACCCCGATCATCCCCGAGATCATGCCGGCCACCGACGTCCGGCAGATCCGCCGCTTCGCCGAGCTCAGCGGCGCCGCCTTCCCCGAGCACCTCACGCACCGCCTGGAGGCCGCCAAGGACGACCCGGCGCGTGCTCACCGCATCGGCGTCGAGCACGCCACCGCGATGGCCGAGCGCCTGCTCGGCGAGGGTGCGCCGGGCCTGCACTACATCACGCTCAACAAGTCGACGGCGACGGTCGAGATCCACCGCAACGTCGTGAACGCCCCCGCAACGAACCCAAGGAGCACACCGCATGCCCTCGCAGCCGCCCGCTGACTTCACCGACTTCAAGGTCGCCGACCTGTCCCTGGCCGCCTTCGGTCGGAAGGAGATCACCCTCGCCGAGCACGAGATGCCCGGCCTGATGGCGATCCGCCGCGAGTACGCGGAGGCCCAGCCCCTCGCCGGCGCCCGGATCACCGGCTCGCTGCACATGACCGTGCAGACCGCCGTCCTCATCGAGACGCTCGTCGCCCTCGGCGCCGAGGTCCGCTGGGTGTCCTGCAACATCTTCTCCACCCAGGACCACGCTGCCGCCGCGATCGCCGCCGCCGGGATCCCCGTCTTCGCCTGGAAGGGCGAGACCCTGGAGGAGTACTGGTGGTGCACCGAGCAGGCCCTCACCTGGCCCGGAGGCGACGGCCCGAACATGATCCTGGACGACGGCGGTGACGCCACCCTCCTCGTCCACAAGGGCGTCGAGTACCGCAAGACCGGCGCGCTGCCGGAGGCCGAGAACGAGGAACTGGCCGTCGTGCGCGCGCTGCTGGAGAACAGCCCGCTGGACTGGCCGGCGCTCGCGGCCGGCATCCGGGGCGTCACCGAGGAGACCACCACCGGCGTCCACCGTCTCTACGAGATGATGCAGGCCGGCACGCTCCTCT
>NZ_BMTV01000074.1:1422-2288 GCF_014649855.1 Streptomyces roseolus | reverse complement strand
ACGTCTACGCCGACGAGGGCAACCACTGGGACGTGACCTTCTACAACTGCGGCGGCTGCTGACCCGGACGCCGCCCCGGGCGCGGGCCCCCGGCACCCCGGAGGCCCGCGCTCTTCTTTTGTTCACTCCCCACAAGCCAAGGGGCCTCCGGGCTGTGGACTCACTCCGGTGGTCCCACGGTTCTGTCCGTCCCCGCCAGGAATCGACACGCGAGACTGTACGGAGTCGACGGCGGGGTTTCCTTGGTCGAGTTCGTAGGGTCGGTACATGACCCTTGTCGACGAGATCCCGAGCGAGCCCACCGACGCACGTGGCCGCGTCGCCGAACTGCACGTGCTGCGCGAGCAGGCGCTGGCCGGCCCCGGCGAGCGCGCGACCGCGGCCCAGCACGCGAAGGGCAAGCTGACCGCACGCGAGCGCATCGAGCTGCTCCTGGACGCGGGGTCCTTCAACGAGGTCGAGCAGCTGCGCCGGCACCGCGCGCAGGGCTTCGGCCTGGAGGCGAAGAAGCCGTACACCGACGGCGTCATCACCGGCTGGGGCACGGTCGAGGGCCGCACGGTCTTCGTCTACGCCCACGACTTCCGCATCTTCGGCGGCGCCCTGGGCGAGGCCCACGCCACGAAGATCCACAAGATCATGGACATGGCCATCGCGGCCGGCGCGCCGCTGGTCTCCCTGAACGACGGCGCCGGCGCCCGCATCCAGGAGGGCGTCTCCGCCCTCGCCGGCTACGGCGGCATCTTCCAGCGCAACACCAAGGCCTCCGGCGTCATCCCGCAGATCTCGGTGATGCTCGGCCCGTGCGCCGGCGGCGCCGCCTACAGCCCCGCCCTGACCGACTTCGTGTTCATGGTCCGCGAGAC
>NZ_BMTV01000074.1:0-1373 GCF_014649855.1 Streptomyces roseolus | reverse complement strand
CGGCCCGGACGTCGTCAAGGCGGTCACCGGCGAGGAGATCAGCCAGAACGGCCTCGGCGGCGCCGACGTCCACGCCGAGACCTCCGGCGTCGCGCACTTCGCGTACGACGACGAGGAGACCTGCATCGCGGAGGTCCGCTACCTCCTGTCGATGCTCCCGCAGAACAACCGCGAGAACCCGCCGACCGTCGCCTCCGAGGACCCGGCCGACCGCCGCTCCGACGTCCTGCTCGACCTGGTGCCCGCCGACGGCAACCGCCCCTACGACATGCACAAGGTCATCGAGGAGCTCGTCGACGACGGCGACTTCCTGGAGGTCCACGAGCGCTGGGCCCGCAACATCATCTGCGCGATGGCCCGCCTCGACGGCCAGGTCGTCGGCATCGTCGCCAACCAGCCGCAGTCCCTCGCCGGCGTCCTGGACATCGAGGCGTCCGAGAAGGCCGCCCGCTTCGTGCAGATGTGCGACGCCTTCAACATCCCGATCATCACCCTTCTGGACGTCCCCGGCTTCCTGCCCGGCGTCGACCAGGAGCACGGTGGAATCATCCGCCACGGCGCGAAGCTGCTGTACGCCTACTGCAACGCGACCGTGCCCCGGATCTCGCTGATCCTGCGCAAGGCGTACGGCGGCGCGTACATCGTCATGGACTCCCAGTCGATCGGCGCCGACCTGACGTACGCCTGGCCCACCAACGAGATCGCGGTCATGGGCGCCGAGGGCGCCGCCAACGTGATCTTCCGCAAGCAGATCGCGGAGGCCGAGGACCCCGAGGCCATGCGGGCCCGCATGGTCAAGGAGTACAAGGCCGAGCTGATGCACCCGTACTACGCGGCGGAGCGCGGCCTGGTCGACGACGTCATCGACCCCGCCGACACCCGCCAGGTGCTCATCCGGTCCCTCGCCATGCTCCGCACCAAGCACGCCGACCTGCCCTCCCGCAAGCACGGCAACCCGCCCCAGTAAGCCCGCCCCGGCCACAAGGAGTCCACAGAAGTGACCACGCCTGCCACGGCCAACCTTCTCCGCGTCGAGAAGGGCCACGCCGACCCCGAGGAGCTCGCCGCCATCACCGCGGTCCTGCTCGCCCGCGCCGCCTCGCAGCCCGAGCCGGCCACCGCCGGCCACGGCCGCACCGCCGCCGGCTGGCGCCGCCTGGAGCGCGAGGGCGGCTTCCGCGCCCCGCACAGCTGGCGCTGACGCCCCCGACGCACGGCAAAGGGCCCCCGCTCCTCGAAGGAGCGGGGGCCCTTTGCCGTGGCGTCGTGCCGACGCACCGTCGGGACGGTTACCGCAGGCGGGCCATGAGGGCGTGCTCGACGAGGGTGATGAGTGCGCTCTTGGCGTCCGCGCGGTGGCGGGCGTCGGTGGT
>NZ_BMTV01000073.1:1014-2740 GCF_014649855.1 Streptomyces roseolus | reverse complement strand
ACCGGGAGGCGCTGGCCGGGCTGCTGGCCGCCGTTCCCGCCGAGCACCCGCTGACCGCCGTCGTCCACACCGCCGGCGTCCTCGACGACGGGCTCATCGGCTCGTTGACCGCCGAGCGCCTCGACGCCGTGCTGCGGCCGAAGGTGGACGCGGCGTGGAACCTCCACGAGCTCACCCGCGACCTCGACCTCACCGCCTTCGTCGTCTACTCCTCGATCGCGGGCCTCCTCGGCACCGCCGGCCAGGCGAACTACTCCGCGGGCAACACCTTCCTGGACGCCCTGGCGGCGCACCGACGGGCCCAGGGGCTGCCGGGCCTGTCGCTGGCCTGGGGCCTGTGGGCCGAGAGCAGCGAACTCTCCGGCGGCCTGTCGGAGGTCGACCTCCAGCGCATGGCCCGCTCGGGCCTGCTGCCGCTGGGTACGGCCGAGGCGATGGAGCTCTTCGACGCCGCCCCCGCCACCGGCGAGGCCGTCCTCGCCGTCAACCGCATCGACCTCGCCGCGCTGCGCGGCGGGAGCGGCGACCAGCCGCTGCCGATGCTGCGGGCCCTCGTCCCGGCCGCGCCCCGCCGCGCCGGTTCCGCGAGCCACGGCGACGCCGCCCTGGCGGAGCGGCTCGCGCCGCTGACGCCGGCGCAGCGGGACGCGGCCCTGCTGGACCTGGTGCGGGCGCAGGTGGCCGGGGTCCTCGGCCACGCCGACCCGTCGGCGATCGACGCCGACCGGGCATTCCAGGAGCTGGGCTTCGACTCGCTGACGGCGGTCGAGCTCCGCAACCGCCTCAACGCCGCGTCCGGTCTGCGCCTGTCGACCACGCTGGTCTTCGACCACCCGAACCCCGGCGCCCTCGCCGCGCACCTGCGCGACCAGCTGGGCCTCGACACGGGCACCCCGGCCGCCGCGGCCGTGGCGGCGCCCGCCGCCGTCACGGCGGACGAGCCCATCGCGATCGTCGGCATGGCCTGCCGCTACCCGGGCGGGGTCACCTCGCCCGAGGACCTGTGGCGGCTCGTCGCCGACGGCGTCGACGCGGTCTCCGAGTTCCCGGACAACCGCGGCTGGGACGTCGACGCCCTCTACGACCCCGACCCGGAGAGCGTCGGCAAGACGTACACGCGCCACGGCGGCTTCCTCCACGACGCCGACCGCTTCGACCCCGAGTTCTTCGGCATGTCGCCGCGCGAGGCCCTGGCCACCGACCCGCAGCAGCGCCTGCTGCTCCAGACCGCGTGGGAGGCCTTCGAGAACGCGGGCGTGGACCCCGGCGCCCTGCGCGGCAGCCGGACCGGCGTCTACACCGGCGTCATGTACCACGACTACGGCGCCGGGGCCGCGCACATCCCCGACGACCTGGAGGGGTACCGCGCCGCCGGCATCGCGGGCAGCGTGGCCTCCGGCCGCGTCTCGTACACCCTCGGCCTGGAGGGTCCGGCCGTCACGGTGGACACCGCCTGCTCGTCGTCCCTGGTCGCCCTGCACCTCGCCGCCAACGCGCTGCGCAGCGGCGAGTGCGACCTCGCCCTCGCCGGCGGCGCGACCGTGATGTCCACCCCGCTGACGTACGTGGAGTTCTCGCGCCAGCGCGGGCTCTCGCCCGACGGCCGCTGCCGGTCGTTCTCGGCGGACGCGGACGGCACCGGCTGGGCGGAGGGCGTCGGCCTGCTGCTGGTGGAGCGCCTGTCGGACGCCGTGCGCAACGGCCACCAGGTCCTCGCGGTGGTGCG
>NZ_BMTV01000073.1:585-978 GCF_014649855.1 Streptomyces roseolus | reverse complement strand
GTGAACCAGGACGGTGCCAGCAACGGCCTCACCGCCCCCAACGGCCCCTCCCAGGAGCGCGTCATCCGCCAGGCCCTCGCCGCGGCCGGCCTGTCGGCCGCCGACGTGGACGCGGTCGAGGCGCACGGCACCGGCACCCGGCTCGGCGACCCCATCGAGGCGCAGGCGCTGCTCAACACCTACGGCCAGGACCGGCCCGAGGACCGTCCGCTCTACCTCGGCTCCCTGAAGTCGAACATCGGCCACTCCCAGGCCGCCGCCGGCGTCGGCAGCATGATCAAGATGATCGAGGCGATGCGCCACGGCGTCCTGCCCCGCACCCTCCACGTCAGCGAGCCGACGCCGCACGTCGACTGGGAGACGGGCGCCGTGGAGCTCCTCTCGGAGGAGACT
>NZ_BMTV01000073.1:321-557 GCF_014649855.1 Streptomyces roseolus | reverse complement strand
CCGAGGCGGGCCGGCCCCGCCGGGCCGCCGTCTCCTCCTTCGGCATCAGCGGCACCAACGCCCACGTCATCATCGAGGAGCCCCCGGCCGCCGCCCCGGAGACGGTGCGGGACGACCGTCCGGCCGCGGACCTGTCCGTGGTGCCGTGGACCGTGTCCGGCCGTACGGCCCAGGCCCTCCAGGACCAGGCGGCACGCCTCGCCGCGTTCGTCGAGACCGAGGCCGACCTGCGTCCG
>NZ_BMTV01000073.1:0-294 GCF_014649855.1 Streptomyces roseolus | reverse complement strand
CGATGTCGGCTTCTCGCTGGCGGCCGGGCGTGCGGTCCTGGATCACCGGGCGGTGGTCGTCGGTGACGACCGCGAGAGCCTGCTTTCGGGTCTGCGGGAGCTCGCCGAAGGCGGCACCAGCGCCTCCGTCGCGCGGGGCGCGGGGCGCTCGGGCAAGACGGCGTTCCTGTTCACCGGCCAGGGTGCCCAGCGTGCCGGTATGGGTCTGGAACTGGCGGATGTGTTCCCGGAGTTCGCGGAGGCGTTCGACGAGGTCGTCGGTGTTCTCGACGGTCTGCTGGAGGTGTCGCTGCG
>NZ_BMTV01000072.1 GCF_014649855.1 Streptomyces roseolus | reverse complement strand
CCGCGCTCCGCGAAGCACTCGCCAGCCGCGTCGTCGTCGCCGACGGCGCCATGGGGACGATGCTCCAGGCCCAGGAGCCGACCCTCGCGGACTTCGAGAACCTCGAGGGCTGTAACGAGATCCTCAGCCTGACCCGGCCGGACATCGTCGCCTCGGTGCACCGTGAGTACTTCGCCGCCGGCGTCGACTGCGTGGAGACCAACACCTTCGGTGCCAACCACGCGGCCCTGGGGGAGTACGACATCGCCCACCGCGTGCACGAGCTCTCGGTGGCCGGTGCGCGGGTGGCGCGGGAGGTCGCCGACGAGTTCACCGCGGCCGACGGCCGGCAGCGCTGGGTGCTGGGTTCCATCGGGCCGGGTACCAAGCTGCCGACCCTCGGGCACGCCCCGTACACCGTGCTGCGCGACGCCTATCAGCAGAACGCCGAGGGCCTGCTCACCGGTGGTGCCGACGCGCTGATCGTGGAGACGACGCAGGATCTGCTCCAGACCAAGGCGTCGGTGATCGGCGCCCGCCGCGCGCTCGACGCCCTCGGCCACGACGTGCCGCTCATCGTCTCCGTCACGGTGGAGACCACCGGGACGATGCTGCTGGGTTCGGAGATCGGGGCGGCGCTGACGGCGCTGGAGCCGCTGGGCATCGACATGATCGGCCTGAACTGCGCGACCGGTCCGGCGGAGATGAGCGAGCACCTGCGCTATCTCGCCCGTCACTCGCGCATCCCGCTGTCGGTGATGCCCAACGCGGGTCTGCCCGTCCTGACCTCCGACGGCGCCCACTACCCGCTCTCCCCGGCCGAGCTCGCCGACGCGCAGGAGGGCTTCGTCCGCGACTACGGCCTCTCCCTCGTCGGCGGCTGCTGCGGCACCACCCCCGAGCACCTGCGCCAGGTCGTCGAACGCGTCCGCGGCCTCACGCCCGCCCCGCGCGACCCCCGCCCCGAGCCCGGTGCCGCCTCCCTCTACCAGACCGTCCCGTTCCGGCAGGACACCTCGTACCTGGCGATCGGTGAGCGGACGAACGCGAACGGGTCGAAGAAGTTCCGCGAGGCCATGCTGGAGGGCCGCTGGGACGACTGCGTGGAGATGGCCCGCGACCAGATCCGCGAGGGCGCGCACATGCTCGACCTGTGCGTGGACTACGTCGGCCGTGACGGAGTGGCGGACATGGAGGAGCTGGCGGGCCGGTTCGCGACCGCCTCCACCCTGCCGATCGTGCTGGACTCCACCGAGGTCGAGGTGATCCGGGCGGGCCTGGAGAAGCTGGGCGGGCGGGCGGTGATCAACTCCGTCAACTACGAGGACGGCGACGGCCCCGAGTCCCGTTTCGCGAAGGTGACCCGGCTCGCGCGGGAGCACGGGGCGGCGCTGATCGCGCTCACCATCGACGAGGAGGGCCAGGCCCGCACCGTCGAGCACAAGGTGGCCATCGCCGAGCGGCTCATCGCCGACCTCACCGGCAACTGGGGCATCCACGAGTCGGACATCCTCATCGACACCCTGACCTTCACCATCTGCACCGGCCAGGAGGAGTCCCGGGGCGACGGCATCGCCACCATCGAGGCGATCCGCGAGCTCAAGCGCCGCCACCCGGACGTGCAGACGACGCTGGGTCTGTCGAACATCTCCTTCGGCCTCAACCCGGCCGCCCGGATCCTGCTGAACTCGGTCTTCCTCGACGAGTGCGTGAAGGCCGGCCTGGACTCGGCCATCGTGCACGCCTCCAAGATCCTCCCCATCGCCCGCTTCGACGAGGAGCAGGTCACCACCGCGCTGGACCTGATCTACGACCGGCGGGCGGAGGGCTACGACCCGCTGCAGAAGCTGATGGCCCTCTTCGAGGGCGCCACCGCGAAGTCGCTGAAGGCGGGCAAGGCCGAGGAGCTGGCCGCGCTGCCGCTGGAGGAGCG
This sequence comes from Streptomyces roseolus, assembly GCF_014649855.1. GTDB lineage: Bacteria > Actinomycetota > Actinomycetes > Streptomycetales > Streptomycetaceae > Streptomyces > Streptomyces roseolus. The sequence continues at coordinate 861 of NZ_BMTV01000072.1, read as the reverse complement.
CCTCAAGCGGCGGATCATCGACGGCGAGAAGAACGGTCTGGAGGCCGATCTCGACGAGGCGCTGGTCACCACCCCGGCCCTCGACATCGTCAACAACACCCTCCTCGACGGCATGAAGGTCGTCGGCGAGCTGTTCGGCTCCGGGCAGATGCAGCTGCCGTTCGTGCTCCAGTCCGCCGAGGTGATGAAGACGGCGGTGGCCCATCTGGAGCCGCACATGGAGAAGTCCGACGCGGACGGCAAGGGCACGATCGTGCTCGCGACCGTGCGCGGCGACGTCCACGACATCGGCAAGAACCTCGTGGACATCATCCTGTCCAACAACGGCTACAACGTCGTCAACATCGGTATCAAGCAGCCGGTCTCCGCGATCCTGGAAGCCGCCGAGGAACACAAGGCGGACGTCATCGGCATGTCCGGCCTCCTGGTGAAGTCCACCGTGATCATGAAGGAGAACCTGGAAGAGCTCAACCAGCGCGACCTGGCCGCCAAGTACCCGGTCATCCTCGGCGGCGCCGCCCTGACCAGGGCCTACGTCGAACAGGACCTCCACGAGATCTACCAGGGCGAGGTCCGCTACGCCCGCGACGCCTTCGAGGGCCTGCGCCTCATGGACGCCCTCGTCGCCGTCAAGCGCGGCGTCCCCGGGGCCGTGCTGCCCGAGCTGAAGCAGCGGCGGGTCCCCAAGGGCACCGCCGCCCTCCAGGTCGACGAGCCCGAGCCCGGCGGCCGTTCCGACGTCGCCACCGACAACCCCGTGCCCGCCCCGCCGTTCTGGGGCACCCGGGTCGTCAAGGGCATCCCGCTCAAGGACTACGCCTCCTGGCTCGACGAGGGCGCGCTGTTCAAGGGCCAGTGGGG
>NZ_BMTV01000071.1 GCF_014649855.1 Streptomyces roseolus | reverse complement strand
GAGTTGCTGGAGCGGGTGCGGGCCACCGACCTGGGGGCGTACGCGCACCAGGACCTCCCCTTCGAACGCCTGGTGGAAGTGCTCAACCCGGAGCGCTCGCTGGCCCGCCACCCGCTCTTCCAGGTCCTGCTGGCCTTCAACAACGGCGCGGCGCCCGACGAAGGACCCGCCGACCGGGCGTCGGACGTCCTGGTGCGACCCGAGACGGTGGAGATCGCGGCGGCCAAGTTCGACCTGTCGCTGTCCTTCAACGAGGACCGGGCGGCCGACGGCACGGCGGCCGGGATGCGGGGCGTCCTCGAGTACAGCGCCGACCTGTACGACGAGAGCACGGCCCGGAGCATGGCCGAACGCTACCTCCGGCTGCTCGAAGCGGCGGTCGCGGAGCCCCGCACCCCGCTGAGCCGCGTTCCCGTCCTGAGCGAGGCCGAGCTGCACGACGTCCTCGTCCGGCGCAACGCCACGGCCCGCACCCTGCCCGACCCCTCCCCGCTGCGGCGGTTCGAGGCCCAGGCCGCCAGGACCCCCCGGTCCACGGCCCTGGTCGCGGGCGAGGAGCGGCTCGACTACGCCGAACTCGACGCACGGGCCGACCGGCTGGCCGCACTGCTGTCCCGGAGCACCGCCGGGCGCGGCGGACCCGTCGCCGTCGCCCTGCCGCGCGGCGCGCTGCTCCCGGTGGCCCTGCTCGCCGTCTGGAAGGCGGGCCTGCACTACCTGCCGCTGGACCCCGACCACCCGAAGAGCCGCCTGGCGGACATCCTCACCGACTCCGCGCCCGGCTGCGTCCTCACGACGACCGACCTCGCGCGCCGCCTCCCGCCGGTGCCCGCCCCGCTGCTCGTCCTGGACGACCCGGCCACCGCCGCACGCCTGGCCGCCGCCCCCGGCACCGCACCGGCCGAAGGCACGCGGGCGCGGGACCGGGAGCGGGAGGAGGAGCTGGCGTACACCATCTACACCTCCGGCTCCACCGGCCGCCCCAAGGGCGTCATGGTGACCCGGTCGGCCGTGGCGAACTTCCTCGCCGACATGACCGAACGGCTGGAACTGGGGCCCGGGGACCGGCTGCTGGCGGTCACCACGGTCTCCTTCGACATCGCCGTCCTGGAGCTCTTCGCCCCGCTGCTCACCGGCGGCACGGTCGTCCTCGCCGACGCCACCGCCCAGCGCGACCCCGCGGCCGTGAGGTCCCTCTGCGCCCGCGAGGGCGTGACCGTGATCCAGGCCACCCCCGGTTGGTGGCACGCCATGGCCGTCGACGGCGGCCTCGACCTCACCACCCTGCGCGTGCTGGTGGGCGGCGAGGCACTGCCGCCCGCCCTCGCCCGCACCCTCCTGGAACCCGGCCGCGCGCCGCTGGGCGGCCGCCTGCTCAACCTGTACGGACCGACGGAGACCACCGTCTGGTCCACCGTCGCGCCCATCACCGCCGAGACCCTGGAGGCGCACGGCGGCGCCGTGCCGACCGGGACGCCGATCGCCCGCACCGCCGCCTACGTCCTCGACGCCGCGCTGCGGCCCGTGCCCGACGGAGTGCCGGGCGAGCTGTACCTGGCCGGGGCCGGGCCGGCCCGGGGCTATCTGGGCCGGCCGGGGCTGACCGCCGAGCGGTTCGTGGCCTGCCCGTTCGGGGAGCCGGGGGAGCGGATGTACCGCACCGGCGACCTCGCCCGCTGGCGGTCGGACGGAAACCTGGAACACCTGGGCAGGACCGACGACCAGGTCAAGGTCCGCGGGTTCAGGATCGAACTGGGCGAGGTCGAAAGGGCCCTGGCGCAGGCCCCCGGCGTCGGCCGGGCCGCCGTCGCCGTGCGCCCCGACGCCGCCGGCTCCGCCCGGCTGGTCGGCTATCTGGTACCGGCCGGCGGCAGCGGCGCGCTCGACGAGAAGGCCGTGTCCGCCGCCGTCCGGGCGGTGCTGCCCGAGTACATGGTCCCCTCGGCGCTGGTGGTCCTCGACGGCGGCCTGCCGCTGACCGCGAACGGCAAGCTGGACCGGGCCGCGCTCCCCGCGCCGGAGGCGACGACCGGCCGGGACCCCGGCCGGGCGCCGCGCGGGCCGCGCGAGGAGATCCTGTGCGGGCTCTTCGCCGATGTGCTGGGCGTGCCCGCGGTCGGCGTGGACGACGACTTCTTCGCCCTGGGCGGGCACTCCCTGCTCGCCACCCGGCTCGTCGCCCGCGTCCGCGGCACGCTCGGCGTCGAACTGGGCGTCCGCGAGGTCTTCGAGACGCCGACCGTGGCCGGCCTCGCCGCCGCGCTCTCCGCGGCGGGCGAGGCCGGGCCCCGGCTGCGCCCCGCCGACCCGCGCCCCGAGCGCCTGCCCCTCTCCCACGCCCAGCGCCGCCTGTGGTTCGTCCGGCAGCTGGAGGGGCCGAGCGCCACCTACAACGTCCCGTGGGCGCTGCGCCTGTCCGGTCCGCTGGACGTGGCGGCGCTGCGGGCCGCGCTGGGGGACGTGGTCGCCCGGCACGAGAGCCTGCGCACCGTCTTCGCCGAGGACGAGCACGGCCCGCACCAGGTCGTCCTGCCCGCCGACGGCCCGGCCCCGCTCACCGGGCCCGTCCGGACCGACGAGGACGAGCTTCCCCGCCTGCTGCGGGAAGCGGCCGATCACTCCTTCCGGCTGGACGCCGAACCACCGCTGCGCGCCCACCTGTTCGCCACGGCGCCCGACGAGCACACCTTGCTCCTGGTCATGCACCACATCGCCACCGACGCCTGGTCGCGGCGGCCGCTGATCGCCGACCTGGCCGCGGCCTACGCCGCCCGCCACGCCGGCCGGGCCCCGGCCCTGCCGCCGCTGCCGGTCGCCTACGCCGACTACGCCCTGTGGCAGCAGGCCCGTCTGGGCGACGAGCGGGAGGAGGACAGCGCGCTGTCCGCCCAACTCGCCTACTGGCACGACGCGCTGGCGGGCTCCCCCGAGGAGCTCGCGCTGCCCGCCGACCGGCCCCGGCCCGCCGTCCCCTCGCACCGCGGCGACAGCGTGCCCCTCTCGATCCCGCCGGGGTTGCACGGGCGGGTGGTGGAGGTGGCGCGGGAGTTCCGGGCGACGCCGTTCATGGTGGTGCACGCG
>NZ_BMTV01000070.1 GCF_014649855.1 Streptomyces roseolus | reverse complement strand
CCGCCGGACGGCAGCGCGTCCATCAGGGACGCGCGCGCGGCCACGAGCCGGCAGGCGTCCTCCAGGGACAGCACCCCGGCCACGTGCACGGCGGCGAGCTCACCGATCGAATGCCCGGCGACGAAGTCGGGGCGCACGCCCCAGGACTCGACCAGCCGGAAGAGGGCGACCTCGACGGCGAACAGCGCCGGCTGCGTCATCCCGGTGCGGTCCAGGGCCTCGCCGCCCGAGGCGATCACCTCGCGCAGCGACACCTCCAGCAGACCGTCGAGAACGCCGACGACCTCGTCGAACGCCTCCGCGAACTCCGGGAACACATCGGCCAGTTCCAGGCCCATCCCGGCACGCTGGGCACCCTGGCCGGTGAACAGGAACGCCGTCTTGCCCGAGCGGCTCGCGCCGACGGCCACCGAGGCGGCCGTGCCGCCTTCGGCGAGCTCCCGCAGACCCGAAAGCAGGGTCTCGCGGTCGTCACCGACGACCACCGCCCGGTGATCCAGGACCGCACGCCCGGCCGCCAGCGAGAAGCCGACATCGACGGGGCGCGGGGCGGCCTCGGGCGTCTCCAGGAAGGTGAGCAGGTTGCGGGCCTGGGCGGCCAGGGCCTCGGGGGTCTTGCCGGAGATCGGCCACGGCACGACCGGCAGGTCGGCGGCCGGGGCGGCCGGGGCGGGCTGCTCCGCCGTCTCGTCCTCGGCGACGACCGGCGCCGAGGGCTGCTCGATGATGACGTGGGCGTTGGTGCCGCCGAAGCCGAAGGAGGACACGCCGGCGCGGCGGGGCCGGTCGGCCTCGGGCCACGGGGTCTCCTCGGTGAGGAGTTCGACCGCGCCGCTCTCCCAGTCGACGTGCGGCGTCGGCTCGTCGATGTGGAGGGTGCGGGGCAGGACGCCGTGGCGCATCGCCTCCACCATCTTGATCACGCCGCCGACGCCCGAGGCGGCCTGGGCGTGGCCGATGTTGGACTTCAACGACCCCAGGTACACGGGGCGTTCGCGGTCGCTGCCGTAGGTGTTGAGGATGGCCTGCGCCTCGATGGGGTCGCCGAGGCGGGTGCCGGTGCCGTGCGCCTCGACCGCGTCCACGTCGGCGGCCGTCAGGCCGGCGGCGGTCAGGGCCTGGCGGATGACGCGCTCCTGGGAGGGGCCGTTGGGGGCGGTGAGGCCGTTGCTGGCACCGTCCTGGTTCACCGCCGAGCCCTTCAGCACGGCGAGGACCTGGTGGCCGTTGCGCACGGCGTCCGACAGGCGCTCCACCAGCAGCAGGCCGACTCCCTCCGCCCAGCCGGTGCCGTCCGCGTCCGCCGAGAACGACTTGCAGCGGCCGTCGGCGGCGAGGCCGCGCAGCCGGGAGAACTCGATGAAGGCGACGGGGGTGGACATCACCGTGGCGCCGCCGGCGAGGGCGAGGTCGCACTCGCCGCGCCGCAGGGCGTTGGCGGCGAGGTGCAGGGCGACCAGGGACGACGAGCAGGCGGTGTCCACCGTGACGGCCGGGCCTTCGAGGCCGTACGTGTAGGCGAGTCGGCCGGAGGCGATGCTGCCGGCGCTGCCGCTGAACAGGTAGCCCTCGACGCCCTCCGGGGGGAGGTGGGGGCGGGAGCCGTAGTCGTTGTACATGACGCCGGTGAACACGCCGGTGCGGCTGCCGCGGACGTCCTCGGGGTCGATGCCGGCCCGTTCGAAGGCCTCCCACGCGGTCTGGAGCAGCAGGCGCTGCTGCGGGTCGACGGCCACGGCCTCGCGCGGCGACATGCCGAAGAACTCGGGGTCGAAGCGGTCGGCGTCGTGGAGGAAGCCGCCTTCGCGCCCGTAGGTCTTGCCGACGCTCTCCGGGTCGGGGTCGTAGAGGGCGTCGACGTCCCAGCCGCGGTTGTCCGGGAACTCGGAGACCGCGTCGACGCCGTCGGCGACGAGCCGCCACAGGTCCTCGGGCGAGGTGACCCCGCCCGGGTAGCGGCAGGCCATGCCGACGATCGCGATGGGTTCCTGCTGCCTGTCCTCCACTTCGCGCAGTCGCCTGCGCGCGTCGCGGGCATCCGCGATGGCCCGCTTGAGGTAGTCGCGGAGTTTCTCCTCGCCCGACATGGTGTCCTTTCCCCCAGGTGTGGTGTGCGTGTGGCGGCGGCGGTCCGCCGGTGGCTGTGGCGTTGGGTGTGGCGTTGAGGAGCGCGCCGGTTCGCGCGGTGCGGTGCTCACTCCAGCTCGTCGAGCAGGGCGAACAGCTCTTCGTCGCTGGCGCTCTCCAGGTCCGCGTCGTCGTCCTCGCGGCTGCCGGGGGCGGCTTCGCCCCCGGCCGTCTCGGCCAGGCTGAGCAGTTCGCGCAGCCGGGCCGTGAGGAGGGCCTGGCCGTCGGGGCCGGCGGCCGCCACCTCTTTGATCAGCGAGGTGAGGCGGGAGAGTTCCTTGAGGACGGGTTCGGCGGACGGGGTTCCGTCGAGGCCGAGCTGGTCGCGCAGGTAGGTGGCGAGGGCGCCGGGGTTCGGGTGGTCGAAGACCAGCGTGGTCGGCAGCCGCAGGCCGGTGGCGGTGTTGAGGCGGTTGCGGAGCTCGACGGCGGTCAGCGAGTCGAAGCCCAGTTCCTGGAACGCCCGGTCGGCGTCGATCGCCGACGGGTCGGCGTGGCCGAGGACGCCGGCGACCTGCGCCCGCACCAGGTCCACGAGGGCCGCTTCCTGCTGGCCCGGCGACAGGGCCGCGAGCCGTTCGGCGAGGGAGGCGCCGCCGGCCTGGTCGGCCGTGGCGGCGGCCGCCGCGCGCTTCGGTGCCCGGCGGACCAGGCCGCGCAGCAGGGTGGGCGGTTCGGTGTCCGCGGAGCGCAGCGCCGCGGTGTCGAGGCGCGTGACGCCGAGGACGGCCTCGCCGGTGGCGGGGGCGGCGTCGAAGAGCTCCATCGCCTCGGCCGTGCGCAGCGGCAGCAGGCCCGAGCGGGCGAGGCGCTTGATGTCGGCGTCCGTCAGGCTGCCGGAGAGTTCGCTGCTCTCGGCCCACAGGCCCCAGGCCAGTGACAGGCCCGGCAGGCCCTGGGCCCGTCGGTGCGCCGCCAGGGCGTCCAGGAAGGTGTTCCCGGACGCGTAGTTCGCCTGGCCGGCGGTGCCGAGGAGGCCCGCGATCGAGGAGTAGACGACGAAGGCGGTGAGGTCGAGGTCGCGGGTGAGCTCGTGGAGGTTCCACGCCGCGTCCACCTTCGGCAGGAGCACGGCATCGAGCTGCTTGCGGGTGAGGGCGGAGAAGACGCCGTCCTCGACGATGCCGGCGGTGTGGACGACGGCGGTCAGCGGGTGCTCGGCGGGAACGGCGGCCAGCAGCCCGGCCAGCGCCTCCCGGT
>NZ_BMTV01000069.1 GCF_014649855.1 Streptomyces roseolus | reverse complement strand
AACCCGGAAGCTAAGCCTTTCAGCGCCGATGGTACTGCAGGGGGGACCCTGTGGGAGAGTAGGACACCGCCGAACAACCCGCCCTTTTAGCTCAGTCGGCAGAGCGTCTCCATGGTAAGGAGAAGGTCAACGGTTCGATTCCGTTAAAGGGCTCGGAGAAAAGGCCCCCGCCAGTTGGCGGGGGCCTTTTTGCGTTGTCCTGGGAGACAGGACACAGAGCACAGATAAAGAGGGTGGTGCCTCCTCGTCCTGGAGGCACCACCCTTCGGGTCAGCTGGGGTCCGGTTCCTGGAGGCGCATCGTCAAGATGGCCATGTCGTCCGACGCGGGGTCCTGGGCGAAGCGCTCGACCGTGCGGAGGATGCGGCCGCCGACCGCGCCGGCGGTCAGGCCCGTACACGTCCTGAGGGCGTCGGCGAGGCCGTCGTCGCCGAGCATGCGCGTGCCCTCGCGGCGCTCGGTCACGCCGTCCGTGACGCACAGCAGGACGTCGCCGGGGTCGAGCGTGAAGGTCTGCTCGTACAGCTCCAGGTCCTCCATCACGCCCAGGAGCGGCTGGGGCTCGGCGGCCGGGACGACCGTGCCGTCCGGGCGGAGGCGCAGGGGGAGCGGATGGCCGGCACAGACCACCTTCAGGACCGCCGAACCGTCGGTCTGCGGGCGGAGCTCGCCGTACAGGAGGGTCAGGAAGCGGCTGCGGGCGCCCTCGTCGAGGATGGCCGCGTTCAGCCGCTCCAGGACCGCCGGGCCGCCGAAGCCCTCGCGGGCCAGCAGACGGAGGGCGTGCCGGGCCAGGCCCGTGACGGCCGCGGCCTCCGGACCCGTGCCGCAGACATCGCCGATGGCGAAGCCGTAGACGTCCTCCCTGATGGGGAAGACGTCATAGAAGTCGCCGCCGACCTCGTTGCCCTCGCCGGCCGCGCGGTAGATGACGTCCACCTCGACGCCGGGGATCTTTGGGAGGTCCGGAGGGAGGAGGCTGCGCTGGAGGGACTGGCTGATGGCGTTGCGCTCCGAGTACAGGCGCGCGTTGTCCAGGGCCAGGGCCGCTCGGCGGGAGAGGTCCTCGGCGAGCTCCAGGATCTCCTGGCGGAAGTGGTCCTCGGCCGGGCGGCCCAGGGTGAGCATGCCGATCACGCGGTTGCGGGCGACCAGGGGCAGGACGACCGTCTCGCCGGCGACCGCGCCGGCCGTGGCCAGGGCGGTGTCGATGCCGGACGACAGCGGGCTGCCCAGGTGCTCGAGCTCGCGAGCCGAGGCGGCGAGCGCCGCCCGGTGGGCGGCCTCCCCGGGGGCCGGCCAGAGCCGGGCGCCGGGCGTCGGCACCGGGTCGGGCGGGGCGATGGAGCCGAGCAGGGCCTTCAGGCCGTCGATGCGGTCCTCGTCCTCGTGGAGCACGTACGAGAGGTACGGATCGGAGGCCGGGTCGGCGATCGTGTAGACGGCGCACCAGGTGGCCAGGGTCGGAACCGTCATCTGCGCCATCAGAGCCAGTGTCTGGTCGCGGTCGAGGGTGCCGGCCAGCAGGTCGGAGGCCTCGACGAGGAAGCTGAGGGAGCCGCGGCGGAGCCGTTCGAGCTCGCCCAGGCGGGCGGACTCCACGGCGAGGGCGATGCGGTCGGCGGCGAACTGGAGGCGGAGAGCCTCCTCGTTCGAATAGCGGTTCGCGGCCTCGGCGGCGACGCCCAGGGAGCCGGTGAGACGGCCCTCGACCTTGAGGGGGACCGTGACGACCGAGCGCATGCCGGTGCCTTCGAGGAGGGGGACGGCGCCGGGGACGGCCGCCAGGTCCTCGTGGACGGCGGGCATGCGGGCGGAGCCGTAGCGGCTGGCGCCGGTCTCCACCGGGACGCGGGCGAAGCGCTGGCGCGCGGCCGGGAGGCCGGTCGTCGCCCGCACCTCCAGCTCCGTCTCGTCGTCGGTGGCCAGGAGGAGGAAGGCGGCGTCGCCGTCGAGCATGTCCCGGGCCCGCTCGACCGTGCGCTGGAGCAGTCCGTCCAGGTCGTCGGGGGCGGGGGAGCCGATGAAGACCTCGAAGGGGTCCGTGGTGCGGCTCTCCGCGCCGGGGTCGGCGGCCGGGCGCTGCGGGGTCTGGAGGACGGCGCGCTCGTCCTCCCGTACCAGCAGGCAGACCGTGGACGGCTCGCCCTCGGCGTCCCGTACCCGCAGGTGGGAGGCGTACACGGGGATGACGCGGCCGTCGGCTCGGCGGAGACCGTAACTGCCCTCCCAGCGGGAGTGACGGAGGGCCTCGGCGAGGCCGGTGCCGATGCCGGGGGTGTGCGGCCAGGCGGCCAGGTCGCCCAGGGGCTTGCCGGTGACCTGCTCGGGGGCGTACCCGAAGAGCTCCTCGGCGTCCTCGTTCCAGGAGGTGATGGCGCCGCCCTGGTCGATCTGGACGACGGCGACGCGGACGCGGCTGTCCGCGACCGGGAGGAGGGCGTCGGGGAGGACCGGGCCGGCGGAGCGGGTGCCGACGGGGCGCTGGGGGAGGGAGAGGTGGAACCAGACGTGCTTGCGGGTGGGGGAGTAGTCGACGCCCCAGCGGTCGGCGAGCGCGGCGCACAGGAGCAGGCCCCGGCCGTTCTCCCGGTCGGGGCTCGCGACGGTGCGGCCGCCCTGGACGGGGATCTCGCGCTCCGGGTAGCGGTCGGCGACCTCGACGCGGATGCTGTCCTCGGAGCGCAGGCAAAGGACGTCCGCGGCGGTGCCGGCGTGCACCACGGCGTTGGTGACCAGCTCGCTGGTGAGGACCACGGCGTCGTCGACCAGCTCGGGGTGGCCCCAGCCCTGGAGGGTGTCCCGGACGAAGGCCCGGGCGGCGGCGACGGACCGTCCCACGGGCTCGAAGGTGGCAGTCGCCCGCGCGGTGATCACAGCACTCCTCGTACGCGTTTTGACGCCCGGCTCTGCCATGCTCGGTCTGTCCCTCCCGCTGCCCGGTGGTCGTACGCGTCACACCGCCCCCGCCGGGCTGACCGGGGCGGCTGGACAGCCGGATGCCAGGTTACTTACCTTCGGCGTCCCCGCGGAGGCCGGTCTCCGCTGTTTCCGCCCTCCGGGGGTGGGGACCTTGTGCGAAGCTGCCGAACTGTTATCGCCTGGTTCGGTCGCGGTGAAACACTGGGAATGCTTCGGCGGGAGCCGGAGCGGAACGGTCGAACCCCTTTCGGGAGGGACACGGTGGAGTCTGGCACGGCGGCGCGGCGCGGCGGCGGCAGCGGCACGCGCGCGAGGGGCGGGCGTTCCCGTGGGGGGACGGTGCAGGTGGACGCGGCCGCTCTGGAGCGGTTGCTGTCCGCATTGGTGTCGATGCGCGACGGGAACCTGCGGAGGCGGCTGACCGTCTCCGGCGACGGGGTGATGGCGGAGATCGCGGCCGTCTTCAACGAGGTCGCGGACCGGCAGATGCACGTGACCGGGGAGCTGTCGCGGGTGCGGCGGGTCGTCGGGCGCGAGGGCAAGCTGTCCGAACGCCTCGAGGCGGGGGTGACCGAGGGCGCCTGGGCGGCGGCGATCGAGGCGGCGAACGCGCTCGTCGACGATCTGGCGCGGCCGGTGTCCGAGGTGAGCCGGGTGCTGACGGCGGTCGCCGAGGGCGACCTCGAACAGCGCATGGACTTGCGTTCGGAGGGGTCCGACGGGACGGTGCGGCCGCTGCGCGGCGAGTTCCTGAAGGTCGCGCGGACCGTCAACCACCTGGTGGACCAGCTGTCGGTCTTCGCGTCCGAGGTGACGCGGGTGGCCGTCGAGGTGGGCACCGAGGGCATCCTCGGCGGGCAGGCGCACGTACGGGGCGTGTCGGGGTCCTGGAAGGACCTCACCGACTCGGTCAACACGATGGCGAACCAGCTGACGGCGCAGGTGCGGGACATCGCCCTGGTGACGACGGCGGTCGCGAA
>NZ_BMTV01000068.1 GCF_014649855.1 Streptomyces roseolus | reverse complement strand
ACCACCGACGCCCGCCACCGCGCGGACGCCAAGAGCGCACTCATCACCCTCGTCGAGCACGCCCTCATGGCCCGCCTCAAGTAGGTTTTCGGCCAAGGCAGTTGTCATATGCCGCCGCCCGGGGACGGCCGGAGTCGATCTGTGGCCTTCGACACGGCCCGTCCCGGGCTTCATAACATTTCGACAGAGAATTCGGTCGCCTCGGACACCCGACGCATCCGGACCGTGTCGCTGTGCTCACATGAGCCCCGCCTTTTGGCGGGGCTCGTTCTTTATGCCCGTTTTATGTGAGGCGTGGGCCACGAGAAGCCGGGCCGTCCCACTGTTTGGAAGGGACCCCCTTCACGTGCTGCAATTCATGAACTCCCGAGTAGTACGGCCCTGAACGAAACACCGGCACGACGTAGGTGCCGACGCGGAGAGGTTGTTGGTCGAGTGAGGCGAAGCATGGATGGCTCCGCGGAGCAGGAGGCGCGGGGCAACTTCACCCCGCCGTCGCGCAGCGCGCTGTCGCCCGCGGACGTACCGGTGACTCCCGCGCCCGCGCCCGCGCCCCAGGGCAGCTCCAGCAAGCTGTCCCCTCGCAACTGGCGGGTGCCCACCCGGCTGAACGCCATCCTCCTCATACCCGTGCTCGTCGGCCTCGTCATGGGAGGCTTCCAGGTCAAGGGGTCGATCGACACCTGGCAGGAGGCGCAGGACGCCGAGAAGACGGCGCTCATCGTGCGCGCCGCCTCGGAGTACTCCACCGCCCTCCTCGACGAGCGCGACCTGACGGCCGTTCCGCTGCTGTCCGGCAAGGACCGGGCCTCCGAGGAGATCACCCGGGCGTACGCGGCCACCGACGCGGCCCGCGCCAAGTTCGACGAGGCCACCCGCAACATGCCCTCGGGCCAGGGCCTGGAGCGCCGCCTGCAGGCGTTCAAGAACGAGGAGCCCAAGCTCGCGGCCCTCCGCAAGGCCGCCTACACGGCCGCGCTCGACCCGGTGAACACCCAGCTCGGCTACACCGGCGTGCAGCACTACCTCATGGAGTTCTCCAACGAGCTCGGCCTGGGCACCGGCAACATCACCAGCTACGGCCGGACCGTCTACGCCATCCAGCTCGCCAAGGCCGCCGGCTCGCTCCAGCGCTCCATCGGCACCCAGCTGCTCGTCCGGCCCAGCGCCAAGGACCCGGTCTTCGCCCAGCAGTCGGTCGCCTTCAACTCGTACAACTACCTGGAGCAGATCGCCCTCGGCGAGTACAACTCCGGTGGCACGGCCGAGGACGTCGAGCGCCTGAAGAAGGTCATGGCGGGCAAGGCCGCCGAGGGCGAGCGCAAGATGCAGGCCGCCGACATCACCCTGCCCAAGGGCAAGGACGGCTCGGTCTACTCCGGCGTCGCCACCGCGATCGGCTCCGCCGAGGACGCGGACGCGATCAAGGCCCTCGCGGCCAAGAAGATCAACGCCGAGACCTGGATGGCGATCGCCACCGCCAAGTTCGAGGGCTACAGCGAGGTCGAGAAGACCCTCGTCGACAAGGCCGTGGCCGAGGCCACCGCGATCTCCGACGAGGCCAAGACCGACGCCTGGGTCACCGGCGCCATCGTCGTCGTCGCCCTGCTCGCCGCCTTCATCCTCGCCGGGATGATGGCCCGCCAGATGAGCCGCTCGATGCGCGAGCTGCGCACCGCCGCCTTCGGCATCGCCGAGCAGCGCCTGCCGATGCTGGTCGACCAGCTCTCCCGCACCGACCCCGGCCGGGTCGACACCCGGGTGCAGCCCATCCCGATCGACTCCCAGGACGAGATCGGCGAGGTCGCCCGCGCCTTCGACCAGGTCCACCGCGAGGCCGTCCGGCTCGCCGCCGAGCAGGCCATGCTCCGCGGCAACGTCAACGCGATCTTCACCAACCTGTCGCGCCGCAACCAGTCGCTCATCGAGGGCCAGCTGACCCTCATCACCGACCTGGAGAACAACGAGGCCGACCCGGACCAGCTGGAGAACCTCTTCAAGCTGGACCACCTCGCGACCCGCATGCGCCGCAACGGCGAGAACCTCCTGGTCCTCGCCGGCGAGGAGCCGGGCCGCCGCTGGGACCAGCCGGTCCCGCTGGTCGACGTGCTCCGCGCCGCCTCCTCCGAGGTGGAGCAGTACGAGCGCATCGAGATCGCCGGCGTGCCGGAGGCCGAGATCCACGGCCAGGCCGTGACCGACCTCGTGCACCTGCTCGCCGAGCTCCTGGAGAACGCCACCACGTTCTCCTCCCCGCAGACCAAGGTCCGCGTGACCGCGACCCGTCTCCCCGACGGCCGCGTGATGGTCGAGATCCACGACAAGGGCATCGGCCTCACCGCCGAGGACTTCGCGGACATCAACCACAAGCTGGCGAACCCGCCCACCGTGGACGTGGCCGTCTCCCAGCGCATGGGCCTCTTCGTGGTCGGCCGGCTCTCCGACCGGCACGGCATCCGCGTCCAGCTCCGCCCCTCGGGCGAGCAGGCCGGCACCACCTCGCTGGTCATGCTGCCGGACGCGATCACCCACGGTGGCGGTGGCGAGCAGCCAGCCCAGGACGACTTCACGGTCTCCCAGATCATCCCGCGCCAGCAGCAGGGCGCCTTCGAGGCCCAGGCGGCCCCGATGCGCACCGCGGCCGAGCTCGGCTTCGACGACTCGCGCTACGAGCAGCAGGGCGACGGCCAGCAGCTCGACCCGGTCAACCGCTCGCTGATGCGCGAGGAGCGCCGCGCGGCCCTGGAGGCCCAGGTGCACGGCGCCGACTCCGCGCCGTACGAGGAGCCCGAGCAGGGCCAGGCGTACGGCTCCGAGTACGGCCAGGAGCAGGGCTACGGCCAGGAGTACGCCCAGGGCTACGAGCAGGGCCAGGGGTACGCCCCCGAGTACGGCCAGGAGCAGCAGGGGTACCAGCAGCAGCCGCAGGACGGCTACGGCTACCCCCCGCAGCAGGGCTACGAGGAGTACGCCCCGCAGGGCGAGGCGTACCCGCAGCAGGCGTATGCGGAAGCGGCGTACGGCGCTCAGGAGCCGACCCAGGGCGGTTACGAGCAGGCGTTCGAACCCCAGTCCCACCAGGGCGAGTGGCCGGAGCAGAGCTCCTACCAGGGCGCTTTCGACCAGGGTTACCGTCCGGAATCGGAATCTTCGCAGCGCGCTCCCGAACAGGGCGCCGAGCGCGTAGGCTTCGACCGTCCGGCCCCGGCTCCCAGTCCCGCGCCGGACACCGGCCACGGACTGACCGACGCCGGTCTGCCGCGCCGCGGCGGTGGCGCCCCGCAGGCGCCCCAGGCGCAGCGGCCCGTACCGCCGGCCCAGCCCGCCCAGCCGGTGGGGCAGGACGAGCAGAACCAGAACGATGCCTCCGACGAATGGCGCTCGGCCAATGACGAGCGCTGGGAGCAGGCCAAGAAGCTCCGCGAGCCGAAGGCGGGCGGGGTCACCTCCTCCGGCCTCCCCCGGCGCGTCCCCAAGGCCAACCTGGTCGAGGGCACGGCGGAGCAGACGCCGCAGGGCGGCCCCCAGGTCTCCCGGGCACCCGAGGACGTGCGGGGCAGGTTGAGCAACCTGCGCCGCGGGGTCCAGCAGGGCCGCACCGCGGGATCGGACACGAACGGATCGGGCTTCGGCCCGGGTAGTACCTACGACCAGGAGCGTTAGTGTGAGCGCGATGAGCCAGGCGGCGCAGAATCTGAACTGGTTGATCACCAACTTCGTGGACAACACCCCCGGGGTGTCCCACACGGTGGTGGTCTCCGCCGACGGACTCCTGCTGGCCATGTCCGAGGGGTTCCCCCGGGACCGTGCCGACCAGCTGGCGGCGGTGGCCTCCGGGCTGACCTCGCTGACGGCGGGCGCGTCCCGGATCTTCGAGGGCGGCGCGGTCAACCAGACCGTGGTGGAGATGGAGCGCGGCTTCCTCTTCATCATGTCGGTCTCGGACGGCTCCTCGCTGGCCGTCCTCGCCCACCCCGAGTCCGACATCGGCCTCGTGGGTTACGAGATGGCCCTCCTCGTGGACCGGGCGGGCTCCGTCCTCACCCCGGACCTGCGGGCGGAGCTCCAGGGAAGTCTTCTCAACTAACAGACAGACAGTGCGTTTCATGTCACCGCACCGTTAGGGTGCGGTGACGCGGTCCACGGGACATGGACCGCGAGGCAGTCGGAGGAGGAGACGTGGGAACACCCCCGGGGGCGAACCCCTACAACGGTTTCGATGCGCATCAGGCGCCGCCCGGCGACATCGCGCAGAACCGGTACAACTTCCCTTCCGCACCCAGCAGACAGGGCGTTCCCCAGTCCTACGGGCAGCCGCAGGCGCAGCCGGTGCCCCCGCGCGCGGCGGGTTCCTCGGCCCCCGGTGGCGGTCACAACCCGCTCGTGCGGCCGTACGCGATGACCGGCGGCCGGACCCGGCCGCGCTACCAGCTCGCCATCGAGGCGCTGGTCAGCACCACCGCGGATCCGGCCAGGCTGCAGGGGCAGTTGCCCGAGCACCAGCGGATCTGCCGGCTGTGCTTCGAGATCAAGTCGGTCGCGGAGATCTCGGCCCTCCTCTCCATCCCCCTCGGCGTTGCCCGGATCCTCGTCGCCGACCTGGCCGAGGCCGGACTTGTCGCCATTCACCAGCCCGGCGGCGACGAGGCCGCCGGCGGTCAGCCAGACGTGACACTGCTCGAAAGGGTGCTCAGTGGACTTCGCAAGCTCTAGCGGCGGCGCGGCCCGTTCAACCACCAGCGCGAAGATCGTGGTGGCGGGTGGCTTCGGCGTGGGCAAGACCACGTTCGTGGGTGCCGTCTCGGAGATCAACCCGCTGCGTACCGAGGCCGTCATGACGTCCGCGTCCGCGGGCATCGACGACCTCACGCACACCGGCGACAAGACGACGACGACTGTCGCCATGGACTTCGGCCGCATCACGCTGGACCAGGACCTGATCCTGTACCTGTTCGGCACCCCCGGCCAGGACCGCTT
>NZ_BMTV01000067.1 GCF_014649855.1 Streptomyces roseolus | reverse complement strand
CGTCCAACACCGAGCCCCTGCTCCGTCTCAACGTCGAGGCCCGTGACGCGGCCACCATGGCCAAGGTCCGCGACGAGGTCCTCGCCCTCGTCCGCGCCTGATCCACGGACCCGCGGGGGGCCGCCGCTCGCCGAGCCGCGACTCCCCGCCCCCGGCGGTAGGCTGACCAGCACCGATCACTGGTACGAAGGGACACCGCAATGCCGCTCGAAGCCGGCCTCCTGGAGATCCTGGCCTGCCCCGCCTGCCACGCTCCGCTCGACGACCGCACGGCGGACGAGACCCCCGAACTGATCTGCACCTCCGCCGACTGCGGCCTCGCCTACCCCGTCCGCGACGCCATCCCGGTGCTCCTCGTGGACGAGGCCCGCCGCCCCGCCTGACCCAGTTGCGGGCGGCTCGCCGCCCTGGTTGTGGGCATACGTTCCGCAAGAGCGGAACGGGTGGGCACAACCCTCCAGGGCGGCGCCCGACCTGTCGCACGCCCACCCCGAGCGCCCGGCACCGCACCCGGAGGCCCCATGCTGGACGAGACCCTGCTAGACGCACCGGACGCCCTGGCGACGGCCGACCGGCGCGGCCTCCTCCGTGGCGCCGCCGAGGCCGGCGCCCGGGTCAGGACCGCCGCCCGCCACGCCACCGAGGCCGGCATCGCCGAACTCCGCCCCGAAGGCCGCCCCCGCGCCGTCCTCGTCGCGGGCCCCGGCACCGCCGCGGCCGGCGTCGCCGACCTGATCGGCGCCCTCGCCGGCGCCTCCGCCCCCGTCGTACGCCTCACGCCCACCGGCGTCGCCCCCGCCGCAGGCGCCCTGCGCTGGGCGCTGCCCGGCTGGGCCGGCTCCGTGGACCTGCTCCTGCTGCCCACCACCGACGGCTCCGAACCCGGCCTCGCGCTCCTCGCCGAGCAGGCCTACCGCCGCGGCATCACCGTCGCCGCCGTCGCCCCCGAGGGCTCCCCGCTCTCCGAGGCCGTCACCGGCTCCCGCGGCCTCTTCGTCCCGATGGCGATGGCCCCGCACGAGGAACCCGACGAGTACGGCGAGAACCTCTCCGCCAGCCCCGGCGCCCTCTGGGCCCTCTTCACCCCGCTCCTCGCCCTCCTCGACCGCGTCGGCCTCCTCGAAGCCCCGCCCGAGGCCCTGGAGCGGGTCGCCGACCGCCTCGACCGCACCGCCGAACGCTGCGGCCCCGCCATCGCCACCTACTCCAACCCGGCCAAGACGCTCGCCGCCGAACTCGCCGAGTCCCTGCCCCTCATCTGGACCGAGGGCGACGCCGCGGGACCCGTCGGCCGACGCTTCGCCGCCGTCCTCGCCGAACTCGCCGGGCTCCCCGCCCTCGCCGCCGAACTCCCCGAGGCGCTCCCGGCCCACGGCGTCCTCCTCACCGGCGCCTACGCGGGCGCCGCCGACCCCGACGACTTCTTCCGCGACCGCGTCGACGAACCCCAGGCCCTCCGCGCCCGCGTCGTCCTCCTCCGCGACCGCCCCGCCGGCGGCCTCAGCGCCGCCCCCGCCGCCCGCGAACTCGCCCTCGGCCACGAGACCGCCGTCAGCGAACTCGAACCCGACGAGGGCGACGCCCTGGAGACCCTCGCGGAACTCCTCGCCGTCACCGACTTCGCCGCCGTCTACCTCTCCCTGACGACTTCCGGCCACATGGCCCCCTGACACGGCACGGCGCCCGGAGCACGACACAGGGGCGCGACACACGGCCACGGGCACGCGCACAGGCGCGGCGCACGCCTGCGGGCCACACCGGCGTACGCCCCCGGCCACCCGTACGCCAGGTCGCGGACGCCCGCGTGTCACCCACCCCCTGTCATCTGTCCTCTGGCACCGTCACCGTCACCGCCCCGAGAAGCTGGAAGCCCGCATGGAACGCCTCGTCAACACCGTCCGCCCCTACGCCTGGGGATCCACGACGGCCATCCCGGAACTGCTCGGCACCGCCCCCACCGGCGAGCCGCAGGCCGAGATGTGGATGGGCGCCCACCCCGGAGCCCCGTCCCTCACCCCCCGCGGGCCGCTCAACGAGCTGATCGACGCCGACCCCGTACGCGAACTCGGCGCGGCCGCCGCCGAGAAGTTCGGCCCCCGCCTGCCCTTCCTCCTCAAGGTCCTCGCCGCCGGCGCCCCGCTCTCCCTCCAGGTCCACCCCGACCTGGAACAGGCCCGCGCCGGATACGCCGCCGAGGAGGCCGCCGGCATCCCCGCCGACGCCCCCCACCGCACCTACAAGGACGCCAACCACAAGCCCGAGATGATCTGCGCCCTCACCCCGTTCGAGGGATTCTGCGGCTTCCGCGCCCCCGCCGAGGCCGCCGACACCCTCGCCGCCCTGGGCGTCGACTCCCTCAAGCCGTACGTGGACCTCCTCCACGCCCACCCCGAGGAGGACGCCCTCCGCGAGGTCCTCACGGCCCTGCTCACCGCCGACCCGGCCGAGATGGGCCGCACCGTCGCCGAGGCCGCCGCGGCCGCCGACCGGCTCGGCGGCGCCTTCAGCCCGTACGCCGTCCTCGCCCACCACTACCCGGGCGACCCCGGCGTCATCGCCGCGATGCTCCTCCACCACGTCAGGCTCCAGCCCGGCGAGGCCCTCTACCTGGGCGCCGGCGTCCCGCACGCCTACCTCTCCGGCCTCGGCGTCGAGATCATGGCCAACAGCGACAACGTCCTGCGCTGCGGCCTCACTCCCAAGCACGTCGACGTCCCCGAACTCCTCCGCGTCGTCCGCTTCGAGCCCGGCGACCCCGGCGTGCTCCGTCCCGAGGCCTCCCCGTCGGGCGAGGAGGTCTACGACACCCCCATCGACGAGTTCCGCCTCTCCCGCCTCGTACGCGCCGAGGGCGCCGCCCCCACCGACCTCACCGCCGCCACCCCGCAGATCCTGCTCGCCACCGCCGGACACCCCAAAGCAGGAGAAATCGCCCTCGCGCCGGGCGAATCCGTCTTTGTCCCCGCCGGCGAGCGTGTCGAACTCACGGAAGCGGGCACGGTGTTCCGCGCGACCGTCGTGGCCTGATGCAACAATGACCGGCCGTACCACGGCCACGGCCACCGGCGTCCGGCCGGAGCACCGACGAAGGGAACAGACAGACCCATGAGCGCGTCAGGCGGAACCAAGGCGATCGTGGCGGCCCTCGCCGCCAACCTCGCGATCGCCGTAGCCAAGTTCGTGGCGTTCCTCTTCAGTGGCTCGTCCTCGATGCTCGCCGAAAGCGTCCACTCCCTCGCCGACTCCGGCAACCAGGGCCTGCTCCTGGTCGGCGGCAAGAAGGCCCAGCGCGAGGCCACCCCCCAGCATCCCTTCGGCTACGGCCGCGAGCGGTACATCTACGCCTTCCTCGTCTCCATCGTCCTCTTCTCCGTCGGCGGCATGTTCGCCATCTACGAGGGCTACGAGAAGATCAAGCACCCCCACGAGATCGAGGCCTGGTACTGGCCGGTCGGCGTCCTGGTCTTCGCGATCATCGCCGAGACCTTCTCCTTCCGCACCGCCATCAAGGAGTCCAACCAGGTCCGCGGCGGTCTCTCCTGGAAGGAGTTCGTCCGCCGCGCCAAGGCCCCCGAGCTGCCCGTCGTCCTCCTGGAGGACCTCGGCGCCCTCGTCGGCCTCATCCTCGCCCTCGGCGGCGTCGGCCTCGCCCTCCTCACCGGCGACGGCATCTGGGACGGCATCGGCACCCTCTGCATCGGCGTCCTCCTCATCCTCATCGCGATCGTCCTCGCCGCCGAGACCAAGTCGCTCCTCCTCGGCGAGGCCGCCGGCCTCGACGACGTGAAGAAGATCGAGGACGCCGTCGTCGACGGCGTGACCGTCACCCGCCTCATCCACATGCGCACCCTCCACCTCGGCCCCGAGGAACTCCTCGTCGCCGCCAAGATCGCCGTCCGGCACGACGAGACGGCCACCGAGGTCGCCCGCGCCATCGACGCCGCCGAGGAGCGCATCCGCGCCGCCGTGCCGATCGCCCGCGTCATCTACCTGGAGCCGGACGTCTACAGCGAGTCCGCCGCCGCGGCCGGCCCCGACCCGGCCGCCACCCCCGGCGGAAGCGGCCACTGAGCCCCCCCGCACCACCCCCCGAACACCCTGACGAAGCCCCCGGAGCGCACCGCGCCGCCCCGGGGGCTTCTCCCTGCGGGCCTGCGCCGGGTGGGCCGATCGGTGTAGATTCGAGACCGCCAGACGTCGCTGCTGATGGCGGTCGGGCGGACCCCCCAGGGGACCGGCCGAGGGAGAGAGGGCCTCCGACGACTGCACCGCGAACCACCCGGGCATCCGTATGCCCGCAGGTGCCTCGACCGCGGTGTCAGGCGCCACAATCGACCCTCACCATGCGATCCCACGAGGAGCAGCACCAGTCATGACGACTGCCGCACAGCAGGACTTCAAGGTCGCCGACCTCTCCCTGGCCACCTTCGGCCGCAAGGAGATCACCCTCGCCGAGCACGAGATGCCCGGCCTGATGGCCATCCGCCGCGAGTACGCCGAGACCCAGCCCCTCGCCGGCGCCCGCATCACCGGCTCGCTGCACATGACCGTGCAGACCGCCGTCCTCATCGAGACGCTCGTCGCCCTCGGCGCCGAGGTCCGCTGGGCCTCCTGCAACATCTTCTCCACCCAGGACCACGCCGCCGCGGCCATCGCCGTCGGCCCGAACGGCACCCCGGAGAACCCCCAGGGCGTCCCGGTCTTCGCCTGGAAGGGCGAGACCCTGGAGGAGTACTGGTGGTGCACCGAGCAGGCCCTCACCTGGCCGAACACGCCCACCGGCGGCCCGAACATGATCCTGGACGACGGCGGTGACGCCACCCTCCTCGTCCACAAGGGCGTCGAGTTCGAGAAGGCCGGCGCGGCCCCGGACCCGTCGACCGCGGACAGCGAGGAGTACGCCTACATCCTCCAGCTCCTCAACCGCACCCTCGTCGAGTCCCCGCAGAAGTGGACCCAGCTGGCGTCCGACATCCGGGGCGTCACCGAGGAGACCACCACCGGCGTCCACCGTCTCTACGAGATGATGCAGGCCGGCACGCTCCTCT
>NZ_BMTV01000066.1 GCF_014649855.1 Streptomyces roseolus | reverse complement strand
ACCACCACTCGCCGACACGCTCGCGTCCGGACCCGGACGCGCACTCTCGACAACCGACATGACCAACCAGTCCTTTCACACAGGGGGACGGCCCTCCGAGCGGGGAGGACGGCCCTTCGAACACGAAGAAACGGGGGATGGGGGTGTGGGGGGTGGGATGTGGGGGGAACGGGGTCCGGGGTGACGCGGATCGGTGCGCGGGGCGTTCAGGCGGAGGACTCCGCGGAACCCCGGCGGCGGAGCTCGTCCGACAGTTCCTGCCAGACCCGCGCGCACTGGGCGGCTGCGGCGGCCGCCGTCTCGGCGCGGTACGGGGGGACCGCGGCGACGATCCGTTCCCGCTGGCGCAGGGCGCTGACCTGGAGGTCCAGCATCCGCAGCAGGAGCCGGCCCGCCTCGCTGAGGCGGAGCAGGGGGTCCTTGCACAGGGCGGGCACCAGGGTGGCGAGCCGCTGGCCCGCCGCACCGGGCGAGCCGGCCGGGCCGACCGGGCCCGGGGGGTCGCCCGGCCCGGATCCACCGGGTACGCCGGTCGGGCCGCCGCTCTCGTGGAGCGGGGGGCGGGCGCGCCGCTGGCCTGCGGGCACCGGGTCGGCGCCTTCGCCGATCCGACGTCGGACGTCCCGTACGGTCGACGGGGCGATGCCGGCCGCCCGGGCGATCTCCCGGAGCGACGCCTGGGGGTGGTCGGCGAGCAGCCGGGCCGCGGCCTCCCGGCCTCTCACCGGGTCCAGGGGCCGGATGCGGCCGTCACGGCCGATCCTGCCGTCCACCGCCGTCGGCCCGGCCGCCCGGGCGCGCAGTGCGGCGACGGTCCGGGCGGACAGCCCGGTGCGGTCGGCCAGGAAGCGGTCGGACCAGTCCGGGTGGGTCCGGAGGATCCGCAGGGCGGCGGTGGTGCGCTCCCTGCGGGTGAGGGGGCGTCCGTGGCGGATGTTGGCCTCCACGGAGAGGACGAAGGCGTCCTCGGCGCTGCCGTCGAAGAAGACGACGTCGACGGTGTTCTGGCCGCGGAGCCGTGCGGCGCGCAGCCGGTGG
Organism: Streptomyces roseolus; assembly: GCF_014649855.1. Classification (GTDB taxonomy): domain Bacteria; phylum Actinomycetota; class Actinomycetes; order Streptomycetales; family Streptomycetaceae; genus Streptomyces; species Streptomyces roseolus. Next base: position 4,131 of record NZ_BMTV01000066.1, on the reverse strand, counting down.
GTGCCGTCGATGACCCGCATGGTGGCGCGGTGGACGAGGAGCGGCCGGTAGGGACCCTCGGCGGTGGCCAGGGTGCGGGCGTACTCCTCGTCGAGTCCGACGGTCCGCGGCGAGTCGGCGGTCCGCAGGGTCGCGGTCGGCACCCTGACCACCGCGCCGGCGGCGTCGGCGATCGGGGTGGTGCGCGCGAGGGGTGCGGCGTGCGCGAGGGGCGTGGGGAGTTTTCTGAGGTTCAGGTTCAGATTCATGGGTTCACCTCCTTCCGGGAGTGGCCCGGGCGCCGGGTTCGATCGGCGACCCAGAAGGACAGTAAGTAACTACCGTTCGGTAACTCGCATCGGACAGGGGCTCCCGGCGCGACTCTGGCAACTCTCCGCCACGGGGCGGCCGGTGGTGGGCGACTGCGGGTCTTGCGCAGTCGCCCACCACCCCGGCGAGGGACGCCTCCGCCTCCTCGCCCGCCACCGGACGAAGCGGCCGGTCAGACACCCACGAGCTCCTGTGCGCCGACGAAGTCCCGCAGCCAGGAACGGAATCCGGGCCCGAGGTCCTCGCGTTCGCAGGCGAGGCGGACGGTGGCCTGGAGGTACTCGGCACGGTCCCCGGTGTCGTAACGGCGCCCGCCGAAGACGACGCCGTGCACGGGCCGGCCCCGCTCGACCAGCCCGCGGAGCGCGTCGGTCAGCTGGATCTCGCCGCCCCGGCCCGGGCGGGTGCGGCGCAGCTCGTCGAAGATCTCCGGGTCGAGCAGGTAGCGCCCGATCACGGCGAGGTTGCTGGGCGCGGTGCCGGGGGCGGGCTTCTCCACCAGGTCGGTGACGCGGACGCCGTCGCTGCCGGCCAGGCGGTGCACGGCGGCGCATCCGTACTGGTGGATGCGGTCGGGCCCGACCTCCATGAGCGCCACGACGCTGCCGCCGTGGCGCTCGCGGACCTCGGTCATCCGGGCGAGGAGGGGGTCGCGGGGGTCGATGAGGTCGTCGGCCAGGAGCACGGCGAAGGGCTCGTCGCCGACGTGCGGGGCGGCACAGAGGACGGCGTGGCCGAGGCCGAGCGGGTCGCGCTGGCGCACGTAGTGGATGTCGGCCAGTTCGGTGGAGGCGCAGACGCTGTCCAGCTTGTCCTGGTCGCCCCGGCGGGCCAGGGCCTCCTCCAGCTCGTGGTTGCGGTCGAAGTGGTCCTCCAGGGCGCGCTTGTTGCGGCCGGTGACCATGAGGATGTCCGCCATGCCGGCGGCGACGGCCTCCTCGACGACGTACTGGATGGCGGGCTTGTCGACGACCGGCAGCATCTCCTTGGGCGTGGCCTTGGTGACCGGCAGGAACCGGGTGCCGAGGCCGGCCGCGGGAATGACCGCCTTGGTGATGGGGGAAGGTGTTTTCGACATGGTGGTGAGGCTAGGGAATCCGGCCCCGCAAAAGCACCTGCCGCCGTTCCTCCGAGCCCCACTTCGGCATTTCGGCAAAGTCGTCCGGACCGCCGCGAGCCGAATGCGGCAAATGCGGTACGGGTGATTCCGATGACGTTTTCCGCGCTCATGAGGAAAGCCCCGACCACGAAAGAGCGCGGCCGGGGCGACGGGTTGGGGGCGGGGGGGGTCGGGGGGAGCGGGGCGTCAGGGGCCGCCCTGCGGCGGGACCGACGGCGAGCGGACGCCGTACGGGAGAGTGGCCCGGAGTTCGCCGTCCGGTCCGGCGGCGGGGGGTCCCGCGTACGGCTCCGCGACCACCCCCCGGCAGACGAGCCGCCACAGCTCGCGTAACTCCTCCAGGGCGCGGCCCGGCAGGGCGGTGGGCCGCCGCCGGACGCGCCAGGCGGTGCCGGACAGCAGGTGGCAGGCGAGCCCGGCGACCGGGCGGGGCTCGACGCCCGGCACCAGCTCCCCCCGCGCGGCGGCCTGTTCGAGCAGTGCGTGGAAGGACGGGAGCCAGGCGCCGCACCACGACGGGCCGGCCCGCCCGCCCTCCTGGGAGAGCCGGATCGCGGCCCGGACGGCCGCCTCGCGCTCGACCAGCGCACCGAGGGCGAGCAGCAGGACGGAGGCGGAGTCGACGGCCCGGCCGTCGCGCCGCTCGGCGTCGCCGACGACGTTCCGGGCCAGGGCCGTCCCGCGCTGCGCCACGGCGGCGGCGAGATCGGCCTTCGCCTCGAAATGGAAGGTCACCGCACCCACGGAAATGCCCGCACGCCGGCTCAACCGGGAGAACGAGGTTCCCTCGTAACCGTGCAGGTCGAATTCGACCGCGGCCGCGGAGAGAAGCTGCTGACGGGTGCGCACGGCGCGCGTTTGTTTCACCACGTGTTCATCACTGCCATTCGATCGTCACTGCCCCGCCGATACGCGTCGATACGCGCGCGTCGACATCCACGTCGATGCGCGCGTCGCTCCGCACGCCTCGATCGCGCCGATCGCGCCGATCGCGTCGGCGCGCGCCGTCGCGCGCCGTCCCCGAGGGGTCAGCGGCACCGCAGCCTGCCCGCCCGCGCCCCCCGACGCGAGGGCTACTTGGCGAAGACGTCACCCACCCCCGGATGCTCCGCCCGGCGCCCTCCCCCAACCTGCCGAAGTCGTCCCTCGAAGGCCAGAGGAACACTCGAAAAAAAACGATCGTTCTGTATTCTGCAAGGGACGGTCGACCGCCGGATCGACCGACGGGATCGCCCGGCCGGCACCCCCGGCCGTTACCGAGGAGGCGGAGAGATGACGGCACTGACCCTCCCCCTGGCTCCCAGAGCCACGGAGACGCCGCACCAGCGGTTACCCCAGCCCACGCCGCGGTCCGGACCCGGGCCCACGCCGCGGCCCGGGCCCGAGCCCACGCCGCCGCCCACCCCCGACCCGGCCCTGACCGGCTACACGGAGCGGCTCTTCGGCCACCTGTCCCGCGCCGACCAGCGGCGCTGGGCGCGGGTCTACCTCCAGGGGCTGCTGACCGCACCGGGCAAGAAGTCCGTACGGGAACTCGCCGCCTCGGTCACGGACTCCCCCACCGCGTACCAGTCGCTCCAGCAGTTCATCAACGCGAGCCCCTGGGAGTGGGAGCCCGCCCGCCGCGAGCTGCTGCGCTGGGTCGGCGAGCGCCACACCCCCGCCGCCTGGACGGTGGGGCAGGCGGTCCTGCCCAAGCGCGGCTCGCACTCCGTCGGCGTGCACCGCCGGTTCGACCCGGCCGCCGGCCGGACCCTCAACTGCCAGCTCGGCATCGGGATCTTCGCCTGCCTCGACGAGAGCACCGGCATCCCGGTCGACTGGCGGCTGCTCCTCCCGGAGCCCTGGCTCGCCGACGCCGACCGGCGCCGCCGCGCCCGGATAGACCCCGCGGCCTCCTACCGCTCCCCCGCCTCGCTGATCCTGGACCTCGCGGACGCCGTCCGGGACGCGCCCCGCGCGCCCCTGGTCGCGGACCTGAGCCGGACCGCACGGGCGGGCGAGCTGGTCGCCGCGCTCGCGGCCCGCGGCTGGGACCTGCTCGTCGCCGTCCCGCCGACGCTCACGCTCACCCCCGCCGGCCTCCCCACCGGCACCGAACTCACGGCCGCCGGCGTCGCCGCCCTCGGCCGGCTACGGCACCCCCAGGCGATGCGGGTCCACTCGACCCTCGTGCGCCTGCCCGATCTCCCGCAGCCCTGCCGCCTTTTCACCCAGCGCCGCAACGGCCCCTTCTGGCTCACGACCCTCACCCGCCACCGGATGGACGACCTGCTCCACCTGACCCTCCACCAGGGCGCGCCCGCCGCGACGACCCGCCGCCTGGCCGACGCGTACGGCCTCCTCGACTTCGAGGGGCGCTCGTACCCCGGCTGGCACCACCACATGACGCTGGTCTCGGCGGCATACGCCTACGACGTCGCCCCCGCGCCCCTGCGCCGCCACCGCCTCCCCGGCGCGGCGTGAGCGCCGGGGCCGGGGGGACGTGCGGGCGGGGCGGCCGCGGTGGCCGCGGCTGCGCCGGCTTTCACGGTCGTCACGGCTTTCACGGCTTTCTCGGCCGTGAAAGCCGTGGCGGCCGTGGCGGAAGACCGGTCACCCGTCGGCTCGCAACAGGGCGAGGATCTCGTCGCGGACCTTGGCCATGGTGGCCGCGTCACGGGCCTCGACGTTGAGACGGAGCAGGGGCTCGGTGTTGGACG
>NZ_BMTV01000065.1:6809-9373 GCF_014649855.1 Streptomyces roseolus | reverse complement strand
CCCCAAGCTCCCCCAGGAAGCCACCGCCCCCGCCACCTGCGGCACCATCGAAGGGCACAACAGCGGCTCCATGGGCAAGAACTACTAGCCCTCAGCGAAGGGGTTGACGCCCACAGCCACACCAAGGGCTGTAGCCGTTCCGCCCGCACGACGGCCTCGGTGACCACTCGCCGCCGGGGCCGTCACCGCCCCTTGCTGAAGACCTCGACCGCACCTGGTCCGCACGCCGCCTCGGTTGTTCGGGGAGCCTCTCCGTTCGCGTCATCCGGCCTCTGTGGCCGTCGGGCGGCCCGTTCAGCGCACCCAGGAGGATCCCATGCTTGTTCGTCCCCGCTCCCGTACACCGCACACGGTCGTGGCCATCGCGGTGCTGTGCATCCTCATCGCACTCGCCGGCTGCTCCTCCTCCGGCGGGCCCGCGCCCGCCTCTCCATCGACCTCGGCACCGTCCTCCATGTCGGTCAGCGAAGAACGCATCGTCATCAAGGACTTCCGTTTCGAGCCGGCCGACCTCACTGCCGCACCAGGAGCCAAGGTTTCCGTGGTGAACGAGGACTCCGCTCCCCACACCGTGACAGCCCAGGCCGCCGACGCCTTCGACACCGGCACCATCGAAGGCGGCGAGACAGCCACGTTCACCGCACCGCCCGCTGCCGGCACGTACCGCTACCTCTGCAGCATCCATCCGTCCATGACCGGCACCCTCACCGTCCGCTGACCCGCCCAGGCCGCGCGGCGTCTCCACCATGGAGCGATCCCATGCACCACGATCCGACGCGGCCGGACAGCGGCCATCGGAGGCTGCGTACCGTCGCCCGTCTCCTGGCCGCAACCGGTCTCGCAGCCGACGCCTATCTTCACGCGCGTCTCGCCGAACGCTACGACGCCGTCAGCGCAACCCTCAGCCAGGGCACCCTCTTCAGAATCGAGGCAGCCATCGCCGCACTCGCGGCTCTGCTGCTCCTCGTCTGGCGCCGCCCCCTGGCCGACGCCTTCGCCTGGACCGTCGCCGCCGGCGGACTCGCGGCTCTCCTGCTCTACCGCTACGTCGACGTCGGCGAACTCGGCCCCCTGCCCAACATGTACGAGCCGGCCTGGTTCACCGACAAGAACCTCGTCGTCATCACCCAAGTGCTCGCACTTCTCGCCACCTCATCGCTCCTCCTCACCCGCCGAGACCGGCGGGGCCACGCCTGACCTCCTGCATACCGGCGTGGCGGGCCCAGAGGATCAGCGGGACCTGGAGGGGAAGCCGCGCGCAGGCGATGGCTCTCGCAGTGGTCGAGCGGTGACGCCAGTCGTAGGCCATCTTGACGTTCGCCGGGAACACTCCGGCGAAGAACAGGACGCTGGCCCGGGCACTGGCCTTTCGGGTCGCCGGCAGCGCGAGACCGGCGGCCAAGGCCAGCTCGGCCACGCCGCTGGCCGTGGTCCAGGCCCGGGGGCTGCCCGGCAGAGAACGCGGCACGAGGGAGTCGAACTGCCTGGGTGCGGCGAAGTGAGCGAGGCCCGCCGAGGCCATCAGACCGGCGAGCAGAAGCGCGGAACGAGCAGGGGTCATGGGATTCCTTCGATCAAGAGGGCGCAGGAGCAGACGTCCGCGAAAACCGATCAGCGGCGGCGCGGGCGGATCGTGTGACGCTCACCGGCGGACGGGATGAACATGGCGGCGTCCAGCGGGCCGGCCCCCCACATCGTCTCCGGGGCGGAGGTGCGGGGCGGGGATGCCAGGCCGAGGATGTCGGCTGTGCTGCGGGCGGCAAGGGCGTGCCAGAGGCGTGAGCGGCTGATCATGGTGTGGCGGCCGCCGGGCATGCGGATGCCCCGGACGCGGGCCTCGGCGGCCTCGGCGCGGCGGAGGTAGGCCCAGGTGTCGGTGGCGGAGGTGATCGGGTCGGATGGGTCGTGGAGGGCGATGACGGTGCGGTGGGCCAGGTGGGTGACCGGCTCGCCGGGAGGGCACCAGGGGGCGAGGGCGACGACGCCGCGGACGTGCGGATCGTCGGCGGCGCGCAGCGCGGCCCGGGCGCCCATGGAGTGCCCGAGCAGCACCACGGGCAGGGGGCCGGCCACGTCGGCGAGTTCGGTCAGGGCCTGGCGCGTGTCGTGAACGGGGTCGGCGCGCTCGGCGTTCCAGCCGCGCATCCGGTAGCGGACGTGGCCGATGAGGATGTCGGCGTGGCGCGGGTCCTGGCCGAGCGCACGGGCGAAAGCCCTCATCCTCAGGTCGGGCAGGTTGAGGGGTGGCGGGGGTGCGAGGGAGTCGGCACGTCCGCCGTGCAGCAGCAGTACCGCGCCGGCCGCGGGCAGGAACCGCGGCTCGGGCAGGTAGAGGGCATGGGAGGCGCTGCTTCGCCCGGATCCGCTCACGCCGCACTCTCCGGCTTCCCGCGAGCAGTTCTGCGGGGTGGCAGGGGGAGGAAGCCGCTGGTGCGGGCGGCGTACGCGGCGTAGCCGCGGCGGTGGGCCATGTGTTTCTCCAGGAGGCGTTTGCCGCTGCCGATGGTGAGGAGCAGGGTCATGAGGACCGGGGAGACGAGGACGGCGAGGGCCGGCTGCCAGGT
>NZ_BMTV01000065.1:2513-6783 GCF_014649855.1 Streptomyces roseolus | reverse complement strand
AGGCGAGGAGGTACAGGCCCCACCAGACGAGGCTGTCGCCGAAGTAGTTGGGGTGCCGGGTCCAGGCCCACAGGCCCCTGTCCATGATCCGTCCCCGGTTGGCGGGGTCTGCTTTGAAGCGTGCCAGCTGGTGGTCGCCGACGGCCTCGAAGACCAGCCCGGTCGCCCACACCGCGAGCCCGCCGTAGGCCAGGACGCCCAGGGGCACGGAGCTGTAGGAGGCGGCCTGGACGGGCAGGGAGATCAGCCAGACGAGGGCGGCTTGGCCGAGGTAGACGGTGCGCAGCGCGTAGAGGGTCCGGTTGCCGGGAGCCTTGTCGAGGAGGGCGGTGTAGCGGGGGTCCTCGCCGTGGCCGCGGGAGCGGTGGGCGATGTGGGCGGCCAGCCGCAGCCCCCACAGGATGGTCGCCGCAGCGACGAGCAGACGGCGGTCGTCGTCGCCGTGGTCGGCGGAGAGCAGCCAGGTGACGGCGGCGACGGCGGCGAAGGCGAGGCCCCAGGCGATGTCGACGATGCGGTGGAGTCCGCGGCGCACGGCGACGGCGAAGGTGGCGAGGAGCACCGCCGCCGCCGTGCCCGCGCAGGCGGCGAGGTTGACGGCGAGGGCGCCCCAGTCGGTGCCGTTCATGCCGGGACCGCCCCGGCGTACCAGCCGGCGGGGGTGGCCGGCATGCCGGACGCCCCGTCGCGGGCGGGCCGTACGGCGAGGATCTGGTCGACGCCCATGCGGCCCTCGGCAAAGGCGAGCGAGGCACCGGCGAGGTAGAGCCGCCACACCCGGGCGGTCGTCGTTCCGACGAGGTCCTCGGCGTCGCTCCAGCGCTGTTCGAGGGTGGCGCGCCAGGCGTCGATGGTGGTCGTGTAGTGCTCGCGGAGGGCTTCCACCGAGCGCGTCTCCAGGCCCGCGCCCTCCAGCAGGTCCACGGTGCGGCCGACGGGGCGCATGTGCATGTCGGGGGCGATGTACGTCTCGATGAAGGCGCCTCCGCCGGGTGCGTGGGAGCCGCGGGACATCTGCTGGATCAGGAGGCGGCCCTCGGGGCGCAGTGCGTCGTGGAGCTTGGCGGCGAAGGCGGGGTACTCGGCGTCGCCGACGTGTTCGCCCATCTCGACGGCCGCGGCCGCGTCGTAGCCGCCGCCGTCGATGTCGCGCCAGTGCCGCAGCTGGACGTCCACGAGGTCGGTCACCCCCTCGTGCGCGGCACGTTCGGTGACGTGGTCGTGCTGGGCGCGGGACAGGGTGACGGCGGTGACGCGCGCCTTGTACGCGCGGGCCGCATGGAGGGTGAGGGAGCCCCAGCCGCAGCCGACGTCGAGGAGGCGGTCCCCGGGGCCCAGGTTCAGTTTGCGGCAGATCAGGTCGAGTTTGTCGCGCTGCGCGTCGGCCAGGGTGTAGGCCGGGTCTTCGGGCCGGGTCCAGTAGGCGCAGGAGTACGCCATCGACTCGTCGAGGAGGAGGGCGTAGAAGTCGTTGGAGAGGTCGTAGTGGTGGCTGATGCCCGCGCGGTCGCGCGAGACGCTGTGCAGGCTGCCGGTCAGCCGTGCCCGCCCGTCGGGGCGCTTCGGGGGCGGACCGACGACGCCCAGGCGTACCGCGAGGGCGGTGGCCGCGGCCATGCCCGCCGGCCCAGGGCGTGCCGGTCGCCGGTCGCGGACGCTCCGGCCGGCGTGGGAGAGGGCATCGGCGAGGTCGCCCTCGACGTCGAGGTCCCCGGTGACGTACGCCTCGGCGAGCCCGAGTTCGCCCGGCTGCCACACAAGGCGGCGCAGGGCGTCGGGCGAGCGGAGGACCACCAGGGGCGCGTCGGCGGGGCCCGTCTGGCTGCCGTCCCAGGCCCGGACGCGCACGGGGAGCGGCCCCGGGAGGAAGTGGCCGAGGAGCTGGGCGAGTCGGTCGGCGGCGGGGCTCATCGGTGGGTTCCTTCGGTGAGGAGGAGCTGGCGGACGTCGAGGTAGCGGGAGCGGAATCCGGCTTCCGAGTAGGCGAGGTAGAACTCCCACATGCGCTGGAAGACCGGGTCGAAGCCGAGGCCGGTGACGGTGGGGCGGCGGGCGGTGAACCGTTCCCGCCACAGGCGCAGCGTTTCGGCGTAGTGCTCGCCGAAGCCGTCGTCGGCGAGCGTGCGCAGGCCGGCGGCGGCCGAGTGTTCGGCGATGGCCTCGCGGGAGGGGATCAGGCCGCCGGGGAAGACGTATTTGCTGATGAAGGTGTGGGTGGCGGCGGTGTGCAGCATCTGCTGATGGCCCATGGTGATGGCCTGGAGGGCGATCCTGCCGCCGGGGGCGAGCGCGCGGCGCAGGGCCGTGAAGTAGGCGGGCCAGTACTCTGCGCCGACTGCTTCGATCATCTCGACGCTGACGACGGCGTCGTACCGGCCCTCGGCGTCGCGGTAGTCGCGCAGCTGGACGTCCACCCGGTCGGCGAGGCCGGCCGCGGCGATCCGTTCGCGGGCCAGGGCGGCCTGTTCGGCGGAGAGGGTCAGGGTGGTGACCCGGGCGCCGCGTGCGGCGGCCCGCAGGGCGAGTTCGCCCCAGCCGGTGCCGATCTCCAGCAGCCGGGTTCCCTCGCCGACGGCGGCGAGGTCCAGGAGCCGGTCGATCTTGCGGTGCTGGGCGGCGGCGAGGGACTCGAAGCGGGCGGGGAACGCGGTGAAGACGGCGGAGGAGTAGGTGAGGGTGGGGTCGAGGAAGGTGGCGAACAGGTCGTTGGAGAGGTCGTAGTGGCGCTGGATGTTGGCACGGGCCCCGTCGCGGGTGTTGCGGTCGGCGGTGGGGCGGGAGGCCGCCCACAGGCCGCGGAGCCGGCGCAGCGGCGCGGGCACCAGGTCGTCGGCGTGGGCGGCGAGGACGGTCAGGGCGCCGGCCAGGTTGTCGCTTTCCCATTCGCCGGCCATGTAGGACTCGCCGAAGCCGATCAGTCCGTGCCGGCCGATGCGGCGGTGGAAGGCGTCGGGGTCGTGAACGGTCATGTGCGGGCCGGTCGCGTTCGCGCGGGGGCCTCCGGTGGGTGTGCTCAGGTCCAATCGGTGCAGGGCGCGGCTCACCAGGCGCGCGGCGATGGCGGTACGAACGGGTCCGGCCGACGGCGGCCGGGCCACGTCCGGCCACCGGCCTGCGTCGGCGTCCGCACAGCGGGCGGTCGGCGCGGCTGAGGGCTCGCTGCTCGGGGTCGGCTGGTGGGGGATCCCGACGGTGCGGCCCGCGGGCCGGGGGCGGGCCTGCGGGCCGGGGGCGGAGCGGATCAAGGGAGCATGCCTTTCTGCGGGGTGGAACGGACACGGGGGTGGACGGGCAGGCCGCGCAGCAGCAGGTGGATGCCGTGGCGGCGGATTCCGGCCCAGACCACGGCGGTGGACCAGGGCCTGCGCACGGCCGCGGACAGCAGGGCGGGCACGCTCGCGGGGCGACGGACGCCCCGGACGACGGCGGTGAACGCCCGGCCTCCTTCGTGCTCCAGATGGACGGTCAGGCCCAGGCGTTCGCCGGGCAGCGGCAGCCGCATCCGGTAGCGGCCCTCGACCGCGAAGAACGGCGAGACGTAGAACTCTTTGTCCGCCTCCGCCTCACCGGCCTCGTCGGGGCGCAGCAGGTAGCAGTGGCGCTGCCCGTAGGTGTTGTGGACCTCCGCGACCACGCACACCAGGGCGCCGGAGGCGTCGTGGCACCAGAACACGCTCAGCGGGTTGAAGACGAATCCGAAGACGCGGGCGTGCGCGAGCATCGCCACCCGCCCGCCTTCCAGGTCGATGCCGTGGGCGGCGAGGTAGGCGTCGAGTCCGGCGCGCAGGGACACCGCGGTGCCGGCGAAGTGGTCGCGGGCGTCGAAACGGGCCAGCGGACGCAGCGCCCGGGGCAGCACAGGGAGCCGGTCCAGGTCCACGCACCACAGGTAGGTGCGGTGCCGCAGAGCGTGGCGCAGGGGTGTGCGGCGGACGTGCGTGATCACGCACTCGTACAACGCCGCGACGGGCTCCGCGCCCAGGGGGCCCGCGGATATGACGTCCTCTTCGGCGTGGGTCACCAGTCCACCCCCAGGGACCGGGCCGCCTCGACGCCCGAGCGGCAGCCGTCCTCGTGAAAGCCCCAGCCGTGCCAGGCCCCGGCGTACGCGGTCACACCGGTGTTGAGTCGGGGCAGCTCCTTCTGCGCCGCGACCGACTCGGGCGTGTAGACGGGGTGCTCGTAGACCATCCGCTCCACGACCCGGTCCGGGGCGATGCCGGTGTCACCGCCCAGCGTGACGACGTAGCCGGAGCCGGCGGGCAGACGG
>NZ_BMTV01000065.1:0-2477 GCF_014649855.1 Streptomyces roseolus | reverse complement strand
CGCTCCATGTCGTAGCTGACGTGTACGGGTGCGGTGGAGGGCTCGCAGCCGGTCATGCGGTAGTTCCAGCTGGCGCGTGCCTTCGGAGAGCCGGGCAGGAGGGAAGCGTCGGTGTGCAGCACGGTGGGGTTGTGCGAGTACGTGAAGGCGCCCAGGAGCCGCTTCTCGTCGGCGGTGGGGTCCGCGAGCATGCGCAGCGCCTGGTCGGGGTGCGTGGCGATGACCACGGCGTCGTACGCGTCGGTGGCGCCGTCGCCGGTGGTGACGAGGACGCCCCGGCCCGTGCGCCGGACGGCTTCGACCGGGCTCGAGGTACGGACGCGGTGGACGCGTTTGGCAGCGGCAGTCACGTAGGCGGACGAACCGCCGGTGACGGTCTTCCACTGCGGGGAGCCGGTGACCGACAGCAGGCCGTGATGGTGCAGGAAGGCGAAGAGGTAGGCGGCCGGGTACGACAGCGCGGTGCGGGCCGGGCAGGACCACACGGCGGCGACGAGCGGCAGGGCGAAGTGACTGACGAAGTAGGCGGAGAACCCGCCCTCGCGCAGGAAGTCCCCGAAGGTGACGTCCGCATGAGTCCCGCGCGCCAGCAGCCGCCGGGCGCCCCGGTGGAAGACCGGTACCTCTGCCAGGAGCCGGAGGTACCGCGACCGCAGGGCCGCGCGGGAGGCGAACAGCCCCGCCGCGCCCCGGGCGCCCGCGTACTCCAGCCCGCACCCGTCACACCGGACCGACATGCTCATCTCGGCGTCCTGCGTGCCGATCTCCAGCTCCCGGAACAACCTGAGCAGGGTGGGGTAGGTGCGCTCGTTGTGGACGATGAACCCGGAATCCACGGAGAGAGGCCGGCCGCCGGGGCCGGGCAGTTCGCGGGTGTGGGCGTGGCCGCCGAGACGACCGTCCGCCTCGTACAGGGTGGCCTCGCACGAGGACGCCAGGACGTAGGCGGCGGTCAGACCCGCCACTCCCGCACCGATGACCGCTACTTTCCGGTCTTTCACTACAAGCGCTCCCGCCACTCGACACGCCGCTCGGCTGCTGCGTTTCACCCGTACTTCGCAGCAGCTGGGTCATCGGATTGGGCGTGATGTGTGACCGCGGGGTGAGGGGTCCGGCCGAAGAGGTGTGCCGGTTCAGCCGGTGAGACCGGCGAGATGTGTGCTCAGCGTGACGGCGAGCGGGTAGGTGGCGCCTGGGGCGGCGACGTGCTTCCAGTGCAGGCGGCCGTGACCGTTGATGATGAACACCGACCTGCGCAGGCCGATCAGGGGTGCGCTGATCCCGAAGGACTTCGCCACCACGCGTTCCTCGTCGGACAGCAGGGGCATGCGCAGCCCGCGGTCGCGGGCGAACTTCTCATGGCTGTCGAGCCCTTGCGGACTGATGCCCCAGACGGTGGCGCCGGCGAACTGGAACCGGGCCATGCCGTCGGAGTAGGAGCACAGCTGTGCGGTGCATACCGGTGTGTCGTCGCCGGGGTAGAAGGCGAGGACGAGCGCGGCCTGCCGCGCTGCTCGCACAGGGTGTAGTAGCGGCGGTGGAAGGTTTCACCGTCCAGGAGTCCGCCGGGCAGGCAGAAGTCGCCGACGATGTCCCCGATCTCCGGGGTGCTTGCCATGAAGTACCTCGATCACTGATCGATGCGGAGCGCCCGGTCAGGCGGGAAGGGTCATCAGGAGCAGGGGGTCGGTGGTGGGCTGGGGGGATCCTCCGGCGGGTTCGAGGGTGAGGCCGACGGCGCCCGCGTCGGCGGGGTCGCCGGTGAGGATCACGGTGCCGTCGTGTTCGATCAGTCCGGCCGGGCGCATGGTGCCGTCGTGATCGAGCCACAGCTGGTAGGTCTTGCCCGTGCCGGGCGCGGGCAGGTGGGCGGCGGCGAAGACGGCCTTGTTCTGCTGCTCGGAGGTGACGACGGTGGTCAGGGCTCCGTTGGCGGACTTGCCGTGGACGGTGCGGGCGTCCGGGGCCGCCAGGACGGCGCTGACCGCATCGAGCTGCTGCTGGGTCTGGCGGGCCTGCTGTTCGAGGTCGTTTCCGTTCTGCGTCTGCCACACCGCGACGCCGCCCAGTGCGGCGGCGGCCACGCTGGCGGCCAGCGCCAGGGGTACGGCCCGGCGGCGCAGGATGCCGCCGAGGGCGGGCACCGCACTGGCGGCGGGGACGCGCGGGGGCAGCTGGCGGACGCCGTCGATGGCGGCCATGACCTGTGCCTTGACGGCCGGAGGCGGCGGCTGGGCGACGGCGGCCGCCAGGCGTGCCGTGGTCGCCTGGAACTCGGCGGCTTCCTGCCGGCACGTCTCGCACGTCTGGAGGTGGGCGTCGAAGTCCTTGCGTTCGGCGTCGTCGAGGGCGCCCAGGGCGTAGGCGGCGACGAGGGTGTGGGCGTCGGTGGTGTGGTGTTTCATGTGGTCACCCCCATGCAGTCGCGGAGCCGGATGAGCCCGTCGCGCATGCGTGTCTTGATGGTGGGAAGAGGC
>NZ_BMTV01000064.1 GCF_014649855.1 Streptomyces roseolus | reverse complement strand
AGCGGGACGGCGTCCCAGCCGATCGTCTGGCCGTGCACGACCGCCCCGTCCGCGCCGGTGTGCTCGACGATGCCGGGTACGCCGATGCCCACGCCGAGCAGCCGCTCCGCGGGGACCTCCGCCGTGCGCAGCACCTCCGCGATGCCGTCCCGGATGTGGTCGACGACGACCCCGACCTCGTACCGCTCGCCGCCCTCCGCCGAGGGGGCCAGGGGACGTTCGGCGCGGGCGAGTTCGGTGAGGGTGAGGTCGAACAGCTCGACCCTGACCCGGGTCTCGCCCACGTCCACGCCGATCATCCGCCCGCTGGCGGGGGCGACGCGCAGCAGGATGCGGGGCCGGCCGCCGGCCGAGTCGACGCTGCCGGCCTCCTCGACGAGCCCCTCGGCGACGAGTTCGGCCACCACGTTGCTGATCGAGCCGGAGCTGAGCCCGGTGGCGGGGCCGAGCGAGAAGCGGCTCATCGGGCCGTCGAAGTAGAGCCGCCGGAGGACCGCGGTGCGGTTCTCGCGCCGCAGGTCCCGCACGGTCCTGCCGTTCGATCTGGTCACTCGGGCCCCTCGCGGTCGTGGTCCATCGGGCGGGTCATCGGCGGCCGTCGCTCAGGCCCTGCGCAGCCCGCTGAGCAGCAGCTCGGCCAGCTGGTCGTACGCCTCGGCGTCCGCGAGGCCGGTGGACGCCGCCACCTGCCGGCGCTGGATGCGCACCATCACGGAGGCGATGACGTCGGCGGCGAAGGCCACGTGGACCTCCCGGAAGACGCCCGCCCTGACGCCCTCCTCGATGAGCTGCTGCACCCGGCCGGCGGCGGCACGGGTGTTCCGCTCGTACACCTCGGCGGCCGGCTCGAAGGCGGCCACGTCGTCGAAGAACTGCGGGGAGACCGGCGCCAGCTCGGCGGAGACGGCCCGCAGGTAGGCGGAGAGCCGCTCGGCGGGGCCGCTCGCGGCGGCCAGCACGGCCTCGACGCGGGCCGTGGCGCGCCGGAAGAAGTGCACGACGGCCGCCCTGACCAGCTGTTCCTTGCTGCCGGCCAGGCCGTACAGGGTCCGCTTGGAGCAGTGCAGCCGGGCGGCCAGGTCGTCGAGGGTGAGCCGGGCGAAGCCCTCGCCGACGAGCAGGGCGACCAGCTCCTCGAAGAGCGCGGAGCGGCGTGCCGCTCCGCGGCCCGTGAGCTTGGGGGCGCCGGCGGCGGAGGTCTCGATCACCCGAACAGTATGCCGGGCCGCCCGCGAGGAGGGGTTACGTCCGGAGACCCATGCGCTATTTTTAACGGTACTGGAGTACCCGTCTTAGTACCGCTTCGCCGAGTGCACCCGTACCCCTTCCCCGCACCACCGCGCGCCGATGGAGTCGCCATGGATGTCGACCGCCTGCTTCCCACCCCCGAAGCGGCGGACCTCATCGCCCTCACCCGCGAGATCGCCGACAACGAGCTCTCGCCGCGGGTGGACGAGCACGAGGCCGCCGAGACCTATCCCGAGGGTCTCTTCGCCACGCTGGGCCGGGCCGGGCTCCTCGGCCTCGCCTACCCCGAGGAGTACGGCGGCGGCGGCCAGCCGTACGAGGTCTACCTCCAGGTCCTGGAGGAGCTCGCCGCCCGCTGGGCGGCCGTCGCCGTCGCGACCAGCGTGCACACCCTGGCCTGCCACCCCCTGTACGCCTTCGGCACCGAGGCGCAGAAGGAACGCTGGCTCCCCGCCATGCTGGAGGGCCGGCTCGTCGGCGGGTACAGCCTCTCCGAACCGCAGGCCGGCTCGGACGCCGCCGCCCTCTCCTGCAAGGCGGAGCGCCAGGAGGACGGCAGCGGCTACCGGATCACCGGCACCAAGGCGTGGATCACCCACGGCGGCAGGGCCGGCTTCTACTCCCTCTTCGCCCGCACCGCCCCGGGCGGCCACGGCGTCTCCTGCTTCCTGGCCCCCGGCGAGACCGAGGGCCTCTCCTTCGGCGCCCCCGAGCGCAAGATGGGCCTCCAGGCGGTCCCGACCACCTCCGCCTACTGGGACGGCGCCCTCATCGAGGAGGACCGGCTCGTCGGCACCGAGGGCCAGGGCCTCCAGATCGCCTTCAGCGCCCTCGACAACGGCCGCCTCGGCATCGCGGCCTGCGCCACCGGCCTCGCCCAGGCCGCCCTGGACGCCGCCGTCGACTACGCCAACGAGCGCACCACCTTCGGCCGCCGCCTCGTCGACCACCAGGGCCTCGGCTTCCTCCTCGCCGACATGGCCGCCGCCGTCGACGCGGCCCGCGCCACCTACCTCGACGCCGCCCGCCGCCGCGACCTCGGCCGCCCCTTCAGCCGCCAGGCCAGCGCGGCGAAGCTCATCGCCACGGACACGGCGATGAAGGTCACCACGGACGCCGTCCAGGTCCTCGGCGGCTACGGCTACACCCGCGACTTCCCCGTCGAGCGCTACATGCGCGAGGCCAAGATCATGCAGATCTTCGAGGGCACGAACCAGATCCAGCGGCTGGTCATCAGCCGGGGGCTGGCGCGCCCGGAGAAGTGACGGCCGGGGGCAGGTCCAGGTACGCGGTGAGGCCCGTGTCGGGGGCGTAGCGGTCTCCCGCGTACGTGCGCAGCCCGGCGTCGAGGCGGCGGAGCGCCGGCCGGGGGTCCTCCGAGGCGTCGAAGTGGAGCGCCAGGACCGCTTCCTTCCCGCCCTTGCCGGAGAAGCCCTTCGGCGCCGGCGCGTCCTCGCGGAGGACGGCCGCCAGCTGCCACCGGCGCTCTCCCCGTGTGCCCTGCCTCGTGGAGCGGACGGTGACGCGGGAGACGTCCGTCCACGGCGAGGACCAGCGCCGGTCGCGCACCCGGCAGTGGAGATGGTCGGCGGTCAGCTGGACGGTGTGCCGGACGAGCGGCCGGCCGCCGGCGAGGACGGCTCCGGTCACCAGGGCGGCCAGGCCGAGCAGCGAGGTGGCGACGGCGACGACCGGGAGCGCCAGCACCATGCCGAGGGGGACCCCGACGCTCGCGGACAGGATCCCGAGGACCGCGAGGCAGCCGCCGTTCTCCGTCCGCCGGGTCGGCTTCTCCACGAGGCCCGCCGTGACCTCCACCGCCTCCGTCCGCGGGGCCGCCGGCGCCGGCGCCGGCACCCTGGCGGGCGGCCGGGGCGCCGCCGGGGGCTCGGTGCCCAGGAGGTCCAGGACCCGGGAGGGCGACGGGCGGCGCTCCGGCGACTTCTCCAGGCACGCGGCGACCAGCGCGCGCAGGCCGGAGGGGACGTCGTCCAGATCCGGCTCGTCGTGGACCACGCGGTAGAGCAGCGCGGGGGCCGGGCCCTCGCCGAAGGGGGCCCGGCCGGTCGCGGCGTACGCGAGGACCGCGCCCAGCGAGAAGACGTCGCTCGACGGGTCCACCGGCCCGCCCGTCGCCTGCTCCGGGCTCATGAAACCCGGGGTGCCGACGATCAGGCCGGTGTCCGTGAGCGCCGTCGCGCCCTCCACCGCCTTCGAGATGCCGAAGTCGACGACGCGCGGCCCGTCCTCCGTGACCAGGATGTTCGACGGCTTCAGGTCCCGGTGCACGAGACCGGCGCGGTGGACGGCCTCCAGCGCCTCGGCGAGACCGGCGGCGAGCGAGCGCAGCTCCGGCTCGGACAGCCGGCCCCGGTCCCGCACGAGCGCCGCCAGGTCGGGCGCGTCGATGTAGTCGCCGGCCACCCAGGGCACCGGACCGTCCGGGTCGGCGTCCACGAGCGGCGCGGTCCAGAAACCCCCGACGGTCCTGGCGGCCGCCACCTCGCGCCGGAACCGCTCCCGGAAGCCGGGGTCGGCGGCGATCTGCGGCCGGATCACCTTCACCGCCAGCCGCCGGCCGCTCCGGGAGACGGCCAGGAACACCTGTCCCATGCCGCCCTCGCCGAGCCGCGCCGAGAGGCGGTACGGGCCGATGACGTCCGGATCGTCCGGCTGCAAGTCCTGCACGGGTCACCCGAGTTCGTGTCCCTGGCGAGGCGATACTTCCAGAGGTACGAGCCCCCGGGCCAGTCGGGAGCGCCCCCTCCTAGACTGATCACCTTTGGCGGGCGCGCTGGACGCCCGCCCTTTCTGCGGGGGGATCCATGAGGAAGGCACTGGTCGCCGGCGCGCTCGCGCTGGCGGCGCTGCTGACGAGCGCCACCGGGGCGACGGCCGTCTCGGCGGAGGCGGAGGCCGTCCCGTACACGGGGTGGACCTGGAACATATCGGGCCACAAGCTGAACCACGGTCGCGTCGACAGCGGCCTGATCGAAGAGGCGGTGGGCTCGATCAGACGGGCCGAGAACGCCGTGGACTTCGTCTCGTTCAACGAGATCTGCCACAACCAGTACCGCGCCGTCAGGACGCAGCTGGCGAGCTGGAACCCGGACAACCCGAGCTACGCCCGCTTCCAGGAGGCCATCCCGGCGGGCAGCAAGGGCGCGGACGGCCGGTCGATCTGCGGCGGGGAGTCCTTCGGCAAGGCGCTCTTCAGCCGCCACCAGCTCGGCGGCGCCGAATACCGGACGTTCGCGCAGGAGAGCGGCCTGTCCTACTGGTCCGCCGACGGCGTCGAGCACCCGGTGATGAGCGGGCTGCTCTGCGCGCCGCTGGTCGCCCGGTCGAACATGAAGTTCTGCTCGGTCCACATCAGCCCGATCTCGACCTCGGACGTCATGTCGGAGGACGGGAAGACCGTGCTGGTGGAGGGCAGGCCGTACGGCTACCGCCAGCTCGTCGAACTCGACGGCATCCTGGACGGGTTCGCCGCCGCCGGCCAGACGTACATGATCGCCGGTGACTTCAACGCCGAGCCGGACTACGACCGGCTGAACCGCTTCTACGCCGTGGAGGTCCCGGAGCCCTCGGGATCCAGGGGGGACAAGCCGAACTACGGTGACCACCGCGAGCTCGACGACCTGGACGCCTCCTGCCCGGGGTACGGCGAGGAGACCTCGGCCAACCCCGTGGCCGGGCTGCCCTGCGGCATGGCGCGCCCCAAGATCGACATGATCTTCGCCCGCAAGGACCGGCTCGCCTCGCCCGACTACTCCGCCGACTCCAAGGCGATCCCCCTCTGCACGGAGATCGACGCGAAGGGCGCGCTCAAGCCCGGGAACACCGAGCCCTGCTCCGACCACCGCGTGCTGATCGGCCGGGCGACGCTGCTCGTCGACCCGGCGACGTGACAGACTCGTGTTGATTTCGTGTTGAACCAGTTGGGGCGTATGCTGTGACCAGCCACCCCGGTTCGCCTGTGTTCCCCCGTTTCAGGCGCACCGGGGTCGGCTTTTTTGCGCTCGGTGTGCTATCGGGCCAGGGTCGCCACGCCGGCGCGGGCGAACTTCTCGTCCAGGTCGCCGGAGGGGGCGCCCGCGACGCCGATGCCGGCGATCGGGCCGCCCTTGGCGGTGACCGGGGCGCCGCCGCCGAGGAAGAGGGTGCCGGGGATGTCCTCGAGGTTCGGGGCCTGCTCCAGGCGCTCGACCAGCTCGGAGGTCGGGGCGTTCCAGGAGACGGCGGTGAACGCCTTCTTCACGGCCGACGCGGAGGACTGCGGGCCGGCGCCGTCGCCGCGCAGGGTGACGATGGTTTTGCCGTCGCGGTCCACGACCGCGACGCTCACCCGCTGGTTCTCCGCCTCCGCCGCGTCCAGCACGGCCTTCGCCGCCTTCGTCGCCGCGGCGACCGTCAGGTGGGTGGCGGTGGTCGTGTGCGTGCTCTTCGCCTCGGTGACGGCCGCGGGGGCCGCGGCCGTGGACTCGCCGCCGGCGCTCGCGGAGTAGGCGCCGACCCCGGCCAGGCCGAGGGCGACGATCGCGCCACCGGTGATCAGACGGGTCCGGTGGGCCTTCTTCACGTGCTTCATCAGGGGTGCTCCAGGGGGAGGGGTGGACGAGCGGCCGAAGATCGACCGGCGTCTCATCCTGCGGCCGGTTCCCCGGCGGGACGGTCGGCGCACCGGATGCCGTCGGCGGGCGGATCGGGGGACCCCCGGGTCCGCCGATCGGATGACCCCCGGCCCGCGGCCCCGGCGCCACGGAGCGGGGTGCGGGTTCTATGGTGGGCGGCGCAGACCGCGCGGACCGCGCGGTCCCCCGCGGGGAGCGTCCCCGGGCCGGCGGCCACCCCGCCGGCAGGGCCACCCGCACGACACGTACGAGGAGTTCCATGGACATCGCCGGCTCCGCCGCTCTCGTCACCGGCGCCGCCTCCGGCCTCGGCGCCGCCACCGCCGCCGCGCTCGCCGCCCGCGGCGCCACGGTCTACGGCCTCGACCTCGGCAAGGCCGTCGACGCCGCCGGGGAGCTGCCCGAGGGCGTCCGGCTGATCGCCGCCGACGTCACCGACGAGGACCAGGTCCGCGCCGCGCTCGCCGCGATCGACGCCGAGGGGGCCGAGCTGCGACTCGCCGTCAACTGCGCGGGGATCGCGCCCTCGGCCCGCCTCCTGGGCCGCAAGGGCCCGCACGACCTCGACCTCTTCCGTACGGTCGTGAACGTCAACCTGGTCGGCACGTTCAACGTGATGCGGCTCGCCGCCGAGTCCATCGCCCGCCACGAGGCCGACGAGCACGGCCAGCGGGGGCTCGTCGTCAACACCGCCTCCATCGCCGCCTTCGAGGGCCAGGTGGGGCAGATCGCGTACGCCGCCTCCAAGGCCGGCGTCGCCGGGATGACCATCACCGCCGCCCGCGACCTCGCCCAGTACGGCATCCGGGTCGTCACCGTCGCCCCCGGCATCGTCGACACCCCGATGATGGCCGGCTTCAGCGAGGAGATCCGCGCCGGCCTCGCGGCGAGCGTCACCTTCCCGCAGCGCCTCGCGCAGCCGGGGGAGTACGCCCGGCTGATCACGATGATCGCCGAGCACGACTACCTCAACGGCGAGACGATCCGGATGGACGGCGCCCTGCGGATGTCCGCCCGCTGAACCGCACCGCCCTCGAGAGAGCACTCGGTGCCGGAATGAACCGGCACCGAGTGCCGCACGAAGGTCGTCCGGATGTTAGGTTCGTGCCATGGCAGCAGCGGCGACGAACCCCCCGACCTCCCCGAAGCCCGCGATGCGGGACTCCCTCATCGCCGCGGCCTTCCAGCTCTTCCTGGAGCGGGGCTACGAGCAGACCACCGTCGACGACATCGTCACGCTCGCCGGCGTCGGCCGCCGCTCCTTCTTCCGCTACTTCCCGTCGAAGGAGGACGTGGTCTTCCCCGACCACGACCAGTGCCTCGACGACATGACCCGCTTCCTCGCCGCCAGCGCCGACAGCGACGACCCCATGGTCCGGGTCTGCGGCGCCGCCCGCCTGGTCATGCGGATGTACGCCGAGAACCCCACCTTCTCCGTCCAGCGCTACCGGCTCACCCGGGAGGTCGCCGGGCTGCGCGCGTACGAGCTCTCCGTCGTCTGGCGGTACGAGAAGACCCTCGGCGACTACCTGCGCACCCGCTGGGCCGACCGCAGGGACGGCACCCTGCGCGCCAACGTGGCCGCCGCGGCCGTCGTCGCCGCCCACAACCACGCCCTGCGGCACTGGCTCCGTTCGGGCGGCGAGGGCGAGCCCTTCGAAGAGGTCGACCGGGCGCTGGAGTTCGTCCGCGCCACCTGGAGCCCGGACGCTCCGGGCGCCGCCGCCGGGGACACCGCGGCGGAGGAGGACGGGGACGTGGTGGTCGTCATCACCAAGCGGTCCACCCCGATGTGGCGCGTGGTGCGCGAGGTCGAGTCGAGCCTCGGCGAGGGATGAGGGGTCGCAGTATCTCAGATTGAGGGAACTGAGGTCTTTCTTTGCTGGCACTGAGTGCCATATCTTGGGCTCCATGCACGGTCGAGCCGCCGAGTGCGAGGAGAAGGCATCGTGTTCCACACGGGACTGAGGAACCCCGGCGCCGTCCGGACCGAGGAATCGGCCGAAGGCACCGATCTCTACTTCCAGCGCTGCGCCTGGTGCCACACCACCACCTTCCAGCGCCTGCTCTGTCCGACCTGCGGGTCGACCGACCTCTCCCCCCAACTCAGCGAGGGGGAGGGCGTGATCACCGTCCGCCGCGCCTACACCGCCGCCGAGGCCGACCTCTGGCCGGTCCACATGGCCGAGGGCTTCGTGGTCCGCTGCCGGGTCGACGGACCGCCGCACGCCGTGCGCCCCGGCGTCCGGGTCAAGCTCGCGAGCGCCGCCGACACCGGCCGCCGGCCGGTCGTCCGGCTCTGCGAGGAGGTCCCGCTCGACGGCTGGATCTGAGTCCGGAGGGCAGGCGAAAGGGGGGTGGCACAGAGTGCCACCCCCCTTCGTCGCGCCGAGGGCGTCAGCGCGAGCCGATCTCCTCGGTGAGCTGCGGCAGCACCGCGAAGAGGTCGCCGACCACGCCGTAGTCGACCAGGTCGAAGATCGGGGCCTCGGGGTCCTTGTTGACCGCGACGATCGTCTTCGACGTCTGCATGCCGGCCCGGTGCTGGATGGCGCCGGAGATGCCCGCGGCGACGTACAGCTGGGGCGAGACCTGCTTGCCGGTCTGGCCGACCTGGTTGGAGTGCGGGTACCAGCCGGCGTCGACGGCGGCGCGGGAGGCGCCGACGGCCGCGCCGAGCGAGTCGGCCAGCTTCTCGACGACCTCGAAGCCCTCGGCGGCGCCGACGCCGCGGCCGCCGGAGACCACGATGGCGGACTCGGTGAGCTCCGGGCGGCCGGTGGAGACGCGCGCGGTGCGGGAGACGACCTTCGCCGCGTTGCCGGTGAAGGCGACGGCGACGTTCTCGACCGCGCCCGCGGTCGGGGCGGCCTCCGGGGCGGCGGAGTTCGGCTTGACGGTGATGACCGGGACGCCGTGCGAGACGCGGGACTTCACCGTGTACGAGGCGGCGAAGACCGACTGCGTGGCGACCGGGCCCTCGGCGCCGGCCTCCAGCTCGACGGCGTCGGTGATGAGGCCGGAGCCGAGGCGGAGCGCGACGCGGGCCGCGATCTCCTTGCCCTCGCCGGAGGAGGTCACCAGGACGGCGGCCACCTCCTTCTCCTTGGCGATCTGGGTGAGCGCGTCGACCTTGGGGACGACGAGCTGCTCGGCGAACTCGGCGCCGTCCGCCACGTAGACGGTGGCCGCGCCGTACTCGGCGGCGGTGGCGGCGACGGAGGCGGCGGCCTCGCCGGCGCCGAGGACGACCGCGGACGGCTCGCCCAGGCGGCGGGCCAGAGTGAGCAGTTCGAGGGCCGGCTTGCGGACCGCACCGTCGGCGTGGTCCACGAGAACCAGGATCTCAGCCATGATTCCTTGCTCCTGAGATGGGGTGACGGGCGGTCAGATGAACTTCTGGGAGGCGAGGAAGGCGGCGAGCTGCTTGCCGCCGTCACCGTCCTCGTCGGTGACGATCGTGCCCTGGGTGCGGGCCGGGCGGGCGTCCGCCGACTCGACCAGGGTCCACGAGCCGGCCAGGCCGACCTCGTCCTCGTCGATGTCCAGGTCGTCGAGCTCCAGCTCCTCGACCGGCTTCTTCTTCGCGGCCATGATCCCCTTGAAGGAGGGGTAACGGGCCTCGCCGGACTGGTCGGTGACCGAGACGACGGCGGGCAGCGGGGCCTCCAGGAGCTCGGTGGCGGCGTCGCCGTCGCGGCGGCCCCTCACCACGCCGTCCTCCACCGACACCTCGGAGAGCAGCGTCGCCGCCGGCAGGCTCAGCCGCTCGGCGAGCAGCGCCGGCAGCACGCCCATGGTGCCGTCGGTCGAGGCCATGCCGCAGACGACGAGGTCGAAGCCGGTCTTCTCCAGCGTCTTGGCGAGGATCGCCGAGGTGGCGATGACGTCGGAGCCGTGGATGGCCTCGTCGTTGACGTGGACGGCCTTGTCGGCGCCCATCGACAGCGCCTTGCGCAGGGCGTCCTTGGCGTCGTCCGGGCCGACCGTCACGACGGTGACCTCGGCGTCGTCGGCCTCCTCGGAGATCCGCAGCGCCTGCTCGACCGCGTACTCGTCGAGCTCCGAGAGGAGGCCGTCGACCTCGTCGCGGTCGACGGTCAGGTCGTCCGCGAAACCGCGGTCGCCGGTGGCGTCGGGAACGTACTTCACACAGACAGCGATCCTCAGGGTCACGGCCTGGCTCCTTTCAACGAGCGGATTTTCAGGGGAGGTTGCGGGCCATGACGATGCGCTGGACCTGGTTGGTGCCCTCGTAGATCTGGGTGATCTTGGCGTCGCGCAT
>NZ_BMTV01000063.1 GCF_014649855.1 Streptomyces roseolus | reverse complement strand
CGTGCCGGGCGAGCACCGCACCCAGCGCACCCGTGGCACCCGTGATCAGCACCGTCCCCGCGTCCCAGCGGGGACCGGACCCGCCGGCCCCCTCCGCGTCCGCCTGGGCACGCGCGAGCCGGGGCACGAGCAGTACGTCGGCGCGCGCCGCGACCTGCGGTTCGCCGGTCGCCAGGGCGGCGGCGAGCACGTGCTCGGAGGCGTCGGCCGCCTCGGTGGGGTCGAGGTCGACGAGGACGACGCGGCCGGGGTTCTCGGTCTGCGCGGACCGCACGAGACCCCACACGCCGGCGTGCAGCAGGTCCGGCACGTCCCCGCCGCCGACGGAGACCGCGCCGCGCGTCACGACCGCGAGCCGGGAGTCGGCGAACCGTTCGTCGGCCAGCCAGGATCGGACCACGTCGAGGACCCGGGCCACGGCGCCGCGCGCCGCCTCGCCCGTCACGGCCCCGCCGGCGGTCAGCGGCAGGACGACCAGGCCCGGCGCCGCCGGCACCTCCGACACGTCCGTCGCGCCGGGCGGCAGCTCGAAGCGGTCCTCGGGCAGGGAGGGTTCGCCCGCGGGGGCCGGCAGTGCCGTCCAGGCGACGCGGAGGAGCCCGTCCCGCGTACCCGCTCCGGCGGCGCGCAGGGCGTCGACGGACAGCGGGCGCAGGTGCAGGGTCTCGACGGTGGCGACGGGCGTGCCGGCGCCGTCGGTGACGGTGAGCGCGGCCTGCAGGGTGTCGGGGTCGGGGCTGGTCAGCGCCAGCCGGACGCGCAGGGCGGTGGCGCCGCCGGCGTGGAGGGCGGCGCCGCTCCAGGCGAAGGGCAGCCAGGACCGGCCGTCCTTGTCGGCGACGCCCGGGAGCAGGGTGTGCAGGGCGGCGTCGAGGAGGGCGGGGTGCAGTCCGAAGCGGGCGGCGTCGGGGCGCTGCTCCTCCCCCAAAGCCACCTCGGCGAAGAGTTCGCCCTCGGCCTTCCAGACCCGCCGCAGGCCCTGGAACACCGGACCGTAGCCGTAGCCCTGCTCCTGGAGCCGGTCGTACGCGCCGGTCAGGTCGACCTCCTCGGCCCCGGCGGGCGGCCAGGCCGCGAGCGCCTCGGGTGCGGGGGTCCGGTCGGCGGCGAGGGTGCCGGTGGCGTGCCGGGTCCAGCCGGTGCCGTCGGCGTCCGCCTCGGGCCGGGAGTGGATGTCGAGGGTGCGGCGTCCGGTGTCGTCGGCGGCGCCGACGGCGACCTGGAGGTGCAGGGCGCCGGTCTCGGGCAGGACGAGCGGGGCGGCGAGGGTGAGTTCCTCGACGTGGCTCGCGCCGGTCTCCTCGGCGGCGCGGGCGGCGAGTTCGAGGAGGCCGGTGCCGGGCAGGAGGGTCACTCCGGCGACGGCGTGGTCGGCGAGCCACGGGTGGCCGCCGCGGGAGACCCGGCCGGTGAGGACGTACTCGTCGCGGTCGGCGAGGGCGACGGCGGCGCCGAGCAGCGGGTGGTCCGTGCCGGACAGGCCGAGGCCGTTCGCGTCGCCGGTGCCGCCGGCGGGGCCGTCGAGCCAGTACCGGGCGTGCTGGAAGGCGTACGACGGGAGGGCGGTCCTGCGGGCGCCGGGGAAGACCGCGTCCCAGGCGACGGGTGCGCCGGAGGCGGCGAGCAGGCCGAGCACCGCGGCGAAGGAGCGGCCCTCGGGGCGGTCCCGCCGCAGGACGGGGGCGACGACGCCGGGATCGTCGGTGAGGCAGTCCTGGACGAGGGCGGTGAGGACGCCGTCGGGGCCGAGCTCGATCCACTCGGTGACGCCGGCGGCCTCCAGGGTGCGCACGCCGTCGAGGAAGCGGACGGCCTCGCGGATGTGGCTCGCCCAGTAGTCGGCGGAGGCGAGCTGCTCGGGGGTGGCGAGCCCGCCGGTGAGGTTGGAGACGACGGGGATGCGGGGGGCGTGGTAGACGAGGCCGCCGGCGATCTCCCGGAACTCGTCGAGGACCTCCTCCATGTGCGGGGAGTGGAAGGCGTGGCTGACGGACAGCAGCTTGGCCTTGCGGCCCTTCTCCTTCCAGGCGGCGGCGAGGGCCGCCACGTGGTCGGCGTCGCCGGAGATCACCGTGGACGACGGGCCGTTGAGTCCGGCGACGGTGACGGCGGCGCCGGTGGGGAGCCCGGCCAGTTCGGCGCGGACCTCGTCCTCGGTCGCCTGGAGCGCGGCCATGGCGCCGCCCTCGCGGGCGGCCTGCATGAGCCGTCCGCGTTCGGCGACGAGGACGCAGGCGTGGTCGAGGTCGAGGACGCCGGCCAGGTGGGCGGCGGTGACCTCGCCGATCGAGTGGCCGAGGAGGTAGTCCGGGGTGATGCCGTGGTGTTCGAGGAGCCGGAAGAGGGCGGTCTCGACGGCGAACAGGGCGGCCTGGGTGAAGGCGGTCTGGTCGACGAGGGCGGCGTCGGCGGAGTCGGCCGGCGCGAACAGCACCTCCTTGAGGGGGCGCGGCAGTTCCTGGTCGAGGCGTCCGCAGACCGCGTCGAACGCGGCGGCGTACACGGGCGAGGCCTCGTACAGCTCCCGGCCCATGCCGAGCCGCTGGGAGCCCTGGCCCGTCAGCAGGAAGGCGGTCTTCCCGCGGCGGGCGGCGGCCCGGACGACGTCCGGCGAGGCCTGGCCGCGGGCCAGGGCGTCGAGTCCGGCGAGGAGTTCGTCGCGTCCGGTGCCGGTGACGGCGGCGCGGTCGTCGAGGAGGGCCCGGGTGGTGGCGAGGGACCAGCCGATGTCGGCGGGGTCGGTGCCGGGGTTCTCGGTGACGTACGCGTGGAGGCGGGCGGCCTGGGCGCGGAGCGCGTCCTCGCCGCGGGCGGAGAGGAGCCACGGGGTGACGGGGACGGCCGGGGCGGCCGGCCGCTCCGCCGCCTCGTCGTCGGCGGTCTTCGCCGGGGGCTGCTCGATGATGACGTGGGCGTTGGTGCCGCTGATGCCGAAGGAGGAGACGGCGGCCCGGCGGGGCCGGCCCGCCTCGGGCCACGGGGTCTCCTCGGTGAGGAGTTCGATGGCGCCGGCCTCCCAGTCGACGTGCGGGCTGCGCTCGTCGGCGTGGAGGGTGCGGGGCAGGACGCCGTGGCGCATCGCCTCGACCATCTTGATGACGCCACCGACGCCCGCGGCGGCCTGGGAGTGGCCGATGTTCGACTTCAGGGAGCCGAGGTAGAGCGGACGGTCCTCGGGCCGGTCCTGGCCGTAGGTGTTGAGCAGCGCCTGCGCCTCGATGGGGTCGCCGAGCCGGGTGCCGGTGCCGTGCGCCTCGACGGCGTCGATGTCGGCGGGCGCCAGTCCCGCGGTGGCGAGGGCCTGGCGGATGACGCGTTCCTGGGCGGGGCCGTTGGGGGCGGTGAGGCCGTTGCTGGCACCGTCCTGGTTCACCGCCGAGCCCTTCAGCACGGCGAGGACCTGGTGGCCGTTGCGCACGGCGTCCGACAGGCGCTCGACGAGCAGCAGGCCGACTCCCTCCGCCCAGCCGGTGCCGTCCGCGTCCGCCGAGAAGGACTTGCTGCGGCCGTCGGGCGAGAGCCCGCGCTGGCGCGAGAACTCCACGAACACGCTGGGTCCCGCCATGACGGTGACGCCGCCGGCGAGGGCGAGGTCGACCTCGCCGCTGCGCAGCGCGTTGGCGGCGAGGTGCAGGGCGACCAGGGACGACGAGCAGGCGGTGTCCACGGTCACGGCCGGGCCTTCGAGGCCGTACGTGTAGGAGAGCCGGCCGGAGACGACGCTGGAGAGGTTGCCGGCGAGGAGGAAGCCCTCGAACTCCTCGGGGCTGGCGGGCAGCCGGGCCGCGTAGTCGTCGTACATCGCGCCGGTGTACACGCCGGTGTGGGAGCCGCGGAGGGTCGTCGGGTCGATGCCGGCGCTCTCGAAGGTCTCCCAGGCGGTCTCCAGGAGGAGGCGGTGCTGCGGGTCGGTCGCGGTGGCCTCGCGCGGCGAGATGCCGAAGAACTCCCGGTCGAACAGGTCGGCGTCGTGGAGGAAGCCGCCGTGGCGGACGTACGAGGTGCCCGCCTGCTCCGGGTCCGGGTCGTACAGGTCGTCGAGGTTCCAGCCGCGGTTCACGGGGAACTCGCTGATGGCGTCGACGCCGTCGGCCACGAGCCGCCACAGGTCCTCGGGCGAGGAGACCCCGCCCGGGTAGCGGCAGGCCATGCCGACGATGGCGATGGGCTCGTCCGCGGTCGCGGCGGCGGGCTTCTTCGCGGGGGCGGCGGGCGCGGCGGTGCCGGCGGCGCCGTCGGCCTTGCCGAGGAGGAGGGTGGCGACCGCGGCGGGGCTCGGGTGGTCGAAGACCAGGGTGGCGGGCAGCCGGAGTCCGGTGGCGGCGTTCAGCCGGTTGCGGAGCTCGACGCCCGCGAGGGAGTCGAACCCGGTGTCCTTGAAGGCGCGTTCGGGGTCGACGGACCGGGCGTCGGCGTGGCCGAGCACGGTGGCGACGACACCGCGCACGAGGTCGAGGACGGCGGCGGCCCGCTCCTCCGCGGAGAGCGTGGCGAGCTGCCCGGCCCAGTCCGAGCCGGACGCGCCCGGGCCGGACGCCACGGCCCGGCGGGCACGGGCGGCGGCCGGGAGGAGGCGGCGCAGCAGGGCGGACGGTTCGCCGGCGGCGCGGAGCCGCGGCAGGTCGAAGGCGGCGGGGACGGCGAGGGCGGCACCCGAGGCGAGGGCGGCGTCGAACAGGGCGAGGCCGCGGGCCGCGTCGAGCGGGTTGATGCCGGCGCGGGTCCAGCGGGCCAGGTCGGCCTCGCCGAGCCCGGCGCCCATGCCCTGCTGGGCGTCCCACAGGCCCCAGGCCAGGGAGAGGGCGGGCAGGCCCCGGGCGTGGCGGTGGGCGGCCAGGGCGTCCAGGAAGGTGTTGGCCGCCGCGTAGTTGGCCTGACCGGCGGTGCCGGTGATGCCGGACACCGAGGAGAAGAGGACGAAGGCCGACAGGTCCAGGTCGCTGGTGAGGTCGTGCAGGTGCCAGGCGGCGTCGACCTTCGGCGCGAGGACGGTGGCGAGCTGCTCGGGGGTGAGCGCGGCGACGGTGGCGTCGTCGAGGACGCCGGCGGTGTGGACGACGGCCGTCAGCGGGTGCTCGGCGGGGACGCCGGCCAGCAGGGCGGCGACGTCGTCGCGGTCGGCGGCGTCGGCGGCGGCCACGGTGACGTGGGCGCCGAGGGCGGTGAGTTCGGCGGTCAGCTCGTCGGCGCCGGGGGTGGCGGGGCCGCGCCGGCTGCTCAGCAGCAGGTGGCGCACGCCGTGGGCGGTGACGAGGTGCCGGGCGAACAGGGCGCCGAGGCCGCCGGTGCCGCCGGTGACCAGGACGGTGCCGTCGGGGGCGAAGGCGGGCCGCCGCGCGTCGCCCTCGGGCGGGGCGGTGGCTTCCGGCGCGGCGGTGGCGCGGGCGAGGCGGGGCGCGTGGAGGCGCCCGTCGCGCAGCGCGAGCTGCGGCTCGCCGGCGGCCAGGGCCCGTGCGAACACCTCGGTGTCGGTGCCGGCTTCCTCGGTGTCCACGTCCAGGAGGACGATGCGGCCCGGGTGTTCGGCCTGGGCGGAGCGGACGAGGCCCCAGACGGGTGCGGCGGCGAGTCCGGTCACCTCGTCGCCGGGCAGGGCCGCGACGGCGCCGTGGGTGACGACGAGGAGCGGCGCGTCGGCGTGCGCCTCGTCGGCCAGGTGCCGCTGGAGGTGGTCGAGCGCGGTGCGGGCCGCGGCGTGCGCGGCGGACGGCCGGTCGTCGGTGGCGTCGGCGGCGTGCGGGACGCGGAGGACGACGGGCTCGGCCGTGGCCTCGGCCGGCTGTCCGCCGGCCTCCTGCCACTCCACCCGGTACAGCGCGTCGGGGGTGGTGTCGGCGGCCCGGGACAGGCGCGCCCTGGGCACCGGGCGCAGGGTGAGGGCCGCGACGGACGCCACCGGGGCGCCGGTCGTGTCGGCGAGCAGCAGGGAGACCGTGTCGGGTCCCGCGGGCGAGATCCGGACGCGCAGGGCGGTGGCCCCGGACGCGTGGAGGACGGTGTCCGACCAGGCGAAGGGCAGCTTGATCTCGTCCGGCGCGCCGCCCTTGGCGGCGTCGAGGACCAGCGGGTGCAGGACGGCGTCGAGCAGCGCGGGGTGCACGCCGAAGCGGGCGGCCCGCTCGTGCTGGTCCTGGGGCAGCCGGATCTCGGCGTACACGTCGTCGCCGGCGCGCCAGAGGGCGGTGAAGCCCTGGAAGGCGGGCCCGTAGCCGTATCCGAGCTCCTGGAGGCGGTCGTACACGCCGTCGAGGGGTTCGGCCGTGGCGCCGGCGGGCGGCCACTGGCGGAGGTCCTCCGGGGCGGCGGTGCCGGTCGCCGGGGCAAGGGTGCCGGTGACGTGGCGGGCCCACGGGGCCTCGCCGTCGGTGGGGGGCGCCGTGTCGTCGCTCACCCGCGTCTCGGGCGACGAGTGGACGGTGAAGGGGCGGCCGCCCGTGGCGTCGGGGGCTCCGACGGTGACCTGCACGCGCACCGCGCCCTGGCGGGGCAGGACGAGCGGGGCCTCCAGGGTGAGCTCCTCGACGCGGCCGGCGCCGGTCTGGTCGCCCGCCGCGACGGCGAGCTCCAGGAAGGCGGTGGCGGGGACGAGGACGGTGCCGCCGATGGTGTGGTCGGCCAGCCAGGGGTGGGCGCTCAGGGAGAGGCGGCTGGTGAGGACGACGTCCTCGCGGTCGGCGAGCCGGACGGTGGTGGAGAGCAGCGGGTGGTCCGCCGGGTCCAGGCCGAGGCTGCGGGCGTCGCCGGAGGCCTGCGGGGCCAGCCAGTAGTGGGCGCGCTGGAAGGCGTACGTGGGCAGGTCGGCGGCGGGCCGGGCGCCGGGGAAGAACGAGGCGCGGTCCAGGGGCGCGCCGGCGGTGTGGGCGCCGCCGATGCCGGCGAGGAGGGTGCCGGGCTCGGACCGTCCGGAGCGCAGCAGCGGGAAGGCGCGGGCCGTCACGGTGGCGAAGGAGCCGGTGGCCATGGCGGTGAGCACGGCGTCGGGGCCGACCTCGACGAAGACGGTCGCGCCCTGCTCCTCCAGGGTGCGGACGGCGTCGAAGAAGCGGACGGCCTCGCGGATCTGGGTGACCCAGTACTCGGGCGAGGTGAGCTGCCCGGGTTCGGCGAGCGTGCCGGTGACGGTGGAGACGACGGGGACGGCGGGCTCGTGGTAGTCCAGCTCCTCGGCCGTGCGGCGGAACTCGTCGAGGACGGAGTCCATGTGCGGGGAGTGGAAGGCGTGGCTGACGGTGAGCCTGCGGGTCCTGCGGTCGCGGGCGCGCCACGTCCCGGCGATTTCCTCGGCGGCGTCGGCGTCGCCGGAGATGACGACCGCGGTGGGGCCGTTGACGGCGGCGAGCGCGACGCGGCCCTCGTAACCGGTGAGGCTCTCGGTGATCTCGTCGGCCGTGGCCTCGACGGCGATCATCGCGCCGCCTTCCCGCGCGGCCTGCATGAGCCGGCCGCGGGCGGCCACCAGACGGGCCGCGTCGGCGAGGGAGAAGACGCCGGCGGCGTGCGCGGCGGCGAGTTCGCCGATGGAGTGCCCGGCGAGCAGGTCGGGGGCGAGGCCGTGGTGTTCGAGGAGCCGGAAGAGGGCGACCTCGACGGCGAAGAGGGCGGGCTGGGTGTACGTGGTGAGGTCGAGCAGCTCGGCCTCGGGGGTGCCGGGCTCGGCGAACAGCAGCTCGCGCAGCGGCCGGTCGAGGTGCGGGTCGAGGCTGTCGACGACCTCGTCGAGGGCGCGGGCGAACACCGGGTGGGCGGCGTACAGTTCGCGGCCCATGCCGGCGCGCTGGGCGCCCTGGCCGGTGAAGACGAAGGCGGTGCGCCCGGCGCGGGCGGCGTCGCCGGTGACGACGTGGGCGGCGTCGGTGCCCCGGGCGAGCGCGTCGAGCCCGGCGAGGAGTTCCTCGGTGGTGGAGCCGTACACCGCCGCCCGCTGTTCGAAGGCGGTACGGGCGGCGAGCGCGGCGCCGGCGGAGGCGGCCGTGGTGTCGGGGTGCTCGGTGAGGTGGGCGTGCAGGCGGGCGGCCTGCTCGCGCAGGGCGTCCTGGTCGCGGGCGGACAGCACCCACAGGGCGGGGGCGGTCGGGGCGGTGTCGCCGGCGGGGGCCGGGGCCTCGTCGCCCTGCTCCAGGACGACGTGGGCGTTGGTGCCGCTGATGCCGAAGGAGGAGACGGCGGCGCGGCGGGGCCGGCCCGCCTCGGGCCACGGGGTCTGCTCGGTGAGGAGGCGCGCGGCGCCGGCCTCCCAGTCGACGTGCGGGCTGGGCTCGTCGACGTGGAGGGTGCGGGGCAGGACGCCGTGGCGCATCGCCTCGACCATCTTGATGACGCCGCCGACGCCCGCGGCGGCCTGGGAGTGGCCGATGTTGGACTTCAGGGAGCCCAGGTAGAAGGGGCGGTCGCCGGGCCGGTCCTGGCCGTAGGTGGCGAGCAGGGCCTCGGCCTCGATGGGGTCGCCGAGGCGGGTGCCGGTGCCGTGCGCCTCGACGGCGTCCACGTCGGCGCCGGTGAGTCCGGCGTCGGCGAGCGCCTGCCGGATGACGCGCTGCTGGGAGGGGCCGTTGGGGGCGGTGAGGCCGTTGCTGGCGCCGTCCTGGTTGATCGCGGTGCCGCGGATGACGGCGAGGACGCGGTGGCCGTGGCGGCGGGCGTCCGAGAGCCGCTCGACGACGAGGAGGCCGACGCCCTCGGCCCAGGAGGTGCCGTCGGCGGCGGCGGAGAACGACTTGGAGCGGCCGTCGGCGGCGAGGCCCCGCTGGCGGGAGAACTCGACGAACATACCGGGCGTCGACATGATGCTGGCGCCGCCGGCGATGGCCATCCGGGACTCGCCCTGCCGTACCGAGCGGACGGCCATGTGGAGGGCGACGAGCGACGACGAGCAGGCGGTGTCGATGGTGACGGCGGGGCCGACGAGGCCCAGCTGGTAGGCGATGCGGCCGGACATGACGCTGGGCGTGGTGCCGGTGAGGAGGTGGCCCTCGACGGCCTCGGCGCCCTCGTGCATCCGCGGCCCGTAGTCGAGGGTGGTGGCGCCGACGAAGACGCCGGTGCGGCTGCCCTTCAGGGTCTCCGGGTCGATCCCGGCGCGCTCGACGGCCTCCCACGCGGTCTCCAGGAGGAGCCGCTGCTGCGGGTCCATGGCGAGGGCCTCGCGGGGGGAGATGCCGAAGAAGCCGGCGTCGAAGGAGCCCGCGCCGTGCAGGAAGCCGCCCCGGTCGACGGCGCTGCGGCCGCTGCGGTCCGGGTCGGGGTCGAAGAGGTCCTCGGCCCAGCCGCGGTCCTCGGGGAAGCCGCCGATGGCGTCGACGCCGTCGGCGACGATCCGCCACAGCTCCTCGGGCGAGGCGACGCCGCCCGGGTAGCGGCAGGCCATGCCGACGATCGCGATGGGCTCGTCGTCGCCGGCGGCCGGGGTGAACAGGTCGTCGTCGGCGTCACGGACACCGGTGAGCTCGGCGAGCAGGTGCTCGACCAGGGCGGCCGGGGTGGGGTGGTCGAAGAGCAGGCCGCTGGGCAGCCGCAGTCCGGTCGCGGTGGCGAGGGCCTCCCGCAGCTCGACCGACATCAGCGAGTCGAAGCCGAGGTCCTTGAACGGCAGCCGGGCGTCGACGGCCGTGGGGCTCGCGTACTCCAGGACGGCGGCGACGTGCGCGAAGACGAGGTCGGTGACGGTGGTGCGGCGCTCGGCCTCGCCGAGGCCCGCGAGCCGCTGGGCGAACGCGCCGCCGTGGGCACGCGGGGCCGCGTCCGTCCCGGCCGGGGTCGCGGCGGGGAGCTCCGCCGCGGCGCGGGGGGTGCCGGAGACCCAGTACGGCTGCCGCTGGAAGGCGTACGTGGGAAGGGCGACCTGGCGCGGGGAGGCACCCTCGAAGGCGCGGGTCCAGTCGACGGGGGCGCCGTGCACGAAGGCGGCGGCGAGCGCGGAGGCGAAGGTCTGCGCCTCGTCGCGGTCGCGGCGCAGGACGGGGACGGCGGTGACGCGGTCGGTGGCGGTCACCGAGTCGCGGGTCATCGCGGACAGAACCCCGTCAGGCCCGAGTTCGAGGAACACACCGACTCCGGCCGCCTCCAGGGCGCCGACGGCGTCGGCGAACCGGACCGCGCCGCGGACCTGGTCGGCCCAGTACTCCGGCGTCCGCAGATCCTGACCCTCCGCGAGACGACCGGTGAGGGTGGAGACGACGGGGATGACCGGCTCGGCGTAGGTGAGCTGGGCGGCCTCGGTGCGGAAGGCGTCGAGCATGCCGTCCATGTGCGGGGAGTGGAACGCGTGGGAGACGGTCAGACGCTTCGTCTTGCGGCCCTGCTCGCGCAGCTTCTCCGCCACCGCGAGGACCGCGTCCTCGTCGCCCGAGATCACCACCGAGGTCGGTCCGTTGACGGCCGCGACCGTGACCCGGCCCTCGAGCAGCGGAAGGACCTCGGCCTCGGTGGCCTGGACGGCGACCATGGCGCCGCCGGACGGCAGCGCGTCCATCAGGGACGCGCGCGCGGCCACGAGCCGGCAGGCGTCCTCCAGGGACAGCACCCCCGCCACGTGCGCGGCCGCGAGCTCGCCGATCGAATGCCCGGCCACGAAGTCCGGGCGCACACCCCACGACTCCACCAGCCGGAACAACGCCACCTCGACCGC
>NZ_BMTV01000062.1:295-10886 GCF_014649855.1 Streptomyces roseolus | reverse complement strand
TGGTCGCGTACGGCCTGGGCGTGCTCGCGGTCGGTGGCGGCCTGGGCGGAGCGGACCCGGTCCACGGCCCGGCGGTGCGCGATGGTGGCGGCCCAGGCGCTGACGGAGCCGGCCCCGCTGCGGTAGCGGGCGGCCTGGCGCCACAGGTCGATCATGACCTCCTGGGTGACCTCCTCGGACTGCGCGGGGTCCCGTACGACCCGGAGCACGATGCCGAAGACCATCGGCGCGAGCGCGTCGTACAGGACCGAGAAGGCGTCCTTGTCGCCCCGGGCGACCTGCTCCATGACGGCGGGAAGATCAGGGGATCCGGTGCTCCCTGAAGTAGGGCGGAAGGGGAGGGGGTCGTTCACCGGACCCCCTCCGCCGGGTGCGGCCAGGCGCAGACGCCGGGTGGTGCCGGTGAGGGCGGGGCGGTCCATCGCATGCGGGTCCTTCGTCGCTGAAGCCCTGATCCGGAGGGACCAGGACAGGAGATCGGGTGCTCAGAACGCGGGGGTGTCTGTGAACGTTCTTCGTAGCGGACACGCGTACGGATGGGAGCGGTTTCGTCGCCTTCAGGGCCTCCGACCGACCCGATCGAGGGAATGTGGCCACGGAGGCCCAGCCGGACCGGCGATCGCCGCGAAGCCCCGGTGAGAGCGGACACGTCCGCCTGTTCTCACCGCCCGCGCACGTCTCCGCGCGGGCGGACGGATCCTCGTTCCGGAGGTGGTGCGATGGCGCGTACGCGCAGCGGTCCGACCGTGGCCCGGGCGGCCGGTGCCGTGGTGATGGGAGGGGCTTCGACGGCCGCCGCCGACGCGGGTGCGCAGGGCTGGGCCGCGCACTCGCCCGGCGTCGGGTCGGGCAACCTCGTCCAGGTCCCCGTCCACGTGCCGGTCGACGTGTGCGGCGACACCGTCGGTGTGATCGGCCTCCTGAACCCCGCGTTCGGCAACACCTGCGTGAACGCCTGACCGGCGGCACTGGACTCCGGCCCGTGATCCATGAGGGTGGGCGGGCCGGTGACCCGACCGGGGCACGGGCGGAAGCGGCACCGGGCTGCTTCCGCACGCAGAGCCGTGCCCCGGAAGGGTCGGCTGCGGGTGGCTGACGCCACAGCCACCCGCAGCCTTGGCCGTTGCCTTGGCTGTGGCTGTGGCTGTGGCTGTGGCTGTGGCTGTGGCTGTGGCTTGGCTGTGGCCGCAGCCGCGCCCGTCAAGGGCGCCTTGGCCGACACTCTTTCTGATGAGTGACCCATCCGCGATGCGGTGGCCGCCGAATCCCCGCCGTGAGCAGCTTCCGCAACATCATCAGCAGAGCATGGCCCGGCGCGCCGGCCGGTCTGGTCGCGGGCTTCTGCGCACTGGCCGTCGCCGAGCTGACCACTGCACTCGTCCGTCCGGAGGCCGGGCCGGTCACGGTGGTGGGCGGAGCGGCGATCGACCGGACGCCGGCGCCGGTGAAGGACTTCGCGATCCGCACGTTCGGCGAGAGCGACAAGACGGTCCTGCAGCTCGGGATCCTCACCGTCCTCGCCCTGGTCGCGATGGGGCTGGGCATGGTGGCCCTGCGGCACCGGCGTACGGGGGTGGTCGGAGTCCTGTTGTTCGGCCTGGTCGGGGCGGGGGCGGCACTGAGCCGTCCGGACGCCGGCCCGCTCGACGTGCTGCCGTCCGTGACCGGCGCGTCGGCAGGGGCCGCGGCGCTGTACCTGCTGGCGGCCAAGGCGGTCCCGGCCAGGGGCGCGCTCTCGTCGGGGAGCGACGGTGAGGACGGCTGGAACCGGCGCGCGTTTCTCACCTCGGCGGCCGTCACGGCCGGAGCGGCCGCGTGCGCCGGCGTTCTCGGCCGGTTCCTGAGCGGACGGCGGGGGCAGGGCGCCGTCGCCTCCCGCGACAGCCTTGCGCTGCCCGCCCCGGCCTCGCCCGCCCCGCCGGTACCGGCCGGGGCCCGGCTCAAGGTGCCCGGCATCAGCCCCTTCGTCACACCGAACCGCGACTTCTACCGCGTGGACACGGCACTGGTCGTCCCCAAGGTCGACGCCCGAACCTGGCGCCTGCGGCTGCACGCCCCCGCACCTATACCCTCGACCAGCTCCTCGCTCGCCCCCTGATCGAACGGGACATCACGCTGACCTGCGTGTCGAACGAGGTCGGCGGCCCCTACGTCGGCACCGCCCGCTGGCTCGGCGTCCCCCTGGCAGGAGGCCGACCTCGCCGCGCAGGACACCGTCGACACCTGGCGCCAGTGGTCCTACCGCTGGAACGCGGCCGCCGGCGGCCACACGCTCACCGTCCGGGCCACCGACGGTACCGGCCGGGTCCAGACCGAACGCAGTACCCGCACCATCCCCGACGGAGCCAGCGGCCGGCACAGCGTGTTCGCCACCGTCACCTAGACCGCCCGGCCCTGTCCACCCTGGTCACGGCGGTCAAGACGGCCGGACTCGTCGACCGCATCGGCCGCAGGCCGCCCCTCGCGAAGGGCCTGCTGATCCAGGAGGCGGCGCTCCTGCCGGCCCCCGCGCTCCTCGACCGGCCTGCCCTCTCCTCGCCGTCGTTCTTTCCGCCACCGGCCCGGGCCCGGGCACCGCACGGGTCGATCCGGCGCTCAGCGCCTCCGTCCGCGACCGCGCCCGAGGTGCTTGGCGCGGTGTCAGGGTCTGGGGAGCCAGCCGTGGTGGGCGGCGTTGGCGCCGGCCTGGAAGCGGGAGCGGGCGTTGAGGCGTTCCATGAGGTCGGCTGCGATGCGGCGGGCGGTGCGGGGGGAGACGCCAAGGTGTTTGGCGATGGTTTCGTCGGTATGTCCCTGTGCGAGGAGGTGGAGGGTGGCGGATTCCTGCGGGGGGAGACCGTTGGGGTCGGTGCGAGGGGCGTGGCCGAGGGGGGTGGCGGTGTTCCAGACGCTTTCGAAGAGGGCGCAGAGGGCGGCGACGGTGCCGGCTCCGGTCAGGACGACGGCGCCGGTGCGGGCGTCGTTGGTGTCGATGGGGAGGACGGCGTGGGTGCGGTCGGCGATGATCATGCGGATGGGGAGGGTGGGGCTGGTGCGGACCTGGGCGCCGTGGGTGTTGAGCCAGTCGACGTGGTCGAGGGTGGGGGTGTGGTTGCGGACGCTGTCGAGGTAGACGGTGCGCAGGCGGATGCCGCGCTGGAGGAGCTCGGCGTTGGGGGCGCGGCTGGCTTCGAGATCGGCGGTGGTGTGGGCGCCGCCGGGGGCGAAGGTGGTGATCTCGGTGGTGGCCTGGGCGGCGAGGCGGGCGAGGCGTTCGCGGATCTCTTCGGGGCCGGTGAGCTGTTCGGCGTCGGCGTCGGGGGAGCGGGGGCGCAAGGCGGAGCATTCGGCGATGAGTTGGGCGGCGGCGGCGCGTGAGGCCTCGACGCGCATCTGCTGGGCGGCGAGTTCGGCTTGCTGACGGGCGAGGAGAACTTCCATGGCGGTTTCGGGGCTGATGGCGCGGAAGCCGGCGCCCTCGTGGGCGGAGGGGCGGACCAGGGCGAGTTCGCTGAGTCGGTCGAGGCCGGCGCGTACTTGTTCTTCGGTCATGGACAGCAGGCGGGCGAGTTCGCCCACGCCGTCTTGGGGCCGGCCGAGCATGGCGCGGTAGACACGTTCGGCGTCGGTGTCGAGTCCCAATATGTCCAGCACTGTTCGACCTTTCCTTGGTCGCCTCAGGAGTGCACGGATTGTAAAGGCATCGTGTCGATCCGCACAGGTGGACGGTTTCTGCATGGCCGGAAGCGTCCCCGGGAATGTGGTTGTGGCAGGTCGTGGGGGGCTTGGAGGATCGGGTTCATGTATCTCGTACACGCCCGTCTGAGGGCTCCCACAGGCCAGCGACTGCCCTCCCACGCTGCTGCTTTCGTGTGCTGCCAGGCCCGGGAGGGGGAGTGCCTGGAGCATGTGAGCGTCCATGAGTCGGGGGAGGAGTGGGTGCTGGGTCTGTTTTTCGCCACCGGGACGCTCGCGGAGGCGGAACGCAACGCCTCGGGGGTGTGCGACCGCGCCCTCCAGGCGCCCGGTCCGCTGCACGGATGGGCGCTGCTGGGGTGTGGCGCGGCGCTGATCGACGCGCCCTGGGATCCGTGGGGTTAGGCCGCGTCTTCCGGATCGTGCCGGGCTCGCGACGCCTGGCACCGCGCCTCGCCGCGTTGTCGTCGGTCACCGGTGTCCCCCGGCTGCCACTGGGAGGTGCCCCACCGCCTGGACTCCCTCCTCCGCCTTGCGATGCACGGCTCCGGACACCGCGAACCGATCCGGCCTGATCCGAAAGACCCGGCCTGGCGGCACGCTCCTGCCGCGCGCCTGCGAACGGCCGTACGTGGACGGGGCCCGCAGGGGCCGACCGGGCCACCGCCACTTCCTTCGTACGTACCGGTCGGTGCTTGCGTACCGGTTCTCCTCGCGGGCGCCGGCGTGCCGGCCGTCAGGCGCTGTGCGTCGCCCCGGGCGCGGCCGTCACCGCGCCGTCGCCTCGCTCCGGGTGCGGCGGCGTGGCCCCGGCCCCGCAACCGGTATCAGGGGATGGGACGGTGCGGGGTGGGGTGGGGTGGGGTGGGGTGGGGGAGCTGGTGTACGTGCTCCGCGACGACACCGTTGGGCAACGGCCCTTCCTGGCCCCGGGTCTGGGCCGACGGCGGGCTTCGGCGGGGCTTGAGGGCGGCAGGGGCCGTACCCGTTCGCCCGCGTTGTGCGGGCCGGCCCTTGCTCGCCCACCCGCTCTGCTCGTGACGCCGCCTCGCTCGGGAGGTGGCCGCTCCGTGTCACCCGGGCCCGCTCGGGCCCGGTGCCGGCATTCCGGCACCGGCGCCGGACGATCCGGTGCCTGCTCGGACCGACCTGCCGTGCTGCCGGAATCCTTGCCGACGACGTCACTGTGCCCGGGGAATTCTCCCCCGGCAGCGGCAGCGGCAGCGGCAGCGGCAGGAGCGCTGCTCGGTCGGCGGCAGGGGCAGGCGAGAGGCTGTCGAGGGGTTGCCGAGGGATTGTCGAGTGGCTCGACGCCGTCCGCGGCGACGGCTTGCCCGGTCTCCCCATGCTCCCCGCGGATGTCGACCGCGGCCGTGGCGTCGTCATCGCCGGTCTCGCCCTGCCCCGGAACTCGGGCGTCGTGGTGGGGCGCGTCGACCGGATCAGGATGCTCACACGGCGGGTGTACGGGACGGGCCGGCTCCTGTTCCTCCGAGAGCGGGGACCGCTCCGCAGCCGACCGGTGTGTCGGGGCGGCTGTCCCTGCGGCTCGCACCCCGCGTCGACGGTGCGCGACCGCTCCACGCGAAGCGAGCGAGCCGGAACCCGGTTGCCCGGCAGGGGCCCGGTGCGGCGGGGCGGCCGGACGTCCCTGGGGTCAGCCCAGGGCTTGCACGGCGTAGAGGGTGCCGGTGAGGGTGGCCAGGGCGGCGAGGAGGAGGCGGAGGGCGGTTTCGGGCAGGCGGGACTGGAGGCGTGCGCCGAGGTACCCGCCGAGGAGACCGCCGGTGCCGCAGGACAGGCCCAGGAACCAGTCGGGGGCGACGGCGCCCGTGGCGGTCAGGGACAGCAGCGTGTAGGTGGCCGCACCGGCGAGGGAGGTCACGAAGGTGGCGGCCAGGGCGGCGGGTGCGACGGCGGAGAGGGGGGTTCCGCGGCCGACGAGGATCGGGCCGAGCAGGGAGCCGCCCCCGATTCCGTAGACGCCGCCGACGACACCGACGGCAAGGGCCAGCACGCTCGTGGTGCGCGGTGCGAGCGGGTTCGGCGTGCGGGCCGGTGCGGGGCGTACGGTTCGCAGTCCCAGCCACAGTCCGAGCGGCAGCAGGAACGCCGCGACGAGCAGCCGGAAGACGCGGGGTCCGGGTACGGCGAAGACACGGATCAGTGCGCCGAGGACGACACCGGGCAGGGTCCCGGCGATCAGGAGGCGGGTCAGCGGCCCTTCGAGGCGGCCGGCCCGCCAGTGACGGAGGAGGGCGCCGGGGCCGGCCACGACGTTGTAGAGCAGGTTCGTCGGTGTCACCGCCGGGCTCGGCACGCCCAGCACGCTGACCTGGACGGGCAGCAGGAACACCGCTCCGGAGACGCCCACCGGCGCTGTGGCCACCGAGACCGACAACC
Source organism: Streptomyces roseolus (assembly GCF_014649855.1). Classification (GTDB taxonomy): domain Bacteria; phylum Actinomycetota; class Actinomycetes; order Streptomycetales; family Streptomycetaceae; genus Streptomyces; species Streptomyces roseolus. The sequence goes on along the minus strand of NZ_BMTV01000062.1, from coordinate 4,808 downwards.
CGGCGGCGAAGCCGAGCAGTCCCATCGACCAGTCCACGGCACTCCTCTTGGCCATTCGCTTCCGGCGCCGGGCGAAGGCTCCGGCTTCGGGTGACGTTCGTTCTCGTGAAGATCGACCCCGCTCTGATCCAACCGCCTCGCGCCCGCCGGGGGCAACCACTGCCCGGACCCGCGGACGAAGCCCCCGGCATGCGCGAGGAGCTCGCGCTGGGCGTTCGCAGGGTCCGGTGCCCCCTTCCGCCGGTGCGTGTCCCGGCCGGGGGAGACCCGAACCGAAGGACCTGACGGATGCCGGTTCCGCCGGGGACCCGCTGTCAGCGTTCCCAGGAACTCCATTGCCTGGCAGGGGAGTTGCGGGTCGGGGCCGACGCCCCCGGTCGCGTCGCCCGCGAGGGGTGCGGCCTCTGCTCACCCGCACGCCCGCACATCCGGGAGGGCCTGCCGAACCCGGGCCCGGAGCGTCGAGGAAAGCGGCCTCCTGCAGCGGGGTTCAGGCAGGGCGGCCGTCAGGACGGGGTCGGAACCGTCCGCCGGCCCTTGCGCCCCCGGCGGGCGCCCGGACGGCCGTACGGGCCGGAACCGCGGCCGGCCCGCTCCGGCGGCCCCACCCGCAGGCGGCGGGCGGCGCTGCGGGCGGCGGCGCTCCCCGAGCCGTGCGGCCGGGAGAACGCCGCCGCGCCCGAGCCCCGTGGGCCCCGGGGAGCCCCGTAGAGCCCCAATGGAGCCCCCGGAGCCTGCCTGGCCGCTTTTCCCTCCCCGGCCCGTCACCGTCCTCTCCTCCCTCCTGGGCCTCCCGCCCCCTCGCGGTCCGCCATGGACGGGGACGCCCGGGGAGGTGCTGGTCACGGGCGTGCGGCGGGCTTGCCGAAGGGCCTGGCCGGTTCCGGCCCGGGGCGGGGGAGGGTGGACGGCTTATGCCACTGCAGGATCCGTCCAGCCGTTACCCGTTCCCTCCGGTCCGGGGAGACGCCACAGTAGAGCCATCGGCAGCCGGAAAGAGGCGGCCGGGAAAGCGGGAAGCGGGAACCGGAAAAAGGTTTCCCCAGACGTTCTCCATCACGAGAGGAATTGAAATGACAGTTCGTCGCATCGCCTCCCTCGCCGCCGGCGTCCTGATCGCTTTCGGAGCCACGAGCGTCGCGGCGAACGCCGTCACCGCGCCTTCCCCGACCTCGCCCGTCTCCACCGTCACGGTCCTGACCGTCCCGGGGCAGGAGGAGGAGCCGGCTCCCTCCCCGGCCGAGGGGGAGCCCACCCCGACGCCCACCCCGTCCGTGGAGGACGTGACCTGGGGCGGCTGAGCCCCCTCCCTCTCGGCCGCCCGGCCGAGCCCATACGCACCACACGCGCCACATGTGCCACATGCGTCGCCTACGCCGCACGGGCACACCGGCACACGCGCCACGTCCACCGCTCACACCACACGCATCACACCCGCCGCACACCTTCCAAGGAAGCAGGTACCGACATGAACACCACCCCCGCCACCTCGCCGGCCTTCCTCTCCGACTCCGACGGCAACCTCGACGGCGGTGACGTCTTCGGCCGCAAGAGCCGCACGGACTCCACCTGGGTCCTCGCCTGACGCGAACCCCGCAAGAAAGACTCCCGGAACCGATCCACGAACACCTCGGTACAAGCCCCGGGAAAAGTCCCGAGACGAAGAAACCGGGAAAGACGCCGGAACCAGAACGGGAACAAATACCGGACAGAGCCCGGGAAAGAATGTCCGGGCCCCGGACCCGGGAAAACGGAACAAAGAATTCTTCTGCCGCTCACGCGGCGTCGTTCAGGAACCGGTCTGCGGACAGGCCGAAAGTCGATCGGGCAGCGATCGAGAAGGGGTGGATCAGGTGCGAGACAACCATCATGTGTACGCCGGGGCGGACCCGCTGTTCTACGACCACCCCGCCGGCGGCGGCGACCAGCGCCGGTTCGCGGCAGCGGACCGCGAGACGCCCGCAGGGTTCCGCCGCCACGAGACGGCCAGCTGGATCCACCTGGTGCCCGACGGCCCCGGCGACCCGTCCCTGCCCGCCCAGGGCTACAAGATCCACGTCTCCTCCACCACCGAGGACGCCGAACGCGTCATCGACCTGGTCAGCGAGTACTGCCTGCGTGAGCGCGTGGCGCACAAGTTCCTGCCCACGCACCGCATCCACCTGCTCAACAACGGCAAGTACGCCCGGCGCGGCAGCAGCGGCAAGCTCCTCACCCTCTACCCCGCCGACGAGGCGCGCCTGGCCACCGTCCTGACCGATCTCGACCGGCGGCTGTCCGGCTTCACCGGCCCGTACATCCTCGGCGACCTCCGCTACGGCAACGGTCCCCTCTACGTCCGCTACGGCGGTTTCACGGAGCGCTGGTGCACCGAGCCCGACGGCACCAGGATCCTCGCGATCGAGGCCCCCGACGGCAGCCTCGTGCCCGACCGGCGCGAACCGTACTTCCAGCTGCCGGCCTGGCTGACCCCGCCCGACGTCCTGCGCGAGGCGCTGAACGCCCATGACCGGCAGAGCCTGGACCCCCTGCCGTACCAGGTCGAGGCCGCCCTGCACTTCTCCAACGGCGGCGGGATCTACCGGGCCCGCGACGCCGCCGGCCGCGAGCTCGTCCTGCGCGAGGCCCGCCCCCTGGCCGGCCTCGACGGATCGGGCACGGACGCGGTCGCCCGCCTGGAGCAGGAGGAACGCGCCCTGCGGGCCCTGTCCGGCCTGCCCTGGGTACCCCGCCTGCTCGACCGCTTCACCGCCTGGGAACACCACTACCTCGCCGAGGAGTACGTCGAGGGCGAGACGCTGCGCCAGTTCATGGCCCGCAACAACCCCCTGGTACGCCCCGACCCCACCCCCGAGGCGCTGGCCCGCTACAGCGCCAAGGTCGAGGACATCGCCGGCCAGCTGCGCCAGGCCCTGGACGCCATGCACGAACGCGGCTGGGCCTTCGGCGACCTGCACCCCACCAACGTGCTGCTGCGTCCCGACGGCCGCGTCTGCCTCATCGACTTCGAGACCGCCCACCGCCCCGGCCTCGACACCCCGCCCAGCATGGGCTGCCCCGGCTTCGTCGCCCCGCACGCCCCCGAAGGCTTCGCCCGCGACCACTACGCCCTGCACAGCATCCGGCTCGCCATGCTGCTGCCGCTGACCATGCTCATCGACCTCGAGGCGGGCAAGCTCGACGAACTCCTCGCCGCCGCGTCCGAGTTCTTCCCCCTGCCGCCGTCATGGCACGAGGAGATACGCACCGCACTGCAGCGCCCCACCACCTCCACCACCCCCGCGGCGCCCACCACCTCCACCGTCTCCACCACCTCCGCGGGCTCCGCCCGGCCGACAGCGCACTGGCCGGGCGAGGAGGACGGCGCCGCAGGCCTGACCGCCCTGGGCACCCGCCTGGCCCGCGCCCTGACCGCCTCCGCCACCCCCGAGCGCACCGACCGGCTCTTCCCCGGCGACCCCGCCGCGCTCCACGACGGCGGCTACACCCTGGCCCACGGAGCCGCCGGCGTCCTGCACACCCTGCACACCACCGGCCACCCCGTTCGGGAAGAGCACACCGAATGGCTCTGGCGGGCCGCCCGCCACGCCGCCGACGCCCGCCCCGGCCTCTACTCGGGACTCCACGGCGCCGCCCTCGCCCTGGACCGGCTGGGCCGGCCGGAGCAGGCCCTGGAGCTCATCCAGCGCGCCGCCCCGACCGACGACACCTCCCTGTACGGGGGACTGGCCGGCATCGGCATCGTCCTGCACCACCTCCACCGGCCCGCCCGCGGCACCGACCTCGGCGACGAACTCGGCGTCCTCACCGCCCGCTTGACGGACCATCTGGACCACCTGGACGACCCGGGCCCCGCACCGCGCCGCGCCGGCCTGATGCACGGACCCACCGGCACCGCCGCGTTCCTCCTGCACCGCTACGAGACGGTACGCGACCCCGCCCTGCTCGACCTCGCCCAGCGCGCCCTGCACGCCGACGCCGAGCACTGCGTCCGCAGCGACGAAGGCGCCGTCAACCTCCGCGACGGCACCCGCCTGCTGCCCTACCTCGCCAACGGCAGCGCCGGCCTGGCCCTGACCGCCGGACACTACCTGCGCCACCGCCACGACGACACCCTCCAAGAGCTCCTCGACGGCATCCTGTACGCCGCCCGGGCCCCTTTCGTCCTCTACGACGACCTGTTCACCGGCCGGGCCGGACTGATCGCCCTGCTGGCCGCCCACCGCGACCGCCCCGGCACCCACGAACCCCTCCGGCGCCACCTCAGGCTGCTGCGCTGGCACGCCATCGGCTACCGGGACGGCCTGGCCTTCCCCGGCGCCCAGCACTACCGCCTCTCGATGGACCTGGCCACCGGCACCGCCGGCGTCCTGCACGCCCTGCACGCCGCCGCCGGCACCCGGCCGCCCCTGCCCGGACTGCACCAGCACTCCGAGCCCCTGATCCCGGCCGCCTGAACGGCCGAGCACGACACCGACCCACTCCGCACACCCCACCCACCGAAGGGAACCCC
>NZ_BMTV01000062.1:0-259 GCF_014649855.1 Streptomyces roseolus | reverse complement strand
GAGATCCTGAAGCTGCAGAACCTGTCCGTGAACGACCCGGAGGGTTCGGAGGACCAGCAGGTCGCCGACTGGTCGACGATCAGCAGCGGTTGCAACAACACGAAGATCGAGGCCTGACCTCTCCGTCCCGCGTCAGCCTCGGCTCTGCGTACGTCACGCCTCCCACTCCGCACACCCCACCCACCGAAGGGAACCCCGTCATGTCCGAGATCCTGAAGCTGCAGAACCTGTCCGTGAACGACCCGGAGGGTTCGGAGGA
>NZ_BMTV01000061.1 GCF_014649855.1 Streptomyces roseolus | reverse complement strand
ACCACCGCCGTCATCATCAACACCGCCATCGTCCTCATCGGCACCCTCACCACCGCCCTCTACCTCCGCACCAAGTCGTCCGCCTGAAGCCGCACACTCGGGCAACTCCGCCTTGTGACGACCCGGTCACGCGGCCACCGTGGGCCGCGGGCCGCACGCGACGGCCTCATGAAAGGAACGACCGATGGCTCTGCACACCCGACCGCAGCCGTCTCCGGTCAGCTGGGAGCAGGTACGTGTCCCCGCGCCCGGCGGACCCGTCCCGGGACTCGTCCTGAGGCCCGAGCGGCCGCGGGCCGGCAGATGGCTGGTGTGGGCGCACGGCGGCAGCTGGCGCGCGGGCTCGGCCCTGGAGTGGTACCCGGCCACCGCGGACCTGGCGCGGGCCGCCGGGATGACGGTGGTGAGCGTCGACTACCGGCTCACCCCGGCCGCCCGGCACCCGGACATGGTCCAGGACCTCCTCGCCGCCCTGGAATGGGCGGCCGGGCAGGCCGAGCGGGAGGCCGCCGGGAACGGCGGCGGCGAGGAGCCGGTGCTCGTCGTCGGCGGGGACAGCGCGGGCGGCACGCTCGCCGCGTCGGCCGCGCTCGCCCGCCGGGACCGGGGGCTGCCGCTGGCCGCCCAGGTCCTGGCGTACCCGCCGCTCGACCCGGCCTGCGGGGCGGACTCGTACCGGCGCCACGCGGGGGCCTTCCCGTCGGCGGCGGCGATGGCCGCCGCCTGGCGGGAGTACCGGGCCACCGGGGCGCCGGCCGCCGCCGACGGCACCCGCCTGTACAGCACGCCGTTCGAGGCCGCCGGGCTCGACGGGGTCGCCCCCGCGCTCCTCACGGTCGGCGAACTCGACCCGGTGGGCGACGACGTGCGCCGCTACGCCGGGCTCCTCCGGGCGGCCGGCGTGCCGGTGGCACTGCGGGAGCTCCCGCGGACCGGGCACGGGGCGTTCCTGCGCCCCGTGGCGTCGGGCGCCTCGGCGGCGGAGCTGATCGGGACGTCGCTGCGCGCGTTCCTCGACGCCCGCTGAGCCCGTCCCGGACGGCCGTTCCCCGCTCGATCCCTTCCGTCCTCACCTCTGCTTCTTCGACCTCTTGGGAGACTTGCCATGACCGCACCGTTCCCGCCCGCCGCCGTACCCGCCGCCGCCAACCTCGACGCGCTGCTGCGCCACTTCGCCGACCTGCGCGACGGCCGGCACGGCGACGCCGTCTCCCGGTCCGGCAAGGAGGAGCTGTTCCGCACGGCGGCCGGGCTCCTCGACCCTTACGCCCGGCAGGCGTTGACCGAGCTGAACGAGGAACTGCTCCTCGGACAGGGCACGTTGGCGGCGACCGGCGTGCAGCGCTCGGACGACGGCAGCCTGTTCCACGCGTGGACGCTGTCCTGGGCGGAGCAGCGTGACGGCGGCATCCCGCCGGTGACGCTGTACGCGCACTACGGGCGCGGCTTCCACCACCCGCACCTGCGCGGGGCGACGGTGTCGGAGTGGCCGCTGAACGTCTTCGACGACGCGCAGGCCGCCGCCGAGCTGCCGACGCTGCGGGCCATCGCCGCCGCCGACCTCCACAACCTCGTCTTCGAGCGGGACTTCCGGATCGTGCCGGCGACGGTGTCCGGGGCGTCCGGAGTCCCGTCCGGCCACCAGCACTGAAGGGGACAGGAGCCCACGTCATGACCTCCCTGCGACTCTCCGTCCTCGACCAGACGCCCGTCGGCGAGGACCAGACGCCCGACGAGGCGCTGCGGGCCTCGCTGGCCCTGGCGTCCTCGGCCGAGCGGCTCGGTTACGTCCGCTACTGGGCGGCCGAGCACCACGGTTCGCCCGGTTTCGCCTCCAGCGCCCCCGAGATGCTGGCGGGCGCGGCCCTCGCCCGTACCTCGCACCTGCGGGTCGGCACGGGCGGGGTGCTGCTGCCGCGCTACGCGCCGACCAAGGTCGCCGAGGTGTTCGGGGTGCTCGCCTCGCTCCATCCGGGGCGGGTCGACCTCGGGCTCGGTCGGGCCGGCGGCCCGGCGCACGACTTCCCGGCGAAGGTCGCCGAACTCCTCGCCCTGCTGGGCGCCGACGGCGGGCGGCGCCCGTACGGGGTGGTGCCGCAGGCCCCGGTGCCGCCGCGGGTGTGGCTGCTCGGCGCGGGCGGCGAGTCCGGCCGGCTGGCCGGGCGGCTCGGCACCGGGTACGCGTTCGGGCACTTCTTCTCCCCGCACGGCGGGCGGCGCGCCCTGGAGGGGTACCGGGCCGAGGCCCGGGAGTCCGGCGCCCGGACGGGCGGCGGGGTGCTCGCCGTGCGGGTGGTGGCGGCGGACACCGCCGAGCGGGCCGAGGAGCTGGCGCGGAGCCTGCTGCTGTGGCGGGCCCGCAAGGACCTCGGGCAGGACCGGCCGCTGCCGTCCCTGGCGACGGTGCGGGGCCACCGGTGGAGCGACGCCGAGCGCGAGCGGGCCGAGGTGCACCGTACGGCGCTGGTGTCCGGGGCCGTCGAGCAGGTCGGCGCGAAGCTGTCGGAGCTGGCCGCGTCGCACGGCGTGGACGAGATCGTCGTCAACACGCTGACGGCGGACCCGGCCGACCGTGAGCGGTCCTACGCGCTGCTCGCGCAGTACTTCGGCCTCTCGGAGGAGGCCACCCGCGCGGCGCGGGCGGGCGCGGAGGCGGTGCCGGTGGGCTGAGCCCCGGCGCCGGAGCCGTACGCGGAAGAGCCCCGACCGGTGGTGTCCGGTCGGGGCTCTTCGGCGTGCGGGGGGTCAGTGCTCGCGGGCGGGGCCGGATCCGGAGCCGGCGCTGACGGGCTCGGGGGCGGGCGCCGGGGCCTCGGTGACGGCGGCGGTGGCGGCCGGGGCGGTGGTGGCGGCCGGGGCGGTACCGCGCTTGGAGCGGCCGAAGCGGATCATGGCGGGCGCCTCGACGAAGCGGAAGAGGAGCCAGCCGCCGAGCAGGGAGGCGGCGAAGAAGCCGGCGATCACCAGGAGCGAGCCGCCGATGCCGTACGTGGTCTCGCCGAGCAGGGAGCGCAGGTAGAAGATCGTGACGCCCTGGACGAGGTAGAAGCCGAAGGAGACCTCGCCGAGCCAGACCATCGGGCGGCTGCGCAGGAAGGTGATCCGGCCGTCGACGTCGGAGGCGGCGGTGGTGGCGATGAGGGCGGCCACGGGGACGATGGTGGCGGCGACGAAGCCGTACTGGAAGGGCAGCAGCAGGGCGGCGGCGTAGCCGACGGCGGTGAGGGCGAGGGAGAGGCCGAAGCCGATGCGGCGCGGCCAGCGGCCGGCCAGGACGATGCGGGCGAGCAGGATGCCGAGGACGAACTCGAAGAGCCGGCCGGCCGGCAGCAGGTAGCCGAACCAGAACTGCATGTCGGAGACGGGCGTGATGGCGGACTTCGGGGTGGCGGGCACCAGGTAGGTGGAGACGAGCTGGACGGCTATGGTGCCGGCGACCATCACGGCGCTCCAGAACCACAGGGCGCCGCCGCGGATCTTGCGGATGGGGACGATCAGCAGCGGGAAGAGCATGTAGAAGAGCAGCTCGCTGCCGAGGGACCAGCTCGGCGGGTTCACGCTGAGGTTGACGGCCGGCTGCGGGAACCAGGTGTGGATCAGCAGCAGGTTCGGCAGCCAGTTCGCGACGCTGGTGACGGCGGCGCCGGCGAACAGCAGCATCGAGGCGGCGAAGACCACGACGTGGTTGGGGAAGATCTTGAGGAGCCGGCGGCGGAGGAAGGCGGTGACCCGCTCGCCGGGCTTGGCCGCCCAGGCGAGGACGAAGCCGGAGAGGACGAAGAAGAAGGAGACGCCCAGGTAGCCGGCCTTGCTGAACGCGGTCTCGAAGGCGTTCGCGAGGCCCTCGTCGGCGAAGGGGTTGATGGGGGCGTTGGGCGGGATGGGCGAGTCCATCAGGGACGAGTGGAAGAAGAAGACGAGGAGGGCGGCGAAGAACCGCAGGCCCGTCAAGGAGGGCAGTTTCGCCCGCTTCGCGGTGGCGGTGGACGGGGAGGTCGTGGAGGACACGGTGGGTTCGCTCTCTCTTGGCTGGCGGGAAGGGAGGGCCGTGCGAGGGGGCCTGCGGGGTCCCGGGGCGACGAGCGCCCCGGGACCGCGGTGCGTGGTGCGGGGTGCGCGGGGGGTGCGGGGTGCGCGGGGGTGCCCGGCGGCTACTGCTCGATCTGGTTGCGGTAGACCATGAGCTTCGCGTCCTTGGCCACGTAGTAGTTCTGGACGGAGTAGGCGATGGTGGCGAAGTCGAGCCGGCCGTCGCCGTTGAAGTCGGCGGTGGCGATGCGGGCCACGGACTCGTCGGAGACCCGCCACTTCGCCCAGACGCCGTTGGCCGCGTCGATCGCCTTGTAGTACATGACGCCCTGCCAGGGCCACGGGCCGCGCAGCGCGACGAGGAACTCCTCGTCGCCGTCCCCGTCGAAGTCGGCGCAGACGATCTGGTGGCCGGGGCCCTCGCCGTTCTCGTTCGGGTCGCCGAAGACGTCGAGGAGGACCCGGTTCCAGCCCTTGCCCCCGGCGTCCTTGGTGTAGACGGCGACGGTGTTGCCGTGGAAGGGCTCGATGGCGGCGACGTACGCCATCGGGTCGTCGCCGAGCCGGCCGGCGTTGAGGTCGCCGCTGCCGCGGAAGCCGGTCTGCTCGAACTGGGTGAGCTCGCCGGTGCCGATGAGCTCGCGTATCCACTCCTGGCGGTCCTCGTCGTAGTAGAGCCAGGTGACGCCCTCGTCGGAGGCGAGGAGGAGGGATTCGAGCTCGGAGCCGGGGATGAGGCCCTGCTTCTTCTCGGCGCCGTGGATCATGCGGAAGTGGCTGTCGTCGATGACGGTCATCGGCCACTCCTCGGCGGTGTGCACGTCGTCGGGCTCGGTGAAGAGCACCACCGGCAGGACGGCGTGGACGTCCTCCTTGGCGACGATGGGCAGGCCGATGATCTGGAGGCGGTCGGTGCGGGTGAAGTGGCCGGCGCGCAGGCGGTGCATGCCGGTGGCGCGGCCGACGTAGTGGCGCTTCCAGCGGGACTCGTCCTTGTCGGGCTGGCCGGGGTTCTCCAGCCAGTCGATCTTGCCGCCCTCGGTGTTGGCGTCGTGGATGGTGCCGATCGGGCCGTAGAGGTCGTAGCAGACGATGACGTCGGGCCGGCCGTTGCCGGTGACGTCGGCGAAGTCGGCGCCGACGGGCATCGTGATGCGGTCGGCGATCAGGCGCCGGGTCCACTCGCCGTCGTTGGCGTACCAGTAGATCTCGCCGAGGCGCAGGCCGTAGCCGAAGAGGTCCGGGCTGCCGTCGCCGTCGATGTCCGGCGCCTCCAGCCAGTAGCCGTCGCGGAGCTGGTCGGCGACGAGCTCGGGGGTGAAGCGGGGGACGCGCAGCCCGGGGGTGGTGTTCTCGCTCATGGTGGTCGGTTCTCCTCGGTGCGGGGGGCGGAAAGGGCGGAAGGGGGGGGTGGAGCGTGCGGGGCGGGGTGGTGCTCACGCCCGGGGTGCGCGGGGGACGGGGTGGTACTCGACGGCGAGCCAGACGCAGTCGGTGTCGGCGTGGTACTGGTGGTACGGGTAGTGGTAGGTGCACTGCGGGCCGATGGCGCAGAACGGGTCCGGGGTGGTGTAGCCGGGGCTCATGAGCACGTCCTGGTAGAGCGAGGCGTGGTCGCGGTCTCGGAAGCGCTGCATCCGGCCGAGGCCCTGGACCTGGGTGTGGACCTCGATGAAGTCGTGCTCGTTGTGGATGACGCAGTCGGTGCCGGCGGGCGCGAACCAGAGGTTGGCGCGGACCGTGAACTCCCGGAGGGAGACGGCCGTCTCGCGCTCGCCGAGCAGGTGCGCCGCGTCGAAGACGACGGTGCCGATCTCGTCCTGCGGGCTGCGGTAGAGCGGGGTGTCGCGGGGGAAGCCGCCCTGGTCGCCGAGGAGGTCGGCGAGGTGGCCCCAGCCGGGGGCGTCCACCAGGGAGGCCTCGCCGACCTCCTCGCGCCCGGGGCGGAGCAGGATCAGCGTGTCGGCCCGCTCGACGCGGGTGTCGGCGAGGACGGTGGAGGTGAGGGCCGGGATCGTCTTGCGGGGCGTCTCGGCGACGGTCACCGCCGTCATGCTCGGGTTGACGACCATGGTGCGGCCCTCGATGAGGTAGTCCTCGGCGTCGCGGACGAGCGTGGCGCGCAACTGCGGTGTGCCGAAGCTGAGTTCGCGCTCGGTGGTGGTCGTGGCCGCGGTGGTGTCCATGTCGGTTCGGTTCCTCTCGTCGGGGTCAGGTACGGGCGAGGGCGGCCGTCCGGGCGTGTCCGGCGCCCAGGACGCCTCCGTGGGCGGAGTGGACGGTCTCGGCGGGGGCCGTCGGGTCGAAGGGCTCGGGCGCGGGCCCGAGGCCGAAGTGGTGGGCGATGGCGGCGACGGTGCGGCCGGTGGCACGGCCGTCGCCGTACGGGTTGGTGGCGTTGGCCATGCGGAGGTACGCGGCCGGATCGCGGAGCAGTTCGAGGGTGTGGGCGACGATGCCGTCGGTGGCGGTGCCGACGAGCCGGGCGGTGCCGGCGGTCACGGCCTCGCCGCGTTCGGTGACGGTGCCGAGGACGAGGGTCGGCTTGCCGAGCGCCGGGCCCTCCTCCTGGCTGCCGCTGCTGTCGGAGACGATCAGGTCGGCGCGGGCCATCAGCTTGCAGAAGGCCAGGTACGGCAGCGGGTCGACGACCGTGATGTTCGGGTGGGCGCCGATGTGCGGCAGCAGGCCCTCGCGGACCACCGGGTTGCGGTGCAGGGGGACGACGACCCGGGTGTCCGGCTCGTCGGCGACGCGGGCCAGGGCGCGGCCGATGGCCGGCAGGTGGGGCCAGGCCTCGCGCCGGTGGGCGGAGGCGAGGACGATCCGGCGCGGGTCGGCGTCGAGGTCGGCGAGGGCCGGGTCGCCGTAGTCGGCGGCCTGCCCGCAGGCCCAGCGGAGGGCGTCGATGACGGTGTTGCCGGTGATGGCGATGGTCGCCGGGTCGATGCCCTCGCCGCGCAGGTTGGCGGCGTTCCCGGGGGTGGGGGCGAGGTGGAGGGCGGCGATCTGGGCGACGAGCCGGCGGTTGCCCTCCTCGGGGAACGGGGAGCCGAGGTGGCCGCTGCGCAGCCCGGCCTCGACGTGGATGACGGGGACCCGCTGGTGGAAGCCGGCGAGGGCGCCGGCGAAGGTGGTGGCGGTGTCCCCGTGGACGAGGACGGCGTCGACGGCGGCGGAGCCGAACCAGTCCTCCAGGCCGCGCAGGGAGCGGTAGGTGACCTGGGAGAGGGTCTGCTTGGGGGCCATGACCTTGAGGTCGACGTCGGTGGTGAGGCCGAAGGCGTCGAGGGTCTCGTCGAGCATCTGCCGGTGCTGGCCGGTGGAGACGACGACCGGGGCGAACCGGGGGTCGTCCTGGAGGGCGCGGATCACCGGCGCGAACTTGATGGCCTCCGGCCGGGTACCGAGGACTACGGCGAGGGAGCGCATGGGTTCCTTACTTCCTGTGGGTGCGGACCTGGACAGGGCGGAGCAGGGCAGCGCTGAGCAGGGGTGGGGAGGGGAGTGATGCGGCCGGGGCGCTTGTTCAGCGGCTCTCGTGCGGCCTGGAACAACTCTCCCCCGAGGCTCCCGGGGGGTCAACGGACGCCCGCCCCGCCTCGAACAGCACCTCGAACGGCGCGGGGGGCGGGGGTGCGCGACCGGGGGTCGGACACCCCCGGCGCGGGCCGGACGGGGGCCGGGCGGGGGCCGGGCGGGGGCCGGGCGGGGGCCGGGCGGGGGCCGGGCGCCGGCTGCCGGAAAACGCGGAAGCCCTGCGCCCGGGTGACCGGGCGCAGGGCTTCGACCTGCGGTTTCAGGGGTGCGACAGGGCTGTGGGTCAGCCCTTCGCGGGCTTGATGGACAGGGAGTGCCGGAAGTAGTCGGACGGGTCGTAGCGCCGCTTCACGCGCTGCAGACGGGGATAGTTGTCCTTGTAGTAGAGGGTCTGCCAGGGCACGCCGGAGCGGTTGCGCCGCGGGTCGGCGACGTCGCGGTCCGGGTAGTTGATGTAGCAGCCGTCGGTGGCGTCGTCGATGAGCGGGACGCCGCCGGTGGGCGCGAAGAACTCTTCGTACAGCTCCCTGAGCCAGCCCAGGTAGAAGTCGTCCTCGCTCTCCTCCGACCAGAAGGTCTGGAAGCACATCTTGAAGATGGAGGAGCGCTGGGCGTTCGCGGTCGCGTCGGGGGCGACGGCGTTGACCTGCCCGCCGAAGGAGAACAGCACCAGCATGGTGTCCGGGTTGGTGAAGTCGGACCTGGTCATGTGCTTGTAGAGCGCGCCGAGCTGGTGGTCCGTGAAGTTCTTGCGCATGTACGCGGACTTGTGGCCGCCGCGCGAGGTGGGGTCGGTGATGACCGGGTTGTTGGTGCCGACGAGGCGGGTCGCCTGGAGCCACGGCAGGGTGCGCGGTTCGGCGAGCTGCGGCATGGCGGGCAGTTCGCCGGTGGGCCGGGTGAGGGCCTGCGGGCGGATGCCGGTGCCGGCGGTGATGGCGGCCAGGTAGTCGTCGAGGAGCGCGCGGGCGTTCGGGACGGTGGCGTCGACCTGGGTGAACATGCCGAGGCTGCCGTGGGCCTTGGAGCTGACGTTGAAGAGGCTCGACAGCGCGTTGTACGGCGAGTCGGGGGCGCTGTGCTCGGCGTGCCAGGCGCCGAAGTTCTTGAGGAGCCGGTTGAACCTGCGCTCGTCGAGCTGGTCCCAGGGGAAGTCGACGGCGCTGACGAGGACCGTGGACGGCGGGGATATCAGCTGGCGGGCGGGGTCGGTGCCGGTGGCGCCCGGCGAGCGGAACCAGTACTTGGTGACGAGGCCGAAGTTGCCGCCGCCGCCTCCGGTGTGGGCCCACCACAGGTCGCGGTGCGGGTCGTCCTCCTCGCGGGTGGCGACGACGGTGCGGACGCCTCCCCGGCCGTCGGTGACGACGACCTCGACGGCGTACAGGTGGTCGACGACCAGGCCGTGGGCGCGGGACAGGAGCCCGTACCCGCCGCCGGCTATGTGGCCGCCGGCGCCCACGCTGTAGCAGATGCCGCCGGGGATGGTGACGCCCCAGCCCTTGTAGAGGGCCTCGTACACGTTGAGGAGGCGGGCGCCGGGCTCGACGGTGAAGGCCCGCATCCGGGGGTCGTAGCCGACGTGCGTCATCTCGGAGAAGTCGAGGATGACCTCGGCGTCGGGGTGGACCGCGAAGTCGGCGAAGCAGTGCCCGCCGCTGCGGACCGAGACCCGCTTGCCGGCCCGGACGGCGTCCCTGAGGGCGCGCTCGGCGTCGGCGCTGGAGCGGATCATGCGGATGTAGTCGGGCCGGGCGACGAACCGCTGGTTGTTGCCGGTGGTCAGCTCGGCGTAGCGGGGATCGCCGGGGCGGACGGTGGAGCCGGTGGCGGCCGCCGCGGCTTCCGCGACGCCGGTGGCTCCCGTGGCGGCGGCGGCGCTCGGGGCGGCGAGGGCGCCGGTCACGGCGGCGGTGCCGACGACGGCCGCGCCGCTGGTGAGCACGGTGCGCCGGCCGGGTCCCTTGTCGGATCGCTCGGATCGGATAGCAGGCATGGGTCTGCCTCAACTCCTCGGAGAAGGTGGTGTGGTGGCGCCCTGTCGCGGCGCCGGAAGGACGGAGTCCAGGGGGACGGCCCGCTTCCCGGCCGCCCGGCGGCGGTCGGCGCGGCCCGAGAGCAGTGCGGTGCAGAGACCGGCGGCGGCGAGTCCGGCGCCGATCCAGGTCGGCGCGGTCCAGCCGAAGCCGCGGTCGACGGCGAGGCCGCCCAGCCAGGCGCCGAGGGCGTTGCCGAGGTTGAACGCCGCGATGTTGGCGGCGGAGGCCAGCGCCGGCGCGCCCTCGGCCTGCTGCATGACCCGGGCCTGGAGCGGCGGCACGGTCGCGAAGCCGACGGCCCCGAAGACGGCCAGGGTCACTGCGGCGGGCAGCGGCGCGCGGGCGGTGAACGTGAAGACGACCAGGACCAGGGCGAGCGCGCCGAGGATCACGTACAGGCTGGGCATCAGGGAGCGGTCGGCGGCCTTGCCGCCCAGGACGTTGCCGACGCAGAGCCCGGCGCCGAAGAGGACCAGCAGCCAGGCGACGGCCCCGTCGGAGAAGCCCGCCAGCTCGGTCATCATCGGCGCCAGGTACGTGAACGAGGCGAAGACCGCGCCGAAGCCGAGCATCGTCGTCAGCAGCGCCAGCCACACCTGCGGCCGGGCGAAGACGGCGAGTTCGCCGCGGAGCGAGGCGCCGGGCGGGCGCGGCTGCGCCGGGACGAGCGCGATGATCCCGAGCAGTCCGACGACACCGAAGGCGGTCACCGCCCAGAAGGTGGAACGCCAGCCGAACTGCTGCCCCAGGAAGGTGCCGAGGGGCACGCCGAGCACGTTGGCGAGGGTGAGGCCGGTGAACATCAGGGCGATGGCCCCGGCCTTGCGGTCGGGCGCGACGAGGTCGGCGGCGACGACCGACCCGATGCCGAAGAACGCGCCGTGGGTGAGGGAGGCGATCAGCCGGCCGCCCATGAGGGCGCCGTAGTCGCCGGCGAGCGCGCACAGCAGGTTGCCGGCGATGAAGACGCCCATCAGGACCACGAGCATGGTCTTGCGGGGCAGCCGGTTCCCGGCGGCGGTCATCAGCGGGGCGCCGACGACCACGCCGAGCGCGTAGCCGGTCACGAGCATCCCGGCGGCCGGGATGGACACGGACAGGTCGCCGGCGACCTCCGGCAGCAGCCCGACGATGACGAACTCGGTGGTGCCGATGCCGAAGGCGCCGAGGGCGAGGGCGAGCAGGGCGAGAGGCATGGGGCGCCGTCAGATCTGCCGGAGGGCGCCGCCGTCGACGCTCCACTCGGCCCCGGTGACCTGCCCGGAAAGCGGCGAAAGGAGCTGGGCGACGACCCGCGCCACGTCCTCGGACTCCCCGATGCGACCGGTGGGCAGCCTGCGGACCTCGCGGACGAAGTGGTCGACGGCCGCGTCGGCGGGCATCCCGAACCGCTCGCCGAGCTGCTCGGCGAAGCCGCCGGGGGCGTCGAAGAGGGCGGTGCGGGTGGGGCCGGGCGAGACCACGTTGGACCGCACCCCGCGCGGCCCGAACTCGGCGGCGAGCGACTTCGACACCGAGAGCAGCGCCGTCTTCGCGGCGGCGTAGTCGACGATCGTCGGGTCCGGGAACCGGGCGGCCTCGCTGGCGACGTGCACGACCGAGGCGGCGTCGGACTCCAGGAGCAGTGGCAGGGCGGCCCGGGTCACGCGGACCGCCGCGTACAGGTTGATCTCGAAGCTCGCGGCCCAGGCGTCGTCGTCGACGTCGAGGAAGCCGGTACGGGAGACGAGCGCGCCGGCGTTGTTGACCAGCCCGTCGAGCCGCCCGTGCAGCTCGCGGACCCGGTCGACGACGTACCGGGCGGCACCGGGGTCGGTGAGGTCGGCGGCGACGGCGTCGATGGTGCCGGTGGTGCCGGTGGTGTTGGTGGTGTCGGTGGTGTCGGACGCGTCCGGGGTCCAGGGCTTGCGGGCGACGCCGACCACGGTGGCGCCCTCGGCGGCCAGCAGTCGCGCGGTGGCCGCGCCGATCCCGGACGAGGCACCGGTCACGAGGTAGACGCGGTCGTGGATACGCAGGTCCATCAGGGGTTCCTCGGAGGAGAGGGGAAGGGAGGGGTGTGGCGGGTGGCGGGTGCCGGGTGGCGGAGGGAGCGGCGGGGGCGGCCGGCGGGGGCGCCGGGCCGTGGGGAAGCGGCCGGGTACGGCGGCGGGGGATGTGCGCCGCACCCGGCCGCTGCTCGGGGGAGCCCTCAGCCGGCGACCGCGTCACGCGACGGTGACTTGGTGCGGAGGTAGAGGGCGGTGGTGAGGGTGCCGATGAGGACGATGGCGGTGTTGATGATGACGGCGGTGGT
>NZ_BMTV01000060.1 GCF_014649855.1 Streptomyces roseolus | reverse complement strand
CGAACGGTCGCCGCGCTGGAGGAGGCCGGCCGACGTTGCTGGGCGCCGCGCCGGTACGACACCCTCTACGAGAAGGCGGGCACCGCGCGGGGACTACCGCCAGGCGGTCCCCGTCGTCGTCACCCCCCTGGAACAATTGACGGAGCACGCCACCGACGTGGCGGTGTGGCGGCGGCCGGGACGCACCTGGGAGCAGACACTGACGGCCACGCTCGACGACCCCGAAGGCCACGCCCTCTACCGCGTACAGGAGGCCCTCGCGGAGGCGGAGGACGAGCGGCGCCGTGCTGCCGAGCGGGAGGCGGAGCAGCCGGTGTGCAAGTGCTGCGGGCGGAAGTTCAGTGACGAGCGCTGGGAGGAGATCACCGTGTACCGGACCGCCGTGCGTGCCGGGCACACGTCCGTGTGCGGACCTTGCCGCATCGACGACGTCGCCCGCGAGGAAGCCGCCGCCGAAGCCGCCCGCCGCCACGCCGTCATTACACCGGACCCGGAGCACGACCCGGAGCCGGGCAAGCTCCGCGGGCTGTTTTTGCCGCCGAGGCTGTCCCACAGGACGCCGTCCCTCCTCGTCGGGCACGGGGAGGAACGGCGCCGACGAGCAGCGGCTTGAGTCAGGGCGGGGTGGCCTGTTCCGCCAGCGCGGCGAGCGGCGGCCGGCTCGACCACTTCTGGCGCTGACGGAGCAGACGCGTCGGTTCCGGCCTCGCGGAGCAGCGTCCCGGGTTAGAACGGAGGGGAGTGCACACCGGCCCGGCCACGGGTACGGCCCCTGAGGAGGCAGCGTGTTGGAGGATCAGATCGTCGCCCTGGCCGCGAGCGGCGGCGCGGCCGTCGTCGCCGCCATGGCCACCGACGCCTGGCAGCCCACCCGGGAGGGCGTGGCGCGGCTGTTCCGGCGCCAGGGCGCGGAGGTCGAGGGCCGGCTCGACGAGGACGCCGCGCTCGTCGCGGCCGCCGAGGACGGCGAGGCGGCCGACGCCGCGCGGCAGGCGCTCGCGCCCGGCTGGGCGTTGCGGCTGCGCACCCTGCTCGCCGCGCACCCGGAGTATGCCGAGGAGTTGCGCACCCTGCTCCCGGCGGAGGGCGGCGCGACCCGCTCCGTCCAGTACAACATCGCGCACGACCAGGGACGGGTGTTCGGCGTCCTGGACGGCAGCACGGTGATCCACCAGGGGCAGCAGGAGGCGTGAGCACCGAACAACATGTCACGGCCCACGCCGGATTCGCGTACGGGGTGATCGGGGCGGACCTCCACGTCTTCGGCGACGGGTCGCCCGTCTATCTGCTCCACAACTGGCGGCCCGCCCCGGCTGCCGACCCCGACTGGCTGCGGGAGCTGCCGAGCCGGATGCTGAACGCCCGCTTCGAGGTGGTGCCGTTCACCGGCCGAGAAGCGGAGCTGGCCGAGTTACGCGCCTGGCGCGACGAAGAGGCCCGGCTCGCCGTCCGCTGGACGCACGCGCCCGGCGGGCAGGGCAAGACCCGGCTCGCAGCCCGGTTCGCCGAGGAGACCCAAGGGACCGGCTGGCGGGTGATCACCGCGTTCCACGGCCCCGGTTCGGTGCAACCGCCGCCCGGCAGCGAGGACGTGACGGTCGACGGGCACGCGGGGGTGCTCCTCGTCGTCGACTACGCCGACCGCTGGCCCCTCACCCACCTCACCTGGCTCCTGAGAAACGCGGTGCTGCACCGGCCGGGCGTACGCACCCGGGTGCTGCTGCTCGCCCGTACCGCCGACGCGTGGCCCGCCGTCCGCTCCGCTTTCCGCAACATCGAGGCCGCCACCTCCAGCCGGTTCCTCGCCGACCCCCCCGACACCGCCATGATGTACGGGGCCGCGCGCGCCGCCTTCGCCGAACGGTACGGGCTCCCGCCCGCGCCCGGCCCGCCCCCGCCCCCGTACGGGCTGACGCTCGCCCTGCACATGGCCGCGCTCGTCGACGTCGACGCCACCGCCTCGGGCCGCCACCCGCCCGCCGACTTGGCCGGGCTCACCGTGTACCTGCTCGACCGGGAGCACCTGCACTGGGCCACCCTGCACGCCAGGGGCGGACCGCACGCCACGCCGCCGCCGGCCATGAACCGGGCCGTCTTTGCCGCCGCGCTCACCGGCACGCTCGACCGGCCCACGGCGTCGGCCGTGGTGGCCGAGCTCGGAACCGGCCATTCCCCCGGCCGGGTCCTCGACGACCACGCGTACCGCTACCCGGCCGCCGAGCCGGAACGCGGCACGGTCCTGGAGCCGCTCTACCCCGACCGGCTCGCCGAGGACTTCCTCGCCCTCACGCTTCCGGGGCACGACGCCGACTACCCCGCCATGGCGTGGGCCCCCGAGGTGACCGCCCGCCTGCTCGGACCGCACGCCGGGCGGGCGGTCACCTTCCTGGCCGCCGCCGCGCAACGCTGGCCGCACGTCGGGCCCCGGCACCTCTACCCGCCCCTCGCCTACGCCCCGCGCCTCGCGCTCGCCGCCGGCAGCGCCGCCCTCAGCGCGCTCGCCGCCCTGGACGACATCCCCCTCGCGCTGCTGGCCGCCATCGAGAACGAGTTCCCCGCCGACGGCCATGTCGAGCTGAACGCCGGGATGGCGGCCCTGACCCGGCGGGTGGTCGCCGAACTCCTCACCCGGGGCGGCAGCCCCCGCGCCCGCGCCGCCGGCTACCACCACCTGAGCACCCGCCTGCTGAACGCCGGACTTGACGACGAGGCCCTCGACGCCGCGCGGCGGAGCGTCGACGCCGCCCGGGAGCTCGACGACGACGTCCCGGAGCTCGCCGCCTCCCTCGGCCGGCTCGGGGACTGCCTCACCCACAACGGGCGCCCGTCCGAGGCCCTGCGCGCCACCGAGGAAGCCGCCGCCCTTCTCCGGCCGCTCGCCGAGGCCGCCCCGGCGCGCCACGAGCCGCAGTACGCCGGACTCCTCACCGATCTCGCCAGGAGGCTCGCGGCGGCCGACCGGCACCGGGAGGCCCTGGTCGCGAGCGAGAGCGCGACGGCCCGCTGGCGCCGGCTCGCCGCCGCCGACCCCAGCCACACGGAGGGGCTGGCCGCTGCCCTGCAGGCCCTCGGCGGCCACCTCAACAACCACCGCCGCTGGGACGAGGGCCTCGTCGCCACCCGCGAGTCCACCTCCCTCCGGCTCGCGCTCGCCGAAGGGAACATGGCGGCGCACGAGCCCCATCTCGCCTCCGGTCTCGTCACCCTCGCCGCGTCGCTCGCCGCCCTGGGCGGACAGGAGATGTCGCTGAAGGCCACCCGGCAAGCGGTGGAGTCCCTGCGCGCCCTGGCCCGCGTCGACCCGGCCGCCCACGAGCCGGGCCTCGCGGGTGTTCTGATGGACCTGGGCGCCACCCTGAGCGAAGCGGGACCGCACGCCGAAGCGCTGGACGCGACGGCCGAGTCCGTCGCCGTCCGCCGCCGCCTGCACCGGACCAACCCGGGCGCCCACGCCCGTGACCTCGCGAGTGTCCTGTCCAACCTCAGCCACCTCCTCCTGGAAGCGGCCCGCCCGGACGAGGCGCTGGCGGCAGCCGGGGAGGGCGTCCAGCTCCTCGACCCCCTCCACACCGACACGCCCGAGATCCACCGCGCCGACCTCGCGAAGTGCGTGTCGCTCTATGCCGTCTGTCTGGTGGCGACCGGCCGGCACAAGGTGGGCCTCGTGATGGCCGTCCGCGCCGTACGGCTGTACGAGGCCGCGTGGCAGGCAGACCCCGAGCGCCATGGTTTCAACCTCGCCCGGGTCCTCCGTCACCTCGGCCTGCTGCTGGCCGACTCCGGGCACCACGCGGAAGCGCTCGGCGTCTGGGAGAACGCCCTCACGCTGGCGGAGACGCACGGTCACGTCATCCCGCCCGCGTACGCCGGTTTCACCGCCGAGCTGCGCGGCGATCTGGACGCAGTACGCGCGCGGACACGACGAAGGCGGGGCGAACGGTGGTGACACCGGGAACGCCACCCTTCGCCGTGAGGCCGCGGGTCACCGTTAACCGCCAAGCTGGTGAACGAGCTGTAGGACGCTCCTGGCGACCCGGCAGACGTCCCCGAGACCAGTGCGCCATCAACGATCATCCCCACCCCGTACGGACTGCTGAAGGCCATCTTGACGCCCATGGCACGCTCGCCCCGGCGGAACCTGCCGGCATCGGCACCTGGGTGGACGCCGACCGGGCGCCCGAGTCCTCGGAAGCCGCGATCATCGCACTCCGGCTGACCGACACCACCGTACGGACCGTCGACACCACCGACCTTGGAGCGATGTTCCTGCTCGCCCAGGCCCACGACCCCCAGGCCCCGCACCAGGACGTCCGCACCCTTGCCGCGCCTGACCGACGATCCGCGGACGTACTACGCACCCTCGTGGAGGCCGACAGCCTCCGCTCAGCGGCAGCCACCCTGGGCATGCACCGCTCCACCGCCCAAGCCCGCCATGAAGCACTGGCGAACACCCTCGGCTACGACCCGCGCAGCACCACCGGCCGAATGCGCTACATCGCCGCCGAACTCCTGCTACGCCTCAGCGACCCGATCGCACCGGACGATCCGAAGACCACATCGCCGTCTGGGCAGGCCCCCGGCCTGCTGGCGCCGCACACGCGGGGATAGCCTCTTCTCCGCCACGGCCCCCGCCAGAGCCTCGCGCTGCTCCCCGCTTGTGCGGGGGTGGCCCCTGGACGATGTGGGATGCGGCCCTCGTCGTCGGTTGCTCCGCGTTCGCGGGGGATGGACACGCCCTAGGTGTATTGATCACGAGCGTTGTTAACGCCGGCTGGTCTTGATCATGGCGAAGACCTCCGGTGCGGTGGAGGTGTCTAGGCTTCACCGCACACGGAGGTCTTCGTGTCCCACCGTAATGCCCGGCTGACCGTCCACGGCAGGCGGATCCTGACGGATCGGCCCGATCCTGGGCCTGCCCGCCTCGACCGTGCACCGGATCCTTCTCCGCCACGGCCTGAACCGGCTGGCCTGACTCGACCGGCCCACCGGCGAGCCGATCCGCCGCTACGAACACGCCAGGCCCGGCGATCTGGTCCACGTCGACATCAAGAAGCTCGGCAACATCCCCGACGGCGGCGGCCACAAGGTCATGGACCGCGTCGCACCGCGATGGACAACAAGCTCGCCACCACCGACCAGCGCCGCAGCTGCAAGCCGGTGATCGGCTACAGCTACATCCACTCGGCCGTCGACGACCACTCCCGCCTGGCCTACAGCGAGGTCCTGCCCGACGAACGCCAGCACACCGCGATCGCCTTCTGGCAGCGGGCGAACGCGTTCTTCCAGGCTCACGGCATCACCGTCGAACGCGTGCTGACCGACAACGGCACCTGCTACAAATCCGAGCTCTTCACGCAGACTCTCACCGCGGCCGGTATCGCCCACAAGAAGATCCGGCCCTACCGGCCGCAGACGAACGGCAAGGTCGAACGCTTCAACCGCACCCTCCTGGACGAGTGGGCCTACCTGCGGTCCTACACCTCGAATACCGAGCGGACCGAAGCCCTGGCAGACTTCCTCCACACCTACAACCACCACCGCTGCCACACCGCACTCGACGGACACCCGCCCATCAGCCGCGTCAACAACGCTGCGGATCAATACACCTAGGACCTGTCCGACGGATCATGGTCGGAGCCATAAGCGGATCGCGGCGAGGGCGACGGTGCCATGGAAGACGTAGGCACGCTTGTCATAACGCGTGGCCACAGCACGGAAGTTCTTGAGCGAGTTGATCGTGTGTTCGACCTCGTTGCGACGCTTGTAAATCACCTTGTCAAAGCCAACGGGTCGGCCGCCTCCACGTCCGCGTCGTTGCCGGTTGGCCCGTTCGCTGCGCGGTTCGGCAATGGTGTGCTTGATCTGGCACCTGCGGAGGTAACTGCGGTTGCGGCGGGAACTGCACGCCTTGTCTCCGCTGAGATGGTCGGGGCGCGTGCGAGGCCGGCCGGTGGTGAGCCGGGGGACGCTCAGACGTTCCAGTACCGGGACGAGCTGTGGAGCGTCGTCTAACTGCCCCGGGGTGATCGAGAACGCCAAGGGGTGGCGTCCGCCCTCGCCGACCAAATGGATCTTGCTTGTCAGACCACCCCGCGAACGCCCCAGTCCCTCGTCGGGCCGATGTCGAGGAGGGAAGGCACGACGCCCCGGGATGCGCGGGGCGTCGTGCGTGCGCCGGCCGCGTGCTGATGGGCCCGGCAGGAGGTGGAATCGATGCCGGCCATGCTCCAGCCGATCCGGTCTTCGGCGTCAGCGTGCGCCAGGAGCGAGCGCAGGATCTTGTCCCAAGTGCCGCCTGCCGACCAGCGTCGGTGACGCTCATGAACAGTCTTCCACGGCCCATATTGCGAAGGCACGTCACGCCAGGGCACGCCTGTGCGCAGGTGGAAGGGGATTCCGTTGATCACTGTGCGGTGGACGCTCCACCGTCCGCCCGGCCGTCCGTCGCCGGGTAGCAGTGGCGCGAGCCGTGCCCGCTCGGCATGCATCAGATCGCCTCGTTCGACCTCGGGCACGGTGCCCCCGTTCCCCGAGACCGGATCAGGCGGTCACGCGGTGATCCGCCGGGCGTACACCTCGATCTCGATCTTCATGCGGGAGTCGGCGAGGCCGCACATGAGCATGGTGGCGGCCGGCCGGACCTCGCCGAACGCGCGACGCAGTGTCGGCCAGCAGGGCTCGAAGTCGGCTCGGTCGGGCAGCAGGTAGCGCACCCGTACGACGTCGGCGAAGGTGCACCTCGCTTCGCTCAGGGCGGCCTCGATGTTGCGCAGGCACTGCTCGGCCTGCTCCACCACGTCCTCGGCGATCGTCATGGTGGTGTAGTCGAATCCGGTCGTCCCGGACACATGAACCCAGTCGCCGTCGATCACCGCGCGGGCATAGCCGATCTGTTCCTCGAACGTCGAGCCGCTGAGAATGGAACGTCGCTCTGTCATGCGCCGAACGCTAGGTGACCTGTGCAGATACGTCTAATACGCCTTCAGCTGTGGAGTGATATCTCTAGGCGTATGGAGCGTCCCGAACTTCCCCTGCCGCAGCTGCACGCCTTCGTCGTGCTCGCCGAAGAACTCCACTTCGGCCGCGCCGCTGCCCGCTTGGGCATCGCCCAGCCGCCGCTGAGCCAGCAGATCCGCCGCCTGGAGGACAAGGTCGGCTACGCCCTGTTCAGCCGCGAACCCGGACGCATCG
The DNA here is from genome assembly GCF_014649855.1 of Streptomyces roseolus. GTDB lineage: Bacteria > Actinomycetota > Actinomycetes > Streptomycetales > Streptomycetaceae > Streptomyces > Streptomyces roseolus. The sequence continues at coordinate 8,242 of NZ_BMTV01000060.1, read as the reverse complement.
GCCTCACTCCGGCGGGCCGAGAACTTCTCCCCGCCGCCCGGCATGCCCTCACCCACCTCGCACGGGGCCTGACCGCAGCCCGAGAAGTCGGCAGCGGCAGGGCCGGCCGCCTACGGATCGGCTTCGCCGCCTCCCTCGCCCTCACCGTCCTCCCCAGCTTGCTGCACATCTTCCGGGAGCGGTTTCCCGCTGTGGATATGGACATCCAGGAGATGACCACCACGCCACAACTGGCCGCCCTGCGTGAACGGACGATCGACATCGGCCTGTTGCGAGAGCCGCCTGCCGATGACGCGGAGCTCGGGTTCGAGACCTTGCTGACCGAACCATTCGTGGCCGTTTTGCCCAGCTCGCACCCTCTCGCGGCGCAACGAACCGTCCGGGTCGAGCAGTTGGCGGACTGCCCCTTCGTGCTTCTGCCTCGCGCCGTCGGCCCGCCGCTGTACGACCAGATCGCCAACCTCTGCATCGCCGCGGGCTTCACTCCCGAAGTGGCCCAACACGCTGTGGAATGGCAGACCGTATGCGCCTTGGTTGGAACTGGTCTCGGCGTGTCACTGGCCCCGGAGAGCATCCGCCGGATCCGCCTCAAAGGCGTTGCCTTCCGCAGGATCGAGCCCGACACCGTGCGGACACGAGTCGCCGTCGCGTGGCGCCGGAACGACCTGAACCCCCTGGTCCCAGGCATCTTGGCCGCCCTTAACCATGATCCGTCGGACAGGCCCTAGTGATGTGAGTCAGTGATTCGTCGGCAGTGGGTGGCGACTTTGTCGAGGATTTCGTCGGTTGTCTTCGTCCAGACGAAGGGCCTGGGGTGTTTCGTTCCAGTCGGTGAGCCAGGCCCGGATGTTTCGTTCGAGGGCCTGGACGGAGCGGTGGACGCCGCGCTTGAGCTTCTTCTGTGTGAGTTCGGCGAACCACCGCTCGACCAGGTTCAGCCAGGACGCACTGGTGGGCGTGAAGTGCAGGTGGAACCGCGGGTGGGCCAGCAACCACTTCTTGATGTCGGGCGTCTGGTGGGTCGCGTAGTTGTCCAGGATGAAATGGACGTCGAGGCCCTCGGAGACTTCCTTGTCGAGTTTGGCCAGGAACTTCTTGAACTCCGCCGCCCGGTGGCGGCGATCAGGGAGCCGATGACCTTGCCGGTGGCGACCTCGAGGGCGGCGAACAGGGTCGTGGTGCCGGCCCGGACGTAGTCGTGACTGGCGAACGCCCGCCAGATCCGCGAGATGGTCGACTGCGACATGCCTGTTGCCGCGGCCATCGACCGGGTCGACCAGTGGGTCGCGTTCTTCGGAGTCTCCTCGAGCGTCTTGACGATCACCCGCTCGACATCGGCGTCGGTGATCTTCCTCGGGACGCCGGGCCTGGGGTCGTCGCACAAGCCGTCCAGGCCACGGTCGATGAACCGGCGCCGCCAGGTGCGGACCGTGTCCGGAGTGACCCGCAGCCGACGGGACACCTCCATGATCGAGTGGCCCTCGGCGCACTCCAGCACGCTCCGCGGCCCACTTCGGGTCTTTGCCCAGGCCGCCCTTGCGACGCAGGTTGGCCATGTGCTGCCCGATAGACACAGGGCCGCCGCCGGCCGGGTCGTCCCACACCGCGTCCTGCCGCGGCGCGAGGTGCCCAGTCGCTTTCCGGTAGGACCGCAGTGCGGCGAGCTTGGCCTCCCACGCCTCCTCGCCCGGCTCCCACACCATCCCGGCCTCTGGGGCGTCCAGCAGTGTCTTGCGCCGGTCCTCCAGCTCCCCGGCCCGCAGCGCCTTGCGCTGTTGGTGCACCCACCGCCCGAGGGGGAAGTCTTTGGTGACGCCGGCCTCGACCTGGACCTCGACGTCGTACGGGACGGCGTAGAGGCCGGTGATCTCGTTCTCCTTCCGTCACCGGAGCAGGGCCTGGTAGCCCTCCAGCCACACCAGCGACTCCGGCCGGTACACCCGGGTCCGCAGGAACGCCGCGACCGTCGCGGCATCCCGCGGGCTGGAGAAGTGCAGCAGCGCCGATTCGGCAGCAGCGTCGGTGTCGTCGTCCTCCTGGTCCTCACCGTCGCCCGCGCCGCCAGCGGTCCCGACGATCCGCCCGTCCTCGTCACGCCGCAGGTGCACCTTGCGCTTGCCGCTCGTGAGCGCCCGGGAGGCGAGTTGCTCGACCAGGCGCTCATCGTGCGAACGCAGGCCCTGGAGCACGGCGACGAGCGGCTTGAAGCTGGCGGAGGCGACCATGTCCTCGGGGTCCTCGTTCGGCTCCAGGAACACCGGCACGATGATCCTGGCCACCTTCGTACTGCCGTCGCGGTTCAGCCGGAGCGCCCGCCCGATGTTCTGCACGATCTCGACCTGGGAGCCGCGGGTGTCGGCGAAACAGACGGCCTCGACTCCCCGCTCGCCGGTGATGTCGACGCCTTCCCCGAGGACGCGAACGCTGGCGAGGAAGGCGCGGTGGACCCGCCGGTTGTTGGCGTCGATGCCGCCTGCGAACTGCCGCAGGACCTCGCGCCGCTCGGAGACGGTCTGGTCGTCGTACAGCCACGCCGACCACACGCGGTCCGGCGGGACGTGGCGGCCGGCCTCCAGCTCGTAGAACTCGGCCTCGATCGACGACGCGGGCAGCTTCTCAGCGGCCCTGGAGGGCCTGCCCTGTCTCAGGGCTGGCTGGCTGTCGGGTGGCCTGGGCCTTGTGGTGGCCGGGCAGGCGGCTGCGTTCGCGTGTACCTGACGGGGGAGGAAACGCCGTACCCCGCGGCCCTGGGCATGCGGTCGCCCGTCTCGGCTGCCCGGCCGGCCAAGTACGTACTGCCGTCCGCCGCCAGGCCTCACCGAACTCCGCGCCCGCGCTGCCCGTTTCCTCCTCGTCCGGGTCGATCAGGCGATGTGGTTGTACGTCGCTCCCGGGTGGACGTCCGCGAGGGTTCTCTTGGCGAAGGGACTGCGCCAGTCACCGGTCCCGGTGTAGAGGTAGACCCGCTTGGTGACCGGGTCGTGGGCGAGGAGGTCGGTCCGGCCGTCGTGGTTCACGTCCCCGGCGCCGGTGAGCTGGCCGTAGACCTGCCAGCCGCCTCCGATGAGCTTGCGGGCGGTGTAGGTGCCGTCGCCCTTGCCGAGGTAGAGCCACAGAAGGCCGTCCTTGTCGCGTGCCACGAGGTCACCGCCCGTGGCGCCGCCGATGTCGCCGACCGCGGTGAGCTGGTTGTAGATGCCCCAGCCGGTACCGATCTTCTTGCGGGTCTCGTAGGGGTAGCTGACGCGACCGGTGCCTTGGTAGAGGTAGAGCCCACCGGCCTTGTCGACGGCCACGACGTCGGGGCGGCCGTCTCCGGTGAGGTCGCTGCCACCGGCGATCTTGTCGTAGACCTGCCAGCCGCCGCCGATTCGCGTGCGGGGAAGGAACCCTCCCCGGCCGTTGCCCTGATGGAGCCAGAGGACACCGGCCGTGTCCCGCGTGACGACGTCCGCCGCATAGTTGTCGCCGCGGCCGGCGACGGCGGCATCGCCGACGACCTCGATCTTGTCGTAGCCCTGCCAGCCGGTGCCTGCCGACGCCCGGGGGCGCCCGTCCGCGGCGCTGTCCCGCCACAGCGTCCCCGTGGCGTCCCGACCCAGGAGGTCGGGGTAGCCGTCGGCATCGATGTCGTGGGCGAGGCCGGCCGGGGTGGTGCCGCGGGCCACGAACGTCACGACGGGCTTGCCGTCGGCACCGAGCACGACACGGTGGATGCCGATGTTCCCTCCCCGGGCGCCCTGGGCGACGACGGCTGTTCCATCGGCGGCGGTGGACAGAGCGTCGACCCGATCGAAGAGAGTGACTGTCGTCCCGGTCACCAGGTGCCGCGCCTGACCCCCGAACAGCAGCCAGTCACCGAGCAGTTCCACGGCGAGGGGACCGGTGCCCGCCACCGGGACGACCATGTGCCTGCCGGTCGCCCGCTCGCGGACCACCACGTTACGTCCGGAGGCCGGGCTCCCCTCCTCGGTCCACGCCGCCCGGGTCGCCGAGACCGCCTGCACCCTCGGATACGTCTCCGACACCGTGACGGTCGCCAGGTCGATCAGCCCCACCCGCTGTTCGCCCTCGGCGGTACGAAAATCCAGCAGGCCGACCGTAGCGGTGGCCGGCCGCACCTTCAGATAGCTGGTCCCCGCGGGCAACCCCCGGATCTCGCGAGGCGCCGCGTCCTTCGTGTCCAGCCACAGAGGACTCTTCTCCCCCTGACCGTTGTCAGGCCTCAGGGCGATGGCCGACCCGGCGGTACCCACATAGAGGGCATCGATCACATCGGGCAGCTGCTCGGTACGCCAGGTCTCACCGGTCCTCAGGTCGACGCCCAGGCCGTTGTAGCCGTCGTCCGTCCCGGCCAGCAGCTCCCCGGACACATCGCTCAGCCCCTCGGCATAGAAGGGCGTGAAGTCGCGGGCCGGGCCGCCAGAGTAAGGGACCCAGCGGTACGTCGAGTAGTCCTGGTGACCGGTGGGGACGTACAGGACGTAGCCCTCGGCCCCCGCGCTGAGCAGCTTCGTCCCGGGCAGGAGTGAGGGGAAGGGCACCGCGGACGAGTCGGCGGAGGAGGCCGCTGCCGAGGGCGCGACGAACACGCCCGCGCCGGCTGTCAGAGCCAGAACTGCCGCTATGGAGGAGCCCAGACGAATAGAGCCGATGGTACGGAACTGCAAGGCAACCCCCAGGAAAGAACGGACGCGGTCACGCCGTGCCCGTTCAGACTCACGGACGGCGCAAGAGGTTGTGCACCAACCCCTACCGAACACGGACCGAGGACACCGGCAGGGTTCGCCGCCCCCGACCGGCCCATGTACCGCCCTGGCCATCGAGGATCACCTGCCACTTCCGACTCACCCAGGACCGGCGAGAGCCGCGGATCTCCAGCACGTCGACCTCGACCCGGCGAGGATCTCCCACTCGATCGCCTCCGACAGGCCGAGCTCCGCGAGTCATGCCCCGTACGTCCCGTCCGGGTCGTCGGCCATGTGTGAATGGGTGCGTTGGTGGCATCGGATGGGTATCAGCAGGGGGGCGGGAGAGCTCTTCCTGCTCAGAGTGCACCGCGGTGGTGATCATGGCTGTCGCGCAGTGACCAAGCTGCTGCCGTCAGATGCCCATCACAGGAGAGCCTGGCTGTCATGGGCTTGCCGGCTCACAAGTGTGTGGATCAGGGAGAGCAGGATCTGGCTCCGGAAGGGGCGGGTGGTGGTTCGAGTGGGGTTCTGCCGGCTGCGTCGGTTCTGGCGTCGGGCGCTTCGACCGTTCGTCCCCTGCCCGGCCAAGGTGGTCGTGTGTGTGCGTGGTGGGTGGGGGTAGGCGGGTGATCGGAGCGAAGTGGACACCTCCTGGGCCGGTCGTACGCGTACTTCCCCCGGCGCGTGCGGCCGGCCTCCCGCTGTTCCCCGCCCGGTTCTCCGGGCGAGGAACAGCCGTGCACGCCTCCTCGGCGGCCGGGGCGGGCTTCCTCGTCCCGCCGATTCCTCCTCGGCGTCATCGCCCCGCCTCGTCCTCGTCCTTGTCTTGCTCGTCCGCCTGGTCGTTCTCGTTCTCGGCGGCCGCGGGCCGCGCCTGGCGGCCTGCTCGGGCGGGCTGACGCGCTCGCCCTGCGCCCCTGGCCGCCCCGCGCCTCGGCTTCAGTGGCCCTGTGCGCCCCTCAGACGGCACAGCGTCTCGCCGGGTTCTCTCTGGTCATCCGTGGTGTCTGCTGGGCGCGTAGGCGGGCGTACGGCGGCTCGCGGGACGTGGGGTCGTACGGAGTTCGTGGGGGGCCCGGGGTGCTGTTCGGCATCCCGGGCCCTACGCCTGTATGTCCGTTTTCTCGCGGTGCGCCTGGGCGCGCGTCCGCGTGCACCGTGCTCGTCGTGGGTGTCGTCAGGGGGCGCGCGTGGTGTGGTGCAGGAATTCGGCGGGGGTGGCTCGGTTTTCGGGTTGGTTTTCGGAATGGGGGCGGGGGTGTTCCTGGTGGTGGTCGGCGGTGGGGCGCCGGCCTCGGTCGGGCGGGGCGTGAGGGCGGCCGGGCAGGGGTTCGGCGGGGGTGGGCGGTGGCTGGTCGGGGCCCCGGGCGGATTCAAATCGGGGGTTAAATCCAGGCCCGTGGTGAGTGGGACTCACCACGGGTGGGCGGCGGGCTGAACCTGATAGGTCGACCCCTTGTTTTCCCTGGTGAACAGCCCTGCTGATAGGCCCTGCAGTGGGCGCGTGGTGAGTGGGTCGGTGAGCTCCCGGCCGGGCTCCCCAGCCCCCGTAGCGCATCTCTGCGGGTGCTGCTCCCCGGGGCCCGAGCGCGGCTCGTCCGGGCGGGGCGGAGGGCCCCTCCGGCGGGGAGGCCGGCCTCCTTCTCCGGGCCCGGCCGAGGTACCCGTTCCGCGCCCGGTCGTGTCGACGGTCAGTGGAAGTACGTAGTTGTCAGGCTTCGGACCTGCGGCTGTGCAGCTTGTCTGAGCCGGTGACGGTTGTGCTGACCCATCGGATCTACGCAGAGTCTCAGGCGCATGCACGTATGACCTGCGGAGACTCCAGCTCTGGATATGATTGCGCAGATTCACCGAGTTTTGAGCAGCTGAATTGATCCGAAGCTGGCCCCAGCAACGAACCGTTCAGGATGCCCCTTGATTCTGCCATCTCTACATACTGCATCAACCCAACAGTCATCCTGCTCCCTCAATCAGCACGTAAGGTCCGTGCATGACCGCTGACTGGTATGTCCTCATCGAGGAGGACACCCGGACCACCCAACATGCCGACGGCACGGACCTGAAGCTGCACCGCTGGATGCTCACCGGCACCCACCGCATCGGCCCCGACCCCATAGAGGCGACCGCGGCCGCCGAGGACGCGGCCCTCAACTACCTGCCGGGCATCCTGGCCCGCCACGCACGCCCCGGGGACGAGCCCGCCCGCCATGCCCTGCGTACTCGGGACGGTGCATGGGTCGTGCTGGTGAAGCAGCGCCATCGTGAATGTCATATACGGGTGACCACGGCCCAGCTCGTCCACCGGCGAGAAGAGAAGGAAGCGCCGCCGAAGTCTTTGAAGGAGAAGTTCCGCAGCGCCATAGAGGGCCCGCCCCCCGCGGTACAGCCCTGGGCCTGGACACCCAGGGACGAAGCCGATCAGACCTGACCTCCCCGCACCCCGCCGACAAACAACCGAACCAGCCGCACCACCAGGCGCCGGCCCAGCCCCCGCCCCGTCCACCGGGCGCACCGAGCCAGGCGACTGCCACCGTCCGGCGCTTACCCGCAGTCTGCTCCTGGCCGCGGTGGATTGTCAGTGGTCTCGTGCATGCTCACCGGCAAAGAGATAGACACCTGCCGCCCCTCTTTGCCGGGCCTCTCGAGAAGTCATGAGTAGCAGTACTCATGACCACCACTCCGCCCGCGGGCAGGGTGGTGTTGTCGTGGCAGGTGTTCGAAGGGGAGGGAGTATGTGATGCGTACGAGGAATGTGCCTGTGGTGGCGTTGCTGGCCGCCGGCGCGATGGCGGCGATGACTGTCACACCGGCGGCAGCGGCTGATGGCCTGCTTCCGCATCCGGGCCCGGACGGTCTGGTGTGGGTGGAAGAGGCGGTGGGGGACGGGGGCGTGGTTTCGGGCGGAGCGTGGGATCGTCTGCCGACGGTGCTGACGGTGGCGTGTGAGGGAGGCGGTGCCGTGCACGTGACGATGGACTCCCAGGGGCATCAGGTGGCGGACTTCACCGTGGACTGTCCCGCCGGTATCCCAGGGGTAGGTTCGGTCGCCCTGGACCCGGGCGTGGTCCGCCCCGGGTCGTTCACCATCGGTGTCGACGCCTCAGATGACACTGTCCGCTGGGCCCTGACGGTCACCCAGCCCGAATAGCCCCACCCCGCTGCCTCCCTTGCAGCCAGCTGCCCGCGAAGCGGGCTCAAGGGATCCTGAAGGCGAAGCCGTAAGGATCCCCAGGCCGGGGGGAGCGCAGCGGATCCGGCCCGGTTTCGGGGGCCGGGGGAAGCCCCCGAAACCGGCTGCTGCGCAGCAGCCGGCCTCCGGGAGCGAAGCGGACGGAGCGTCACCAGGCCTGCGGAGCAGGCCGCACGGCCCGAAGCGAAGCGCAGGGCCGGCTCTCCCGCGAAGCGGGAGAGCAACACGCCCGCGAAGCGGGCGTGTTCAGACCCGCGCGAAGCGCGGGTCTGAAAGCCGAAGCGAAGCGCAGGCTCACCCCGCCGCGAAGCGGCGGGGTTTCGTTGCACCGCGCGCAGCGCGGTGTGACCCGCTCCGCGGG
>NZ_BMTV01000059.1 GCF_014649855.1 Streptomyces roseolus | reverse complement strand
CCGCTACGAAGCGACCGTGCTGGTCGCAGCCATCAACGAGTGGCTGTGACCAGCACTTTCACAACAGACCCTAGGCCGTTTCTTCCGGGCGTTGATCCGGACGGGTGGTGTTCATCGGAAGAACTGCGCGGACGCGGCGTCGCTCCGCCGGATCCGGGTGCGCATACAGATCATGAGAAAGGTATGTAAAGCGCGCAACCCGAAGTGAACCATCCGAGAACGCCGCGTCAGCGAAAGTGAGGGGCCATGGCCACCGCCAAGGTCAAGCAGTTCTGGACCGCCTTCATCTCCGTCCTCTTCGCCCTGCTCGCCTCCGTCGGACTGGCGGCCCCCGCCGCCGCGCAGGGCCAGGCGCCGGTCACCCAGCCCGAGGAGCCGGCCGCTCCCGCCGCCCCCGTCACCTCCGAGCGCACCGCGACGGTCGTGGCGCAGAGGCGGGCGGAGCCCTGGGCGCCCCTCCGCCGCGGCTCGCTGCCGCCCACCCTCAAGCAGCGCATCGTCGCCGAGGCGCACGGCTCCTCCCCCGCCTCCCGCACGCTCCGCGCCGTCGCGCCGCTCGTGAGCGAGCCGGCCGAGCTGACCCGGCTGGCGCTCGCGACGGCCGCCTAGGGTGCGGGGAGAGCGCGACTCCTCCCTCTCCGCACCCCGGTCCGGACGCGAACCCGGACGGAACGGTCCCGGCTCAACGGCGCTCGTCGGGCTCCGTCGACCCGGTCTCCGGATCCGGCTCCGGCTCGATCCCGGGCCCGCTCCCGGTCTCGGCCTCCACCACGCTCCCGGACTCCGCGACCACCCGCGTACTGGCCTCCGACTCGACGGCCGGGGCACCGCCCGACGCGGACGGCATGCCCGAGCCCTCGTCCACCTCCGTGGGCGCCGGCGGCTCGACCAGCCAGTCGGGATTGGCCTGCCGGTCCCACCACTTCCAGGCGGCGCACGCGCCGCCGACGAGCAAGCCGAGTACGGCGAGCCCCTTCACGAGACGCCCGGTCCTGGCCCGGCGCTCCTGCTTCCTCACGATCTTCCGGACGTCGTCCGGCGTCACCTGGCCCCGTAGCGCGGCCCAGGCGGCAGTGGAACGCGACCCGGCCTCCTCAAGGACGGGACCGGTCGCGGCGACCGCGTGCTCGACACGCGGAACGGTGTAGTCGGCCACCTGATGGGCGACCGAGCGGGTCCGGGCCGCAGCGCGATGCGCGGCCACGTCGACCCGCGGCGGCACGTGCGGCGCCACGTGGGCGGCGTACCGCAGACGCGCCTGTGCGCGTGCCTGCCGAGCGGCGCTCGACACCCTGGGTGCGAGCCGCGCCCGCGCCTCGTGCGCATAGTGCGCGGCCTGGCCCTTGGCCGTGCCGGCGTACGGCGCCACCACGTCCGCGGCGTGCAGGACGCTTTCCTTCGCCGAATCCGTAGCGGCGCGCACGCTGTCCATGCGAGTCACGGGTTCCTCCTCCTCGGTGGCGAGCGATGTCGGGTTTTCGCCTTTCCATCCTTTTCGGCATCATGCCTTCCGGATCGAGGTCCGGCATGCGGGGCGGGCATCCGGGGCATGCGGCAGGAGCGGGCGGGCCGTTCGCGTCCGTCGCGTCGTGCGAGGATCGACCCGCCAGAGCCGCGGACGCGTGAGGCGATCGGATCCGCGGTGTGACGCACGATCAGGGAGGGAAGGCGGACCGTGGCCATGCCGTACGCGATCCTCAAGACCAGCGCGGGCGACATCGAGGTGCGCCTGCTGCCGTTCCACGCGCCGAAGACGGTGCGGAACTTCACCGAGCTCGCCTCGGGCGAACGCGAGTGGACCCATCCGGCCACCGGCCGGGTCTCCACCGACCCCCTCTACGACGGCACGGTCTTCCACCGGGTCATCGGCGACTTCATGATCCAGGGCGGCGACCCGCTGGGCACCGGCACGGGCGGCCCCGGCTACGAGTTCGCCGACGAGTTCCACCCGGAGCTCTGGTTCGACCGGCCGTACCTGCTGGCCATGGCCAACGCCGGGCCGGGTACCAACGGCTCCCAGTTCTTCATCACGGTCGGCCCCGCGACCTGGCTGAACCGCAAGCACACCATCTTCGGCGAGGTCGTGGACCCGAAGAGCCGTGCCGTCGTGGACGCCATCGCGCAGGTCCCCGTCGACCCGCAGACCCAGCGGCCGCTGACCGACGTCGTGGTCGAGTCCGTGGTGATCGAGCAGCGCTGACCGGGAAGAAGGGGACCCCGCCCATGGACGCGCAGTCCGGACCGCCGCACTGCTACCGCCATCCCGGCACCGAGACCGGCATCCGCTGCACCCGCTGCGAGAAGCCCATCTGCCCGGAGTGCATGATCTCCGCCTCGGTCGGCTTCCAGTGCCCCGACTGCGTCCGCAGCGGCTCGGGCACCGGGCACGCGGCCGACGCCAACCAGGCGCGGACGCTCGCGGGCGGCCGGGTCAGGACGGACGACCGCCTGGTCACCAAGATGCTCATCGGGATCTGCGTGCTCGTGTACGGGCTGGTGCTGATCCTCGGCGACCGGTTCGTCGACGAGCTCGTGCTGATCGGGTACGCGTACAACCCGCTGCTCGGCGAAGTCGTCGGGGTCGCGGACGGCGAGTGGTACCGACTCCTCTCCGCCACGGTCCTGCACCAGGAGCCCTGGCACATCCTCTTCAACCTGCTGGGCCTGTGGGTGATCGGCGGGATCGTCGAACCGGAGCTCGGCCGGTCCCGGTACGCGCTGCTGTGCCTGCTCTCCGGTCTGTCCGGCTCGGTCCTCTCCTATGTGGTCGCGGCCCCGAACCAGCCCTCGCTGGGCGCCTCGGGGATCGTCTACGGCCTCATCGGCGCCTGGGTGGTGCTGGCCCGTCGACGGCGCCACGACATGCGGCCGGTGGTCCTCTTCGTGGCCCTGTCCCTGTTGATGACGTTCACCCGTCCGGGGATCTCGTGGGAGGCGCACGTGGGGGGACTCGTGGCCGGCGCGCTGGTGACGTACGTGCTCGTGCGGGCGCCCCGACGCCGCCGCGAGCTCATCCAGTACGGCGCCTGTGGACTGGTGCTGCTCCTCGACCTGGGCGTCGCCGTGGGCCGGACCATGGCGCTCACCTGAGCGCCTGAGGCTGTGGAAGAGCTGGGGAGCGAGCTTTCCCCAGAGTTATCCACAGTGTGTGGCGAGTTCTCCCCATCAGGGGAGGAAAGGCCGAGCCCCCTGCCTCTGACCTGGAGTTTCTCCAGAGAGGCAGGGGGCTCCAGCCCACTGTGGACAGATGTTCGCGGCTCTGCCCACGTCAACCCGGTGTGGGTTATCCACAGATCTTCGTAAGTTATCCAGTGCTGTGCACAACGCTGTGGATAAACTCAGGGGTGAGCTTGACGGCAGCGGGAAAGACCCGCTAAGCGCCGCTAAGCCGCTCACTTCCACTGCGTGGAGACACCGAAGCCGGCGGCGATGAAACCGAAGCCGACCACGATGTTCCAGTTCCGGATCGACTCGATCGGAAGCGAACCGTCGGTGACGTAGAAGACCACGATCCACACCAGACCGATGGCGAACAGGGCCAGCATCACCGGGGCGACCCAGCTGCGGTTCGTCAGCTTGATGTTGGCGGCCTGCTTCGCCGGCGGGGGCGTGTAGTCGGCCTTCTTGCGGATCCGTGACTTCGGCACGAGGGACTCTCCTGTCGATGCGCTGCGTGACCGCGCAGGGAACTGTGGCTGTCGCCGGGATGTGACGTAGCAGGTCCACTGCGCCCCCCGGGCGTCCGTTAGCGTAGTGGTTCCGCGGCGCAGAAGGGGATCAGGGTACGTTGAGCAATTCCGCCGACACTCCGGGCGAACCCCCCGTCGGACCGGCCGGGGCCGGCCGCTGGCGTCCCGTCCGCCTCCTCACCCTGGGCGTCTTCGCCCTCGCCGGGCTGCTCTTCGTCACGAGCTTCAACACCGCCAAGGGCACCAACATCCGCACGGACGCCTCCCTGCTGAGGCTCTCCGACCTCATCGAGGAACGCAGCCACAAGAACGCCGGCCTCGACGAGTCCACCGCCGTGCTGCGCGACCAGGTCGACACCCTCGCCGCCCGCGACGACGGCTCCACCGCCGCCGAGGACCGTCGCCTCAAGGCCCTGGAGACCGCCGCCGGCACCACCGAGATCTCCGGTCCCGGCCTCACCGTCACGCTGAACGACGCCCCGCCCGGTGCCCAGGCCGCCCCCGGCTACCCCGAGCCGCAGGCCAACGACCTGGTCATCCACCAGCAGGACCTCCAGGCCGTCGTCAACGCCCTGTGGGAGGGCGGCGCCGAAGGCATCCGCGTCATGGACCAGCGGCTCATCTCCACCAGCGCGGTCCGCTGCGTCGGCAACACCCTGATCCTCCAGGGCCGGGTCTACTCGCCGCCCTACAAGATCACCGCCGTCGGTGACCGGGGGAAGCTCGACAAGGCCCTCGCGGACTCCCCCGCGCTCCAGAACTACCAGCTGTACGTGAAGGCCTACGGCCTCGGCTGGAAGGTCGACGACCACAAGAACGTCACCCTTCCCGGCTACGCCGGCGCGGTCGACCTCCACCAGGCCAAGCCCGCCGCATAGCCCGGTTCGGGACCGGTTGTCCACAGGCTTCGGACAGCTTCCCCCCGACGGGGCCCCCGCCCCGTACTCTGGTGCCCGTAACGAACGGAAGGGGCGGTCGGACGTCATGTACGGATGGATCTGGCGGCATCTGCCGGGCAACGCCTGGGTGAAGGCGCTGATCTCGGTCGTGCTGGTCCTCGCGGTCGTCTACGTCCTCTTCCAGTACGTGTTCCCCTGGGCGGAGCCTCTGCTTCCGTTCAACGATGTGACGGTGGACGGCCAGTGAGCGCGCGAATTCTCGTCGTCGACAACTACGACAGCTTCGTCTTCAACCTCGTGCAGTACCTCTACCAGCTCGGCGCCGAGTGCGAGGTGCTCCGCAACGACGAGGTGGAGCTGAGCCACGCCCAGGACGGCTTCGACGGCGTCCTGCTGTCCCCCGGGCCCGGCGCCCCCGAGCAGGCCGGCGTCTGCATCGACATGGTGCGGCACTGCGCCGCCACCGGCGTCCCGGTCTTCGGCGTCTGCCTCGGCATGCAGTCGATGGCCGTGGCCTACGGCGGTGTCGTCGACCGCGCCCCCGAGCTGCTCCACGGCAAGACCTCGCCCGTGGTCCACGAGGGCAAGGGCGTCTTCGCAGGCCTTCCCTCGCCGTTCACGGCCACCCGCTACCACTCGCTGGCCGCCGAGCCGGCCGACCTGCCCGCCGAGCTCGAAGTGACCGCGCGGACCGAGGACGGCATCATCATGGGCCTCCGCCACCGCGAACTGACCGTCGAGGGCGTCCAGTTCCACCCCGAGTCGGTGCTCACCGAGCACGGCCACCTGATGCTCGCCAACTGGCTGGTGCAGTGCGGAGACGAGGGAGCGGTCGGCCGGTCGGCGGGGCTCGCGCCGGTGGTGGGCAAGGCCGTCGCGTGACGACGGGCTCACCGTGGTTCCGGGCCTCCGGGCAGCCCGGCGCCGAGCCGATACCCGAGGACCACGGACCCCGAGCGCACGAGCAGCGCCCGTACGAACCGGGCCCCTACGAGCAGCAGGGCGCCCACGAGCAGCAGGGCCCGTACGAGCAGAGTGCGTACGGCTACGAGCAGCAGGGCCCGTACCCGTATCCGTATCCGGCCGAGCCGTCGTACGGGGACGGCGCCGGTGCCGGGGCGGGGGCCGGGTACCCGGACGGGTACGGGCACCAGACGCCGCACCCGTACGAGACACGGACGCCCGGCTACGAGGCACAGCCCACCGCGTACGAGGCACAGCCCACCGCGTACGAGGCCCACGCCCCCGTCCACGGTGCCCCGCCCGCCACCGAAGCCCCGGGGGAAGCCTTCCACGAGCCCATACGCGAGCCGTACGGGGCCGAGGGGACCCGGGAGCTGCCCGTGGTCGCGGAGGAGGCTCCGAGGCCCGTGGAGGCCCTCCCCGGGCCGGGGCGGGCCGAGCGCCGGCGGGCCGCCGCCAAGCAGGGCCGCGGGAAGGGCCGCCCGGCGTCCGGAGCGGCCACCGGGAGGTCCGCCGGGAGCACCGCCGAGCGCCCCCTCTCGCGGGTCGAGGCCCGCCGTGCCGCCCGGGAGGCGAAGGCCGCCAAGGACAGCGTCGGCGTCGTCGTCGGCGAGCTGTTCATCACCCTCGGCGTCGTCATGCTCCTCTTCGTCGCCTACCAGCTGTGGTGGACCAACGTCCTCGCCGGCCAGGAGACCGACCAGGCCAAGGAGCGCATCGAGGACACCTGGGCCAAGGGCGAGAACAAGCCGGACGTCTTCGCCCCCGGTGAGGGCTTCGCCATCATGTACATCCCCAAGCTGGACGTCGTCGTCCCCGTCGCCGAGGGCATCAGCAAGCCCAAGGTCCTCGACAAGGGCATGGTCGGCCACTACGGCGAGGGCAAGCTCAAGACCGCCATGCCCTCCGACAAGCAGGGCAACTTCGCGGTCGCCGGTCACCGCAACACCCACGGCGAGCCGTTCCGGTACATCAACCGCCTCAAGCCCGGCGACCCCATCGTCGTCGAGACGCAGGACGCCTACTACACGTACGAGATGGCGAGCATCCTCCCGCAGACCGCGCCCTCGAACATCGCCGTCATCGACCCGATCCCCAAGGGATCCGGCTTCACCGAGCCCGGCCGCTACATCACCCTGACCACCTGCACGCCCGAGTTCACCAGCACCTACCGCATGATCGTCTGGGGAAAGCTGGTCGAGGAACGCCCGCGCAGCAAGGGAAAGCCGACCGCGCTCGTAGGCTGAGACCCCACACCTCCAGAAGGGACGAGGGCCGACCCAGTGTCACGCGCGCGCAACCGGATCGCCGGGCTCATCAGCGTCTTCGGTGAACTCCTCATCACAGCCGGCCTCGTGCTCGGGCTCTTCGTCGTCTACTCCCTGTGGTGGACGAACGTCCTCGCCGACCGCGCCGCCGACAAGGAAGGCGCGCAGGTCCGCGGCGAATGGGCCGACCAGGGCCCCGGCGCCCTCGACACCAAGGGGGGCCTCGGCTTCCTCCACGTCCCCGCCTTCGGCGGCGACGAGATCCTGGTGAAGCGGGGCACCGAGAGCGACGTCCTCAACAACGGCGTCGCCGGCTACTACACCGAACCCGTGAAGTCCGCCCTCCCGCAGGACGAGCGGGGCAACTTCACCCTCGCCGCCCACCGGGACGGCCACGGCGCCAAGTTCCACAACATCCACAAGTTGAAGAACGGCGATCCGATCGTCTTCGAGTCCAAGGACACCTGGTACGTCTACAAGGTCTACAAGACGCTCCCGGAGACCACGAAGTACAACGTGGACGTCCTCCAGCCGGTCCCCGAGGAGTCCGGCAAGAAGGAGCCCGGCCGGTACATCACCCTCACCACCTGCACCCCGATGTACACCTCCGACTACCGCTACATCGTGTGGGGCGAGCTGGCCCGCACGGAGAAGGTCGACGCGGACCGCACCCCGCCGGCCGAACTCCGCTGACCGGTCCCGGCACCTGGAACGGGGAGAGCCCCGGAGCCCCGTGAAGGGCTCCGGGGCTCTCCCCGTCACTCGGAAGCGGGTCAGTCGAACCAGCCGCCGATGTTGCCGTCGCCGTTGCCGCCGTCCTGCTGGCCGCCGTTCCCGTCGCCGTTGCCGCCGGGGTTGCCCCCGCCGTTCACGTCGGCGGTGAACAGGGTGACCGAGCCGCCCTTGTTGACCGTCTGACCGCCGGCGGGCGCCGACTGGACGACACGGGCGTCGTCCTTGTCGACACCGGCCACCACGACCGTCACGCCCTGGCTCTGGAACCAGTCCCGGACTTCCTTCAGCGTCTTCCCGGCGAGGTCACCGGGGATCGTGACCGGGGTCACCTGCGGACCCTTCGAGACCTTCAGCTTGATCTCGACGTCCAGCGGCTGGTTGCTCGGGCCGCTCGGAGTCTGCTCCAGGACCATGCCCTTGGGCTGGTCGCTGTCGACCTCCTCCTGCTTCACGTCGGTGAAGCCGAGGCCGTTCAGCTGCTGGAGCGCCAGGCTGATGTCGCGGCCCGTCACCAGAGGCAGGTTCGTCAGCTTCTGCTTGGCGACGGTGAGGGTCACCTCGGAGTTCTTCTCGGCCTTGGTGCCGTTCTGCGGGTTCTGCCGCAGGACGGTGCCGGGGTCCTCCGAGGACTCCTCCTCCTCGACCTTGACCTTGAAGCCCTTGCCCTCCAGGGTCTCCTTCGCCCGCTGGAGCGACTGCTCCTGGACGTCCGGGACCTCCACGAGCGGCGCGCCCTCGGAGACCCACACCTGGATCGTGCCGTCGATCGGCATCTTGGCGGCGCCGTCGGAGGCCGGATCCTGGCGGCAGATGGCGCCGGTGGGCTGGTCGCA
This sequence comes from Streptomyces roseolus, assembly GCF_014649855.1. Lineage (GTDB taxonomy): Bacteria > Actinomycetota > Actinomycetes > Streptomycetales > Streptomycetaceae > Streptomyces > Streptomyces roseolus. The sequence goes on along the minus strand of NZ_BMTV01000059.1, from coordinate 7,803 downwards.
GCGCTCCTTGCCCGCTTCCACCAGCTGCACCCGGGCGTTGGTCGCGGACTTCTGCGCGTCGGGCATCGTCTGGCCGACGAGCAGCGGCACCTGTGTCTGCTGCGGGGTGTCGTTGGTGTCCATGAGGTACTTCGCGATGAAGATCGCGCCGACCAGGACCAGGACGCCGCAGAGCGCCAGCAGGATCGTCGAGGCGTTCGACTTCTTCTGGCCGCCGCCGCGGCGGCGGTCCGGACGGTCGTCGTAGCCGTCGTGCCCGCCGTACCCACCGCCGTAGCCGCCGTCCTGCTGGACGGGCGGCATCATCGTCGTCTGGCCGGCCGGGTCGGCCTGGCGCAGCGCCGTCGTCGGCTGGTCCTCCGGCGGATAGCCGTAGCCGTTGTACGCCGGGGCGCCCGCCATGCCCATCGCGGCGGCGGCCGCGACCGGCTGCCCGTCGAGGCAGGCCTCGATGTCCGCGCGCATCTCGTCGGCGGACTGGTAGCGGTAGTCGGGGTCCTTGACCAGCGCCTTGAGGACGATGGCGTCCATCTCGGGCGTGATCTCGGCGTCGAAGTTGCTCGGCGGCTGCGGCTCCTCGCGGACGTGCTGGTAGGCCACGGCCACGGGGGAGTCGCCGATGAACGGCGGCCGGACGGTCAGCAGCTCGTAGAGCAGGCAGCCGGTGGAGTACAGGTCGGAGCGCGCGTCGACCTGCTCGCCCTTGGCCTGCTCCGGCGAGAGGTACTGGGCTGTGCCGATGACCGCCGCGGTCTGCGTCATGGTCATGCCCGCGTCGCCCATGGCGCGCGCGATGCCGAAGTCCATGACCTTGACCTGGCCCGTACGGGTCAGCATCACGTTCGCGGGCTTGATGTCGCGGTGCACGATGCCAGCGCGGTGCGAGTACTCGAGGGCCTGGAGGATGCCGACGGTCATCTCCAGGGTGCGCTCGGGCAGCAGCTTGCGGCCCGAGTGGAGCAGCTCACGGAGCGTCGACCCGTCGACGTACTCCATCACGATGTACGGGATGGAGACCCCGTCGACGTAGTCCTCGCCGGTGTCGTAGACGGCGACGATCGCCGGGTGGTTCAGGGAGGCGGCGGACTGTGCCTCACGGCGGAACCGGGCCTGGAAGGACGGGTCACGGGCCAGGTCGGCCCGCAGCGTCTTCACGGCGACGGTGCGGCCGAGCCGGGTGTCCTGGGCGAGGTACACCTCGGCCATGCCACCGCGGCCGAGCACCGAGCCCAGCTCGTACCGGCCGCCGAGGCGACGCGGCTCTTCCATAGCTAATCCAGCCCTCTCCGTCTGTCCCGACCGCACCCTGGGGTGGTCCGGCGGTGTGTGCTGTCCGCGCATACGGTACCGGCCCCGAAGAGCCGGACCGCGCGCGGAGGGCAGCTGATACCTGACCGGTACCTGGCGGGCACCGGCCCTCCGCGAGATCAGCCGCGGCTCTTCAGAACCGCCTTCATGACCGCCTTCGCGATCGGCGCGGCGAGGCCGCCACCGCTGATGTCCTCACGGCCGACACCCTCGGCGTCCTCGACGATCACGGCGACGGCGACCGGGGAACCCTGGTCGGTCTTGGCGTACGAGATGAACCACGCGTACGGGCGCTTGGCGTTCTTCTCGCCGTGCTGCGCGGTACCGGTCTTTCCGCCGACCTTCACGCCGCTCATCTTGAGGTCGGCCTTGGCGCCGGTGCCGTTCGAGACGACGTTCTCCATCATCGCCTGGAGCTTCTGGGCGTTCTCCGGAGAGACCGGCTGGCTCATCTCCTCCGGCTCGTTCTGCTTGATCACGTCCAGGTTCGGGGCGCGCAGCTGGTCGATCATGTACGGCTTCATCAGCTTGCCGTCGTTGGCGATCGCCGCCGTGACCATCGCCATCTGGAGCGGGGTCGTCGCGGTGTTGAACTGGCCGATGGAGGAGAGCGCGTTTCCACCGCGGTCGGCGTTCTTGTCGTAGACCGAGGCGGCGGAGCGGACCGGGGTGAACTGCTCGGCGTTGAAGCCGAACTTCTCGGCCGTCTCCACCATCTTGTCGCGGCCGACGTCGTCACCGAGCTTGGCGAAGACCGAGTTGCAGGAGATCCGCAGGGCCTCGTTGAGGCTGGCGTTGGCGCAGCCGCCCGAGTGGTTCTTCATCGGCAGCGTGGAGAGCGGGATCTTCCAGCCCTCGGGGGTGTCGGTCGACGCGTCGATGTCCTTGACCTTGCCGGCCTCCAGCGCGGCGGCGGCGGTCACGACCTTGAAGACGGAGCCGGGAGGGTAGATCTCGCGCAGGGCGCGGTTCTGCTTCGGCTTGTTCTTGTCCTTCTCCAGGGCGACCCAGGCCTTCTCGTCCTTGCCCGAGTAGCCGGCGAAGGACGACGGGTCGTACGAGGGGGTGGACGCCAGCGCCAGGATCTTGCCGGTCGACGGCTCGATCGCGACGACGGCGCCGGTGTTCTTCCCCAGGCCCTCGAAGGCGGCCTTCTGCGCGGCGCCGTTGAGGGTGGTGACGACGTCGCCGCCCTTCTTCTTCTCCCCGGTGAACATCGACAGGGTCCGGTCGAAGAAGAGCCGGTCGTCGTTGCCGGTGAGGATGCCGTCCTCGATCTTCTCGATCTGGTTGGCGTCGTACGCCTGGGAGGCGTAGCCGGTCACGGGGGCCCACATGGGGCCGTCGACGTAGGTCCGCTTGAACTTGAAGTACTCGTCCCCGGAGTCGACGGAGCCGGTGATCGGCTTCCCGTCGACGATGATGTTGCCCCGCTCGTTGGCGTATCGCTCGATGCGGACACGGGTGTTCTTCGGGTGCGCGTTCAGCTCGTCGGCGCGGACGAACTGGAGCCAGTTGTCGCGCAGGAGCAGGGCGAGGACGAGCAGGCCGCAGAAGATCGCGACCCGGCGCAGCGGCTTGTTCACGGACGGACCACCTGGGTCATCTCGGCGTCGGGATTCGGGGCGGGGGAGGGCGCCGGGCGGCGCGCGGTGTCGCTGATCCGGATCAGGATGCCGATCAGGGCCCAGTTGGCGATCACGGACGAACCGCCGTACGCGAGGAACGGCATCGTCATGCCGGTGAGCGGGATGAGGCCCATCACGCCGCCGGCGACGACGAACACCTGGAGTGCGAAGGCGCCGGACAGACCCATCGCGAGCAGCTTGCCGAACGGGTCGCGGGCGGCGAGGGAGGTACGGATGCCGCGCTCGATGATCAGGCCGTACAGCAGCAGGAAGACCATGACGCCGGTCAGGCCGAGCTCCTCGCCGACGGTGGCGAAGATGAAGTCGGAGTTGGCGGCGAACTGGATCAGGTCGGAGTTGCCCTGGCCGAGACCGGTGCCGAGGATGCCGCCCGATCCGAAGGACATGAGGACCTGGGTCATCTGGTCGCAGGCGTACGCCATGTTCGAGCTCTCGGGCGCCGTCTTGAGGCACTCGAAGGGGTCGAGCCAGGCGGCGACACGCGACTGGACGTGGCTGGCGGTGGACCCGACGGCCACCGCGCCGGCGACGGCCATCAGCAGACCCATGACGATCCAGCTGGTCCGCTCGGTGGCCACGTACAGCATGATCACGAACATGCCGAAGAAGAGCAGCGACGTACCGAGGTCGTTCTCGAAGACCAGGATGAGGAGGCTGACCGCCCAGATCGTCAGGATCGGGCCCAGGTCACGGCCGCGCGGCAGGTACAGCCCCATGAAGCGGCGGCTGGCCAGCGCGAGGGCGTCCCGCTTCACCATCAGGTAGCCGGAGAAGAACACGGCGAGGACCAGCTTGGCGAACTCGCCGGGCTGGATGGAGAAGCCGCCGATACGGATCCAGATCTTGGCGCCGAAGACATCGGTGCCGAGACCGGGCACGAGCGGCAGCAGGAGCAGGAAGAGCGCCACGACCATGGAGATGTACGTGTAGCGCTGCAGGACACGGTGGTCCTTCAGGAGCAGCAGCACGCCCACGAACATGGCGATGCCGATCGCGGAGTACATCATCTGGTTCGGCGCGGAGGGGCTGAAGGCCCCGTAACTGCGCTTCGCCAGGTCGATCAGCCGAGGCGACTGGTCCAGCCGCCAGATCAGCACCAGCCCCATGCCGTTGAGCAGGGTCGCCAGTGGCAGCAGCAGCGGGTCCGCGTACGGCGCCCACTTGCGTACGACGAGGTGGGCGACGGTCGCGAGGAGCGCCAGGCCGAGCCCGTAGCCGAGCATGCCGGACGGGACCTCGCCGTCCAGCGCGAGACCCACGTTGAGGTACGCGAACACCGGGATGGCGACGGCGAAGGCGAGCAGCGCCAGCTCGGTGTTGCGGCGGCTCGGCGCCTCGATCGCGCCGATGGTGGTCGTGTTGGTGACAACGCTCATGGTGGTGAAAGGCCCCCTACGGGTCTTACTGCTTGCCGCAGTTCGAGGCCAGCTTCTGCTCCTCGGCGGTGAGGGTGGGGCCCGGGCTCGGCGCGGCCGCGGTGGGCTGGGCTCCGGGCTTGGCGTCCGCGCCGTCGGCCTGCTTCTCGGCGTCGGCGGCGGCCTTCTCCTTGTCGGCCTTCTCCTTGGCCAGGCGGCGCTCTTCGGTCTTCTTGCAGGCCGAGGCCTGCACGGACAGCTCGGAGATCTTCGCCTGGGCCTTGGCGAGGCTGCCGCCCGCGATGGTGTCCTCGACCTGCTTCCGCTGGTAGGCGGGGAGGTACTTGAGTTCGATCTCGGGGTGGTCCTTCTCGACCTCCGAGAGCTTCACCCACGCGAGGTCCTGGCTGATGCCCCGGTACAACGCCACGTGCTCGGCGTTGGAGCCCACGAAGTACTGGGTCTGCGTCCAGCGCCAGCCGCCGTACGCGCCGCCGGCGAGGACGCCGAGGGCGAGGAGGAGGATCAGGGTGCGGCCGATCCACCGCCGCTTGCGGCGCGGCTTGACGAAGTCGTCGTCGGCGTACGAGTCGAAGGCGCCGTGCGGCGGGCCGCCGTAACCGTGGTCGTCGCCGCTGCCGGGCGGGCCGAAGCCGCCGGCGGGCGGCTGGTGGTGCGGGGCGGGGCGGCCGAGCCCGGAGGCGCGGCCGGCCGGGGTCTGCATGGCGCCGCCGTCGTTCAGCTGCTGCTGGTTCTCGGCGACCGCGCCGACGACGACCGGGGTGTCGCTGAGGTGGCCGGCGAGGGTGTCGCCGCCGTCGACGTCGAGGACGTCGGCGACGATCACCGTGATGTTGTCGGGGCCGCCGCCGCGCAGCGCGAGCTGGATCAGCTCCTGCACGGTCTCCTGCGGGCCCTGGTAGCTGGCGAGGGTGTCCTCCAGGGTCTGGTGGGACACCACGCCGGACAGGCCGTCTGAGCAGATCAGGTACCGGTCGCCGGCGCGGACCTCACGGATGGAGAGGTCGGGCTCGACGTGGTCGCCGCTGCCGAGCGCGCGCATCAGGAGCGAGCGCTGCGGGTGGGTGGTGGCCTCCTCCTCGGTGATCCGGCCCTCGTCGACGAGCCGCTGGACCCAGGTGTGGTCCTGGGTGATCTGGGTGAGGACGCCGTCGCGCAGCAGGTAGGCGCGGGAGTCGCCGACGTGCACGAGGCCGAGGCGCTGACCGGTCCACAGCAGGGCGGTGAGCGTGGTGCCCATGCCCTCCAGCTGCGGGTCCTCCTCGACCATCATCCGGAGCTGGTCGTTGGCGCGCTGCACCGCCGTGCCGAGCGAGGTGAGGATGTCGGAGCCCGGGATGTCGTCGTCGAGGACGACGAGCGTGGAGATCACCTCGGAGGAGGCGACCTCGCCGGCGGCCTGGCCGCCCATGCCGTCGGCGATCGCGAGGAGGCGCGGACCGGCGTAGCCGGAGTCCTCGTTGCCCTCGCGGATCATGCCCTTGTGCGAGCCCGCGGCGAATCGCAGGGAGAGACTCATGCCCACCTGCCCTGTCGCCGCTGCATCGGGGTACAGCCGGTCTCGACCCACACTGCCCACCCTCCGGTCGCTCCGGTCAGCTCGCTCATTGTCGTACTACTTCCGCAGCTCGATGACGGTCTTGCCGATGCGGATCGGCGCCCCCAGCGGAATCGGCGTCGCGGTGGTGAGGCGGGTCCGGTCGAGGTACGTGCCGTTCGTGGACCCGAGGTCCTCGACGATCCACTGGCCGTCCCGGTCGGGGTAGATCCGGGCGTGCCGGCTGGAGGCGTAGTCGTCGTCCAGCACGATCGTCGAGTCGTGCGCCCGGCCCAGGGTGATCGTCTGCCCCTGCAGGGCGACGGTGGTGCCCGTGAGGGTGCCCTCGGAGACGACCAGCTTGGTCGGGGCGCCGCGCCGCGACCGGCCACCGCCGGACGGCGGCTGCTGCTGGCCGCGCTGCGGCGGCGGAGCGGCCTGGCGGCCGCCCTGCTGGGTGCGCGCCTCCTGGCGCCGGGAACCGCGCTGGGTCACCCGCGTGCCGAAGAGGTCACTGCGGATGACCTGGACGGCCACGATGACGAACAGCCACAGAACGGCCAGGAAACCCAGCCGCATGACCGTCAGGGTCAGCTCTGACATTGCCCCCGCTTCACCCTTCGGCTTGCCGGTAAACGATGGTGGTGCTGCCCACGACGATCCGCGAGCCGTCGCGGAGCGTAGCGCGGGTGGTGTGCTGCCCGTCCACCACGATGCCGTTGGTGGATCCGAGATCCTGGATCGTCGAGGGCGTTCCGGTCCGGATCTCGCAGTGCCGGCGGGAGACGCCGGGATCGTCGATCCTCACGTCCGCGTCGGTGCTGCGGCCGAGGACCAGGGTCGGGCGGGAGATCTGGTGGCGGTTGCCGTTGATCTCGATCCAGCGGCGCACCTGGGCGCCGCCGGGCGCCGCGGGACGGCCGCCGCCGGCGGCGGGCCGGTGACCCGCGCCGCCGGGGGGCGGCGAGGCGGGCATCGGCGGAGCGCCGGGCGGGGGACCCTGCGGCGGGTACCCGTAGCCGCCCTGCCCCTGGTGCGGGCGGGGCTGCTGGTGGGGCTGCTGCCCCTGCTGCGGCTGAGGCTGGGACGTGCTCGACGCGAGCGTACGGCTGCGCACCCGGTACAGGCCGGTGTCGAGGTCATCGGCCTTCTCCAGGTGGACCTTGATCGGTCCCATGAAGGTGTACCGCTGCTGCTTGGCGTAGTCGCGGACCAGCCCGGCGAGCTCGTCGCCCAGTTGCCCCGAGTAGGGGCTCAGGCGCTCGTAGTCGGGCGCGCTGAGCTCCACGATGAAGTCATTGGGGACGACGGTCCGCTCGCGGTTCCAGATCTGCGCGTTGTTGTCGCACTCGCGCTGGAGCGCGCCGGCGATCTCGACCGGCTGGACCTCGGACTTGAACACCTTGGCGAAGGTGCCGTTGACCAGACCTTCGAGACGCTGCTCGAAACGCTTCAGGACTCCCATGGGGCACCTCCTCCGTCGTTGCCGTCCTGGTACTGCTTACTGATCGTATCCACGCGTCGGGAAATCGGCTGGTTCCCCTTCTCTGCCCTGTGGACGAGTGTCACCTCTCACAGGCCCTCCCCCCAGGGATCGTAGAGGGGGCCTGTGGACAGTGTCCCGCACGAGGCTGTCCGACAGGAGGGGCGGAGGAGGCGAGCCGTCCCGCGGGGCGCGGCCGCCGACGCCGCAACCTCCCGCTTCTCCCCGTCTCTCCCCACTCTCCCCTTCTCTCCGGTCTCTCCCCTGTGTCCCTTCTCTCCTTCTTCTCCCGGTCCCTCGCCCGCCCTTTCTCCCGGGCCCCTTCCGCTCCTCTTCCTGTCCCCCCGCTTGCCTGGCCCGCCCCCGGCCTCCCGCCCCCGGCCTCCCGCCTCCTGCCCCCGGCCTCCCGCCTCCTGCCCCCGGCCTCCCGCCTCCTGCCCCCGGCCTCCC
>NZ_BMTV01000058.1 GCF_014649855.1 Streptomyces roseolus | reverse complement strand
TCGGCGCGGCCGTCACCGTCGCCGGTTCCGACGACACCCTCTTCACCAGCCGCATCAACCGCCACACCCACCCCTGGGTGGAGCGCCACGCGGTCGGGGACGCGGTCGTCCTCTCCGCCGGCTCGTTCGTCGAGCTGCTGATCCGCGCCGGTGACGAGGTGGGCGCGGACACCCTCCACGGGCTCGCCCTGCACGCGCCCCTGGTGCTGCCCGCCTCCGGCGACGTACAGCTCCAGGTCCGCGTGGGCGGGCCGGACGAGGCCGGACTGCGGCCGTTCGCCGTGCACGCCAGGGCCGACCGGCCCGGCGCGGAGTGGACCCTGCACGCCGACGGCACGCTGGGCGACGCCGGACCGGGCCCGGAGACCGGGGTCCCCGGTGCCGGGGCGTCCGCCCCCGAGGTGGCGCTCGCGGACGAACTCGCCGACACCGCCGCGCGGTTCGGCGTGCACCCGGAACTGATCGACGGGGCGCTGCTCCGGCATCCGTTCCCGCAGCCGGCGGAGGCGGACGGGGTGCTCGTGCCCGTCGCGTGGAGCGGCGTCCGGCTGCACGCCACCGGTGCCACCGTCGTACGCGCCCACCTCACCGCGACCGGAGCGGGGGCCGACGCGCTCACGGCCGCGCTCCTGCTGGCCGACGCCGCCGGCCGGCCGGTGCTCACCGCCGGCTCCGTCACCTTCCAGGAGGTCCCGTACGAGGCCTTCGCCGTGCCCGGGCGGGAAGGCGACCGCGAGGAGGGGGCGCCGCGGGAGACCGCCAAGGCCTCCCGTCGTACCGCCGCGTCCCAGGCCGCGCCCGCCGAGTCGCTCGCCGAGCGGCTCGCCGGCCTGGACGACGAGGCGCGGTCCCGCACCGTGCTCGCCCTGGTGCGGAGCAAGGTCGCGGAGGTCCTCGGCCACTCCGACCCGGACGCCGTCGAGCAGACGCGGGCCTTCCAGGAGCTGGGCTTCGACTCGCTGACCGCCGTCGACCTGCGCAACCGGCTCAGCGCCGCGGCCGGGACGAAGCTGCCGGCCACGCTGGTCTTCGACCACCCGACTCCCGCCGCGCTCGCCGCCGGGCTGCTGGAGCTCGTGACGTCGGGCGCGTCCGGCAGCGGTGCGGTGCTCGACGAACTCGACCGCGTGGAGGCCGGATTCGGGGCGATCGCCGACGACGAGGAGGCCCGCGCGGCGGTCTCGGCGCGGCTCATGGAGCTCCTGGAGACCCTCGGAGGCGCCCCCGTCGCGTTCGCCGCTGCCGCCCAGGAGGCGGCCTCGGCCCCGGCCGAGGAGGACACGGACCTGGCCGAGCGGCTCGGATCGGCCTCCGCCGAGGACCTGTTCGCGTTCATCGACAGCGAGCTGGGCGGTGACCCCGTGAACTGACGGTCCCGCTCCACCGACGTCCCCTTCCCTTCGCAGTTCCCCGGGTGCCACGCGGCACCCGGGGCCACCGAGGAGAGATTCACGCATGTCCACCAAGCCCAGCACGCCCCCCACCCCCCAGGCCTCCGGCACCCCCGGCGCGCCGAACGAAGAGAAGCTCGTCGAGTACCTGAAGCGCGTCACCGTCGAACTCCAGCAGGCCCGCCGCCGGGTCGCGGAGCTGGAGGCGGCCGACGACGACCCGATCGTCATCGTCGGCATGGCCTGCCGCTACCCCGGCGGCATCGCCTCCGCCGACGACCTGTGGCAGCTCGTCGCCGAGGGCCGCGACGCCATCACGCCCTGGCCCGTCGACCGCGGCTGGGACGTCGACGGCCTGTACGACCCGGAGCCGGGCAAGCCCGGGAAGTCGTACACGAAGGAGGGCGGCTTCCTCGACGGGGCCACCCGCTTCGACGCCGGCTTCTTCGGGATCTCGCCGCGCGAGGCCCTCGCCATGGACCCGCAGCACCGGGTGCTCCTGGAGACCGCCTGGGAGACGTTCGAGCACGCGGGCATCGACCCGACCACCCTCAAGGGCAGCCGCACGGGCGTGTTCGTGGGCGTCGTGGAGCAGAGCTACCTGGAACTCGACGGCCCCGAGGAGTTCGAGGGCTATCTGATGACCAGCAAGCTCAGCAGCGTCGCCTCCGGTCGCGTCTCCTACTTCCTCGGCCTGGAAGGGCCCGCCGTCTCCCTCGACACGGCCTGCTCGTCGTCGCTGGTCGCCCTGCACCTCGCGGTCAGCGCGGTCCGCAGCGGCGAGTGCACCCTCGCCCTCGCGGGCGGCACCACCGTGAACGGCCACCCGGGCGGCTTCGTCGACTTCTCCCGGCAGAGCGGCCTCGCCGTCGACGGCCGCTGCAAGTCGTTCGCGGCCTCCGCCGACGGCACCGGCTGGTCCGAGGGCGTCGGCCTCATCCTGGTCGAGCGGCTGTCCGACGCCCGGAAGAACGGCCACCAGGTCCTCGCCGTCGTCCGGAGCACCGCCGTCAACCAGGACGGTGCCAGCAACGGCATCACCGCGCCCAACGGGCCCTCCCAGGAGCGGGTCATCCGTCAGGCCCTGACCGGCGCCGGCCTCGGCAGCGGCGACGTCGACATCGTCGAGGCCCACGGCACCGGCACCCGGCTCGGCGACCCCATCGAGGCGCAGGCCCTCCTCAACACCTACGGCCAGAACCGGCCCAAGAGCCGCCCGCTCTACCTCGGCTCGTTCAAGTCGAACATCGGCCACACCGTGGCCGCGGCCGGCGTCGGCGGCATCATCAAGATGGTGCAGGCGCTGCGCCACGGCGTGATGCCGCGGACCCTGCACGTCGACCGCCCCACCCCGATGGTCGACTGGGAGTCGGGGGCCGTGGAGCTCCTCACCGAGGCCCGCCCCTGGCCGGAGCTGAACCGGCCCCGCCGCGCCGGCGTCTCCTCCTTCGGCGTGAGCGGCACCAACGCCCACGTCATCCTGGAGCAGCCCCCGGCCGAGGCGCCCGCCCCGGCCGCCGAGGCCGACGGCGACACCGGCACCGCCACGACGGAGCTGCCCGTCGTCCCGTGGGCGCTGTCCGCGCGCACCCGCGACGCCCTGCGCGGCCAGGCCCGCAGGCTCCTCGACCACCTGGAGAAGAACGACGACGTCCGCGCCCTCGACGTCGCCTACACCCTCGCCGTGCACCGCGCGGCCCTCCCCGAGCGGGCCGTGCTCGTCGGCACCGACCGCGACGGGCTCCTGGACCGGCTGCGGGCCCTCGCCGACGACCAGCCCGCCGCCGGCCTGGTCCGCGGCGCCGCCGGGACGGCGGGACGCACCGCGTTCCTGTTCCCCGGGCAGGGCTCCCAGTGGATCGGCATGGCCGTCGAACTCCTCGACACCGCGCCCGTGTTCGCCCGCTCCGTCGCCGACTGCGGCGCCGCGCTCGCCGAGTTCTGCGACTGGTCCCTGGAGGACGTGCTGCGCGGCGCGGACGGCGCGCCCGACATCGAGCGCGTCGACGTCATCCAGCCCGTCCTGTGGTCCGTGATGGTCTCCCTGGCCGCGCTCTGGCGCCACCACGGCGTGCGACCGGACGTCGTCGTCGGCCACTCCCAGGGCGAGATCGCCGCCGCCACCGTGGCGGGCGTGCTCAGCCTCCGGGACGGCGCCCGCGTCGTCGCCCTGCGCAGCCAGGCCATCGGCCGGGTCCTCGCCGGCCTCGGCGGCATGGTGTCCGTGGCGCTCGGCGCCGACCGGGTGCGGGAGCTCATCGAGCCGTGGGAGGGCCGCATCCAGCTGGCCGCCGTCAACGGGCCCGCGAGCGTCGTCGTCGCCGGCGAGACCGAGGCCCTCGACGCGTTCCTGGAGCAGGCGAAGGCCGCTGGCGAACGGGTCCGCCGCATCGACGTCGACTACGCCTCCCACTCCGCGTACGTCGAACTCCTGGAGGAGGAGCTGGCCGGGCTGCTCGCGCCGGTCACCCCGCGCCCCGCGGAGATACCGTTCCTGTCCACGGTCACCGGCACCTGGGCCGAGGGCACCGAGATGGACGGCGGCTACTGGTACCGCAACCTGCGCCAGACCGTCCAGCTCGACACCGCCGTCCGCCGCCTCCTCGGCGAGGACTGGACCACCTTCGTCGAGTGCAGCCCCCATCCCGTCCTCGCCGCCGGCATCCAGGGCACCATCGACGACACCGGCCGCGACGCCGTCTTCATCGGCTCCCTGCGCCGCGACGAGGGCGGCCTGGACCGCTTCTGGACCTCCCTCGGCGAGGCCCAGGTCCGCGGCGCCGGGCCCGACTGGGCGAAGGTCTTCGACGGCACCGGCGCCCGGCGCGTCCAGCTGCCGACGTACGCCTTCCAGCAGGACCGCTACTGGTACGAGGCGGGCAGCGGCAGCCTCGACGCGCAGGGCCTCGGGCTCGGCGCGACCGGGCACCCGCTGCTCGGCGCCGCCGTCACCGTCGCCGGTTCCGACGAGACCCTGTTCACCAGCCGCCTCTCGCTGCGCACCCACCCCTGGCTCGCCACCCGCACCCTGCACGGCGCGCCCGTCCTCGACGTCGCCGCGCTCGCCGAACTGGCGGCCAGGGCCGGCGACGAGTTCGGCGCCACCACCGTCGACGAGCTCACCCTCGACAACCCGGTCGTCCTGCCGGACGGCGAAGGCGTCCACGTGCAGGTCGCGGTCGGCGCGCCCGACGCGGACGGACGCCGCTCCGTCACCGTGCACGCCCGCCCCGAGCGCGGCGACCTGCCGTGGACCCCGCTCGGCCGGGGCCTGCTGAGCGTCCGCGCCGCCGGGGCGCCGTTCGACCTGGCGGCCTGGCCGCCGGAGGGCGCCGTACCGCACGCCGAGCGCGGCCCGGAGACCGGATCGGAGCCCGCGCCGGACGCGGCACCCGAGGCCGAGCCCGTGACCGTGTGGCGCACCGAGGACGGCTCGCTCCACGCCGAACTGCGCCTGCCCGAGCGGGAGGTCTCCGGCGCCGCCACCCACCTCCTCCACCCGGTGCTGCTCGCGTCCGCGCTCGGCGTCGCCGACCCGACGTGGGAGCAGGACGGGTCGGGATCCGCGTGGACGGCCGACCGGCTCACCGGCTTCCGGGTGCACGCCACCGGCGCCGCCGCCGTCCGGGCCCGCCTCACCCCGCTGTCCGGGGGCGCGTACGGGCTGCGGCTCGCCGACCGCAGCGGGCAGCCCGTCGCCTCCGCCGAGTCCGTGCGGTTCCGCGCCGTCCCCGCCGAGGAGATCGGCCGCGGCCGCGCCCGCGCCGCCGACGCCCTCTTCCGGATCGGCTGGAGCCCGCTCGCCCCGCCCACCGGCCCGGCCGACCCGGCCGCCCCGGCCTGGGGCGTCCTCGCCGACGGCACCGGCCGCGACGCGCAGGAGCAGCGACCGTACGGCGCCGGGTCCGCCGGCCGGCCGTTCACCGGCCCCGCCGACGTCGCCGCCGCCCTGGACTCCGGGACCCGCCTGGACGCGGTCCTGCTGCCCTGGACCAGCCCCGAGGCCGCGTCCCCGGCCGAGTCCGCGCACCTCGCCGCCCACCGCGCCCTGGAGCTCGCCCAGCGCTGGCTCGCCGACGAGCGGCTGGCCGGCACCCCGCTGGTCGTCGCCACCCGCGGCGCCCTCGCCACCGGAGCCGTCCCGGCCGCCGGCGGCGACGCCGTGCCCGACCTCGCCGCCGGCGCCGTGTGGGGCCTGCTGCGCTCCGCCCAGTCCGAGGCGCCCGGCCGGATCGTCCTCGTCGACACCGACGAGGACGAGGTGTCCCAGGAGCTCCTCGACGTCCTCGTGCGGTCCGGGGAGGCGCAGGCCGCCGTCCGCGCCGGCACGGTGCTGCTGCCGCGCCTGACCCGCGCCGAGGACTCCGGCCCGGCCACCGGCGCATGGCGTGCCGACGGCACCGTCCTGATCACCGGTGGCACCGGCACCCTCGGTGCGCTCTTCGCCCGCCACCTCGCCCGTGTCCACGGGGTCCGGCACCTGCTGCTCACCAGCCGCCGCGGCGCCGACGCCGCGGGCGCCGAGGAGCTCGCCGCCGAACTGCGGGAGCTCGGCGCGGAGGTGACGATCGCGGCGTGCGACGCCGCCGACCGGGACGCGCTCGCCGCCGTCCTCGCCGCCGTCCCCGCCGACCGGCCGCTGACCGGGGTGGTGCACCTCGCCGGCGTCCTCGACGACGGACTCCTCGCCGACCAGACGCCCGAGCGGGTCGACCGGGTGCTGCGGCCGAAGGCCGACGCGGCCTGGAACCTGCACGACCTGACCCGCGACCTGGACCTGTCGGCGTTCGTGCTGTTCTCCTCGCTCGCCGGCGTCATCGGCGGCGCGGGCCAGTCCAACTACGCCGCCGCCAACGCGTTCCTCGACTCCCTCGCCCAGCACCGGGCCGCCCGCGGCCTGCCGGCGACCTCCGTCGCCTGGGGCCTGTGGGCGCAGGCCAGCGGCATGACCGGGGACCTCGACGAGGCGGACCTCCAGCGCATCGCGCGGGCCGGCTTCCGCCCCGTCACCTCCGAGCAGGGCCCGGCGATCCTCGACACGGCGCTCGGCCTCGGCAGCCCCGCCCTGGTCGCCACCCCGCTGGACGTCCCCGCCCTGCGGGAGAAGGCCGCCCAGGCGCCGCTGCTCCTCACCGCCCTGGCCAAGGCGCCCGGCCGGCCCACGGCCCGCAACAGCGCCGTCGCCGCCGGAGACCCCGCGGAGGTCCTCGCGGGCCTCCCCGAGGAGCGGCGCCTCGGCTACCTCACCGACCTGCTCCGCGCCGAGATCGGGGCCGTCATCGGGCACGCCGACCCCAGCACCATCCCGCTGGACCTGCCGTTCCCCGGCCTCGGCTTCGACTCGCTGACGTCCGTGGAGCTCCGCAACCGCATCAGCACCGTCACCGGCCGCCGGCTGCCCGCCTCCCTGGTCTTCGACCACCCCACCCCGGCGGCGCTCGCCGCGCACCTGTGCGCGCTGCTCCTCGACGGGGCCGGGACGGCGACGCCGGAGGAGACGGACTTCGCCGTCGACGCGGAGCTGCCGGACGACATCGTCCCCGCCGCCGAGGTCGTGCGGTCCGCCGACGACCCGTCGGAGGTGCTGCTCACCGGCGGCACCGGCTTCCTCGGCGCCTTCCTCCTGCGCGACCTGCTGCGCACCACCCGGGCCACCGTGCACGTCCTGGTCCGCGGCGCGGACGAGGACGACGCCCGCGCCCGGCTCCGCGCCAACCTGGAGTGGTACCGGCTGTGGCCGGAGATCGACCAGGAGCGGGTGCGGGTCCACGTCGGCGACCTGGGCCGGCCCCGGCTCGGCCTCGACGAGGAGGAGTACGAGCACCTCGCCCGTACCGTCGACGCCGTCTACCACCCGGGCGCGTCGGTGAACTGGATCCACCCCTACGCCCGGCTGCGGGAGGCCAACGTCGGCGGCACCGTGGAGCTGATGCGGCTCGCCGCCAGGCACCGCTCCGTGCCCCTGCACTACGTCTCCACCACGGGCGTGTTCTCCGGCGCCGCCGGCGACGGCCGGGCCCTGCGGCCCACCGACCCGGTCGGCACGCCCGAGTCGATGCCCACGGGTTACGTGCAGACCAAGTGGGTGTGCGAGCAGCTGGCCAAGCGGGCCGTGGAACGCGGACTGCCCGTCACCGTCCACCGCGTCGACGTCATCTCCGGCGACCAGGTCCACGGCGCCTGCCAGACCAAGGACTTCGTCTGGCTCAGCCTCAAGGGGCTGCTCCAGGCGGCCGCCGTCCCCGAGGGCCTGGCCGGACCGCTGCACCTGATGCCGGTGGACTACGTCAGCGCGGCCATCGTCGCCATCTCCACCCGGGAGGAGAACACCGGGCGCACCTTCCACCTCTACAACCCGGCGGAGTTCAGCTTCGCCGAGGCCGCCGAGCTGCTGCGCGCCGCCGGTCACCGCCTCGACGAGTACGACCGGGACGCCTGGCTGGAGAAGGTGACGGCCGACCGCGACAACGCGATGGTGCCGCTCCTCGACGCCTTCGAGATGGTGATGACCGACAGCGAGGGCTTCTACCCGCCGATGGACGTCACGGACACCGTCGAGGCCCTGGAGGGCACCGGCGTGGAGTGCCCGCCCGTCACCGCCGAACTCTTCGCCCGGTACGTCGAGTTCTTCGTCTCCACCGGCTACTTCCCGCGGCCGGAGAACGACCGGGTCCTGGAAGCGGTCTGACCCCGTCCCGTCCCCTGACGCCGGCCCGGCCGGCGAGAACACCCGGCGCGCCCGGCCTCCCGTCCTCCGCGACGGGAGGCCGGGCGCGCGGCTCATCGCGCGGGCATCCGCCGGTCTCCGCACGGGTCACCCCGGCGATTACCGCGCGGTGACTCGCGGCATGAACGGCTTGAAACTGCCCTCCCGTAGCGTTCTGGCATCGGCGCGGTTCCCCTGCGGCGCACTTTCGCGCAACGCAATCCGACCTCGCAGACCGCCGGCATTCGTGCCGAACTTCCGTCGAATTCCTCAGGAATTCCGGATCCCGTACGCCAGAACGCTGCCTGTGGTCACCGCCGCTGTCGGGCCGGTGAGAAAACAGACGGCTTGGGGAGGAGAAAAAGAATGACCAGGATCGACAGCGCGGGCGACATCGAGGTCGACCGCATTCTCGACGAGGTCGGGAAGGCCGTGCCCCTGTTGCGGGAGAA
The DNA here is from genome assembly GCF_014649855.1 of Streptomyces roseolus. Taxonomy (GTDB): domain Bacteria; phylum Actinomycetota; class Actinomycetes; order Streptomycetales; family Streptomycetaceae; genus Streptomyces; species Streptomyces roseolus. Next base: position 8,272 of record NZ_BMTV01000058.1, on the reverse strand, counting down.
CGGCGTGGAGGCCGAGAAGCGACGCTGGATCCCGCAGGAGAACATCGACGTCCTGGACAAGGCCGGCGTGTTCCGCATGGGCGTCCCCGCGCGCTTCGGCGGCCTCGACAGCTCCCTGGAGGAGCAGGCCCGGGTCCTGTCCGCGATCGCGAGCGGCTGCCCCTCCACCGGCTGGGTCGCCATGGTCTGGGTGTCCAGCGGCTGGCTCGTCACCCTCTTCCCGGACAGCGTCCAGGAGGAGGTGTTCGCCGGCGGCTCCGTCAAGGTGTCCGGCGGCTTCACCCCGAGCGGCACGCTGAAGCCGACCGAGGGCGGCTACGTCCTCGACGGCGCCTGGCGCTTCAACTCCGGTGTCCGCGGCGCCGACTGGAACATCGCCGCCGCCATCCTGGAGAACGCCGACGGCACCCACGAGGAGGTCGTCGCGATCGTCCCGCAGTCCGACTTCACCATCGCCGACGACTGGGACGTCATGTCCGCCGGCGGCACCGGCAGCTGCACCTCCACCGCCACCGGGGTCTTCGTCCCCGAGCACCGGGTGGTCGGCTTCGGCGACGCCATCTTCAACACCACGCCCGGCCGCGACCAGGAGGTCACCCCGGGCCGCAAGTACGGCCTGTTCAGCTACGTGATGGCGGCCGGCGTGTCCGCCTACCTCGGCATCGCCACCGGCGCCCTGGAGCTCTTCAAGGGCCGCGTGAACGGCCGCCCGATCACGTACACGGACTACGAGGACCAGGCCCAGCACCCGCTGACCCAGATCCAGGTCGCCACCGCCGCCAACAAGATCGCCGCGGCGTACGCCCTGCAGTCCGTCTACATCGGCCGCCTCCAGGCGCGCGCCGACGCCGACGAGCAGCCCACCATCGAGGAGAAGGCCGAGCTGCGCGGCCAGGCCGCCTACGCGATGCAGCTCGCCAAGGAGGCCGTCGAGATCCTCTACAACGCGAGCGGCGCCTCCGTCATCGCCCGCTCCGCGCCGCTCCAGCGATTCCACCGTGACATCCAGGGCCTGTCCCTCCACGGCCTGCTGCTGCTCAGCACCAACCTCGAGGTCCACGGGCGCGTCCTGCTCGGCCTCGACCCCGAGACCCCCTTCCTCTAAGGGACAGGGACGCGGCCCGCACCCCCCGGCGGGCCGCGCCCACCGGTACTCCGCCCCTCCCCGCCCGTACTCCCCCTTCAGGGCGGGGACGGAGGCCGGCGCGTCGCACCTCCCGTGCGGCGCCCCGGCCGGACAGCACGACGGAGCGCCCATCAGATGGTCACCCCCACCCCCACGCCCCGCCTTCGTGGAGCTCTCCGCATTTCCACCGACAAAGACGAGATCAAAGGGATCATTTGATGGACGCTCAGCACAGCGACGCACAGCTCGTCCACGGCGAGGACACGGAGGCGGCCGCCGACGGCTGGAACCGCCGGGGCTTCCTCAAGCGGGCCGGCGCCGTCGGCGCCATGGCCGCCGCGGGCATGGCCCTGTCCGGCACCGCGACGGCCGCGGCCAAGCCCACCGGCACGCCGGTCGAGCCCGACCCCGACATCCTCGTGATCGGGGCCGGCTTCGCGGGCCTCGCCGCCGCGCGTCACCTGCGCGGCATGGGCTTCCAGAACGTGGAGATCCTGGAGGCCAGAGGCCGCATAGGCGGCCGGACCTGGACCGACACCCTCCAGGGCCAGCAGATCGAGCTGGGCGCCGGCTGGTTCCACCCGAGCCAGTCCCACATCCAGACCGCGCTGCGCAAGTACGGCATCGGCATCGTCTACGACGACCCGATGGACGCCGTCCTCGCCCAGCAGGTCGACGGCACCTACCGGCAGTACGACGTCGGTACGGCCTTCGAGACGATGGGCAACCTGTACACGAAGTTCTTCCAGGGCACCCAGACGTTCCTGCCGAACGCCATGAACCCGCTGCAGGCCAAGGACCTGATCGCCGCCCAGGACGCCTACACGGTCGCCGACCGGTACGCCCAGATCGGCATGACCGCGGAGGAGAAGGCCTGGATCGGTGGCACCCTGGCCGGCTACGCGGGCCTGCCCGCCGGCGGCGCCAGCTGGACCTCCCTCGCCCAGTGGTGGGGCCTCGGCGGCTACGACGCCAACGGCTGGTTCAACCTGACCAGCCAGAAGCCGGCGACGGGCATGATCGGCCTCGCCCAGGCCATGTTCAACGAGGCGAACCACGGGATCACCTACAACCAGAACGTGGTCCGGATCTCCGACCCGGCCGCCACGGGCTCCTCGGTCTCCGTCACGACGGCCCAGAACATCGTCTACCGGGCCAAGGCCGTCGTCTGCGCCGTGCCGACGAACGTCTGGAACAACATCACCTTCACCTACGGCATTCCGCAGGCCTTCAAGGACGCCGCCACCGAGGGCCTGGGCGTGCCGCACGCCGTCAAGATCTGGATGTACGTGCGCGGCCCGCAGACCCGCACGCTGGTGCAGAGCAAGGAGGGCTCGAAGTTCGAGTCCATGGTCCCCATGCACAAGCTCCCCGACGGCCAGCTGATGATCGCCTTCGGCGGCGCGGGCCTGACCCTGGACAAGGCCAGCCTCAACGCCGAGACGAAGAAGATCCTCGGCTCCGCCTACGAGGTCGTCGACTTCAAGGTCGCCGACTGGGGCCACGACCCGTACGCCCGCGGCGGCTGGTCGCTGCGCCGCCCCAAGCAGCTCCTGCGCCACCTGCCCGCCCTGCAGCAGCCCGTGGGCCGCATCGCCTTCGCCAACGACGGTCTGGCCAGCGGCTGGAACGGCTTCATCGAAGGCGCCATCGAGTCCGGCATCAACGCCGCGATCAAGGCGGCGGAGGCCAGCGGCATGGCGTGACGCCCGTCCGTCAGGCCGACGGCCCCCGCCGACCCCACCCTCCCGTAGAAACAGGAGTACCTCACCGCCATGACGACCACCTCGGACCTGCAGAACCTGGTCCTCACCGACGACGTCGAGCAGCAGAACCAGGCGTTCATCGACGCCTTCAACTCCGGTGACGGCGCCATCTTCGACGCCCTGTACCGGGATGACGCCATCTCGAATCTGACCGGAAAGCCCCTCACGGGCGCCGAGCGCAAGCAGGGCATCATCGACCTGCTGAAGACAGGACCGAAGCTCGACTCGCGCGTGACGAACAACTACGTCGCGGGCGACGTCTCGCTCGTGTTCGTCGAGTTCGAGCTGGAGCTCACCGGTGAGGACGGCGAGCGCACCGTCATCAACGGCACCTGCACCGACGTGATGCGCAAGGTCGGCGAGAACCGCTGGATCATGGCGGTCGACCGTCCGCTCGCCGACGAGCTGCCCACCGCGTAAGACGCACCACCGGTTCCGGGTGCCCCCGCCCGGAACCGCCGAGAGACCCCTACACGGCCCCCGGAGGACACGCGCTTCGACCACCCCTGCGAAGCCGTGTCCGCCCGGGGGCCGTCCCCTTCCCCCATCAGTGCGAGGCCAGAGGATGAGCAGCATGCAGTGCCCCTTTCTCATAGACCCGACAGGCGCGGACGTCCACGCGGAGGGCCGGCTGCTCAGAGCGAGAGGACGCGCCACCCAGACCGAGCTGCCGGGCGGCGTGGTCGTCTGGACCGTCACCGACCACCAGCTCGTCAAGGACCTGCTCACGGATCCGCGGGTGTCCCGCGACACGTACCAGCACTGGCCCGCCTGGGGCAACGGCGAGAGCGAGCTCGCGCAGACCTGGTCGCTCGCCATGTGGGTCGCGGACCGCAACATGATCACGGCCTACGGCGACGACCACAAGCGCCTGCGCAAGCTCGTCGCCAAGGCGTTCACCGCCCGCCGCACCGCCGTCCTGCGCCCGCGGATCGAGGAGCTGACGCACACCCTCCTGGACCGGCTGGCCGCGCTGGCCGAGGACGGCACGGTCGACCTGAGGGCCGAGTTCGCCTACCCGCTGCCGACGTACGTCATCTCCGAGCTCCTCGGCATCCCCGACGACCTGCGCGACCGGCTGCTCCACGTCATCCACAACCTCTTCGACACCAACGTCACGGCCGAGGACGCCCAGCGCAACGAGGCCGAGGTGTACGCCCTGCTCGCCGAGATCGTCGAGGTCAAGCGGGCGAACCCGGACGACGACCTGATCACCGGCCTCATCGGCGCCCGCGACGAGGACGCCGGCGGCCAGGGCCTCACCGAGCGCGAACTCGTCGACACCATCCTGCTGATGTTCACCGCGGGCCACGAGACGACCGTGAACCTCCTCGACCACGCGGTGTACGCCCTGCTGACGCACCCCGAGCAGTTCGCGCTCGTGCGCTCCGGCGAGGCGACCTGGGAGGACGTCGTCGAGGAGACCCTCCGCCTGGAGGCCCCGCTGGTCAACCTGCCCATGCGGTACGCCGTCGAGGACATCGACCTCGGCGACGTCGTCATCCCGAAGGGCGACCCGATCCTCATCTCCTTCGGCGCCGCGGGCCGCGACCCCCGCACCCACGGCGAGACCGCCGACGCGTTCGACCTCACCCGGCCCACCCGGCGCGACCACGTCGCCTTCGGCCACGGCGTCCACCACTGCGTGGGCGCGCCCCTGGCGCGCCTGGAGGCGTCCATCGCGCTCCCCGCGCTCTTCGAGCGCTTCCCCGACCTGGCCCTGGCCCGGCCGGCCGCGTCCATCCCGCCGCTCGGCTCCTTCATCTCCAACGGGCACGGCGAGCTGCCGGTGCTCCTGAAGGGCGGCGCGGCGGCCTGACCCCGCGGGGCCGGCGGAGGACATGCGGAAGGGGGTCGCGGCGTCATCGCCGCGACCCCCTTCTTTCCGTGGTCTCCAGGGGGAACCGGACGCTCTAGGCCCGGCTCCCGTCGGCGAGTCGGCGGAAGTTGCTCCGGTAGTACACCAGGGGGTCGCCGCCGCCGGTCCGCGCGTCCATGACCTCGCCGATGAGGATCAGGTGGTCGCCGGCCGGTATGCGGCGTTCGGTGCGGCACTCCATCCGGACCAGGGCGTCCGGCAGCAGCGGCAGCCCGTCGGGGGACAGGTCCACCCCGAGCCCGGCGAACTTGTCCGCCCCCTTGCGCGCGAAGTGCCCGGCGAGGTCCTCCTGGCCCTCGGCGAGGACGTGCACCACGAAGCCCGACGACTGGTCGAAGGCCTCGTAGCAGTTCGCCCTGTTGTCCAGGCACACCAGGACGAGCGCGGGATCCAGCGAGACCGACGAGAAGGCGCTCGCGGTGAAGCCGTGGTGCGCGCCCGCCGGATCCGACGTGGTCACGACGGTGACTCCACTGGTCCAGTGGGACAGAGCGGCACGGAAAAGGTCTGGGGAGATCGACTTTGTGAGCACATGTCCATGGTCCGGGAACCGCCTCGAAAGCGTGTCCAGTCGATGTCGCGCCCCCTCTTCATGTTAGGTGAAAATCAACACTTGACACTTCCTTGTCGTTTGTTGGCTCCGTGACACGCCATCTGCCTAGGGTGAACTCAGCCACGTCGACGATGTGAGGCCGGTGCCAAAAGCGCCGGGAAGGAGTGTGCGGAGTGCGATTCAACCTCTTAGGCCCTTTCGAGATCATCACGGACGACGGTCGTGTACACCGACCGGGTACGCCGAAGGTCTGTCAGACGCTCGCCCTGCTCCTCACCAGGCCCAATGAGGTCGTGGCGTCCGAAGCTCTCATACGGGAGCTATGGGGTGCCCATCCGCCTCGAAGCGCTCAGACGACACTCCAGACGTACGTGTACCACGCCCGCCGCATGCTGGTGAGCGAGTGTGGGATACCGGCCAACCGCCAGGTCGTGACCACCCGTTCGCGCGGGTACGTCGCCGAGGTCGACGCCGACGAGATCGACCTCCTGGTCTTCGAGGGCCTGATCAACCAGGCCCAGGAGGATCTCGAACGGGGAGCCGTCCAGGGCGCGTCCGCCCGTCTCCGCGAAGCGCTCGCCCTCTGGCGCGGACCGGTGCTGTCGACCGTGCGGACCGGCGAGGTGCTCGCGTCCGCCATCTCGCACGTCGAGGAACTGCGCATCCGCGCCCTGGAGTTGCGCATCGAGACCGAGCACCGCCTCGGCCGCTACCGGGAGACCATCCCCGAGCTGCGCATGCGCGTCCAGGACTACCCGCTCAACGAGTGGTTCCACGGCCAGCTGATCCGCGCCCTGTCCCAGGCGGGCCGCCGCGCCGAGGCGCTCCAGGCCTACCAGAACCTGCGGCGCCTCCTGAACGAGGAGCTGGGCCTCGAACCCTCCCCGGAGGTCCAGATGCTGCAGCGCGAGGTGCTCGGCTCGGCGTCCGTGCGCAAGGAAGTGATCCGCGCGGAGCTCGAGGTCACGCCGCTGCGAAAAGTTTCCCTCGCCGGCTGACCCCGACGGGAATCAACGGGACCCCTCGCAGGTTCCAACGGTGCGGCTGCCCGGCCGACGTCGCGTGCGACGTCCGGCGACACGGAAGTGGGGCAGCCGCACCACGGCGTTTCCACGGCGCCCCGACGCCGCGTCCACCACGTCCTCATGACGCACACCCCCGCAGAAAGGAGAGCTCTGCCATGCCCTCGACCGCCCAGATCGGCGTCATCGGCCTCGCGGCGACCGGGCGCAACCTCGCCCGGAACCTGGCCCGTCGCGGCTACGCGGTCGCCGTGCACAGCCGGACCGCCGACCGGACCCGGGTGCTCGTCGACGAGTTCGGGCACGAGGGCACCTTCCTCCCCGCCCGGACCGCGCGTGAGCTCCTCTCCTCCCTGGAGCGGCCCAGACGGCTCCTGATCACGGTCCGCCCCGGGGAGGCGACCGACTCCGTCATCGCCGCCTTCGCCCCGCTCCTCGAACCCGGCGACCTCCTCGTCGACGGCGGCGACGCGCACTTCGCCGACACCCGCCGCCGCGAGGCCGAACTCGGCGAGCACGGCATCCACTTCGTCGGGGCCGGCATCGCCGGGGGCGAGGAGAAGACGCTGTACGGCCCCAGCATCACGGTCGGCGGCTCCCCGGAGGCGTACGAGGTCGTCGGCCCCGTCCTGGAGACGATCGCCACGCGCACCTCCGACGGCCGCCCCGCGGCGACGCGCGTAGGTCCCGACGGCGCGGGCCACTTCGTGAAGATGGTGCACGACGGCATCGCCCACGCCACCGTGGAGCTGACCGCGGAGGCGTACGACCTGCTCCGCGGGATCGGCGGCTTCTCGGCGGAGCGCGTCGCGGACATCTTCGCGCGGTGGGACGGCGGCCGGCTCGGCGCCCACTTCACGGAGATCACCACCGACCTCCTCGCCCGCACCGCCGCCGGCGCGGACGAGGACCGGCGGCCGGGCGGCCGGCACGAGGACGGGCAGGGGGGTTCCGGGCGCCGCACCGCCCGGAGCGCCCAGGACGCCGACGTCCCCGTCGCGGGCATCGCCGCGGCGGTCTTCGACCAGGCGCTGTCCGGCCTCGCGGCCTGGCACCGGGACGCCCGCCGGCTTCCCGGACCCGAGCCCTTCGGACGGCACCTCGCCGACACCGACGCGTTCGTCCGCGAGGTGGAGCAGGCCCTGTACGCCTCCAAGGTCGTGGTGTGGGCCCAGGGCTGGCACCGGATCGTGGAGGCGAACGGCGCCTACGGCTGGGACATCGACCTCGGGGTCGTCTCCTCCCTCTGGGGGGACGACTCCCTCGTCCCGGCGCCCTTCCTCGACCGGATCGCCGGCGCCCACGGGGCCGGGCACGCCGTGCCCTGCTTCCCGGCCGACGCCGCGTTCACCCGCGAGTTCGCCGCGGCGCAGCGCGGCTGGCGCGGCGTCGTCGCCACCGCGGCCCGCGGCGGCGTCCCCGCGCCCGCGCTCTCCACCGCCCTCTCCTACTACGACACGCTGCGCGCCGAGCGCCTCCCGACCGCCCCCGCCCGGGGACGACGGGACCTGACGGGCCCCCGCACGGGACACCGCACGGCCCAGCACGACGACTTCACCCCGAAAGGCTTACGGATCCCATGACCGCCCTGACCCCTCAGCTGGAATCCCTCTACGACGAGATCCTGCGGCGCAACCCCGGCGAGGCCGAGTTCCACCAGGCCGCCCACGAGGTCCTCGAATCCCTCGGCCCCGTCCTGGCCGCCCGCCCCGAGTACGCCACGGCCAAGCTGGTCGAGCGGCTCGTGGAACCCGAGCGGCAGGTGATGTTCCGGGTCCCCTGGGTGGACGACTCCGGAACCGTGCGGGTGAACCGCGGCTTCCGCGTCGAGTTCAACAGCGCCCTCGGCCCCTACAAGGGCGGGCTGCGCTTCCACCCGTCGGTGAACCTCGGCATCGTCAAGTTCCTCGGCTTCGAGCAGATCTT
>NZ_BMTV01000057.1 GCF_014649855.1 Streptomyces roseolus | reverse complement strand
CCGCTACGAAGCGACCGTGCTGGTCGCAGCCATCAACGAGTGGCTGTGACCAGCACTTTCACAACAGACCCTAGGGCCATGCCGGCGACCGTCGCTGCTCACCGGTTCACAGCAGCCTCCCGCTCCCGCTGGGCAGCGGATCAGAGCGGTGTGGGCGAGGAGTGGCGAAGCCTGTCGAGGCGTCGGATGGCCGGTGTCGCGGTGACACCGTGTACGACGACGGAGAGCAGGACGGTGAAAGCCACCACCGACCAGAGCTGTCGCGTGTCGGCTTCGAAGGCTTCGCTGTGTCCGAGCGCGTACGCGAGGTAGAAGAGGGAGCCGATGCCGCGGATGCCGAAGAAGGCGGTGACCGTCTTCTCTCGCGGTCCCCCTGCGGAACCGATCAGGCCGAGCCATCCGGCGGCGGGCCTGACGACGAGGACGAGCAGGACGGCGACGAGGGCTCCCTGCCAGGTGAGGGTGCGCAGTCCGTCGGCGACAAGGAAGCCCCCGAGGAGGAAGAGCAGGATCACGGTCAGCAGCCGTTCGATCTGTTCGGTGAACTCGTGCAGTACACGGTGGTAGCCGTGGCTGCGCTCGGCCGCGCGGATGGTGCAGGCCGTCACGAACACGGCGAGGAAACCGTAGCCGTGGAGGAGTTCGGCCGCTCCGTACGCCAGGAACGTGGCGCCCAGGGCGACGAACCCTTCCATGTGCTCCGACAGCCGCAGCGCGTTCGCCTGCGCGCGGAAGAACATGCGGCCCAGCAGACGACCGGCCACGATACCCACCGCCACTCCTACCGCGACCTTGACCAGGACGTCGATGAGCAGCCATCGCCCGAGCCAGCCCGCCGACCACCCGTCGCCGGCCGCTGCGGCGAGCGCCAGGGCGGCCAGGACGAACGGGAAGGCCAGTCCGTCGTTCAGCCCGGCCTCGGCGGTGAGAGTGAACCGGACCTCGTCCTCGTCGTCCTCCGCGTCCGTGGGCTCTCCCACTCTCACCTCCGCAGCCAGTACGGGATCGGTCGGTGCGAGCACCGCGGCGAGGAGGAGGGCGAGTGCCGGCGGCCAGTCGAGCAGGAGTACGGCGATGAGCCCGGTCCCGGCGATGGTCAGGGGCAGGCTGATACCGAGCAGGCGCCAGGGCCCGCCCCACGCGCGCCGGCCGAAGGGCCGGTCGAGAGCGAGGCCTGCCCCCATCAGCGACACGATCACACACAGTTCGGACCCGTGCTCGATCCAGAGCCGGTCACGCACCGGGTCCACCGTCGGCACGGGCCACGGCAGCGCCGCCACGACGGCGCCGGCCGCGAGGAAGACCATCGGCATGGAGAGGGGCCGTTTGAACACGAGCCTCGGCACGACGGCCGCGCCGAGCGCACCCAGCCCCATCGCAAGGTAAACGGTGTCGGAGAGGATCACCCGGCCCATCCTGTCCGAGACAGCCTCCTCCATGCGTGCTGACTCTCGCTTCGCCACGCTGGGCGTTCTCACGAGGTGTCCGTGCGCACCAGACGCCGGGGGTGCTCCGCTCTCGGCCTGGGCATGAGCGAACACGTCCGCCAGGGTCCGAAGCCGCAGGCCAGGGCGGTCGGGACCGCGCATCCCCGCTCGGCCAGGAGCCCGAGTATCTCTCCGATCGCGCGGCTGACGGTGGAGCGGCCGACACCGAGCAGCAGGGCGATGAGAGGGTGTGGGAGGTCGTGCCGCAGATGGATCAGTGTGGCGGCCAGCCGGTCGATGAACACCAGCTGATGCCGGGCGCCCGCCCCTGCCGCTCGCTTCCTGACCCCACCGCGTGTCTGGTGGCGTCGTCCTTCGACAGCGGCCTGCCACGGGTCGGCCAACTCCTCAAGCAGGCGGGCGAGATGAAGCCGGGAGACGCCCGTGAACACCTGATCCGCGAGAACCATCCGGTCGAACATGACCGTCTCGATCGGATCTCGCCACCCACCAGCACGGATGCCTCACCCGCTATCACGCACCAGCTCGTTACTGATCGTTTCAGAACGAGGTTCGGAGTCGTCGCAAGCAGATGATGCCGCAGGCGAGTCGGCGCGGGCCGAGGTGGAGGTCGGCGCGTATCTCGTAGCGGATGCGGAGGCGTTTGAACTGGTGGCGCCAGGCGAAGATCCGTTCCACGACCCAGCGGGTCCGGCCCAGCCCGAAGCCGTTCGGGGCACCTCGGCGGGCGATCTTCGGGGTGATGTCGGAAAACGCTCAGGGGGTCCATCCCGCGCGCGCAGGGAGCGGTCGGCCGGACGGGGGCGAGTCGGTGTTCCGTTTTGATCAGGGAGGGCGTTCGCAGCGGGTGGGCACCGGCGTTCTTCATTTCGATGCAACACCAATGCGACTTGCCCGATCGCATCTTCTCAATCATTTTCGATTCCGTACACGCCTGCCAGGCCAAGGCAGAACCCGCACGTCGGATGGGAGGGCGTATGTCGACCCCGCACCCGCACACCGGAGGACGGCACAGCCCCCGCCCGGCCGGACTCGCCTCTTCGGGAGCTGTCCTGGCGACTGCCGATCGGAGCGCGGGGCGCATCTCGTTCCGGCAGGTATGGAGCGACCTGCTTTTCATCCACTGGGAGGTACGGCCCGGGGCGGTGGCCGATCTCTTCCCTCCGGGGACCCGCCCTGATGTGATCGACGGCAGGACCTTCGTGGGACTGGTCTTCTTCGAGATGCGGGACCTGTCCTTCGCCAAGGGACCCGTCCTGCCCATCATCGGACGTTTCCCGGAGATCAACGTGCGGCTCTACAGCATCGACCGCACCGGTCGCCGAGGCGTGGTGTTCCTGAGCCTGGACTGCGCTCGGCTCCTGCCCACCCTGACGGCGCGCGCAGTATACGGGCTGCCGTACCGATGGGCTTCAGCGAGGCGACTGCGTTTCGATGACCGCCTTCTGTACACGGTGCGGCGCAGGGGGCCGGCGGGGCCGCGGTCCCACGTGTGGGCCACCGTGAAGGCCGGTGAGCGGCGCACCGGCCCCCTGGACGAGTTCCTGACCGCCCGATGGGGGCTTCACGCACGCGCGTGGGGGCGGACGTACTACTGGCCCCTCGAACATGAGCCGTGGCTGTTTCGGCAGGTCGATCTGCTGTCGTTGGAAGATGGACTCGTCCGTGCCGCCACCGGGTCGCCTGTGGCGGCTTCGCCGCCTGCGAGCGTGCTGTACTCGCCGGGTCTGCCCGTTCGTTTCGGCATCCCGTACCGCGTCGAGTGAGCCGACGCCTGAGCTCGGTCCGGCACGAAAGCGTGGTCTCCGAGCCAGGCCGGTCCCTACCCCAAAGCGCGCTGGGAGGCGGGTGACCGGCTGGAGACGGGTGGCGGGACGTGACCACGGCCCCCGGCGTGCAGGGTCCGCGACGTGGCCGGGTGTGGGCCTGTCGCCGGTGGCCGCCGTGCCGGGGTCAGCCGGCGTAGGTGCCGCGGACGAGGCTGTCGCCTGAGTGGTCGGGCTTGCCGTTGTAGGGCTGGAGGGAGACGTCGACGACGGAGTACTCGTTCAGGTCGATGTTGTCGGGGACCGGAAGGGTCGCGTGACCGTCGGGGCCCAGGACTCCCATCGAGACCAGTTTGGTGCGCGTCTTGTCCATCAGCCAGACCTCGAAGTAGCCGGCCGTCTGGGGCAGACCCTTCACGGTGATGTCGAGGGTACGACGGCCTCGCTGGTCGTCCATGCGGGCGTAGCCCGCGGAGCCGGCGCGCAGCGCCTGAAGTTGGCGTCCGTCGGCGACGGTCTGGACCGCCGGTGTGTCCGGGCGGGTGAGCCACCAGGTCAGCGCGCTGCCGGAGGCGGCACCGAGCAGTGCGGCGCATGCGGCGAGAATCAAGGCGGAGTGGCCCATGCGCCGCAACAGGTTCGGGCGAGGTCGCCGCGTCGAAGCGGCGGTGCCTTCGGGTGTCGGGGAGGGGGTCCGGATCTGGCCTTCGGGGATCCGCAGTTCGACCGTGATGGCCTGCCAGAGGTCGTCCGGCAGGGGAAGCAGGTCGGGTTCCGCGAGGGCGGGTGTTCTCATCGTGGTCACGATGCGGCGCAGGCTGTCGTACTGCTGGCGGCAGTGCTCGCATTCGTGCAGGTGGAGGGAGACCCAGGGGTCGGTTTCCTCACCGAGGGCCATCATCGTCAGGGTCTCTTCATCGGTGTGCTTCACCGTCCACCTCCAACCGCTTCTTCAGCCGCATCAGACCACGCCGGGTATGGCTTTTCACCGTTCCCAGCGGCAGTCCCGTACGTTCGGCGATCTGTGACTGGGACAGATCGTCGTAGAAGGCCATCCTCAGAACAAGCTGCTGCTGGTCTGGCAGCTGTTCCATCTCCCTCGTCAGCACCATATGGTCCAGCAGCGTCTCGGTCACCGGCGCGTGTCGCACCGGCACGCTGGCCTCCACGGCGGCGGCCTCGATGTTGCGCAGATGGCGGGAGCGTTTGTCGAAGGCGTCGGCCACCTTCTTGTAGCTGATGCCCATCAGCCAGGTCTTCAGGGAGCCGCGGCGGGGATCGAAGGTGCTCCGGCTGTTCCACGCGCCGACGAATACCTGTTGGGTGACGTCCTTGGCCTCTTCCGCATCACCGAGTTTGCGGGCGGCGATGGTGTAGAGGAGCGCGCCCCAGCGACGGTACGCCTCGGCCAGACACGCCTCGTCGCCCTTGGCGAATCCTTCGCCCAGATCGTGGTCGGTCACGGTGGTCACAGCGGCCGCACCGGCGGCCAGCACCCGTGCCCCACCCCATAGTGCCGTCATTTGGCTGCCTCCACCGCGGTGACGACAAGGTTGTTCTGGTATCCGCCCCCGTCCGGCAGGTAGGGCCCGGCACAGGTGATCAGCGTCAGCACCGGGCGTCCCTCACGGCGGAACGCGTCCGAGACGGCCAGAGCCTTCTTTCCCACGGTGCGGCGGGCGGTGATCTCGTAGGTCACGGTGCTGTCGTCCTCGCGCCCGATCAGCACCCGGTCGCCTTGGCGGACCTCGTTGAGGCCGTCGAGGACGCCGAGGCCCCGGCCTCTGGCGTCGACGTGGCCGACGATCACGGAGGAACCGGCGGCGGAGCCGGGTGCGGGTGAGAAGCGGTACCAGCCCACCCGGTCGGGATCCGGCGGAACCTCCGTCTGACCGTCCTCGGCCACACCCACCGGATCGACCGGAGCGCTCAGGCCGAGCCTGGGGATCGACAGCGTCCGCGGCGCCGGAGTACGCGAAGGGCCGGCGCCGGTGGAAGAGGGGGGACCGGTCGCTTCGCCGGTGGGTTGCGCGGAAGATGACGCGGGTGCGCTTGCGCTGGTCATCGACGCCGGGGCTGATGCCGTACCAGCCGGGACGCTTCCGAAGTCGGCAGCGCTCCGGGACCCTTCACGCCCGATCAGGACGGCGATGATGGCGCACAGCAGGATACCGAGGAGTACGGCAGTCAGCCCGAGGATCTTGCGAGGTGCCGTCCTGCGCGTGCTGGGCATGGTCCGCCTTTCCGGCGTACGGGACGTCAGGTGGTGCGGTCGCCCAGGGAATCGGGACGACCGCACCACACGACGTGTTCAAGAGGGGGCGTGCCGTCGATCAGGCCGCGTCGCCGCGGCGGCGCAGGAGGTGTCCGCCGGCTCCCAGGGCGAGGACCGCGCCCGTGGCGAGGGCGCCCAGGGCGGCGTTGTTCCGGAACGCGGCCTGGCCCGTCTCGCCGGCGGGCACGCCGTTCGGGGCGGAGTGCATGCCCGTGATGCTCTGGGTCTTCAGGGCGAGGTTCTTGTCCGTCGCGCTCCCCCACGCGTAGACGATCGTGTTGCCGCCCTCGGCCAGGTCCAGCTCGGCCGGGCCGATCGCCACGGTGTCGGTGCCGGCCAGGACGACGTCGGCGTCGACCGTGCCGGCCGCCACCTCGGCCGTGGCCTCCTTGGGGTTCTCCAGCCCCTTGAACACCGGGGTGCCGTCGGCCCGGACGTCGACCGCCGGAGCGGCGGCCACGTGCCGGACGGTCAGCCGGGCCTTGCCGGCCGGCACCTTGGAAGTGTCGTTCACGAACGCGTCGAGCGCCGGCTTTCCGTCCGCCGTCAGGTGGGCGACCAGCGTCGCGTTCGCGCCTGCGGGCACCTCGACGGTCTTCTCGATCGCCGGGGTGCCCTCCGGGCCCTCGCCGTCCTTGAACACCTTGATGTCGTAGGAACCCGCGTCCAGCTTCAGCGGGTCGGTGAGCGTGCCCGGCTTGAAGTCCGGCAGCAGTTCCTTGTCCCCCGCGAACACGTCCACGGTCAGACCCGGCACCGCGTGCAGGACCGACACCGTGGCCTGCTCGTCGGTGTCGGCCTGCGGCTGGGCGAACGCGGGAGCAGCGGCGGTGACGGACAACGCGACGGCGACGGCGGCGGTGAGAGCCGCACCAGCGGAACGAGCAGTCATGACGATCATCCCCATCATCCGGTCGAGAAGGTCTCGAACCCTGTGTGAGGAGGCATTCCGCCGCCCTGCGCCGACTGGTTGCACCCGATGCTTGAAATCTCCACTTCATGTCGTCCGCGGCTGCTCGGCAGGACGGCACACAGAACGCGGGACGGGAAAGGAGGGCTCCTCGGCACGGGGGCGAAACGGTCACCTGCCCTCCGGGCTCACCTCGTGCACCGCGATGGGAGAATTCCCCCTGCCCCCGCATGCCACTCGCTCCCCTGACGAATCACGAGCAGCCGACCACCGCGCCGATGGATCTCGGGCGCCCGTGCGGCCTTCAGCGCATCTGGGTCGTCCTGTCGGCGGTCTTGCGTCACCCGTTCGGTCTTGAGGACCTGCCGGCGCCGACGAACCGCAACGAGGTGGTACCCGCCGACCTCCTGCCGCCTCTTCGCGGAGGATTACCAGTGATCGTCGAGAAGCTGCACGCGTCCGGCATCCGATCCGCGCACGCCTACGCCGCCGCGTTCACCTCCATAGAGCTCGTGACACGATCATGTACGGGTCTCCTTGAGGCGTCTCCAGCAGATGAGGCTGCAGGCGAGGGGGACGAAGGCGTCGTGGGGTTCGGTGCGGCGTTCTCAGCGGACGGCGAGGCGTTTGAACTGGTGGAGCAGGACGAAGGTCTGCTCGACGACGCAGCGGAGCTTGCCCAGGCCCTCGATGTTCGGGGCAACTCTGCGGGAGATGACCGGAAGGACGCGGCGTTTTCGCAGCTCGCGGCGGTGGGGGTCGGAGTCGTAGCCCTTGTCGCCGAGCAGGGCCTGGGGGCGTCGGCGGGGCCGGCCCGGGCGGCCGGCGACGGGCGGGATGCCATCGACCAGGGCGAGGGTCTGGGTGACGTCGCCGATGTCGGCAGCGGTGGTGATGACCTTGAGCGGGGTGCCTCGTACGTCGCAGATCAGGTGGTGCTCGCTGCCCGTTTTCCGCCGGTCGACCGGCGACGGACCGGTGTCAGCTTTCCCCGTGCAGCATGTACGGGATGCCCTGCAGGCACTACCGGTCCGGCACCGGCCGGGGGCCGGGAGCCTTCTCGGGCCAGGGCGGCAGCATCGGCTCGATCAGCGCCCACGGGTCATCGTCCACGGTCCACGGCCGAATCGTCATACCGGTCACGGCCAGCCAGGGGCGTTCAACAAGGTCGCGTTACGAGCTCGCAGGCCTGCCCGTCATCTCCTGAAGCGCCTTGCCGAGGGGCCATCCCCGCGAGCGGGGAGCAGTCTTCCTGACCTGCAGTTCTACCTCATGTACACCCCTCGCACGCGGCAGGAGCCCGCAAGCGGGGCGATCCGCAGAAGGAACCACCGGGCGGCATCTTCACCGAGCCGGATGATCATGGGCTGGGACGGTCGCGCGGCGGGTTCACCACCAAGCTCCACCTGGCCGTCGAGCAGGGTCAGAAACCCATGTCGATCCTGGTCACGGCGGGGCAGCGCGGGGACTCGCCGCAGTTCGAGCCGGTGCTGGGGAAGGTCCGCGTGCCCCGCGTCGGACCAGGCCGGCCACGCGTCCGCCCCGACCGTGTGCGGGCCGACAAGGCATACGCCTCCCGCGGGAACCGGGCCTACCCGCGCCGGCGCGGGATCCGCTGCACCATTCCGGACAAGGCCGACCAGGCGCGCAACCGCCGGGAGCTCGGTTCCCGTGGCGGCCGGCCGCCGCGCTTCGACCCGGCCGACTACCGCCAGCGCCATGCGGTCGAGTGCGGGACCAACCGCCTCAAGAGGAACCGTGCTGTCGCCACGCGGTACGACAAGCTCGCCGTCCGCTTCGAGGCGACCGCGCTGGTCGCAGCGATCAACGAATGGCTATGACCCTGTCTCGCGCGTCATCACGTACATGTTCCCGATGTCCGGATCGCCGTACATGAAGAACAGCACCAGCCCATCGTGCGGATCGCGGTCCACGTAGAAGAACCACGAGTAGGCCGACGGGGGCTCCGGAGCCGAAGGGTCAGCCGCAGGCGCGGGAAAGCGCCTCTCGACTCGGGTCCGGTCCGTCAGCGCGAGCCGGACGACCTGCCCGCCGTCGTCGTCGGCCAGCTGCCAGGATCCCGTACCGGACAGGCGCCAGCCGTCCTCGAAGTCAAAGCCCTGCCCGTCGAGCTTCTCGAGAAGGGCTGTTCCGTCCTTATCGAGCACCAAGCGGGTCCCCTCGACGTTCTCCCAGCCCCCGGCGACTTCGGCCGCCGTGGCGTCGTGGAGCCCCGTTCCCTCGTAGTACTGATAGGGACCCCCGCATGCAGTCAGAACGGTCAACATCAAACCGCCAAGGGCCGCCCCCCACGCACGCAGCCTGCTTCCGCCCGCCATCAGGCCCTCCCGCCCCCAGCCCTCGTCGGCCGATCGACAGGAACAGGCTGCGGGAAGCCACCTTGCCAGATCGGTTGAACGCGTTCAACTACATGCCTGGAGAGGTGTCACGCGTCACCCCCGGCTCCCGTATACAGCCACCGATGAGCATGGCGAACAGCGCTTTCGATACACGGCCCAGCCGTCCGGTACGTCACGCGTGGTCATAATGCGCGGGTGAACAGACCTCCCGTGCCCTTGCCCGCAGAACACATACCGCCCGGCACCGCCGAGTGGCGGACTCCGAACGCCGAGCGTTGGCTCGCCGCCGCGCCCGCCCGGTGGGCACACCCTCTCTGGGCGCTGCTGGCACTGGTCGCCTCGCTGGCGTGGGACATCGTGGAGGCTCCCGTCGCCCCCTGCACGTCCGCCGCCCCGTGCGGCACCGACTGGCTGGGCCTCGGGACAGCCGTCGTGTTGCTGCTGACCCTGTATTGGGTGTGGCGGCAGCCGCGGCTCGCGCTCGCGGGGCTTGCGGCCACGCTGACGGGGTTCGCCGTCGAAGGCGGCTACACGTCGGCGCTCGGCGAACCGTCCGCGCTCGCGTTCCTGATGGCCGCCGCGTTCACCACCGCCGGGCTCATCCACCGACTGGCCGCCGCCGGACGGCAGCGGGCGCGGGCCCTGGAGGCGGCCGGGCCGATCGCACAACCGCTGCCCGCCGCCGCGCGGACGTTCCGCCGGGGCCGGCTTTCCTTCGTCCTGGCCGCCCTGCTGCTGGGCGTCGCCGGGTTCGGCTGCTGGCAGGTGCAGCAGGTCGTCGAGGCGTACGAGGAGCGGGCCGCGGGAGCCACGCACCTGCCAGGGCGGGTCACGGCCCTGGAGCAGGACGACGACGACATCGACATCGTCGCAGTGGAGGCCGACGGGCGTACCCATCGCTTCGAGACGGCCTACCCCGAGGACTTCCCCGTGGACAGCCGGGTCGACATCGTCGTGGACGGCGACTGGGCGGCGCTGGTCGCGGAGCCGTACGACGCCATTGGCTGGGAGCTGCTGGCGATGGCCGGCTCCGTCGCAGGGCTGGCGTTCCTCGCCAACGGCGTGGACGGACGGATGCGTTCGCGGCGACTGCGGCGCGAACCGCTGCCGGTGCTGCACGTGCTGGTGCGCGAAAGTCACGACGACGGCCGCACCTGGGTGTTCGCGGCCGACGACCCGGAGGGCCTTCGGCCGATCCTGCACTTCCATTCGCTGTACGCCTTCGAGGAAGAAGACGACGAGGAAGGCGGCGAAGCACCCGTCGTTGAACTCGACAAGATCACGGAGGTCCTCAAGGGCGAGGATCCTCCCCCGCCACTGCGGGAGGCCGTTCTGTACGGCGCCCCCTACGCCGGCGCCGAAGTCGCCTTCGTCGCGTTCGACGACGAAGACGACGTCGAGGTGTCGGTGCAGTGCAGTGTCACCGCGGCGAAGCCGGTCGGCCCGCGCTTGATGGAGCGCGGGCAGCTGCGCCGCGAGCGGGAGACCCCGCAGCGGCCCCGCGACGAGATCGCCGTCGGCATGACGCCCTCGGCGGGCCCCCGCACGTGGACGGCTCGCGGCTTCTCGCGCGCCGTGGGTCTCGGCCTGCTGCTGGTACAGGGCAGCGGCATCTGGGCCGCGCTCGAGGACGGACCGTCGTGGCACTGGCTGTGGCTCGCCGTGGGTCTGCCCTGGCTGGTGACGGCCGTGGCGACGGCGCTCACCTGGCGAATCACCGCCGACCGTGACGGGCTGTGGGTGACCGGGGCCTGGCGCGTAAGGCGGGTCCCGTGGAACGTGATCACGTCCGTGCACCACTCCGACGACGGCATCCGGGTCGGCCGGGCCAAGGACTCCTCCGTCGAGCTGTCCCCCACCGGCTGGGCATGGCTGGAGCACCGCCTGGGCCACGAGCCGCATGCGGTGCGCACCGCCGGGGAACTGGGGGCTCTGCTGCTCCACCCGGAACTACGGCCGCTGGAAGAGGCACCGGCGGGACGGCAGGGCATGCCGGTCGGACCGCCACTCGTGGCGCTGTCGGCGCTGTGGGGTGTGGCGGTACTGCTCCTCCTGTGACCGGGCCGCAGCTCTCGCTCGGTCCGTACCCTGCCGCGGGCGGGCCGTATCCCCGGGCACTTGGACGCAGCTGTCGACGGAGCAGAGCAGCGGCGGCCGCCGACACTGGGCGTGCAGCCGGCTGAGGTTCCGTCTCCCTCCCCTCTACATCCGCCGACACCTTCAGGCGGGGGGTCAGATATGCCTCTGCGGCGCGGATCGGCGCATCGGGACCGGCGCCGAGGGAGCGGCGGGGAAGGTGGTCACCCGCGCATCCTAACGAGCTCGTGCGCGGTAAGCGGTGCGACGTCGAGACCGGGATGGTTGATCATGGTCGGGTGGTGGGGAACGCGGCTCGTGCAGTGATCGTCGGCAACCGTCGGATGACGGGCCTGTCGGCCGGTGTGATCGCTGAACTCGTTGCCGAGGTGGGGCCGTTGTGGCATGAGCGTCACCGGGCCGAGCTGACCTCTCGGCCGCGGAAGCGCGCTGTGGGCGCCGGTGCGAAGCACCGGCTGGTGTTCGTCGACCGGCTCCTGGCCACGCTCGTGCACCTTCGCCACGGGGTTACCCACGATGTGCCGGCCTGCTGGTTCGGAGCCGACCGCTCCACCATCGCCCGGGCCGTCGGTGGGACACGACCCCTGCCCGCCGAGCGAGGGTGCACGGTCAGCCCCGGCGTCCGGCTCCGGACGCCGGCCGAAGTCATCGACCGCCTCGGCGCCAGTGGGCAGACCGGCATCATCGACGGCACCGAGATCCGGGTCCGCCGGCCGGCCGCCGGACGCAAGGACCGGGACACGTTCCTCTCCGGGAAGAACAAGCGGAACGCCGTCAGAACCATGGTCCTCACCGACCAGAACGGAAGGGTGCTCTTCAGCGGCCCGGCCAGTCCGGGCAGCTGCGCGGACATCACCCACGCCCGCCAGTCAGAGCTGGTCGAGCTCCTGGCCGACGGGCCCGTCGTCGAGATCCCTGCCGATGCCGTCTACCAGGGGCTCGGCGCCCAGACCGGCGGACACGTGGTGACGCCACCGCACCGGAAGTTCAAGAAGGACGCCCCGGACTGGTACGAGCAGATGCACGAGCGACAACTCCTCACGCCGTATCCGGGTCGAGCACGGCATCGCCCACCTGAAGAACCGGCGGGCTCTCGCCCGTCACCTCGGCCGTCGCGAGCACATCAGCGACACCGTCCAGGCCGTCGCCGGCCTACCGTCCCACCAGCAGACCGCGGACCTGGACCCCCGTCGACAGAGGTGAGCACCGGTCGCACCGAAGCCCTCGACGTCCCACCGCTTACCGTGCACGAGTTCGTTGGGTGTGTTCGGCAGGCAGGAGACCGGTGTCGAGGACGGCGGTGAGGCGTTCGACGGTGCGGGAGCGGCGCCCGTGCTCGCGGCGGGCGAGTGCGGCGAGCTCATCGGCCGGGTGGCGGGCCCGGCGGTGTCGGGGAGGGGGAGGGGTTCCCAGACGTAGTCGGCGGTGTACGCCTGCGCGGCGTCGGTGAGCCGGCTGAGGCCGAGGCGGTGGTCGGGGGCGAGGCCCTGACGGAGGCAGCCGACGAGGAGGCGCCGGTCGGAGCCGGTGGCGGTGCGCGCTGACTCCCACCAGGCAGGTGGTCCGGGCCCCGTTGAGCGGGCACGGGCCGCCCGGCGTCCGTCCTCGCCGTCGTCCCCCTTATGCCTCTCCCCGTGCGTGACGGGCTCCCTTGGGCGGTGATTCCTCACGCGTGCATGTGCCGCTGCTGCGTCCGGGTGATCATTCGCAACCTCGCATCACGGCCGGTACGCGCGGATTGTCGTACAGGTATGACAACAGCGCATCAGCAGAGGATCCCCCGTCAGGCCTCCGCCTTCCCTCCGGCACGGGCGCCGCGGAGCCGGTCCGGTGACCTGCCCGAGCCGGACGAGCGGCGTCAGCTGCGGGAGCGGTGGGGCCTGTCGACCAGGCAGGTGGCGACGGCGTTCGGGGTGACACCGGCGACGGTGCGGTCCTGGGAGCGCGGCCGGTCGGCCCCCCGGGGCGGCCGCAAGGAGGCCTACCGGCGGTTCCTGGCCGGTCTGGCCCAGCACGGCGAGGCGGCCCGGTCCCGCGCCGCGGAGGGTGCGCGGCGTCCGGCGGCGGACGTCCGGCGTCCGGCGCGCGGCCCGGCCGCCCCCGTGGTGCCCGCCCTGCGACGAGGCGGCACGCCCGGGCCCGCGTGCCGGGTGGTGCGTGTCGGCGCCGGCGGGGCGGGGGCGGATCCCGTGGCGCCGGAGCGCATCCGGCGCCTTCGGCTGCTGAGTGCTGCGGCCTGCGTGTGGTCGCTCGCCCTGTGGGTGTACCTCACCTGCCCACCGCCCCTTTGACGGCACGGGCCGGGTGCGGCGGGCGTCATACGATGCCGGTGACGGTCACCCGCACGGCCGCGGGTGTCGTGGCCGCCGCCTCCGCCACCGCCTCCCGCACGGCGTTGGCGGTGCGGGCGGCCTGGTGCTGTGCGCGGACGACGATGTCGATCCGCAGGGCGGCGATCCGGCCTCGGGAGTCGTAGGTGATGCGCACCGCGGTGCCCGGGTCGAGCCGGTCGGCGGCAGCCGGCTGTCGTGAGCCGGTTGCCCGCAGCAGGGAGCGCAGCCCTGGCCGCAGGCACGCGACGCCGGGAACGGCCAGGACGGCGTCGGTGACCTGCTGGGTGAGGGCCTTGGAACGGTCGCTGTTCACGGCCTGGTCTCCCGCGGCTGACTGGGGGGTTCGTGGAGGTCGGTGACGGTGACGTCCAGGTCGCCGAGGGCGAGGCCGAGGTGCTGCCGGGCGGCACGGACCAGGCTTTCACGCACCGCGCGGATGGTGTCCGGGAGGTCCTGTCCGTAGGCGACGGTGACGCCGAGGTGGACGGTGGAGGGGCCGCGTGTGGGGTGGGTACGGCTGCCGGGTGGGGTGATGCGGCAGCTTCCGGCCAGCACGCCGGGCACCTGCTCGGCGGCGGTGCGCAGGGTACGGGCGGCGACGGACTCGTAGATCCAGCTGTCCTCATCGGCCTCGCCCAGGGGCAGGGTGCGGCCCGGGCGCAACTCCAGGCGGACCGCGTCCATGACGCGTCGCACCACGGCGGTGGTGTCGATGTCGGCGGGTGGTGCGGCCGGGGGAAGGACGGCGGCCCGCAGGTGTTCCAGGTCGGCGACGGCCTGCCGGCAGGAGGGGCAGGTGGCGGTGTGCGGGTCGGTGTCCGGCCGGCCGGCGTGCTCCCACACGGTGGCCAGGTCCCTGCCGCAGGCGAGGAGTTCGAGTTCCTCGTCGTCGGGGTTCTCGGGGGGGTAGGGGGTGTTCATCGCCATGCGACCATCGCCTCCGTCAGCATGCGCCGGGCCCGGAACACGCGTGCGCGAACCGCTTCGGGCCGGATGCCCACCGCCTGGGCGATCGTCTCGTACGGCTGCCCTTCGATTTCTCGCAGGACCCAGCAGACCTTCTGCTCGGCGGACAGATTGCCCATGGCCTGGACGAGGTCGCGTACGGCGGCGTGCGACTCGGCGGCGCGGACGGGCGAGGACTGGTGCTCCGGTGCGGCCGGTTCGGCGACCGCGTCGAGGTCGGTCGCGGGCCTGCGGGCCCGCAGGAGGTTCAGGCACCGGTTCGTGACGATGCGGTACAGCCACGTGCCGAACGCCGCCTCGCCCCGGTACTCGGGAAGGCTGCGCCACGCGCTGAGGAAGGCGTCCTGGACGGCGTCCTCGGCTTCGGCCCGGCTGCCCATCAGGCGTTCGGCGAGCTGCAGCATGGCCGGCGCGTGGCGGTGGACCAGCACCTCGAACGCCTCCTCGTCTCCTTCCGCGGCCCGCACCACCAGGAGCAGGTCGCCGGCCACGGCCGTTTCCTCATCGTCGTCCGGGCCCCACCGAGCGTTCAACGCGGGCTCCTTCCAGCCTTCACGACTTTGACACCGCCTGCCCGGCTTTCGTTACGCCACCCGGATCCGCACTGTTGTGCACCCGTTCACGACAAGAGGTCCGTAACGCACGGCGTCCTCGCGGTGTCAAAGCAGTGCAACCACACACCGACCCGTCGAGGGAGCAGTCATGACGGCAACGCAGGAGAAGACCCCGGTCCGCCAGAGTCACGCGGCCGGTCCCGTGCCCGGGGCCGGCCGTACGCAGGTCGACGAGCCCGGCGGTACGCACGGCAGGACATCGATCGCGGATACCGTCGTCGTCAAGATCGCCGGGCGGGCCGCGCGGGAGATCCCCGGTGTCCACGACATGGGTGGCGGCTTGTCCCGGACGCTGGGCGCTGTCCGCGACCGGGTGCCCGGTGGGCGGCCGAACGTGGGTCGCGGGGTGAAGGTCGAGGTGGGCGAGCGCCAGGCCGCCATCGACGTGGAACTGGTCGTGGAGTACGGCGTCCCGATCCCGGATGTGGCCCGCGACGTCAGGGAGAACGTGATCGCCGCGGTGGAGCGGATCACCGGCCTGGAGGTCGTGGAGGTGAACATCGCCGTCACCGACGTCCACCTGCCCGGCGACGACGAGGACGTCACCACCGAGACACGGGTGGCGTGAGCGGCTCGCGCCGCGTCACCGCACAGACAGCGTCGACGAGGGAAGGAAGGCAACAGCCATGAGCAGGGACGTCCTCGGGCTGCTGGTCGGGATGGCACTGGGATGCGTGGGCTGGTTCGGAGGCTTCGGGGCCTTCCTCCTGGTCGCCGTCCTCGGCGGGCTCGGCTACGCGGCCGGCCGCTACGCCGAGCAGGGCGGTGACCTGCGCGACCTCCTGACCGCCGAGCGCAGGCACCGATGAACGCCGCCGAACGGGGCGTCACCACCGTCGCCGACCGGGTCACGGCCAAGATCGCCCGGCAGGCGGCCGCCGAAGCCACCGCCCAGGTCGGCGGGCACGTCCTCGGTTCGGCGGCCACCACGCGCGGGCGCCGCGTCGAGGTGACCGTGGAGGTGGACCTCCCCCTGTCCGCACCGGCCGACACGGGCCGGATGGTCCACCTCCGCGATCGGCTGACCGGGCGCACCCGTCACCTGACCGGGTTGGCCGTCACGCCCGCACGTCTGCGGGTCCGCAGGCTTCACCCGCTCGCCGCTCGCCCCCTGCCGCAGGTCAAGGAGCAGGGGCCGACCACAGCCGGCAGGCCGTGGTCGCCGCGCCGTACCGCCACCGCGGGTGCGGCCTTGGCCGTGGGCGTCCTGTCCGCGCTGACGCTGTGGTCCGCCCTGCCCGAGCACCTGCCCGGGATCGCCGCGCCACCGTGGGGACGGGTTCATCAGGGGATGACCGTGTCCGGCGGCCGGTCCCTCGTGCGCCCGGCAGCCTTGGCGGCCGCGGCCGCCGGGGTGTGGCTGATCTTCCTGGCCCTCACTCCCGGCCACAGACGCCTGCTGC
Organism: Streptomyces roseolus; assembly: GCF_014649855.1. Taxonomy (GTDB): domain Bacteria; phylum Actinomycetota; class Actinomycetes; order Streptomycetales; family Streptomycetaceae; genus Streptomyces; species Streptomyces roseolus. Next base: position 1,042 of record NZ_BMTV01000057.1, on the reverse strand, counting down.
CCCTGAACTGCTCCCGGCCGGGCCAAGCGGTCATCAGCCGCACGCACGCCGCGCGCCTGGTCCGGGCGGCCGTCACCGAGGTGCCCGGGCTACGGGTCCGCTCTGTCCGCTTCACCCCGCGCAAGGTCACCGTCCGCGCCGAAGCGGCCTACGGCGCACCGCATGACATCCGCGGGACGACCACCGCGACCATCGAGCGCGCCCTGCGGAGCACGGCTCTCCGACGCGCCCCGGAAGTACGGCTCGTCCTGCGCCCCACCCAGGACCCGCGCACCGCCTCCGTCCTGCCGTCGGCACGGGAGGGCGGAGATGCGTAGCCGCACTGTGGCCAACCGGGCGGCACTCGCTCTCACCGGACTCGCTTTCCTGGCTTTGGGAGCGGCCGTCTGGTGGGGTGAGGAGAAGATCTTCACGGCTGGCCTGCGACGCCTGGAGCCGGCAGAACACCGCCTGCTCCTCGCCGCGAGCAGTGCCGGCCTCGCCGCCTCGCTGGTCCTGCTCACCGCACAGATCCCGCTCCCGGCACGGCGCCGCCTGCACCTTCCCGCGCCTGGCTGCCGACTCGACAGCCGCGCCGTCCGCCACGCCGTCCGAACCGGCTGCGTCGCCGTGCCGGGGGTCGTGCGGGCCCGCTGCCGCCTCACCGGCCGCGAGGGCGCGATGTGCCTGTCCGTCACCCTCACCGTGCATGGCACAGCACACCCCGACGAGGTCATGACCGCGGTGACCGACGGTGTACTGGCGCAGATCACCCCTCTGCTCGCACCCCGTCGACTCCACATCCGTATCCGCCTGCGGGTCCAACGGCCCCGGCCGCACCGAGCCCTGTGAGATGAGTCCGGCGGCACGCACAGCACGGCCACGGGTCGCCCGTCCGTGGGAACAGCTCCGCTGCCACGGTCCCGCCCGCGCGGCCACAGCCCTCAAGTCGCCACCGCCGGCCGGCGGGCAATCCTCCTGCGCGGTCGCGCCGAATGGAGGGTGAAAGGGACGAATGTCCGAACGCGATCTGGCCTCGTGCCGGTGAAACCTCCCCGGAAGG
>NZ_BMTV01000056.1 GCF_014649855.1 Streptomyces roseolus | reverse complement strand
GCGGCGGCGACGTCCTTCGGGCCGGTGGTGCCGCCGGTGCCGGCGTCCGGGTCGTCCGAGCCGCAGGCCGTGGCGGTCAGCGAGAGCGTGGCGAGCACGGCGAGGGCGCCGAGCAGTCTGCGGGAGGTGTGGGTGCGCATGGGAGGTGCTCCTGGTCGGTGGTGCGGGCGGGGAGGGTTCTCCGGGAGGAGGATCGGGGGCGGGCGGTCATTCCTTGACGCTGCCGGCGGCCAGGCCGGACTGCCAGTACCGCTGAAGCAGCAGGAAGACGGCCACGATCGGGACGATCGTCAGCAGGGAACCGGTGACGATCAGGTCGAAGACGGCCTCGCCGCCGGCGGTCTGGGCCTGGGCGTTCCAGGCGTTGAGGCCGAGGGTCAGCGGGTACCAGTCGGGGTCCTTGATCATGATCAGCGGCAGGAAGTAGTTGTTCCAGGTCGCGACCATGGAGAACAGCAGCACGGTGACGGTGCCGGGCACGAGGAGCGGCAGCGCCACGCGGAAGAAGGTGCGCAGCTCGCCGGAGCCGTCGATGCGCGCGGCCTCCAGGAGCTCGGTGGGGACGGCCTCGGCGGCGAAGACCCACATGAGGTAGAGCCCGAAGGGGGAGATCAGGGAGGGGATGATGACGGCCCACGGGGTGTTGGTCAGGCCCATGTTGCTGAACATCAGGAAGGTGGGCACGGCGAGGGCCGTGCCGGGGACGGCCACGGCTCCGATGACGACCGCGAAGACCGCCTTGCGGCCCGGGAAGTCGTACTTCGCGAGGGCGTAGCCGCCGAGGACGGCGAGGACCGTGGCGCCGCCCGCGCCGGCGGCGACGTACAGCAGGGTGTTGAGCAGCCAGCGGACGAAGACGCCGTCGTCGTAGGTGAGCGTGCGGGTGATGTTGTCCCACAGGTCGAAGTCGTCGGCGAACCACAGCCCGAAGGAGTCGAGCAGTCCCCGCTGGCTCTTGGTGGCGTTGATGACCAGCCAGGCGAGCGGGAGCAGGGTGTAGACGAGGACCAGGCCGGTGAGGAGGGTCAGCGGGACGCTGCGCCGGGGGTTGAGCGGGGTGTGCGGGCGCCGTGTGCGGCGCCCGTCCGCGGCGGGGCGGGCGCGGTGCGCGGAGGCGGGGGCCGTACCGGTCCGCGGCTCCGCGGACGGGGTCGACTCGGCGGCCGCGGTGGTCATGGAGGTGGTCATGGCTCAGCCCTTCCGCATGCCGCGCAGCTGGACCGCGTAGGCGATGATCGCGGTGATCACGCCCATCACGATCGCCACGGTCGCCGCGTAGTTGTGCTGCTGGCCCGAGAAGGACAGCGAGTACGTGTAGAGGTTGGGAGTGAGGTCGTTGGTGATGGCGTTGGGGGCGAGCTTCTGCAGGATGCTCGGCTCGTTGAAGAGCTGGAAGCTGCCGATGACCGAGAAGATCGTGGCGATGACCAGGGCGCTGCGGATGGCCGGCAGCTTCACCGAGGCCACGATGCGCCACTCCCCGGCGCCGTCGATCGCCGCGGCCTCGTAGAGCGAGCGCGGGACGACCTTGAGGGCGGAGTAGAAGATCAGCATGTTGTAACCGACGAACTCCCAGGTGACGATGTTGCCGATGGAGGCGAGGACCAGGGAGGGCGAGAGCGGGTTGGGGAGGCTGATGCCGAACGCGTCGTTGATGTTGCCGACCAGGCCGAACTGGTCGCCGTACATGAAGCCCCAGATGAGGCTGGCGACGACGGCGGGGACGGCGTAGGGGAGGAAGATCGAGACGCGGAAGAAGGTCTTGCCGTAGAGGCGGCCGCTGTCGATCGCGAGGGCCGCGAGGAGCGCGATGCCCAGCATGATCGGCACCTGCACCAGCAGGAAGAGGCCGACCCTCGTCAGGCCGTCCCAGAAGCGGGGGTCCGTCAGGGCCTCGCCGTAGTTGTCGAGACCGACGAAGGAGGTGCCGCCGATGAGCCGGTCCTGGAACAGGCTCAGGTATCCGGCGTACCCGATCGGGGCGAGGAAGACGAGGCCGAAGACCGCGACGAACGGGCCGGCGAATCCCCAGCCCACGAGGGCCTCCTTGCGGAGGCGGAAGCGGGCTCGTGGGCGGGGCGGTGGTGCTGCCGTAGCGCGCGTCGACAGGAGCGTCATGGCTGGGTCCTAGCGTCGGTGACCGGGCGGTCCGGAGACGGGAGCGGAGGTGGGGGCCTGAGGCGCAGGGAGGCCGGAGGCCGAGAACCGACCCTGTGAGAGGGCTGGCCGACGAGAAATGTTTACGTAATCATCGGTAGCGTGATGGTGACATTCCCGCTGGGGGGCGTCAAGCACGAAGTGGCAGCGAATGAGAGGGAATCGGGTGACCGAGCAGAATGCGGCCGGCCGGTCGGCGGCGGCCGGGACCGACGGCCGGAAGGGGACGCGGGCCAGACCGCGCCGTGTCTCCATGGCGGACGTCGCCCAGCGGGCGGGGGTCTCCTCGCAGACGGTGTCCCGCGTCTCCAACGGGGACGCGGCCGTCGTCGAGGCCACCCGGAAGCGGGTCCTCGACGCGATGAAGGAGCTGGGCTACCGTCCCAACAGCGCGGCTCGCGCCCTCAAGCGGGGTGACTTCCGAGCCATCGGCGTCATCACGATGGGACTCACCAGCACCGGCAACGTCCGGACCCTGGACGCCATAGCCGGCTCGGCGTCCCGTGCGGGGTACGCGGTCACGCTCATCCCGCTCGACGCGCCCACCCAGGACAACGTCAAGGGGGCGTTCACCCGCCTCGACGAGCTGGCGGTCGACGCCGTCGTGCTGATCATGGAGGTGCACCTGCTCGACGCCGCAGCCCTCACCCTGCCGCCGCACGTCAAGGTGGTCGTGGTGGACTCCGACGCCACGGACTTCCCGGTGGTGGACACGGACCAGCGGCAGGGCGCCCGCGCCGCGGTGCGGCACCTGCTGGGCCTCGGGCACGGCACGGTGTGGCACGTCGCGGGGCCCGAGGAGTCCTTCGCCGCGGGCCGTCGCGCCGAGGCGTGGGAGGAGGCGCTGCGCGAGGAGGGGCGCACGGTGCCGCCCGTGCTGCGCGGGGACTGGACCCCCGAGTCGGGTTACGAGGCCGGTCTGAGGCTCGCCGACGAGACCGGCTGCACGGCGGTCTTCGTCGCCAACGACCAGATGGCCCTCGGCGTGCTGCGGGCCTTCCACGAGCGCGGGGTGCGCGTCCCCCAGGACGTGAGCGTCGTCGGCTTCGACGACGTCCCGGAGGCCGCCTCCTTCATTCCGCCCCTGACCACGGTCCACCAGGACTTCGCGCAGGTCGGAGCGTTGTGCGTCGAGGCCGTTCTGCGGGAGCTGGCGGGCGAGACGGTCACGGGGGTACGCCTCGTGCCGACCACCCTGGTGGAGCGGAACAGCACCGCTCACCCCGGCGCGCGCCGACGGGAGGGCTGACACCGCGCGCCCGCGCGGAGAGGTCCGCCGGCGACGGGTCACGTCGGCCGGGCGGGCCGGACGGCGTCAGGGAGGGGGCGGCGGACGGACGGACGTGCGGGCGGGAGGGGGCCGGGGCGGCCTCAGGCAGAGGTGCCGGGCCGCGGGGAAGCCGTGCTGGAACGGATCACGAGGACGGGCTCCACCGCCCGTCGCAGCGGTCCGTCCGTGCGGCCCTCGATCTGGTCGAGCAGCAGCGCGACGCAGTGCTTGCCGACCACCTCGAAGTCCTGGTGCACGGTCGTCAGGGGGGTGGGGAGGTACGCGGCCTCGGCGACGTCGTCGAAACCGGCCACGCTGACGTCCCCGGGCACGCTCCTGCCCGCTTCGTGCAGGGCGCGCATCAGGCCCATCGCCATCTGGTCGTTCGCGGCGAAGACGGCCGTGACCTCCGGCCGGCGGGCGAGGTCGAGCCCGGCCCGGTAGCCGGACCGCGCCGACCAGTCCCCGTACACCAGCGGCGGCACGGGCGCGCCCGCGTCGGTCAGGGTCCGGCGCCAGGCTTCGGCGCGCCTGCGGGCGGCGAAGGAGTCGACCGGACCCGCGAGGTGCCAGACCGTGCGGTGCCCGAGGCCGAGCAGGTGGGAGACCACGCTGTGCGACCCGTGGGCCTGGTCGAAGTCGACGTGGGGGTGGTCGTGGCCGGTGTCGCCGTCGGCGACGACCACCGGCATGGCCGGCGGCAGGCGCAGCGACGGGGTGTCCAGCATCTGCGACTCGACCAGCACGATGCCGTCGACGGACTGCAGCATCAGGTGCTGGAAGGCGTGGCGCACCGCGGCCTCGGTCTGGGCGCGGACGCCCATGAAGTTCACGGAGAAATCGGCCTCGCGGGCGGCGTCGGCGATGGCGGCGAGCGTGCGGGCGTTGCCGTGCGCGCCCACGTCGAAGCTGACCACGCCCAGCGCCCCGAACCGGCCGGTGACCAGGGCGCGGGCCGCCGTGTTGGGGCGGTATCCGAGCGCCTGCATGGCGGAGAGCACCTTCTCGCGGGTGGCGGAGTCCACGTTCTGCCGGTTGTTCGCCACCCGGGAGACCGTCTGCGAGGAGACGCCCGCCATCGTGGCGACGTCCGCCATGGACGGCCACTGGCGGGCCGGACGTGACCGGGGCGACCGTGTTCTGTTGTCCGTCGCCATGCGCACGACCTTCCGCCGAGAGGACACCGGAGACCTCCTACATGGAGGAACCTTCAATATGTTGACGTAAACATACCGACCGGTCAATCTTCGGCCGATCTTGTCCGAATTCTTGACAGCCTCCGTCACCCCTCCCAAACTCTCGTCCCAAGCGCTCGTGTTTACGCGAACATTACGCAGCGACACCTTCGCGTAACGCGGTGGCCGTCTTCCGTGGGCCACCGCCAGACACCCGCCGACCACCTTCCGGCTGCACCGGCGCGCTCTCCCTGACCGCAAGCACCCCCCCGTAGCGGAGGTGCGCCCCTGCCTGCCCCAACCGCCACACCCGACCATCCCCTCACCCCACGAGGTACGCGCTCATGCGACGCACATCCTCCGGGACGGCCACGGTGCTCACCGCGCTCTGTGCCGTTCTCCTCTCCCTCCTCGGTGCCGCCGGCACCGCCCACGCGGCATCGGTGACCATCACCAACGCCACCCAGTTCACCGACCCGAACGGCAACCCCGTGCACGCGCACGGCGGCGGTGTCGTCAAGGTGGGCTCGTACTACTACTGGTTCGGCGAGAACCGCCACGCCGACAACAGCTTCCGGTACGTCTCCGCCTACCGGTCCACCGACCTGAAGACGTGGGAGTTCCGCAACCACGTGCTGACCGAGGCCACCCACCCCGAGCTGGTGGGTGCGAACATCGAGCGGCCGAAGGTCATCCACAACGCGGCGACCGGCAAGTTCGTGATGTGGATGCACAAGGAGGGCAGCGCGACCGACTACAGCGAGGCCCGCGCGGCCGTGGCCGTCTCGGACACCGTCGACGGCGACTACTCCTGGCGCGGAAGCTTCCGCCCGCTGGGACACATGTCCCGTGACATCACCGCGTTCGTCGACACCGACGGCACCGGCTACATGATCTCGGCGGCCAACGAGAACGCCGACCTGCACGTCTACCGCCTCACCGCCGACTACACCGAGGTCGACGCCCAGGTGAACAAGCTCTGGGCCGGGCAGTGGCGCGAGGCCCCCGCGATGTTCAAGCGCAACGGCGTCTACTTCCTGCTCACCTCCGGCTCCACCGGCTGGTCCCCCAACCAGCAGAAGTACGCCACCGCCACCAGCATCACCGGCTCCTGGACCGGCCTGCAGGACATCGGCGACTGGAACACCTACGGTTCCCAGACGGCCTACGTCCTGCCCGTCCAGGGCACCTCCGGCACCTCGTACCTCTACATGGGCGACCGCTGGGGCAACTCCATGGGCGGCATGGTCCAGGACTCCCAGTACGTCTGGGCCCCGCTGAAGTTCCCCACGAACACCACCATGACCATGGACTACTACCCGCAGCTCACGATCGACACCGCCGCCGGCACGATCCAGGGCCTCGGCACCTGGGAGACGCTGAAGGCCTCGCACAGCGGCAAGTGCGCCGACGTCGCCGACCGCTCCACCGCCGACGGCGCCGCCCTCATCCAGTGGGGCTGCGCGAACAGCGTCAACCAGCAGTTCTGGCTCAAGGCCGCCGGCAACAGCCGGGTGCAGATCGTGGCCCGCTACAGCGGCAAGTGCCTCGCCCCGAAGGACGGCTCGACCGCCGACGGCGCCGCGATCGCCCAGTACACCTGCAACGGTTCGTCCGCCCAGCAGTGGAGGGTGTCCGGCTCCGGCAGCACCGTGCAGCTGTCCTCCGTGCTGAGCGGCAAGTGCCTCGACGTCATGAACACGTCCACGAATGACGGCACGCCGCTCATCCAGTGGAGCTGCAACAACAACGCCGCCAACCAGAAGTGGACCCGCGCGGCCGCCTGACCGTCGACTCCACCGCCGCCGGGCAGGCCCCGGCCCCGCGCCGGGGCCTGCCCCACCCATGACCGCCGCCCGTACGCGCCCGCCCGTCGTTCGCGCGGCCCCCGGTGACCAACGACCCACGCAGGGAGACCGACCATGCCCCCCACCCGTGAACGCCCCCCGAACCGCATGCGCAGGAGCGGCGCGATCCTGGGCACCGCCGCCGTGGCCGCGCTCCTCGCGACCGGCCTCACGCCGCCGGCCTCCGCGGCCGCCGAGGAGACCGGTCAGGCGGTGACCGTCCGCCCCGACCCCAGCTACCAGCAGCAGCCCTTCGAGGGCTGGGGCACCGCGCTCGCCTGGTTCGCCAACGTGACCGGAGGCTGGCCCGACGCCCAGCGCAACGCGCTCGCGGACGCCCTCTACGGTGCCGACGGCCTCGGCTTCACCATCGCCCGCTACAACATCGGCGGCGGCGACAGCCCCGAGACCACCCCCTACATGCGGGCCGGCGCCGCCGTCCCCGGCTGGTGGAACCGCCCGGGACCCGAGTCCCCCGACTGGTGGGACCCGAACGACCCCACCCACTGGAACCCGAACGCCGACGCCAACCAGCGCTGGTGGCTCACCGCCGCCAAGGCGCGCGGCGCCGACACCTTCGAGGCCTTCTCCAACTCGGCGCCGTACTTCATGACCCGCAGCGGTGTGGTCTCGGGCAACTGGAACGCCTGGGAGGACAACCTCCGCTCCGACCAGTACGAGCGGTTCGCCGCGTACCTCTCCGGCGCCATGAAGCGCGCGCAGGACGCCACCGGCGTCACCTTCGACACGCTTTCGCCCATCAACGAACCCAACACCGACTACTGGGGTGCGTACGGCCGGCAGGAAGGCTCGCACTGGGACCCCGCCTCCCAGGCGCGGATGCTCACCACCATGCGGGCCCGGCTGAACGCCGACGGCGTCACCACGCGCATCGCCGCCATGGACGAGACCAACCCCAACACCTTCCGTGCCAACTGGGACGCCTACGACACGGCGGCCAAGGCCGCGCTCGGCCGGCTCAACACCCACACGTACAGCACCGGCGGCCGTACCGGAGTGCGTGACATCGCCAAGGGGACGGCCACCCCCCTGTGGATGTCCGAGGTCGACCTCGGCGGCAGCGTCGGACAGAGCTTCACCGACATGAGCCCCGCCCTCGACCTCACCCAGCGCGTCAACGAGGACTTCCGCGAACTGGAGCCCCGCGCCTGGGTCCTGTGGCAGGCCGTCGAGGACTACGAGAACATGACGCCGGGGCGCGAGAACTCCAACTGGGGCCTCATCCAGACCGACTTCACCCCCGCCGACGCGGCCACCGAACCGCTCCGCAAGAACAAGAAGTACTGGGCGCTGGCGAACTACACCAAGTTCGTCCGGCCCGGCGCCCGCGTCATCAACACCGACAACGCCGACACCTTCGCCGCCCTGCGGCCGGCCGGACAGGGCGCGGTCGTCGTCCACACCAACCCCACCGGGGAGCCGCAGCGGCTCACCCTGAACCTCGGCGGCTTCCAGACCGTCGGCACCGGGGCGGTCCAGCGCTACACCACCGACGGCACCAAGAACCTCCAGCGCGAGAGCGACCTCACCCCCGTCGGCAAGACGCTCACCGCCACCGTGGGCGCGGGATCCGTCACGACGTTCGTCCTGCCCTCCGCGACGGGCGTGAACACCTCGGACGCCACGGCTCCCACCGGCGCCGCGCGGCAGCTGCTCAACGACAACAGCGGCAAGGCCCTGGCCGTCGTCACGAGCGGCGGCAAGAGCACCCTGGTCCAGCAGAACTCCAACCCCGCCGCCACGACGCAGCAGTGGAAGTTCACCAAGCTCTCCTCGACCGACTGGAGCAACACCGCGGCCTACCGCATCACGAGCGTCGCCAGCGGCAAGGCGCTCGCGACCTCGGGCGACTCCCTCGCCCTGGTGACCTCGGGCACCTCCGCCGAGCAGAAGTGGATGCTGTCCACCACGGGCGAGGGGCACCACACCCTGGTCAACAGCGCGAGCGGCAAACTCCTCGACGTCAGCGGGGAGTCCACGAGCGACGGCGCGCCCGTCGGCGTCTACCGTCCGACGACCGGTGCCAACCAGTCCTGGACCTTCCGCTCCGTCGCCGCGGACACGTGGGTGCCGCTGCGGACGCTGCACAGCGGGAAGTGCCTGGACGTGACCGGTGCCTCCACCTCGGACGGCGCCCAGGTGGTCCAGTACACCTGCGGCGGTGCGACCCACCAGCAGTGGTCCCTGCGCCCCGCCGGCGGCGGCTACGTCAACGTCGTCGCCCGGCACAGCGGCAAGTGCCTCGACGTCACCAACGGGTCGACCGCCGACGGCGCCGTCACCTTCCAGTACGCCTGCAACGGCGGGCCCAACCAGCAGTGGGCGGTGCACACGTCGCCCGACGGCTCCGTCACCCTGCTCGCCCGGCACAGCGGCAAGTGTCTCGACGTGGCCGGTGCCTCCACCGCGAACGGCGCCGAGGTCGTCCAGCACACCTGCTCCACCGCCGCGAACCAGCGGTTCACCACCGCGTAGCACCCCGGCCGGTCGGGCAGTCCTCCCCTCTGCCCGACCGGCCCCGTGCCCCTTCACCGCCCGGGCGGCCGGATACCGCCCCCCAGACGGAGGTATGTATTCTGTTCGGATGTGATGAATTCGGTGGGCTTCGTGCCGACCGGTTCCCGCCCGAGGCGGACGACAGGGGAACGGAGGAGTCGGTGCTTGCGCTGCAGCGGCGAGCGGTGATCCTCGACCTCCTGCGCCGGGACGGCGCCGTCCGGGTGGCCCACCTCGTCGAACGGCTCGGGGTCTCGGACATGACCGTCCGACGTGATCTGGAGGCGCTGGCGAGGTCCGGCTCCGTGGAGAAGGTGCACGGCGGAGCCGTCGCGACCTCCACCGCCACCACCGGCGAGGAACCCGGCTTCGAGGCCAAGGTCAACCTGGAGTCGCAGGCCAAGGCCGCGGTGGCCGCGGCGGCGGCCGACCTCGTGAAGCCGGGCAGCGTCGTGGCGGTGTCCGGCGGCACGACCGCCTTCGCGGTGGCGACCCGGCTCCGGCGGACCCCCGGTCTCACCGTCGTCACCAATTCGCTGCCCGTCGCCGACCTGCTGCGCGGGTACGCGGAGGAGCCGGAGACGGGTGCCCCGACCGTGCTCCTCACCGGCGGCGCCCCGACGAGGTCCGCGTCGCTGGTGGGTCCGCTGGCCGACCAGACGATCCGCTCGCTGCGGGTGGACCTCCTGATCATGGGCGCCCACGGGGTGTCCGAACGGGCGGGCGTGACCTCCCCGAACCTCGCCGAGGCGCAGACCAACCGGGCACTCATCGACTCCGCGGCACGGCTCGCCGTGGTCGCGGACCACAGCAAGTGGGGCGTGGTGGGGCTCAGCCGGTTCGCCGGGCTCGACGAGATCGACTACTTCGTCTCGGACGACGCCCTCGACGAGGACGCCCGGTCGGTCCTGGACCGCGAGGTGGGCCGGCTCGTCCTGGCCGACCGGGCGAGCGTCTGACGCCCTCCCGGAGCCCCGGTCCGCGGGCCGGCCATGCTTGCCAGGTGTGCGGCGAAAAGGGATAAATATGGATTATGAGTGGAGAAAACGGTCCCGGGGCAGGTGATCCTCTCGAAGGTCCCGCCCGGGGACGCCGACGCCTCAGGTCATGGCTGACCACCCACAGCGTCGCCCGCCAGGTCTTCCTTCTCCAGCTCCTCCTCGTCGTCCTCCTCGCCGCCGCGGCGGTCGTCGCGCTCGTCGTCCAGGCCCGCCGCGACACCATGGCGGACGCCCGGCACCGGACCGTCGCCGCCGCGCAGACCTTCGCCCACGCTCCCGGTCTCGTACGGGCCCTGCAGGACGACTTCCCGACCGTCGAGCTCCAGCCCCTCGCCGAAGGAGCCCGCAAGGCCGCAGGCATCGACGCGCTGATCGTGTACGAGCTCGACGGCATCACGCTGACCCACAGCGACCCCACCCAGCTCGGCAAGCACGTCATCGGGCCCTACGCCGAAGCCGCCGCCGGCCGCCCCTTCACCCGCACGTTCCAGGGCGCCCTCGGCCTCTCCGTGGTCTCCGCGGCCCCCGTCCGGGACGCCGGCGGAGACGTCGTCGCCATCGTCTCCGCCGCGGTGACGGTCGAGAAGGTCCAGGACTCGCTGGACCAGCAGCTGCCCGTCTTCCTGGGCAGCGCGACCGGTGCCCTCGCCCTCGCCGCCCTGGGCACGGGGCTGGTCAGCCGCCGGCTGCGCCGCCAGACCCACGGTCTGGGGCCGACGGAGATGACCCGGATGTACGAACACCACGACGCGGTCCTGCACGCCGTCCGCGAGGGCGTGCTCATCACCGGCCGGGAGGGCAGGCTGCTGCTCGCCAACGACGAGGCGCGCCGGCTGCTCGACCTGCCGGCGGACGCCGAGGGCCGCCGCGTCACGGACCTCGGCCTCGACCCCGCCCTCGCCGCCCTCCTGGCCTCGGACCGGATCGCCACCGACGAGGTGCACCTGGCCGCGGACCGCCTCCTCGCCCTCAACAAACGGGTCACCCTGCCCCCGGGGGGCCAGCACGGCAGCGTGGTGACGCTGCGGGACACCACCGAGCTGCGCTCCCTCTCCGGGCGGGCCGAGGTGGCGAGGGAGCGGCTGACCCTGCTGTACGACGCGGGGGTGCGCATCGGCACCACCCTGGACGTCGTGCGCACCGCGGAGGAGCTGGCGGAGGTGGCCTCCGCCGGCTTCGCGGACGTCGTCACCGTCGAACTCCTGGACCCCGTCCTGAGCGGCGGCGAACCCGCGGGGGCGAGCACCGAGCTGCGCCGGACGGCCATCGCCGGCCTCACCGAGGACCACCCCCTCTACCCCTCCGGGGAACTGATCCGCTTCGTCTCCGGCTCGCCGGTCGACGTCAGCGTCACCGAGGGCCGCTCCGTGGTGGAGAACGACCTCGCCTCCTCGACCGGATGGCGCGCCCAGGACGAGGAACGGGCCCGCCGGGTCCTCCGCCACGGCATCCACGCGCTGGCGGTCGTCCCGCTGCGCGCGCGGGGCGTGGTGCTGGGGGTGGCGAACTTCTGGCGGTCGGGCGCCTCCCCGCCGTACTCGGACGAGGACCTGTCCTTCGCCGAGGAGCTGACGAACAGGGCGGCGGTCTCCATCGACAACGCCCGCCGCTACACCCGCGAACACGCGATGGCGGTCACCCTCCAGCGCAGCCTGATGCCGCGCAGCCTCCCCGGCGACGAGGCGCTCGACGTGGCCTCCCGCTACCTGCCCGCGGAGGCGGGCGTGGGGGGCGACTGGTTCGACGTCATCCCGCTGCCCGGGGCCCGGGTGGCGCTGGTCGTGGGCGACGTCGTCGGCCACGGCCTGCACGCCGCGGCCACCATGGGCCGGCTGCGGATCGCCGTGCACAACTTCTCGGCCCTCGACCTCTCCGCGGACGAACTGATCCGGCGGCTGGACGAACTCGTGACCCTCCTCGACGTCCAGGACGCCTCCTCCGAGGAGTGGGAGGAGACGATCACCGGAGCGACGTGCCTGTGCGTCCTCTACGACTCCGTCTCCGGCGAGGTCTCCGTGGCCACCGCGGGGCACCTGCCGCCCGTGGTCGTCCGGCCGGACGGGAGCGCGGACTTCCTGGCGCCCCCCGTCTCCCCGCCCCTCGGACTGGGCGCCGGCATGCCCGTCGAGACGGTCCGGACGACCCTGCCGGAGGGCTCCCGGCTCGTGCTCTACACCGACGGCCTCCTGGAGGACCGGACCCGGGACCCCGACGAGAGCCTGGACGCCCTGCGCAGGGCCCTCGCCGGGCCCGACCGCACACCGGAGGAGACCTGTGACGCCGCCATCGACACGATGCTGCCCACCGGGGCGGGCGACGACGTCGCCCTGCTCGTCGCCCGCGTCCGCCGCATGGACCCCGACCGGGTCGCCGTCTGGGACGTGCCGCGCGACCCGGCGGCCGTGGGCCCGGTCCGCAACGCCTGCGCCCGCAAGCTGGCCGAGTGGGGCCTCGACGACATCTCCTTCGGCAGCGAACTCATCCTCAGTGAACTGATCACCAACGCCGTCCGCTACGGCCTCGAACCCATCCAGGTGCGGCTCCTGTACGGCACCTCGCTGGTCTGCGAGGTCTCGGACGGAAGCAGCACCGCCCCGTACATCCGACGCGCCAGCGACACCGACGAGGGAGGCCGCGGCCTGTTCCTGGTCGCCCAGTACGCCGAGAAGTGGGGCACCCGGTACTCCCCCCGGGGAAAGACCATCTGGGCCGCCCAGGCGACCGCACCGGGCGCGGGGCCCGACCTGGACCACCTGGGGGAGGACGACATCCTCGGCCAGTGGGACGACGTCGAGCTGTGAGGGCCGCCCCGGCCCGGCGGGGCGGGAGGCTCCGGACGGACACGGCGCGGGTGCCCGAGTAGCCTGGAAACACCTCCACCGTTCCCTTCGGACCCTGCGGAGACGCCGTGGTCGGACTTCCCCGGATGCGTGCCGCCGCCCTTGCCGTCTGCCTCTGTGCCGTGGCCCCGGGGCTGGGCGGCTGCGGCGAGGACGACGAGCCGGTACGCGTGGTCGCCCCCGCCGTGGCGGGCTCCGCCGAGGAGGCCGGCGGCATGGACGCGCTGGTCAGGGCGGCGAAGGAGGAGGGGACGCTCCACACGACGACGCTGCTGCGGCACTGGGCGAACTACGGCGGTCTGATGGACGGCTTCGAGAAGAAGTACGGGATCGAGATCGTGAACAGCAACCCGTTCGGGTCGAGCCAGGAGGAGATCGAGGACATCAAGCGGAACCGCGGCAAGGCGAGCGCCCCGGACGTCCTCGACCTCGGCGACGCCTTCGCGCAGTCGGCCGCGAGAGAGGGCCTGCTGGCCCCCTACCGGGTCGCCCCGTGGGACAGCATCCCGGCGAACCAGAAGGACCCGGACGGAGCCTGGTTCAACAGTTACGGGGGCTACGTGTCCATCGGCTGCGACCAGAGCAGGGTGGCGGTGTGTCCCGCCTCCTTCGCCGACCTGCTCAAGCCCGAGTACCGGGGCATGGTCGCGCTGAACGGCAACCCGACGACGGCCGGCTCCGCCTTCGCCGGCGTCTACGCGGCGGCCCTGGCCAACGGCGGCTCGTTCGACGACATCCAGCCGGGCATCGACTTCTTCGAGAAGCTCCGTGACGTCGGGAACTACAACCGCGGCAACCCCAACCCGGAGGCGATCGTCCGCGGGGAGACCCCGATCAGCATCGAGTGGGACTTCCTCAACCTGCGGCACGTCGACGAGCTGCGCGGCACCGACGTGCGGTGGAAGGTCTCCATCCCCTTCGACGGAAGCTTCTCGCAGTACTACGCCCAGGCGATCAACAAGCACGCCCCCCACCCCGCCGCGGCGCGGCTGTGGATGGAGTACCTGGCGAGCGCGGAGGGCCAGAACCTGAGGCTGGGCGGATACGCCCGTCCCGTGCTCATGGACGTCATGGCGAAGGACGGCACGCTCGACGAGGAGAAGGCGGCGCGGCTGCCGACGGTCGAAGGATCCCCTCCGGCCTTTCCCGGCGACGCACAGCTGAACGAGGCGCTCCGGGTGGTGCGGAAGAGCTGGTCCGAAGCCGTCGGCGAATGACCGGAGAAGACGGAACCGGGGCCGCCGGACAGATCCGCGGACCGGACTGTTGACAGGCGCCCCCACACCTTCCAGACTCTTCCCCAACACCCCGCGTTAACGTAAACATGCAGAGGTGGCGCCTGGCCGTGACACGGCGGCGCCCCTCCCGGCGCAGGTCTCGCGAGGCCCGGTCGTCACCCCCGCACCCACGGTCCCGACGGCCCCCTCCCGCGCACTCCTCCTCCCGGTGCGTCCGCGCACCCACCCCTCAGGGACACGTACGGCCCACCCCTTCGGCGGGCCCGGTGCGTGTCGTCCCCCACAGCAAGAGGCACGTGATCATGTCGCGCAAAAGAACCGGGGCGACGGCGGTCTTCGCCGCCCTGTCCGCCCTCCTCCTGTCCCTCCTCGGCGCCATGGGAACGGCTCACGCCGCCCCCGTGAGCATCGACAACGCCACCCAGTTCACCGATCCGCAGGGCAATCCGGTCCACGCCCACGGCGGCGGGGTGCTGAAGGTGGGCGCGTACTACTACTGGTTCGGCGAGAACCGCGACGCCGACAACAGCTTCCGGTACGTCTCCGCCTACCGGTCCACCGACCTGAAGACATGGGAGTTCCGCAACCACGTCCTGAAGCAGGAGAGCGACCCGGAACTCGCGGGCGCCAACATCGAGCGCCCGAAGGTCATCCACAACGCCGCGACCGGCCAGTTCGTGATGTGGATGCACAAGGAGGGCAGCGCGACCGACTACAGCGAGGCCCGCGCGGCCGTGGCCGTCTCGGACACCGTCGACGGCGACTACTCCTGGCGCGGAAGCTTCCGTCCGCTCGGCCACATGTCCCGTGACATCACCGCGTTCGTCGACACCGACGGCACCGGCTACATGATCTCCGCGGCCAACGAGAACGCCGACCTGCACATCTACCGCCTCACCGCCGACTACACCGCCATCGACGCCCAGGTGAACAAGCTCTGGGCCGGGCAGTGGCGCGAGGCGCCGGCGATGTTCAAGCGCAACGGCGTCTACTTCCTGCTCACCTCCGGCGCCACCGGCTGGGCCCCCAACCAGCAGAAGTACGCCACCGCCACCAGCATCACCGGCACCTGGAGCGGCCTGAAGGACGTCGGCAACTCCACCGCCTACCGCAGCCAGACGGCCTACGTCCTCCCGGTGCAGGGCACCAACGGCACGTCGTTCCTCTACATGGGAGACCGCTGGGGCAACTCGATGGGCGGCATGGTCAACGACTCCCGGTACGTCTGGCTCCCGCTGAAGTTCCCCACCAGGACGACCATGACGATGGACTACTCGCCCAGGATCACGATCGACGCGGCCGCCGGAAAGGTGACCGGCATGAACGTGATCTGGGAGGCCCTGTCGGTCCGTCACAGCGGCAAGTGCGCCGACGTCTCGAACTTCGACTCCGCCGACGGCGCCCGGATCGTCCAGTGGGGCTGCGGTGGCGACATCAACCAGCAGTACTGGTTCAAGAACGTCGGCACCAGCGGCTACGTCCAGATCATGGCCCGCAACAGCGGCAAGTGCCTGGAGGTGGAGGGGGCGTCCACCCAGGACGGCGCCGAGGTCGTCCAGCGGACCTGTGGCTCCGCGAAGTCCCAGCACTGGAAGATCGAGCCGTCGGGCGACGCCGGTTACGGCAGGCTGGTCGCGCGGCACAGCGGCAAGTGCCTGGACGTCGCGGAGTACTCGTACGGCGACGGCGCGGGGCTCGACCAGTGGACCTGCGACGACGGTCAGAACCAGCAGTGGGACCGGGTCACCGTCTGACGGCGACGCTTCCTCGGGGCCCCTCCATCCTCGTGGTGGAGGGGCCCCGAGTGCGCCCGCGGGCCGACAGGTGCGATCTTCCGCGCGTCACGAAGAGGTAACGGGTCTGAACCAAACGTCGTCGTCTGTTCATCTCTGGTGAGTTTTGTGTAAATCCGTTGATTCCCGGTCGGGCGCAGGCTCTTCCACGCCCGGCCACGCCGGCCGTGCACCCCGCAGTCCTCCCAAGGAGACGTCGTGCACCTGTCCCGTTCTCTTCGTGCCGCCCTCGCCGGCACGGTCGCGGCAGCGGTTCTGCCGCTGGCCGCCTCCGCGCACGCCGCCGGCGGCAAGGAGACACCGTCCTCCGGTGCCGCGAACACCACGAAGCGCCCCAAGTCGCTGGTGATCGGCATCGACGGCGCGACCTTCGCCACGTTCGACAAGGCGAAGATGCCGAGGGTCAAGGGCCTCATGGCGAGCGGCATGACCGCCACCAGCAACCTCTACGCGTACCCGATGGCCCCCACGTCCTCGGGTCCGGGCTGGTCGTCCGTCGCGACCGGCGCCTGGCCCGACAAGCACAAGGTCGTCGACAACAGCTTCACCGGCGCCCGTCACGACCTCTACCCGGACTACCTCACCCGCCTGGAGACCGCCGACCCCGCGCTCGACACCGCGGTCGTGGGGACCTGGAGCCCGATCCGCGACACCGTCTTCGGCCCCCGCGTCGACACCCGCCTCGGTGGTGTCAGCGACGCCGACACCACCTCGACCGCCGTGTCCCTGCTCAAGACGACCGACGCCGACGCCGTCTTCGTCCATCTCGACGAGGTCGACGGCGCCGGCCACTACTACGGCACGGAGCACCGGGCCTACCGGGAAGCCCTCGGCACGGCCGACGGCCAGGTCGGCCGCATGCTCGACGCCATCGCCTCCCGCGCCACCCATGCCGACGAGAACTGGCAGATCGTCGTCACCGCCGACCATGGTCACGCGCCCGGCGGCGGCCACGGCGGCAACACCCCCGGCGAGCGCCAGACGTTCGTCATCGCCAAGGGCTCCGGCTTCGAGCCGGGATCGGTGCGCCACGACGTCAAGGTCACCGACATCGCGCCGACCGCCCTCGCCCACCTCGGCGTCGCCCCCGATCCGTCGTGGCAGCTCGACGGCAAGCCGGTCGGCGCCCTCGCGCCCGACGCCTTCGACGTCCTGCGGCCCCTCCTGAACAGCCGAGTCGACGAACTCGCCCTGCCGTCGGCCCTCAAGGGCTGGACGACCGCGGCGCCCGACGGCTGGACCGTCGACAACTCCGCCATGCCCGCCGGCGGGGTCACCGAGTGGCGCGGCTGGTCCTTCGCCACCGACGAGTTCTGGAGCAACACGGACCTGGGGCAGGCCCGCGAGACCAACGTCCGGGCACGCGACGTCTTCGCCGTCGCCGACTCCGACGAATGGGACGACAAGTCGCACGGCGCCGGGCAGTTCGACTCCACGCTCAGCAGCCCGGCCCTCGCCGTGACCGGCGGCGGGACGGCGACCGTCTCCTACGCCACCCACTACAAGGTGGACGGCCCGCAGACCGGAGACGTCCACGTCTCCTTCGACAACGGCCCCCGGCAACTGCTGCGGTCCTACCGCACGGACCACAACGCCTTCGAGAAGCTCACGGTCGCCGTTCCCGCCGGCGCGACCACCGCCCGGCTGCACTTCCACTACACCGGAACCAACAGCGCCTTCTGGACGATCGACCAGGTGGGCCTCACCTCCTGACCCCCCATGGAGCGCGCGGCGGAAGCGGCAGTGGGCCACGGCCCTCTCCGCCTCCGCCCGCGAAGCCCCGGGGAACCGGTGGAAGCCCGGTCGAGCAGGCCGCGGTCCGCTCGGTCGGCGACCATGGCGCGTGGCACCTCCACGGGCTGTCGGTTCGTGGTGATGCTGTCCCTCGCTTCTTGGTCCTCGACCCTGGGGGCGGTCGGTCCGGTCCGGGGCCGTGACACGTCTACCGGTTGACGGTGAAGCCCTGGTCGTTGCCGTACTTGACGCTGGCGTCCTGCCAGGCCTTGAGGCCGTCGGTGAGGGTGGTGGGGGAGACGTAGGCCTTGCCGACGGTGTCGTTGAAGAGGGAGTTGGCGTAGACCTGGAAGGGCAGGTAGGACCAGGCGGTGCTGACGTTGCGGGCGGATTCGGCGAAGATGCGGTTGGCCTGCTGGCCGCCGAAGTAGGGGAACTTGGTGTCGAGGAAGG
>NZ_BMTV01000055.1 GCF_014649855.1 Streptomyces roseolus | reverse complement strand
GGCCGTTCGTCAGATCCCCACGTCCCACAGGACGTGATCATCAACGAACAAGATCCACTTTCGCAACAGACCCTAGCGGAGCTCCTCGGCGACGATCGCCGCGGCGCCCGCCACCAGTTCGTCCACGCCGGGGGCCGCCTGCTCGAACCGGGTGGTGAGGACGGCGAGGAGGATCGGGCCGCCGTCCGGCGGCCAGGTGACGCCCACGTCGTTGTTGCCGCCGTACGAGCCGCCGCCGGTCTTGTCCGCGACCGTCCAGTCCGCCGGCAGGCCCTTGCGGAAGCGGGTGGGGCTGGTGGTGTTGCGGAGCAGCCAGTCGGTGAGGAGGCCGCGGTCGGCGGGGTCGAGGGCCCGGCCGAGGACGAGCCTGCCGTAGGTGCGGGCGATGGCGCGCGGGCTGGTGGTGTCGGTGGTCCGCCAGGGCTCGGCGGAGTTCAGCTCGGGCTCCCAGCGGTCGAGCCGGGTCACCGGGTCGCCGAGCGAGCGGGCGAAGCGGGTGACGGCGGTGGGGCCGCCGAGCTCGCGCAGCAGGAGGTTGCCGGCGGTGTTGTCGCTGAACCGGATGGTGGCGTCGCAGAGTTCGGAGACGGTCAGGCCGCCCGCGATGTTCTCCGGGCGCTCGGTCACCGGGGACCAGCCGGACTTCGTGACGTAGTCGGCGGTGTAGTGGATCCGGCGGGCCAGGAAGGTGCCGTCGTGGTCGAGGTCGCGCAGCACGGCCGCGGCGGCGAGGGTCTTGAAGACCGAGCACATCGGGAAGCGTTCGCGGTCCCGGTGCGCGATCGTGCGGCCGGAGCGCACGTCGTGGGCGTACACACCGAGGCGTGCGTCGTACCGCTCCTCCAGGGCGCGCAGGCGGGCGGCGATCCGGTCCTCGGCCCGGCCGGACGGCCGGGCCGCGGCGTGGGCGGTGCCCGCGCCGGCGAGGCCGAGGGTGGTGAGCGCCGTCGCGGCGCCGAGGGTGAGCGCGGTCCGGCGGGAGGCGCCGGGGTTCTGGGTGTGCACGGACGTCCCTTCGCAGGCGATCGTCGGCGATCGCGAGTGATCGTTTCCGCAGTGCACCACGCGGCGAAGGGCGGCCACGGTTCCGACACCCCGGGCTACCTGACGGTATGTGATGCTTGGTTCACTGTCCGATCATGATTCCGGGAGCACCGTGCTCCGCGCGTTACGGAAGGACACGCATGCACCGTCGCGAGGGGGAGAGCGGCACGGCACCGACCCTGATCCAGTCGGTACGCCGGGCCGTACGGCTGCTGGACGAGCTGGAGCGGCGCGGGGGCACGGGGAGCGCCAAGCAGCTGGCCCGCGACGCGGTGCTGCCGCTGCCGACCGCCTACCACCTGTTGCGGACCCTGGTCCACGAGGGCCTGGTCCGCAACGACCACGGCGCCTACCGGCTCGTCGCGCCGCTGCGCCGCGGCGCCGGCGCCGTCGTCCACGAGCCGGCCCTGGGGATCCAGGCCTGGGTGGACACGCTCAGCCGGGAGCTGGACGCCGCCGTGTACTTCGTGCAGTACCTCGACGGCGAGGTGCGGCTCGGCGCCGTGTCGGACAATCCGGCCCGGCCGCCCGTCGAGGAGTGGGCCGACTTCCGCGCCACCGCCCACGCCCACGCCGCCGGCCAGAGCCTGCTGCTCCAGCTGGAGCCGGAGGAGCGCGACGACCATCTGGGCCGCCACCGGGTGACGGCGCTCACCGCCCACACGGTCGCGTCGCGGGGCGACTTCGAGAGGCGGCTGGCGGCGGCTCCGCGGCGCCTGCCGGTCCTGGAGCACCAGGAGTACGCGGTGGGGACCGCGTGCGCGGCGGTGCCGATCACGGTGGGCGCGGAGACGGCCGCGGTGGCCCTGTCGATCCCCGCCGCCGAGGGGGCGCGGCTGCGCGGGCTCGCGGACCGGCTCCAGAAGCGGGCGGAGCAGGTGCTGATCGCCCGGACCTTCGCGGTCGCCGCCGGTCACGAGCCTTGACCCGCGGGGCCGCGGCACGGGGGAACCGCCCGAGGAGGGGACGGAGCGGGGCACCGCCGGGAGACCGGCGGTGCCCCTTTCCGTTGCCCGCCGCCCCTCTTCGCCCCCGCCGCCCCCTTCACCCCGTCACCCCCGTCGTCCGCGCCACTCAATACCCAGGGGGGTATTTGACGTGGCACGACGCCGAGCCGTACGGTCGCACGTGTTCATACCCCGGGGGGTATCAGATCGCTTGCGGGAGGTTCCGCCGTGTTCTTCGCCCAGTACTACCTCGACTGCCTGTCCCACGCCTCGTACCTGATCGCGGACGAGGGCACGGGCCACGCCGTGGTCGTCGATCCGCGCCGGTACGACTCCGCCACCGCCGCCCGGGCCCTGACGCCCGACGGGTTCGCCGGGCTGCGGGCCGCCGGGGCCGTCGTCGTCGACGCCCGCGACCCGCGGGAGTTCGCCGCCGGGCACCTGCGCGGCGCGGTGAACGTGCCGGCCGACGGCCGGTTCGCCGAGCAGGCCGGGACCGTCCTCGACCCGGCCGACCGGCTCGTCGTCCTCGCCCCCGAGGGGCGCGGGGAGGAGGTCGTCACGCGCCTCGCCCGCGTCGGCTTCGACCGGGTCGAGGGGTACCTCCCCGAGCCGGAGGCGGCGCTGGAGGCGCTCGCCGCCGAGGTCGCCCCGGCGAGCCGCGTCACGGCGGCGCGCCTGCGGACCGCGCTCGCGGGCGACCGGCCGCCGCTCGTCGTGGACGTGCGCAGCTGCGGCGAACGCGGCGCGGACGGCTTCATCGGCGCGGCCCTCCACCTGCCGCTCGCCGAACTCCCCGCCCGGACCGGCGAACTCCCCGCCGACCGGCCGCTCGTCCTGCACTGCGCGGGCGGCCACCGCTCCTCCATCGCCGCGAGCCTGCTGCGCCGGCGCGGCTTCGAGGACGTCTCCGACCTCCTCGGCGGCTACGCGGCCTGGGCCCTGACGGCGGAGAGCCCGGCCGTCTGAACCGGCCCGCCCCTCCTGCGGAGAACCCGGCCGCCCGAGCCCCTCGCCCCCTCCCGCCGAAGCCACCCACACGAACGGAACCGCCCCGCCATGACCACCACCTCCTCCCTCTCCCCCGCCGCCCTGCACCGCCTCGTCCAGGAGGGCCGCGCACCGCGGCTGCTCGACGTCCGCACGCCCGGCGAGTTCCGTACGGCCCACATCCCGGGCTCGTACAACGTGCCGCTGCACACCCTGCGCGAGCACCGCGCCGAGCTGCTCGCCCACCTCGACGAGGAGGTCGTCCTCGTCTGCCGTTCCGGGCAGCGGGCGCGGGAGGCGGAGCGGGCCCTCGCCGACGCCGGGCTGCCGAACCCGCGGGTCCTGGAGGGCGGGATCGTCGCCTGGGAGGGGTCGGGCGCGCCCGTCGAGCGGGGCCCCGAGCGGTGGGACATGGAGCGTCAGGTCCGGCTCGTCGCCGGCTCCGTCGTCCTCGCCACCGGCCTGATCGGCGTCCTCGTCCCCGGCGTCCACCTCGTCGGGACCGCGATCGGCGCCGGGCTCACCTACGCGGCGCTCAGCAACACCTGCGCCCTGGGCGTCCTGCTCTCGAAGCTGCCCTACAACCGCGGCCCCCGCACCGACGTCCGCACCGTCCTCGCGGAGCTGCGGAGCACCCGGTGACCGTGCTCGCCGTCGCGGCCTCGCTGCTGGTGGGCGTCACCCTCGGCGTCCTCGGCGGCGGGGGTTCGATCCTCACCCTGCCGATCCTGGTCCACCTCGCCGGCCTCGGCCCGAAGGAGGCGATCGCGACCTCGCTGTTCGTCGTGGGCGTGACCAGCCTCGCCGCCCTCGTGCCGCACGCGCGGGCCCGGCGGGTCCGGTGGCGGGCCGGCCTGCTCTTCGGCGCCTTCGGCATGGCTGGCGCGTACGGCGGCGGACGGCTCGCGGAGTACGTCCCCGAGACCGCGCTGCTCATCGCCTTCGCCCTGATGATGCTCGCCACCGCCGCCGCCATGCTCCGCGCGCCCCGCGCCTCCCGCGCGCCGGAGCCGGCCGGCGCCGGGCCGTCCGTGCGGCACGTCGCGGGCGAGGGGCTCCTGGTGGGCGCGGCGACCGGGCTCGTGGGCTCCGGTGGCGGCTTCCTGATGGTCCCGGCCCTCGCACTCCTCGGCGGGCTGCCGATGGGCGTCGCGGCCGGCACCTCGTTGCTCGTCATCGCCATGAACTCCTTCGCGGGTCTCGCCGGGCACCTCTCCGGCACCGTCGTCGACTGGGGTCTCGCCCTGGCGGTCACCGCCACGGCCGTCCTCGGCAGCCTCGCCGGGGCGCGGCTGGCCGGCCGGATCCCGCAGGCCGCCCTCCGCCGGGCGTTCGGCTGGTTCGTCGTGGCGATGGGGTCCTTCGTGCTCGTGCGGCAGCTCGACCCGGACGTCCGGGCCCATCCGGCGACCTGGGCGGTCCTGGGCACCGCCGGTCTCGCGGCGGTGGCCGGCGCGGTCGCCCGGCGGGCGCGGAGCCGTACCGCGACCGCCCGCGAGTGACCCCTCTCCACGGATCCCGCCCGATTTAATACCCCACCGGGTATCCTGGAGGCAGGGGTGTCGACGAGAAGGAGGACGGCCGTGCAGGTCGACGAAGAGGCCGTGACACCCGTGCTGAACCGCCTGCGGCGGGCCCAGGGGCAGCTGGCCGGGGTGATCGCGATGGTCGAGGCGGGCCGCGACTGCAAGGACGTCGTGACCCAACTGGCCGCCGTCGCCCGGGCCCTGGACCGGGCCGGGTTCAAGATCGTGGCGAGCGGGATGCGGCAGTGCCTGTCCGAGGAGCCGGCGGACGGTCCGCCGATGACGGAAGCGGAGCTGGAGAAGCTCTTCCTCGCCCTGGCGTAGCGCCCCGCCCCCGCCGCCGGCCGCCCGGGACCGCGCGACGGGGTCGGACGGCCGCCTCGCCTCCTATGCTGACCAGGTACGGAACCACCAGGCCAGGCATGGCGCACGGACAAAGGGGCACCCCGCTCGATGAGCCGGAAGCAGCAGCGCGGAGAAGTCACCGTCGAGCGCGTCCTCGACGCGGCGCTCGACCTCTACGCGCGCGAGGGGGAGGCGGGTCTCACCGTCGCCGCCCTCACCCGAGTGAGCGGCGTCAGCACCGGCAGCGTCTACCACCACTTCGGCAACCTCCACGGAGTGGTCTCCGCGCTCGCCCTGCGCTGGCTCGGCCGCCTCCTCGGAGAACTGGGCACCGCGCTGCTCTCCCACCAGGACGCCCGCTCCGGCATCGAGGCGGTCGTCCGCGCCTATCTGGACTTCGTCCGGACGGAGCCGGCCGCCTCCCGCCTCCTGCACTCCCCCTTCGCGGACCAGGAGGGCACGGCCCGCGCCACCGAGATCCGCGACAACCAGGAGGCCCGGCTCACCCCCATCGAGCTCTGGCTCGACGCCCACCGCACGGCGGGCGAGCTGGCCGACCTCCCGACCCCGGTCATCGAGGGCCTCGTCCTGGGCCCCGTCGTCGCCATGGCCCGCCGCTGGCTCACCATCGGCGACGTCGACCTCGAAGAGGCGAGCCGGGTCCTCCCCGACCGGATCTGGCGCTCGGTCGGCCCCTGAGGAAGGCCGGCCCCCGGTCAGCGGGGACCGCCCCCGGCGGGCGGGGCGGTCGGGGCGGGCGGCGCCGGGGTCGCGCCGCCGGAGGCGCCCGGGCCGATGCGGAGCTCGAAGTCGCCGTCGTACCGTTCGTGTCCGGCGATCACCGCGACCCCGACGACCTCCTCGCCGACCTGGCCGCGCACGATCAGCGGATCGTCGCGCAGGTCCCGCATGAGGGCCACGCACATGCCGATCATGACGAGGACGAACGGGGCGGCGACCAGGATCGTCAGGTTCTGCAGACCCGCCAGGGCGTCGCCCTGCCCGTCGCCGATGAGCAGCATGATCGCGGCGACGGCGCCGGTGACCACGCCCCAGAAGACCACCAGCGGGCGCGTCGGCTCCATCGCGCCGCGCTGCGACAGGGTGCCCATGACGATGGAGGCGGCGTCCGCGCCCGAGACGAAGAAGATCCCGACGAGGATCATGACGAGCAGGCTCGTCACGCCCGTCAGCGGGAACTCCTGGAGGACGCCGAACAGTTGGCCCTCCGGCGTCGTCTCGCCCGCGAGCTCGCCCCGCTCGCTCATCCGCATCGCCGTGCCGCCGAAGACCGCGAACCAGACCAGGCTGACCGCGCTCGGCACCAGGATGACGCCGCCGATGAACTGACGGATCGTCCGGCCCCGGCTGATCCGGGCGATGAACATGCCGACGAAGGGCGTCCAGGAGATCCACCACGCCCAGTAGAAGACGGTCCAACCGCCCAGCCACGCATGGATGTTCTCGCCGCTGGTGGCCTCGGTGCGGCCGGCCAGCTGCGGCAGGTCGCCGACGTACGCGGCGATCGACGTCGGCAGCAGGTCGAGGACGATGACCGTGGGTCCGGCGACGAAGACGAACAGGGCGAGCAGCAGCGCGAGCACCATGTTGATGTTGGAGAGCCACTGGATGCCCTTCTCCACGCCGGAGACCGCGGAGAGCACGAAGGCGACGGTGAGCACGGCGATGATGCCGACCAGCAGGCCCGTGCCGGCCCTCTCCAACCACCCCAGTTCCTCCACACCGCTGCCGATCTGGAGCGCGCCGAGCCCCAGCGAGGCGGCGGAGCCGAAGAGGGTGGCGAAGATGGCGAGGATGTCGACGACCCGGCCCGGCCCGCCGAGCGCCCGGCGCTTGCCCATCAGCGGCACGAAGACGGCGCTGATCGTCTGCCGACGCCCGCGGCGGAAGGTCGAGTAGGCGATGGCGAGTCCGACGACCGCGTAGATCGCCCACGGATGGAGCGTCCAGTGGAAGAGGGTGGTGGCCATCGCCGTCTCCATCCGCTCGGCCGGGTCGGCCGGGGAGGTGCCGGGCGGCGGGGTGCCGTAGTGGGCGAGCGGTTCGCTCACCCCGTAGAACATGAGGCCGATGCCCATGCCGGCGCTGAACATCATGGCGATCCAGGAGACCGTGCGGAACTCCGGCCCCTCGCCCTCGCGGCCGAGCTTGATCCGCCCGTACCGGCTGACGGCCAGCCAGAGCGCGAAGACGACGAAGCCGGAGGCGGCCAGCATGAACGCCCAGCCGCCGTCCCGGATCAGGCCGTCGAGCAGGCTGCTCGACACCGACTGCAGGCTGTCCGTGGCCGTGGCACCCCAGACGACGAACGCGAGGGCGAGGACGGCGGTGACGCCGAAGACGACCGGGTCGGTACGGGCGGGGTGGCGGTGGCGGGGATCGGGCAGGTCCGCCGTCACCGGCCGAGCGCCGCGCCCGCCCCCGCCCTTGCCCCGGCCCTCCTCCTCGCCCGCGCTCGGGTCCTGTTCGACTTTCGCCATCCGCGGCCTCTTTCCTCGCCCAGAGGGACAAAAGGTTCATGTCCCCGTACGGCAGTACCACGGACGGCACCTCACCCGACGGACCGACAGGCCCGATCACCTCCTGGACACCACCGGAGGGCGATGGTTAGGTTAGCCTTACCTAAAAATCGATCGAGGAGTCTCCGTGCGCGTCGCCCCGTCCCCCGCCCTGCCCCAGCAGACCGCCGCGGAACAGGTCCGCTCCGTACTGGCCCGGGCCGTCTCCCTCTCCCTCACCCTCGACGGCCGGACCTACGACCTCCTCGGCGCCCACACCGTCGGCGCCCGCGGCCGGATCACCCTCCACCCGCCCGCCGACACCCCCCTCTCCGACCGCCTCTCCCGCACCCCGCTCGGCGGCCTCGACGCCCGGATCGACCTCACCGACATCGCCCCGACCGCCCTGCGCGACCGGGTCCGGGCCCGCGTCGCCCTCACCGGACGGCTCGCCCCCGCCACCCCGGGCGACCTCGGCTCGCTCCGCCTCGACCTCGCCCGCGCCACCCTGCGCACCGGCGCCGGGGTCCAGGAGGTCGCCCCCGGCGCGTACACCCTCGCCGCCCCCGACCCGCTCGCCCTCGAAGAGGCCGCCCTCCTCACCCATCTCGCCGACGCCCACGCCGACCTCGTCTCCGACCTCGTCGTCCTCGCCGGCTCCCGCCTCCCCCACGGCGTCGTCCGCGCCCTCCCCCTCGCCATCGACCGGCACGCCGTGTCGCTGCGCTGCGAATACGGCGAGGGCCACTGCGACCTCCGCCTCCTCTTCCCCGGCGAGGCCCGCGACGCCGCCGAGGCCGGCGACATGGTCCGCCGGCTGCTCACCGCCCCGCGCTGCGCCCACCACCACGACCACCGCTGACGCGGCCCGCGCGGCGGAAACCGCACACGCGCGCGGGCGCGTCCCCTCCCGCATGGACCAGATCACGCACGGATTCCGCCAGCTCCTGCGCTTCGCCCTGCTGGAGGCGCGCTGCTGCGCCTTCGCCGTCGCGCTCGTCGCCGGCATCGCCGTCTCCGCGCTCCTGCCCGAGCTGCCCGTCGCGCGCTACGACCTGCTCCTCGGCTACGGGATCCTGCTCACCTTCCTGGCCTGGCGGCTCGGCTGGGACAGCGGCCGGGACGTCGCGGTCATCGCCGTCTGCCACCTCATCGGCCTGGTCTTCGAGCTGGTCAAGGTCCGCATGGGCTCCTGGAGCTACCCGGAGGACGCGGTCACCAAGTTCGGCGGCGTGCCCCTGTACGGCGGCTTCCTCTACGCCGCCGTCGGCAGCTACGTGTGCCGCGCCTGGCGCCTCTTCGACCTGCGGCTGACCGGCTACCGGCCCCGGGTCATGACGGTCCTCGCCGGGGCGGTCTACCTCAACTTCTTCAGCCACCACTGGCTGCCCGACGTCCGCTGGCCCCTCGCCGCGCTGCTGCTCCTCGCCACCGCCGGCACCTGGGTCCGCTTCCGGGTCGGCGAGGAGGACCACCGGATGCCGCTGGCCCTCTCCTTCGCCCTCATCGGCTTCTTCCTCTGGATCGCCGAGAACGCCGCCACCTACGCCGGCGCCTGGAGCTACCCCGACCAGCTCGACGGCTGGCAGCCCGTCTCGATCGCCAAGTTCGGCGCCTGGGCGCTCCTCATCACCGTCACCTTCGTCCTCGCCTACGGGACGGGCTCCTCGCCCCGGCGGATGCCGAGCGTCGCCAGCAGGTCCTCGTGAAGCTCCATCCAGACCGTGTGGCAGGAGTCGGCGCGCGGCCGGTCCACCCAGGACAGCTCACCACGCCGCACCCGGGCGAGGGCGCCGGTGAAGCGCTCGCCGTAGCCGCCGAAGCGCGGCAGCAGGGCGCCGAGCTCGCCCGAGAGGGTGTCGATGACCCCGCCGAGCGCGGTCAGCTCGTCGAGGACCCGCCCGTCCCAGACCGGGTCCCCGTGGGTGTTGACGGCGAGGCGCCCGCTCTCGTCGGGCCGCAGCTGCCAGTCGGTGCAGGCCGTCAGACAGCGGGCGTTGTACGCGAGGAAGGTCCGGTACCGCTCCCGGACGAACGCCTCGTGCCCGGCCCCGGCCAGCTCCTCGGCGAGCAGCCGCTCCCCCTCGGCCCGCCCCCGGTCGGTCAGGCTCCAGCCCGAGGTGCCGGCGAAGGAGGACCGGGTGACCCTCCCGTACGCCTCGAGGTCGAGCAGCAGCTCGGCCACGGCCTCCGGATCGAGCCCGTAGCGCGCCGCGGCCTCCTCCTCGGTGGTCATGCCCCGCAGCCGTACGGCGTGCAGGACGAGGAGCTCGGGAGCGGAGGGAACCGGGGACGTCGCCATGGGAAGAGCCTAGGGCCTGCCAGGCGTCGCGGCCCGGGCCACGATCCGCCGGACAGCCCCCGGGCAACCCGGCGGGCGTCCGGGGCGTCCTCCCGGGCAGGAAGCCCACGACCGAGCCAAGGACACGTCATGAGCGACAAGGCCCGCGCCCTCTTCGACGCGCTCGACCTCGACCAGGACGGCACGCTGACCCGTACGGAGGTCATCAGGGCCCTGCGCGAGAAGGGGCCCACGCTCGCGGCGCGCGGCGCGATCCCCTTCTGGGGCGTCGGCGGCGACGACGAGTCCGCCGCGCTGTTCGACGCGGCGGACCAGAACGGTGACCGCGTCCTCAGCTACGAGGAGTTCGCCGCCGTCGTGGACCGCCGCTTCGGCTGGTGACCGCCCGGGGCCGGCCCGGGCGCGTGGCCGGACGGGCACGGCCGGGTCGGCCGACGGGCGGAGGGGCCCGAAAGGGACACGGATGGGTAACGGACGGATCGAACGGGATCCTCCGCCTTGTCAGTACAATTTCACATTACTATGTTACGGGTCACATTCCGGCCGCACTGACTGTCCGGCCGCTCTTCCGCCCTCCTCGGAGTGACCCATGACCACGCGCACCCACACCCTGGCCCTCGCCCTGGTGCCGGCCCTGACCCTCGGCCTCACGGCCTGCTCCGGCGCCCCGCCCGGCGGAAAGGCCGGCGGCCCCGAGCGGAAGAACCCCGCCGTCGCCAACGCCGGCGCGGTCCTCGGCGGCACCCCGCAGCGGGGCGGCACCCTCACCGTCCTGTCCAACCAGGACTTCACGCACCTCGACCCGGCCCGCAACTGGGTCATGCCCGACATGGACTTCGGCACCCGGCTGCTCTACCGCACCCTCGTCACGTACGAGGCGGCGCCCGGCGCCCGGGGCGGCAAGCTGGTCCCCGACCTCGCCGAGGACCTCGGCACCCCGTCGGACGGCGCCAGGACCTGGACCTTCCGGCTCAAGCCCGGCCTGAAGTACGAGGACGGCACCCCGATCACCGCCCAGGACATCAAGCACAACGTCGAACGGTCCTTCTCCCCCGACCTGCCCGGCGGCCCCGACTACGCGGCCCGCTACCTGGCGGGCGCCGAGGGCTACCAGGGCCCCGCCCGGGGCAGGCACCTCGACTCGGTGAAGACCCCCGACGCCCGCACGATCGTCTTCGAACTCCACAAGCCCTTCGCCGAGTTCCCCTATGCCGCCACCCTGCCGACCTTCGCCCCGGTGCCGCCGAAGCGGGACGGGGGCCCCCGGTACGACAACCGCCCGTTCTCCTCGGGGCCGTACAAGATCGAGAGCTACGCCCGCGACAAGCGCATGGTCCTCGTCCGCAACACCCACTGGGACCCAAAGACCGACCCCGTCCGCAAGGCCTACCCGGACCGGATCGTCGTCACCATGGGCCTCAAGGGCAACCAGGTCGACGACCGCCTCATCGCCTCCTCCGGCACCGACGCCTCCGCGATCTCCTGGGCCCAGCTCCGCCCCGAATCCGTCTCCAAGGTCCTCACCCGGGCCGACGTGAGGGCCCGGCTGCTCGCCGAGTCCAGCAGCTGCACCGACATGCTCCAGATGCACACCGGCCGCGCCCCCTTCGACGACCTGAAGGTGCGCCGGGCCGTCCAGTGGGCCCTCGACCGGGAGGCCGTCGTCACCGCCGCCGGCGGGCCGGCCGTCGCCGACGCCTCCAGCGCCGCCATGCCCGGCGCCCTCTTCACCGGCGGCGAACAGCCCGACACCCTGAAGATCCCGCCGGCCGGCGACCCCGAGAAGGCCAAGGACCTGCTGAAGGAGGCCGGGAAGCCCGACGGCTTCGCCACCCGGCTGACCGTCTCCACCGGCGACAAGGCCATCGGCGAGGCCATCCAGCAGTCCCTCGGCAAGGCCGGCATCGAGGTCACCATCGACACCGTCGACCCGTCCGCCTTCTACGACACGATCGGCGACACCAAGAACCGCACCGACCTCGTCTACACCGGCTGGTGCCCCGACTTCCCCTCCGGCACCACCTTCCTCCCCTTCGTCTTCGACGGCCGCTCCATCAAGGAGAAGGGCAACTCCGGCAACCACTCCCTCTTCGAGGACGCCGCCACCATGAAGCGGATGGACGAGATCGCCGCCATGACCGACGGCGCCGCCGCCCACCAGGCCTGGCAGGAGCTCGACGCGCGGATCCTCGCCCAGGCCCCGGTCGCCCCCGCCGCCACGAAGCGCCGCTCCCTCCTCGTCGGCACCAACGTCGCCGGCGCCTACGGCCACACCTCCTGGGGCGGCCAGATCGACTACGCGACCGTCGGTCTCAAGGACCCGTCGAAGAGCGTGGACTGAGGAACGACGCCCCCATGACCACGCTTCCGCCCACGCCCGGGCCGGGCCCCGCGCCCGGTCCCGCACCCACGCCTCCGACGGCCGTCGCCGCCCCGGTCCACCCGGCCGACGGCGCCTGGCGGCTCGTCCGCGCGGAGCTGCGCCGCCGCGCCTCCCTCAAGGTCTCGCTCGCCGTCGTCGCCCTCTTCGCGGCGATGACCGTCGCCGCCCCGCTGATCGGCGCGCTGGGCGGCTGGGGCCCGGAGGAGTTCGACAAGTCCGCCGTCGATCCCTACCTCGGCGGGCTGCCGATCGGGCCGCTCGGCGGCGTCTCCGCCGAGCACTGGCTCGGCGTCGAACCCGTCACCGGCCGCGACCTGTTCGCCCGCGTCGTGCACGGCGCCCAGGTCTCCCTGCTCATCGCGTTCGCCGCCACCGCGATCGTCGTCCTCGCCGGCACCACCGCCGGCATCGCCGCCGGCTACTTCGGCGGCCGCACCGACGCGGTCCTCTCCCGGCTGATGGACCTCACCATGTCCTTCCCCTCCCTCATCTTCATGATCGCGATGATGTCGGTGGCCGGGGACGTCGACCGGATCCTGCTCATGACCCTCGTCATCGGCCTCTTCGGCTGGCCCGGCGTCGCCCGGGTCGTCCGCGGCCAGACCCTCTCCCTCAAGCACCGCGAGTACGTCGACGCCGCCCGCGTCGGCGGCTCCGGCCCCTGGCGGATCCTCGCCCGCGACATCCTCCCGGGCGTCGCCGGACCGGTCATCGCGTACACCACGCTGATGGTCCCCGGCATGATCGCCACCGAGGCCGCGCTGAGCTACCTCGGCGTCGGGGTCCGCCCGCCGACCCCGTCCTGGGGCCAGATGATCGCCGAGGGCGTCGCCTACTACGACACGGACCCCATGTACTTCCTCGTCCCGAGCCTCTGCCTCTTCCTCACCGTGCTCGCCTTCACCCTCCTCGGCGACGCGCTGCGCGACGTCCTCGACCCCCGGGGGAGCCGTACGTGATCCTCTACCTCGGCCGCCGGCTCCTCGGGATGCTCGGCGTCCTCCTCGCCGTCGCCGCCGTCACCTTCACCCTCTTCCACGTCCTTCCCTCCGACCCGGCCGCCGCCGCCTGCGGCAAGGCGTGCAGCGACGAACGCCTGGAGGCGATCCGCGCCACCATGGGCCTGGACGCGCCCGTCTGGCGGCAGTTCGCCGACTTCGTCACCGGGATCTTCACCGGCCGCACCCTGGGCACCGGCCCGTACGCCCTGCGCTGCGACGTCCCCTGCCTCGGCTACTCCTACGAGAACAGCGAGGGCGTCTGGGACCTGCTCGTCGACCGGCTGCCCGTCTCCGCCTCGCTCGCGGCCGGCGCCGCCGTCCTCTGGCTGGCCCTCGGCCTGACGGCCGGCGTCACCGCCGCCCTCCGCAAGGACAGCCTCACCGACCGGGCCCTCATGGTCGGCGCGGTCGCCGCCGCCTCCCTGCCCGTCTACTTCACCTCCGTCCTCCTCATCCACGGGCTGATCCGGCTCACCGGCCTGCTGCCCTACCCGCAGTACGTGCCCTTCACCACCGACCCTCCGGCCTGGGCGTCCAATCTGCTCCTGCCCTGGCTGGCCCTCGCGATCCTGTACGCCGCCATGTACGCCCGGCAGAGCCGCGACGCCATGATCGAGACCATGGCGGAGCCGTACATCCGCACCGCCCGCGCCAAGGGCCTGCCGCGCCGCACGGTCGTCGTCAAGCACGGGCTGCGGGCCGGCATGACGCCCGTCCTCACCCTCTTCGGCATGGACCTCGGCGGCCTCCTCGCCGGCGCCGTCATCACCGAGTCCCTCTTCGGACTCCCCGGCATCGGACGCCTCTTCCACGGCGCCCTCACCACCGGGGACCAGCCGGTCGTCCTCGGCGTGACGCTGCTCGCCGCCACCTTCATCGTCGTCGCCAACCTCGCCGTGGACCTGCTGTACGCCGTCGTCGACCCGCGAGTGAGGTACTGATGGCCGACACCACCCCGCCCCCGCTGCTGACGGTCCGGGACCTGGGTGTCACCTTCCCGACCCCGCGCGGCCCCGTCCGGGCCGTGGACTCCCTCTCCTTCGACGTACCGCACGGCCGCACCCTCGGCATCGTCGGCGAGTCCGGCTCCGGCAAGTCCGTGACCTCGCTCGCCGTCATGGGCCTGCACACCGGTGCCGAGGTCACCGGTTCCGTCGCCCTCGACGGCCGGGAACTCGTCGGCCTCCCCGACCGGGAGCTCAACCGGCTCCGCGGCCGGCGGATGGCGATGATCTTCCAGGACCCGCTCTCCAGCCTCCACCCGTACCACACCGTCGGCGAGCAGATCGCCGAGCACCACCGCGTCCACTTCGGCACCCGCAGGGCCGCCGCCCGCGCCCGCGCGATCGAGGCGCTCGCCGAGGTCGGCATCCCGGAGCCGAAACGGCGCGCCGGCGCGTACCCGCACCAGTTCTCCGGAGGCATGCGGCAACGCGTCATGATCGCCATGGCGCTGGTCTGCGAACCCGACCTCCTCATCGCCGACGAGCCGACCACCGCGCTCGACGTCACCGTCCAGGCCCAGATCCTCGACCTGCTCGCCCGCCTCCAGCAGGAACGCCGGCTCTCCGTCGTCATGATCACCCACGACCTGGGCGTGGTGGCCCGCGTCGCCCACGAGGTGCTCGTCATGTACGGCGGCCGGGCCGTCGAACAGGCCCCGGTGGACGCCCTGTTCGCCGCTCCCGCGCACCCGTACACCCGCGGCCTCCTCGACTCGCTCCCCCGGCTCGACGACCCCGACGACGTACCGCTCCGCGCCATCCCCGGCACCCCGCCGTCCCTCCTCGACCCCGCCCCCGGCTGCGCCTTCGCCCCCCGCTGCGCCCGCGCGGCGGCGGGCACGCCCGAGGAGCGGAACCGGTGCGCGGACGAACGCCCGGTCCTCACCGGGCGAGACGGCCGCACCGCCGCCTGCCACTTCGCGGCCCTCCCGGCCGTCGCACACGAAGGGACCGCCCCGTGAGCACGACGACTCCTTCCGACGGGCCGCCGCCGTTGCTGCGGGTCCGGGACCTGGCCATGACCTTCCCCGGGCGGCGCCGCTCGGCGCCCGTGCGGGCCGTCGACGGCGTCGGCTTCGACCTGGCGGCCGGGGAGACCCTCGGCCTCGTCGGCGAGTCCGGCTGCGGCAAGTCGACCACCGGCCGGATGATCGTCCGACTCCTGGAACCGACCGCCGGCACCGTCGAGTACGACGGCCGCCCCCTCGCCCACCTCTCGCAGCGGGCCATGAAGCCGCTCCGCCGCGAGATCCAGATGGTCTTCCAGGACCCCCACTCCTCCCTCAACCCCCGCCAGTCGGTGGCCCGGATCATCGCCGACCCCCTCCTCGTCCAGGGCAGTCCGGCGAGGGAGGCACGAAGACGCGCGGTGGAACTGATGGAAATGGTCGGGCTGATCCCCGAACACGCCGACCGCCGACCGCACGAGTTCTCCGGCGGCCAGGCCCAGCGCATCGGCATCGCGCGGGCGCTCGCGACCGGCCCGCGCCTCGTCGTGGCGGACGAGCCCGTCTCGGCCCTCGACGTCTCCGTCCAGGCCCAGATCGTCAACCTGATGGAACGGCTCCAGGACGAACTCGGCCTCGCCTACCTCTTCATCGCCCACGACCTGTCGGTGGTGAAACGGGTCTGCGACCGGGTCGCGGTCATGTACCTCGGCCGCATCGTCGAGATCGGCGCCAAGCGGCACGTGTACGAGGCCCCCGCCCACCCCTACACACAGGCGCTGCTCTCCGCCGTACCGCTGCCGGACCCGGCGGCGGAGCGCGCCCGCGAGCGCATCCCCCTCCTGGGCGATCCTTCCGGACCCGCCGCTCCCCCGCCCGGCTGCACCTTCCACCCCCGCTGTCCGAAGGCCCAGCCGGTCTGCCGCACCGAGCGCCCGGTCCTGCGGCCGCCGGCGGCGGCCGAACCCCGGGAGGTGGCCTGCCACTTCCCGGGCTGAGGCGCGGCCTGACGTGCCCGTGGCGTCAGGGGCGTCCTCGGCGGCTCCGGCCCGGACGGGCGGGCCGGACCTCCGTCGCCCGCCGCGCCGTCACCCGCTCGGGAGCGGGGCCTCAGGCGTCCTGGATGCGCCGGAAGGGCCGCTCGGCCTCCAGGGCGAACGCGGCCTCCAGGAGGGTGCGTTCGCTGCCGGGGCGGCCGGAGAGGAGGACGCCGACCGGCAGGCCGTCGGCGGTGGTGCGGGCGCTGGGCAGCGAGATCGACGGGGTGCCCACCACGTTGTCGACCGGCGTGTAGGCGACGTACGCGAGGATCCGCTCGACGAGGACGGCGTACGGGACCGAGGGGCTGAGGTGCCCGATCGGGGGCGTGGTGTGGGCGAGGACCGGGGTGAGGACGAGGTCGAGGCCGCGCAGGGCCGCCGCGTACGCCTCCTTGGTGCGCCGCAGCCGGCGCAGCACGCCCGGCGTGTCCCGCCACCGCTTCACGTACTCCTCGCGCAGCCCCCGGCTCAGGCCGTCCATGCGGTGGCGGTCGAAGTCGGGGCCGAAGGTGCGGCCGGTGGCGCCGAGGAGGAAGGAGAGCATGCCCCAGTAGGTGAGGAAGTCGCCGGTGAAGCGGGGGTCCAGGTCCATGGTGACGGGCTCGACGGTGTGGCCGAGGCCCCGGAGCGTGGCGGCGGTCTCGGTGACGGCGGCGCGCGTGTCGTCGTCGCAGGCGACGCCGTTCGGCGAGTCGAGCAGGAAGCCGATGCGCAGGCGGCGGTCCGAGGGGCCCTCGACGAGGCCGACGGGCGGCAGCTTCGGGTTGCGCCGGTAGCGTTCGGCGGCGGCGAGGAAGGCGGCGGAGTCGCGGACGGTGCGGGTGACGACGCCGTCGGCGACGAGGTCGACGGGCAGGTGCCGGCTCTGGTCGTTGCCGACGACCCGGCCCCGGGTGGGCTTGAGGCCGACGAGTCCGCAGCAGGCGGCGGGGATCCGGATGGAGCCGCCGCCGTCGTTGGCGTGGGCGAGGGGTACGGCTCCGGCTGCGACGAGCGCCGCCGCGCCGCCGGAGGACCCGCCGGGGGAGTGTCCGGTGTGCCAGGGGTTGCGGACCGGCTCGGCGTTCTCGTACTCGGTGGCGGGGCTGAAGCCGAACTCCGGCAGCCGGGTCTTGCCGAGGACGGTGACGCCGGTGCTGAGGAACTGCCGGACGAAGGGCGCGTGCCGGCGGGCGGGCCGGGGGGTGAAGGCGGCGCTGCCGTGGCCGGTGGGCAGCCCCGCGAAGTCGGTGTTGTCCTTGACGAGGGTGGGGACTCCGGCGAAGGCCCCGCCGTTCCCGCCGCCAAAGGACGGCAGGTGGAGCGGGGTCTGCACCGCGTGGAGCCCGGCGACCGCCCGGAGCCGGGCGGCCGCGTCCCCGGCGGCCTCGGCGGGGCTCACCTCGCGCCGCCGGATCGCCTCCGCGAGCCCGACGGCGTCGTGCTCCCCGAGGGAGTCGTCCCGGAAGGCGTGCACCGTGTTCCGCTTGTCGTCGCTCACCGCTGCGTCAGCCCCCGGGATGGTCGTGTTCACTGTCGCCGCCATCATGGCGTACCCGCGGGTAACACGCGAGGGGCGGGGCGGACGCGACGCGCCCCGCCCGTGGGTCGCTAACGGCCCTGGAGCCGCTTGACGTTGTCGCCGAAGGTCCAGTTCTTCGACCCGTCCCAGTTGGCCGACCAGGTCATCAGGCCCTTGAGCTTGCCGCCGTAGTGGTTCCACGCCTGGGCGACGAGCGAGGGCGCCATGTGGCCGCCGCCCGCGCCGGGCTGTGCGGGCAGGCCGGGGACCTGCTTGTCGTACGGGACCCGGATGGTGGTGCCCTGGACGACGAGGCCGCGGTCGAGGCAGTCGGTCTGCGCGGTGAAGCCGGCGACGGTGCCGGCGGAGTAGGAGTCGCCGGAACAGCCGTACATGCTGCCGTTGTAGTACTGCATGTTCAGCCACCACAGGCGCCCGTTGTCGGCGTACTTCTTCACGATCGGCAGGTACGCGCCCCAGATGGAGCCGTACGCGACGCTGCCGCCGGTGACGTACGCGGTCTCGGGCGCCATCGTCAGGCCGAAGCCGGCGGGCATGCGGGCGAGGACGCCGTCGATGATCCGGATCAGGTTGGCCTGGGAGGCGGAGAGGGTGGTGATGCTGCCGCTGCCGACGAGACCGGTCTCGATGTCGATGTCGATGCCGTCGAAGTTGTACCGCTGGAGGATCGGCACGATCGTCTCGACGAAGCGGTCGGCGACGGCCGCGGAGCCGAGGTCGATGCCGGCGGCGGCACCGCCGATGGACATGAGGACGGTGGCGCCCGCGGCCTTGGCGCGGCACATCTCGGCGGGGGTGGCGACCTTGACGGTGTGGTCCATGCCGTCCTCCCACAGCACGGTTCCGTCGGAGCGGATCACGGGGAAGGCGGCGTTGATGACGTTGTACCCGTGGGCGGCGAACCGGGGGTCGTCGATCGGGGCCCATCCGAAGGGCGGGTGGACGCCGTTGGCGGCGCCGTCCCAGTTCTCCCAGTAGCCCTGGAGGACCTTGCCGGCGGGACGGGGCTTGAGGGCACAGGTGTCGGCGGCGGCCCCGGTGGTCACGGTGGGGGCGGCGGCGGCCTGGGAGGAGGTGGCCGCGACGGCGGCGAGCAGGGCGGTGAGGCCCGCCCCGAGGGCGCGGGCGATCCGTGAGCCTGGCATCCGGGTGCTCCTTGGGACGTGGGGGGTCGGTCCGGGGCGTGGCGCGCGCTCCAGGAGACCGTAGATTGGTCCAGACCTACCGTCAACCATGCGTGAATACAGGGGAGTTGGCGAGAGGGCGGGGGGCGACGGCGGGCCGGCCGGACGGCGCGCGAGGTGGAGGACGCCCCCGCGACACCATGTGACGCCATCCACTGCCACCATTGGCGCCACATGGCGCCATTCGACACCATCCGACGCCACGACGGCGCCACCCTGCGCCATGTGGCGCCATGAGGGGTTGCACATGACGCCATCATGGTGCCATGATGGCGTCATGGACCTCACCCCGTATGTCGACACCCTCCGCCGCGAACTCGCGGTGGCCGCCGAAGCCGGTGGCGACGCGGCCCGCGAGCTGGCCGAGCGGCTCACCGCCCCGCTGGAGTCGGCGGCCCGTCTGACCATGCTCAACGTGCTCTCCGCGGCGACGGACGAGATCACCCGCGAACTCGCCCCCGGTTCGGTCGACGTGCGCCTCCGCGGTCTCGACCCGGACTTCGTGGTGACGCGGCCGCCCGCCGACGGCGGCGCGGCACCCGTGGAACCGTCGGAGCCCGCCGAGCCGCTCGCGGCCCCGGTGGTCCCCGAAGCGGACGAGGGGGCGGTCGCCCGGGTGAACCTGCGCCTGCCCGCCCCCCTCAAGGCGCGGGCCGAGGAGGCCGCGAGCCGCGAGGGCCTGTCGGTGAACGCCTGGCTGGTACGGGCCGTGTCGTCGGCGCTCGACGGCGGCGGCGCGGCCCGCCCGCGCACGGCGGAGCGGCCCCGTTCCGTCGGCCAGAGCATCACGGGCTGGGTGCGGTAACCCGCACGGCACCCGCGTTCCACTCCGCTCCACCCCATCACGTCCCACCAGCGGGGACGTTCCAGAGACCCAAGAGGACGGGACAGCCATGCCTTCTTTCGACACTCCCGCAGCGATCTCGGCCCTGGCCCGCGTGGAGGCCGGTTCCCTCCAGTTCGTCGCCGGCGACCGTACGGACACGGTGGTCGAGGTGACGCCGCGCAACCCGAAGAAGGACCTGGACGTACGGACCGCCTCCCAGACCGAGGTGTCGTACGCCAACGGCACGCTGACCGTGCGGACGCCCAAGTCCAACCTCTTCGGCCGCACCGGCGTCGTCGACGTGACGGTGGAGCTGCCGACCGGCTCCCGGGTCGAGGTCGACGGCGCCTGGACCCAGATCCTCGGCGAGGGCCGGTTCGGCGAGGTCCGCGTGAAGACCTCGTCCGGCGACGCCCGGTTCGACACCACCGGCCCGCTCCACCTCACCGCCTCGCACGGCTCCATCACCGTGGACCGCGTCGAAGGGGCGGCCGAGGTCACCACCAGCTCCGGCAGCATGCGCGTCGGCTTCGTCGACGGCCCGGCCGTCCTGAAGAACTCGGCGGGCACCACGACGGTCGGCGCCGTCACCGGCGAGCTCCGCGTGAGCGGGGCGCACGGCGACATCACGGTGGACCGCGCCGAGGACTCCGTCACCGCGACCACGGCCCACGGCACGGTCCGCATCGGCGAGATCGCCCGCGGGACGGCCCGGCTGGAGACGAACTACGGCGCCATCGACGTCGGCATCCGCGAGGGCACCGCCGCATGGCTCGACGCCGTCTCCGGCAGCGGGCAGGTACGCAACGGCCTGACGGCCGCCGACGCCCCCGAGGCGTCGGAGGAGACCGTCAAGGTCCACGCCCGCACCCGGCACGGCAACATCGACATCCGCCGCGCCCGCCCCTGACCCCGCACCGCCGGCGGGCCGGAGGAGGCACGACACGGACTCCGACCGGGCCCGCCCCGGACGCCGGACACGGTTCCCGGCCGTACCCGCCCCGCCCGGTCGTCCGACCTCGGCCCCGACACGGCCCAGGCGCGAGCCGCGCCCCGCCTCGCACGACCGTCCCGGGCCCGGACCCGGCACCACCGCCGAACCGCCCGGCACCGGTCGGGCACCGTCCCGGTCCGGCACGACCCCGGCGCGCGCCGCGGGACCGACACGGCACGGCACGAGCTCCGCGCGCGCCCTCCTGCGAACGACCCCGGATTCCGGCCCCCGGCCCGGCCGCGCCCCACCGGGCACCGACCACGCGCGGCCCCGACCCAGCCGATTCAGCCCGTCCGCCCTCCCCTTCCCACCCCAGCCCCGATCGGAGGCCCCCATGCCTTTCTCTGTCATGCCCATGTCCAACCCGTCGCTCCCGAGCCAGGGGAGCACGCACACGGCACCCGCCGCCCTCACCGCGAACGGTCTGCGCAAGTCGTACGGCGACAAGGTCGTCCTCGACGGCGTCGACCTGACCGTCCCCGAAGGAACGAT
>NZ_BMTV01000054.1 GCF_014649855.1 Streptomyces roseolus | reverse complement strand
CGGCACCGAAGAGCTCCGCGAGCTTCTCGTCCCACTGATCGGGAACGACCCCGCGGACGTCGTACGCCTTCACGATCTGCGACAGATCGGCAGTCACGGATCCACCCTCCTGAGTTCTCGGCACGCGTGTGCGGCGCGTGTACGGAACGCCCAAACTACCCGGGGTGAGGGTGTGGCACACGGCCGGTGGCCGGTTGTGGACCGCGGGTCGCCGGTCCGCGGGGTCAGTTGTCGGGGGAACGGAGCACCCGGAGGTGTCCGCGGCGGCCGACCTCCATGGGGTCGCCGCCCCGGCCCGTGCCGGGCTTGCCGGCCCCGGCGGCGCGCTCCTGGGGGCGGGCCGCCTCCCGGACCGCGTTGGCCAGGGCTTCGAGGTCGTCGCCGCTGGGGCGGGTGGGGGCGGAGGCGTCGGAGAGCCGCACGACCTCCCAGCCGCGCGGGGCGGTGAGGCGCTCGCTGTGCTCGGCGCACAGGTCGTAGCAGTGGGGCTCGGCGTAGGTGGCGAGCGGGCCGAGGACCGCGGTCGAGTCGGCATAGACGTACGTCAGTGTCGCGACGGCAGGGCGGCCGCACGCGGTGCGCGAACAGCGACGTACAGGGCTCACGACGTTGGACGGTACCGCACTCTTGACCGGGCCGCGACGACTCTCCCCCAGGTCACTCCACCGTGTCGCGGTGTGACGTCCGACACCCCCGTTCGAGTGGTGCCGGTTCTGACCTGCGGCGGAGGGGGCTCAAGGGGGGTGGGACAGGGGGCGATCCGGACATGGAGGGGGAGGAATTCGGTCAGCCGCGGCCGGATGGCCGATCGCGAGCGGGTGCCGAATCGTTCCCTGGGACGGCCGGAATGTTCAGGTTTGGACAGCGGAGGGGGCGTGGGCGGGGCGCGGAGGGGGCCGGACGCGCCGATCGGCCGGTCCTCGCCACGGTGCGGAGTGACCCAGGAGAGTTACGCTGCGTCAGTGATGGACACTCCTGTGCCGCCCGGGCAGCCGGGCCCCTCGCGGAGCTCCGGGGAGCCGCCGGCCGAGCCGCGGGTCCGCCGGCGGGACCGGCACGGCCGTGGGATGCGGGGGCCGGTCGCGCCGCCGCAGGTCCCGCTGTCCGTGAGCCGTGCGGACACCTTCCGCGATCTCGTCCTGGACTCGGTGGAGCGACTCGAACGGCGCTGGCCGCAGCTCCAGGACGTCGAGTTCATGATCCTGGAGGTGCCTCCGGTGGTCTCCGGCGAGACGGTGCCGCTGGGAGGTTCGGTGCCGGCCGAGAAGCGGGAGCCGGCGAAGGTCGTCGTCTACCGGCGGCCGGTCGAGATCCGGTCGAAGAGCCGGGACGAGCGGGCGCTCCTGGTGCACGAGGTCGTGGTGGAGCAGGTCGCCGAGCTCCTCGGGCTCTCCCCCGAGTCGGTCGACCCCCGGTACGGGCAGGACTGAGGCCGCCGGTACGGGCCCCTGCCGGTACGGGCAGGACCGAGACCGCCGCGACGGGCTTCCGCCGGTACGGGCTTCCGCGGTGCGCCCGGGGCGCGCGGGAGCCCGCACCGGCGGAGGGCCGTCAGTCGTCGAGGACCGTGAGGTCCCGGCGGGCGGTCGGGACCTGGACCGTGCCGCGGTCGTCCACCAGGGTCTGGACGGTGAACATCGGGATGTCGCCCTCGGGGAGGGTGAGCGTGCGGGACGCGTACACCGGTCCGCCGCCCGCGACCGGTTCGACGGTCAGCGCGTAGGAGCCCTTGGCGTCCTTGGGGGCGAGATCGGTGAGGACGGTCGTGGTGCCCGCCTTGAGGGAGACCGTGCGGGTGGCGGGGGCGCCGCCCTCCGTGCCGGCCGAGGCCGTGACCTTCACCTGGGCGGCCGCCTCGGGGGCGGTGAGGGCGAGGGCGGTGCCCTTGGCGCGGTTGTCGGCGACGGTGGCGCGGCCGGTGACGGGGGCCGCGGCGGGGATGAAGGCCATCTCCGTGTCCGAGCCCTTGCCGCGGACGACCTTGAGCGCGGCCACGACCGGGACCGGCTTCTTGGGGTCGGTCGGGGTGAGCAGCAGGGAGGAGGCGGCGCCCCGGGTGAGGTCCGGCAGGTCGACGAAGGCGGTCATGCCGGCCTTGACGTGCAGGGATTCGGCGGCGGCGGGGACGATCGTGCCGTTCGCGGTGGCCAGCTGGATCTTCAGGTCGGCGTCGGAGTCGCCGGGGGCGAAGGCGACCAGGCGGACGCCGGTGGCGTCGGCCGGGATGCCGGGGAGCACGGGGCGGGCCGCCGGGTCGGCGGAGGCGGAGAGCCAGTCGCTGCCCACGCCGTCGGTGGCGGAGCCGAGGGCGGCGCCGACCCGGCCCGCGCGGGTGGAGACGTGGGCCGTCAGGTTCTCCTGGGCGCCCTCGGTGAGGAGGGTGTCGAGGCGGACCGGGACGGTGGAGTGGGGCGGGACGTCGACGCCGGTCTGCGCGATGGTGGTCTTCAGCTCGCCCTCGGGGCCGTACAGCTCGATGTCGGCGACGGCGACGCCGTCGTCGGGGTTGGTGAGGTGGATGTAGTCGGTGCGGCCCTTGGCGGTGGAGGCGGCCGGGAACCAGAGGTCGGTGTCGGGGGCGGAGCAGGTGACGCCGAGGAGGCCGCGGGCGGCGCCGGCCGGGACGAGGGTGGTGTGCTGGACGGTCCAGCCGGGGGCGAGGGCGCCGGTGGCGGTGCCGGTGAGGCCGTGGGTGACGGCGCCGTCGGTCTCGGTGGCGACCGGCTTGCCGGGGGCGGTGACCGTGCCGGGGGCCTTGGCGTCCTTCTTGAGGGCCGGGGCGTCCGGGTTCTTGGCGATGCCGAGGACGGCCGTCGGCTTGGGGGCGGTGGTGCCGGCGGCGGCCGGGGCGGCGGTGCCGGGCGGGGTGTACGAGGTGGTGAGCGTCTCGGCGACGTCCGAGGTGCTGGGGGCGGGGCAGAGCAGGCTGGTGCGCTCGACGGGGAGGCGGGCCGGCTGCGGCGCGGGGGCGGCGGACGCGGCGCCGGGCTCGCCGGGGGCGGTCATCGCGGCGAAGCCGGTGACGGCGGCGAGGGCGGTGACGACCGCGATCAGGGAGATGCTGGGGCGCTTCACTGGTTGCTGCTCCCGTCGGGACGCTGCTCGGTCTCGTGGGCCTGGCCGCCCTGGGGGTGGCCGTAGTCGTAGCCCGCGTAGGGGTCGTACGGCGGGGGGGTCTGCGGGTCGTAGCCCTGGCCCTGGCCGTACGCCTGGGGGGCGGCGTAGGGGTCGTACGCCGGGGGGTTCTGCGGGTCGTACCCCTGGCCCTGGCCCTGGCCGTATCCCTGGCCCTGGTCGTAGCCCTGCTGGGGGTACGCGTACGCCTGCTGCTGGTACGGGTCGGCGTACTCCTGGGAGTAGCCCTGCTGGTCGTACCCGGGGGCGTACCGCTGCTGGGCGTGGGCGGGGTCCTGGCCCGCGGCGTCCCACTCGTCCGGCCCGGCGGTCTGCTGACCGGGAACGGGGGCGGGGGCGGCCGGGTGGTCGGTGTCCGGGGTGCCGGAGCGGTCCTCGGCGCCGGCGGCCGCCTCGGCCTCGGCGGCGGCGCGCAGGCGGCGGGCGCGGCGGCCGTCGCCTTCGGCGGCCTGGGCCGGGATGGCCGTCTCCTCCTCGGGCAGGTCGTCGTCGATCTCGCGGCGGCGGCCGGGCATGGCGAGGACGACGAGGACGACGGCGAGGCCGACCTGGGTCCAGATCCAGGCGGTGTGCGCGAGGGGCTCGTCGTAGGTGAGGTCGAGGCGGCCGCCGTCGGCGGGGAGCTGGAAGCCCTGGGCCCAGCCGTCGACGGTGGTGGGGGTGAGCGCGGTGCCGTCGAGGGTGGCGGTCCAGCCCTCGTCGGCACGGTCGGCGATCCGCAGGACGCGGCCGGCGGGGCCGGCGGGGACGTCGGCGTGGGCCTCGACGGGTCCGGCGGGGACGGGCAGGGGGAGGACGTCGGCCGTGGTGCCGGGCTTGGCGGCGGGCGGCACGATCATCACGCGGGCGATCTCGCGGTCCACCTCCCACAGCGCGACGCCGTCGAGCTGGCTGAGGCGCGAGAGGCCGGGGGTGGTGTCGAGGACGCGGCTCATCTGGCGCGGCGCGCCGTCCTTGACCAGGACGTACCGGACGGCGAAGGCGCTGAGTTCCTGGGTCTGGTCGGCGCCGGAGCCGGCGACGAGCTTGGCGACGACGGAGTCGAGGCGCGGGTCGGGCTCGGCGGTCGCGGTCAGTTCGGCGTCGCCGAGGCGGGCGCCGGAGCCGCGGACCAGGGTGTAGTCGACCGCGCCGGGCGAGCTGCCGGAGAGCACCAGGGTGCGGGGCTGGTTCTTCTCGCCGGCCATCTGGGCGACGAAGGCGGGCACCTGCACGGGGTCGCGGCGGGTCAGCGGGCCGTCGGCGCCGCCGATCATCCAGCCGGCGGCGGCGACGGCGGGGCCGACGGCGCAGGCGAGGGCGACGAGGGCGGCGACGGGCTGGCGCCAGCCGAAGCCGTGGGCGGCGACGCGGCTGCGACCGCCCTCGGCGCCGAGCATGCCGGCGGCGATGAGGCCGGAGCCGTAGACGAGGGTGGCGGGGCCGGCCCAGCCGGTGCCGTCGGCGCCGTTGGAGAGGGCGGCGAAGAGGAGGCCGGCGAGGGCGGCGGTCCAGGCGGCGAGGACGGCGCGGCGGCGCTCCTCGCGCAGCAGGCCGGCGAGCGCGGCGAGGACCAGGCCGAGGAGGAGGAGTCCGCCGGTGGTGCCGGGGCCGC
Organism: Streptomyces roseolus; assembly: GCF_014649855.1. GTDB lineage: Bacteria > Actinomycetota > Actinomycetes > Streptomycetales > Streptomycetaceae > Streptomyces > Streptomyces roseolus. The sequence goes on along the minus strand of NZ_BMTV01000054.1, from coordinate 19,980 downwards.
CGGGGTTGCCCGCGAGCAGGTCGACGGCGGAGGCGGTGCCGGTGCGCAGGTCGAGGCCGGCCTCGTGGAGGAAGGCGGAGGGGTCGGTCAGCAGGGTGAGCGACCAGGGGGCCAGGGCCAGGATCGGGGTGCCGACGGCGGCGAGGAAGCGGAGCCCGTACGCGGTGATGTCGTCGCGGCGGAGGGCGAGGACGCCGAGGCCGAGGACCACGGCGAGCGGCCACACGACCGGGGTGAACGCGGTGGTGACGGTGAGCAGCAGGGCGTAGGCCCAGGTGGCGCGCCAGCTGCCGCGGTCGGGGCGGTTCAGGCCGTGGGCGGCGACGGCGGCGCGGGCGATCGGCGGGAGCAGGACCGCGAGGGTCGCGGTGCCGAGCCGGCCGGTGGCGAGGGCGCCGGTGGCGGCGGGCAGGAAGGCGTAGGCGATGGCGCCCCAGGCGAGCAGGAGGCGGGAGCCGACGAGGCCGCGGGCGGCGAAGTAGGCGGTGAGGCCGGCGAGCGGGACCGAGCAGACGAGCAGCACGGTCAGCGCGGTGGAGGTGGAGCCGAGGAAGAGCGCGGAGAGTCCGGCGAGGATGCCCAGGTAGGGCGGGGCGGTCTGGGTGCCGCCGGTGCCGAGGGTGTGCCAGGCGTCCGCGTACCGGTTCCACAGTTCGGAGACGGTGTCGGGGGCGGGCAGCAGGACGCCGCCGGCGAGGGAGCCGCCGGCGAAGAGGTTGCGGCAGGCGACGAGGGAGACGAGGAGGAGGACGGCGAAGAGGACCGGGCCGGGCTTGCGGGCGATCTTCTTCAGGCGGGCGAACTGCTCGACCTCCAGGAAGTCGGCGTCGTCGCCGCCGGGGCCGGACTCGACGGCGCCGTGGCGGGAGCCGCCGGAGTCGGCCTCGTCGCCGCCGAAGTGGGAGACGAGCTGTTCGGCGGCGGCGCGGACGGTGGCGCCGGGCGGCGGGAAAAGCGGGCGGAGCTCGCCGGCCGGGACCTCGGGGTTCTTCCGCCGGGTGCGGGCGGCGAGGATCTTCTCGGGCCGCAGCAGGGTGGCGAGGAGACCCATGATCTCGTCGACGGCCTGGCCGGGGGCCTTGCCGACGAGGAGGCCGAGGGTGCGCAGGACGGTGCCGAGGACGAGGCGGAGGAAGACGTAGGGGAGCGCGCGGCCCGGGGTGTTGGCGAGCAGCGTGTAGACGGCGGCGGCCTTGTCGACGCGGTGCGGGCTGGCGGCCGTGCGGCCGGCGCAGTCGACGGAGCGGCGCTCGCGGGCGGAGGCCTCGGCGTGCCGCAGGACGGCGTCGGGGGCGACGAGGACGCGGTGGCCGGCGGAGTGGGCGCGCCAGCACAGGTCGACGTCGTCGCGCATCAGGGGCAGGCGGCGGTCGAAGCCGCCGAGCTCCTCGAAGACGTCGCGGCGGACCAGCATGCCGGCGGTGGAGACGGAGAGGACCGGGCGGATCTGGTCGTGCTGGCCCTGGTCCTGCTCGCGGCGGTCGAGGCCGGTCCAGCGGCGGCCGCTGCGGGCGATGGTGACGCCTGCTTCGAGGAGCTGTTTGCGGTCGTACCAGCCGCGCAGCTTGGGGCCGATGACGGCGGCGTACGCGTCGGAGTCGGCGACGCGCAGGAGTTCGGCGAGGGCGCCGGGCTCGGGGGCGCAGTCGTCGTGCAGCAGCCACAGCCATTGGACCGGTTCGCCGTGCGGGAGTTCGGGGAGGTCGTACGCCTCGTCGTTCCAGCTGCGGCTGACGGGGTCCCAGCCGCTGGGGCGCTTGAGGTACGGCAGGTCCTCGGGTCCGAGCACGGGCGCGGTGCGGACGGCCTCGTCGACGGCGGCGCCGAAGCCGGTGCGGCGCGCGAGGTGCAGCACGCGGTCGGGGCCGACGGCTTCGGCGACGAGCTGTGCGGACTCGTCCGCGCTGCCGGTGTCGGCGGCGACCACGCTCTGCACCGGGCGCTCCTGGGCGAGCAGCCCGGAGAGCGCGTCGGGCAGCCAGCGGGCTCCGTCGTGGGTGACGAGCACGGCGGTGACGACGTGCCTGGGGAACTCAGGAGTTGAGGACATCGAGCTACGGGCCCTCCGGCCGGGGTCGCCCGCGGTGGGGCGTGGGAGCGGCTTGGACGGAGGCCCACACTAATGGCTGCGGCGGGTGGGGGTGCCTGCGGTCGCGGCGGGAGCGGGTGCGGGTGCCCGCTGCCTGCGGGGGTGCCGGGGGCGGGCGTGCGGGGGCCGGGCGCCGCCCCGGGGGTGTTCCAGCCCGCCCGTTCCTCCTCCGTGGGCCACGTCCAGGAGACCTTCGGGCGGAACGCGCGCCCGCAACGGGGAACGGTCCGCCTCCCTCGTGTGCGGGAGACGGACCGTGGGTGGTTTCCGGACGGCGGCGGGTCAGACGGCGGCCTTCTTGAGGCGACGGCGCTCGCGCTCGGAGAGGCCGCCCCAGATGCCGAAGCGCTCGTCGTTCTGGAGCGCGTACTCCAGGCATTCGGAGCGGACTTCGCAGGCGAGGCAGACCTTCTTGGCCTCGCGGGTCGAGCCGCCCTTCTCGGGGAAGAAGGACTCGGGATCGGTCTGGGCGCACAGCGCGCGCTCCTGCCAGCCGAGTTCCTCGTCCGCGTCCTCGACCAGCAGTTCCTGGAACAACTCGGTCATCTGCGCCCCTCGTCTGTCTGTGCGTCCCGTGATGTCGCCGTGATCGAAACGGCCGAACGACACGAGTGAAATTACAAGTTCGTGCTCTGTGCGAGTCAAGCCGAGATCTGCTATTGGGCCCCGTATTCACTCTGCGGAACCAAGCCTATGCGGAAAGTGTTCAAATCACCAAAAACCTGACACATGCCACCGGCCGTTCCCATGGGGCGCGCCTACCCCCGGAAAGACGTACGAGACGTGGATCTTGTTGCGATCCCACCGGGGAAGCGATCCGGATCACAGTCCGATCACGGAGCGCGTCCGCCGCGGCCATGTCCACGGGCCCGACTGCTGCGCCATCTTGCCTGGTCCGGGCCTGAACAAACCTTTCTCCGGGCACGGTAACCGGATGAGGTGAAACATTACCCCCAAATCGGGCATTGAGTTGACAGTCGGGTACCGCTCCCGCCACTTTGGTGGCATGCCAGCGACCGCAGCGCCCTCCGCGACCCACGCCCGTGGGTTCCGCCGCGCTGTCCAGGCGCGCTGTTGCTGTTGCTGTTCCAGCTGTTGATGCCCCAGAGCTCCGGCTGCTCCTCCCAGCGTCACCCTGCGTCACCCGTGTCACCTCTGCGCCCCTCCCCGGGCCGTGGCCCCCCACCGCACCCCCGTTTCTGCTGAGGAACCACCCACCCATGAACATGGACAGTGACCTTCAGATCGCCGGCGACCTCATGGAGGTCCCGCACCTGCTCCAGCCCGAGCGCGAGCACCCCGTCACCGTCGCCGAGTTCGCCGGTCTGGCCCGCGAGCTCGCCGCCGACCGCGACCGGTGGGCCCCGCACGTCGAGTACGACGCCACCACCCGCTGGTACCACCGCCTGCGCACCGGGCCCGGCTACGAGGTGTGGCTGCTCTCCTGGGTGCCCGGCCAGGGCAGCGGCCCGCACGACCACGGCCGCTCCTCCGGCGTCCTCACCGTCCTCCAGGGCGAGTTGACGGAGCGTACGGACCGGGGCACGCGCGTCCTGCGGCCCGGCACCCAGCGGGTCTACGCGCCCGGCTACGTCCACGAGGTCGTCAACGACTCGCTGGAACCGGTCGTCAGCCTCCACGTCTACTTCCCCGGGCTGACCGAGATGCCCATGCACGAGCCGATGCACGAGTCCCTCCGGGGCCGGTGCGCCGCCCCGGCCGCCCCGGAGGCGATCACCGCCTGACAGACTGCTGTGCATGCGCATTGTGGTTCTGGCCGGTGGCATCGGTGGTGCCCGTTTTCTTCGTGGCCTGAAGCAGGCCGTCCCGGACGCGGAGATCACCGTCGTCGGCAACACCGGTGACGACATCCATCTCTTCGGTCTGAAGGTCTGCCCCGACCTGGACACCGTGATGTACACCCTCGGCGGTGGCATCCACGAGGAACAGGGCTGGGGCCGCGAGGGAGAGACCTTCGCCGTCAAGGAGGAGCTCGCCGCGTACGGGGTCGGACCCGAGTGGTTCGGCCTCGGCGACCGGGACTTCGCCACCCACATCGTCCGCACCCAGATGCTCGGCGCCGGTTACCCGCTGAGCGCCGTCACCGAGGCGCTCTGCGCCCGCTGGCGGCCGGGCGTCCGGCTCCTCCCGATGTCCGACGACCGCGTCGAGACGCACGTCGCCATCGAGGTCGACGGGGAGCGGCGGGCCGTGCACTTCCAGGAGTACTGGGTGAGGCTGCGGGCCTCCGTCGACGCGCAGGCCGTCGTGGCCGTCGGCGCGGAGGCCGCCAAGCCCGCGCCCGGCGTCCTGGAGGCGATCGCCGAGGCCGACGTCATCCTCTTCCCGCCGTCGAACCCGGTCGTCTCCGTCGGCACGATCCTCTCCGTGCCCGGCATCCGCGAGGCCGTCGCGGCCGCCGCCGCGCCGGTCGTCGGCCTCTCCCCCATCGTCGGGGACGCGCCCGTGCGCGGCATGGCCGACAAGGTGCTCGCGGCCGTCGGCGTCGAGTCGACGGCGGCGGCCGTGGCCCGCCACTACGGCTCCGGCCTCCTCGACGGCTGGCTGGTGGACACCGTGGACGCGGACTCCGTCGCCGACGTCGAGGCCGCCGGGATCGCCTGCCGGGCCGTGCCGCTGATGATGACCGACGTGGACGCGACCGCCGAGATGGCGCGGGCGGCACTGGCGCTCGCCGAGGAGGTCCGCGGGTGACGGCCGGCGCGGAGCCGGCGGCCTCGTACCGGGTGTGGGGGCTCGCCGGGCTGCCGGAGGTGGCGCCCGGCGACGACCTGGCCCGGCTGATCGCCGCCGTCTCCCCCGGCCTGGAGGACGGGGACGTGCTCCTCGTCACCTCCAAGATCGTGAGCAAGGCGGAGGGGCGGATCGTCGCCGCCGGTGACCGCGAGGAGGCCATCGACGCGGAGACCGTACGGGTCGTGGCGCGGCGCGGCACCCTCCGCATCGTCGAGAACCGGCAGGGGCTCGTCATGGCGGCGGCCGGGGTCGACGCCTCCAACACCCCCGCCGGCACCGTGCTGTTGCTGCCGGAGGACCCCGACGCCTCGGCACGGCGGATCCGGACCGGGCTGCGCGAGGCGCTCGGCGTGGACGTGGGGGTCGTCGTCACCGACACCTTCGGGCGGCCCTGGCGGGCCGGCCTGACCGACGTGGCGATCGGCGCGGCCGGCGTGCGGGTCCTGGACGACCTGCGGGGCGCGACCGACTCCCACGGCAACGACCTGAGCGTGACCGTCGTCGCCACCGCCGACGAACTCGCCGCCGCGGGCGACCTGGTGAAGGGCAAGGCCACCGGCGTGCCCGTCGCCGTCGTCCGCGGCCTGCCGCACGTCGTCGGGGACGACGGGGAGCCGGGCGCGCGGGCGCTGATGCGGGCCGCCGCCGACGACATGTTCCGGCTCGGCACCTCGGAGGCCGTACGGGAGGCGGTGACGCTGCGGCGCACGGTGCGCGAGTTCACCGACGCCCCCGTCGACCCCGGGGCGGTGCGGCGCGCGGTCGCCGCGGCCGTGACGGCTCCGGCCCCGCACCACACCACCCCGTGGCGGTTCGTCCTCCTGGAGTCCGCGGAGTCGCGGCTCCGGCTGCTCGACGCGATGCGGGACGCGTGGATCGCGGACCTGCGGCGGGACGGGAAGTCCGAGGAGTCCGTCGCGAAGCGGGTGCGGCGCGGGGACGTGCTGCGGAACGCGCCGTACCTCGCCGTGCCCTGCCTCGTCATGGACGGCTCCCACCACTACGGCGACCCGCGCCGCGACGCCGCCGAACGCGAGATGTTCGTCGTCGCGGCCGGCGCGGGCGTCCAGAACTTCCTGGTCGCGCTGGCCGGGGAGCGCCTCGGCTCGGCCTGGGTCTCCTCGACGATGTTCTGCCGGGACGTCGTACGGGACGTGCTCGGACTGCCGGAGGGCTGGGACCCGATGGGGGCGGTGGCGATCGGGCATCCGGCGGCGGCGCCGAAGGAGCGGCCGGCGCGGAGGGCCGCGGAGTTCATCGAGGTGCGCTGACCACGCGCGGGTCCCGGGGCCCGTCCGGCCCCGGTCCGCCGGACCGGCCCTAGAGGGACCGGATGTCGTTCGGGGCCAAGCGGGGCGCCCGGCGGGGCGGGGTGCGGCCGCTGAGCAGGACGAGGCGGGCGGCCCGGTGGCGCTGGCCCGCGTAGGGGGCCAGGAGCTCCAGCATCGTCGCGTCGTCGGCGGTGCGGTCGCCCGCCAGGGCCCAGCCGACGATGCCGGGGAGGTGGAGGTCGCCGGTGGTGACCTCGTCGGGGGCGCCGTTGCTGCGCTGGACGGTCTCGGCGGAGGTCCACGGGCCGATGCCGGGGACCAGTTCCAGGCGCCGGCGGGCCTCCGGGGGCGGCATGCGGGCCGCCTCCTCCAGGCGGGGGGCGACGCGGGCGGCGCGGACGATCGTGGCGGCGCGCTTGTCGTCCACGTTGGCGCGGTGCCACTCCCAGGACGGGATCCTCGCCCAGGTGCGGGCGTCCGGCATCACGTGGAGGCCCTCGGGGACCGGGCCCGGGGCAGGTTCGCCGTACTGGCGGACCAGGCGGCGCCAGGAGCCGTACGCCTCCGTCGTCGTGACCTTCTGCTCCAGGACCGACGGGATCAGGGACTCCAGGACGAGGCCGGTGCGGGTGAGGCGGAGGCCGGGGCGGCGGCGGTGGGTCGCCAGGAGGAGCTTGTGGCGGGGGACGAAGGGGGCGGGGTCGTCCTCGGCGCCGAGGAGGGCGGGGAGGTTCTCGTCCAGCCAGGCCGCGCCGGGGCCCCAGGTGTCCGCGGTGACCTCGCTCCCGAGCACCCGGACCCGGACCGTGCCCGGGCCCTCCGGGGTGCGGCTGGCACGCCAGATCGAACCGTCGTCCGTGACGCGGAAGGTCGGGTCGTGCGGGCCCCTGCGGAGGGGGCCCAGGGTGAGGCCCAGGTCCAGGGGCCCCGACGGTACGCCGAGGTGGCCGCCGCGGGTGGTGGCGCGGGCGGGTCGTGGTGCGAAGCGGCCGGCCATGGGTACGAGCGTAGCCGGGTGCGGGGGCGCGGGTTCAGGCGCTGGTGCGGAGGCACCCGCGAAGGTGCCGGTCCGTCGCGGCCGTCCGTTCCGCCCCGGGGACCCCGTCCGGGGCCCCGGCGGAACGATCGCCCACGACGGAGCGGCCGGCCCCCCGCCTACTGGTCCGAGCTGAAGCGGACCGTGCCCGCGGGGAGGGTGGCGTCGCACCAGATGCGGATGCCGTCGCGGAGTTCGTTGTCGGGGCCGACGTGGGCGCCGTCGCCGATGACCGCGCCCGTGAGGACCGAGCGGGCGCCGATGCGGGCGCCGGCGCCTATGAGGGAGTCGGTGACGACCGCGCCGGGTTCCACGACCGCGCCGGCGAGGAGGGTGGAGCCGGTCACGCGGGCGCCCTCGCCCACCGTCGCGTGCGCGCCGACCACCGTACCGCCGGTGATCTTGGCGTCGGGGGCGACCCGGGCGGTCGGGAGGACCAGGCGGTCGCCGCAGCGGCCGGGGACGGCCGGGGACGGGGCGCGGCCGAGGACCAGGTCGGCGGAGCCGCGGACGAAGGCCTGCGGGGTGCCGAGGTCCAGCCAGTACGTGGAGTCGACCATGCCCTGGAGGTGGGCGCCGGAGGCGAGGAGCTCCGGGAAGGTCTCGCGCTCGACGGAGACCGGGCGGCCGGCGGGGATCGTGTCGATGACCGAGCGGCGGAAGACGTACGCGCCGGCGTTGATCTGGTCGGTGACGATCTCCTCGGGGGTCTGGGGCTTCTCCAGGAAGGCCGTGACCCTGCCCGTGTCGTCCGTGGGGACCAGGCCGAAGGCGCGGGGGTCGTCGACGCGGGTGAGGTGGAGGGAGACGTCCGCGCCGGAGTCGGCGTGCGTGGCCACCAGGGCGCGGATGTCGAGGCCGGTGAGGATGTCCCCGTTGAAGATGAGGACCGGCTCGTCGGGGCCCGAGTGGAGGCGGGAGGCGACGTTGCGGATCGCGCCGCCGGTGCCGAGCGGTTCCTCCTCGGTCACGTACTCCAGGCTCAGTCCGAGGTCGGAGCCGTCACCGAAGTGCGGCTCGAAGACCTCGGCGAGGTAGGAGGTGGCGAGCACGATGTGCTCGACGCCGGCGGCCTTGGCCCGCGCCAGCTGGTGCGTCAGGAAGGGGACGCCGGCCGCCGGGACCATGGGCTTGGGCGTGTTGACCGTGAGCGGTCGCAGCCGGGTGCCCTTGCCCCCGACCAGGAGGATCGCCTCTGTCACGTGTCGTCTCTGCTTCCTGCTTCGGGGCCGTTCGGCGCGCCCGTCTCGGTCGTCCGTGCGATATGACCGGTCAGTTTATGCAGATGGTTGCCTCCGTGCCCCCATCAGCTCCTTCCCTGGTATTTCGCGGAGGAGGCGCGGGCGGTTCCGAGCTTGCCGTAGAGATGTTTGCCGGGGCACTCCGTGGCGAATCCGTCACGGTGCCCGGCGATGGTGTGGAACGTGACCTTCTTGCCCTTCTTGTAGAGGTTTCCGCCGCCGGAGACGAGGGTCTGGGTGCCCTTGGGGTTGATGCCGTGGAGCCCGAGTTTCCAGGCCGTCAGGCGGGCGACGGCGGTGACGACGGCGGCCGGCGGGTTGGTGCTGGTGAAGGTGCCGAGGACGGCGACGCCCATGCTGTTGGTGTTGAAGCCGAGGGTGTGCGCGCCGAGGACCGGCTTCGCCACTCCCCCGGCCCGGCCTTCGTAGATGTTTCCGCACTTGTCGACGGCGAAGTTGTAGCCGAAGTCACGCCATCCACTGCTCTTCACGTGGTAGCGGTAGATACTGCGCAGGACGGAGGGGGCCTGGCCGCAGGTGTAGTTGTTGCCGGTGGCGCTGTGGTGGACGAAGGCCGCCTTGATCGTCTTGGTGTAGACGAAGCCCTTCTCGCGGATCTTCTCGTCGGCGCCCCAGCCCTTGCGGGTGATGATCTTGGGGCGGGGGCCGATGTACGGCTTCTTCTTCGCCGCCGCGGGCTCCGCCGCCTCCTGGGCGAGCGCCTCCGGAGCGGGCGCCTCGCGGGCGGGGGCCTCGTGGGCGGACGTCTCCGGGGCGGACGCCTCCAGGGCGGGGTCGGCGGCCGGGATGGCGGTCGCGCCGTAGGGGGCGAGCCGGCTGTTGACGCCGCTCGCGGCCGCCTCCGCCGCGGTGAGGGCGGCCGGCGGGGCCATCGCCCGGGTGCGGGGGGCCGGTCCCGCTTCCGGGGGCTCGCCCGGGTCGACCAGTTCCAGGCGGAGGCCGGCCGGGAGCGGAGCCGTACCGCCTCCGGCCTCTCCCCGTACGCGGATCTCGACGCCGTCCGAGTCGCCGACCCACAGGGGGGCGGTGGAGCCGCGCAGGGCTCCGGCGGAGCCCTCGGCCGTACCGGGGTCGGCCCCGTGCTCGTCGTTGTGGGTCTCCACGTCCTGCCAGGGCGACCAGACGCCGTCGGCGGTGGACCGGGTGCGGACCTGGACGGTGCCGTGGAGGGGGGTGGCCGGGTCGTCCCAGACCACGCCGACGAGGGAGAAGGGTCTGACGTCCCGTCGGGTCAGGCCCTGCTCGGTGGCGGCGCCCGGGTCCGTGCCGAAGGTGCGGACGGAGGCGCCCAGCGGACGGAGCGGCAGCGACTGGGTGGAGCCCGGCAGCTCGTCCTGGGCCGGTGGCAGGGCGTTCGCCGCCGGACGCGCGGTGGCCGTCGCCGGGGCGACGAGGGTGACCGGCAGGGCGAGCGCGGCCGCGCAGGCGACGGCGATCGAGGAGGCGAGTGAGGCACGCATGGCCCGATCGTGGGCAGCCCGGCCCCCCGGCGCGCGCCGGGAGACGGACGGCCCGTCAGGCCGACCGGAGGACCCCGTCACCGGTACGGCCCAAGGGGGCGCGCCGGCCCGCGTACCCTGTGCGGCGTGAACGCCAGCGACCGCACCCCCGCCGACCTGCTGCGATCCGCGCTCGCCGCGGACCCGGCCCGCCCTCTGGTCACCTACTACGACGACGCCACCGGTGAACGGGTGGAATTGTCCGTCGCCACCTTCGCCAATTGGGTGGCGAAGACCGCCAATCTGCTCCAGGGCGAGCTGTCCGCCGAACCCGGCGACCGGCTCGCGCTGCTGCTGCCCGCGCACTGGCAGACCGCCGTCTGGCTGCTCGCCTGCTCCTCCGTCGGCGTGACGGCCGAGCTGGGCGGCGACCCGGCGGCCGCCGATCTGGTGGTGGCGGGGCCGGACGCGCTCCAGGCGGGTCTGGCCTGCTCCGGGGAGCGGATCGCGCTCTCCCTGGCGCCGCTGGGGCGCCGCTTCCCGTCGGTGCCCGCCGGATACGCGGACTACGCGGTCGAGGTGCCGGGCCAGGGCGACCGCTTCGCGCCGTACGCACCGGTGGACGCGGACGCGCCGGCCCTCGTCGTCGACGGTACGGAACGCAGCGGCGCCCAGCTCGTCGAACAGGCCCGGCTCGACGGCGCCCGGTTCGGGATCGGCCCCGGCTCGCGGCTGCTGTCCGGGCTGCCGTACGACTCCTGGGAGGGCCTCTCGGCCGGGCTGTACGCACCCCTGGCCACGGGCGGCTCCGTGGTGCTCTGCCGGCACCTGGGCGAACTGGCGCCGGAGTCCCTGGAGAAGCGCATCGAGAGCGAGCGGGTCACCGCGACGGCCCTCTGACGGGCGGAGCGGAGACGGGCCGGGCCCCGGACGGGCGCCCGGCCCGTGGCGTTCGCGCGTCCGTTGCACCCGTTCGGCCGACCGACGCGCCGCGTACCCGCGACCGTACGGCGAGTCCGGTACATGATCGGCCCGGGGGGAGTCGTCTCCTCCGTACAACCCCGTGTCGGGTTCGGCCGTCTCCTTCTGCGAACGCCGGGCGCCCGACGCGCCCGAGACGCCCTGACCCTAAGGACGGACTGACGACGTGACGGACCGCGCTGGCACGCCCGCCGAACCGGACCCGGAACCGGAGCAGGAGCGGGAGACGGAGTCCGGGACGGAGACCGGCACGGAGACCGGGACGGAGACCGGGACGGAATCCGAGGGCTCCGGCGGCGGGGGGCCCGGGGCGGGGGCCGGGGGCCGGCGGCACTGGCTGCGCTGGGGGGCGCTCGGGGTTTCCGTCGTGCTCCTGGGGGCGGCCGGGACCGGGTGGTGGTTCTACCGGAAGCTCGACGACAACATCACCACGGACACCACAGCGGCGGACGAGCTGCGGCGGTACGAGAGGGAGCGGCCGTCGGCCGTCGTGTCGGCCGCGCGGAACATCCTGCTGATCGGCTCGGACACCCGTTCCGGCGAGGAGAACCGGAAGTACGGGAAGGACCGGGGCACCCAGCGCTCCGACACGGTCATCCTGCTGCACCTGGCGGCCGACGAGTCGGGGGCGACGGCCGTGTCGATCCCGCGCGACCTGATGGTGACGATCCCGAGCTGCGCCAGGACCGAGGGGGGCGGCCGGACCCGGGAGCGGCTGGCGCAGTTCAACTGGGCGTACGAGTGGGGCGGGACGGCGTGCACGATCCGTACCGTCGAGAAGCTGACCGGGATCCGGGTCGACCACCACATGGTGATCGACTTCCGGGGCTTCAAGAAGATGGTGGACGCGGTGGACGGCGTCGAGGTCTGCCTGAAGGAACCGGTGGACGACGCCGACGCCAAGCTGAAGCTGCCGGCGGGCCGGCAGACGCTCGACGGGGAGCGGGCGCTGGGCTTCGTCCGGGCCCGGAAGTCGCTGGGGAACGGCAGCGACACCGAACGGATGGACCGGCAGCAGATGTTCCTGGGCGCGCTCGTCAACAAGGTGCAGAGCAACGGGGTGCTGCTGAACCCGGCGAAGCTGTACCCGGTGCTCGACGCGGCGACGAAGTCGATCACGACGGATCCGGGACTCGACTCGCTGCGGGACCTGTACGACCTGGCGCGGACGATGCGGGCGATCCCCACGGAGAAGGTGCAGTTCCTCACGGTGCCGCGACGCCCGTACACGTACAACGCGAACCGGGACGAACTGGTGCAACCCGCGGCGAGTGAGCTCTTCCGGCAACTCCGCGAGGACAAGCCGCTCGTGGTGACGAAGGCGGAACCGGAGGAGACCGAGGGCGCATCCTCCGACGGGAAGCCCGACGACGCCGGCACTCCGGCACCGAGCACGACGCCGACCTTCACGGGGCGGAACGCCGCGGAAGGGGTGTGTTCCTAGGCCCCGGGCGGGGCGGCTGGGTAAAGCGGGAGCCAAGGGAAACACCGGGGCGGATGCGGTTTGAGCGGATTGCCCAGTTGTAAGGGGCGTGGAATTTGTCACGGACGTCGCCCCGCGCTGAACTGGGCGGATAGTGTGACGCGATCCGGTGCACCCCGACCGTGTGGTCGCACTCAGCCAAGGATCGAACGACCGAGTGGCGCCCACAGGGGGAGGCGCCCCGCGTGGCACCGACGGAGGACAGGAACCGTGGACGCGCACAGCCGTGGACGGGCGGACGAGATCGACCCCGCCGACCAGTGGGTGCTCAACCCGCAGACGGGCAACTACGAACTGCGACTGGACCACTCCGCTGGGCAGTCGCCCGCCGGTACCACAGGTTCCAGTACCCGCCCCCCGGCCCGGTCAACCGCCCCGGCCGAGGCTCCCGTCCCCGGACAGAGACGACGGCGCCCCGCCGGGCCGGAGGCCCCCGAGCCCGCGCCCGGCGCGTCCCGCGGCGGCCGCCGCGTGCCCCCGCAGAGCCGCCGCAAGCGCAAGCAGGGCGCCGGCCGCAAGAAGAAGGTCCTGCTGTGGACCGGCGGCACGATGGCCTTCATCCTGGTCGGCGGCGCGGTCGGCGCGTACGCGATCTACAACCGGCTCAACAACAACCTCGACGTCGTCGAGGTCATCGGCAAGAACAAGAGCGCGGGCTTCCGCAAGGGCGAGGCCTTCAACATCGTGCTCATCGGCACCGACAAGCGGACCGGCGCGGGCAACGCGGGCTACGGCGACAAGAACAGCCCCGGCCACGCCGACACCACGATCCTCTTCCACGTCTCCAAGGACCGGTCGAACGCCACCGCGATCTCGATCCCGCGCGACCTGAAGACGGACATCCCCGAGTGCCAGGTCAAGGACGGCGACGGGATCAAGACGATCCCCGCCGAGGCCGACGTCCGCTTCAACGTGAGCCTCGGGCAGAACGGCCGCGACCCCGGCTGCGTCATGCGCACCGTGGAGGAGCTCACCGGCGTCGAGGTCGACCACTTCATGATGGCCGACTTCAACGCCGTCAAGGAGATGACGACCGCCGTCGGCGGTGTGAAGGTCTGCGTCGAGAAGCCCGTCGACGACCCGAAGTCGCACCTGAAGCTGCCGGCCGGCGAGTCGGTCGTGCAGGGCGAGCAGGCCCTCGCCTTCGTCCGCACCCGGCACAGCTTCGGCAACGAGTCCGACCTCGACCGCATCAAGGTCCAGCAGCAGTTCCTCGGTTCGATGATCCGTCAGATGAAGTCCGACGACACGCTGACCGACCCGGGCAAGCTCTTCGACCTCGCGGACGCGGCCACCAAGGCGCTCACCGTCGACGCCGGAATAGGGTCGCTCACCAAGCTCCAGGACCTGGCGGGCGAGCTCGCGGGGATCGACGCCAAGAACATCGCCTTCGCGACGCTGCCGGTCATCGACAACCCCGCCGAGAAGGTCAAGGCGACGGTCGTCCCGCATCCGACGAAGGCGCCGCAGCTCTTCGCGATGCTGGAGAGCGACACCTCGCTCACCGAGGTGAAGAAGAAGGAGGAAGAGGCCAAGAGCGCCCAGGCGAAGGCCCAGGCCGCGCTCCTGGAGGGCGAGCGGGCCCCCTCCGCCGAGGTGCGCGTCGACGTCTTCAACGGCAGCGGCATCCAGGGTGCGGCCCAGTCGACCATCAACTGGCTCCAGAACGAACAGGGCGTCCTGCGCTCCACCAACAAGAGCAACGCCCCCGAGAAGGCGGCGAAGACGACCCTGGAGTACGCGCCGAACCAGGCCGATCAGGCCCGCGCCCTCGCGGACATGATGGGCCTGCCCGCGACGGCGCTCAAGCAGGGCACCACCGACGCCGCGGAGCGCGAGCCCATGACGCTCGTCCTCGGCTCGGACTTCAAGGGGGCGGGGGTGCCCATCACCGGACCGGCAAAGGCGCCGAAGGATCTGGGCGAAGTAGCAGCGGACAAGCAGGTGTGCGCGAAGTGACCCGGAAACACCGGAGTCCGGCGCGCGCCTGACCGAAGAGGGGACCTGGGGTGGGACAGAACAGCGTGCGACGGGAGGGGACGCGACCGAGCGTTCCGCACGCCCGAGACCGTGGCTGGGACGACGGACTGCACGGCGCGGGTGAGGCCACCGGCGCCGGCGGGGCGTCGGATCCGGCCGCCGCGCCGGCGCAGGCCGGCCGCGCCGCGCGCCGGCGCGGGACGACGGGCGACGACGGCTCCGCCGCGGACGCGGCGGGCACCGCGGGCGGCCGGGCGGCCGCGCGCCGCAAGGCCAAGAAGGCCGGCAAGCGGAAGGTGCTGCGCTGGTCGGCGATCGGCGTGTCCGTGCTGATCCTCGGCACGGCCGGCGCCGGCTACGCGTACTACCAGCACCTGAACGGCAACATCCGCAGCGGTGACCGCGCGGGCGGGAACAGCGGCGTGAAGAAGGCCGCCCCGAACGCGCTGGGCGACACCCCGCTGAACATCCTGCTGATCGGCTCCGACAGCCGGGCCTCCGACGCGAACGTGGCGCTGGGCGGCGGCAAGGACCTCCGGGACGACAAGCCCCGGGCCGACGTCCAGATGCTGCTGCACGTCTCCGCCGACCGGCAGAACGCCTCGCTGATCTCCATACCCCGGGACACCGTGGTGAAGATCCCCGACTGCAAGGGCGAGGACGGCACCGCGTACCCGGGCACCACCGACCGGCCCATCAACGAGACGCTCACCCGTGGCGGGCCCGGGTGCACGCTCACCACCTGGGAGACCCTCACCGGCGTCTACATCGACCACTGGATGATGGTCGACTTCGCGGGCGTGGTCGCCATGGCCGACGAGGTCGGCGGCGTCCCCGTCTGCGTCACCACCGGTGTGCACGACAAGTCGACCGCCCGGGTCAAGGGCGGATCGGGGCTGAAGCTGCCCGAGGGCACCACCGAGGTCAAGGGCGAGCAGGCGCTCCAGTGGCTGCGCACCCGGCACGCCTTCGGCAGCGACCAGAACCGCGCCAAGGCCCAGCACATGTACCTCAACGGCATGCTGAAGAAGCTCCAGCAGCAGAACGCCTGGACGGACACCGGCCGGCTGATGGGCCTCGCGGAGACCGGCACCAAGGCCCTCCAGGTCTCCGACGGCCTCGACACCGTGGCCAAGCTCTTCGACCTCGGCATGCAGCTGAAGAACGTGAAGGTCGACCGGCTCTCCACGGTCACCATCCCGACCGACCCGTATCCGCCGAACCCGGACGCCTGGCTGAAGCCGAAGGCCTCGGCCGACAAGATCTGGAACATGCTCCGGGACGACGTCGCCCTCGACAAGAACGGCGACAAGGCACCGGCCAAGCCGGCGGCGTCGGCCTCCGCGACGCCGAAGGCGACGGCCGCCGCGCCCGCCACGCTCGCCGTCACGGTCGTCAACGGCACCGACGGCAACGACGAACCGCCCGTCGAGGGGCGCGCCAAGGACATCGCCGAGGCGCTGGCCGGCAAGGGCTTCACCCAGGCCGGCACCTCCAAGGACCCCAAGCCCAGCAAGGGCACGGTCGTCGCCTACCCGAAGGCGGCCGGCGACCAGGGGCGGGTGGACGCCGAGTCCGTGGCGGCCGCCCTCGGCCTGCCGCCGTCCACCGTCCGCGGGGACGCGAACATACAGGGGCTGACCCTGGTCGTGGGCGCGGACTGGCGCGAGGGCGACACGTACGAGAAGCCGAAGCAGGAGGCCGGCGACCTGCCCGAGGGCGCCGACGACAAGGCGTCCTGCATGGAGGTCTACTCGGTCTACAAGTGGGACGGGAAGAGCTGACCGCTCGCCCCGGCGACACGGCGACGGCCGGCCCCCTGTGGAGGGGGCCGGCCGTCGCCGTTCGTACGAAGGGCCGGACCCGTGGGGGCGTCGCTTCCACCGACGGGTGACGTTACCGCGAACGGGGGACAGCGAGGCGCGCCGCGTGGTCCGGTGACCCTACCGGCTGATCGTATGGGCCTACGGTGCTCACGGTCTCCCGTCTTCACCCGGTCACACCAGCGGAGGTGTCCGTTCGTGCCCACACCGCCCCGCACGCCCCGTCCGCCCCGCACGCTCGGCACGGCCGGGCGGCCGCCCGCCCCCCGGCGCGGCGGACCCGCCCCGGTGCGGCGGCCCCGGCGGCGGCCCCGGTGGGGGATGCGGATGGCGACCGCGCTCTCCGTGGTGGTGCTCGCGGCCGGCGGGATCGGGCACGCGGTGGTGACCGGGCTCGACACCGGGATCACGCGGGTGGACCCCTTCAAGGACATGAAGAACCGGCCGCAGGCCGGGACCGGCATGAACGTGCTCGTCGTCGGCACCGACGGACGCGACCGGATCACCGCGGAGGAGAAGAAGAGGTACCGGCTCGGCGGGGCGCCCTGCCACTGCACGGACACCGTGCTGCTCGTGCACATCTCGGAGGACCGGAACCGCGCGAGCGTCGTCTCGCTGCCCCGGGACTCGTACGCCGAGCTGCCCGAGCACACCGACCAGAACAGCGGCGAGAAGCACCGCGCGCATCCGGTGAAGCTGAACGCCGCCTACGCGGAGGGCGGGCCCGCGCTGACCGTGCGGACGGTGGAGGCCATGACCCGGGTGAAGATCGACCACTACCTGGAGGTCGACTTCACCAGCTTCATGCGGACCGTGGACGCGGTCGGCGGGGTGCAGATCTGTACGCCGAAGCCGGTGAAGGACGCGTACACGGGGCTGGAGCTGGCGGCCGGGACGCACGAGCTGGACGGCGGGCAGGCGCTGCAGTACGTGCGCTCCCGGCACATCGACGGGGCCGCGGACCTGGGGCGGATGCAGCGGCAGCAGAGGTTCCTGGCGGCGCTGGTGGACCGGCTGACCAGCGGCGGGGTGCTGTTCAACCCGGTGCGGTTCCGGGAGGTCGCGACGACCCTGCTGGGGTCGGTGCGGGCCGACGAGGACTTCGGCACGGACCAGCTGCTGTCGCTCGCGAAGGCCATGCGGGGGTTCACCCCGGCGTCCTCGGAGTTCGTGTCCGTGCCCGTCGGGGACATGGACTTCCCCGTGAAGGGGATCGGCTCGACGGTGAAGTGGGACGCGGCCAGGGCGCAGCGGCTGTTCGCGGCGGTGCGGGAGGACCGGCCGCTGGCCGCGCCCCGGTCGGCGACCGCGGAGAAGAAGCCCGGGGCGGTGGTCGTGGACGTCGCGCCCAAGGGCATCCGGGTGCAGGTCTACAACGGCACGCGGATCAACGGGCTCGGGCGGAAGGCGGACGACGCGCTGCGGGGGGCCGGGTTCGACACGACGCGGTCGCCCCTGACGGGGACGGGGCCCGAGCGGGCGCGGACGCTGGTGGAGTACGACCCCCGGTGGGACCGGTCCGCCCGGTCCCTGGCGGCGGCGCTGCCCGGGGCCGAGCTGAAGGCGGTGCCGGGGCGGGGCGGAACCCTGCGGGTCACCGTCGGGGCCGATTACCGGGGGGTCACCGCGGTGCGCACGGAGGAGGCGGCGGCCCGGGGGCCGTTCGAGGCGGTCACCGGGGACCAGGTCGTCTGCCCGTAGGGGGCCGGGGCCACGGCACGGGAGCTCCGGCACCGCGCGGGGCGCCGTCCGGTGCGCCCGCCCGTTCCGCCCCGTGCGGGGCGCCTGCTCCCCGTCTCAGTCGAAATAGCCCTCGGCCGCCCTGCGCTCCCGCAGTTCCTTGATGGCCTGGCGGCGGGCCAGGCGGTGGGTGCGGCGGATCTGGGCCTCCTGGTAGCGGCGCTTGTCCTGCTCGGTCTCCGGGAGGACCGGGGGGACCGTGCGGGGCTTGCCGTCCCCGTCCACGGCGGCGAAGACGAGGTAGGCGGAGCCGACCTGGGTCGCGGGGGTGGTGTCGTTCCAGCGCTCGGCCATGACGCGGACGCCGACCTCCATGGAGGAGCGGCCGGTCCAGTTCACCTGGGCCTTCACGTGGAGGAGGTCGCCGACGCGGACGGGTTCCAGGAAGGCCATCTCGTCCATGGAGGCGGTCACGGCCGGGCCGCCGGAGTGACGGCCGGCGACGGCGCCCGCCGCGTCGTCCACCAGCTTCATGATCACGCCGCCGTGCACCGTCCCGAGGAGGTTGGTGTCGTGGCTCGTCATGATGTGGCTGAGGGTCGTGCGGGAGGCCGAGGTGGGCTTGCCGGGTATGCCGGCCGGTTCTGTCATGTCGTCCACCTTATGCCGGGTATCGGCGTTGTCTGCTTTGCATCAGCTTCGCAACAGCCCCGGTCCTATTTTCCACCCGGCCTGTCGCCCGGGAAGCGGAGACCGGCACACTGGTCCGCATGAATGACTGGCCTGAGCAGCAGCGCCGCCCCCAGGGGCAGCCGTACCCCCGGCAGCAGGGGTACGGCGACCGGGGACACGGGCAGGAGTACAACCCGAACTTCACTCAGGCGCAGGCCACGGGGTACGACTCCGGGTACAGCACCGGGCAGGTGTACGGGTCCCCGCAGGGCGGGGGCCGCGGTCCCGGGGGTCCGGGGGGACCCTCCGGTACCGGTGCCGGTGCCCGGCCCGCCGGTCCCGCGCCGGACTGGCGCAAGCGGATCAAGATCGGCTCGATCGTGCTGGTGGCCGGCGTCCTCGTCTGGGGCGTCGGGACGTACGCGTGGGCCAGCTCGCAGATGCGCAACGAGGTCGACCTGTCGAAGGTCATCGAGCGGCCGTCCGAGGGCGACTGCACGACGTACCTGATCGTCGGCTCCGACAGCCGTGAGGGCATGTCGGCCGAGGACAAGAAGAAGCTGCACACCGGTTCCGCGGAGGGCAAGCGGACCGACTCGATGATGATCCTCGCGGCCTGCTCCAGCGGGAACACGATGATCTCGCTCCCCCGCGACTCGTGGGTGACGATCCCGAACTTCGTCGGTTCCGAGTCCGGCAAGGCGTTCCCGGCGCGCGGCGGCTCCAAGCTGAACGCGGCGTACGCGATGGACGGGCCCGAGCTCCTCGTGCGCACGGTCGAGTTCAACACCGGGCTGCGGATCGACCACTACGCGGAGATCGGCTTCGCCGGCTTCGCGAACATCGTGGACGCGCTCGGCGGTGTCGAGATGAACATCGAGAAGGGCTTCAAGGACAAGAAGTCGGGCGCCGACTTCCAGGCCGGGAAGCAGACCCTCAACGGCGAGCAGGCCCTCGCCTTCGTCCGCACCCGGTACGCCTTCGCCGAGTCGGACCTGGCGCGGACGAAGAACCAGCAGAAGTTCCTGTCGGCGCTGGCGAACCAGGCGGCGACGCCGGGGACGATCCTCAACCCGTTCGCGCTGTACCCGACGCTCGGGGCCGGCCTGGACACGCTGATCGTCGACAAGGACATGTCGCTGTACGACCTCGGCAAGATGTTCTTCGCGATGAAGGGCATCAGCGGCGGCGACGGGAAGTCGATGAACATGCCGATCGCGGGCAGCGCGCCGCAGGGCTCCCTCAAGTGGGACATGCCGAAGGTGAAGCAGCTCGTCGAGCAGATCAGGAACGACGAGCCCGTGACGGTCACGTCGGACCGCTGACGCGAACGGAACGGCCGGCCCCCGCCGAGGGGGCCGGCCGTTCCGTTCGCGCTGCCACCGGGCGCCGGACGGCGAGAAGGCCGGGCGGCCCGGGTGGCGGGTTACGGGAGGTTGCGGGCCATGACGATGCGCTGGACCTGGTTGGTGCCCTCGTAGATCTGGGTGATCTTGGCGTCGCGCAT
>NZ_BMTV01000053.1 GCF_014649855.1 Streptomyces roseolus | reverse complement strand
GTCCGGGCCCTCGGGGCCGCCGAAGGAGAGCAGCAGCAGGGCGTCGTACGGGGCGGGATCGTGCTGATCGGACATGGCACCGATCCTGCCACCCGCCACCGGCGGCCCGGGGCGCGGCCCGTCCGGAATTCGGGGGTGACCCGATCGCTTCGAACCCTTAGGCTTTAGATGTTAATTACACGTGTTGACCGCGGCGCGCGGACGGCACGCCGCGTCGCAGAGCCGGAGAGCCCCTTGCCCAGTCCCTATCGCGCGATCTTCTCCGCTCCCGGCACCGCCTCGTTCTCCGTCGCCGGGTTCCTCGGCCGGATGCCGCTGTCCATGATGGGCATCGGCATCGTCACGATGATCTCCCAGGTCACCGGCCGGTACGGGCTCGCCGGCGCCCTGTCGGCGACGCTCGCGATGTCCGCCGCCGTGCTCGGCCCCCAGGTCTCCCGGCTCGTCGACCGGTACGGCCAGCGCCGGGTGCTCCGCCCGGTCACCCTGATCTCCATGGTCGCCGCGGCCGGGCTGCTGCTCTGCGTGCAGCAGGGGGCGCCGGACTGGACCCTCTTCGCCTTCACGGCCGTGATCGGCGTCGTGCCGAGCGTCGGCGCGATGACCCGGGCCCGCTGGGCGGGCATCTACCGGGGCGACGCGCGCAAGCTGCACACCGCGTACTCGTGGGAGTCGATCGTCGACGAGGTGTGCTTCATCTTCGGCCCGATCATCTCCATCGGCCTGTCGACCACCTGGTTCCCCGAGGCCGGCCCGCTGCTCGCCGGCGTCTTCCTGGCGATCGGCGTCTTCTGGCTGACCTCCCAGCGGGCCACCGAGCCGGCGCCGCACCCCCAGCCCGCCGTCAAGAGCCGCTCGGCGCTCCGCTCCCCCGGCCTCCAGGTCCTCGCCCTGGCCTTCGTGGCGACCGGCGCGATCTTCGGCGCGGTGGACGTGGTGACCGTGGCCTTCGCGGAGGAGCGGGGCCACAAGGCCGCCGCCAGCCTGGTCCTGGCCGTCTACGCGCTCGGCTCCTGCCTGGCCGGCGCGGTCTTCGGGCTGCTGCACCTCAAGGGCGAGCCGTCCCGCCGGTGGCTGCTGGGCGTCTGCGCGATGGCCGTGAGTATGATCCCCCTCCTACTGGCCGGGAACCTGCCGTTGCTGGCCGTGGCGCTCTTTGTCGCGGGCCTCTCCATCGCGCCGACGATGGTGACCACGATGGCCCTCGTCGAGAAGCACGTACCGCACACCCAGCTGACCGAGGGCATGACCTGGACGGGCACCGGCCTCGCGATCGGCGTGGCCCTCGGCTCCTCCGCGGCCGGCTGGGTGGTCGACGCCTCGGGGGCGGAGGCCGCGTACGTGGTGCCCGTCGTCGCGGGCGCGCTCGCGGTCGTGGTGGCGCTCCTCGGCCACCGCCGGCTGCGTACGCCGGCGCCGGACCGGGAGGGGCGGGATGAGCACGAGGACAGCGGGACCGGGGCACGCCAGGACGGCGGGCGACCCGTGGCGTAACTGGGCGGGGAACGTCACCTCCCGGCCGGTCCGGGAGGTGAGCCCCGCCTCGGCCGAGGAGCTGGCCGCCGAGCTCCGCCGGGCCGCGCGGGACGGGCTGCGGGTGAAGACGGTCGGCACCGGCCACTCCTTCACCCCGATCGCGGCCACCGACGGGGTGCTGGTCCGCCCCGATCTGCTCACCGGGATCCGGCGGATCGACCGCGCGGCGATGACGGTGACGGTGGCGTCCGGCACCCCGCTGAAGCGGCTCAACGTGGCCCTGGCCCGGGAGGGCCTGTCGCTCACGAACATGGGCGACATCATGGAGCAGACGGTCGCCGGGGCCACCTCGACCGGCACCCACGGCACCGGCCGGGACTCCGCCTCCCTCGCCGCCCAGATCCGCGCCCTGGAGCTGGTGACGGCCGACGGCCGGGTCATGACCTGCTCCGCGGAGCGGCACCCCGAGGTGTTCGCGGCGGCCCGGATCGGCCTCGGCGCGCTGGGCGTGGTCACCGCGATCACCTTCGCCGTGGAGCCGCTCTTCCTGCTGACCGCCCGGGAGGAGCCGATGCGCTTCGACCGGGTGGTCGCCGAGTTCGACCAGCTGCACGCGGAGAACGAGCACTTCGAGTTCTACTGGTTCCCCCACACGGACAACTGCAACACCAAGCGCAACAACCGCAGCGCCGGTCCCGCCGCCCCGCTGCCGCGCCTCGGCGGCTGGTTCGAGGACGAGTTCCTCTCCAACGGCGTCTTCCGGGCGGCCTGCGCGCTCGGCCGGGCGGTGCCGCCGGTCATCCCCTCGATCGCCCGGGTCTCCAGCCGCGCCCTGTCCGCCCGTACGTACACCGACATCCCGTACAAGGTCTTCACCACCCCGCGCCGGGTCCGCTTCCTGGAGATGGAGTACGCGCTGCCGCGGGAGGCCGCGACGACGGCGCTGCGCGAGCTGAAGGCGATGGTGGAGCGCTCGCCGCTGAAGGTGAGCTTCCCGGTGGAGGTGCGCACCGCGCCCGCCGACGACATCGCGCTCTCCACGGCCTCCGGCCGGGAGACGGCCTACATCGCCGTGCACCTCTACCGGGGGACGCCCCACCGCGGGTACTTCACCGCGGTGGAGCGCATCATGACCGCGCACGGCGGCCGGCCGCACTGGGGGAAGGTCCACACCCGGGACGCGGACCGGCTGGCGGCGGTCTATCCGCGCTTCGCCGAGTTCACGGCCCTGCGCGACCGGCTCGACCCGGAGCGCCTCTTCGCCAACGACCACCTGCGACGGATCCTCGGCGACTGACGGGGGCTCAGCCGGCCGTGTCCCCGGAGGGGGCCGCGGGGGCGTCCTCGACGGCCGGACCGGTGGCCGGGTCCTCGGTGGGGGCGCCCGGGGACTCGGGCGCCGTCGGCTCGGTGGTCGGCGCGACGGGCTCCCGGGTGGGGGTCGCACCGCCGTCCGCGGAGCCGGTCGGGTCCGGGGCCGGGGCCGTCGTGGCCCCGCCGTCCGGCGTGCCGGTGCCGGGGTCGGGGGTGGCGCCGGTGGAGGGGGTGCGCGCGTCCGGCCCGGCGTCGGGGCTCGTGGAGCCGGTCGGCGCGGGGGTCCGCGGCTGCCGCTCCGGCACGGGCTGTTCGGGGGCGTCCTGCCGGCTCCCGCCGTCGCCGCGGACCACGGAGCCGAAGGTGGTGGTGCCCTGGGTGCCGCTGAAGTCCTCGCCGGAGACCAGCTCGTAGGTGGTGATGCCGCCCATCGTGACGCCGAAGACGAGCGCGGCGGCCAGCAGCGGGCGTTTCCGGCCACGCAGCCGGGTTCCGTGGGTGGTGGCCGAGCCGAACTCCTCGGCGTACGGGAACGGGGCCGCGGCCCCGGGGAGGGTGCCCAGCACCAGGGTGTGGCGGTCGTCGCGGTGCTCCGCCGGGGCCGGGAGCGGGACCTGACGCGCCTTCGGCTTGGCGGCGGCGGTGGCGTCGCGCACCTGCTCGCCGGTCCGTTTGAAGAGCTGCTGGAAGAGCGGTCCGCCGCAGGTGGCGATGACGCTGATCACACCGGCGCCGAGGATCGTGCCGTAGACCCCGAGGGTGGAGGCGAGTTTGGCGGCGATCACGGCGGCGAGGGCGCTGCCGGCGACCTGGGGCACGCTCAGGTCGATCTTCCGCTGCGCCTTCTCCCCCGGCTCCGGGGCTCCACTCCCGGGGGCCGGTGTCCGCATCTCCGGGTCGTCCGTGTCGGTCGGCTGCCTGTGACGCATCTCCACCCTCTGTTCGCCCATCCGTTCCACCGTGCACCCAGAAGGGACAGGTAAGCGAAGTGAATAGTTCCGTTTCAGGGGGTTCTGTGAAGAGTGCCACGCGGGAGGAATGGAGACGGGGGCCCAACTCCCGCGCACCCCGAGAAGTTGGGCGGCGCGCCGGTCCACCCGAGTGGCCCGAATGGAGTACATTGGCGAACCCTGGGTCCGGACGCCTTCCGGGGCGCCCGGGAACGGAACCGCTACACAGTGTGACCTACGGTCACTCGGGGTAGTGAACAGGTAACCGTGCCATAACGGCGGCTCCGGGTCCACGCCCGACACGCCGGGCAACTCGGCAAGGTAGTGGCAGGCTGCACCCGGGCAGGCCACACTCGACTAGCGGAAGCAGCGACGCACGTGACGTCGGCAGGCACCACCCGGGAGGTCCCCATGCCCGAACTGCGTGTCGTGGCCGTCTCCAACGACGGCACACGACTGGTGCTCAAGGCTGCCGACAGCACGGAGTACACGCTTCCGATCGACGAGCGGCTGCGGGCCGCCGTGCGCAACGACCGCGCGCGCCTCGGCCAGATCGAGATCGAGGTCGAGAGCCACCTCCGCCCCCGGGACATCCAGGCGCGGATACGAGCCGGTGCCTCCGCCGAGGAGGTCGCCCAGCTCGCCGGCATCCCCGTCGACCGCGTCCGCCGCTTCGAGGGCCCCGTCCTCGCCGAGCGCGCCTTCATGGCCGAGCGCGCCCGGAAGACCCCGGTCCGCCGGCCCGGCGAGAACACCGGACCCCAGCTCGGCGAGGCGGTCCAGGAGCGGCTGCTGCTGCGCGGAGCCGACAAGGACACCGTGCAGTGGGACTCCTGGCGGCGCGACGACGGCACCTGGGAGGTGCTGCTCGTCTACCGGGTCGCCGGCGAGGTGCACACCGCCAGCTGGACCTACGACCCGCCGCGCCGGCTCGTCCAGGCCGTGGACGACGAGGCGCGGGCGCTCATCGGCGAGACCGACGACACCCTCGCCGCGGCGCCGGAGCCGAGCTTCCCCTTCGTCCCGCGCATCGCCCGGCTGCCCCGGGACCGGCCGCTCGACCGGACCCTGGACCGGCCGCTGGACCGCGCCCTCGACCGGCAGCTCGACCGGGCCCCGCTGACGGCCTCGGCGGAGCCGGAGGAGGAGCGGGACTCGCTCACCAGCCTCCTGGAGGCGGTGCCGAGCTTCCGCGGCGACCTGGTGGTGCCGGAGCAGCCCGACACCGAACCGTCCGACGAGGTCGAGGCGGAGGAGCCGCCCGCTCCCGCCGCCTCCGCAGGGGCGGGCGCGGCCTACGCCGACGTCCTCATGCCCCGCTCCGTCTCCGGCCACCGCGACCGGCTGCACGGCGCCACCGACCGGCAGGCGGAGGCCGACGGCGTCCGCCCGGGCCGCCGCGCGGCGGTCCCCAGCTGGGACGAGATCGTCTTCGGGACGCGCCGGAAGAAGCAGGAGTAGTCCCGGTACGCCCCGGGAAGGGCCCGCGCCGAACGCTCGGCGCGGGCCCTTCCGCACGCCTCCGCTACCGCGGGTCCGGGCCGGTGGCCACCGGACGGGACGGGTCCGAGGACCACTCCGACCAGGAGCCGGCGTACAGGGCCGCCGGGATGCCGGCCAGCTCCAGGGCCAGCACCTCGTGGGCGCCGGAGACGCCCGAACCGCAGTAGACGCCGACCTCCGCCGCCTCCACCGCGCCGAGGCCCGCGAACCGCTCCCGCAGCACGTCGGCGGCGAGGAAGAGGCCGTCCCCGGCCACGTTCTCCGTCGTCGGCGCCGAGTGGGCGCCCGGGATGTGGCCGCCGACCCGGTCGATCGGCTCCACGTCGCCGCGGTAGCGCTCGGCGGCCCGGGCGTCCAGGAGCAACCCCGAGCGGGCCAGCGCCGCCGCCTCGTCCGCGTCGAGCAGCCGCAGCCCGCCCGGCTTCGGCGTGAAGTCGCCCGGCTCCGGCTCCGGCACCCCGGTCGACAGCTCCCCCGGCCAGGCCGCCAGGCCCCCGTCGAGCACCCGCACGTCCTGGTGACCGGTCCAGCGCAGCAGCCACCAGGCGCGGGCGGCGCCCCAGCCGAGCCCGCCGTCGTAGACCACCACCGGACGGTCCGCGCGGACCCCGGCCCGGCGCATCACCGCCCCGAAGGCCTCCGGATCGGGCAGCGGATGCCGGCCGCCCTCCCCGGGCGGTCCCGCCAGTTCGGCGTCGAGGTCCACGTAGACCGCTCCGGGCAGGTGCCCGGCCTCGTACGCGGGGCGTCCCGGCGGACCTCCGAGGGTCCAGCGCACGTCCAGGAGGACCGGCGGCCGGGGTCCCGCCGACTCGCTCGCGAGTTCGCTTGCGGAGATGATGGGCTTCATGGGGCCATCCTCGCGCAGCCGTGCCCGCGCCGGGGACGGACCCGGCGTCCTCCCGGAGGATCGCGCCACACGGGTGCGACCGGGGCGCGCCGTGCGCGACCCGGCGAAGTCACCGGCGGCGGAGCACGGTCACGACCACGTCCGAGGAGAGGGTGACGATGACCGAGGCCTCTCGACGCAGCCCGGGGACGCCCTGCTGGGTGAGCCTCATGGTGCACGGGATCGAGGCGACGCAGGACTTCTACCGGGAACTCTTCGGCTGGGAGTTCGTCCCCGGTCCGCGACAGCTCGGCCCGTACGTGCGGGCGCTCCTCGGCGGACGCGAGGTGGCGGGCATCGGACAGCTGCCCCCCGACCGCGACCTCAGCACCGCGTGGACGACCTACCTGGCCACCGACGACGCCGGTGAGACCGCCGAGTCCATCCGCTCCTGCGGCGGAACCGTGGCGGTCGGCCCGCTGGACGCGGGCGAGGCGGGCCGCCTCGTCATCTGCGCCGACCCGGCGGGCGCCGTCTTCGGCGTCTGGGAGGCGGAGGCCCACCACGGCACCGCGCTCGCCGGCCCGCCCGGGACGCCCGTGTGGAACGAACTGCTCACCTATGAGACGGCCACCGTCGGCAAGTTCTACCGGTCGGTGTTCGGATACGAGGTCGAACCGGTCGTCTCGACCGACTTCGACTACGCCACCCTGTACGTCGACGGGCGTCCGGTCGCCTCCCTGCACGGGGTGGGCGAGGAGCTGGCCCGGGACCGGGGCCCGCACTGGATGACGTACTTCGAGGTCGACGACGCGGACGCGGCCGCCCGGCTCGTGGTGGAGCTGGGCGGCCGCGTGCTGCGGCCGCCCCGGGACGGCACGGCCGGGCGGCTCGCCCTGGTGGCGGACCCGGAGGGCGCGGTGTTCACCCTCGTGAGGTCGCGCTCGCGTTGACGTCGGTACGGCCCCGGGGCCGTACCGACGGCGCGGCCGCCCTCAGCGACGGCCGCGGGCCAGGCTCCTGCGGAGCAGCGAGGGCCCGGCCGGGGCGGGCTCGCCGCCCGGGAGGCCCAGCTGGGTGAGGCGGGGCGTGCCGAAGTGGTGGGCGACCGCCGGATCGGTGTGGTGCGCCGCCAGGTAGAGCTCGGTCTCGGCCCGCATGCCGGGGTGGGACTTGTGCCGCATGCAGTAGCTCACCGCGCGGACGAGCGGGGCGAGCGACGCGGGCGCCGGCCCCGGCACGGCGGGCTCCGCGCCGTCCTCCAGGTCGGGGACGAGGTGGTCGACCACGGTGAGCGGGATCCGGTTGCTGTTCTCGAAGGGGGTCAGCCGTTCGAGGAGTTCCGCGGTGCCGACCCGGGCGACCGGGACCCCGTAGTAGACGGCCGCCGTGAGCATCGCCGTGGAGAAGCAGCCGACGACGAGCCGCAGCCCGCAGCGCTCGTAGAAGGTCTCGGCGAGCAGCGGCACGTCGAGGACGGTGAGCCGGACCCCGGCCTCCTCGGCGGCCTCGCGCAGCACGGTCGAGTAGCCGGCGGGCGCGGTGGGGTGAGGCTTGAAGACGATGCTGCGGTGGCCGAGGGCGGCGGCGCCGCGGAGCATCCGGACGTGCAGTTCCTCCTCCTCCTCGACGGTGAGGAGGCCGAGCGCGGCGAGGTACTGGCCGAGGAGGAGCGCGGTGGGCGCGGCGGCGACGGCCTCGGCCACCGCCGGGTCGTCGCCGGCGTCGGCGGCGATCTCGGCGAGCACCGCGCGGAAGGCGGCGTCGGGGACGAGCGCGGAGGGGGTGCCGTACTCGGTGAGGAGCATCGGGGTGAGGCCGGGCACCAGGTCGAGGTGGAGCAGCCGGCGGATGCGGCAGGCCAGGGACTGGGCGACGTCCGTGCGGGTGGGGCCGTAGCTCATCAGCCCGTCGGCGTACACCTCGACGGAGCTCTCCGGGAAGCAGGCGCCGAGCGCCTTGGCCGGGTTGACCTGGATGGACTCCACGATCAGCTCGACGCGGGCGGAGCCGAGGTCCCAGGCGGTGCGCAGCACCCGCTGCCAGAGCGGGGTCTCCTCGGGGCGGGGCGCCCAGGCGGCCGGGTGGTAGGGGTGGATCGTCTCGTTCCAGTCGAGGACGCCGTCGAAGCGGGCCGCGATCCGCGCGTAGCCGGTCATGGACTCCAGGCGGAGCGCGGTCTCCGGGATCTCGGCGTTGTGCGAGAGCAGCAGGAGGCGGCGGGCGTCGCCGGGGCCGCCGTAGAGTCCGGCGTCGATCGCGGCGGCGACGGTCGCGGCGCCGTAGAGGGTGGAGACCTGGAAGATCTGGACCGTGGCGGTGTCGGTGGTCATGGTCAGACGGTCCTTCCGGTCTCGCGCAGGCTCCGCAGGAGGGTGGC
The DNA here is from genome assembly GCF_014649855.1 of Streptomyces roseolus. Lineage (GTDB taxonomy): Bacteria > Actinomycetota > Actinomycetes > Streptomycetales > Streptomycetaceae > Streptomyces > Streptomyces roseolus. The sequence goes on along the minus strand of NZ_BMTV01000053.1, from coordinate 20,070 downwards.
GCGCGGGGTGTCCATGGTGGCGAGGGTCTCTTCGAGGACGTCCTGCGGCATGCGGTGCAGGGCGTCGGCGACGTCGGCGCGCAGCCGCTGGGCGACCTCGGGCTCGTACTTCCCGGCCTTGTTCACGTGGAAGGCGATCATGGCGCAGTAGGTGCGGACGGCCTTGGGCAGGAAGCGGTCGGCGTCCCGGTCCCGGGAGACCTCCTCCAGGAGCAGGTCGTAGGAGGGGATGAAGTCCAGCTGGCGGTTGTCGCTGATCTGGGTCAGCGAGGTGGTGACGCCCCGGCGGTAGAAGACGCCGTGCAGGGAGAGGGCGGCGTAGGTGCGGGCCTTGAGGTGGAGGCGCCAGACCCAGAGCCGGTCCTCGGCGGTGCGCAGCCTGGTCTCGAAGCGGGACTCGCCGTTCTCGAAGAGGGTGCGGCCGTAGACGCCGAAGGGGACGAAGGGGTAGTCCACCATCGTGATCATGCTGGCCGGGGCGATGCCGTCGCGGGGGTCCATGACGGCGTCGCGGACCTTGGCCGGGGCGTACTTGATGTTCCGCTTGCGGCCCTCGGCGAGGACGTGGTCGGTGCGGGCGAAGTCGCAGCCGAGCCGCTCCGTGCCGTCGACGGCGGCCCGGAGGTGGCCGGGGGCGTACCAGTCGTCGCCGTCGAGGAAGGTGATGTAGTCGCCGGTGGCGGCGTCGATGCCGGTGTTGCGGGCCTGGGCGACGCCGAGGTTGGTCTCGTGGCGGATCACCCGGGTGTTCGGGATGCGGTCCCGCCAGCGGTCGAGGACGTCCGGGGTCTCGTCGGTGGAGCAGTCGTCGATCAGCAGGAACTCGAAGTCCGGGTCCGCGTTCTGGGCGAGGCTGCGCACGGTGTCGGGGGCGTACGGCCCGACGTTGTGGAAGGGGACGACGACGGAGAGTTTGGGCACGCGGAGAATCCCCACACTGGATCGGAGACGGAGTCGGACGGAGGGCTCGGAGGCGTACGGAGGAGTGCCGCACGCGGTGGACTCGGGGTGTCGTCCGGCTGTCAGGCGCCGGTACGGCGGGCAGCGTAATCGGCGTCCTGAGCAGGCGAACGAGCCTCGTGTGGACGGCCGGTGAACTCTTGTCGTCCCTCGTGCGAACCGTCCTCCGGCCGCCGGGTGCGGCGCCGGGCGAGCAGCGCGGTGCCGGCGAGGGCGAGGAGGGCGGTGGCCCCGGCGGCGGCGCCGAGCCGGACGCCGGGGGGCCGGAAGGAGCAGCTCACCCGGGTCGCGCGGCCGTCCAGGGGGACGGCGAGCAGGCCCCGGTGGGAGCGGGCGGAGACCGGCTCGGCGTCCCCGGCCGCGCAGCGCCAGCCGGTGGCGCGGGGGACGGCCACGACGGCGAGGCCCGTGCTGCCGGGCGGCAGTTCGGCGGTGAGGGCGTGGCCGGTGGCGGTGACGCGGGTGGCACCGGTGGCGGTGAGCCGGGTGACGGCGGCGGCGAGCCGGGCGCGGTCGAGGCAGCCGACGGACTGGCGCGGCAGGACCGGCTTCCGGCCGGGCACGAGCCGGATGCGGACCTCGCCGCCGGCCGGGACGGTGCCGAGGGTGCGCATCGGGGCGCGGACGGCGGGCGGGCGGCCGTCGTAGTCGGCGGGGGCGCCGCCGGCGAGGGCGGCGGTGCCCTTGTACTCGGGCGCCCAGAACCAGACCTCGGCGCCGGCCGGGCAGCGGGCGGTGAGCGTGGTGCCGGTGCGGCGCACGGCGGGCAGTGCGTAGACGGAGGAGCCGAGGAGCAGTTCCTGGTTGCGGAAGGCGGAGTCGGCCGGGTCGACGGCGGCCGGCCGGCCCGGGTGGACGGTGACGAGCGGCGGTACGGCGGTGGTCGTGGCGGTGGCGGTGCCGCGGGGCGCGGCGTCCTGGCGCACCGGTTCGGCGGCCTCGGAGCGGATCCGGGTGCCGATGGAGAAGATCGCGTCGGTGACGGGGTTGTCGAGGGTCTCGGGATGGCGGCCCTTGGCGTAGTGGCCGAAGCCGAGGGAGTCGAGGGTGCGGGAGGTGTTCTCGGTGGTGAGGCTGGAGTAGGCGTCGGCGCCCTCGCCACCGAGGAGGAGGGGTTCGTTGCCACCGGGCAGCGGGCCGGGGTCGGTGCGGTACGCGGGCCAGGCGTCGGCGCGGGCCACCTCGGCGCCCACCGCCCGCTGCCAGCCGCCGATCCGCGGCGCCCAGGCCACGTCGGCGCGCTGCTGGCGCTCGACGCGCGCGCCGCTGACGGCCGCCTCGCCCGCCTGGGCGGCGAGCAGGAGGACGGCGGCGCCGGCGGCGAGGGCGGGTGTCCGTGCGCGGCCGCGGAGGAGGAGCAGCGCGGCGGGGGCGGCGAGCAGGAGGGCGGCGCCGGCGGCGGGGTAGCTCCAGGCGTCGATGTCGGTACTGGTGCGGGCGGCGAGGGCGAGCGCCCCGAGGAGGGCGGCGGCGCCGAGCAGGGCGGCCGGGCGGGGCACGCCGGGGGCGCCGGAGAGCCAGGCGGCGACGAGGAGGAGGCCGCAGAGGACGAAGGCCTGGCGGTACGGGTTGCCGTTGGGCGAGGCGCCGGCGTGCCAGAGGAGGTGGGTGGGCCCCCACTGGAGGGAGAGGGTGACGAGGACGACCGCCGCCGTCCAGCCGTACCGGACGCGCGGGGCGACGGCCCGGTTGAAGGGCAGCGTGAGGGCGAGGAGGAGCGCGGGCGTGCCGATGAAGAGCGCCGGCGTGTCCGCGTTGTCGGTGGCGGGCAGGAGGCGGCCGAACAGCTCGGTCCAGGCGGCGGGCGCGAAGACCGTCTCGGGCGTCGGGTCGGCGTACCTGGTGCCGCTGAAGACGACGAGGACGAGCGGCGCGGCGAGCCCGACGCCGAGGCCGACGGTCCACACGGCCCGGAGGAGGGCGGCGAGGCGGGGCCGGACGCCGGCGGATCCGGTGGTTGCGGCGGTCGCGGTGGTCCCGGCGGTATCGGTGGTTCGGTCCGTACCGGTGGCCGCGGCGGTTCCGGCCGCACCGGCCGTATCGGTGGTGAGGAGCCGGACGACGAGGAAGAGCGCCGCGCCGAGGGTGGCCATGTAGGCGGTGTAGAAGTTGGCGATCCAGGCGACGGCGACGACCAGCGGGCCGAGCACCGGCCGCCGCCCCGCCCGGGCCCACTCGGCGACGAGGCAGAGCAGCGGGAAGGCGATGAGCCCGTCCAGCCACATCGGCACGGAGGCGCCGTGGTTGAAGGTCCAGCCGGAGAGCGCGTACGCGGCCCCGAGGAGGGCGGCGAGCGGCCAGGGGCCGCCGGAACGTCCGGCCGCCGGGCGGAGCCGGATCAGCAGCGCGGCCATCGCCGCCCCCGCCGCGGTGATCTTGAGCACGGTGATGACGTACAGCGCGAGCTCCGGCCGGTCGGCCGGGAAGAGGACGACGAGCAGGGAGAACGGGCTGCTCAGATAGGTGCCGATGTCGCCGAGGAAGCCCGCCCCGAAGCCGGAGTTCCAGTTGAGGAAGGCGTCGCCGTGGGTGTCGCCGAGCAGGAAGGCGCGCCAGTAGGCGTGGTACGGCAGGTACTGCTGGCCCAGGTCGACGACGTTCCGGGTGTACGGCCCGAGCGGGTGGCTGCGGGCGAGCGCGGTGGCCAGGACGAAGACGGCCGCCGTGAGCAGTCCGGCGCCCGCGGGGGCGAGCAGCAGCGGGTTCCGGACCGCGCGGAGTCCCCGTGCTCCGTCCCGGGCAGGGGCGGGCGCGGGTGGGGCGGCGGGTGGCACGGATCCTCCAGGGAGCGCACGGCTCGTCGATCACCCGCGGCGAACGCACGGCGGGACGAACCCATTACTCCCGGTTGGAGCGTCCCGGAGTGGATCACCGGGCGATGTCCCGGCAGCGTCCGGGTGAACACCCGGTGTCACCGCCGGGAGGCGCACCGCACCGGAAGGGGGCGCCCTCCTCGGGCGGGGCGCCCGCTCGGCAGGCACCTCAGGCCGGGGTCACCGGCAGGACGTCCGGCGACAGCGTCGCCGCGCGGGCGCTCGCGCTCGTCATCCGCCGGCGGTAGTGGCGGCGGCACAGCACCTCGTACCCGACGACCTCCGCGGCGGTGTTCACGTCGCCGACGACGACCTGCTCGCCCTCGACGACCATGTGGCCGTCGACGGTCCTGGCGTTGTGGGTGGCGCGGGCGCCGCACCAGCAGAGGGCCTCCACCTGGAGCTGCTCGATCCGGTCGGCGAGTTCGATCAGCCGCTGCGAGCCGGGGAAGAGCTTGGTCCGGAAGTCGGTGGTGATGCCGAAGGCGTACACGTCGAGCCCGAGGTCGTCGACGATCCTCGCGAGCTGGTCGATCTGGACCGGCGCGAGGAACTGCGCCTCGTCGACGATCACGTAGTCGGCCTTGCCGCCCTGCGAGAGCTGGTCGACGAGGTACGCGTACAGGTCGAGGCCGTCCGGCGCCTCGACGGCCTCGGTGACCAGGCCGAGCCGCGAGGACAGCTTCCCGGCGCCCGCCCGGTCGTCCCGGGTGAAGATCACGCCCTGGAGTCCGCGCGCGTCGCGGTTGTGCGCGATCTGGAGCGCGAGGGTGCTCTTTCCGCAGTCCATCGTTCCGGAGAAGAACACCAGCTCGGGCATGACGGGTCGGGGACCTTTCGGGTCGGAGGGGGGACGGGAGGGACGGAGGGGCGGTCAGGAACGGACTTCGAGCAGCGGTACCAGCTGCTCGGCGGGGGTCATCGACCCGTGCATGCCGGTCATCCGGGTCTCCAGCGGTTCGCCGACGGACGCGACGAGGGCCACGTCGTCGTGGGCCGCGGCGACGACGTCGCCGATCCGGCCGTACACCCGCTCGTCGACGGTGTCGCCGAACCAGCCGAGGGCGATGGCCTCGTCGCGGCCCGCCACCCAGAACTGCTCGCCGAGGACCTCGCGCCAGCAGGTGAGAACGTCGGCCTCGGCACCGGGGACGGCGTAGACGTGCCGGGCGCGGCCCTCGCCGCCGAGGAGGGCGACGCCGGCGCGCAGCTCCCAGTCCTCGTCGACGTCGATCCGGTGCTCCTCGTCGAAGGGCACGTCGACCATGCCGTGGTCGGCGGTGACGTACAGCGCCGAGCGGGCGGGCAGCTGCTCGGCGAGCCGCTGGACCAGCCGGTCGACGAGCATGAGCTGGCCGCGCCAGGCGTCGGAGTCGAGGCCGAAGCGGTGCCCGGCGCCGTCGAGTTCGCTGTAGTACGTGTAGACCAGCGAGCGGTCGCCGCCGGCCAGCTGCTCGGCGGCGAGGTCCATCCGCTCCTCGCCGGAGAGGCGGCCGTGGAAGGTGCCGCCGCTGAGCGCGATCTGGGTGAGCGGGGTCTGCTCGAAGATCGGGGAGGACACCTGCGCGGTGTGGATCCCGGCCTCGTGCGCCCGCTGGAAGACGGTCGGGTACGGCTGCCAGGCCTTCGGCGCCGTCCAGGGGCGCCACTTGAGCTGGTTCATCAGCTCCCCGGTCTCCGGGTTGCGCACCATGTAGCCGCCGAGACCGTGGGTCCCGGGGGCACGGCCGGTGCCCACGGAGGCGAGCGAGGTCGCGGTGGTGGCGGGGAAGCCGGCGGTGAGGGGCCGGCCGGTGCCGCCGCGCGAGGAGCCGAGCAGCGAGGTCAGGTACGGGGCCTCGTCCGGGTGGGCCTTGATCTGCTCCCAGCCGAGCCCGTCGACGAGGAAGACGCAGACGCGGTCGGCGGGGACCAGCTCGACGATCCGGGCGTCGAAGCCGGGCACGTCCTGGCCCGCGACGAGGGTGGGCAGCAGGTCGGCGAGGGAGCCGGAGCCGTACTCGGGCACCGGAGCGGACTCGGGCGCGAGCGGAACCGGATCGTCCGGCCAGCCGTGGGAGACCGAGGTCGGCTGCGCCATCAGCGGCCGGCCGTCGGCGCGGTGTCGGCGGTGGCCTCGGAGAGGGCCTGGGCGAAGGTGAGGGTCTGCCGGACGGTGTCCGGGCCGTCCCCGGCCTCGCTGACGCGCAGGCTGAGGTCGTCCGCGGTGGCGTTGCCGGTGTAGCCGTGGTCGGCGTCGCAGTTCGGGTCGCCGCAGGCGGCGGGCTCCAGGTCGATCCGGGAGACGGCGCCCCACCCGATGGTGAGGACGACCTCGCGGGGCACGCTGCCCGGGGTGTACGACTCCGGGTTGGCGACGACCCGGCTGACCACGACCGAGGAGATCCGGTCCAGCTTCACCGACTCGGTGGACGTGGTGGCGTACGGGCTCGGCGAGCTGTTGTCGGCCGCCTGCTCGTCGGTGTGGCTGACGATGAACCGGCTCGGGGTCAGCACGAGGACGGTGACGTGGCGCCGGACCTCGTTGGCATCGAAGGTGGTCTCCTGGTGGACCACGTACGACGCCACGTCCTCGCCGCCGACGGCGGCCTCCACCGCCTCGGACACGAGGGCCGGGTAGTAGCCGCTGCGCTCGATCGCCGCGCGCAGCCCCTGGGTCGTCGTACCGCTCTTCACCATGGACTCCATCCTACGGGGCCGCGGGGCCCCTCCGACCCTTCAGTAGCTGGGCAGGCGGCGGGGGCCGAGGTCGGTGGTGGGCGCGGGCGGGGCGAGCCGGACCGCGGCGCCGAGGACGGAGACGCCGGAGGGGGCGACGACCGCGGGTTCGAGCGCGACGGAGACGATCTCCGGATGGTCGTCGACCAGCCGCGACACCCGGAGCAGCAGCTCTTCCAGGGCGGGGGTGTCGACGGGGGCCGAGCCGCGCCAGCCGAAGAGCAGCGGGGCGGTGCGGATGGAGCGGACCAGCTCGGCGGCGTCCCGGTCGGTGGCCGGGACGAGGCGGTGGGCGGTGTCGCCGAGGAGTTCGGAGGCGGCGCCGGCGAGCCCGAAGGAGAGGACGGCGCCGGCGGCGGGGTCGATCGCTGCGCGGATGACGGTGTCCACGCCCCGGGGCGCCATCGCCTGGACGACCGGCTGGAGCTCCTCGGGCTTGCCGAGGGCCTCGGTCAGCTCGGCGTAGGCGGTCCGCAGCTGCTGCTCGGTGGCCAGGTCGAGCCGGACGCCGCCGAGGTCGGGGCGGTGGCGCAGGTGGGGGGCGGTGGTCTTGAGGGCCACCGGGTAGCCGAGCCGGGCGGCGGCCGCGACGGCCGCGTCGGGTCCGGGAGCGGGCAGGGTGGGGCGCAGCGCGATGCCGTACCGGCCGAGCAGTTCGGCGGTCTCCTCGGCGGTGAGGCCGACGCCCCGGGACTCCTGGCCGGCGCCGCGCTCGCGGAGCACGCGGTCGATGAGCGCGGCGGCGCCGGGCTCGTCGATGGAGTCGTACTCCGGTACGCGTCCCGGGTCGGCGGCCTGCCGCCGCCACTGCGCGTACCGCACGGCCTCGGCGAGGGCGCGGACGGCCCGCTCGGCGGCGGGGTAGGCGGGGATGTTGCGGGCGGGGGCGGCCGGGTCGGTGGCCTCGGACGCGTCCTGCGCCGCCTGGGTGTCCTGCGGGGCCTGCGTGTCGTGTGCCGCCTGGGTGTCCTGCGGGGTCTGCGTGTCCTGCGGCGGCCGCGTCCCGGGGGGTGCGGATGCGGCCGTGCGGCGCGGGCGGGCGGGCGCGGGGCGGGTACTGGTGGCGGCGGAGAGCGCCTCGGCGAGGCCGCCCATCTCGACATGGACGACGACGACCGGCTTGGCGGCGCCCGCGGCCCCGCTGCCGGCGACGGCCTCGCGGAGGGAGGCGGCCAGGACCTCGGTGGTGCCCTCGATGCCGACCCACGGGATCGCGGTGACGACGACGGCGTCGCAGGAGTCGTCGGCGAGCGCGGCGGCGAGCGCGTCCCGGAAGTCGGCCGGGGTGGCGCCGGTCGTCAGGTCGAGGGGCCGCTGCGGGCGCAGCCCCTCGGTGAGGCAGGCGTCGTACGCGAGGAGGCCGAGGGACTCGGAGTTGCCGAGGATCGCGACCCGCGGGCCGGCCGGCAGCGGCTGCCCGGCGAGCAGCACTCCGGCGTCGACGAGCTCGGTGACGGTGTCGACGCGGATGACGCCGGCCTGGCGGAGCAGCGCGGAGACGGTGGCGTGCGGGATGCGGGTGACGGGCACGCGGTGACCGGGCGGGGCGCTGCCGCTGTGCCGGGCGCCCTTGACGACGACGACCGGCTTGACGGCGGCGGTGCGGCGGGCGAGCCGGGCGAACTTGCGGGGGTTGCCGAGGGACTCCAGGTAGAGGAGGACGACGTCGGTCGCCGGGTCGTCGTACCAGTGCTGGAGGACGTCGTTGCCGGAGACGTCCGCGCGGTTGCCGGCAGAGATGAAGGAGGAGAGGCCGGCGCCGCGCCGGTGCAGCCGGGCGAGGAGGGCGACGCCGATGGCGCCGGACTGGGTGAAGAGGCCGATGCGGCCGGCGGCGGGCAGCTCGGGGGCGAGGGAGGCGTTGAGCCGCACGTCCTCGGCGGTGTCGATGATGCCGAAGGCGTTGGGGCCGATGATCCGCATGCCGTACGAGCGGGCCTGGCGGACCAGGGCCCGCTGCCGCTCGCGTCCCTCGTGACCGCCGCTCTCGGCGTAGCCGGCGGAGAGGACGACGAGGCCGCGCACCCCGTGCTCGCCGCAGTCGGCGACGACCTCCGGGACGCGCTCGGCGGGGACGGCGACGACCGCGAGGTCGACGGGGGCTCCGATGGCGGCGACGGAGGGGAAGGCGGGCACGCCGTCGAGTGCGGCGCCCGCCTCCGCGCCGAGCGCGGGGTTGACCGCGTACACCTGCCCGGTGAAGCCGCCCGCGACCACGTTCCGCAGCACGGTCCTGCCGACCCCGCCGGGGGTGCGTCCGGCGCCGACGACGGCGACCGAGCGGGGGGCGAGGAGCCGCTGGACGGAGCGGGCCTCGGCGCGCTGTTCGCGGGCCCGCTGGACGGCGAGGGAGCGGTCGGTCGGTTCGAGGTCGAGGTGGAGCCGGACGGAGCCGTCCTCGAAGCTGCGCTTCTGGGTGTAGCCGGCGTCCGTGAACACCTTGATCATCTTGGTGTTGGCGGGGAGCACCTCGGCGGCGAAGCGGCGGATGCCGCGCTCGCGGGCGACGGCCGCGATGTGTTCGAGGAGGGCGGAGGCGACGCCGCGGCCCTGGTGGGCGTCCTGGACGAGGAAGGCGACCTCGGCCTCGTCGGCGGGGAAGGAGGCGGGGCGGCCGAGGTCGTTGATCCGGTCGTACCTGACGGTGGCGATGAACTCGTCGCCGACGGTGGCGGCGAGGCCGACCCGGTCGACGAAGTCGTGGTGGGTGAAGCGGTGGACGTCCTTGGCGGAGAGCCGGGGGTAGGGGGCGAAGAAGCGGTAGTACTTCGACTCGTCCGAGACCTGCTCGTAGAAGCTGACGAGCCGGTCGGCGTCGGCGGCGGTGATGGGCCGGATGCGCGCGGTGCCACCGTCCCTGAGGACGACGTCGGCCTCCCAGTGGTCGGGGTAGGCGTGCTCCTCCGGCGCCGGACGGCCGTCCGCCGCCCCACCCGAGACCCCGGCCCCGCCGCCTCCGGCCCCGTCCGGTCCGTCCGTCTGCTCCGACGCGCTGCGCATGGGCAAAGCCTACGGCCGGGGTCCGTCACCGGCACCGTCCGCGCGCCCACTCCCTGGCGGTACACGGCTCGCGCGGCCTCCCGGCCCCGTGCAAGGTGAGAGGGCCGGACGTCGCACGGACGCGGGACCTGTGTCGGCAGGAGCACGCCGCAACCCGTGAGAGACTGGTCTAGACAACCCGCTGAAGACCTGAAGGGCAACACCATGGCTGAGCGCCGCGTCAACGTCGGCTGGGCCGAGGGCCTGCACGCCCGCCCCGCCTCCATCTTCGTCCGTGCCGCCACGGCCTCCGGTGTCCCGGTGACCATCGCCAAGGCCGACGGCAACCCGGTCAACGCCGCGTCGATGCTCGCGGTCCTCGGCCTGGGCGCGCAGGGCGGCGAGGAGATCGTGCTCGCTTCGGACGCCGAGGGCGCCGAGGCCGCGCTGGAGCGCCTCGCCAAGCTCGTCGCCGAGGGCCTCGACGAGCTCCCCGAGACGGTCTGACCCGGCGGGTCGATCCACGCTCCCCCCGACGGCCGCGTCCCCGGAAATTCCCGGCGGGCGCGGCCGTCCAGCATTTCCCGGGCAGGGGAATTTCCTTTTCGGAGAGTTTCCGGGCAGCACGAAAGAAGCCCTGGAATTGCTATTCTTTGTATACGGTGCCCGTGTTAATTCCGGACGCTCGCCGTGTTGACGGCATGTTGCGAAACCCTCACGCGGCCCCGCTCGGGCCTTTTCAGCCGGTGCAGCGGAAGCGTGTGCTCGGCGTGCTGCGCGGTGAGCGCGCGGGCCCGCTCGGCGTCCCCGCGGGCGACGGCGTCGACGATGGCACCGTGCTCGGCCCACGCCTCGACGGGCCGGTCCGGCTGGTCCACCACGTACATCCAGGCGATCTTGTGGCGCAGCTGGGTGAGGAGCGCGGCGAGCGCCGGGGAGCCCGAGGCCTGGGCGAGCGTCTCGTGGAACCAGCCGCCGAGCGCCCGCAGATCCTCGCCCTGACCCCGGCGGGCCCGCTCCTGCCCCAGCCTGACCAGGCCCCGCAGCACCTTGAGGTGCGCGTCGGTGCGCCGCTGGGCGGCCCGGGCGGCGCCGAGGGGTTCGAGCAGCGCCCGTACGTCGAGGAGGTCGGAGGCCTCCTGGTCGGTGGGCTCGGCGACGTGGGCGCCCGCGTGCCGGCGGCTGACGACGAAGCCCTCGGACTCCAGCGTGCGCAGTGCCTCGCGGACCGGGACGCGGGAGACGCCGTACCGGCGGGCGAGCTGTTCCTCGGTCAGGCGGCTGCCGCGCTCGAAGAGTCCCGAGACGATGTCGTCCCGGATCGCCGTGCATACCGATTGCGCGGGAACCCGCATGTCCGACCTCCGTATTCGCTCCGCGCGCACCGAATTCGAGCAGCGCCGTTCACGCGACTCTATTGCAGGGCGCCGGAAATTCCGATGCCCCCTCGCAATTCGTCCGGTTCGCGACGGAATCCCCGCGGCTCCGGCCCTCGGCACCGCCCGCCAGAACGCGAAAAGGCCCCGGCTCGCATGAGCCGGGGCCTTTCGGTGCAGCGGGGGAGGCGAGCCGTCAGAGGCTGACGCCCCGGGCGCGGAGGTACGCGACGGGATTGATGTCGGAGCCGTACTCGGCGGTGGCCCTGGCCTCGAAGTGGAGGTGCGGGCCGGTGGAGTTGCCGGTCGAGCCGGAGACGCCTATCTGCTGGCCGGGCTCGACGGTCTGACCGACGTACACGCCGATGGACGACAGGTGGCCGTACTGGGTGTACGTGCCGTCGTTCATCCGGATCACGATGTTGTTGCCGTACGCGCCGCCCCAGCCGGCCTCGACGACGGTGCCGGAGCCGACGGAGACGACCGAGCTGCCGTAGGAGGCGTGGAAGTCGACGCCGGAGTGGCTGCCGGAGGACCAGAGCGAGCCGCCGGTCTTGTAGCCGGTGGAGACGTACGAGCCGGCGACCGGGAGGGTGAAGGAGGCGAGCCGGCGGCGCTCGGCCTCACGGGCGGCGCGCTCCTCGGCCTCGCGGATCTCCTGGGCGCGGGCCTCTGCCTCGCGCTTCGCCTCGGCGCGCGCCTTGGCCCGGGCCTCGGCCTCGGTGGCCTCCCGCTCCTGGGCGGCGGCCTGCGCGTTGAGCTGGTCCGCGATGGACTCGTCGGCGATCACCCGGGTGAGGCCGGTGTCCTCGGGGGAACGGTCGTCCGTGTCGGCGGCGAGCGCCGGGGAGGCCAGGGTGCCGACGACGCCGGTGGTGGCGAGGGCGGCCACGCCGGCGATGCCGGCGCTGCGGCGAGCCAGTCGGCTCGCACCACGATGCTTCCCGGTGGCACGGGTGAACGCCAAGACGGTTCCTTTCCTTCCCTCTCGCCTACCGGGTTAGCTGACGGGTTCGGAGCAGGAAGGTCTCCTACGGGCCCCTCCGCGCGGCGAAGGCGTCCGATTCACCCCAGGGACTGCGTGGGTCCCCGGCTCCCCAGGCTCGCGCCTGACGGGGACTCGGCGATGTCTGTCCGGTTGCCGCGGGTGCGGCGCGTGCGTCGGGTCGGACAGACGCACCGACGCTAGGCCGGACGGATGCCGATCGCCAAACAGACTCGCTCATTTGTAAGACATGCCACAGGGCATACGATCACCCTTATCTCCATAACGGACAAAGCGGAGGTCTCCGATGCTTCTGCGCATCGGAGACCTCCGCCGGCGGTTGACGACCGGTCAACTCGCCACGGGGTCACATCCCCCCAGGGTCAGCTCACCACGGTCACGTCGCCGATGCCGAGGGCCCGCACGGGCTCCTCGATCTGCGACGCGTCGCCCACCAGGACCGTGACGAGCCGGTCCACCGGGAAGGCGCTGACGACGGCGGCCGTGGCCTCGACCGTGCCGGTCTCGGCGAGCCGCGCGTACAGCCGGGCCTGGTAGTCGTCCGGCAGGTGCTGCTCCACCTGGTCGGAGAGGGTCGCGGCGACCGACGCGGCCGTCTCGTACTTGAGCGGGGCCACGCCCACGAGGTTCTGCACCGCCACGTCCCGCTCGGCGTCGGTCAGACCGCCCTCCGCCAGGGTGCGGAGCACCTTCCACAGGTCGTCGAGGGCCGGACCGGTGTTGGGGGTGTCGACCGAGCCGCTGATCGCGAGCATCGAGGCGCCGTGGCCCTCGCCGTCCGAGCGGAGCACCTGCCCGAAGGCGCGCACGCCGTACGTGTACCCCTTCTCCTCGCGCAGGACGGCGTCCAGACGGGACGTCAGGGTGCCGCCGAGGCAGTAGACGCCGAGGACCTGCGCGGCCCACACGGAGTCGTGGCGGTCCGGGCCGATCCGGCCGATGAGCAGCTGGGTCTGGACCGCCCCGGGACGGTCGACGATGACGACCCGGCCGGTGTCGTCGGCGGTGATCGGCGCCATCGGGCGCGGCGCGGCCGGCTTGCCGCTCCAGCCGCCCAGGGTCTCGGCGAGCACCTTGTCGAGGTCGACGCCGGTGAGGTCGCCGACGACGACCGCGGTGGCGGCGGCGGGCCGCACGTGCGCGTCGTAGAAGGCGCGGACGGCGGCGGCGTCGATGGCCTTCACCGTCTCCTCGGTGCCCTGGCGGGGCCGGGAGAGCCGGGTGTCGGCCGGGAAGAGCTCCTTGTAGAGCTGCTTGGCGGCCCGGCGGCTCGGGTTGGCGGCCTCGTGCGGGATCTCGTCGAGCCGGTTGTCCACCAGGCGCTTGACCTCGTCGGCGTCGAAGGCCGGGGAGATCAGCGCCTCGGCGACCAGGCCCAGCGCCTTGGGGAGCCGGGAGACCGGGACCTCCAGGGAGACCCGGACGCCGGGGTGGTCCGCGTGCGCGTCGAGGGTGGCGCCGCAGCGCTCCAGCTCGGCCGCGAACTCCTCGGCGCCTCGCTCGGTGGTCCCCTCGGAGAGGGCGCGCGCCATGATCGTGGCGACGCCGTCGAGGCCCTCGGGCTCGGCGTCCAGCGGCGCGTCGAGGAAGATCTCGACGGCGACGACCTGCTGGCCGGGGCGGTGGCAGCGGAGCACCGTCAGGCCGTTGTCGAGCACGCCGCGCTCGGGGGCCGGGAAGGCCCACGGCCTGGCCGTGCCGGCCTGCGGCTGCGGGTGGAACTCCATGCTGGTCAGGGAGGCGGCGTCGGTCACCGGTCCGCTCCTTCCTCGTCGTCGCCGTCGGCGCTGTCGTCGGTGGACACCGGCTCGTAGACCAGCACCGCGCGGTTGTCGGGGCGCAGCCGGGCCGCGGCCACCTCGCGCACCTCGTCGGCGGTGACGGCGAGGACGCGGTCGACCGCGGTCAGGGCGAGCTGCGGGTCGCCGAACAGCACGGCGAAGCGGCACAGTTCGTCGGCGCGGCCGGCCACCGTGCCGAGCCGGTCCAGCCATTCGCGTTCCAGCTGGGCCTGGGCGCGCTCCATCTCCTCCGCGGTCGGGCCCTCGGCCGCGAAGCGGGCGAGCTCCTCGTCGACGGCCGCCTCGATGGCGGGCACCTCGACGCCGCCGGAGGTCTTGACGTCCAGCCAGCCGAGCGACGGGGCGCCGGCGAGCCGCAGCAGGCCGAAGCCGGCGGCGACCGCGGTGCGGTCGCGGCGGACCAGCCGGTTGTGCAGCCGGGAGGACTCGCCGCCGCCGAGCACGGTGAGGGCGAGGTCGGCCGCGTCGCACGCGCGCGTGCCGTCCTCGGGCAGCCGGTAGGCGGCCATCAGGGCGCGGGCCGGGACGTCCTCGACGACGACCTCGCGCAGCTGCTCGCCGATGACCTCCGGCAGGGCGCCGTCGCGCGGGGCGGGCTTGCCGTCGTGGCCGGGGATGGAGCCGAAGTACTTCTCGATCCAGGCGAGCGTCTGCTCCGGGTCGATGTCGCCGACCACCGACAGGACCGCGTTGTTGGGCGCGTAGTAGGTGCGGAAGAAGGCCCGCGCGTCCTCCAGGGTGGCCGCGTCCAGGTCCGCCATCGAGCCGATGGGGGTGTGGTGGTACGGGTGGCCCTCGGGGTACGCGAGCGCGGTGAGCTTCTCGAAGGCGGTGCCGTAGGGCACGTTGTCGTACCGCTGGCGGCGCTCGTTCTTCACGACGTCGCGCTGGTTCTCCATCGACTCGTCGTCGAGGGCGGCGAGCAGCGAGCCCATCCGGTCCGCCTCCAGCCAGAGCGCGAGCTCCAGCTGGTGGGTGGGCATCGTCTCGAAGTAGTTGGTGCGCTCGAAGCTGGTCGTGCCGTTGAGCGAGCCGCCGGCGCCCTGGACGAGTTCGAAGTGGCCGTTGCCGTGCACCTGCTTCGAGCCCTGGAACATCAGGTGCTCGAAGAGGTGGGCGAGGCCCGTGCGGCCCTCGACCTCGTGGCGCGATCCGACGTCGTACCAGAGGCAGACCGCGGCGACCGGGGTCAGGTGGTCCTCGGAGAGGACCACCCGCAGGCCGTTCGCCAGCCGGTGCTCGGTCGCTGTCAGGCCGCCGGAGCCGGCCTCGGCCGTGGCCGTGTGACCCATGGGCATGTACGTCCCTTCGATCGCGATCTGGAAAAGTCCTGCCACTGTATGCAAGCGCGCCGCCACCTGGCGAAGTTCCCGGAGTCCTCCGATGTCCCTCGTCCGGGTCGCGGTCGGCGTTGTCGGTGGCACGGTCCACAATGGTCCGCGTCAGACTCAAGCTTTGTCGGAGAAGGAGCCGCAGCCGCGATGGCCCGCCGCAGCACGAAGACACCGCCGCCGGACGACGCGTACGAGGAGAGGATCCTCGACATCGACGTCGTCGACGAGATGCAGGGCTCCTTCCTCGAGTACGCCTACTCGGTCATCTACTCGCGCGCCCTGCCCGACGCGCGCGACGGCATGAAGCCGGTCCAGCGGCGCATCGTCTACCAGATGAACGAGATGGGCCTGCGCCCCGACCGCGGGTTCGTCAAGTGCGCCCGGGTGGTCGGCGAGGTGATGGGCAAGCTGCACCCGCACGGCGACGCCTCGATCTACGACGCCATGGTCCGCATGGCGCAGCCCTTCTCCATGCGGCTGCCGCTGGTCGACGGCCACGGCAACTTCGGCTCGCTGGGCAACGACGATCCGCCGGCCGCCATGCGGTACACCGAGTCGCGGATGGCCCCCGCCGCCCTCCTGATGACCGAGTCGATCGACGAGGACACGGTCGACTTCGCGCCCAACTACGACGGCCAGGAGCAGGAGCCGGTCGCGCTCCCCGCCGCGTACCCGAACCTGCTGGTGAACGGCGCCTCGGGCATCGCGGTCGGCATGGCCACCAACATGCCCCCGCACAACCTCGGCGAGGTGATCGCGGCCGCCCGCCACCTGATCCGGTACCCGAACGCGGACCTGGACGCGCTGATGCGCTTCGTCCCCGGCCCCGACCTGCCGACCGGCGGCCGGATCGTCGGCCTGAACGGCATCCGGGACGCGTACGAGTCGGGCCGCGGCACCTTCAAGATCCGCGCCACCACCTCGGTGGAGACCGTGACGGCCCGCCGCAAGGGCATCGTCGTCACCGAACTGCCCTTCACGGTCGGCCCCGAGAAGGTCATCTCCAAGATCAAGGACCTCGTCGGCTCGAAGAAGCTCCAGGGCATCGCCGACGTCAAGGACCTCACCGACCGGGCCCACGGGCTCCGCCTGGTCATCGAGATCAAGAACGGCTTCGTGCCCGAGGCCGTCCTGGAGCAGCTCTACAAGCTGACGCCGATGGAGGAGTCCTTCGGCATCAACAACGTGGCCCTGGTGGACGGCCAGCCGCTCACCCTGGGCCTCAAGGAGCTCCTGGAGGTCTACCTCGACCACCGCTTCGAGGTCGTCCGCCGCCGCTCCGAGTACCGCCGCGGCAAGAAGCGCGACCGGCTGCACCTGGTCGAGGGCCTGCTCGTCGCCCTCCTCGACATCGACGAGGTCATCCGGCTCATCCGGGAGAGCGAGAACTCCGCGCAGGCCAAGGAGCGCCTGATGGAGCGCTTCTCGCTCAGCGAGATCCAGACCCAGTACATCCTGGACACCCCGCTGCGCCGGCTCACCAAGTTCGACCGCCTGGAGCTGGAGACCGAGCGGGACCGGCTCACCGGCGAGATCGACGAGCTGACCGGGATCCTGGAGTCCGACTCCGAGCTGCGCAAGCTGGTCTCGGCGGAGCTGGCCTCGGTCGCGAAGAAGTTCGCCACCGACCGGCGCACGGTCCTCCTGGAGTCGGCGGGCGCCCCGGTGGCGGCCGTGCCGCTGGAGGTCGCGGACGACCCGTGCCGGGTGCTGCTCTCCTCGACGGGGCTGCTGGCCCGGACGGTCTCGGCGGAGCTGCCGCCGGTCGACCCGGACGCCAAGCGGGCCAAGCACGACGTCATCGTCTCGTCGGTGGCGGCCACCCAGCGCGGCGACGTGGGCGCGGTGACCTCGACGGGCCGGCTGCTGCGGATCGCGGTGATCGACCTGCCGCAGCTGCCCGACACGGTCGCGGCGCCGAACCTGGCGGGCGGGGCGCCGCTGTCCGAGTTCCTGTCCCTGGAGGCGGACGAGACGCTGGTCTGCCTGACCACCCTGGACGAGTCCTCCCCCGGTCTGGCGCTCGGCACGCTCCAGGGCGTGGTCAAGCGGGTGGTGCCCGACTATCCGGCGAACAAGGACGAGCTGGAGGTCATCACCCTCAAGGACGGCGACCGGATCGTCGGCGCGGTCGAGCTGCGGACGGGCGAGGAGGACCTGGTCTTCATCACCTCGGACGCGCAGCTGCTGCGCTACCCGGCCTCCCAGGTGCGGCCGCAGGGCCGCCCGGCCGGCGGCATGGCGGGCATCAAGCTGGCGGCCGGCGCCGAGGTGCTGTCCTTCGGCGCGGTCGACCCGGCGGCCGACGCGGCCGTCTTCACGGTGGCGGGCTCGACCGGCACCCTGGCCGGCTCCGCCGCGACCTCGGCGAAGCTGACCCCCTTCGACCAGTACCCGCGCAAGGGCCGGGCGACCGGCGGCGTGCGCTGCCAGCGCTTCCTGAAGGGCGAGGACGTCCTGGTCCTGGCCTGGGCGGGCGCCCTGCCGGCCCGCGCCGCGCAGAAGAACGGCACCCCGGTCGAGCTTCCGGAGCCGGACCCGCGCCGCGACGGCTCGGGCACCCCGCTGCCGAAGCCGGTCGACGTGGTGGCGAGCCCGGCGACCTAGCCGCCCCCGCGTACGCGACGAAGCCCCCCGTTCCGGACGGAACGGGGGGCTTCGTGGTGCGGCGGAGCCGTCGGGTGGACGAGGGTGGGGCGGGGCGCCCGGGCGCGGCCCGGCCCGAGTCGCGGGCGGGGCACGTCAGGGGCGGGCCGGGTCAGCTGCGGGCGGCGCCCGAGGCGTAGAGCGTCTCGATGCCGGCGACGATCAGTCGCAGCCCCTCCTCGAAGCGCTCGTCGTAGCCGGCGAAGATCTCGGCGCCGGCCGCGGCCGCCAGGGGGTAGTCGGCGAGGCGCCGGGCGCGTTCCTCGATGTCGAAGGCCTCCCGGACCTCGCCGGGCCGGGACTCGGTGCCCTGCTCCTCGGTGACGAAGCCGAGCGTGTACATGTACGCCGTCGTACTGGCCCGCACCGCCTCGCGCAGCGAGAACCCGGCGTCGACGAGGGCGCCGAGCTGGCGCTCCATGTCCTGGGCGTGGTCGGTGCCGGTGAAGCGGGCGCCGCTGTAGACCTTGGCGCCGTCCCGGTAACGCAGCAGCCCGGCGCGCAGCCCCCGGTTGGCGGCGAGCACGAGCTCCTGCCAGCTCTGCCCGGTGGCCGGCCGGGCGTCCGGGTCGGCGACCATCCGCCGGTACATGACGGTCGCCATCTCATCGAGCAGGGCCTGCTTGTTCTTGAAGTGCCAGTACAGGGCCGGGGCCTGGACGTGGAGCTCCTGGGCGATCGCACGGAGCGTGAGGCCCTCCAGGCCCCGCTCGTTCAGCAGCCGCAGGGCGGTCTCCGCCACCTGGCCGGGTTCCAGCTTGTTCGTCTTCTTGGTCGCCACCCCGTCACGGTATCCCCTTGACTCCTTAACGTCGTTAAGGTCATCCTTGGGGCATCGCATTTAACGACGTTAAGGAGCGGAGGCGGTCACCCATGCCGGCGGACACGAACACGGACAGGGACACGGACGTCGTCATCGCGGGAGCGGGCCCGACGGGGCTGGTCCTCGCCCTGGACCTCGCCCGCCGGGGCGTCCGGGCACTCCTCCTGGAGCGGGCCGGCGGCCTCTTCCCCGGCTCGCGCGGCAAGGGACTCCAGCCCCGCAGCCAGGAGGTCCTGGACGACCTGGGCGTCCTGCCCGAAGTGCTGGCCGCAGGGGCCGCGTACCCGAGGATGCTGGCCTGGGAGGGCGCCGAGCGGCGCGGCGCGTGGGACATGATCGAGCACTCCGAGCCCACCGAACAGGTGCCGTACGCGAACACGCTGCTGATCCCGCAGTCCCGCACGCAGGAGCTGCTGTACGCCCGGCTGACGGAGCTCGGCGGCGCGGTCCGTTTCGGCGCCGAGCTGGCCGGACTCGAGCAGGACGAGGACGGCGTGACGGTGGAGCTGACCGGCGGCGAGACGATCAGGGCCGCCTGTCTGGTCGGCGCGGACGGCGGCCGCTCCACCGTCCGCAGGGCCCTCGGCATCGGCATGACCGGCGAGACCGTCGACCCGCGCCCGATGCTCGTCGCCGATGTGCGGATCGCCGCCGGGGCGGTCACGGACCGGGCCCACTGGCACGTCTGGCGGGCCCGGGACGGCGGCGTGGCGCTCTGCCCGCTGCCGGGCGGCGACGGCCTCTTCCAGCTCGCCGCCACCTTCGAGGACGCGGCCGCCACGGTGGACACCACCCCGGAAGGCGTCCGCGCCCTCCTCACCGCCCGCACGCCCCTCACGGCGGACGAGATCACGGACGTGCCCTGGGCCTCCGACTACCGCGTCCGGGCTGCCCTGGCGGACCGCTTCCGGGAAGGCCGCGTCTTCCTGGCGGGCGACGCGGCCCACGTCCACTCCCCCGCCGGTGGCCAGGGCCTCAACACGGGCGTCCAGGACGCGTACAACCTCGGCTGGAAACTCGCCCAGGTCCTGCTCCACGGCGCTCCGGCCGCACTCCTCGACTCGTACGAGGCGGAGCGCCGCCCGGTGGCGGCGGAGGTCCTGGGCCTCAGCACCCGCCTCCACAGGGCCACCGCCGACGGCGAGGCCACCCAGCGGGGCAAGGACGTCCAGCAGCTCGGCCTCGGCTACCGGGGCTCGGCACTCACGGTGGACACCCGCCCGGAGACGTCCGGGGACGCCCTGCGCGCCGGCGACCGCGCACCGGACGGTCCGTACGGCGGGGGGCGCCTCTTCGACCTCTTCCGGGGCCCGCACTTCACCCTGCTGACGATCGGCACCACCGCACCGCCGCCCCTCCCCCGCTCCGTCCGCACGGCCGCACTCCCGTCGTACGCCCCCTACGGCCCCGGCGTCTTCCTCATCCGCCCGGACGGCTACGTCGGCTGGGCCGGCACCCACGCCGGCCCGACCCTGGACGCCTATCTGACGGCGGTCGGCCTGACGCCGGCCGGCCCGACACGGACGGAGGCGACGGCCGCCTAGGGTCTGTTGCGAAAGTGGATCTTGTTCGTTGATGATCACGTCCTGTGGGACGTGGGGATCTGACGAACG
>NZ_BMTV01000052.1 GCF_014649855.1 Streptomyces roseolus | reverse complement strand
CGTTCGTCAGATCCCCACGTCCCACAGGACGTGATCATCAACGAACAAGATCCACTTTCGCAACAGACCCTAGGCCGCTTCTTCCGGATCGGGGCGGATCGGGGAGCCGCGTCCCGGCGGCGGGCGCCTCCCCGGGCCTTCTCCGAGACCTTCGATTCGCGAGAGCGGACATATCGAGACAGGATCGGGCGTAGCGGGGGCGCGAGCCCCCGCACGGTCGAGGAGGCGCCGTGTCTGAGCTCATCGTGATCGGGTACGAGGACCGTGCCGTCGCCGAGGAGGCCCTCGGCACCGTGCAGGACCTGCAACGCGATCAGGTCGTCGGGCTCAACGGCCTCGCCGTCGTCTCCGTCGACGCGGAGGGGCGCACCCACGTCGACACCTCCAACCGGGTCGTCGGGGTGACCGCCGCGACGGGCGCCCTGTGGGGCACCATCTTCGGCATCCTCTTCCTCGCCCCCGCCGTCGGCGCCCTCACCGGAGCCGCGCTCGGCGGGCTCGTCGGACGGCTCAGCCGGTCGGGCGTCGACGACCGGTTCCGGCAGCAGGTCGGCGATCTGCTGCGTCCCGGCACCGCGGCGGTCGTGATCATGGCGGCCAAGCTCACCGAGGACAAGTTCACGGCGGCGATGCAGCGCCACGGCGGCACCGTCCTGAAGACCTCCCTCAGCGACGCGGACGAGAAGGAACTCGCCGAGCAGCTCGCCGGAACGGAGTGACGGCGCCCGTCCGTCCGCCTGCGCGCGCCCGCCCACATGCGCCCGTCCGCCGTGCTCTTCCCCACCCCCACAGGAAGGCCCCCCATGGATCCCGTGCTCAGCAGTGAGGTGCTCGCGAAGCTGCGTCAGCCCCGGCCGTATCCGGCCGTCTCGCTGGTGATGCCCACCCACCGCCGCGAACCGGACAACGCCCAGGACCCGGTGCGGCTGCGCAATCTGCTCGCCGAGGCCGAGAAGAACCTCACCGGCGATCCGGACGTGCCCCGCGAGCGCCGGCTCGACATCCTCGACCAGCTGAGCCGCGCCGCCGCCGAGGTCGACCTCGCGCACGCCGAGGACGGGCTCGTGATCTTCGCGGCGCAGGGCGAGCACCAGGTGTGGTCGCTGCCCAGGACCGTGCCCGAGCGGGTGGTCCTCGCGGACACCTTCCTCACCCGCAACCTCGTCGCCGCCCGCGCCGCCGAACAGCCCTACTGGGCCCTCGCCGTCGCCGCGGACCGGGTCTCGCTGTGGAGCGGCGACCCCCAGCGGGCCGTCGAGGCCACGCGGGAGGGCTTCCCGCTGACCCGCGACCTGGAGCCCCAGGACGTCGAACGCGAGGAGCGCGTCGGCGACGTCCCCAGCACCTTCCGGGACGAGGCCACCCGGCAGTTCCTGCGCGAGGCGCACGGGAAGCTGCGGGTCCTGCTCGCCGCCGAGCCCCGCCCGCTGTACGTCCTCGGCGCCTCCGAGGCCCTGGGGCTCCTGGAGGAGCTGGGGCCGCCGGCGCCGGACACCGTGACCGTCCCGCACGGCGGGCTCGCCGAAGGCCCGGCCGCCGCGGTCCACGCCGCCGTCGAGCCGGCCCGCGCCGCCCGCGAGGCCGACGCCGTCTCGGGGCTCCTGGCCGACCTGGACGCGGCCCGCGGCCGGCGCGAGTTCGCCGGCGG
Source organism: Streptomyces roseolus (assembly GCF_014649855.1). Classification (GTDB taxonomy): domain Bacteria; phylum Actinomycetota; class Actinomycetes; order Streptomycetales; family Streptomycetaceae; genus Streptomyces; species Streptomyces roseolus. The sequence goes on along the minus strand of NZ_BMTV01000052.1, from coordinate 29,464 downwards.
CATCGACGAGGTGTGGCGGGCCGCGAAGGAGGGCAGGGCCCGGCTGGTCGCCGTCGAGGACGACTTCCGGACGGTCGTACGCGAAGAGGGGGAGCACCTGGAACCGGCCGAGGCCGGCGACCCCGGGGCCCGGGACGACATGGTCGACGAGATCGTCGAACGGGCCCTGGACACGGGCGCGGAGGTGCGGTTCGTGCCCGGCGGCACGCTCGACGGCCGGGACCACATCGCGGCCGTCCTGCGCTACTGACCCCCGCCGCACCGCACTCGCCGCACCGTCGGGACAGGACGGGACGCCCGTACGTACGACGGGCGTCCCGTCCTCCGTGTCCGTCCTCGCCCCCCGGCCCCCCGCTCCGTGCCGCCGTCAGGGCGCCTCGTCCACCCGGAAGGCCAGCATCGCCGTGTCGTCGCGGTGGTCCGAGAGGCCCTGGAGGATGCGGAGCAGGTCCGGGAGGTCCCGGCGGCGGCAGAGGGCGGCCTCGGAGGCCAGCCGTCGCTGGCCCTCGTCGATGGGGGCGGAGGGCGTCTCGATGAGCCCGTCGGTGTACAGCAGCAGGGTGTCGCCGGGGCCGAGGACGTGGGCGTGGGTCGTACGGAGGAGGTCCGAGGCCACGCAGAGCGGTGGATCCGCCGCGCCGGGGAGGTAGCCGGCGTCGCCGGCGGCCGGGACGACGAGCGGCGGCGGGTGGCCCGCGCTGGACCACGTCAGCAGCCACGTGCCGTCGGCGCGGCGGCGCAGCACGGCGTGCAGGGCGGTGGCCAGCGGGGCCGTGCCGAGACCCGAGGAGGCGTGGTCGAGGCGGGCGAGCACCGCGTCCGGCCTGGCGCCCGGCCCGCCCGCGTACGCCAGGGCCCGCAGCATGCTCCGCATCTGGCCCATCGCCGTCGCCGCCGTCAGGTCGTGGCCCGCCACGTCCCCGATGCCGAGGACGAGCGTGTCGTCCGGCAGCGTGAAGGCGTCGTACCAGTCCCCGCCGATCTCCCCGGTGGAGCCGGCCGGCTGGTAGCGCGCGGCCAGCGTGCCGCCCCGCACCCGCGGCGGCTCGGTCAGGTGCGCCCGCTGGAGGCCGAGGGCGGTGCGGCGCGCCTGCTGGAGGTCGAGGACCTTGCGGATCGGGCGCTGGGCGTGGTGCAGGACCTCGCGCAGGAGTTCGGTCTCGGCCGGGCCGGGGATGGGCGTGTCGCCGTTGCTGCTGGTCGCGGCGTACCCGAGCACCCGGTCCTCGACGATCAGCGGGATCAGCGTCAGGCTGGTGGCCCCCGAGGCGTGCAGCCACCGTTCGCTCACGGTCGGGATCAGCCCGGCCGGCACCGGCGCGCCCGGCACGAGCCGGAAGGTGACCGGCTCCCGGTGGTCGAGGACCCTCCGCACCGCGGGCGTCACCGCCACGCCCTGCCCGCGCAGCGCCGGCGGCGCGGGCAGCCCCGGCCGGGTCGCCGAGGCGATCCGTCGCGCCGTCACCCCCGCGTGCTCCGGCAGCGGCCACTCGTCGTGCGAGAGGAGGAGGACCAGGCAGGCGTCGGTGAGTTCGGGCACCACCACCTTCACCACCTCGGCGAACGCCTCGTGCAGACCCGCTCCCGACACCGCCGCCACCTGGGCGAGGAGCCGTTCGCGCAGCCGGGTGCCCCAGGCGTCCTCGACGTCGGCCGTGGCCGCCACCCACTCGGTGAGCCTGCCGTCCCGCAGGACCGGCACGGAGCGGGTGGACATGTGCCGGTACGAGCCGTCTCCCGCCCGCACCCGGAACGTCGCCTCGAACACCGCGGGCCGCCCGCCGGCCGCGCGCCGCCACGCCTCGCTCAGCCGCTCCCGGTCCCTCGGGTGGATGTGCGCGTACCAGCCTTCGTCCGCCCGTCGCCGCCAGGGCGTGCCCGTCAGCTGCTCCCAGCCGGGGACGATCTCCTCCATGACGCCGTCGGGCCCCATCACCCACACCATCTGCGAGACGGCGGAGACCAGCGCCTCGTACCGCTGGAGCGTCAGCGTCTCGGCGGTGGTGTCCATGGCCAGGACGAGGATCCCGGGCCCCTGGTCGGTGGTGACGGCGCTGCACGAGTAGACGAAGTGCCGGGCCTGCCCCGGATGCCCGGGGTCGGGCCGCCGCTCGCCGACGACCTGCCGGGCCCGTCCCGTGTCCCGTACGGACTCCAGCACCGCCAGGAAGCGGTGGCCGTCCGAGTCCGGGAACGCCTCCCGCGCCGGGAGCCCGAGCCGCCGCGCCCCGAAGAGCCGGGTGAAGGCGGAGTTCGTGTAGATCAGCCGCCCTTCGGGACCGGCGAGCACGGCGACGGCGGCGACGGTCCCGTCGAACATGCGCGGATCGACGGGGCGCCCGCCGTCGGCGGCGCCCGTGCCGCGGGCCGGGCCCGTGCCCGTACCGGAGTCGTCGGGTCCGGGGCCGTCCGGGCCTCCCGTGGTTTCGCCGGCCTTCACGCTCCCATCATCAGGGCCCGGGACGTTTCCGGCAGGCCGTCGGCCGGGTCGCGCGGCGGTCGCGCGGCGTGGTTGACGCGCGTCGACCCCAGGGTCCAGGCTTCCCTCCGACAGGTTCGCTGACAGATGCATGACATGTCCTGGCGCGCCCGCGCCGGGGCTCGTGCACCCGTTGAGGTGGAGGCCCGCCCGATGCTCCTGCACAGCCGCGCTCCCGTTCCCTCCGTGTCCCGTGTGTCCCCCGTCTCCCGGCTCCTGCTCGCCCTCGTGCTGCTGGCCGCCGCCCTCACCGGTGTCGTCGCCGGCGCGGGCACCGCCCGCGCGGACGGGTGCTACACCTGGTCCCGCACCCTCTCCCAGGGGGCGAGCGGCGCCGACGTCACCCAGCTGCAGATCCGCGTCGCGGGCTACCCCGGCTACGGCGGCGTCCTCGCCGTCGACGGTTCCTACGGACCCGCCACCGCGGCCGCCGTGAAGCGCTTCCAGGCCGCCTACGGACTCGCCGCGGACGGCGTCGCCGGACCCGCGACCTTCAGCAAGCTGTACGCCCTGCAGGACGACGACTGCACGCCGATCCACTTCAGCTACGCCGAACTGAACAACTGCAACTCCACCTGGTCCGGCGGGGCCGTCAGCGCCGCCACGGCCAAGTCGAACGCCCTGCGGACCATGTGGAAGCTGGAGGCCCTCCGGCACGCCCTCGGCGACGAGCCCATCCGGGTGACGAGCGGCTTCCGCAGCACCTCCTGCAACGCGGCGGTCGGCGGTGCCACCGACAGCCGGCACCTGTACGGCGACGCGGCCGACCTCGGCTCGGGGCCGCACTCCCTGTGCCGGCTGGCCCAGCAGGCCCGCTACCACGGCTTCAACGGCATCCTCGGCCCGGGCTACCCCGGTCACTCCGACCACGCCCACGTCGACCACCGCCCGAGCCGCTACTGGTCCGCCTCCTCCTGCGGCATCTGAGCGGGCCACCCCGCGCCACCCCACCGGCCCGGACGCGCGCCCCCGCGCGGCCGGGCCGGTGCCCTGGGCGGGTGAGTGCTCAGTACGTGACGCCGACGTGCGCCAGCGCCTGCTTCAGGAGGACGCCGTGGCCGCCCGGCATCTCGCTCTGCACCGCGGGGGAGGCGGCTTCCCTCGGGCTGAACCACACCAGGTCGAGGGCGTCCTGACGGGGGCGGCAGTCGCCGCTGACCGGGACGACGTACGCGAGCGAGACGGCGTGCTGGCGGGGGTCGTGGAACGGGGTGATGCCGGCCGTCGGGAAGTACTCGGCGACCGTGAACGGCTGGAGGGACGCGGGCACGCGGGGGAGGGCGACCGGGCCCAGGTCCTTCTCCAGGTGCCGCAGCAGGGCGTCCCTGACGCGCTCGTGGTGCATGACCCGTCCGGAGACGAGGGTGCGGTTGATCGTTCCGTCGGCGCCGATGCGGAGCAGCAGTCCGATGCTCGTGACCTCGCCGCTGTCGTCCACCCGGACGGGAACGGCGTCGACGTACAGGATCGGCATCCGGGCGCGGGCCGTCTCCAGCTCGTCGGAGGTCATCCAGCCGGGCGTGGTCTCAGTCATGTCAGACATCGCCTGATCATACTTTCCGCCACGGCCGCGCGACCCGGATTCCGGCATCCGTCGTTCGGGTGAGCCGCGGCGCCCGCCGGGGCCGGGCCGGCGCCCGGCCGGGCGCCGGCCCCGCCTCACTTCACCGAACCGGCCATCACCCCCTGCACGAAGTGCTTCTGGAAGGCGAAGAACACCACCAGGGGCACGACGAGGGAGAGGAACGCCCCCGGCGCGAGGACCCCGATGTTGCTGCCGAACTGCCGCATCTGCGACTGGAGCGCCACCGTGAGCGGCTGGGACTCGCCGTCCGCGAAGAGCAGCGCCACCAGCATGTCGTTCCACACCCACAGGAACTGGAAGATCGCCAGGCTCGCGAGCGCCGGCCGCCCCAGCGGCAGCACGAGCCGCCGGAAGATCCGCCACTCGCCGCCGCCGTCGATGCGCGCCGCCTCCAGCATCTCCCGGGGGATCTCCGCGAAGAAGTTCCGCAGCAGGAAGACCCCGAACGGCAGCCCGTACGCGACGTGGAAGAGGACGACACCGGCCACCGTCCCGAACAGCCCCACCGCGCCGAAGAGTTTGGCCACCGGCAGCAGCCCGATCTGCACCGGGACCACCAGCAGTCCGACGACGACCAGGAAGAGCCAGTCCCGCCCCGGGAACTCCAGCCACGCGAAGGCGTATCCGGCGAGCGCCGCCACCCCCACCACCAGGACGGTGGTGGGCACGGAGATCAGGACGGTGTTCCAGAACGCCTGGACGAGCCCCGAATCGTCGAGCAGCGCCCGGTAGTTGTCGAAGGAGAGCTGCGACGGCTCGGTGACCGAGGTCCACCAGCCGTCCGCGGCGTTGTCCCGCTCCGAACGCAGCGAGGAGAGCAGCAGCCCGGCCAGCGGGGTGACCCACACCAGGGCGACCAGGACGAGCAGCGCCTGCACCGCGGAACTCCCGAGCCACCGCGTCACCTTCGTGGTCCTCATCGCGAACCCCCCTTCCGGAAGCGCCGGATGTTGAACACCATCGCCGGGACGACCAGCAGGAGCAGCAGCACGCTCAGCGCGCTGCCGAGCCCCTGGTCGTTCCCGCCGCCGAAGGAGACCAGCCACATCCGCGTGGCCAGGACGTTCGCGTCCTCCTGCACGGGTCCCGGGGCGATGACGTAGACGAGGTCGAAGACCTTCATCACGTTGATCACCAGCGTCACGAAGACCACCGTGAGGACGGGTGCGAGCAGCGGCACCGTGATCCGCCGGAAGATCTGCCGCTCGTTCGCGCCGTCCACCCGGGCCGCCTCCAGGACGTCCCGGGGGAGGGCGGCGAGCCCCGCCCCGATCAGCACCATGGAGAAGCCGGTCCACACCCACAGGTAGGCGCCGATGATCGCCGGGGTCACGAGGGCCGGGCCGAGCCAGTCGACACCGCCGTACCCGGCGGCGAAGTTCGCGGCCGGCACCCGCAGCCGGTACGTCCCGTCCCCGAGCCCGTCGAGGCGGAAGGTGCCGTCGGCGGCCGTCCGCGCGGACGCCGCCACCGCCCCGTCCTCCCCGACCGCCTCGACCGTCATCCCGGGCAGCCCCTTCTCCCGGGTGTCGACGACCCCCGCCCGGCCCCCCGCGCCGGGCGCGAAGTCCAGGTACACGGTTCCGGCCAGGCCGTCCGGCGCCGGCTCGGGGGTCCGGGCCGCCGTCGCACCCGCGGGCACGGCTCCGGGGGCGACGCCCACGAAGGGCAGGACCGCGACGGAGCCGGGCCGCAGCCCGCCGCTCGTGTACCCGTCGGCCGGGGCGCCGCTGAGGCCCTCGCCCTCCCGGGCGCGGGCGGTCGGGTACGGGGACGGCTCGTCGAAGGCGTCGTGGACGCCCACCACGACCGCGTTGAGGACGCCCCGGTCGGGGTCCTGCTCGTACGCCAGCCGGAAGACGATGCCCGCGGCGAGGAAGGACACGGCCATCGGCAGGAAGAGCACGAGCTTGAACGCCGTCGCCCACCGGACCTTCTCGGTGAGCACGGCGAGCACCAGGCCGAGCCCGGTGAGCAGCACCGGGGCGACGACCACCCAGACCGCGCTGTTGCGCAGCGCCTTCAGGGTGGCCGGGTCCCGGAACATCTCCGCGTAGTTGTCCGCGCCGACGAACCGGTCGCCGCTCGCGTCGAACAGACTGCGGCCGACGGAGAAGACCACCGGATAGGCGACGAGCGCGCCGAGGAGCAGCAGCGCGGGGAGGGCGAAGGCGGCGCCCAGCAGCCGCCTCCGGCGCAGGGCCCGCCGCCGCGGATCCGCGGCGGCGCGCGCCTTCGGCCGCCGGGGCGTGCGGGGCGGTCCGTCCGAGGGGGACCGCGGGGCGGTGGCGGAATCGGTGTTCCCGGGAGGCCGGTCCATGGCGGGCCCGGCCTCAGTTCCCGTACGCCTTGGCCGCCGCGGCCTCCAGCGCGGCCGCGGTCCGCTTCGGGTCCGAGGGGTCGCGGAGGAAGTCCTGGAGGAGCTTCCACTCACCGGCGCCCTTGGTGCCGCCGAACGCGGCCGGCGCCTGGTCGGACATGTCGAAGCGGACGGAGTCCCCGGCGGCGACGAGCGAGGCGGCGGTGGCGCGGGCGGTGTCGTCCGCGTACGCCTCCGGCTTCACGTCCTTGTTGGGGGAGAGGAAGCCGCCGGCCCCGGCCCACACCTCGGCGGCCTCGGGGGTGGCGAGGAACTCCAGGAGCTTCATCCCGGCGTCCGCGTTCTTCGCGTCCTCGAGGACGACGGCGGCGTCCCCGCCGCTCACCACGGGCGCCTTCCCGGAGCCGACCGGCGGGAAGGGGAAGAACGCGGCGTCCTCCCCGGGCTTCCGGCCGAACTCGTCCCTGGCGACGCCGCCGACGAAGTCGCCCTCGTAGACCAGGGCGGCCTCGGGTTCCGGGCCGAAGACCTTCTCCACGGAGCCGGGGAAGTCGGTCCGCAGCGCCTCGGCGGCACCGCCCGCGACGAGCCGCTCGTCCTCGAACACCTCGGCGAGGGTGGTGAGCGCGGTGACGACGCTGGGGTCGGTCCACTTCAGCTCGTGCCGGGCGAGCAGGTCGTACTTCTCCGGCCCCGCCTGCGACAGGTAGACGTTCTCGAACCAGTCGGTGAGCGTCCAGCCGTCCTCGCCGGCCACGGCGAACGCGGGCAGGCCCGAGTCGGCGAGCGTCCGGCCCGCCGCGAGCAGTTCGTCCCAGCTCTTCGGCTCGCCCACCCCGGCCTGCTCCAGGGCGTCGGGGGCGTACCAGACGGTCGACTTGTGGGCGGCCTTGAAGTAGAGGCCGTAGAAGGTGCCGTCGACCGTGCCGTACTCCTTCCAGACCGGCGCGAGGTTCCCGGAGGCGGTGGTCGTGGTCCGCTCCGAGAGCGGCTTCAGCCAGCCCGCCTCGGCGAACTGCCGGAGCACGCCGACCTGGGGCACGAGGACCACCTCGGGGGCGTTGCCGCCCTCGATCTTGCTGCCGACGAAGGTGGAGACGTTGTCGCCGGAGGGGACGAAGACGGTCTTGGCGCCGGTCTTCGCGCTGAACGCGTCGAGGACCTTCTTGAAGTTCTCCTGCTCGCCGCCGGTCCACACGCCGGCGACGGTGACGGTCGTGCCGGCCAGTTCCCCGCCGGACTTCGGCCCCGCGTCGCCGCCGCAACCGGTGGCGGTGAGCGCCAGCGCGAGCGCCGCGGAGAGCGCGCCCGCGGCGCGGAGGGTCGTGAGGGAGGGTCGTCGCATGGTCGTCCTTCCTTCGCTTCGATACCTTCATGTTAAGTACCGGCGACGAAAGCATGTCAACGGGCGCGGCGGAACAGCCTTATGAATCAGGTGAGTTGGGTAGACGAGAGCCGGACGGGAGGACTCGTGTACCTAACGCGCAGGCAGCGGAGGGATCGTGGCGAGCTCGCGCGTCAGCCGCCGCACGCCCTCCTCCGGCGAGCACCGCAGCGCCAGGACGTCCTGCGCGACGGCCTGCACCGCCAGACTCACCTGGTCGTACCGCGCGCTCTTCGGCCGCGGCACCGCCGCCAGCACGCTCTCCCGCAGGATCGGCAGGTACGGATGGGCCGCCACCAGCTCCGGATCCGTGTACAGCGACGCCCGCACCGGCGGCAGCGAACCCCGCGTCAGCACCTGCCGCTGCACCCGCTCGCTCGTCAGGTACGCCAGGAAGTCGGCGGCCGTCGCCGGGTGCGACGACCGGGCCGACACCGCGAGGTTCGAACCGCCCAGGACGCTCGTGCCCGGCCCGTGCGGCCCCGGCAGCGGCGCCGCCTCGAACCGGCCCGCCACCTTCGACCCGGGGCGCGCCGCGTCCGCGTACACGTACGGCCAGTTCCGCAGGAACAGCAGCCTCCCCTCCTCGAACGCCGCCTTCGACTCCTCCTCCTTGAAGCGCAGCGCCTCCGCCGGGATCCACCCCTCCCGCACCCCGCCGGCCAGGAACGACAGGGCCGCCCGCGCCGCGTCCGAATCCACCGCGACCCGCGCGCCCTCCTCGTGCAGCACCGTCCCGCCCGCCGACTGGATCGCCTCCGTGACGTTCACCGTCAGCCCCTCGTAGGGCAGGAACTGTCCCGCGTAGCCCCCGAGTCCGTGCCGCGGGGCCAGCGCCCGGGCCAGCCGCGCCAGCTCCGCCCACGTCCGCGGCGGCCGCTCGCCCGCCGCGTCGAGCAGGTCCTTGCGGTAGTACAGCAACCCGGCGTTGGTCACGTACGGCACCGCGTAGAGCCGTCCCCGGAACGTCGCCGTGTCCACCACCGGCGGCAGGAACGCCTCCAGTCCGAACCGATCCCGGTCCAGCGGCGCGATCAGCCCCGCCGCCGCGAACTCCGACGTCCACGCCACGTCGATGTTCAGCACGTCGAACCGGCTGCTCCCGGACCGCAGTTCGCTCAGCATCTGCGCCCGCGTCTCGTCCGCCGAGTCCGGCAGCTCGACCAGCGACACCGGCTCCGCGGGCCGCCCCGCGTTCCACTCCGCCACCAGCGGCGCCAGGTAGTCGGTGAGGTCCCCCGCCGTCACGAACGTCAGCGGCCCCCGGCCGCCCGCCGCCCCCGCACCCGTCACGGCCCCGGGAGACCGGGCGCCTCCCGCGCACCCCGCGAGCAGGACCGCCACGACCAGCAGGCCCCGCGAAACGGACCGCAACCATCCCATGCGTACCTCCCGGACGCGATGCCCCGCGCGACGGTCCATCGTGGCAGGACACGGCGCGCGCCGCATCGGTGATACTGGTCCGGCGGACCGGTCGACCGCCGGTCCACCGGCCGGGAACGGCGCACGACACGGAAGGGGGAGCGCGTGCGGCAGCAGCTGCTGGCACTCCTCACCCGGGGCCCCGCCCACGGCTACGAGCTCAAGCAGGGCCTCGAACAACTCCTCGGCTCCGCCTACCCCCAGCCCAACGTCGGCCAGGTCTACGTGACCCTCGGCCGACTGGAGAAGAGCGGACTCATCGAGGGCGAGGACGTCGAGCAGACGGGCCGCCCCAACAAGCGGATCTACCGCCTGACCGACGCCGGACGGGAGGCCGTCGCCGCGTGGTTCGAGGACACCGGTGACGAACCGCGGGTGCGCGACGGGTTCTTCATGAAACTCGCCCTCGCCCCGCTCTCCGGGCTCGCCGACCCCATCGCCCTGATCAACCGGCAGCGGCGGCAGCACCTCAACACCATGCGCAGCCTCTCCCGGCTCGCCGCCGCCGAGGACCGCGACAACAAGATCGCCCAACTCCTCATCGAGGGCGCCATGCTGCACCTCCAGGCCGACCTCGACTGGCTGGAGCGCTGCCAGGAGGAGCTCGAATGAGGAGGAAAAAGAGGAAGGGGGACGGCGGCGGGACCGGGCGGCCCGTCGACCCGCCGGGCGACGCGATCGTGCACGCCGAGGGCCTGTCCAAGACCCACCGCGGCGACCGCGCCCCCGTCCACGCCGTCCGCGACGTCGACCTCACCGTCCGCCCGGGCGAGTTCGTCGCCGTCACCGGCCCTTCGGGAGCCGGCAAGTCCACCCTCCTCCACCTCGTCGGCGGCCTGGAGCGCCCCGACGCCGGGCGCCTCTGGATCGGCGGCGAACGGGTCGACGGCCACGACGAGGCCCGCTGGGCGGTCCTGCGGCGCCGCAGCGTCGGCGTCGTCTTCCAGTTCTTCAACCTCGTCTCCCACCTCACCGTCGCCGACAACGTCGAACTCCCCGCCCTCCTCGCCGGCGCCTCCCCCCGCGCCGCCCGCGCGAGCCGCGAGGAACTCCTCGCCGAACTCGGCCTGGACGGACGGGAGGACGCCCTCCCCGCCGCCCTGTCCGGCGGCGAACAGCAACGCGTCGCCCTCGCCCGCGCCCTCGTCAACCAGCCCGCGCTCCTCCTCGCCGACGAGCCCGCCGGCAGTCTCGACGGCAAGGGCACCCGCGACGTCCTGCGCCTCCTCGCCCGCTTCCACGCCCGCGGCCAGACGATCCTCATGGTCACCCACGACGCCCGGATGGCGAGCGCCGCCGACCGCGTCATCAGCTTCTTCGACGGCCGGATCGCCGACGACGCCCCCCTCGGCGACCCCGCGCCCGCCCGGCCGGGGGTGACCGGCGTACTCGACCTGAACGACTGACCGGGCACGAGCGGCCGAGAGAGGAAGGACGAGAGCGCATGCGGGCGACCTGGCGATGGGTCCACTCCGACCTCCGCACCCACCGGGGCGAAGCCCTCTTCGCCGTCCTCGCGAGCGCCGGCGTCATCGCCTCCCTCCTCCTCGCCGCCGCCCTCCTCGGCTACGCCGCCAGCCCCTGGCAGCGCGTCTTCAACCAGTCCCGGGGCGGCCACGTCTGGCTCCACGGCCGCGAGGGACACGAAGGCTTCGGCGCGGCCGCCGTCGCCCCGCTCGCCTCCCTCGACGAGGTCGCCGCCGTCTCCGGCCCCTTCCGCACGGCCGCCGCCACCCTGGAGAGCGGCGGCACCCGCGCCGAGGTCGCCCTCCGCGCCACCGGAAGCCGCCCGCCCGACACCGCCCGCCCCCTCCTCACCGCCGGCCGGTGGCTCACCGCCGCCACCGGCCGGGGCGCAGGACCACGGGACGGCGCGGCCACCCCCCGCCAGGGAAGCACCTCGCACCGCGCAGGGCCCCCGTACGACCAGATCGTGCTGGAGCACACCCTCGCCCGCACGCTGTGGGCCACGCCCGGCGAGACCGTCACCGTCACCCTCCCCGGCCGCGACGGCCCCACCACCCGCACCCTTTACGTCGCGGGCGTCGCCGAGACCGCCGAACCCCGCTATCGCGCCGGGCAGGACGACGGCGTCGGCTGGATCCTCCCCGAAGCCCTGGACCGCCTCGCCCCCGCCGTCACCGGACAGACCGTCGGACTGCGCCTGAAGGACCCCGCCGACACCGACTACGCCGTCCAGCGCGCCGTCACCCTCCTCGGTGCCGAACGCATCGCCCAGGTCACCAAGTGGCAGCAGGCCAAGGCCGACTTCGGCGGCGACGACCGGTTCCTCGGCCGGATCTTCGCCGCCTTCGGCCTCGCCGCCCTCCTCGCCGCGGCCGTCGCCGTCGCCGGCGCGGTCCGTGCCCGGATCAGGGGACAGGCCGGCGACATCGCCGTCCTCAAGGCCGTCGGCTTCACCCCCGGCCAGGTGATCCGCGGCTTCCTCCTCCAGCACCTCGGCTTCGCCGTCACCGGTGCGGCCCTCGGCACCGCCGCCACCCTCACCCTCGGCCGCGCGATCCCCGGCCGCGTCGGCGACGCCGTCGCCCTCTGGCCCCGCATGCCGGGACACCGGGCCGCCGTCACCGGCATCCCGCTCGCCGCCGTCCTCCTCATCGCCGCCGCCACCGCGCTCGCCGCCTGGCGGGCCGGCCGCGTCCCCCCGGTCCCCGCCGCCCGCCGGGCCCACCCCGCCGCCCGCCCGCTCTCCGCCCTCGGCCGCCGCGCCCTCGGACTGCGCCTCTCCCCGGTCCTCGTCCTCGGCTGGCGCTCCGCCTTCACCGCACCCGGCCGCACCCGGGCCCTCGGCGCCACCGCCCGGCTCGCCCTCCCGATCGCCCTGATGACGGTGGCCCTCGTCGCCTGGTCGACCCTGGGCCAGTTCCGTACGGACCCCGGCCGCGTCGGCCGCGCCGCCGCCCTCACCGTCCGCACGGAACAGCCGCCGCCCGCCTCGTTCGAGGAGGCGCTGGAGGCCGTCCCGGGGGTCGCCGACGCCGTGCCCGGCGCCGAGTTCCGCGCCCTCGTCCCCGGCCAGACCGGCACCATCACCCTGCGCGGACTCGGCACCCCCGACGCCCCCTACCCGCACACGATCGCCGAGGGCCGCGCCCCCGCCGGCCCCGACGAGGCCGTCGCCGGCCAGGGCCTCCTCGACCTCCTCGGCGTCCGCGTGGGGGAGTGGGTGCGGATGACGGTCGGCGGGCGCCCGCAGATCCTGCACCTCGTCGGCCGCAGCATCGAACCCGACCACGGCGGCCGGGTCGTCTCCACCGGCCTCGACACCCTCCGCGACTCCGCCCCCGGCCTGCGCCCCGCCTTCCACGCCCTCGTCCTGCGACCCGGCGCCGACCCCCGCCGGGTCGCCGCCGCGGTCGCCACGGCGGCGACCGGCGAAGACGTCGAGGTCCGGGCCACCGCCGACCCGGTGGGCGGCGAGGACGCCCCGCGCGGCGTCCTCGCCGCCCTCGCCGCGGTCCTCGCGCTGATCGCCCTCGTCGAACTGCTCACCCTGATCGGCACGGGGGTGCGCGACCGGGTGCGGGACCTACTCGCCCTCCGCGCCATCGGCCTGACCCCCCGCCAGATCGGCGCCGTCGTCGTCACCTCGGCCGCGCTCACCGCCCTCGCGGCGTCCGTCCTCGGCACGGCGGCGGGCGCCGCCCTCGGCCACCGCCTCGTGGACGCCGAAGCCGCCGCCACCGGCCTCGGCGCCGGCGTGGCCCGCCTCCCGGCCCCCGCACTCCTCGCCGCCCTCGTCCTCGCCACGACCGCCGCCGGCGCCCTCGCGGCCCTCGCCCCCGCCACCCGCACGGCCCGCCGCCGCCTCGTCGACTCGCCCGGCGAGACGCTGTAGTCCGGGCGGGGGTGTCCGGGCGGCGGGTCACCGGGGCGCCGGCGGCGGCCGCGGCGCCCCGGCGAAACCAGGTGCCCGGGCGTGCGCCGAGCCGTGATACCGCTCCGATGACCGAGACGCCGAGCGCCTCGACGACCGCCCCGCCCCTTCCCGTACGGGACTCGCTGCACGGGCTCGCGTTCGGTGACGCCTTCGACGACCGCTGGTTCCGCATCCTCCGCGGGGAGGGCGAGGCGCCCCTGCCGGCGCGGACGCTCCCGGCGGAGGAGCCGTGGCGGTGGACCGACGACACCGCCCAGGCCCTCGTCCTCGTAACCACCGTCGCGGGCCGCGGCGACATCGACACCACCTGCGCCATCGCGGGCGGGGTGATCGCCGCGCGCACCGGAGTCGAGACGCTGCCCGCCGCCTGGCACACGGCCCGCGAGCTCCTCCCGCCGCTTCCCGGTCACCTGGACTGAGGACCGCAGGACCGCCGGACCGGTTCCGGGAGCTGCTCCTGGAACCACGCCCACGGGCGGTCCCCCGAGTGGATGAGGGGAACCGAGGCGAACACGGCCAGGGCGAGCGCCGTCATCACCGCCGTCCCAGGGTGCGCCCCCGTGCGCAGCCGCGCCGACCAGCGGCGGACCAAGATCGAGAGTATTGTCCGGAAAGTACGACCATGTGTGGTGATCGGCGACGACCGGAGGCCGTCATGAAGGACTTCAAGTACGAGCGGAAGCGCTCGCTCTCCCGCGCGGACGCGGCCGACCAGCTGTCCGCCCTCGCCGCCGCGCTCCGCAAGGGCGGCGAGGCCGAACTCGACATGGGCGGGGGTGTTCTGAACCTCCGGATCCCCGAGACCCTCGCGGGTGAGATCGAGCTGTCGGTCGAGGGCGGCGAGATCGAGATCGAGATCGAGATGAAGTGGCCCGTCCGGGGCACGGCTGTTCCGGAGGAGAAGGGCGACGGCAAGGGCAACGACAAGGGCAAGGGTGAGGGAGAGCAGAAGGAGAAGGCGGCGGGCCGGAAGCAGGCTCCGGAGAAGAAGCCGTCCTCGGGGAAGGCACCGGAGAAGAAGCCGTCCGAGAAGAAGCCGTCCGAGAAGGCGCCGGTGCCGAAGAAGCCGGCGGCGAAGAAGCCCGCGGTGAGCAAGCCGGTGGCGAGCAAGCCGGCGGAGAGCGGGCCCGTCCCCGCGAAGACGGGCCCCGCCAAGAAGGCGCCGGCCAAGAAGGCGCCCGCCTCGAAGGAATCCGCCAAGAAGGCGGTGGTCGCCGGCAGGGCCTCCGCGAAGAAGGCCTCCGCGAAGAAGACCGCGGTCAAGGCGAAGGCTCCCGCCGAGCGGTCGTGACCGCTCGGCGGGAGCCTGGGTGACGCGCGGGGCGGGGCTCAGCAGTCGACGGTGCCCCTGCGGAGGGCGTGGCCGTCGGTGTTGGAGTCGTCGGACCAGTAGACGGGCTTGCCGCCCGCCACGCACTCGTCCGCGCCGGCGAGGGCGAAGCCCTCGTTGTTGTGGTCGGGCATGCCGGCGGGCCGTGTGTACGCGGCGGTGACCGCGAACGCGCCGGTGGCGGCGTCGATCTTCAGCGTGCGGTGCAGGCCGCCGCAGGTGTTGTCGCACACGGCCCACAGCCGGGACGCCTGCGGCTCCCACTGGACCTCCATGACGCCGGCCATCCCGGTGGCGATCGAGGCGACGCGGGTGAAGGCGCCGGAGTCCTGGAGGACGTACCCGTGGACCGCCCCGGTGCCCTCGACGCCGACGAAGAAGACGCCGCCGCCGTGGGCGCCGTAGCCGGCCGGCGCGTACGGGGCGCCGGTCGAGGCGTCCTCGAAGCCGGCGGCGGTGAGGGAGGCGTCGGGGATCCAGGTGATCGCCTCGAAGCCGGCGTTGGGACCGGTCGGCGGCAGGTCGGCGGTGAGGTTCCACTCCAGGCTGGCGGTGAGGGTGGAGCCCGTACCGGTGACGTCGTAGCGCAGGACGGACAGGCGGCTGGTGCCGGAGGCGTCGCCGTTGCGCTCGGCGGCGACGAAGACGCCGCCGGAGGCGCCGGCGCCGGTGACCGTGACGCCCTCGCCGTCGGGCGTGCCGGAGCCGTCGGGGAAGCGCAGGGACTTGCCGGAGGACCAGCCGTTCGCGGTGTCCGGGGTCCAGCCGCCGGAGCCGTCGCGGACGAGCCGCCACAGCTTCCCGCTGTTCTGCGCGGCCCAGAGGACGGAGCCGTCCTGGTGGAGGCCGCTCAGGTCGCCGCCGAAGGCGTTCGCGGCGTCGGCGGTGGCGATGGTGCCGGCGCCGGGCCAGGCGACCGGGTCCGTACCGCCACCGCCGCCGCAGGAGTTGGCGGCGCCGAGGGTGACGGCGGCGGCTTCGAACGCGCCGGTGCCGTCGGGGCAGCGGGACCAGGACGGCGAGGAGTGGCCGCTCCAGGAGTGACTGTCGACGAGCGTGCCGCCGTCGGGCAGGTAGAGCCGCGCCTTGTCGCTGGAACCGAGCCCGAACCTGCCGTGCACGTCGAAGGCCCGGAAGGCGCCGGGGGCGAGCGTGGTGCCCGGGGCGATCGTGTACTTCGAGCTGTTGTTGTCGTCCTTGAGGATCCAGCCGGAGAGGTCGACGGTCGACGTGCCCTTGTTGTGGAGCTCGACCGAGTCCTCGGCGGAGCCGGTGGTGACGACCTCGTTGACGCGGATGTCGTCGGCGGGCGCGGCCTGCGCGGGCGCGGCGGTCGACGCGCCGACGAGGAGCGCCGGTACGGCGGCGAGGGCGAGGGGCAGATCACGGCGCCGGCGGCGTACACGCGAAACGGTCACGAAAGTCCGTCCTGGAGGTCGGGGGAGAGGCGCCACGACGGTCCCGGCCCCGCCCGAACGCCGCCCCTCGCCCTCGCACTCCCTCCGTGAACACCAGCGGAACCCTTGCCCGCGTCCGCTCTCGCCTCAGCCGCCCGCCCCCCCGCTCCGGGGAGGGCGCCCAGCCGCTCAGCAGCTCTCGTCGAACTTCACGGCGCGCAGGGTCACCGGCCGGCCGTCGAGTGCCGCTCCCGCGGCCGGTTCCTGCGAGCAGACCCGCCAGTTGGACTCGACGAGGACCATGCGGTCCTCGCCGGACGCGTCCCGGACGGTGAGGCCGGTGGAGGAGTCGAGCGCCTCGCGCGCGACCTTGACGGACTTGCCCGTGAAGTCCGGCATCGTGGAGCCCGCCTCCGCGACGTCGCCGCCGGCGTCCTCGGCGGGGCAGGTCTCCTCCAGCTTGACGGTGCCGAAGTCGACTTCGGTGGTGCTGCGGTGCCGACCGGGCGGGGGCGACTGCGTGCAGACCTTCCAGTTGCGGTCGGAGATCTGGTTGCGGCCGCGGCCGAGCGCGTCATGCGAGGTGAGGCGGTGGTAGCCGAGCTCCTGCGCCCTGTCCTGTGCGGACTGGAGCCCCATCCCGACGAAGCTGGGCAGCTCCGCGGAAGCGGACTTCGCGGGCGGTGCGGTCGTCGGTTCGGTGGTCGGACCGGGGACGGACGGCGGTGCGGCCGTGGTCTTCGCGACCGGCTTCGAGGGGTTTCCGGCCTTGTCGTCCTGGGTTTCCTCGGGGCCGGACAACGCGCCCACGATGACGAGGAGGAGGAACACGCCGCCGACCACCATGGCGACGACGGCACCGGTGGAGCGCTTCTTCTTCGGTGGGCCGTACGCGTCGTTCACGGAACCTCACTCTGCGTCGTCATTGCCGCGAAGGAGTGACGATAGCGCGCACGTCTTCCGTGCGCGGTCGGCGGCAGATTTTTGCACGGTCTGCAGTTTTGCGTACCATGCACCTATGGTCGAGGGGGTGCCTGCCGAGGGCGGGCTCAGAGAGCGCAAGAAGCGGGCGACGCGGGCCGCTCTGGTCGAGGCCGCGGTGCGGCTGGCGGTGGAGCGGGGTGTCGAGAACGTCACCGTCGACGCCATCAGCGCGGCGGCGGGCGTCTCCACGCGCACGTTCTTCAACTACTTCGACTCCCGTGACGAGGTCTTCGTCATGGTCGGGTCCGATTCCAGCGACCGCGTCTGCCGGGCGGTGCTCGCCGCACCGCCCGGGCCCGCCCCGCTGGAGGTGCTCCGTGACGCCCTGGCGGCCGAGCTGGAGGAGGTCGAGCAGCAGCAGGAGGTGTGGTGCCTCCACGCCGAGGTGCTCCGCAAGGCACCGCAGCTCCTCGCGCGCCGGATCGGCGCCCACATGGCCGACGAACTCGGTCTCGCCGAGGCGCTCGCGGAGCGCATCGGCGCGGGCTCGCCGCTCTTCGCCGAGGACCGGCCCGCGTTCGCGTCGCCGGAGGACGAGGAACGCCGGCGCGCCCTGGAGCTGTATCCGCGGCTGCTCGCCGCCGTCGGCGGCACCGCCGTGCGCGTCGCGGTCGAGCACTGGTCCGTGCGTCAGGACCGGACGCGCTTCACCGACGTGTTCCGGGAGACGTTCGAGCACCTCGCCGCAGGCCTCCCGGAGCCCCCGGCGACCGCCGGC
Organism: Streptomyces roseolus; assembly: GCF_014649855.1. GTDB lineage: Bacteria > Actinomycetota > Actinomycetes > Streptomycetales > Streptomycetaceae > Streptomyces > Streptomyces roseolus. The sequence continues at coordinate 11,944 of NZ_BMTV01000052.1, read as the reverse complement.
CGGCGGTCCTGAACCACCCCCCTGGTCCCCGGGCCCCCAGGCCCTGAGGCCGCCAGGCCCCGAGGCCGTCTGGCCCTCGGTCCCAGGTCCGGGGCCCCGCCCCTTCCCGGCCCCCGCCCCCTCCGGGCCATCACGCACACCCGGGCCCCGCGCCCGCCCTCCCCGCGATCCTCGCACCACCGAGAAAGAGAAGCTGTGAAATCACCAGCCGCGGCGCCCGTCGAGGCGTCCCCGGCCGCCATGTCGGACCGGCAGATACTCCAGGCCATGTCCGGCCTGATGGCGGGCATGTTCGTCTCCATCCTCGCCGGGACGGTGGTCGCCAACGCGCTGCCCCGGATCATCGCCGACCTGGGCGCGACCCAGTCCTCGTACACCTGGGTCGTCACCGCCGAGCTGCTCGCCATGACGGCCACCGTGCCGCTGTGGGGCAAGCTCGCCGACCTCTACAACCAGAAGCTGCTCCTCCAGATCTCCCTGGGTCTGTTCGTGGTCGGCTCACTCCTGGCCGGCTTCTCCCAGGAAGTCGGGCTGCTGATCTTCAGCCGCGTCGCCCAGGGCATCGGCGCCGGTGGCCTGACCGCCCTCGCGCAGGTCGTGATGGCGGCCATCATCCCGCCGCGCAGGCTCGGCAAGTACGCCGGCATCTTCGGCGCCGTCTTCGCCATCGGCACCGTCGCGGGTCCGCTCATCGGCGGCGTCCTCGTCGACACCTCCTGGCTGGGCTGGCGCTGGTGCTTCTTCATCGGCGTCCCCTTCGCGCTCCTCGCCATCGTGCTGCTCCAGCGGACCCTCAAGCTGCCCGACCTGCGCCGTGAGGCGAAGATCGACTATCTGGGCGCCTTCCTGATCGTCGCCGGCGTCTGCGCCCTCCTCATCTGGGTGTCGCTCGCCGGCAACAGCTTCGACTGGGCCTCCTGGCAGACCGCGGCCCTGACCGGAGGCGGACTGCTCCTGCTCGTCGCGGCGGTCTTCGTCGAGTCCCGGGTCGCCGAGCCGATCATCCCGCTCGGCATCTTCCGCAACCGCACCGTGTCGCTCACCACCGTCGCCAGCCTCTTCGTGGGCCTGGCCATGTTCGGCGGCACGGTCTTCCTCTCCCAGTACTTCCAGATCTCCCTGGGCAAGTCCCCGACCGTCGCCGGCCTCATGAGCCTGCCCATGATCCTCGGCCTCCTGGTCTCCTCCACCGTCGCCGGACAGATCATCAGCAAGACCGGCCGCTGGAAGGTCTACCTGGTCGCCGGCGCGTTCACCATGACGGCCGGTCTCGGGCTCCTCGCCACCATCGACACCGACACGCACTTCGGCCTGACCAGCGTCTACATGGCGGTGATGGGCATCGGTGTCGGCATGCTGATGCAGAACCTGGTCCTGGCCGCGCAGAACGACGTGCAGGCCACCGAGCTCGGCGCCGCCACCTCCGTCCTCTCCTTCTTCCGCAGCCTCGGCGGCACCATCGGCACCAGCGTGCTCGGCGCCATCCTGGCCAACCGCGTCGCCTCGGAGATGACGAAGGGCCTCGCGGACGCCGGCGTGCCGGCCGGGGGCGGCGCCGCCGGACACGGCGCGGTGCCCGACATGGCGACCCTCCCGGCTCCGATCCGCGAGATCGTGGAGCACGCCTACGGCGTCGCCACCGGCGAACTCTTCCTCATCGCGACCCCCTTCGCCGCGCTCGCGCTGCTCTGCGTCCTCTTCGTCAAGGAGAAGCCGCTGAAGACCACGAGCGGCATGCAGCGCCTCGCCGAGGAGGCCGACGAGGTCGGTTCCTCCCGCGCCACGGCCGACGCTCCGGCGTAGCCCGAAGAATCGCACGAACAGCACGAACAGCACGAACCGCGTGCGCCGCCGGGCTTCGGCCCGGCGGCGCACGCATGTGCAGTTACGTATACCAAAACGTTCCCAGCCTTGATTCGCTCAAACCCCCAACGCCTGAGGTGCTGGCGAACAACAAGGTCTCAAGTGAATCAACAAGCGGCACCTCTTGTTCCGCATCCTCAATTTGGTATACAAAACGGGGACCCGTGGTCGTCCTGCCTCCAAGGAGTCCCCATGTGCGTCGACACCACCCCGCCCTCACGGCCCTCGCCGGACTCGCCGACGACCCGGGCCCGGTCCTCGCCGAACGCGGTCGCGCCTTCCCGTCCGTCCTGAAGCGTGTCGTGCGGGCCGCGTACGAGATCGGCGTCCCGCCCGCCTCCTCGGCCTCGACCGCACGGCCGGCCGCCCCGCCCCCGGGTTACGCCGGTGACGCGATCCCCCTGGCCGGAGGCCCGCTCGTGGACTCTTGGTCCACCCCTTGCTTCCCTTCCTCCTTTCGCTTCTCCAAGGAGTCACCGATGCAGGAGTCCCCGGCGCCCACGGGTGCCGTGTCGCGCCGTTCGATGCTGGCCGGTGCCGCCGCCGTCGCCGGAGCGGCGGCGGCAGGGGCCGTGCAGGCCACCTCCGCTTCCGCCGCCTCCGTCGCGCCCGCCGCTCCGGCGGCCGCGCCGGGCGAGGCCGACCGCCGGGCCCGTACCGTCGTCTTCCGTGACGTCCGCCCGTTCGGCGGAGCGTCCACGGACCTGGTGGTCGTCGACGGCAGAATCGCCGCCGGGCCGGCGCCGCGCGGCGCGAAGACCGTCGACGGCGGCGGCCGGATCGCGCTGCCGTCGCTCGTCGACGCCCACATCCACCCCGACAAGACCACGTGGGGCGGTGAGTGGGTGTCGCGGCGGCCCGCCTCCACGATCGCCGACTTCGTCGAGCAGGACGTGGAACTCTTCCGCGCCCAGACCCGATCGGTCGCGGAGCGCGCGTACGGACTCATGAGCCACGCCGTCAGCCGGGGCACGCGAGGGATGCGCGCCCACGCGGACGTCGCCCCGGCGTACGGCCTGGCGGGTGTCGAAGGCCTGGCCGAGGCGCGCCGACGCCTCCGCCACGCGCTCGACGTGCAGATCGTCGCCTTCCCGCAGCACGGTGTCATCCGGACGCCGGGCACGGCCCGCCTCCTGGAGGAGGGCGCCCGCCGGGGCGTCGTCGACATGATCGGCGGCATCGACCCCATCGGCTTCGACCACGCCCTCGACGCGCACCTGGACACCGTCTTCGGCATCGCCGACCGGCACGGCGTCGGCGTCGACATCCACCTGCACGACGGGGGAGAGGAGGGCGTCCGGGCCATCCGCGGCATCATCGACCGCACCCGGGCCCTGTCCCTCGCCGGCAAGGTGACCATCAGCCACGTCTTCTGCCTGCCGGGCCTGTCCGACCGTGAGCTCGGCAGCCTCGCCGCCGACCTCGCCGCCCAGGACATCGCCCTCACGACCGTCGCCCCCTCCCGGGACCTCGTGCTCCCGGTCGCCCGGCTGCGCGAGCACGGTGTCCGCGTCGGTCTCGGCTCCGACGGCGTCCGCGACTCGTGGAGCCCCTTCGGCAACGCCGACATGCTCCACCGCGCCCACATCCTCGGCTGGGTCACCGACGTCCGCCTCGACGAGGAACTGACCGACTGCTACCGCGCGGCAGCCCACGGCGGAGCCGACGTCATGGGCCTTCCGCACGCCGATCTCACGCCCGGTTCGCCCGCCGACTTCGTCCTCGTCCGGGGCCAGGGGCTGCCCCAGGTCGTGGTCGACATGCCGCAGCGGGACCTGGTCGTCCACGGTGGCGTGGTCGTGGCGAGGGACGGGGAGTTCCTGGCCTGACGGAGGCGGCGGCGCACCGCACGGCGGACCGTGCGGCGCACCGCACAGCACGGCGGACCGCACGGCACGGCGCACGGCGTATCGCGTATCGCGCGGTGCGCCGTCGCGCGCAAGGGCGCGATCCGGCCAGCGCCGGGAACGCCGCAAACGGGGACCACTGCCCCGTACGGTTCCGGCCGGCGCGAGGGCGCCGGGCCCCGGCTCCGTGCGCGTCGGCGGGCGGCGGTGCCGCCGGGGCCCGTGCGTGAGGCGGAGCGGCTCCGCTCCGTGAACTGCAACGCTTCTCTGAAAGTTTCTGACGCTCCTTCAACAACTGCTGTACCGAGGGCGGTCGGCGGAGCCCTTCGTGGCCGGTGACGGTGGACGCGCGTAGAGGGGCCGAAAGTGCGCCTTGTCGCGACCCCCTGCGGAGCCGAGGATTCCTCTCGCAGTCGTTGTTCGCTCAAGCACTCGATTGTCAGGTTCATGGCGGGAACCCCCGCCGATCCCACTCCATCTGGGCCGCCCACCCAGCGGCTCACCCCCCTCGGAGGACCCAGTGAACCGTCCGTCCCAGAACCGTCGCCTCACCAAGGGCACCCGCGCCCTCGCCGTCCTCGGTGCGCTCGTCGCCGCGACGGCCCTCGCCGCCCCCACGTCCTCGGCGCAGTCGGCCGACACCGCCCGGGCGGGCGTCGCCGCGCTCGCCGCCACCAGCGACGCCGTCCTCGACGCGGACGTGGCCGGCACCGCCTGGTACACCGACCAGGCCACCGGCAAGGTCGTCGTCACCGCCGACGAGTCCGTCTCGTCGGACGAGATCGCCGCCCTCCGCAAGGCCGCGGGCGCGAACGCCGCACACCTGAAGATCGAGCGGACCGCCGGCAAGATCAACAAGCTGATCGCGGGCGGCCAGGCCATCTACGCCGGCGGCGGCCGGTGCTCCCTCGGCTTCAACGTCCGCAGCGGCAGCACCTACTACGCGCTGACGGCCGGCCACTGCACCGACTCCGCGAGCACCTGGTACACGAACTCCGCCAACACCGCCCTCCTCGGCAGCCGTACGGGCTCCAGCTTCCCCACCAACGACTACGGCATCATCCGTCACTCCAACGCTTCCGCCGCCGACGGCCGCGTCTACCTCTACAACGGCAGCTACCGGGACATCACCGGCGCCGGCAACGCCTACGTCGGGCAGTCCGTCCAGCGCAGCGGCAGCACCACGGGCCTGCGCGGCGGCACCGTCACCGGTCTCAACGCCACGGTCAACTACGGCAACGGCGACATCGTCTACGGCCTGATCCAGACCAACGTCTGCGCCGAGCCCGGCGACAGCGGCGGCGCCATGTTCGCCGGTTCCACCGCCCTCGGCCTGACCTCCGGCGGCAGCGGCAACTGCTCCACCGGCGGCACCACGTTCTTCCAGCCGGTCACCGAGGCCCTCAGCGCCTACGGCGTCAGCGTCTTCTGACCACTGGCCCAGGCCCGGGCCGAGGAGGACGACAACCCTGCCCGACCACCGCGCCCACGCCGGCACCCCGGCGTGGGCGCGACGGCGTTCCCGGGGCGTGGACGCCGGAAGCCGTGCGGCCGGGCGACGGTGACGCCGTCCGGGTCGGGACCGGAGGGGGCGGGCCGGCGCAGGCATCGGCCGGGGAGGCGGGGCGTCCACGGGGCGGTTCGCCGATCTGGGTCGGTCCACGGGCAATCGGCAAACAATGCATCAGATTGCCAGAAACGAGACAAAGAGAGCAGTGATGACCGCGTGGCGTTCGCGTCACGTGTCTGTCCTCGCGCCGAAGAGTCCGCCTCCCCGCCACGCGGGAGGCGAAGGCGCACGCTTCGACCCGCCGGATCGCCTGCACCGTGTCCAGCCGCGGGAAGCGCTCGGGCGTCCCCGGCCGCCGGAGAGTTCGGCGCCCCTCGTCTCACCCGTGGGGCGGTCGGTGGCGGGCCTGTTCCAGCATGCTGCGGCAATGCGCCCAGGCCGGCTCGGACAGCAGCGGCCGCCATCGGGTGAACAGGTCGAGCAGGTCCGCCCCGTGGCGGGTGCGGACCTCCGGGCTGATCGCGGCGATGTCCAGCTCGTTGGCGGCGGTGAGTTCGGCGAAGTCCCGACGCGCTTCGAGGCTCGGACACGTCCGTGCGCCGGTGAACCGGTCGACGAACGCGCCTCGGTCGTCGGCCGGCCCCCGGTAAGAGGACCGGCGCTCGCAGGAGGCGTAGGAGTGGACGAGCGCTTCGGCCTCGACGCCGATGGCCTCGACCAGCTCTGCCCGGCACCCCAGGTCCAGCAGCGGGCCCGGGAAGGTTCCGTCGACGGCACGCCCGAGGCGAGAGCCGTCGTCGCCGGCCGGAAGGCGTCGCCGCCCGTCCGCGGAGCGGCGAGGTTGCCGAGGACGTGGGTGGTGAGTGGGGGACCCACTGCCGCCAGGGCGCGTCGGCGTCCCGGGCGGGGAGGTGAGACGGGTGCGGAAGTGTGACGGATGCGGAGGTGCGACGGGCGGGGCGGCACGGCGGGCGGGGCGGCACGGCGGGCGGGGCGGTGCGACGGGGCGGGGGCTCGCGGCACACCGCCGCGTCGGTCACCGTAGGGAGTTCCTTCGACGCTGTCCACACTTTGTCCTGGACACGGACAAAGAATTCCCACACCCTCGACGGACATCAACTCCCTTGCTATGAGCCCCTGTTGATGTTCCATGAGTCGGCCCCGAGCTCCCTCTCCCGGCTGCGGCGACCACTTTGTCTCGCGCATGGAGAAAGTGGCGACAACTTGTGCGCACCGGGTTACGGACTCCGACAAAGCCCGCTAGCTTCCTTGAAACGACCCGGTCACACCGACCTGCGACCGGGCCCCTACCGCGTGACGGCGCGCGCCGACAGGCGCATCCGGCAGACCGACGAGGCTGCCGCCCTACCCCCCTCACCCCGGGAGAGCTCTGTGCCCATGAGAACGCTCCGACAACAGCGCGTCCGCACCCTCCTCACCGCCGTGGCCTGCACCGTCGGCTGTCTCCTGCCCGTGTCCTCGGCCTCGGCCTCGGCCTCGGCCTCGGCCACGGCCACGGCCCCGCCCGCGCCCGCCCGCCACGAAGGCGCGCACACCGCGGCCGCACCGGAGTTCCAGCAGGTCACCCTCGCCAAAGGGGTGGCCGAGACGGGCGAGCCCATGACGCTGGCGGTGCTGCCGGACCGCTCCGTCCTGCACACCTCGCGGGACGGCACGCTGCGGCTCACGAACGCCGCGGGCACCACCACCGTGGCGGGCAGGCTCGACGTGTACAGCCACGACGAGGAGGGCCTGCAAGGCGTCGCCGCCGACCCCGGCTTCTCGTCCAACCGGCACGTCTACCTCTACTACGCGCCCAAGCTCACCACGCCCGGCGGCGACGCCCCGATGGACGGCTCGGCCGCCGACTTCGCCCCGTACGACGGGGTCAACCGGCTGTCCCGGTTCGTCCTGAGGACCGACGGCACCCTCGACCTCGGCAGCGAGAAGAAGATCCTCGACGTCCCCGCCTCCCGCGGCCTGTGCTGCCACGTCGGCGGCGACATCGACTTCGACGCCGCCGGAAACCTCTACCTGTCGACCGGTGACGACACCAACCCGTTCGCCTCGGACAGCTACACCCCCATCGACGAACGCCCCACCCGCAACCCCGCCTACGACGCCCAGCGTTCCTCGGGCAACACCGACGACCTGCGCGGCAAGGTCCTGCGGATCAAGGTCAACGCCGACGGCTCGTACGCGATCCCCAGCGGCAACCTCTTCCCGCCCGGCACCGCGAGGACCCGCCCCGAGATCTACGCGATGGGCTTCCGCAACCCCTTCCGGATGAGCGTCGACAAGGCCACGGGGATCGTCTACCTCGGCGACTACGGCCCCGACGCCGGCAGCGCCAGCCCCACGCGCGGCCCCGCCGGACAGGTGGAGTTCAACCGGATCACCAAGGCGGGCAACTTCGGCTGGCCGTACTGCACCGGCGACAACGACCCCTACGTCGACTACGACTTCGCCACGGGCGCCTCCGGGACCGCGTTCGACTGCGCCGCCCCGAAGAACACCTCACCGCGCAACACCGGCCTCACCGACCTGCCGCCCGCGCAGCCCGCCTGGATCCCCTACGACGGCGGCTCCGTACCCGAGTTCGGCAACGGCTCCGAGTCCCCGATGGGCGGCCCGGTCTACCGCTACGACGCCGCCTCCGCCTCCGAGGTGAAGTTCCCACAGGAGTACGACGGCGACTACTTCGCCGGCGAGTTCGGCCGCCGCTGGATCAAGCGCGTCGAGTCCGGCGCCGACGGCGCCGTGCGGTCCATCAGCCCCTTCCCCTGGAACGGCACCCAGGTGATGGACATGGCCTTCGGCCCGGACGGCGCCCTGTACGTCCTCGACTACGGCACCGGCTACTTCAGCGGCGACGAGAACTCCGCCCTGTACCGCGTCGAGCACGTCACCGGCGGGCTCGCGCCGACCGCGCAGGCCAAGGCGAGCGTGACCTCCGGCACGGCCCCCCTCGCCGTCTCCTTCTCCTCCGCCGGCAGCGCCGACCCGGACGGCGGGACCCTCTCCTACGCCTGGACCTTCGGCGACGGCGCCACCTCCACCGCCGCCCACCCCTCCCACACGTACACGACCGACGGTCAGTACACCGCCACCCTCAAGGTGACGGACACCACCGGCGCCTCCGCGACCGCCTCCGTCCAGATCACCGTCGGCAACACCGCCCCCACGGTGAAGCTGGAGCTGCCCGTGGACGGACGCGTCTACGACTTCGGCGCCGCGATCCCCTTCAGGGTGACGGTCACCGACCCGGAGGACGGCACCATCGACTGCTCCAGGGTGAAGGTCACCTTCGTCGTCGGCCACGACAGCCACGGCCACCCGCAGACCTCGGCCACCGGCTGCGCCGGCACGCTCCAGACCCTCGCCGACGGCGAGCACGACCCCAACGCGAACATCTTCGGCGTCGTCGACGCCGAGTACACCGACAAGGGCGCGAACGGCCAGCCCGCGCTGACCGCGCACGACCAGCACATCACCCAGCCCACCCACCGGCAGGCCGAGCACTTCGGCGCCTCCTCCGGCGTCCAGGTGGTCACCCACGGACCCGCCCACGGCGGCAGGACCGTCGGCCACATCGACAACGGCGACTGGATCTCCTTCACCCCGTACGCCCTCGACAACGTCACGCGCTTCACCGCCCGGGTCTCCTCCGCCGGCGCGGGCGGAACCATCGAGGTGCGCGCCGGATCCCCGACGGGCACCCTGCTCGGCACGGCGACCGTGCCGGTCACCGGAGGCTGGGAGACCTTCCAGGACGTGACGGCCACGCTCGCCGACCGGCCGGCCGGCCCGACGACGCTCCACCTCGTCTTCAAGGGCGGCACCGGCTCCCTGTTCGACGTCGACGAGTTCTCCTTCACCACGTCCGGCGGCGGTCCCCGGTCGGGCGCGGTGAGGGGCGTGAACGGCAAGTGCCTGGACGTCGACGGCGCCGGGACGGCCGACGGTACGAAGATCCAGCTGTGGAGCTGCAACGGCAGCGGCGCCCAGACGTGGACGGTCGCGGGCGACGGCACCGTGAAGGCGCTCGGCAAGTGTCTGGACGTGTCCGGCGGCGGCAGCGCGGACGGCACGAGGATCCAGCTGTGGACGTGCAACGGCACGGCGGCCCAGGTGTGGGCCCCGCAGCCGGACGGGACGGTCCGCAACCCGCGGTCGGGCAAGTGTCTGGACGCCTCGGGCGGCACCTGGAGCGACGGCACCGCCGTCCACCTGTGGACCTGCCACACCGGCCCCAACCAGAAGTGGGCACTTCCGTGACCCGCGACCCGCGACCCACGACCCGTACCCCCCAGATCCCTGGATCCGTAGAAAGGAGGCGACCCTGATGCGTACCCCTCTCAGGTCGATGGTCGGCCTGCTGGCCGGCGCCGCGCTCGCCCTGGCCCCGCAGGCCGCGGCGACGCCCCCGCCGGCGAACCTCTCCGTCACCGCGGAAGCGAGCGCGGCGGCCGACCCCGCGTACAAGATCCTCGTCTTCTCCAGGACGGCCGGCTTCCGGCACTCCTCGATCGACGACGGCGTCGCGGCCCTGCGCGGCCTCGGCGCGGCGCACAACTTCACCGTCGACGCCACGGAGGACGCCCGGTCCTTCACGGCCGGAAACCTCGCCCAGTACAAGGCCGTCGTCTTCCTGTCGACGACCGGCGACGTGCTGGACACCGCGCAGCAGAACGCGTTCGAGCAGTACGTCCGGGGCGGCGGCGGGTACGTCGGCATCCACGCCGCCGCCGACACCGAGTACGACTGGCCCTTCTACGAGGGGCTGGCCGGAGCCCTCTTCCACTCGCACCCCGCCATCCAGTCCGCCACCGTCGAGGTGGAGGACCGGGCCCACGACGCCACCGCCCATCTGGGCGGAGCCTGGCAGCGCACCGACGAGTGGTACAACTACCGCACCAACCCCCGCACCACCGCCCGCGTCCTCGCCTCGCTCGACGAGTCCAGCTACTCCGGCGGGAACATGGCGGGGGACCACCCGATCGCCTGGTGCAAGGACTACGAGGGCGGCCGCGCCTTCTACACCGGCGGCGGCCACACCGACGAGTCGTACACCGAACCCGCCTTCCGCCGGCACCTCCTCGGCGGGATCCGCTGGGCCGCCGGCATGACCGACGCCGACTGCCGCCCGGAGACCGGCTACACGGCCCTGTTCGACGGCTCGTCCACCGCCGGGTGGAAGCAGGCCGGCCCCGGGGGCTTCACCCTCGCGGACGGCACCCTCACCTCCCACGGCGGCCTCGGGATGTTCTGGCACTCGGCCAAGGAGTTCACCGGCGACTACTCCCTCAAGCTCGACTGGAAGGCCGCCGGGGACGACAACTCCGGTGTCTTCCTGGGCTTCCCGGCCTCCGACGACCCCTGGTCGGCGGTGAACAACGGCTACGAGATCCAGATCGACGCCACGGACGCCGCCGATCGCACCACCGGCGCCGTCTACGGCTTCCGCTCCGCCGACGTCGCCGCGCGGGACGCCGTGCTGAACCCGCCGGGGGAGTGGAACACGTACGAACTCCGGGTGACCGGCGAGCGGCTGGAGATCTTCCTCAACGGCCGGAAGATCAACGACTTCACCAACACCGACCCCGCCAGAAGCCTGCGCCAGGGCCACATCGGCATCCAGAACCACGGCGACGGCGACGAGGTCTCCTTCCGCAACATCCGGATCAAGCAGGCCGGCGGCCAGGAGCCGGGCCCCCGCTCGGGCGCGGTGAAGGGCGTGAACGGCAAGTGCCTCGACGTCGACGGCGCCGGGACCGCCGACGGTACGAAGATCCAGCTCTGGACCTGCAACGGCAGCGGCGCCCAGACGTGGACGATCGCGGGCGACGGCACCGTGAAGGCCCTCGGCAAGTGCCTGGACGTGTCCGGCGGCGGCAGCGCGGACGGCACGAGGATCCAGCTGTGGACGTGCAACGGCACCGGCGCCCAGAAGTGGGCCTCGCAGACCGACGGCACGGTCCGCAACCCCCAGTCCGGCAAGTGTCTGGACGCCTCGGGCGGCACCTGGAGCGACGGCACCGCCGTCCACCTGTGGACCTGTCACACCGGCCCCAACCAGAAGTGGACCCTGCCCTGACCCGCAGGGGGACGATGAGCCACCCGTACCCCGCGCGGCCACCGGTGGAGCCGCGGGGATGCCGTGGGGGCGGGGCTTCCCGCCACGCCCCCACGGCGCCGCCTCCACCGCCGAAGAGGCCCGGGCGGCGGTCGTCGATCCGGTCCACCACCTTTCGAGCGGCCACCAGCGCGAGCTGGTCCTGACCCACGAGCTGTACACGCTCGCCGCCCGCAAGCCCGCCTACCGCGAGCTCACCCGGGAGTGGATGCGCCGCAGCCGCGTCGCCCTGGAAAGGCACTTCGATCCGGCGACGGCCCGCCAGCTCGACGCGATGATCGAGGGCCTGCCGATCCACCGCGCCCTGGAGACCGAGCCCCACGACCGGGCCCTGACCATCGAGGCGGTCGCCAGCGGCGGAGCACGACGGCCTGCCGAGCGGACGGGCGCGGGCCGGAGTCCGCCAAGGACATGGTGACGGCCTCGGCGCGAGCCGCACCGAGGCCGTCACCGTGACGGGGAGGAGGGGGGCCGGAGGTGGTGGGTGTTCCTTCTCGCCGGGGCTAGTTCATGCCCATGGAGCCGCTGTTGTGCCCTTCGATGGTGCCGCAGGTGGCGGGGGCGGTGGCTTCCTGGGGGAGCTTGGGG
>NZ_BMTV01000051.1 GCF_014649855.1 Streptomyces roseolus | reverse complement strand
CTCCCACGACCTCTGCCCCATCGGCTGCTGCCCCGCCCGCACCGAACACCCCGCCGCCGCCGGCGCCGACAGCCCCTACGCCTGAGGAGCCACGCCGTGACCCCCGCACCCCCGCTCGACGAGCTGCTCGCCCTGGCACTGGAGGCCGCCCGGCGGGCCGGCGCCCTGCTGCGCGACGGCCGGCCCGAAGACCTGGCCGTCGCCGCCACCAAGACCAGCGCCATCGACGTCGTCACCGAGATGGACATCGCCGCCGAGAAGCTGATCACCGGCTTCCTCGCCGAGCACCGCCCCCAGGACGGCCTCCTCGGCGAGGAGGGCTCCGCCGCCCCCGGCACCAGTGGCGTCCGCTGGGTCATCGACCCCCTCGACGGCACCGTGAACTACCTCTACGGCCTGCCGTCCTGGGCCGTGTCCATCGCCGCCGAGCACGAGGGCGAGACCGTCGTCGGCGTCGTCGAGGCCCCGCTGCGCGGCGAGACCTTCCGCGCCGTCCGCGGCGGCGGCGCGTACCTGGGCGAGCGCCGGCTCGCGGTCCGTACCGCACCCCCCTTCGACCAGGCCCTGCTCGGCACCGGCTTCGGCTACGTCCAGGCGCGCCGCGCCCACCAGGCCGAGGTCGTCCGGGAGATCCTGCCGATGGTCCGCGACATCCGGCGCGGCGGCTCGGCCGCCATCGACCTCTGCGACGTGGCGGCAGGCCGGCTCGACGCGTACTACGAGCGCGGGCTCAACCCCTGGGACCACGCCGCGGGGGCCCTGATCGCCCGCGAGGCGGGCGCGCGCACCGGCGGGCGCCCGGGGGACCCCGAGTCCGGAGAACTGGCCGTGGCGGCCCCCGAGGGGCTTTTCGGGCCCCTCCAGGAGCTGCTCGACCGGCTGGGCGCCTGGCACGACTGAGGCGGCCCCACGGCGGGCCGCCGCCCCGGCACGGCGATGCCCCGGAGCCTTCGCGGCTCCGGGGCATCGCCGTCGGCGCTCCCGGGGGAGCGCCCACGCTCAGGCGCTCTGCGCGTAGACCGTCGCGACCTCCACGCCGTGCTCCGCGGCCAGTCGGTGCAGGTCCTCCAGCTCGGCCTGCTCGACCTCCGCGAGGTACTCGTCGCCGGTCTCGCGGGCCCGAGTGAGGTCCGACTGCGTGGTCCTGATGCGGTGCAGCAGTCCTGCGGTGAACGCGTCCATGCGCCCCTCCTCGTGGGTCCGGCGGCACGGGGGTGTGCCGAGGATGGATGGATCACGCTCTGCGACGCTCCCCGGGGGACGGAGGAGCCGTGGGCGTGCCACAACAGGGCGTGATCGCGGGGTGTGCAGACCTCCTCCCCAACGCCGTCCGCGGGGAAACCTCAACTGACCCGTGATTCATGGTGAATTCTTCGTACTCCATGGCGAGTCCCCGCCACGCACCCGTCCCGCCCACGCGGCGTCCCCGGCGCGTCCCCTCCCGTTCGCCGTCCCGTCATCCGCACCCCTCCGAGCCCCCCGCACCCCCGCCTTACAGCCGGTTTACGCGCGTCCGGGGCAGGATGGACACGCACAGTCAGTGTTCGAGAACCGCCCCCGGCCCCGTCCGGACCGGGCGCGCCGAGGGAAGGAAGAACGACGTGCGCGTACTCGTCGTCGAGGACGAGCAGCTGCTCGCCGATGCGGTGGCCACCGGGCTGCGCCGGGAGGCCATGGCCGTCGACGTCGTGTACGACGGCGCCGCCGCCCTGGAGCGCGTCGGGGTCAACGACTACGACGTCGTCGTCCTCGACCGCGACCTTCCCCTGGTCCACGGCGACGACGTCTGCCGCAAGATCGTCGAGCTGGGGATGCCCACCCGCGTCCTGATGCTCACCGCCGCCGGCGACGTCAGCGACCGGGTCGAGGGCCTGGAGCTGGGAGCCGACGACTACCTGCCCAAGCCCTTCGCCTTCACCGAGCTCACCGCGCGCGTGCGGGCTCTCGGGCGCCGCACCTCCGTGCCGCTGCCGCCCGTCCTGGAGCGCGCCGGCATCAAGCTCGACCCCAACCGCCGCGAGGTCTTCCGGGACGGCCGGGAGGTCCAGCTCGCCCCCAAGGAGTTCGCCGTCCTGGAGGTGCTGATGCGCTCCGAGGGCGCCGTCGTCTCCGCGGAGCAGCTCCTGGAGAAGGCCTGGGACGAGAACACCGACCCGTTCACCAACGTCGTCCGCGTCACCGTCATGACCCTGCGGCGCAAGCTGGGCGAACCGCCCGTCATCGTCACCGTCCCCGGCTCCGGCTACCGGATCTGATCCGATGGCCACGACCCCGGCGCCGCACCCGCAGGCGCCGCCGAAGCCCACCTGGGACCCCAGGGACCCGGTGAGACCGCTGCTCCGGCCGACCATCCGGATACGGCTCACGCTGCTGTACGGCGGCATGTTCCTGATCGCCGGCATCCTGCTGCTGTCGATCATCTACGTCTTCACGGCGCAGGCCGTCACCCACAACCTCACCCAGCTGCCCTTCAAGGTCGTCACCGGCAAGGTGCAGCCCACCACGTCCTGGTGCGAGCTGCCCGTCCAGGGCACCGGCGAGCAGCTCAACGCGGCGGTCTCCGCCTGCCTGAAGTACCAGCAGGACAAGGCCCTGGACGACCTGCTGCGGCGCTCGCTCTTCGCCCTCCTCGGGCTCAGCGTGATCGCCTTCGCCTTCGGCTACGCCATGGCCGGACGGGTGCTCTCGCCGCTCGGCAGGATCACCCGCACCGCCCGGCAGGTGGCCGGTTCCGACCTGGCGCGGCGGATCGAGCTGGACGGGCCGGACGACGAGCTGAAGGAGCTCGCGGACACCTTCGACGAGATGCTGGAGCGCCTGGAGCGGGCCTTCACCGCCCAGCAGCGCTTCGTCGCCAACGCCTCGCACGAGCTGAGGACCCCGCTGGCGATCAACCGCACGCTCCTGGAGGTCCACCTCTCCGACCCCGGGGCGCCGGTCGAGCTCCAGCAGCTCGGCAAGACCCTCCTGGCCACCAACGAACGCAGCGAGCAGCTGGTCGAGGGCCTGCTGCTGCTCGCCCGGAGCGACAACCAGATCGTGGAGCGCAAGCCCGTCGACCTCGCCGAGGTCGCCGAGCGGGCCGTCGACCAGGTGCACGCGGAGGCCGAGGCGAAGGGCGTGGAGATCCGCGGCGAGCGGGCCCCCGTGGTCGTCCAGGGCAACGGCGTCCTCCTCGAACGGATCGCCCTGAACCTGCTCCAGAACGCCGTGCGGTACAACGTTCCCGAGGACGGCTGGGTCGAGGTCGCCACCGAGGCCCAGCACGGCCAGGCGGTGCTCGTGGTGTCCAACACGGGCCCCGTGGTCCCCGCGTACGAGATCGACAACCTCTTCGAGCCGTTCCGCAGGCTCCGCCAGGAGCGGACCGGCAGCGACAAGGGCGTCGGGCTCGGACTGTCGATCGCGCGCTCGGTGGCGCGGGCGCACGGCGGGCGGATCAGCGCGGAGCCCCGGGAGGGCGGCGGGCTGGTGATGCGTGTCACTCTGCCGATCTGACACACTGTGGGGACGAAGCCCGATCTGTTCGCTTTGAGCGGAATTCGGAGAGCCCCGTCCTGAGACGGTCGTGTGTGATCGATCACAAGCGCGAGTGCCCGCCCGACCGCGCTGCGTGACCGTGAATTCTGGGGGAAAACCCGGAAAAGTCCGGGTTTCCCGGGCGTCGGGCGGCGGAAAGTACACGGGGTGGCGCTCCACGCGGACGTGCCGAGGACCGTGTACGGTCCGCTTCGCCACTCGTACCGATCACTCGCGAAGAGCCCGGGACGGGTGTCGATTGAGTAACAGACCTTGATGTGAGGCAAAATCTGCGCCTCAGGTCGGGCACAAGTCCGACCTCTCACGCGTTACGTGCGCTGAGACACCCGCAACGACCCAGAGGGGGAGAGCGACATGGCAACGGACTACGACACCCCACGCAAGACCGACGACGACGTCGACTCGGACAGCCTTGAGGAGCTCAAGGCCCGTCGGAACGACAAGTCGACCTCGACCGTCGACGTCGACGAGTTCGAGGCCGCGGAAGGCCTGGAGCTCCCGGGCGCCGATCTCTCGAACGAGGAACTGGCCGTCCGCGTGCTGCCCAAGCAGGCCGACGAGTTCACCTGCATGAGCTGCTTCCTGGTGCACCACCGCAGCCAGCTCGCGCGCGAGAAGAACGGTCAGCCGATCTGCCGCGACTGCGACTGAGCAGGGCGCGGCCGTGGCAGGCGACACACCGTCCCGGAAGCGGCGTCTGAGGCTTCCCGTGAAGCCCCGGACGCACAAGGGCGGCACAGGCCCGACAGAGGGCGCCCAGGAGGCTCCCGACGCCGAGCGGGCCGCCCCCCTGCCCTCCCCTGGCGTGGCGGACGACGAGCGGGGCCCCACGGCCTCGCTCGAAGCTGCCGCGGCCCCCGGACAGGGCCAGGCACCGCTCCCCGCGGAGCGGGACCCCGAAGGGCACGCGGACCCCGGGGCGACGGAGGACCGTGACGACCGCCGACGCGGGAAGCGCGGCGCCGTCAGGCGACTGGCCGATCCGGCGCGCACCCAGATCGACCGCATCAGGATCGACGCCTCGCGCATCGACGCCGTCCGCCGCAGCGTGGAGGGCGTCAAACAGGGCGTGAAGCGGAGCGGCGACGGAGCCAAGGCGGGCATCGGCTACCTGGCCGACCGGCTGATCGACCTGGCCCCGCGCGTCCCCGTCCGCGACCTCGCGACCCTGCGCAAGCAGTTCCCCGGGCTCGGCCCCGAGGAGCTGGCCGACAAACTGGTCTCCGGCGCGGCCAACGCGAGCTCGACCGTCGGTGCCGGCATCGGCGCCGCCGCCATGCTCCCCGTACCGCCGGCCATGCCGGCCGAGCTGGCCGCGGAGATCACCGGCGTCGCCGCCGTCGAGCTCAAGCTCATCGCCGAGCTCCACGAGGTCTACGGCCTCCGGCCGCCCGGCACCCTCCCCCAGCGCTCGGCCGCCTATCTGGCCTCCTGGGCCGAGGAGCGGGGCATCGACCCCACCAAGCCCACCACCATCAACGCGGCCCTCGGCGGGCAGCTCAAGCGCGAACTGCGGCAGCAGATCACGAAGCGCATGGTCCGCAACCTGCCGAACCTCACCCCGTTCATGGTGGGCGCCGCCGTCGGCGCGGTCATGAACCGGCGCGACACCAGGAAGCTCGCCGGCCACATCCGCAAGGACCTCAGAGCCCGCCAGGTGCCCTGGGCGAAGCTGGTGGAGCTGCCCCCGCTGGAACAGCCCGAGAACCCCAAGGAACTGGGCTTCTAGCGCGCTCCGGGCCGTCCCGGGCCGCCAGCCACGAGCGGCCCGCGGCCCGTCCCCGGCTCAGGCCTCGCCGCGTACCGCCTCCACGGCGGCCGCCAGGCCCTCCGGGTCACGGCTCGACAGGTACAGGTACGGCGTCGGGTCCGCCGGGTCCGTGACCTCGATCCGCACCGCCCGCGGCACGTAGCTCCGCATCAGCATGAAGGCGCGCGGATCGGCCTTGTGCGCGCGCCAGGCGCGCGCCTCCTCCTCGTCGAGCACCTCGGCCGCCCCCAGCGCCGACACCGGCACCCGGGCCTCGCCCGCCACCAGCGAACCGGCCACCACGCGGATCCGGGCCGAGCCGTACGAGGACACCGCCACCCCGGCCGCCACGCCCGCCACGATCAGCCCGCCCAGCGTCGCCACCGTTCCCAGCGGGAAGGTGACGAGACCGCCGGAGAGCGCGAGCAGCACGACGATCGCCCACCACGAACCGGGCACGGTCAGCCGCTCGTCGAAGCGCGGCGCCGCCGGGGACGCGGAGGACTCGGGGGAGGGGGCGGGGGACGGTGCGGAAGGCTGCATGCGTCCAAGCTTGGCACGGCGCGCCCCGCCTCCTACCGCGCGGGTAAGGTCTGGGCCTGTGACTGCAACATCTGCCGCCCTCACCCCGCCGGCCGACGCCGTGGCGCCGACCCGCCACCCCGACGCGCCCGCCCCCGGCGAGGCGCTCGGCTCACACTACGGCCACTGCTTCGGGTGCGGCGACGGACAGCCCCACGGGCTCCACCTGGACGCGCGCGCGGGAGAGGGCGTGACCGTCACCGCCGAGTTCACCGTGACCGCCGACCACCAGGGCGCCCCCGGCCTCGCCCACGGCGGCGTGCTCGCCACCGCGCTCGACGAGACCCTCGGCTCCCTGAACTGGCTGCTCCGCGTCATCGCCGTGACCGGCCGCCTGGAGACCGACTTCCGCCGGCCCGTCCCGGTCGGCACCGTCCTCCACCTCCAGGCCGAGGTCACCGCCGTCCACGGCCGCAAGATCTACTCGACCGCCACCGGCCGGATCGGCGGCCCCGACGGGCCCGTCGCCGTCCGCGCCGACGCCATGTTCGTCGAGGTCAAGGTCGACCACTTCATCGACAACGGCCGGCCGGAGGAGATCCAGGCCGCCATGGCCGATCCCGACCAGCTCCGGCGCGCCCGCGCCTTCGAGGTGAACCCCTGATGCGCCCTCCCGTCGACGTGCTGATCCGCCGGGTGGACCCGGACGTGCCGATCCCGGCCTACGGCCACCCCGGCGACGCCGGCGCCGACCTCGTCACCACCGAGGCCGCCGTCCTCGCCCCCGGGGAGCGCGCCGTGCTGCCCACCGGGGTCTCCCTCGCCCTCCCCGACGGCTACGCCGCCTTCGTCCACCCGCGGTCGGGACTGGCCGCGCGCTGCGGAGTCGCGCTCGTGAATGCCCCAGGGACGGTCGATGCCGGGTACCGTGGAGAGATCAAGGTGATCGTGGTCAATCTCGACCCGCGCGAGAGCGTGCGGTTCGAGCGCTTCGACCGGATTGCCCAACTTGTCGTCCAGCAGGTCGAGAAGGTGCGCTTCCACGAGGTGGCGGAGCTTCCCGGCTCGGCGCGGGCCGAGGGGGGCTTCGGGTCCACCGGCGGCCATGCCGCCGTGGACGGCACGACGGGTGGGAATCGATACGCTTCGGTCGTATCCGACCGGGAAGGACAGTGACGTGTTCGGACGTCGCAAGAAGAGCGGTGCCGCCGACACGGCGGGCGAGGCCGAGCAGGTCGTCGACGCCGTGGCCGGCGAGGACGCCGCGGAAGCGGCCGACCAGCCGCGCAAGGTGAACCTTCCGCCGGCGCCCCGGCCCGACGGTCCCTGGGACATCTCCGAGGTCGCCAAGCCCGAGGAGGGCCGCGTCGACCTCGGCGGGCTCTACGTCCCCGGTGTCGAGGGCATGGAACTCCGCGTGGAGGTGGCGGGCGACGCGATCGTCGCCGCGACCATCGTGCTGCGCGACAGCGCCGTGCAGCTCCAGGCGTTCGCCGCGCCCAAGAAGGAGGGCATCTGGGGCGAGGTCCGCGAGGAGATCGCCACCGGCATCGTCCAGCAGGGCGGCGCGATCGACGAGGTCGAGGGCCCGCTCGGCTGGGAGCTGCGCGCGCAGGTCCCCGTCCAGCTGCCCGACGGCAACCGCGGCGTGCAGATCGTGCGCTTCGTCGGCGTCGACGGCCCGCGCTGGTTCCTGCGCGGCGTCATCTCCGGCCAGGGCGCGGTGCAGCCCGAGGCCGCCGGCCTCCTGGAGCAGATCGTCCGGGACACCGTCGTCGCCCGCGGCGACGGCCCGATGGCCCCGCGCGACCCGATCGTCCTCAAGCTGCCGAACGACGCGCAGATGGTGCCGGACGGCGTCCAGCAGGAGGAGCAGGCAGGGTCCCGCTTCTCCGGCGGCATGGGCCAGCTGCAGCGCGGCCCGGAGATCTCCGAGATCCGCTGACGCGCCCCCCGGGGCCGGTGGGGCCCGGGGAGCGGTCGGTCCGGTGGGCCGCCGTCCGTACGCACGACGTACGGACGGCGGCCCACCGGCCGTTTCGCGCACGGGTTCCGCGTTCCCCTACGGGTCGTCCCGCGTCCGGAGTGCGGGGCGCGGCGTCCGGAAGTCGGGGTCGGATCGGGGTTCACGGCCCTGGCCCCGGTGCGGGCGGCCGACCATACTGGAGTGCGCAGGTGTTCGAGGAGGGGGACGCAGATGAGCGAGAACAGCACGCGGTCCGCGACGGCCGTCGCCGAGGACCCGGCCGGGGGGCCGATGATCCGGGTCGAGGGACTGCGCCGGACGTTCGGCGAGGGCGAGGCCGCCGTCCACGCCCTCAAGGGCGTCTCCTTCGAGATCCCGCGCGGCGAGCTGGTCGCCCTCAAGGGCCGCTCCGGCTCCGGCAAGACCACCCTGCTCAATCTGGTCGGCGGCCTCGACAGCGCCGACGGCGGCCGGATCGTCATCGACGGCACCGACCTCTCCACCCTCGGCGAGGACGGCCTCCTGGCGCTGCGCCGGGACCGGATCGGCTTCATCTTCCAGTCCTTCGGCCTGCTGCCGATCCTCTCCGCCGCCGAGAACGTCGGCGTCCCGCTCCGGCTGCGGAAGGCGGACCCCGCCGAGCGGGAGGAGCGGGTGGCCCTGCTGCTCGCCCTCGTGGGCCTCGCCGACCACGCCGACCAGCGCCCCGGGGAGCTCTCCGGCGGCCAGCAGCAGCGGGTCGCCATCGCCCGCGCCCTCGCCAACAAGCCGGCCCTGCTCATCGCCGACGAGCCGACCGGCCAGCTCGACGCCGAGACCGGCCTCGCCGTGATGGAGCTGCTGCGGGCCGTGGTCCGCAGCGAGAACTGCACCGCCCTCGTCGCCACCCACGACCACCAGCTCCTCCGTCTCGCCGACCGGGTCCTCGAACTCCGCGACGGGGAGATAGCCGAGGCCTGAGCCCCGGCGGCGCGGCGGGCCGGACCGGTGCGCGTCGACCGCGCCGGCGGGCATCAGGATCACGTCAATACCGCATCGGGGTGTTCCTCCGGGTGCGGAATGTCCGATCAGCCGGACGTATGGTCGGTCCATGGGACGTGGCAAGCTTCGGATCTACCTCGGCGCGGCGCCCGGCGTCGGCAAGACGTACGCGATGCTCGCCGAGGCCCACCGCAGGGTGGAGCGCGGCACCGACTGCGTCGTCGGCTTCGTCGAGCACCACGGCCGGCCGCGCACCGAGGTGCTGCTGCACGGCCTGGAGCAGCTGCCCCGCCGCGAGCTCGAACACCGCGGCGGAGTCTTCACCGAGATGGACGTCGACGCCGTCCTCGCCCGCCGTCCCGCCGTCGCCCTCGTCGACGAGCTCGCCCACACCAACGTCCCCGGCTCGCGGAACTCCAAGCGCTGGCAGGACGTCGCCGAACTGCTCGCCGCGGGCATCGACGTCGTCTCGACCGTGAACATCCAGCACCTGGAGTCGCTCGGCGACGTCGTCGAGTCGATCACCGGCGTCCGGCAGCAGGAGACCGTCCCCGACGAGATCGTCCGCCGCGCCGACCAGATCGAACTGGTCGACATGTCGCCCGAGGCGCTGCGCCGCCGCATGGCGCACGGCAACGTCTACACCCCCGACAAGGTCGACGCCGCCCTCTCCAACTACTTCCGCCCCGGCAACCTCACCGCCCTGCGCGAGCTCGCCCTCCTCTGGACCGCCGACCGGGTCGACGAGTACCTCCGGCAGTACCGCGGCGAGCACAACATCCGCTCCACCTGGCAGGCCCGCGAGCGGATCGTCGTCGGCCTCACCGGCGGTCCCGAGGGCCGCACCCTGATACGACGCGCCACCCGGCTCGCCGAGAAGGGCGCGGGCGGCGAGGTCCTCGCCGTCTACATAGCCCGCAGCGACGGCCTCACCGCCGCCTCGCCGAAGGAGCTGGCCGTCCAGCGCACCCTCGTCGAGGACCTCGGCGGCACCTTCCACCACGTCATCGGCGACGACGTACCGACCGCCCTCCTGGAGTTCGCCCGCGGGGTCAACGCCACCCAGATCGTCCTCGGCTCCAGCCGCCGCCGCACCTGGCAGTACGTCCTCGGACCCGGCGTCGGACAGACCGTCGCCCGCGAGTCGGGGCCCGACCTCGACGTCCACATCGTCACCCACGGCGAGGTCGCCAAGGGCCGGGGCCTCCCGGTCGCCCGCGGCGCCCGCCTCGGCCGTTCCCGGATCCTCGGCGGCTGGCTCGTCGGTGTCGCCGGGCCGCTGGCGCTCGCCCTCCTCCTCACCCACACGGACGCCGACCTCGGCCTCGCCAACGACATGCTGCTCTTCCTGGCGCTGACCGTCGGCTCCGCCCTGCTCGGCGGCTTCCTGCCGGCGCTCGCCTCCGCGGCCGTCGGCTCCCTCCTCCTGAACTGGTTCTTCACCCCGCCGATCCACCGGATCACCATCGCCGACCCGCTGAACATCGTCGCCATCGCGGTCTTCTTCGGCGTCGCGATGGCCGTCGCCTCCGTGGTCGACCTCGCCGCCCGCCGCACCCACCAGGCCGCCCGGCTGCGCGCCGAGGCCGAGGTCCTCTCCTATCTCGCGGGCAGCGTGCTGCGCGGCGAGACCAGCCTCGACGCCCTCCTGGAACGGGTCCGCGAGACCTTCTCCATGGAGTCCGTCGCCCTGCTCGAACGGGCCGACGGCGCCGAGCCCTGGAACCGGGCCGCCGCCGTCGGACCCCACCCGGCCGCCCGCCCCGAGGACGCCGACGTGGACATGCCGGTCGGCGACCACCTCGCCCTCGCCCTCAGCGGCCGCGTCCTGCCCGCCGAGGACCGCCGGGTGCTCGGCGCCTTCGCCGCCCAGGCCGCCGTCGTCCTCGACCGGCAGCGGCTCGTCGGCGAGGCCGAGGAGGCCCGCAAGCTCGCCGAGGGCAACAAGATCCGCACCTCCCTGCTCGCCGCCGTCAGCCACGACCTGCGCACCCCGCTCGCCGGCATCAAGGCCTCCGTCACCTCCCTCCGCTCCGACGACGTCGAATGGTCCGAGGAGGACCGGGCCGAGCTCCTGGAGGGCATCGAGGCCGGCGCCGACCGCCTCGACCACCTCGTCGGCAACCTCCTCGACATGTCCCGCCTCCAGACCGGCACGGTCACCCCGCTGGTCCGCGCCGTCGACCTCGACGAGGTCGTCCCCATGGCCCTCGGCGGCGTCCCGGACGGCAGCGCCGAGGCCGACGTCCCCGAGACCCTGCCGATGGTCGAGGTCGACAAGGGCCTCCTCGAACGGGCCGTCGCCAACATCGTCGAGAACGCCGTCAAGTACAGCCCCGAGGGCGTCCCCGTCGCCGTCACCGCCAGCACCCTCGGCGACCGGGTCGAACTCCGGGTCGTCGACCGCGGCCCCGGCGTCCCCGACGACTCCAAGGACGGCATCTTCGAGCCCTTCCAGCGCTTCGGCGACGCCCCGCGCGGCTCCGGCGTCGGCCTCGGACTCGCCGTCGCCCGCGGCTTCGTGGAGGCCATGGGCGGCACCCTCAGCGCCGAGGACACCCCGGGCGGCGGCCTCACCATGGTCCTGACCCTGCGCGCCGCCGGGGGCACCGCCCCGCCGCCCGCCGCCGAGCTGCCGGCCCACACCATGGGCTGAGCCCGCGCCCCGCCCCGTACACCCCCGGGAACGCCGTACCCGCCCCCGCGCGCGGAGCCCCCGCACAGCGGCCCGCACCCACCTCCGTACAGCAGGAACAGCAGAGAGAAGGAAGGCCCCCGACATGACCCGGGTCCTCGTGGTCGACGACGAGCCGCAGATCGTCCGCGCCCTGGTGATCAACCTCAAGGCGCGGAAGTACGAGGTCGACTCCGCTCCCGACGGCGCCACCGCCCTCAAGCTCGCCGCCGAGCGCCACCCCGACGTCGTCGTCCTCGACCTCGGCCTGCCCGACCTCGACGGCGTCGACGTCATCAAGGGACTGCGCGGCTGGACCCGGGTCCCGATCATCGTGCTCTCCGCCCGCCACACCTCCGACGAGAAGGTCGAGGCCCTCGACGCCGGTGCCGACGACTACGTCACCAAGCCCTTCGGCATGGACGAGCTCCTCGCCCGGCTGCGCGCCGCCGTCCGCCGCGCCGAGCCCGTCGGCGGCGCCGAGGACGGGGTCGTCGTGGTCGAGACGGAGGACTTCACCGTCGACCTCGCCGCCAAGAAGGTCCACCGCGACGGGCGGGACGTCCGGCTCACCCCCACCGAGTGGCACCTCCTGGAGGTCCTGGTCCGCAACGGCGGGCGCCTCGTCAGCCAGAAGCAGCTCCTCCAGGAGGTCTGGGGCCCCTCCTACGGCACCGAGACCAACTACCTGCGGGTCTACATGGCCCAGCTGCGCCGCAAGCTGGAGACCGACCCCTCGCACCCGCGCCACTTCGTCACCGAGCCGGGGATGGGGTACCGCTTCGAACGTTGAGACGGGCCCGTTCCCCCGTCGGCCGCGGCCGGTAGGCTTTTGGGTATGAGTGCTGCACCCCGTACCGACAAGCCGGCAGGCCGGTTCCGCCGGATGCTCGACCGGCTCTCCTCCTCGCCGGAGGACCTGGAGTCGGAGGAGCTCCAGGAGGACACGGCCGCCTCGGGCTGCACGCGGATCTCCGACTGCGACGACCGCCAGATAGTCAAGGTCACTGGTACCTTGCGCACGGTCACGCTGCGCCCCAGGGCCGGTGTCCCGGCCCTGGAGGCCGAGCTGTTCGACGGCACCGCGCCGCTGGACGTCGTCTGGCTGGGCCGGCGCTCCATCGTGGGCATCGAGCCGGGCCGCAAGCTGATCGCCTCCGGCCGGATCTCCATGAGCCACGGCCGGCGGGTCCTCTTCAACCCCAAATACGAGCTCCGACCGCTCGGACAGGAGTAGCCGGTGACGTCCGTCGACAAGCCGACCACCGCACCGCCGACCCCGGACCAGGACGCCCGGACCGACAGGGCGGTGACCGAGGCCGCGCTCTTCGAGGCCTTCGGCGGCGTCCGCGGCATGGTCGAGACGGTCCTGCCCGGCCTGCTCTTCGTCACGATCTACACGATCAACAAGGACCTGAAGAGCTCGGCCGTCGCCGCCCTCGCCGTCTCCCTCCTGCTCGTCGTCGTCCGGCTCGTCCGCCGCGACACGGTCAAGCACGCCTTCAGCGGGGTCTTCGGCGTCGGCTTCGGCGTCGTCTTCGCGATGATGACCGGCAACGCCAAGGACTTCTACCTCCCCGGCATGCTGTACACGCTGGGCCTCGGCCTCGCGTACATCGTCACCACGCTCGCCGGCGTCCCGCTGATCGGCCTCATCCTCGGCCCGGTCTTCAAGGAGAACCTCTCCTGGCGGACCCGGAACCCCGGACGGAAGAAGGCCTACGCGAAGGCCAGCTGGGCCTGGGGCCTGATCCTGCTCGCCAAGTGCGCGATCCTCTTCCCGCTCTACTGGTGGGCCGACACCACCCAGCTCGGCTGGGTCCTCGTCGCCCTGAAGATCCCGCCCTTCCTGCTCGCCGTCTACCTCACCTGGGTCTTCCTGGCCAAGGCGCCGCCGCCGATCGACGTCTTCGCCGAGATGGAGGCGGAGGAGAAGGCGGAGAGGGAACGCGAGGCCGCGGCCGCCCGCACCCCCGAGGCGTAGCCGCCACACCGTACGCGGGAGGGCCCGGGACCGTCGACGGTCCCGGGCCCTCCCACGTACGGTACGGCGCTACTCCGCCGGCTCCCGGCGGACCTGGAGGAGCTCCTCCAGCTGCTCCTCGCGGGCCTGCGCCGCCACGAACAGCAGCTCGTCGCCCGCCTCCAGGGTCTCCTCGGGGCTCGGCGTCAGCACCCGCGAACCGCGGATGATCGTCACCAGCGAGGTGTCCTGCGGCCAGGCGACCTCGCCCACCTGCGTACCGGCCACCGCCGACTCCGGCGGCAGCGTCAGCTCCACCAGGTTGGCGTCGCCGTGGCTGAAGCGGAGCAGCCGGACCAGGTCGCCGACGCTCACCGCCTCCTCCACCAGGGCCGACATCAGACGCGGGGTGGAGACGGCGACGTCCACGCCCCAGGACTCGTTGAAAAGCCACTCGTTCTTCGGGTTGTTCACCCGGGCGACCACCCGGGGCACCCCGTACTCGGTCTTCGCGAGCAGCGAGACGACCAGGTTCACCTTGTCGTCGCCGGTGGCCGCGATGACCACGTTGCAGCGCTGGAGCGCCGCCTCGTCCAGCGAGGTGATCTCACAGGCGTCGGCGAGCAGCCACTCCGCCTGCGGCACCCGCTCCACGGAGATGGCGGTCGGCGCCTTGTCGACGAGCAGCACCTCGTGGCCGTTCTCCAGGAGTTCGCCGGCGATGGAACGGCCCACCGCGCCCGCGCCCGCAATCGCGACCCGCATCAGTGACCGCCCTCCTCGGGGCCCTCGGCGAAGGCCGCCTCGACCTTCCCGATCTCGTCCGTCCGCATCATCACATGCACCAGGTCCCCTTCCTGGAGCACCGTCTGCGAGCTCGGGATGACCGCCTCGCCCAGCCGGGTGAGGAAGGCGACCCGCACGCCGGTCTCGTCCTGGAGCCGGCTGATCTTGTGCCCGATCCACGCCGGGGAGGTGTGCACCTCGGCGAGCTGGACGCCGCCGCTCGGATCGGTCCACAGCGGCTCCGCGCCCGAAGGCAGCAGCCGGCGCAGCATCTGGTCGGCGGTCCACCGGACCGTCGCCACGGTGGGGATGCCCAGGCGCTGATAGACCTCGGCGCGCCGCGGGTCGTAGATCCGCGCGGCCACGTTCTCGATGCCGAACATCTCGCGCGCCACCCGGGCCGCGATGATGTTGGAGTTGTCACCGCTGCTCACCGCGGCGAAGGCACCGGCCTCCTCGATCCCCGCCTCGCGCAGGGTGTCCTGGTCGAAGCCCACGCCGGTGACGCGCCGGCCTCCGAAGCCGGAGCCCAGACGGCGGAAAGCCGTAGGGTCCTGGTCCACCACGGCGACCGTGTGGCCCTGCTGCTCCAGGGTCTGCGCGAGAGCGGCTCCCACTCGCCCGCAGCCCATGATGACGATGTGCACGTCCCCGTTACCCCGCACTCCTGATCGCCTTGCTGACCTGCGAAAACACCCTGCTCACAACTTTCCTCGCCCGATCGGCCCGGGCCGTGGCGGGCAACGCCCTGCCGGGTTGCCCGGTCCGAGCTTAAGCCGCAACGCGGAACAGGACCGCATCCGAGGGGCCCGCGGAAAGATTCCGTATGGATCGGGGGTCGCGGTGAGGATGGCTCTTTTCGAACGCTTACGATCCTCTGTTGTGTCCAAACTGACCGACGTGCCCAAACGGATCCTGATCGGGCGGGCCCTGCGCAGCGACAAGCTCGGAGAGACCCTTCTCCCCAAGCGGGTCGCCCTCCCCGTCTTCGCCTCCGACCCCCTCTCCTCGGTGGCGTACGCACCGGGCGAGGTCCTCCTCGTCCTCTCCGTGGCAGGCCTGTCGGCCTACCACTTCAGCCCGTGGATCGCGCTGGCCGTCGTCGTCCTGATGTTCACGGTCGTCGCCTCGTACCGGCAGAACGTGCACGCGTACCCGAGCGGCGGCGGCGACTACGAGGTCGCGACCACCAACCTCGGACCGAAGGCCGGACTCACCGTCGCGAGCGCCCTGCTCGTCGACTACGTCCTCACCGTCGCCGTCTCGATCTCCTCCGGCATCGAGAACCTCGGCTCCGCGATCCCCTTCGTCGTCGAGCACAAGGTCGCCTGCGCCGTCGGCGTCATCGTCCTCCTCACCGTGATGAACCTCCGCGGCGTGAAGGAGTCCGGCAGCCTCTTCGCCATCCCGACGTACGTCTTCGTCTTCGGCGTCTTCTGCATGATCGCCTGGGGCGCCTGGCGCGGCATCGTCCTCGACGACACCATGAAGGCCCCGACGGCCGACTTCGAGATCAAGCCGGAGCACCCGGGACTCGCCGGCTTCGCCCTGATCTTCCTGCTGCTGCGCGCCTTCTCCTCCGGCTGCGCCGCCCTCACCGGCGTCGAGGCCATCTCCAACGGCGTCCCCGCCTTCCGCAAGCCGAAGTCGAAGAACGCCGCCACCACCCTCGCGCTCATGGGCGGCCTCGCCGTCACCATGTTCTGCGGCATCATCTTCCTCGCCGGGGCCACCGACGTCCGGATGGCGGAGAAGCCCGCCGAGGACCTGCTCCACAACGGCGTCCCGGTCGGCGAGGGATACGTCCAGGACCCGGTCATCTCCCAGGTCGCGGCCGCCGTCTTCGGCGACGGGACGTTCTTCTTCGTCCTGCTCGCCGCCGCCACCGCGCTCGTCCTCTTCCTGGCCGCCAACACCGCGTACAACGGCTTCCCGCTCCTCGGCTCGATCCTCGCCCAGGACCGCTACCTGCCGCGCCAGCTGCACACCCGCGGCGACCGGCTCGCGTTCTCCAACGGCATCGTGCTCCTCGCGGGCGCCGCCGCCCTCCTCGTCTGGATCTACGGCGCGGACTCCACCCGCCTCATCCAGCTGTACATCGTCGGCGTCTTCGTCTCCTTCACGCTCAGCCAGATCGGCATGGTCCGGCACTGGAACCGCCACCTGACGACCGAGCGCGACCCGGCCAAGCGCCGCCACATGATCCGCTCCCGCGCGATCAACGCCTTCGGCGCCTTCTTCACCGGTCTCGTCCTCGTCGTCGTCCTCGCCACCAAGTTCACCCACGGCGCCTGGGTCGCCCTGCTCGGCATGGTGATCTTCTACGTGACGATGACCGCGATCCGCCGCCACTACGACTCCGTCGGGGCCGAGATCGCCGCCGCGGAGGAGCGTCCCGACGAGTACGTGCGCCCCTCCCGGGTCCGCTCGATCGTCCTCGTCTCCAAGCTCCACAAGCCCACCCTCCGGGCCCTCGCCTACGCGAAGCTGCTCCACGCCCACGAGCTGGAGGCGCTCACCGTCAACGTCGACCCGGCGGAGACCAAGGCGCTCCGGGAGGAGTGGGAGCGGCGCGGCATCAACGTGCCGCTGAAGATCCTCGACTCGCCGTACCGCGAGATCACCCGGCCGGTCATCGAGTACGTGAAGAACCTCCGCAAGGAGAGCCCGCGCGACGCCGTCTCGGTGTACATCCCCGAGTACGTCGTGGGCCACTGGTACGAGCACCTGCTCCACAACCAGTCCGCGCTCCGCCTCAAGGGCCGGCTCCTCTTCACCCCCGGCGTCATGGTCACCTCCGTCCCCTACCAGCTCCAGTCCTCCGAGGCCGCCAAGCGCCGGGCCCGGAAGCGCCAGGACTGGAACGCGCCGGGCTCGGTCCGCCGCGGCCCGGTCGAGAAGGCCAGGAAGGAACCGACCGCGAAGAGCAACTAGACTGGTGGGCTGCTGTCCGAACAGCAGCCCCCTTTCTCTTTCTCCCCTTCTGTCACTGGAGCCCCCGATCATGCAGAACACCCCTGTGAAGTCCCTGATCGGGGAGGAGTACGAGGTCGAGGTCGGCCCGGTGGCCCACGGCGGCCACTGCATCGCCCGGACGGAGGAGGGCCGCGTCCTCTTCGTGCGCCACGCGCTGCCGGGCGAGCGCGTCCGGGCCCGCGTCACCGAGGGCGACGAGAGCAGCCGCTTCCTGCGCGCCGACGCCGTCGAGGTCCTCGACGCCTCCAAGGACCGCATCGAGGCCCCCTGCCCCTTCGCCGGCCCCGGCAAGTGCGGCGGCTGCGACTGGCAGCACGCCAAGCCGGGCGCCCAGCGCCGCCTCAAGGGCGAGGTCATCGCCGAGCAGCTGAAGCGGCTCGCGGGCCTCACCCCGGAGGAGGCCGGCTGGGACGGCACCGTCGTCCCCGCGGAGGGCGACAAGCTCCCGGCGGGCGAGGTCCCGCAGTGGCGCACCCGCGTCCAGTACGCCGTCGACGCCGAGGGCCGCGCCGGTCTGCGCAAGCACCGCTCGCACGAGGTCGAGGTCATCGACCACTGCATGATCGCGGCCCAGGGCGTCTCGGAGCTCGGCATCGAGGCCCGCACCTGGGAGGGCATGGCCACCGTCGAGGCGATCGCCGCCTCCGGCTCGAACGACCGCCAGGTCATCCTCACCCCGCGCCCCGGCGCCCGCCTCCCGCTCGTCGAGCTCGACAAGCCGGTCTCGGTGCTGCGCGTCGACGAGAAGGACGGCGGCGTCCACCGCGTCCACGGCCGCGCCTTCGTCCGCGAGCGCGCCGACGAGCGCACCCACCGCGTCGGCAGCGGCGGCTTCTGGCAGGTCCACCCGAAGGCCGCCGACACCCTCATGAAGGCCGTGATGCAGGGCCTCCTCCCGCGCAAGGGCGACACCGCCCTCGACCTCTACTGCGGCGTCGGCCTCTTCGCCGGCGCCCTCGCCGACCGCGTCGGCGAGCAGGGCGCGGTCCTCGGCATCGAGTCCGGCAAGCGCGCCGTCGAGGACGCCCGCCACAACCTGGCCTCCTTCCCGCGCGTCCGCGTCGAACAGGGCAAGGTCGAGTCGGTCCTCCCGCGCACCGGCATCACCGAGGTCGACCTCATCGTCCTCGACCCCCCGCGCGCCGGCGCCGGCAAGCAGACCGTCCACCACCTCGCCGGCCTCGGCGCCCGCCGCATCGCCTACGTCGCCTGCGACCCCGCCGCCCTCGCCCGCGACCTCTCCTACTTCGCCGAACGCGGCTACCGGGTCAGGACGCTGCGCGCTTTCGACCTGTTCCCGATGACGCACCACGTGGAGTGCGTGGCGATCCTGGAGCCGGTGAAGAAGGACGCCTGACCTGGGGTTTCGCGGGTGCACGGTATGTGCGGTAGCGGAAGCCCCATGAGCGCAGAGCCCGGCGGAGCGCAAGCTCCGGAGTCGTGTCCCGGTTCGCCGGGCGGCCATGACCCGCCGCGCGTTGGCATCGCGCGGCGCCGGCGTCCCCCTGCGGCGTTCCTGGATTCCCGCGCCTGATCAACCATCGGGGTGCCTCGCCGTTACGGGCGTCGTACCGGTGGTCCGCCCGGGCCGTTCGCGACCGCCGCTGATGCCGCGGATGAACCCGGCACCGCGTTCCTTCCGGGTCCCGGCGAGGGGTTTCGTGGCGGTGGTCGGACGTGGCTGTGCCTCGGACGGGTGGAGGGGCGGGCTCTCGATCGGAGATCGCCTTTCCTTTACAGTGATGTAGAAGGCCGTGTCTCCGCCGGCCCGATCCCGCCCGGATTCCCACCCAGGACGAGAAGGAGTGAGCGACCCGCAATGGGTGAGCCTCCCAGTACGAGCCGTGCCACCGCCTGCCCTGACGCGTCGAGCCGGGGAGCGGGGGTGGCACGGTGACCGAAGTACTCCTTCTCCTGCTCGCGCTCGCCCTCACCCTCGCGTGCGCCGTCTTCGTCGCGGCCGAGTTCTCCCTCACCACCGTCGAGCGCGGTGAACTGGAGCGGGCCGTCGAGGCCGGCGAACGCGGTGCCGAGGGCGCGCTGCGCGCCGTGCGCCGGCTGACCGTGCAGCTGTCCGGCGCCCAGCTCGGCATCACCGTCACCTCCCTGGTGATCGGCATGCTCGCCGAGCCGTCCCTGGCCGCGCTGCTGCGCGGACCGCTGGAGGCGATCGGCCTCGGCGCCGCGGCCCCGTCCGTCGCCACCGTCCTCGGGGTGGCGCTCTCCACCGTCGTCCTCATGGTCATCGGTGAGCTCGTGCCCAAGAACTGGGCGATCTCCCGGCCGCTGGCCGTCGCCAAGGTCGTCGCCGGCCCGCAGCGCGGCTTCACCGCCGCCTTCGGCCCCTTCATCCGGCACCTCAACGGCACCGCGAACCGGTTCGTGCGCCGCTTCGGCCTGGAGCCGGCCGACGAACTGCACACCGTACGGACCCCCGCCGAGCTGGCGTCCCTCGCCCGGCACAGCGCGGCGGAGGGCGCCATCGAGGCGGACTCCGCCGAGCTGTTCGTGCGGACGCTCCACCTGAGCGAGCTGACGGCCGAGAACGTCATGACGCCGCGCGTGGACGTCCGCGCCCTGGACGCGCGGGCCACGGCCGCCGACGCCGCCAACCTCACCTACGCCACCGGCCTGTCCCGCTTCCCGGTCTACCGGCTGAACCACGACGACGTCATCGGCACCGTCCACATCCGCGACGTCCTCGCCCTGCCGCCCGAGAAGCGGGACGCCACCCCCGTCACCGCCCTGACCACCCCGCCGCTGCTCGTTCCCGAGACGCTGCCCGCCGACCGGCTCCTGGAGCGCCTGCGGGCCCACCGGGGCATGGCCGTCGTCATCGACGAGTACGGCGGCACGGCCGGCGTCGCGACCGTCGAGGACATCGTGGAAGAGGTCGTGGGCGAGGTGCGGGACGAGCACGACCCCGTCGAGGTCCCCGACCTGCTGCCCGCCCCGCCCACCGACGACGGCCGGGCCACCTGGGAGGCCGACGGCGGCGTACGGATCGACCAGCTGGCCCGGATAGGGCTGCGCGCGCCGGAAGGTCCGTACGAGACGGTCGCCGGCCTCATCGCCACCCGCCTCGGCCGCATCCCCGCCCAGGGCGACGCCGTCCTGCTCGACGGCTGGCGGCTCGACGTCCTCGACGTCGAGCACCACCGCGCGGACCGCGTCCACCTCACCGAGCCCGTCCCCGCCGCGGCGCCCGAGCACGCCGGAGCGGCCCGATGACCGCGCTCCAGCTCACCATCGGCTTCCTCACCCTCCTGACGAACGCCTTCTTCGTCGGCGGCGAGTTCTCCCTGATCTCCGTCCGCCGCAGCCAGATCGAACCGCTCGCCCGCGACGGAGACCGGCGCGCCCGCATGACCCTGTGGGGCCTGGAACACATCTCCGCGCTCCTGGCCACCGCCCAGCTGGGCATCACCGTGTCCTCGCTGGTCCTGGGCGCGGTCGCCGAGCCCGCGATCGCCCACCTCCTGGAGCCCGCCTTCGAGGCGGCCCACGTGCCGCACGGCCTCGTGCACCCGATCGCCTTCGTCATCGCCCTGACCTTGGCGACGTACGCGCACATGCTGATCGGCGAGATGGTCCCGAAGAACATCGCCCTCGCCGCCCCGGTGAGGACCGCGCTGTTCCTCGGACCGCCGCTCGTCGCCCTCACCCGCGTCCTCAAGCCGGTCGTCTTCGGCATCAACTCCTTCGCCAACGCCCTCCTGCGCCTGCTGCGGGTCGAGCCGAAGGACGAGGTCACCGCCGTCTACACCGACGACCAGCTCGCCCGCATGGTCCAGGACACCAGCGCCGCCGGACTGCTCTCGCCCGCCGACGGCGAGCGGCTGCGCGACGCCCTGGAACTCGGTACCCGCCCGGTCGGCGAGATCCTCGTCCCCGCCGTGCGGATGGTCACCGTAGACCACCGGATCACCCCGGCGGAACTGGAGCGGACCGCGGCCCGCGCCGGCTACTCCCGCTTCCCGGTCACCGGCCCCGCCGGCGCCGTCCTGGGCTACGTACACATCAAGGACACCCTCGGCGTCGCCGACCGCGACAGGCCCTTCCCGCGGACCGCCTTCCACGCCGTCACCCGGGTGCGGATCGACACCCCGCTGGACGACGTCCTCACCGCCTTGCGCGCCGCCGGCAGCCACCTGGCCGTCGTCACCGGCGAATCCGGCTCCGTCGTCGGCTACGTGACGATGGAGGACGTCCTGGAGGAGCTGGTGGGACCCGCCACCGTGTGACCTCCCCGGGCCCCGGCCCTTCCGGGCCCCGGCCCTTCCGGGCCCCGGCCCTTCCGGCCCCCGGCGTGGCGAGGCCGCGCCGCCCGTGGCGTACCCGCCGATACTCGAACCGATCGCCTTCGATCACCGCCCCACGAAGGAGCACCCGCTTGTCCGCCAGAACGACGCGTCCCGCCCGCTCGAGGGGATGCGGCCGCCGATGAACGCCGCTCTCGGCCTGCTGGCCGTCCTCGTGCTGACCGCCGGCACCGGCTACTTCGTGGCCCAGGAGTTCTCGTACGTCGCCGCCGACCGGATCGCCCTCGCCCGTGAGGCCGAGGCCGGCGACAAGCGGGCGGCCCGCGCGCTGAAGGTCCTCGAACGCCTCTCCTTCATGCTGTCCGGCGCCCAGCTCGGCATCACCGTCACCGGCCTGGTCGTCGGTTTCCTCGCCGAGCCGTCCGTCTCCGCCCTGCTCAAGCCCGCGCTGGACGGGACGGGCCTGTCGGACGGGGCGGTGTCGGCGATCTCCGTCGTCCTCGCCTTCGTGATCGCGACCGTGCTCCAGATGGTCCTGGGCGAACTCGCGCCGAAGAACCTCGCGCTCGCCGTCCCCGAACGGCTCGCCAAGTCCCTGGCCTCCTCCACCCTCCTGTACCTGAAGGTCGTCGGTCCGGTCGTCCGCGTCTTCGACGGCGCCGCGAACGGGCTGCTCCGCAAGGTCGGCATCGAGCCCGTCGAGGAGCTGCACCACGGCGCCACGCTGGAGGAACTCAGCCACCTCATCGGCGAGTCCCACGAGCAGGGGCAGCTGCCGACCGACACCGCCGAGCTCCTCGACCACGCCCTGGAGTTCTCCGAGCGGACCCTGGACGAGGTGATGGTGCCGCGCGCCGACGCCGTCTTCGTCCGCAAGGACGCCACCCTCACCGAGGCGGTCGAGCTGATCGCCCGGCACGGCCACTCCAACTACCCCGTCCTCGGCGACCACCCCGACGACGTCGCCGGCGTCCTCGGCGTGCGCGACCTCGCCCGGCTGCCCGCCGGCCGGTTCGACACCTCGACGGCCGGCGAGGCCGACCGGGCGCCGCTGCTGCTGCCGGACACGCTGCCGCTGCCGCGGGCGGTGGCGCGGATGCGGGAGGCGGACGACGAGTTCGCCGTCGTCCTGGACGAGCACGGCGGCGTCGCCGGAATCGTCACCTACGAGGACATCGCCGAGGAACTGGTCGGCGACATCGCCGACGAGACCGACACGGTCGTCGCGCTCGCCGTGCCGGACGGCGACGGCTGGCGCGTCGACGCGGGCCGCCGCCTCGACGAGATCGAGGACGCCACCGGCATCGCCCTGCCCGAGGACGACGACTACGACACCGTCGCCGGCCTGATCATCGACCGCCTCGGCCGCTTCCCGACCATCGGGGACCACCTCACCGTCGACGGCGTCCGCATCGACGTCCTCAGCCTCGACCGTCACGTCCCCGGGCGCGTCCGCATCGAACACGTCCGGACCGCCACCGCCGAGGAGGCCCAGGCATGAGCTTCCCCATGGCCCTGTTCATCACCGTCCTGCTCCTCATCGGCAGCGGTTTCTTCGTCGCCGCCGAGTTCGCGCTCGTCGCCGCCAAGCGCCACCGCGTCGAGAAGGCCGTCGCCGACGGGCAGCGCGGCGCCAAGGCCGCCCTCGCCGGCATGCGCGAGCTGTCCCTGATGCTCGCCGGCGCCCAGCTCGGCATCACCCTCTGCACGCTGGGCCTCGGCGCCATCTCCAAGCCCGCCGTCTCCCACGAACTCGACCCGCTGCTGGCCGAGCTGGGGCTGCCGGAAGCGCTCAGCTACGGCATCGCGTTCGCCGTCGCCATGATCGTCGTCGTCTTCCTCCACATGGTCCTCGGCGAGATGGCCCCCAAGTCCTGGGCCATCGCCCACCCCGAACGTTCCGCCATGCTGCTCGCCCCGCCGTTCCGGGCCGTCGTCAAGGCCGTGCGCCCGCTGATCTGGCTCCTCAACAAGGTCAGCAACGCGCTCGTCCGCCTGTGCCGCGTCCAGCCCCGGGACGAGCTGGCCGCCGTCCACAACCGCGAGCAGCTCACCCACCTCGTCGAGGAGTCCGAGCGCCTCGGCCTCATCAACAGGACCGACTCGCAGCTCATCACGCGCTCCCTCACCGAGCCGCAGACCCCCGTGGCCGCGCTCCAGACCCCGGCCGCCGACATCGTCGCCGTCGACGCGGGTGCCGGACTCGACGCCGTCCTCGCCCAGGCGTCCGACGCCGACCGCTCCCGCCTCCTCGTCCGGGACGGCGACCGGATCCTCGGCTCGGTGCACGCCCGCGACGTCCTCGTCGCCCGCACCCGCGGCAGGGACCTGACCGCCGGGGCCCTCGCCCGCCCCGTACCGGAACTGGCCGGCACCGACACGGTCTCCGACGCCATCGAACACCTCCGCCGGCGCCGCGCCTCCCTCGCCCTCGTGCGCGACGCAGAGGGACGGCTCACCGGCCTGGTCAGCCTGGACGACCTGCTGGTCCGGATCATGGGGCCGCAGACGCTCTGAGACCCGCCCGCACCCGACCGTCTCGCGCAGGGTTTCGGACGATGTCGGCGGAGGACCGATCGCACACCTCGCCGGGGGCGCGCCCCCACCCGTCCTCTGCAAGCGTGGAGAGGTGCGGTGGCCGCGCCTTCGGCGGGCATGTCGCCGGGGTCGCCTGTGAGGCCCTCGGTTCCTGTCGCGTTCGCCTGCTCGCGTTCCCTTCGCCCGGTGTCACGGCCCGGCTTGAGGCGGTGCGGGCCGTCGAGCGGTGCAGGGGTCGGCCGCCGCACCCCTATGCTTCTACACAAGTGTAGATGGCCGGTGGAGGCATCGGTCGAACTGCTGCACCACACAAGCGACATGAAGGAGTGAACGCCCGATGGTGTTCAAGCGTCTGCTCGGCTCGCTCGGCGTAGGGGGCCCCTCGGTGGACACCGTGCTCGACCCGGGCGCGGTGGCACCCGGCGGCGTCGTCGCCGGTCAGGTTCGTCTCCAGGGCGGAAACGCCGACTTCACGATCGAGCACATCACCCTGGAGCTCGTCGCCCGCGTCGAGGCCGAGTACGACGAGGGCGAGGCGGAGGGCATGGTCGCCTTCCACCAGCACGTCGTCGCGGGCGGATTCCGCCTGTCCGAGGGCGAGCGCCGCGGCGTGCCCTTCTCCTTCACGCTGCCGTGGGAGACGCCGATCACCGAGCTGTACGGGCAGGGGCTGGGCATCGTCCTCGGTGTCCGCACCGAACTCGGCGTCGCAGGCGCCAAGGACAAGGGAGACCTCGACCCGCTCGCCGTCCGCCCCCTGCCCGCTCAGGAGGCGGTCCTGGAGGCGTTCGGGCAGCTCGGCTTCGCCTTCAAGTCCGCCGACCTCGAACTCGGCCGCATCGGGGGGACCGGCCAGCAGCTGCCCTTCTACCAGGAGATCGAGCTGACCCCGGCGCCGCAGTACGCCCACCAGGTCAACGAGATCGAGGTGACCTTCCTCGCGGGCCCCGCCGGCCTGGAGGTGGTCCTGGAGGCCGACAAGCGCGGCGGCTTCCTCTCCGAGGGGCACGACACCCTGAACCGCTACACCGTCGGCCACCACGACACCGACCGCACGGACTGGAACGCGGAGGTCGACGGCTGGGTCCGCCGGCTCGTCGAGCATCGCGCCTCGCACGGCTCGTACGGGCAGGCGGGCGGCGCGCTCTTCGCCCAGGGCGGCCACGGCTCCGACGGGGGTCACGGCCACAAGGGCGAGTACGGTCACGGCGGCCACCACTCCGGCCCGGGCATGGGGGCGGTGGCCGCCGCCGGCGCCGCGGGCCTGGCCGTCGGCGTGGTCGGTGGCATGGTGGCCGCCGAAGTCGTCGACGAGGTGGGCGACTTCTTCGAGGGGGACGGAGAGGGGGAGGACGAGGGCGACGAGGGCTGAACCGCCCTGGATCCGGCGCCTCGGTGGAGAGTGGCCGCCGCCGCCCACCGGGGCGGGCCGATGGGCGCGACAGGGGTCGAACCCTCGCCCGGCGGTGTCCGCGACCCGGTCTCGCTCCTGCGGGCATGGAGTGTCCGAAGGGGCTTCACCCCTTCCTCCCCTGGACTTCGCCCTGCCCGCGCGCCGTGCCCGCCGTGTCCTCCTCGCCGCCCTCGCGGCCGTCCTCGCCGTCTCCGCCGCCACGTGCGGCCGGGTGGCGCAGGAGTCGGCGGGGGCGCACGCCCCCGCCGACCGCCGGCGCTCCGGCGAGGCTCGCCTTCGCGGCCTCGACGCTGGACTCGAAGCCCTTCGAGGGGGTCACGCCCGCCGGGAAGCCGGCGGCGCCGTGGCTCTGGGGACCGGCGTACGGCGCGTACCGGATCCAGGCTTCCGATGGCCAGGTTGCCGCGCCGGGTGCCGTGCCGGAGGGGTGGCCCGCGAAGGAGGTCGCCCTGCTGGTGCGCCGACTCGTCCTCACCCGCACCTGATAACTTCTACAGTAATGTAGAAGATGGGTTCGCCCGGGTCGCGCACCCCCCGGCCCGGGCGGCCCCCCAAGCGTGTAGGGAGTTCTCGATGGCCCTGTGGGACCGCCTCAAGGAGTCCGCGTCGACGATGCAGACGCAGCTCATGGCGAAGAAGAACGACCTCAAGTCCGGTGCGTTCCGTGACGCCTCCATGGCGATGTGCGCGCTCGTCGCCGCCGCGGACGGCACGGTCGACCCCTCCGAACGGCAGCGGGTCGCCCAGCTGATCGCCATCAACGAGGTGCTGCGGAACTTCGACGCGGCCGATCTCCAGCGCCGGTTCGACGAGAACCTGGGCAAGCTGACCGCGGACTTCGCCTTCGGCAAGGTCGGCGTGCTCCAGGAGATCGCCAAGGCGAAGAAGAAGCCGGCCGAGGCCCGCGCCGTGATCCAGATCGGCATCGTCATCGGCGGCGCCGACGGCGACTTCGACAAGGCCGAGCAGGCGGTCGTGCGGGAGGCGTGCTTCACCCTCGGCCTCCCGCCGCACGAGTTCGACCTGTAACCGGCGCCGGAGTTACCGCCGTACGACACGGGGAAGGGGACAGGCATGGAGATCTCGGGCATCATCAGCGCGATCGTCATCGGCGTCGTCATCGGAACCCTCGGGCGGCTCGTCCTGCCCGGCCGGCAGCGGATCGGGGTCCTGTGGACCATCGCCGTCGGCATCGTCGCCGCCCTCGTCGGCACCGCCCTGGCGGCGGGCCTGGGCGTCGCGGACACCAAGGGCGTCGACTGGATCGAATGGATCATCCAGATCGGCCTCGCGGCGGCGGGTGTCGCCGCCCTGGAGAGGTACAAGACGCGCGCCTGAGGCGGAGGGAGGGGCCACAGCCCCGGCGGGACGGTGACCCGACGGGACGGTGCCCCTCCTCTCACATGGGTGTGGCGGCGTGCAGGATGAAGAAGAGCGTCACCGTCGCGTTCGCCGAGGACAGCGCCGAGACGGTCGTCCCCGCGGTCGCGCCCCAGGCGGCCAGCCCGACGGCGGTGAACGCCGGCGGCCAGATCCTGGGAGAGGGAGCGGGCCCGAGCAGGGCCGCCACCCGGCGCGGCACCGGCCCGGCGGCCTCGGTGAAGTGCGTCAGCGCGGGCACGGGTGAACCCCGCGAGATCAGCGCCGACTTGCCGACCGCCCGTGCCACGGTCCGCCGGCTCCCCACGGCCTGCGCCGCCTCCTCGTCCGCCCACCGCTCGGTGGAGTAGACGACGGCCGTACGCAGCGGCCGCAGGAAGGGATTGGCGCGGGCCGCGAGCTGGACGACCAGCAGGAAGCGGTGATGACGACGGGCCAGATGCGCCCGCTCATGGGCGAACAGCGCCCGCCGCTCACCCGCGTCCAGTCCGGCCAGCATGCCGGTGGTGACGACGATCCGGTCGCGCCGGCCGGGCAGGGCGTACGCGTACGGGGCGGGGTCCGGCAGCACGGCGACGGGCGAACCGGGCAGCCCGGACAGGGCCCGCTCGGCCCGCCGGCGCACCCGAAGGTGCCGCCAGGCCGTCCCCGTGCACGCGAGCAGTACGGCGAGGAGGGCGGGGATCGCGATCCGGCCGGCGATCTCGTCGTAGGGCACGGCCGCGCGGACCTCGGGGTCCGACCATCCGTCGGGCAGCGGGTTCCCGGGCAGCTGGGCGGTTCCCACCACCATGAGCAGCCCGAGGCACAAGGTGCTGCACAGGGCGAGCACGGCCGCGACCGCGCTCAGCAGCCAGGTCGCGGCCCTGGGGTGCAGGTGGTGCTCGGCCAGCCGGGCGACGGGCCAGGCCGTCAACGGCAGTACCAGCGGCAGGAAGACGAAGACCCCCATGGCCCTAGTCTCCCTCCTCCGCGTCCTCCGTGGTGTCCAGCAGCGCGCGCAACAGCCGTTCGTCGCCCGGGGACAGCGTGCTCACGAAGCTCGTGAGCACGGCCTCGCGATCGGCCTCGGAATCGAGCACCCGCCGCATCCGCAGCGCGGCCAGGCCCGCCTCGTCCGCGACGGCCGTCCACTGGAACGAACGCCCCGACCGCTCCCGCGTGACCGCCCCTTTGACATGCAGCCGGGTCAGGATGGTCACCACCGTCGTATAGGCGAGATCGCCGCCGAGCCGCTCCTGCACCCATCCCGCGGCCACCGGCCCCGGCGCCGCGCGCAAGGCTGCCAGCACCTGCGTCTCCAGCACGCCCTGCCCCCGCCTGCGCGGAACCGCCCCGCCGGCGCCCCTGTGGTCCGTCATGCCATCGGCCTCCCACCGTCCAGGCGCCGCCTACCGCCGCGAGCGCGGTTCATCGTACTGACCACCTCGCGTTTCCCCGCCGTCCACGGACGGCTCCGGAGGAAGGGCGACGCGTCGAGCCGGGCGATCTCCAGGGATCGGTTCGCCGACGGTGGACGAGGAACGACCCCGAGGGCCTGGAGAGCGCGGTCCGGCGGTGTCAGCGTGGACGACCGCCCAGCTCCCCGCCCCAGGAGGAACACCCGCGCCCTGAGCGCTCCCACGGTTCATCCGACCCCGAGCCCGGTCCGGCCTTCCGGGCCACCCCTCGCCACCTGGCCGGCGACGACGACGCCCTCGCGGACCGGGTGGGCGCCGCACTCGCCGCCATGGGCCGGCGGACGTGGCCGACCGCCCGTGACACCCTTTCTCCACACGAGCCCCGAGAGGCGGAGCAAGGGGACGGGGTCGGTGCATCAGGCGGTTGCGCGGTTCCCTTCGGGGTGGATGGTCACCTTCCTGACGTTCGACCGTCAGCCGCGCGCCGCCCCATGAGGGCCTGTGGTCTGGTTCGGTCCCACCAGAGCGACCCGTCGTCGAGCGGGCCATCGTGTCGCCGGTCTTCACCGGATCCTGCACCGTGTCGTGGCAGTGGGCGCGCAGCTCCGCGGCGGCCTGTGCGGCGCCCCGCGGGTCCAGGGGCCGCCGGTCGACGGCCGGCTCCAGGCAGGAGCCGTCGGCGCGGCCCGTCCCTGAGTGAGACGGGCGTGCGACCGGTCCCGGGGAGCGGTGGCGAGATCGTCCTGATGTCCCGTCACCGAGGGGTGGAGGCGGGCCGCCTCGCCCTTCACGGCCTTCACGGCGTCGCCGTGGTGCACGGCCGGCGGCGCGCGGCCCGGCCTGATGGGTGCCCGGGCGCCTTCGTGACGCGCCGGTCGACACGGCCCCGGTCCCGTCCCTTCGCGTGCCGACGCCTTTCCCGCGTCCTCCCGTCACGTCGGCACGCGCCGTCCCCGTCACCGAGTTCGACAGAGCGGCTTTTACGACGTCTTCGCCCGGACGCCGCGGATCCTCCTGCCGGAACCTTGGATTCCTTTGGAGTCTCCCTTGAGTCCCGCTGGAGAACGGTGGGGGACGGGGATGGGGAGACGGTGACTCGGGGTTCAGTCGTTTGTGGCCTGTGGGGCTCGTTTGAGGGGCCGACGGGGAGGGCGTAAACCGACTTCCCTGTTTTGTTTTCGGGGTGTGCGGGGGCGTATCGGGGGGAAGGCGGCCCACAAAGTGGCCTTGATTCCGGCCAAAGGAGCCGTTCGGTGTGCCTGGTGGGGGGCGGGGGTGGGAGTGGGCTGGCAAAGAAGAGACAGTGTTGTATGATTCCGCGTGGCTGCCACGCCCGGGGGGTTGAACATTCGACTGATGCCATGAAAAGAGGGCCCATGCAGACCCGGTCGCACCGGACCCGGCAAGCACTCGTGCGGGCCATGGCCGAGCTGGTCGCGGACGGCCCGCCCTCGGACGCGGGGCTGGTCAACGTCTGCCAGAAGGCGGGGGTGAGCAGGGGTGCGCTCTATCACCACTTCGCCTCCACCGCGATGCTGGCCGCCGCGGTCTACGAGGAAGCGCACGACCGGATCGTCGCGCTCATAGACGAGGCGTTCAGCCGGGAGCCGGCGGAGGCCCTGCGGACCTTTCTCGTCACGTTGGGCGAGTCGCTGCGCACGGACCCGATCGTGCGGGCCGGGATGAAGCTCGCGGGCGACGGGACGTTCCAGTCACCCCGGCTGCGGGACCAGATGCTGGCCATGCTCCACGAACGTCTCGTGCTCGCCGGGCGGCGGGCGGCGTTCCCGGTGGAGGATCTCGCCGACCTCGTCGTGCTGCTCGCCGCGGGCGTGGAGTCCCTGGGACGCAGTGACCCCAAGTGGTGGGAGGGCCGCAGCGTGGACCGGCTGTGGCCGATGCTCCAGGCTCTGTTCGACTCCGGCGGCGCCGGGGACGCCCGTGCGGCGGGGCGGGTGGGGCCGTCGGTGCCCTCGCCCGCCGGTTCCGAGCGGCCTTCAGTCCGATGAAGGGCGCGGGGCGCCCGCCGGCGCCGTGGTCCGCAGGCGGCTGATGAGGCCGGGCGTGGCCAGGCCGGGCAGGATGAACCGCCAGAAGGAGCCGATCCGGTCGAGCAGGTCGGCGCGCCCGCTGTACGCCTGGTCCATGGTCTGGACACCGGTGTAGGCGCCGACGATGAAGAGCGTCGCCTCCTCGATGTCCAGACCGGGCAGCATCTCGCCCTGGTCCATGGCCTGCCGCAGGAGACTCCGTATGACCTCGATGGACTGCTCGTAACCGGTCTGGAACGCGGTGAACGAGGACTGCTCCACGGAGAGGCGGACGCTGGCGCGGAGCGCCGGATCGTGCTGAAGCCGCTGGGCGAACCTGAAGGTCAGGTCGATCAGGCTCTGGAGCTTCACCGGCTGCTCCTCCACCTGGAGGGCGTCGACGTGCGCGTCGAGCAGGGCGAGGGCGATCGCTTCCTTCGACGGGAAGTGGTGGTAGAGCGCCCCGCGGGTGAGACCGGC
Organism: Streptomyces roseolus; assembly: GCF_014649855.1. GTDB lineage: Bacteria > Actinomycetota > Actinomycetes > Streptomycetales > Streptomycetaceae > Streptomyces > Streptomyces roseolus. Next base: position 5,169 of record NZ_BMTV01000051.1, on the reverse strand, counting down.
CCGCGCCAGGATGTCGGTGGTGCTCGCCGAGTCGTAACCGCGCTCGTCGAACAGCTCCGCCGCGGCGGTGAGGATGGCTTGTCGCGTCCGCTGTGCCCGTTCTTGTTTGGCCATGTCACTCTCTCGCCGCGAAAAATTTCGACATACTTGTCTGTATCTTAACGCAACGTTACGCGGTGGTGGGGCGGGCGGCGGAGGCGGATCGACGCTGACCGGCCTTGCCGGGCCCGATTACGGGCACCCGAGGCGGAAGCCGATGCCCCGGACGGTGTGGATCCACTCGCTGGAGCCGAGCTTGCCCCGCAGCGTTCCGACATGGGTGTCGATGGTACGGCCCCGGGGCGACCAGGCGTCCCCCCAGACCTGGGCCATGATCTGGCGGCGCGAGATCACCGTGTCCGGCTGCGAGGCGAGCAGGAACAGCAGGTCGAACTCCTTGCGGGTCAGGTCCAGCGGCTCGTCGTCGAGCGTGGCCGTCCGCGCGTCGGCGTCGACCCGCAGGCCCTGGTGGACGGCGACGCGCGCCGGCGTGGTCTGGCGGTGGACGCGCCGCATGATGGCCTCCATCCGGGCCAGCAGCTCCCGGAAGCCGTACGGCTTGACCAGGTAGTCGTCCGCTCCGGCCTGCAGGCCGAGGACCCGGTCGAGCTCGGAGTCGCGCGCCGTCACCGTGATGATGGGCGTCTCGCTGACGGTGCGGATGCCCCGGCACACTTCCAGCCCGTCGAGGTCCGGCAGGTCGAGGTCGAGCAGGACGAGGTCGGCGTCGCCGTGGGAACGGAGCGCCTGGGCGCCGTTCTTCGCACTCTGCGTCACATAACCCTGCCTGGTCAGACCCTGGAGGAGCGTGTCCGCGTCCCGGGTGTTGGCCTCGACGACCAGGACGCGCAGTCCTTCCTGCCGATGAGGGGTGGGAGGGGCGGCGAAGTGGGGCCGGGAGGGGGCGCCCTGCGGGTGCCGGGGGCGGGGTTGTTCGGTCGGCGAAGTGAGGAGATCCACGGCCTGCCGATTCATCTGTTCCTCCTGAGGCGTGGCCGCAGCGGCTGGGGCGCTGCAGTCGGCGACGAGGAACATAACAAACAGACGTGTCTGAATGTCAAGGGGCTCTCACCCCCGCGTGTCAAGGGCCTGGTGGGTGAATGCGCGCCCTGAAGTGGCTGCCGCGTGCCAGATGACTCACCGTCTGTGACGGGCGATCCAAAAAGCTTGGGAAGTTGTTAACCAGGACCACGCAGACCTGTCTGTATGTTGGGCACGGAAGGTTTGCCGCAGCGGGGGGCGACGGCGTGCCGTAGGTGTCCCCTGCCCGCATACGACAGGAGTCCTGCACATGCCGCACTTCGCTGAGCAGTCGTCCACGGCACGGGTCGGGGGAACGGGACCGGTCTCGGTGGTCGAGCAGGCGTTAACCCGGGTCCCCGCGCAGCGCCTGACGTCGACGGTCCCGCGGGAGTACGTCCACCGCGCCGCGGTCTCCGAGGTCTTCCTGACGGGATGGGACGCCGTCGACCCGCAGGCGGGTTCCGAGAAGTTCGTGGTCCGTGCCCAATGGCCGCGCAGCCACTCCCTGTTCGCCCGCGACGACGAGTACCAGGATCCGCTGCTCCTGGTCGAATCGGTCAGACAGGTCGGATCCCTGCTGGCCCACGCCGAGTTCGACGTCCCCTTCGGCCACCAGTTCCTGATGCGGGACATGTCCGTCTCGCTCGAACCCGAGCTGTTGAGGGCGGGCCGCACCCCCACGGAGATCGTCCTCCGCACCGAGTGCCGGGACATCGTCCGCCGCAACGGAGCACTGTCCTCCATGGGGTACGTCGTCACCGTGGAGCGGGACGGCCGGAGCCTCGGCACCGCGGAGGCCTCCTTCCGGTGCATGAGCCCGCAGGTGTTCCGGCGACTGCGCGGCGGCACCCCCACCCACAGCGACCGACCGGTGCCCCCGGCCGTCGAGCCGGCCCTCGTGGGGCACACCAGCCCCCGGCACGTCGTGCTCGGCGTGCCCGCCCCGGGCACGGACGGCCGCTGGGAACTGCGCGTCGACACCGCTCACCCGACCTACTTCGACCACCCGGTGGACCACGTCCCGGGCATGGTCCTGCTGGAGGCCGCCCGGCAGGCCGCACACGCGGTCAGCGGCCTGCCCGACGCCCTCGTGCTCGGCCTGAGGAGCACCTTCACCTGTTACGCCGAGTTCGAGGCGCCCTGCTGGATCGAGGCCCGGACCGTTCCGGGCGAAGGCGGGGACGGCATGCTGGTGAGGGTGGAGGGAACCCAGCGGGACAAGCAGGTCTTCACCACCGACCTCGTCGTGGCCCCCCGGACCCGCTGATCCGTCGTCCGCGACGAAGCACGCGCGCGTCGCCGAACACGCCCTCGCCGAGCACGCCGTCGACTCGGGTGACCGCGCCGGCGGACGAACCCGGCACCGCGACGTACCGCCCCGCGCGGACCGACCGCTCCGGGTGCGCACCGATCGCCCGCGTACGCATCGATCGCCCACGTGCGCATCGATCGCCCACGTGCGCATCGATCGCCCACGTGCGCATCGATCGCCCACGTGCGGACCGACCGCCCGTGCGCGGACCGACCGCTCCGGGTCCGGTGGACGAGCCACCGGACCCGGAGCTCTTGGCAAAGATCTGACCCCGACTTGGCGGCACCGGGAACTGCCACCGGCCGCTTGCCGATCCCGACAGAGTCCTGCAACGGATCTTCTGGAGGCCGGTGCCCTCCCCGCACATGCTTGAGCCGGACCCTGCTCACCGCACCGTCCCCCGTCTCACCCATGCCCTCGTCACTCAGGAGAGCCATGTCCCGACGCCTTTTCACCTCGGAGTCCGTCACCGAGGGACATCCGGACAAGATCGCCGACCAGATCAGCGACACGATCCTCGACGCGCTTCTCACCCAGGACCCGCACGCCCGCGTCGCCGTGGAGGCGCTGGTCACCACCGGCCAGGTGCACGTCGCGGGAGAGGTGACGACCTCGGCGTACGCCGACATCGCCACCCTCGTGCGCGAGAAGATCCTGGAGATCGGATACGACTCCTCCGCGAAGGGGTTCGACGGGGCGTCCTGCGGCGTCTCGGTCTCCATCGGCCAGCAGTCGCCCGACATCGCCCAGGGCGTCGACACGGCCTACGAGACGCGGACCGACGCGGCGGGCGACACCTCCGCCGAGGACGAGGGCGAGGACGAGCTCGGCCGGCAGGGCGCGGGCGACCAGGGCCTCATGTTCGGCTACGCGTCCGCCGAGACGCCCTCCTTGATGCCGCTGCCGATCGACCTGGCCCACCGGCTGGCGCGCCGCCTGACGGACGTCCGCAAGGAAGGGACCGTCCCCTACCTGCGCCCGGACGGCAAGACCCAGGTCACCATCGCGTACGAGGACGACCGGCCCGTCCGCCTGGACACGATCGTCGTCTCCTCCCAGCACGCCCCGGGCATCGACCTGGACTCCCTCCTCGCGCCCGACATCCGGCACCACGTCGTGGAACACGTGCTGGCCCAGCTCGCGGCCGACGGCATCAAGCTGGACACCGAGGACTACCGCCTCTTCGTGAACCCCACCGGAAAGTTCGAGATCGGCGGCCCGATGGGCGACGCCGGCCTCACCGGACGGAAGATCATCGTCGACACGTACGGCGGCTACGCCCGCCACGGCGGCGGCGCCTTCTCCGGCAAGGACCCGTCGAAGGTGGACCGCTCGGCCGCCTACGCCATGCGCTGGGTCGCCAAGAACGTCGTCGCCGCCGGCCTCGCCGAGCGCTGCGAGGTACAGGTCGCCTACGCCATCGGCAAGGCCGAGCCGGTCGGCCTCTTCGTCGAGACCTTCGGCACCGCCACCGTTCCCCAGCAGGACCTGGAGCGGGCGATCGGCGAGGTCTTCGACCTGCGCCCGGCCGCGATCATCCGCGACCTCGACCTGCTGCGCCCCGTCTACGCCGCCACCGCCGCGTACGGGCACTTCGGCCGCGACGACGCCGGGTTCACCTGGGAGCGGACCGACCGGGCCGCACGGCTGAAGGCCGCCGCAGGGCTTTGACAGTGACGTGCCTGACGGCCTGAGAGCCCCTATCCCAGGAGTGACGACGTGCGCATCGCGGTGACTGGATCCATCGCAACAGACCATCTCATGGTGTTCCCCGGCCGGTTCGCGGACCAGCTGGTCCCCGACCAGCTCGCCCACCTCTCGCTGTCCTTCCTCGTCGACGACCTCGAGGTACGCCGGGGCGGCGTGGCGGCCAACATCGCCTTCGGGCTCGGCAGCCTCGGCCTCACCCCCCAGCTCGTCGGCTCGGTGGGCGACGACTTCGCCGAGTACGAACTCTGGCTCAAGCGGCACGGTGTCGACACCGGCGCGGTCCATGTGTCCGCGACGCGGCAGACCGCCCGGTTCATGTGCCTCACCGACCAGGACGGCAACCAGATCGCGGCGTTCTACGCCGGCGCCATGGCCGAGGCCGCGGACACCGGCCTGGACGGCATGCTCTCGGGCCCCGCCCGGCCCGACCTCGTGCTCGTCTGCCCGAACGAGCCCGCGGCCATGCTGCGCTTCACGCGGGAGTGCCGGAACCACGGCGTGCCCTTCGCGGCCGACCCCTCGCAGCAGCTGGCGCGGCTGAACGGCGAGGAGGTCCGCCACCTGGTGGAGGGCGCCGAGTGGCTGTTCACCAACGAGTACGAGAAGGCCCTGGTCCTGGAGCGCCTGGGCTGCACGGAGGACGACGTGCTCGACACGGTGGGCGCCTGGGTGACCACACTGGGCGCGGCCGGAGTCCGCATCGACCGCAAGGGCGAGGAACCGCTCACCGTGCCCGCGGTCCCCGGGGTGCGTTCCGTGGACCCGACCGGCGCGGGCGACGCCTTCCGGGCCGGCTTCCTCACCGCGCTCAGCCGCGGCCTGTCCGAACGGACGGCCGCCCGGCTGGGGTGCGTGGTGGCGGGCGCGGCACTGGAGACGGTGGGCTCGCAGGCGTACGAGGCCGACACCGCCCGGCTGACGGAGGTGCTCGCCGCCGCGTACGGCCCGGAGGCCGCGCGGGAACTCGAACCGTCGTGGGGAGAGCGGTCATGACCGCGAGCCGGGCGGCCGCGCTCCGCGAAGCACTCGCCAGCCGCGTCGTCGTCGCCGACGGCGCCATGGGGACGATGCTCCAGGCCCAGGAG
>NZ_BMTV01000050.1:24855-36463 GCF_014649855.1 Streptomyces roseolus | reverse complement strand
CCATCACCGGACTCAACGCCGAGGTCGGCGCGTCCGTCACCTCCGGCGCCGGCATCTGCGACATCAAGGCCTGACGGGAAACCGGGAGACGCGGACCGGCACGCGAATTTCCGGTCGGCCGGTTGACGAATATGACACTGCCCTGACATTGCGGCTGTTGAAAACCGATCCGGCCGACCCGGATACTTGTCTTAAATTCTTTCGGGAGTCTAGCGGGTGCGAAAGGAAGAGGGGAAAATGCACAGCACGTTGATCGTCGCGCGAATGGACCCGGCAGCGAATGTGGACGTCGCCAAGCTTTTCGGCGAATTCGACGACACGGAAATGCCGCATCGCATGGGGACGCGCCGTCGGCAGCTGTTCCACTATCGAGGACTGTACTTCCACCTCCAGGACTTCGACGCGGACAACGGCGGCGAACGGATCGAGGAGGCCAAGACCGACTCGCGGTTCGTGGCGATCAGCGAGGACCTGAAGCCGTTCATCACCGCCTACGACCCCGCGACCTGGCGCTCGCCCGCCGACGCGATGGCCACGCGCTTCTACCACTGGGAGGCGTCCGCGTGACCGGCCGACGAGTCGTCATCACCGGCATCGAGGTCCTGGCCCCCGGCGGCGTGGGCCGGGAGAACTTCTGGAACCTGCTGAGCGAGGGCCGTACCGCCACCCGTGGCATCACGTTCTTCGACCCCGCTCCGTACCGCTCCAAGGTCGCCGCCGAGATGGACTTCGACCCCGAGGCCCACGGTCTGACCCCGCACGAGATCCGCCGCATGGACCGCGCCGCCCAGTTCGCGGTCGTCGCCGCGCGCGGCGCCGTCGCCGACAGCGGGATCGAGCTCCAGGCGTACGACCCGTACCGGGTGGGCGTGACCATCGGCAGCGCCGTCGGCGCCACCATGGGCCTGGACGAGGAGTACAAGGTCGTCAGCGACGGCGGCCGGCTGCACCTCGTCGACCACGAGTACGCGGTGCCGCACCTCTACAACTACCTGGTGCCCAGCTCCTTCGCGGCCGAGGTCGCCTGGGACGCCGGCGCGCAGGGCCCCAGCACGGTGGTCTCCACCGGCTGCACCTCGGGCATCGACTCCGTCGGACACGCCGTGGAGCTGATCCGCGAGGGCACCGCCGACGTCATGATCGCGGGCTCGTCCGACGCGCCGATCTCCCCGATCACCATGGCCTGCTTCGACGCGATCAAGGCGACGACGCCCCGGTACGACGCCCCCGAGAGCGCCTCCCGGCCCTTCGACGGGACGCGCAACGGCTTCGTCCTCGGCGAGGGCGCGGCCGTCTTCGTCCTGGAGGAGCTGGAGCACGCCAGGAAGCGCGGCGCGCACATCTACGCGGAGATCGCCGGCTACGCCACGCGCTCGAACGCGTACCACATGACCGGGCTGCGCCCGGACGGCGCCGAGATGGCCGAGGCCATCGACACGGCCCTGGCCGAGGCCCGGATGAACCCGACCGCGATCGACTACATCAACGCGCACGGTTCCGGCACCAAGCAGAACGACCGGCACGAGACCGCCGCCTTCAAGCGCAGCCTCGGCGAGCACGCCTACCGGACCCCGGTCAGCTCCATCAAGTCGATGGTCGGGCACTCGCTCGGCGCCATCGGCTCCATCGAGATCGCCGCGTCCGCGCTGGCCATGGAGCACAACGTGGTGCCGCCCACGGCCAATCTGCACACCCCCGACCCCGAGTGCGACCTCGACTACGTCCCGCTGGTCGCCCGGGAGCAGCTGACCGACGCCGTGCTCACCGTGGGCAGCGGCTTCGGCGGATTCCAGAGCGCCATGGTGCTGGCGCGACCCGAGAGGAGCGTGGCATGACCACCTCGGTGGTAGTGACGGGCCTGGGCATCGCCGCTCCCAACGGGCTCGGGACGCGGGAGTACTGGGAGGCGACCCGCAACGGCAAGAACGGCATCGGCAGGGTCACCCGCTTCGATCCGTCCTCCTACCCGTCCACGCTGGCCGGAGAGGTCCCGGGCTTCGTCGCCGAGGACCACCTGCCGAGCCGGCTGCTCCCGCAGACCGACCGGATGACCCGGATGGCGCTGGTCGCCACCGACTGGGCCCTCCAGGACGCGGACATCGACCCCGCGGAGCTGCCCGCCTACGACATGGGCGTCGTCACGGCCAGCTCCTCCGGCGGCTTCGAGTTCGGCCAGAACGAGCTCCAGAAGCTGTGGAGCCAGGGCAGCCAGTACGTCTCCGCGTACCAGTCGTTCGCCTGGTTCTACGCCGTCAACAGCGGCCAGATCTCCATCCGCAACGGGATGAAGGGGCCCAGCGGGGTCATCGTCAGCGACGAGGCCGGCGGCCTCGACGCGGTGGCCCACGGCCGCCGGCTCATCCGCAAGGGCACCCCGGTGGTCGTCTCCGGCTCGATCGACGCCTCGATCTGCCCCTGGGGGTGGGTGGCGCAGCAGGCCGCCGGCCGGCTGACCCGCAGCACCGAGCCGACCCGGGCGTACCTGCCCTTCGACGCCGAGGCGTCCGGCTACGTGCCGGGCGAGGGCGGCGCCATCCTGATCATGGAGTCGGCCGAGTCCGCCCGCGAGCGCGGCGCCCGCGTCTACGGCGAGATCTCCGGCTACGGATCCACCTTCGACCCGAAGCCGGGCAGCGGCCGCGAGCCCGCCCTGCGCAAGGCCATCGAACTGGCCCTGGCCGACGCGGACCTGACCCCCGGCGACATCGACGTCGTCTTCGCCGACGCGGCCGGCGTGCCGGAACTCGACCGGATCGAGGCGGAGGCGCTCACCGCCGTCTTCGGCGCCCGGGGCGTCCCGGTCACCGCGCCCAAGACGATGACGGGCCGCCTCTACTCGGGCGCCGGCCCGCTGGACATCGCGTCCGCCCTGCTCGCCTTCGAGGAGGGACTGATCCCTCCGACGGTCCACGTCACCGCGGACGACGACTACGCCCTCGACCTGGTCGTCGACCGGCCGCGGCAGGCCCCGCTGCGTGCCGCGCTGGTCGTGGCCCGCGGGTACGGCGGCTTCAACTCGGCCGTCGTCGTCCGCGCCGCCGGCTGACACCGGCGCCCGTCACACCCCCGGTCGCCCGGCGACCGGTTCGACCGATCTCCCCTCCGGAAGGAATCCACGTGTCCACTGCGCCTTTCACCCTGGACGACCTGCGCCGCGTTCTCCTCGAGGCCGCCGGTGCCGACGAGGGCGTCGACCTCGCCGGCGACATCCTCGACGTCCACTTCGAGAGCCTCGGCTACGAGTCGCTGGCGCTCCTGGAGACCGGCAGCCGCATCGAGCGCGAGTACGGCGTCGCCCTCGACGAGGACCTGCTGGCCGACGCCCAGACCCCGCGCGCGCTCATCGCCGCCGTCAACGAGGCGCTCGGCACCGTCCAGCAGGCCGCCTGACCGTCCGCACACCCCAGCGGCCGGGCCTGACCGTCCGCACACCCAGCGGGCCGGGCGATCGGTTGAGCCCGGCCCGCCCGCGGTCCACCGCCACCGCTGTCGACCGCCACCGCCGTCCCCCGTGACCGCTGTCCACCGTCACCGCCGGAACCCCGAAGAGGAAACATGTCTACGCAGCACAACCGGGTCGCCCTGATCACGGGCGCCACCAGCGGCATCGGACTGGCCGCCGCCCGAGCCCTGGCCGCCGACGGCCACCGCGTCTTCATCGGCGCCCGCAACGCCGACACCGTGGCGGCCACGGTGAAGGAGCTCCAGGCCGAAGGGTTCGAGGCCGACGGCAGCGTCCTCGACGTGCGGGACTCCGCTTCCGCCGCCGCCTTCGTCCAGGCCGCCGTCGACCGCTTCGGCGGCGTGGACGTCCTCGTCAACAACGCCGGGCGGTCCGGCGGCGGCGTCACGGCCGACATCGCGGACGAGCTGTGGGCCGACGTCATCGAGACCAACCTCAACAGCGTCTTCCGGCTGACGAAGGAGGTCCTCAACACCGGCGGCATGCGCCACAAGAACCGCGGCCGCATCATCAACATCGCCTCCACCGCCGGCAAGCAGGGCGTCGTCCTGGGCGCCCCCTACTCCGCCTCCAAGCACGGCGTCGTCGGCTTCACCAAGGCGCTCGGCAACGAGCTGGCCCCCACCGGCATCACCGTGAACGCGGTCTGCCCCGGCTACGTCGAGACCCCGATGGCCGAGCGCGTCCGCCAGGGCTACGCCGCCGCGTACGACACCACCGAGGACGCGATCCTGGAGAAGTTCCAGTCCAAGATCCCGCTCGGCCGCTACTCCACCCCGGAGGAGGTCGCCGGCATGGTCGCCTACCTCGCCTCGGACACCGCCGCCTCCGTCACCGCGCAGGCCATCAACGTCTGCGGCGGCCTCGGCAACTTCTGACCGGCCCCGCCCGCACCGAACCCTGGAGAACGAAGCCGTCATGACGACCCGTGAGGTTGAGCACGACATCACCATCGCCGCGCCCGCGCCGGCGGTCTACCGGCTCCTTGCGGAGGTGGAGAACTGGCCCCTCATCTTCCCGCCGACCATCCACGTCGACCGCGTCGAGGAGAGCCCCACCCAGGAGCGGATCCGCATCTGGGCCACGGCCAACGGCGAGGCCAAGAACTGGACCTCCCGCCGGGAGCTGTTCCCGGACGAGCTGCGCATCACCTTCCGCCAGGAGGTCAGCCCGGCGCCGGTCGCCTCGATGGGCGGCACCTGGATCATCGAGCCGCTCGGCGAGGACGAGTGCCGGGTGCGGCTGCTGCACGACTACCGCGCCGTCGACGACGACCCGCACGACCTGCTGTGGATCGACGAGGCGGTCGACCGCAACAGCCGCTCGGAGCTGGCGGCCCTCAAGAAGAACGTCGAACTCGTCCACGGCGCCCGTGAACTGACCTTCTCCTTCGAGGACTCGGTCCGCATCGACGGCGAGGCCAAGGACGTCTACGCCTTCATCGACGAGGCCGACCGGTGGCCCGAGCGCCTGCCGCACGTGGCCACCGTCCGCTTCTCTGAGGACACCCCCGGCCTGCAGAGCCTGGAGATGGACACCCGCGCCAAGGACGGCTCGGTGCACACCACCAAGTCGTACCGGGTCACCTTCCCCCACGCGAAGATCGCCTACAAGCAGGTCACGCTGCCCGCGCTGATGACCCTGCACACCGGCCGCTGGACCTTCCAGGACGACGGCACCTCCGTCGTCGCGACCTCCCAGCACACCGTGACCCTCAACGCCGACAACATCGCCGCCGTCCTCGGCGCCGAGGCCACCGTCGACGACGCCCGGACGTACGTCCACACCGCGCTGTCCACCAACAGCCTGGCCACCCTCAACCACGCCAAGGCGTTCGCAGAGAGCAAGCGCCGGCCGTGACCGCCGACCGCCGGGACACGGACGTCGTGGTGGTCGGGGCGGGGCCCGCCGGACTGATGCTCGCCTGCGAGCTCAGGCTCGGCGGCGCCCGGGTGCTCGTGCTCGACGAACGGACGGGACCGACCACCGAGTCCCGTGCCTCGACGCTGCACGCCCGCACCATGGAGATCCTCGACTCCCGGGGACTCCTCGCCGCCCTCGGCGCCCCGCCCCGCGACGCCCGCGGCCACTTCGGCGGCGTACCGCTCGACCTGACCCTGCCCGGTCCCCACGCCGGGCAGTGGAAGGTCGACCAGACGCGCACCGAGGAACTCCTCGGCGACCGGGCCGCCGAGCTCGGCGCCGACGTGCGGCGCCGGCACCGGGTCCACGAGGTGACGGTCCGGCCGGACGGCGTCGAGGCGGCGGCCGAGGGACCGGGCGGAACCCTGCGGGTGCGCGCCCGCTACCTGGTGGCGTGCGACGGCGAGGACAGCACGGTGCGGCGGCTGACCGGGGCGGAGTTCCCCGGCCGCGCACCGCGCCGCGAACTGCTCCGCGCCGACGTGCGCGGCCTCGACATCCCCGACCGGCGCTTCCAGCGCCTGGAGCGGGGCCTCGCCATCGCCGCCACCCGGGGCGGCGTCACCCGCGTCATGGTCCACGAGTTCGGGCGGCCCGTCCGCCCCGGGGGAGGACAGCCGGACTTCGCCGACGTCGTCGCCGCCTGGCGGCGCGTCACCGGCGAGGACATCGGCCACGGCACGCCCACCTGGGTCAACGCCTTCCACGACGCCAACCGGCAGCTCGCCCGCTACCGGCACGGGCGGGTGCTGTACGCGGGAGACGCCGCGCACCAGCAGATGCCCAGCGGCGGCCAGGCCCTCAACCTCGGCGTGCAGGACGCCTTCAACCTCGGCTGGAAGCTCGCCGCCGTCGTCCGGGGCAGCGCCGGCGAGGCCCTGCTCGACACCTACCACGACGAACGGCACGCCGTGGGCGCCCGCACCCTCGCCAACATCCGGGCCCAGGGCGACCTGCTGCTCGGCGGACCGGAGGTCGAACCCGTCCGCGCCCTGCTCACCGAACTCGTCGCCCTGGACGGCGTACGCGAGCACCTGGCCGGGATGATCAGCGGCGTCGGCATCCGCTACGACGCCGCGCCCGGGGCGTCCCCCCTCGTCGGAGCGCGGCTGCCCGACGCCGTCCTGACCACGCCCGACGGCGCCGTACGCACCACCGAACTGCTGCGCGGGGGCCGCGGGCTCCTGCTGCTCCCCGCCACGGCCGGCGCCCGCGCGCTCGCCGACGCGGCCCTGCCGTGGGGCGCGGAGACCGACGTCGTCGACGCCCGGCCCGCGCCCGGATCCGGTCTCCCCGGGGACCAGGCCGTCCTCGTGCGTCCGGACGGCCACGTCGCCTGGGCCGGCGACGACGCCGGCGGTCTGCGCGAGGCGCTCGGCCGCTGGTTCGGGAGTCCGCCGACCGCCTGAGAGTCCGAGCCGAACGACCAGCCACCCGAGGCGTGCCCCGCACGCGAGGAAAGGAAATTCATGGACAGGAAAACGGACGCGGACGTCATCGTCGTCGGTGGCGGTCCCACCGGCCTGATGCTGGCGGGCGAGCTGCGGCTCGGCGGGGCGAGCGTCATCGTCGTCGAGGCCCTCGCACAGCCCACCGGCCAGTCCCGCGGCCTCGGCTTCACCGCCCGCGCCCTGGAGTCCTTCGACCAGCGCGGCCTCGTCGAGCGCTTCGGCGGCCTGGAGACCAGCCCGATGGGGCACTTCGGCGGCGTGGTCTTCGACTACACGGTCCGCGAGGACGCGCACTTCGGAGCCCGCGGCATCCCGCAGTCCCAGACCGAGGCGGTCCTGGAGGAGTGGGCCGCCGAGCGTGGCGCCGACATCCGCCGAGGCCTGCGGTTCCTCGCCCTGGAGCAGGACGAGGACGGCGTCACGGTCACCGTCGCCGACGCCGGCGGCGAGGAGCGGCGGCTGCGCGGCCTGTTCCTGGTCGGCGCCGACGGCGGGCACAGCGCGGTCCGCAAGGCCGGCGGATTCGCCTTCCCCGGCACCTCCGCCACCCGGGGCATGTACCTCGCCGACGTCGTCGGCTGCTCCGTGCCGCCCCGCCCCCTGGGCGAGCGCCTCCCCGGCGGCATGGTGATGGCCGCGCCGCTCGCGGAGGGCGTGGACCGCATCATCGTGTGCGAGCACGGCACGCCGCCCGCCGACCGCAGCGAGACCCCCGAGTTCGCCGAGGTCGCGGAGGCCTGGAAGCGGCTCACCGGCGAGGACATCTCCGGTGGCGGGGCCGCCTGGGTCAGCTCCTTCACCGACGCCACCCGCCAGGTCACCGAGTACCGCCGGGGCCGGGTGCTGCTCGTGGGCGACGCCGCGCACATCCACCTGCCGGCCGGCGGCCAGGGCCTGAGCACCGGCGTCCAGGACGCGGTCAACCTCGGCTGGAAGCTGGCCGCCACCGTCCGCGGCTGGGCACCCGAGGGCCTCCTCGACACCTACCACGGCGAGCGCCACCCGGTCGGCGAGCGGCTCCTGTCGAACACCCGCGCCCAGGGCCAGGTCTTCCTCGGCGGCCCGGAGTCCCAGCCGCTGCGGGACCTGTTCGCCGAGCTCATCGAGCACGACGACGTCAAGCGGCACCTGGCCGGCGCGGTCAGCCACCTCGACGTCCACTACGACCTCGGCCCGGACGGCCACCCCCTCGCCGGCCACCGGCTGCCGCCGCGCGCCCTCGACACCGCGCGGGGAGAGGTGCGGACGCCCGAACTGTTCCACCCGGCGCTGGGCGTGCTGCTCGACCTGTCCGGCACCGCCGGCCTGCGGGACCTCGCGGAGGGCTGGAAGGACCGGGTCGTCACGGTCGAGGGCACGCCCCGTGACCCGGCGGCCTTCGGCGGGGCCACCGCGATCCTGGTCCGCCCCGACGGGTACGTCGCCTGGGCGGGCGCCGACGGGACCGGCCTCGACGCCGCGCTGCGCCGCTGGTTCGGCGCCCCCGCCACCGGGGACGGCGCCGACGTCACCGGGATCAAGGCGGCCATGGACCAGTGGCTCGTCACCCCGGACCGCGGATGAGTACCCTCCGGGCGACCGGCGCGCGGCCGGAACCCACGGCACGCCCGATGTCGCCGGGAGTGCGCCCGATCGTCCTCCAGGCGGGCGACAGGACCCTGTCGGCGCTCGTCGCCCGGCCCGACGGGCCGCCGCGGGCCACGGTCCTCGCCGTGCACGGCGGCGGGATGAGCGCCGGCTACTTCGACGGGCAGGCGCACCCCGACGTGTCGCTCCTCGCCCTGGGCGCCCGGCTCGGCTACACGGTCGTCGCCGTCGACCGGCCGGGCTACGGGCTGTCCGCCGCGGAGCTGCCGAGCGGCCAGGACCTGGCCGCGCAGGCGGCCACGCTGCGGGCCGCCCTGGCCCACCTCGGGCAGCGCGGCGACCCGGGCGCCGGCCTGTTCCTCCTCGCCCACTCCTTCGGGGGCAAGCTGGCGCTGACGTACGCCGCGTCCGACGCCGACGCGCCGGGCCCGGCCGCTCCCGAACTGCTCGGCCTGGACATCTCCGGTCTCGGCCGCGACTACGCGACCGAGCCGGAGGCGCTCGCCGACCCGCTGGCACAGCGGAACTCGAAGCGGCACTGGGGCCCGCTGCGCTGCTATCCGCCGGACACCTTCCGGCAGGCGAGGGGCCTGGTGGCGCCCATGCCCGAGCGGGAGCGGGCGGAGGCCGCCCAGTGGCCGCGGCTGTTCGCGGCGGCGGCGGGGCGGGTCCGGGTCCCGGTGCGGCTGACCTTCGCCGAGCACGAGTTCTGGTGGCACCACGACGAGGAGGCCCGCGCCGAGCTCACCGCGCAGTTCACGGCGGCGCCGTTCGTCCGGGTCGACGGCCAGCCCGACGCCGGCCACAACATCAGCCTGGGCTGGGCCGCCCGCGCGTACCACCTGCGGGCGTTCGGGTTCTTCGAGGACTGCCTGGCCCGCCGGGCCGCGGGTCCGGCCGCGGCCGCCGGCCGGGCCGTGGCGGCGGCCTGCTGAACGATGGGGAAGAACCTTCCTGCCCCCTTCCGGTCCCTGGCCGTCCGCAACTTCCGGCTCTTCGTGACCGGCCAGGTGGTCTCGGCCGCGGGCACCTGGATGATGGTGACGGCCCAGGACTGGCTGGTGCTGGACCTGACCGGGGACTCGGGGACGGCGCTCGGCACCGTGACCGCCTTCCAGCTGGCCCCGCTGCTGCTGTTCACGCTGTACGGCGGCCGGCTCGCCGACCGGTACGACAAGCGGTGGCTGCTCGGGGCCGCCAACACGGCCGCCGGGCTGCTCGCCCTGGTCCTGTCGGTCCTGGTGATGTCGGGCGCCGTCCGGCTCTGGCACGTCTATCTGGCCGCGCTGTGCCTCGGGCTCGTCAACGCCGTCGAGGTGCCCGCCCGCATGGCGTTCGTCAGCGAGCTGGTCGGCCCCGAGCTGCTGCCGAACGCCTCCTCCCTGAGCGCCGCCTACTTCAGCACGGCCCGCATGGTCGGGCCCGCCGCGGCGGGGCTGCTCATCGCCTGGATCGGCGTCGGACCGGTCATGCTGGTCAACGCGCTGAGCTACCCGGCCACGGTGGTGGCCCTGTGCCTCATGCGTCCCGGGGAGCTCGTCCGGTCCGCGCGGTCCGCGCGGTCGGCGAAGGTGGTCGACGGGCTGCGCTACGTGCGGGGCAGGCCCGATCTGCTGGTGCCGCTCGTGCTGGTCGGGACGGTCGGCCTCGCCGGCTTCAACTTCCAGCTGACGCTGCCGCTGCTCGCCAAGACCGTCTTCCACGCCGACGCCTCGGCGTTCGGACTGCTCAGCGCCGCGTTCGCCGCCGGTTCGCTGGGCGGCGCGCTGCTCGCCACGACCCGCAGCGGCCGTCCGGCGGCCCTGCTCGTCACCGGCTCCGCGGTCGCCTTCGGCGCGCTGGAGACGGTCGCGGGGTTCGCCCCCGACCACGCGACCGCCGCCGTGCTCGTCGGCCTCACCGGGGCCGCCGGCATCTACTTCGTCCAGGCCGCCAACCACTACGTCCAGCTGGGCAGCGCGCCCGAGTACCGCGGCCGGACGATGGCGCTGTACACGCTGGTCCTCCAGGGCCTCACCCCGCTGGGCGCGCTGCTCGTCGGCTGGCTGTCCGCGCGGTACGGCGCCCGCTCGGGCCTGTACCTGGGAGGGCTCGTCTCCCTGGCGGCCGGCCTCGCCGTACTGGTCCCGGCCCTGGTCCGCCGACGCCGTGCCGCTGCCGGTGCCGCCGGCGCCGAGCCCGCCCCGGACCCGGCCGCCCCCGCTCCATCCGCGACAGGAAGGACACCATGACCACCGCCGAAGCACCCGCCCCGCACGGGCTCGAACGCCTCCGGGACCTGGAGGGGCTGCGCCGCCTGCCCCGGGAGGAACGCGTCGCCGCGATCTGCCACCTGCTGCGCCTCGAACTCCAGCGCCTGCTCGCGGTCCCGCCGGCGCACCGGCTCTCGGCCGACCTCCCCCTGGGCTCCCAGGGCCTCGACGCGATCAACGCGCTGAGCCTGGAGCGCGCGATCCGCACCGTGCTGCGCACGGAGGTGCCCGCGGAGGCGCTGCGGGCGAGCACGGTCGGCGAGGTGGCCGAGCGCCTCGCCGGGGCGACCGGGCCCCACGACGAACAGCCGTCATCCACCCACCGCTAGCAGACAAGGAGCACCGCACATGTCGATCGCGGCTGCCGACGAACTCACCGCACGTCTGGACGAGTTGGCCGAACGAAAGACCGCCGCACGGGACGGCGGCGATCCCCGGGCGACCGAACGCCAGCACGCCAAGGGCAAGCTGACGGCCCATGAGCGCATCGCCCTCCTGCTCGACAAGGGCAGCTTCAGCGAGGTGGAGCCGCTGCGCCGGCACCGCGCCACCGGCTTCGGCCTGGAGGCGAAGAAGCCGTACGGCGACGGCGTCGTGACCGGCTGGGGCACGGTCGAGGGCCGTACGGTCTTCGTCTACGCCCACGACTTCCGGGTCTTCGGCGGCGCCCTGGGCGAGGCCCACGCCACGAAGATCCACAAGATCATGGACATGGCCATCGCGGCCGGCGCGCCGCTGGTCTCCCTGAACGACGGCGCCGGCGCCCGCATCCAGGAGGGCGTCTCCGCCCTCGCCGGCTACGGCGGCATCTTCCGGCGCAACACCAAGGCGTCGGGCGTCATCCCGCAGATCTCGGTGATGCTCGGCCCGTGCGCCGGCGGCGCCGCCTACAGCCCCGCGCTGACCGACTTCGTCTTCGCCGTCCGGGACAT
>NZ_BMTV01000050.1:0-24815 GCF_014649855.1 Streptomyces roseolus | reverse complement strand
CGGCCCGGACGTCGTCAAGGCGGTCACCGGCGAGGAGATCAGCCAGAACGGCCTCGGCGGCGCCGACGTCCACGCCGGCACCTCGGGCGTCGCGCACTTCGTGTACGACGACGAGGAGACCTGCATCGCGGAGGTCCGCTACCTCCTGTCGATGCTCCCGCAGAACAACCGGGAGCTGCCGCCCGTCGCCCACACCGGCGACCCCGTGGACCGCCCCGGCGACAGCCTGCTCGACCTGGTGCCGGTCGACGGCAGCCGCTCGTACGACATCCGCGCCGTCATCGAAGAGGTCGTGGACGACGGCGAGTTCATGGAGGTGCACGCCACCTGGGCGCAGAACATCGTGGTCGGCCTGGCCCGCGTCGACGGGCACACCGTCGGCGTCGTCGCCAACCAGCCGGCCGCCATGGCGGGCGTCCTCGACATCAAGGCGTCCGAGAAGGGCGCGCGCTTCGTCCAGTTCTGCGACGCCTTCAACATCCCGCTCGTCACCCTGGTGGACGTCCCCGGCTTCCTGCCCGGCGTCGACCAGGAGCACGAGGGCATCATCCGCAGGGGCGCGAAGCTGCTGTACGCCTACTGCAACGCCACCGTGCCGCGCGTCTCCGTGGTGCTGCGCAAGGCGTACGGCGGCGCCTACATCGTGATGGACTCGCGCTCCATCGGCGCGGACGTCGCGCTGGCCTGGCCGACCAACGAGATCGCGGTCATGGGCGCCGAGGGCGCGGCCAACGTCGTCTTCCGCCGGGAGATCGCGGCCGCCGACGACCCCGACGCCATGCGCCAGGAGAAGATCGAGCAGTACCGCCGCGAGCTGGTGCACCCGTACTACGCCGCCGAGCGCGGCCTGGTCGACGACGTCATCGACCCCCGGCAGACCCGCGAGGTCCTCGCCCGCTCCCTCGGCATGCTCCTGCACAAGCACACCGACCTGCCGAGCCGCAAGCACGGCAACCCGCCCCAGTGAGCCCAGGAGGAACGATGACCGCGGAAGACCCCACCACCGGCGCGCCGCTGTTCCGGCTCGAGGCCGGCTCCGCGACGCCGGAGGAGCTCGCCGCGCTGACGGCGGTCCTGCTGTCCCGTTCGCTGCTGAGCGGCGCCGCCCCGGACGACGTGGCGCGCCGGGCCCAGACGGTCGCCCGCTGGCGGCGGCCGGAGCGGGTGACGGGCTTCGAGGGACCGCGCAGCTGGCGCGGCGCCGCCTGAACCGCCGGCCGCCGGACACGCCGAAGGGCCGCGGAGTCGCAACCGACTCCGCGGCCCTTCGGCGTGTCCGGCGGGTCACCCCCCGCGGGGCTCCGCCGACCGGTCCCGCAGCACCGTGCGGAAACCCGGTTCGATCCCGCCGAGGCCGCGCACCGCGCTCCCGGCGTCGGCGGCGTACAGGTACGCGGCCGGCACCGCCCGCATCGCGACCTGCCACGTCCCGGAGCCCCGCAGCGCCACCGCGCCGACGTGCCCCTCGCACAGCGGCAGATTGCCCACGAGCCAGCCGGGCGGCCGGCCGGCCGGTTCGCCCTCGCCCAGGTAGTCGAGGCTCGGCGCCCGGTTGAGGCCGGTGCCCAGGCCCTTCAGATAGGCCTCCTTGCGGGTCCACAACCGTCCGAAGACCGCCGCCCGCGCGTGCGCGGGCACGGCCAGGAGCTCCTCGCGCTCGTCGGGGTGGAGCGCGGGGAGACAGGCCTCCACCGTCGTGTCCGAGGGGATCCGCTGGACGTCGGCGCCCACCCGGGCGTGGGCGACGGCGGCCAGCGCCAGGCCGTGGCTGTGCGACAGCGAGAACTGGGGGGCGCCGGGCACGCGCAGCACCCTGGGCCGCCCGTGCCGGCCGCCGTCGCCCTTGTGCAGCTCGCCCGCGATGACGAGGCGGGCGGGCGCGATGCCGGTGTAGAGGGCGAGGACCCGGCGCAGCCCGACGTGCGCCGCGAGGTACATGCGGCGGTCGGCGGGCTGGAGGAAGGACTCGGCCCGGCGCCGCTCGACGGCGTCGAGCTCATGGCCGGGCACGTCCCGGGGCGATTCGGGAGGCGGCAGCAGCCAGACGTCCAGCACCTCCCTCCCGAAACCGAACGGAGAAAGCGGGCGCTGAAAGTCCAACTGCGGTCAGCTCCTTGTCCTGTTCCGCGGTGGGCGCGCGCGGCGCCCCCGCGTCGGATACGCGAAGGCCGCCGGCAGGGTGGGGGGAACCCTGGCGGCGGCCGGCCGGTGGGGGCGAGGTCACTCGCCCGCGGAGCGCGTGTGCACCACCCGGTAGGTGTTGTCGTCGTACCAGGTCCGCAGGGCCTGGACGCGGGCGTCCACCTTCAGGCGGTCCGGCACGCGGTCCGCCTGCGCCTCGGCGCGGAAGGCGTCGTACGCCTCCTTGCCGTCCCACTGGGAGTAGACGACGACGAACTTGCCCTCGATGCCGCGGGCCTTCAGGCCGCGCAGCACGGTGTGGGTCCGGTAGCCGGGAACGTCGAGGAGGTACTCCTGCGAGGCGCCCAGGGCGTCGACCAGGTCCTCCTGGTCGGCCTCCGCCACGCCGAACAGCTCGATGGCCGTGTAGTCGTCGCGGGTCGGGGAGACCTCGGTGACGCCGTTCAGCTCGGGCTTCTGCTGGGTGAACGCGATCTCGTTCTGGAGCAGCCGGATCGAGGTGGTGATCTCACCGAAGAGCGGCAGCGTGCGGTGCTTGAACTCCTCGCCCGCGTAACGGGCGTCCAGGTCCTCCGTGCTGCGCCACTGGATGAAGTTGGCCGTGCCGAACTTGTCGTGCCCGGCGTGGACCGTGCTGGAGATCCAGCCCTCGTACGCCGCGGCGTCGACGATCTGCCGCATCGCGGCGAGCAGCTTCTCCTGCTTCTCCGCGGTGTCGGTCGTGAACAGGTTGAGGACCGTCAGATGCTGGCCGTCGGCCGCGATCTTCGGCATTCTCTCGTCTCCTTCATCGGCGGAAGTTCGATACGGCAGAAGCATGGCAAGGCCGGAACACGAATTGAAGGACTTCGAGTTCAAGCTTTGCGGCTGATTCGCCAAGAACCAGGGGGAGGTGTCACAGTTCTTCTCGGACTTGGTCAGGAAGATGAAAAGAGGCCTTGGCGGCCCGGTAAATCCTGCGCATCCTCGAACAATGGATTCAGGACAGGAAGTATTTGAGATCAGCGGCCTCCTGAGCCGGTATCTCGTTTCTCTCGACGACGAAGAGATCGACGACGCCTGGGCGCGCAGGCTCTTCACCGAGGACGCGCACATCGCCTTCCCGATGAGCGTGCACGACGGAATCGACGGCCTCGCCGCCTTCCACCTGCACGCGCGCGCGGCCTTCGCCGGCACCCAGCACCTCGGCTCTTCGGTCGTGACCGACGTCGACGACGACGGGGACCACGCCGTCCTGCGCGCCAACGTCATCGCCACCCACGTGCACCACCCCGGCGCGGCGGCCGATCCGCTGTTCCAGGCCGGCACCCTGGCGACCGCGCGGGCGCGCCGCACCGCCGAGGGCTGGCGGCTCGCCTCCCTGTCCCTGCGCGTGCTGTGGACCCGGGGCACCCCGCCCGGCGCCCGGGAGCCCCGATGACGGTGCTCGCCGCGGTGAACCCGCGGGAGATGCAGATCGCCGTGATGCTGGCCGACATCGCCGTCGTCCTGGTCGCCGGCGCCCTGCTCGGCCGGCTCGCGCGGCGGCTGCGCCAGCCCGCCGTCGTGGGGGAGATCACCGCCGGCATCCTGCTCGGCCCCAGCGTCCTGGGTCTGCTGCCCGGCGGCCTCACCGAGCGGCTCTTCCCCCTCGACGTCCGCCCGCTGCTGTCGGCCGTCGCCCAGGTGGGCCTGATCCTCTTCATGTTCGTCGTGGGGTGGGAGTTCGAGCGGCGGCTGATCAGGCCGCACGCGAAGCTCGCCGCCGGCGTCTCGGTGTCCTCGATCGCGATGGCCTTCGGCCTCGGCTACGCCCTGGCCTTCCCGCTCTATCCGGAGCACTCCACGGTCGCCGGGCACGAGATCCCGTTCACCGCCTTCGCCACCTTCCTCGGCGCCGCCATGTCGGTCACCGCCTTCCCGGTGCTCGCCCGGATCCTGACCGAGAACGACCTCATCCACACCCGCGTCGGATCGCTCTCCCTGGCCAGCGCGGCCATCGACGACGTCCTCGCCTGGTGTCTGCTCGCCTACGTCTCGGCCCTCGTCGCCGCGGACGGCAACTACGCCGAACTCGCCCGCATCGGCGCGCTCAGCGTGGTCTTCGTGGCCCTGATGCTGCTGGTCGTCCGGCCGCTGGCCGCCCGCCTGACCTGGCGGCTCGCCGCCACCGAGCGCTGGTCCCTGCTGCTCTCGCTGCTCTGCGCGGGCGCCCTGCTCTCCGCCTGGGTGACGACCTGGATCGGCATCCACGCCATCTTCGGCGCCTTCCTGTTCGGCTTCGTCATGCCCCGCGAGCCGGCCCGGCTGCTGATCGAGCACGTCCGCAAACCCATCGACAACGTGAGCACGGTGCTGCTCCCGGTCTTCTTCATCGTCACCGGTCTGGGCGTCGACCTCGGCGCGCTGACCGGCGGCGACGTCGTGGCGCTCGTCGCGATCATCGCCGTGGCCTGTGTCGGCAAGCTCGTCGGCGCGCTCGTGCCGGCGCGGCTCGCGGGCATGTCCTGGCGGGACACCAAGGACCTGGGGCTGCTGATGAACACCCGCGGCCTCACCGAGCTGATCATCCTCAACGCCGCCGTCAGCCTGGGCGTCCTCGACGGACGCATGTTCACCATGCTGGTGATCATGGCCCTCGTCACGACCGCCATGGCCGGCCCGCTGCTCAGCCGCCGGACGGCCCAGGACCCGGACCGTGCCGAGCCCGCGCCGGAGCAGGACGACACCGCGCCGAAAACCGCCGAACCCGCCGGCCTCGGCCGGCTCCGTACCTGACGAGAGGGAAGCCATGACCAGCGTTTCGCCTGCCGCGCTCCACCCGGCCGCTCCGATCGAGGGCCGTCAACTGCGCACCGTATGCGGCAACTTCGCCACCGGCGTCACCGTCATCACCTCCGGCATCGGCGACGAGGGCGCCGGTGCCACGGTGAACTCCTTCACCTCGGTGTCGCTCGATCCGCCGCTGGTGCTCATCTGCCTGCACGAGAACTCCCGGCTGCTGCCGGTGATCCGGCGCTCCGGCGGGTTCGTCGTGAACCTGCTGACGCTCCGGCAGGCGCCGGTGGCCTGGGCGTTCGCCGGCCGGGCCACGGCCCGGCTCGACGAGACGCCGCACCACAGGACCGGCAACGGACTCCCCGTCCTGAGCGAGGCGCTGGGGCACCTGGAGTGCCGGGTGGCCGCCGAGTACGACGGCGGCGACCACACCATCCTCCTCGGCGAGGTCGTCGGGCTCGCCGCCCCGGCCGAGGAGGAGGAGCCGCTCGTCTTCTTCCAGGGCTCCATGCGCGAGCTCGGGGAGCCGGTGGCCTCCGGCCGGCGCTGAGCCGTGCGCGGCGGGCGGTTCAGCCGACGGTGACCGGGTGCTCCGCCCCGTCGAACGCCTGCCGCGCCCGCTCCACCTGGGGAAGGTGCTCGGTCGACCAGTCGGCGAGCGCGGCGAACAGCGGCGCGAGGCTCCGGCCCAGGTCGCTGATCTCGTACTCCACGCGCGGCGGCACCTCCGGGTAGTACGTGCGCAGGACCAGGCCGTCCCGCTCCATCTGGCGCAGCCGCTGGGTCAGCACCTTGGGCGTGATCGTGCCGATGTTCCGGTGCAGCTCGACGAAGCGCTGGACGCCGTAGGTGTGGAGCGTCCACAGGATGGGCGTGGTCCAGCGGCTGAAGACGATGTCCAGGACCGGAGCGATCGGGCACGCCTGCTCCGCTCCGGGGGTGTCGGCGGGGCTTCTCAGCAAGGCGGTCACCTTTCGGGAAGTCACTTTCCTCTAGGTACTCACTATATCGACGGTGGTAGCTTCCGGAAACCGTGCGCGTGCCCGGTCCTCCCCGCCCACCGTCCGCACCCGTCCCACCTTTTGGAGTCGCATGTCTGTGCTACGACCACATCGGCCGCCCGTGGTTCTGGACGCCGCCACCGAGGCGTTCCTGACGGAGAACCTCGTGGGCACCCTGACCACCGTCCGCGGGGACGGCTCCCCCCACGCCGCGCCCGTCCGGTTCACCTGGGACGCCCCGGCGGGCCTGGTCCGGGTCATGACCGTCGTCACCCGCCAGAAGGTGCGCAACCTGTCGGGGGACGGCGCCCGGGCCGCCATCTGCCAGGTGGCCGGAATGCGCTGGATCACGCTGGAGGGGACGGCCGAGGTCTCCACCGACCCCGAGCGGCTCCAGGAAGGCGTCCGCCGCTACACCCGGCGCTACTGGTCGCCGCCCCCGCAGCCACCGGGCCTCGCCGTGATCGAGATCGCCGTCGACCGCGTGCTCGGCCTCGGCTGAAAGACCCCAGAGGGTGCCGGAGTTCCCCGCCGGCACCCTCTCGCGCGCTCCGCGCGCCCCCTCCCGCCACATCCCTGACGAACTTGTCAGAGTCCTGTATCTGCGGCCGTTCAGCTTCCGTCGCCGCCCCGGAATACTGAGGGAAAAGCCTGCGGGAGAGGGAATATGGACGCGTACAACGCCGATGTGATCATTGCCGGTACCGGCCCTTCGGGCCTCATGCTCGCCGGAGAGCTCCGACTCCAGGGAATTTCCGTCATCGCGGTCGACCGGCTCGAGGAGCCGATGCAGCAGTCCCGTGCCCTGGGATTCTCGGCCCGCACTCTCGAAGAATTCAGTCAGCGCGGTCTCCTCGGTGAATTCGGCGCGATGGAGTCCATGCCCGGCGGGCACTTCGGAGGACTTCCCCTCGACTACACGATCGTCGAGGGCGGCAACTTCGGCGTCCGCGGCGTTCCGCAGTCCCGGACCGAGGCCATCCTCCACAAGTGGGCCGTCGGCCTGGGCGCCGAGGTCCGCCGCGGCCGCGAGGTCGTCGGACTGACCCAGGACGAGGACGGCGTCAGCGTCGAGATCTCCGGCCCCGAGGGCGCCGAGACGCTCCGCGGCCGCTACCTGGTCGGCTGCGACGGCGCCCGCTCCACCGTGCGCAAGCTCACCGGCATCGACTTCCCCGGCTACAACGCCACCCTCGAGATGAAGATGGCGGACGTGGCCGGCATCCCGGTGCGCCTGCGCCCGACCGGCGAGATCAGCGAGGCCGGCATGGTCGTCGTGCTCCCGCTCGGCCCGCACGCCACCCGCGTCGTCGTCTTCGAGCGCGGCGCCGGCGTCCGTCCCACCCAGGAGCCGCCGACCTTCGAGGAGGTCGCCGCCTCCTTCCAGCGCGTCACCGGCGAGGACATCAGCGCCGCCAAGCCGCTCTGGACCAGCTACTTCACCGACGCCAGCCGTCAGGCCGCCGAGTACCGCAAGGGCCGCGTCTTCCTCGCCGGCGACGCCGCCCACATCCACATGCCGATCGGCGCCCAGGGCATCAGCGCCGGCGTCGGCGACGTGATCAACCTCGGCTGGAAGCTCGCCGCCGAGATCAAGGGCCACGCCCCCGAGGGCCTGCTCGACACGTACCACGCCGAGCGCCACCCGGTCGGCGCCCGCGTCATCACCAACACCCTGGCGCAGCGCACCCTCTACCTCGGCGGCCCCGAGGCCCAGCCGCTGCGCGACCTCTTCGGCGAGCTCGTGCGCATCGAGGCGGTCCGCCACCACCTCGTCGGCCTCGTCACCGGTCTCGACATCACCTACGGCGCGGCCCCCGGCGGCCACCCGCTCCTCGGCCGCCGCCTGCCGGAGCAGCCCCTGGTGGTCGACGGGGCCACCACGAGCACCCACGAGCTGCTGCACGCCGGCCGTCCGGTGCTGCTCGACATGTTCGACGACGCCGCGCTGCGCGAGGCCGCCGCTCCGTGGGCGGACCGGGTCGACATCGTCACCGCCCGCCGTCCGGAGGCCGACGCGCCCTCCGCGAACCTCCTGGTGCGCCCCGACGGCTACATCACCTGGGCGAGCCCCGCGGGCTCCGTCGAGGGGCTGACCGGCGCCCTCGCGCAGTGGTTCGGCGAGCCCCGCTCCTGAACGCGGTCCCAGCACACCCGAGCAACCCGGAAAAGGAGAGTGCCGTCTTGCCCAGCAAGACCGAGAAGCAGAACGCGGCCCCCGGGGCCGGTGAGTGGACCGAGACCGACGTCCTGATCCTCGGATCGGGCCTCGCCGGCTCGATCATGGGCTCGATCCTGGCGCGGCAGGGCGTCGACGTCACCCTGATCGACGCGGGCCAGCACCCGCGGTTCGCCGTGGGCGAGTCGCAGAACCCGCAGCTCGTCGAGTGGCTGCACATCCTGGCCGTCCGCTACGACGTGCCCGAGATCAAGCACATGCTCGACGTCAAGGCGATCACCGAGCACATGGGCCCGCACCACGGGCGCAAGCAGAGCTTCGGCTTCGTGACGCACCGCGAGAACCGCGAGCCGGATCCGCGGGAGGCGACCATGTTCGTCATCCCCAAGATGCTCACCGAGGCCATCCACCTGTACCGCCAGGACACGGACTCGTACTACCTCAACGTCGCCGCCAAGTACGGCTGCACCATCCGCCAGAACTGGTGGGCGACCGACATCGACTTCGACGACGACGGCGTCACGGTCACCGGCAAGAGCGGCGAGGTCTTCCGGGCCAAGTACCTGATCGACGCGAGCGGCTTCCGCTCCCCGCTGGCGCAGAAGTTCGACCTGCGGGAGAGCCCGTCCCGGCTCAAGCACCACGCCCGCTCGATGTTCACCCACTACGTGGGCATCAAGCCGTACGACGACGTGTGCAACTACCCCGAGGCGCTCCGGCCGCCGGCCGAGTCCCCGTTCCACGGCGGGACGCTGCACCACCTCATCGAGCGCGGATGGTTCTGGATCATCCCGTTCGACAACTACAAGGACTCCAAGAACCCGGTCTGCAGCGTCGGCCTGACGCTCGACGAGCGGCTCTACCCGAAGCCGGCGGACATGACGCCGGAGCAGGAGTTCCAGCA
Organism: Streptomyces roseolus; assembly: GCF_014649855.1. Classification (GTDB taxonomy): domain Bacteria; phylum Actinomycetota; class Actinomycetes; order Streptomycetales; family Streptomycetaceae; genus Streptomyces; species Streptomyces roseolus. The sequence goes on along the minus strand of NZ_BMTV01000050.1, from coordinate 15,832 downwards.
CTACCTCGACAAGTTCCCGGCCGTGAAGCGGCAGTTCGAGGGCGCCAGCCGGATCCGCGAGTGGGTGAACACCGCCGACCGCATCCAGTACTCCTCCAAGAAGACCGTGGGCGACCGCTGGTGCCTGATGTCGCACGCCGCCGGCTTCGTCGACCCGCTGTACTCGCGCGGCCTGTCCAACACCTTCGAGGTCGTGGACGCGCTCGCCTGGCGGCTCCTCGACGCCCTGCGCGACGACGACTTCTCCGCGGAGCGCTTCGAGTACGTCGAGCGCCTGGAGCAGGGGCTCCTCGACCACAACGACAAGATCGTCAACAGCTCGTACATCTCCTTCAGCCACTTCCGGCTGTGGAACGCGGTCTTCCGGGTCTGGGCCTGCTTCACCACGCCCGCGACGATGCGCCAGATCAGGGCGCGCCAGAACTTCGAGATCGACGGCGACGACCGCCACTTCAAGGAGATGGAGAACTCTCCCTACACGGGTCTGTGGTGGCCGGACAGCCACGCGTTCAAGCACCTCTTCGAGCTGACCAACACGACCTGTGAGCGGTACGAGGCGGGGGAGATCGACGGCGACAAGGCCGCGGACATCGTCTTCGAGGCGATCCGCGAGTGCGAGTCCGTCAACACCCCCTTCGGCTGGAAGGACCCGGAGGACCACCGCTTCTACCGGGCGACCACCCCCACCATGATGAAGTTCATGTGGTGGGCGAACACGACCGGCCCCAAGGAGATGCGCGATCTCGGGCGCTCGTTCCTGGCCGGCGCCGTCAAGCAGGGCCTGCGCGGCCGCAAGGTCTCCTGAGCACGGCCGACCCTGTCACCTCACACGAACGGACATCTGGACTCCACATGATCAGCCGCAGAAAAGTCCTGGGCACGGCCGCCGGCGGCCTGGGCGCCGCCGCCGTCCTGACGCAGGTCCCGCCGGTGGCGGGGCTCGCCAACGCCGCCGTGGCGAGCACCGACGCAGGCTGGGGCACGCTCGCCGCGATGATGGACGGCGAGGTGGTGCTGCCGGACAACCCGCAGTACGCGGTCGCCAAGCAGCTCGAACTGGCCCAGTACGACGTCATCAACCCGAAGGCCATCGCGTACTGCATCAACGAGTACGACGTGTCCACCGCGATCTCCTACGCGAAGTACAAGCGGCTGCCGGTCGCCGTCCGCAGCGGCGGGCACAACTACGCCGGCGTCTCCACCGGACCCGGCCTCGTCATCGACGTCTCCCGGATGAACGGCATATCCGTGGGCTCGGAGACCGTCACCCTCGGCCCCGGCGCCCTCAACGTCGACGTGCTCAACACCCTGGCCGACCAGGGGTACGCGCTCAGCAGCGGCGGCTGTCCCACGGTCGCGGCCGGCGGGTTCCTCCAGGGCGGCGGCCTGAGCTTCATGACCCGCTCCCTGGGCGTGGGCTGCGACTCCGTGCGCTCCGCCCGCGTGGTGCTGGCCGACGGCCGGACCGTCACCGCGTCGGAGACGCAGAACAGCGACCTCTTCTGGGCGATCCGCGGCGGTGGCGGCGGCAACTTCGGCATCGTCACCTCGTACACGCTCAAGCACCACGTCGTCGGCGACCTGCTGGTGTCGTACCTCTTCTTCCCGTACGAGCGCTCCGCCGAGGTGCTCGACGCCTCCACCCGCTGGCTGGTCGACGCCCCGCGCAGCATCTCCGGCGGCACGTACATCACGCTGCCGGACGCCGCGCCGGGCAACGTGCCCACCACCACGGTGACCCTCGTCTCGCGGGGCACCTCGGCCGAGCTGGCCGCCGAGACCTCGCGGCTGCTCGCCATGACCGGCCAGCCGGCCGGCCGGCACGACATGACGGTCTCCTACCGGGACCTGATGATGAACATCTTCGGCTGCGGCAGCCTGAGCCAGGACGCCTGCCGCCGCTCCGAGAAGTCCGCCACCGGCCAGCTGGCCCGCCCCGCCTACGGCGTGGAGCGGATGCGCATGGTCACCGACCCGCTCCCGGCCGCCGGCTGGGCCGAGGTCATGGCCGCCTTCGACGGGCAGCGCTCGGCCGGCCAGATGCGCACCCTGGAGATCCACTGGTTCGGCGGCGCGGCCAACGACATCCCGGCCAGCGCCACCGCCTACCCGCACCGCGACACGCTGTTCTGCATCAGCTACCGCTCGACCATCGCCAACGCGGCCGTCGCCACCACGGCGAACAAGGCCAACGCGCAGAGCTGGGCCAATACGGCCTTCGACACGATCGACCCGTACTCCAACGGCGGGACGTACGTGAACTACATGGACCCGGTGCTGACGGACTGGAGGCAGTCCTACTACGGCGACAACTACGCCCGCCTGGTCACGGTCAAGAAGAAGTACGACCCGTACCGCTTCTTCACCTTCCCCCAGTCGGTCGGCGCGGTCTGACCGCCGCCCCGACGGCGCCGGCCCCTCCGGGGGGCCGGCGCCCCGGCGCCCCGCTTCCACAGAATCCCAACGAAAGGCCGTGACCGAAGTGCAGTCCGCCACCGCCCAGATCCCTCCCTCCGCCCGGGTCCTCCAGCTCGCGATGTCGAGCTGGGTCGCGGCCGCCGTCAGCGCGGTCGCCGAGCTCGGCGTGGCCGACGTCCTGGGCCAGGGGCCCAGCGACGTCGACCGGCTGGCGAAGGAGCTCGACGTCGACACCACCAACCTGTACCGGCTGCTGCGCGCCACGGCCGACCTCGGCCTCTTCGAGGAGACCGAGGGCCGGGTGTTCGCCCTCACCGAGGTCGGCAACGCCCTGCGCAGCGACGCCCCCGACTCGATGCGCAACTTCGCCCGCTGGGTGAACACCGCGGCCGAGCGCTTCACCTGGACCGGCCTCGCCGACTCGGTCCGGACGGGCCGTTCCGTCTTCGAGTCGGTGCACGGCAAGCCGGTCTGGGAGTACATGCTGGAGCACCCCGAGGTCAACGCGCTCTTCGACCGCGCGATGACGGACACCTCGTCCCAGGTGACCGCCCCCGCCGTGGCGTCCTACGACTTCGGCGGCTTCCGCAAGGTCGTCGACGTCGGCGGTGGCCACGGCCAGTTCCTGGCGGCGATCCTGGCGGCCAACCCGGGCGTCCGGGGCGTGCTGTTCGACCAGCCCGAGGTCGTCGCCGGCGCCGGCGAGGAGTTCGACAAGGCCGGCGTGCGGGACCGCGTCGAGGTGGCGGGCGGCGACTTCCTCGTGTCGGTCCCCGAGGGCGGTGACGCCTACGTGGTGGTGAACGTCCTGCACAACTGGGAGGACGACAAGGCGGAGCTCATCCTCGGCGGGATCCGGAGGGCGATGACGGACGACGCCCGGGTGCTGCTCGTCGAGGCCGTGATGCCGCCGGACGGCACCGAGGCGCTGACCGTGAAGCTGATGGACCTCAACATGATGGCGCACGCGGACGGCGTCCAGCGCAGCGAGGCGCAGTACGCCGAGCTCTTCGCCCGCGTCGGCCTGAAGCTGTCCCGCGTCCTGCCCGGCGGGGGACTGTGCAGCATCGTCGAGGCCGTGCGGGCCTGACGGCGGTCCGGGCGGCACGCCCCGGGCGGCCGGGCCGGCGTCCCGCCGGTCCGGCCCCCGGAGCCGCGGTGGGATCAGGGACGGCGCCCGTACCAGCCCACGAGGCGGTCGATGGCGGGAGCGTCCTCGGGAACCTCGACGACGGGGCCGAACGGCACGTGACCGCCCCGGGGTTCGGCGGGGACGGCCTGCTTCATGACGGCGAGCGGGCCTGCGAGCATCCCGGCGTCCCACACGGGGTCCTGGCCGGTGGCCTTGGCCACGTCCCAGGCGTGCAGCACGAACTCGTTGGTGTAGATCACCGCGGCGACCGCGCCGGGCACGGGTCCCCAGGGCAGCCCGATCGTGCGGCCGAGCACCGCGTCGTCGCCCCACACCGCGTCGAACTCCCGGCGGGAGGCGGCCAGGGCCTCGGCCCAGTCGCCGTCGGCGACGTCCTCGGCGAGGTGCGGAACGCTCATGAACGAGCCGCCCGTGCCCATGACGGTCAGCCGGCGCAGGACCGAGACGAGGTGGTTGGCCATGGCGCGGACCGAGAACTCGGGACACGGCGTGACGGTGTCGTACTGCTCGGGGCGGATCGCCGCGAGGGTGTCGCCGACCAGGTCGAGGGCCTTGAAGAGGCCCAGGCGCGGGTCGTCGGCGGCCGCGGAGGGAGAGGTGGACGTGGCAGGGGCAGAAGAAGTCGTCATGAAAGCCATCTTCACCGCAAAACAGGCCATCTTGTGGCCTCTTACCGAAAAAGATGTGAAATGAAGGCGGATCGATTGGTGGCGACGCTCCTGCTCCTCCAGGAGCGGGGACAGGTCACGGCGCGCGAGGTGGCGCGGGAACTGGAGATCTCCGAGCGCACCGCGCGACGCGATCTGGAGGCGCTGGCCTCGTCCGGCGTCCCCGTCTACTCCCAGCGCGGCCGGGGCGGCGGCTGGCAGCTGGTCGGCGGGGCCCGTACCGATCTCACCGGTCTGACGACCGGCGAGACCGAGGCGCTCTTCGCCGCCGCCACCCGGGCCCCGTCCTCGCCCGAACTCCGGTCCGCCCTGCGCAAGCTCACGCGGGCGCTGCCCGCGCCGATGCGGCCGGTCGCCGAGGCCGCGGCACGGTCCGCCGCGGCGGAACCGCGCGACCCCGCGCGGACACACGAACCTCCCGGGGCGCGGGAGTCCCTCACGCGCCCCGGGAACCCCATCGTCGCTGCGTACGGCGGGGACCGAGGGGTGAGTCACTTTCCTCTAGGTACCTACTATTCCGAGGATGCTAGCGTCCGGAACGTGACGGCCAGGAGCACTGTCCGACCCGTTCGGCGCGGTCTCCCGGCAGCGGCGAACTCACCCCAACCACACTGATATAGGGAGCTGTTCATGATTGTTGTCACCGGTGCCACCGGCAACATCGGCCGCCCGCTGGTCGCGGCCCTGGCCGAGGCCGGCGAGGAAGTCGTGGCGGTGTCGCGCAACGCCCAGCCCGCCGGCCTCCCGGACGGCGTCCGCGTCGTCCAGGCCTCGCTCGGCGACTTCGCCAGCATGAAGCCGGTCCTCGAAGGGGCCGACGCCTTCTTCATCCTGCTCGCCGGCGAGCAGAACGGCCCCGGCGAGCCGGCGGCGGAGCTGCTGGACATCGCGAAGGGCGCCGGCGTCAAGCGCGTCGTCCTCGTCTCCTCCCAGCTCGCCGGCACCCGCTCGGACACCCCCTCGCACAACCGCCTGCGCGAGTTCGAGGCGGCCGTGCGCGAGTCGGGCCTGGAATACACCATCCTGCAGCCGGGCGGCTTCGCCTCCAACGCCTTCGCGTGGGCCGAGTCGGTGCGCACCAGCCGCCAGGTCTTCCACCCCTTCGGCGACGTCGCGCTGCCCGTCGTCGACCCGGCGGACATCGCCGACGTCGCGGCGGTCGCCCTCCGCGAGGACGGCCACAACGGCCGCACCTACGTGCTGACCGGTCCCGAGGCCGTCGGCCCGCGCCGTCAGGTCGCCATGCTCTCCGAGGTCCTCGGCGAGGAGGTGACCTACGTGGAGCTGACCCGCGAGCAGGCCACCGAGGTCATGTCCCAGTTCATGCCGCCGGCCGTCGTCAAGGGCACCCTCGACGTCCTCGGCGAGCCGCTCCCCGTCGAGCAGGAGGTCAGCCTCGACGTGCAGAAGGTCCTCGGCCGCCCGGCCCGCTCCTTCGGCGACTGGGTCGCGCGCACCATCCCGGCCTTCAAGTAAGGGATTCCGGCCGGACCGGACACGGAGCCGCCACCGGGCATCCGCCGCGATCGACCCCCCGCGGCGAGCGGATGCCCGGTGGCCGTCGGACGGGCCCGCACCACGGACGTTCCGCCGTGCGGGCCCCCGCCGCGCCGTGCGCAGGTCAGGGCCCGTTCGCGACCGGGGATGGACGGCTCCTCGAGCGGCCTGTGACAGGCTGACCGTCCGGATGAAGGGGTGGACGATGCGGTGGGACAGCGTGTACGTCGGTGCTGCCACGGTCCGGCTGGGACGACGTGAACCCATTCGCCCCGCGGTGACCGCCGGGCGCTACAGCCTCCGGACCTGGCGCCGCGACGGCTACGACGCCGTGTGCGTCGCCGAGCGCGGGAGCGCCGAACAGCTCACCCACTCCGCCGCCTCGCACGCCGTGCGCACCGCCGGCCGCGCCGGCCGCGAGCTCGACCTCGTCGTCCACGCCCAGTCGACCCGCTGCGGCTCGCTCCAGGGGGCCGCCGGAGCACGGGTCCAGGAGACGGTGGCCGGCCACCGCGCCACCACCCTGGAGGTCGTACGGCCCGCCGGGGGCGGAGTGCTGGCCCTGCACACGGCCGCCGCGTACCTGGACGCGCTCGACGGCGACGGCGTCGCCCTGGTCGCCACCACCGACGCCGGAGGCGCCGCGGGCTGCGACCGCTACCGCCACACCAGCGGCGCGGTCCTCGGCGACGGCTCCACCGGGCTCGTCCTCACCCGCTCCGTGGGAGTGGCCCGGCTGCTCTCCACCGCGGTCCTGGGCGAGCCGTCCGAAGGCACGCTGTTCCGCGCCGACCTCGCCTGGCGCGAGGCGCCCTCCGCCACCGGCTGCCGCCACCGCGCCGACGACGGACCGGGCGCCGCGTCCCTCCTCGCCACCCGGGAGCGGGACGCCGTGCGCACCGCCCTCGCCGAGACCGGACACACCCTCGACGACGTCGCGCGCTTCGTCTTCTCCAACGTCGGCCGGGACTCCGCGGTCTGGCGGTGGCGCACCGCCGACGGGATCGACGAGAGCCGGACCACCTGGAGCTGGGGACGGCAGGTGGGACACCTCGGCGCGGGCGACCAGATCGCCGGGCTCGCCCACCTCCTGGAGACCGGCGCGGTACGGCCCGGGGACGTCGTGGCGCTCGTCGGCGGCTGCTCGCGCACCGTCGGCTGCGCCGTGGTGGAGATCCTCCGCTAGCGACCGCCCCGCCCGCGGCGCCGCGGGGCTCTCGGTACACCGGTACGGACGAGGCCGCTCCGACCACGGAGCCGGCCCAGGCATCGACAGGGGAGAGACATCGTGAGTGGTGAGTGGTTCCGGCGGTTCGACGCGATACGCGCGAGCGGTCCGCGGCTGTTCTGCTTTCCGCACGCCGGCGGCGCGGCCAGCGCCTACGTGGGCCTGGCCCGCGAGCTGAACCCGGCGTTCGACGTGGTGGCCGTGCAGTACCCGGGCCGGCAGGACCGGCGCCTGGAGGAGCCGATCGACGACATCGGACGCCTCGCGGACGCCGTCGCCCGGGAGATCGTCCCGCACCTGGACCGGCCGTACGCCTTCTTCGGGCACAGCATGGGCGCCGTCCTCGCCTACGAGACGGCCCGCCGCCTCGCCGGCCAGGACCTCCCGGCCCCGGTGCGGCTCTTCCTGTCGGGCCGCGGCGCGCCGACGCCGTTCCGCAACCCGCTGGACCGCATGGACGACGACGAGGCGGTCATCGCCGCGATCCGCCGGCTCGGCGGCACCGGCAGCCAGGTCCTGGAGGACCCGGAGATCATGGCCATGGTGATGCCCAGCCTGCGCGCCGACTACCGCGCCATCGGCTCCTACGCCTGGACGGAGGGGCCGCGGCTCTCCATGCCGTTCACCGTCCTCGTCGGAGACAGCGACCCGGTGGTCACCACGGACCGCGCCGCCGCCTGGCGGGAGCACACCGAGGCCAGGACGGACGTGCGGATCTTCCCCGGTGGGCATTTCTACCTCGACGGCCGGACGACCGATGTCGCCCGCGTCGTCCATTCCGCGCTCACCGCCGGTTCCGTGACCGCGCCCACCGCCGGGAAATGAGCGGCCGATGACCGCGGCATGACCCGGGGGGAGAAAAGCGAGAGGCCTTGCGGTTCCAGGCCGCGGCTAGGGTCGCCGCATCGCTTCGTGGTCGACGTGGTCGACGTGGCCGGAAAGAGGGCGGCATGAATTCCAAGACACAGCAACCCGAGTTGGCGGAGCCGTACATTCTCGGTTTCCTCAACTCCGTGGGACTCGACGTCGCGTACAAGCGGGCCTCGGGGAACTCCCTGTACTACGAAGGCCGGGACGGCCGTGAGGTCGAGGTGTTCGACGCGGCGGGCGGATACGGCTCGCTGTTCTTCGGGCACAACCACCCGGAACTCGTCGCACACGCCAAGGAACTGCTCGACTGGGGGACCCCGGTGCTCGCGCAGTTCTCCCGGCACCCGGACGCGGACGCCGTCGCGGGCCTGCTCAACCGCGTCCTCCAGCGCGAACTCGGCACCGACGAGCCGTACTTCGCCATCTTCGGCAACAGCGGCGCGGAGGCCATCGAGGCGGCCGTCAAGCACGCCGAGCTGGACCGCGTGATGCGGGCCGGCGAGCTCACCGAGGCCGTCGCCGCGGAGCTGGCGCAGGCGCGGGCCGCGGTCCTCACCGGCGAGGCCGTGGTGGCCCCCGAGGCCTTCCGCGACCTGGACGTGCCGGCCGCCGCCGGCGCCACCGGCTTCGAGGCGCTCGCCGCCGAGGTCGAGTGCCGCAACGCCGCGGTGGCGGGCCGGGCCCCGGTCTTCCTCACCCTGGAGGGCTCGTTCCACGGCAAGCTCGTGGGCAGTGTCCAGCTCACCCACAACCCCGGCTACCGGACCCCGTTCACCGCCCTGGCCGCGCAGGCCCGCTTCGTGCCGCGCGAGGACGCCGAGGCGCTCCGCCGGACCCTCGCGGAGGAGCGGACCGTCCTGCACGGCCTCGTCGTGCGCGGCGGCCGGGTCGTCGTCGTGGAGCACGCCTTCCCGGGCGTGGCGGCGCTGCTCCTCGAACCCGTCCAGGGCGAGGGCGGCATCGTCCCGCTCTCCGAGGACTTCGCGGCGGGGATCCAGCGGGAGTGCGCGGCGGCGGGCGTCCCGATCGTCGTCGACGAGATCCAGAGCGGCGTCGGCCGGACCGGGCGGATGCTGGCCAGCTCGGCGATCGGACTGCACGCCGACTACTACGTCCTGGCGAAGAGCCTGGGCGGCGGCCTGGCGAAGACCTCGGTCATGCTGACCCGGCAGAGCCGCTACCGCCACGAGTTCGAGCTCGTGCACAGCTCGACCTTCGCCAAGGACGGCTTCTCCACGCGCATCGCCCTCAAGGTGCTCCAGATGCTGGAGGCCGACGGCGGGCGCGCCTACCGGCTCGCCGAGGAGCGCGGGGCCCGGCTCGCCGACGCCCTCGGCAAGGTGCGGGCCGACTTCCCCGACGTGGTGAAGGACGTGCGGGGCCGGGGCCTGATGCAGGGCCTGGAGTTCCACGAGCAGTCCGGTTCGGCGTCCGAGGTGATCGCCGAGGGGGCCCGCTCGGGGCTGCTCGGCTACCACCTCGCCGGCTTCCTGCTGCGGGAGCACCGGGTGCGCACCTTCCCCACCGCGAGCGCCGGCAACACCCTCAGGTTCGCCCCGTCCGTGCTGGTCACGGACGCGGAGATCGCCCAGCTGGAGGCAGGCCTCCGGGCCGTCGCCGAGCTGCTGAGGGACGCGGACGAGGCCCGGCTGACCGGCCGCTGACCGGTCCCGCGGACGACGGGGGGGCCGCGGGCGGAGGGCCCGCGGCCTCGCGCGAATCCTGAAGCTCCGTCAGCCGACGAGGGATTCGGGGGACTTGTTCCCGGCGGGCCGCTCCGGCAGCGGTGTGGCGAGCCGGAGCAGTTCGCGCACCTGACGGCGGCGGTCGGCCGGCGGCTGGCAGGCCGAACCCCGGAGCGTCCGGTGGAGCATCCCGCCGTTCCGCTTGTCCATCCCCGCCGTCGGCTCGGTGACCAGCAGGTCGAGCAGCCGGTCCACCGCGGTGTCGGAGAGCGGCGACAGCGTGAGGAGGGTGGTGTGGGGCGCTGCCGCGCCCCACACCGGACGGCGCTCGCGCAGCTCGGGGCGCGCCGCCGCGACCACCACCAGCGGCACCGGGCCGGCCGCCTCCGGGAGCCGCTCCACGCAGTCGAGCAGCAGGTCGTCGGCGAGGTGCAGGTCGTCGACGGCGATCACCACGGGCCGCACCCGCGCGGCCCGCACGAGTAAGGAGCGCCAGGCGTCCAGGACGTCGGCCGTACGGGTGGCTCCCCGGGCCCCGCCCGCCCCGGTGTCACCGGGGGCGAAGAGGGGCAGCAGGAGCGACAGCGCGCGCTCGCCCTCGGGGTCCGACGGCGAGCCGGGCGGCAGCTCCCGCAACGGCCGGGCGAGCTTGTCCCGCACCTTCTCCGGCGGGTCCCCCGGGAGGATCCCGCAGTAGGCGCGCAGCAGATCGGCCGGCACGGCGAGCGGGCCCGCGTCGGCCGCGTCCGGCGCGGGGGCGGTCGCGGCGAGGAACTGCGCCAGGTCCGGGCGGCCCGCCACCCGGCGGCCCAGCTCCATCACGAGCCGGGTCTTGCCCACCCCGTCGGCGCCGACCACGGTCACGAGGTGCGGCGCGGCCCGGTGCTCGGCGAGCTCCACCAGACCGCTCAGCAGCTCCAGCTCGTACTCCCGGTCGACGATCGGGAGGGTGTGCAGACCGGGCCGGTCGCGGCGCGGCCCGGCGAGCTTCCAGCCGGTGCCCGGACCGTCCGTGGGGAGGTAGGAGAAGGCGGCCTCGGTCGCGCTGTGCACGCCGGCGCTCGCGTGGATCTCGCCGGCGGGGATCCCCGCGAGGAGCGTCTGCGCGCCGTCCAGGAGCCGGCCGCTCACCCGGGGCGGAACGGTCCCGTCGTCCGGGCCGAAGTGGACGAGGACCTCACCGGTGTCGAGGGCGGCCCGGAACTCGACGAGCCCGGTGTGCGCCAGGCGGTCCCGCACGGCCAGGGCGGCCCGTACCGCCCGGGCCGTGTCGTCGCCGTCGCTGCGGCGCACCCCGAACAGGGCCAGGGACACCGAGCCGATGGTCGCCGCGAGCATGCCGTTCAGGCGCTCCACCTCCTCGCGGACGGCGGCGGACGTCTCGGCGAGCGACCGGTCGACGACGTCGACGGGCGACTCCAGGGCCTCCGGCGTCGGTTCGGTGCGGATCAGGAGCACGCCGAGCCACTTCCGCTCGGCCGCCATCCGGGCGCGGTCCGCCACCGGAGCGGTCATCTCACCGGTGCCGTACGCCGTCGCGTCCGACGGCGGGACCGCGGGCGCGGCCCGGTCCGGGAGACCGCGGGACTGCGCGGGGATGACACCGGCTCCGGCACGGGGGCGGTCCGTCGCGCGGGAGGCGGCGGTGGCGTCGGAGGCCGGGGCGAGGACGGTCGCGGCGGGGGAGAGGTCGGCCAGGGCCACCGGACGGGCCGCGGACCAGCCCATCGGCAGGGCCTGCTGGGCGGACATGGGGCTGCTGGGGAGGATGAGCTCGGGGTCCTGATTGAGGATGGCCTGGTGGAGCAGCCGCAGGTCGTGCCCCGGCTCCAGGCCCAGGTTCTCCACCAGCTCCGCCCGTACGCGCGCGTAGACACTGAGCGCGTCGGCCTGCCGGCCGCAGCGGTACAGGGCGAGCATCAGCTGGCCGCAGGCGCGTTCCCGCAGCGGCTCCGTCTCGACGAGGGTCTCCAGCTCGCCGAGGATCGCCTGGTGGCGGCCCCGGGCCAGCTCGGCCTCGAAGTAGTCCTCCAGGGCGTCGAGGCGGGCGCCCTGCACGGCCGCCAGCTCGGGCCAGCACACCCCGCCCTCCACGAGGTCGGCGAGCACCGGACCGCGCCACAGCGCCAGGGCGTCCTTCAACTGCTGGGCGGCCAGGTCGGGTTTGCCGGCCGCGAGCCGCGCCCGGCCCTCCTCGACCTGCGCGCGGAACCGGAACAGGTCGATCTGGTCGGTGCTGACGCGCAGCATGTAGCCGGGCTGCTGGGTGACGACCCAGGGGGCGTTCGGATCGCAGCCGCCGGAGTTGTCCCCATTGGTGGCCAGGACGCGGCGCAGGCCCCACACCGTGTTCTGGAGTATCTTCCGCGCCGAGTTGGGGGCCTCGTCCTCCGGCCACAGGGCCTTCAGGAGCTGGCTGGTCGCCACCACCTTGTTGACGCGCAGCAGCAGGAACCCCAGCGTCGCCCGCTGCTTCGACCCCCCCAACGCCAATGACTGGTCGTCGGCCGTGATCTCCAGTGGCCCCAGCATCCGAAACCGCATCCATACCCCCGCGCGATCGTCGTCGTGGACTGCGATCGCTCGCAGCCCCCACCCGGAGGCGGGGCCGCATGATCCCGACCCGACTCCGAGCCGGCCCTTGAGCATCGCGCCGCGCACCGGGAAGATGACGGCGACGCTCAGGGCCACGGGTCCGGTACGACGGCATGCGGCCGACAGCGCCCCGCGCCCAGGGTCGCAGAGGTCTCTCGAAGGCCCGTAGAGGCCTCATGGAAGCTCCGTGGAAGCCGTGTTTGGGGCGTTCCCCACCCCTTCCGGCGGATCCCAGGCGCAGGTCAGAGGCCTGGATGAAACCTCAAGTAGCTCTCCAGGGTGCCGTGTTTCCATGAGGGCGTCCGGCCGGCGGCGCACGAGACGGCCGACCAGCGCGAGTGCTGGAATCACAAGGAGTAGAGAATGAGCAAGTACGCAGGCAAGAAGGCTCTCGTCACCGGCGGCAGCAACGGCATGGGCCTGGCCATCGCCAAGCACTTCGTCGACGGCGGCGGCGAGGTCATCGTCACCGGCCGCAGCGAGAAGAACCTCCAGGACGCCAAGAACACCCTGGGCGACAAGGGCCACGCCGTGGTCTCCGACACCGCCGTCCTCGCCGACATCGACGCCCTCGCGGCCACCGTCAAGGACAAGGTCGGCTCGCTCGACTACGTCTTCGTCAACGCCGGCATCTCGGAGCTCGGCCCGCTGGAGCTGGTGACCGAGGAGGCCTACGACCGCCAGTTCAACATCAACACCAAGGGCGCGTTCTTCACCGTCAAGGCCCTGGCCCCGCTCATCAACGAGGGCGGCGCCATCGTCTTCACGACCTCGATCGCCGACGTCACCGGCACCCCGGGCATGGGCGTCTACTCGGCGTCGAAGGCCGCCCTGTGGTCCTTCGCCCAGGTGCTCGCCTCCGAGCTGCTCCCGCGCAACATCCGCGTGAACGCGGTGCAGCCGGGCTTCATCGACACCCCCACCGCCGGTGCCGCGGGCCTCTCCGCCGAGGAGCGCGCGGGCTTCCACGCGCTGGGCGACGCCATCACCCCGATGAAGCGCCACGGCTCGGTCGACGAGATCGCCGCCGCCGCGCTGTTCCTCGCCGCGGACGCCACCTTCACCACCGGCGTCAAGCTGCCGGTCGACGGTGGTCTGGCGCAGCACATCTCCGCCCCGCAGGAGGGCTGAGCGGCACCCGCCGAGCGGTACCCGCCGAGCACGTCTCGGCGGGTGCTTCCCGGTGGGTGTCCCCTGGTGGACACCTCTCGGTGAGCACCACCCGCACCACCCGCACGACTTATCGAGCACCACCCCAGGTCCGGCCCCCGCCCTCGGCGGGGGCCGGACCTTTTTCCCGCCCGGAGCTCAGTTGCCGAACGGGTGGTCGATGGCGAAGCGCCACTTGCCGTCCTCGCCGAGGCGCAGGACGTCGTTGCCGACGCCCTCGTGGTGCTCCTCGGTCCCGTCCGGGCCGGTGACGTCGATCGTCCAGTCGACGACCAGGAGCGCGGCGTCGCCGGCCACGTAGGCGGTGCGCAGCTTGGCGTTCATCGTCGGCTTGAGGGCGAGGAACTCGGCCAGCGCGTCCTTCCGCTCCTGGCCCGTCTTCGGCTGGCCGGGCTCCCACACCGTCACGGCGGCGTCGGTGTACAGCTGGTTGACCACATTCGGGTCACCGGTGTTGAACGCCTTCTGGTAGAGCTCCGTCATCTTGGTGGCGTCATCGGTGAGTTCAATTGCCATGGCGAATCCGGTCCCACTTTCATCTCGGTCTGGCGAAAGCTTTTCCGAAAAGCTATCCGAACCCGACTCACCCACCGCTCACCGCAAGGTAACCGCCCGCTCTCCGAGGCGGATTCCACCGCCGTGACCAGGGGCCTACCGGAACATTACCGAGCCAGAACGAGGCAATTAGCGGCGGTCGGTAAGTTCGATCGGGCTTCAGCTGTCTGCCTGTTTTCGATGATGAAGTCGGACAGTTCTTCTGTGCTTCTGCGATGAAAGGTCAGTCGAGCGCGATGACGGTCGAACACACCCCTGTCGTCAACGGTCCGGGAAACGGGAACGGTGCGGGCATCGCTGTGGTGGGAATTTCCTGCCGGCTCCCCGACGCCGCCGACCCGGGCGCATTCTGGACCCTGCTCCGCGACGGTTCGAGCGCCATCACCGAAGCACCGGAGGGACGCCTGGAGCACTCCACGCCGGCCGCGCACGACGGCGTGCGGCGCGGCGGCTTCCTGGACCGGGTGCAGGACTTCGACGCCGCGTTCTTCGGGATCTCCCCCCGCGAGGCCGCCGCGATGGACCCGCAGCAGCGGATCGTCCTCGAACTGGCCTGGGAGGCCCTGGAGGACGCCGGTGTCGTCCCCGCCACCCTCCGGGGCAGCCGCACCGCCGTCTTCGTCGGCACCCTGCGCGACGACTACGCCGGACTCGTCCACCGCCACGGCGAGCAGGCCGTCACCCAGCACACCATGGCCGGGGTCAACCGCGGCGTCATCGCCAACCGCGTCTCCTACTTCCTCGGCCTGCAGGGCCCCAGCCTCACGGTCGACGCCGCCCAGTCCTCCTCGCTCGTCGCCGTCCACCTCGCCTGCGAGTCGCTGCGCACCGGCGAGTCCGAGACCGCCCTCGCCGCCGGCGTGAACCTCAACCTGCTCACCGAGGCCGCCCTCGCCGAGGAGCGCTTCGGGGGCCTCTCGCCCGACGGCACCGCCTACACCTTCGACGCCCGCGCCAACGGCTTCGTCCGCGGCGAGGGCGCCGGCGTCGTCGTCCTGAAGCCCCTCGACCGCGCCCTCGCCGACGGCGACCGGATCTACGGCGTCATCCGCGGCAGCGCCGTCAACAACGACGGCGCCACCCCCGGCCTCACCGTGCCCAGCGCCGCCGCCCAGGAGCAGGTCCTGCGCGAGGCCTACGCCAAGGCCGGCGTCGCCCCCGCCGAGGTGCAGTACGTGGAACTCCACGGCACCGGCACCCCGGTCGGCGACCCCATCGAGGCCGCCGCCCTCGGCGCCGTCCTCGGCGCGGACCGCCCGGCCGGCGAGCCCCTCCACGTGGGCTCCGCCAAGACCAACGTCGGCCACCTCGAAGGCGCCGCCGGCATCACCGGCCTCATCAAGACGCTCCTCAGCCTGACCCACCGCGAGCTCCCCCCGAGCCTCAACTTCGAGACGCCCAACCCGGCCATCCCGTTCGACGAACTCGGCCTCGCCGTGCAGCGCGAGCTGTCCGGCTGGCCGCACCCCGAGCGGGAACTCGTCGCCGGCGTCTCGTCCTTCGGCATGGGCGGCACCAACGCCCACGTCGTCGTGGCGGAGAGCCCCGTCCGCGAGACCGCGGCCCCCGCCGGAGAGGCCGCCCCCGCCGGCCTCACCCCCTGGGTGCTGTCCGGGCGCACCCCCGAGGCGCTGCGCGGCCAGGCCGCCCGCCTGCACCGGGCCCTCGCCGACCGCGCCGACGCGCCCGACGCGGCCGACGTCGGCTGGTCCCTCCTCACCACCCGCACCCTCTTCGACCACCGGGCCGTCGTCCTCGGCGCCGGCACTGGCGAACTCCTCGCCGCCACCGCCGCCCTCGCCGCCGGCGACCCGGCACCCGGCGCCGTCGTCGGCGCCGCGGCCGAGGCGGGCAAGACGGCGTTCCTGTTCACCGGCCAGGGTGCCCAGCGTGCCGGTATGGGTCTGGAACTGGCCGATGTGTTCCCGGAGTTCGCGGAGGCGTTCGACGAGGTCGTCGGTGTTCTCGACGGTCTGCTGGAGGTGTCGCTGCG
>NZ_BMTV01000049.1 GCF_014649855.1 Streptomyces roseolus | reverse complement strand
GCCACCGCTGCGGGCGGGTGCCGCCTTCGTCCCTCAGGCGACCCCCACCCTCCGCTACGGCTCAGCTCAGCCGCTCGATGACCATCGCCATGCCCTGGCCGCCGCCGACGCACATGGTCTCCAGGCCGAACTGCTTGTCGTGGAACTGGAGGCTGTTGATCAGGGTGCCGGTGATGCGGGCGCCCGTCATGCCGAAGGGGTGGCCGACGGCGATGGCGCCGCCGTTGACGTTCACCTTGTCCAGGTCCAGGCCGAGGTCCTGGTAGGAGGGGATGACCTGGGCGGCGAAGGCCTCGTTGATCTCGGCGAGGTCGATGTCGCCGACGGTGAGGCCGGCGCGCGCGATGGCCTGCTTCGACGCCTCGACCGGGCCGAGGCCCATGATCTCGGGGGAGAGGCCGGAGACGCCGGTGGAGACGATCCGGGCCAGCGGGGTCAGGCCGAGCTCGCGGGCCTTGGTGTCCGACATGATGACGAGCGCGGCGGCGCCGTCGTTCAGCGGGCAGCAGTTGCCGGCGGTGACCAGGCCGTCGGGGCGGAAGACCGGCTTGAGGCCCTGCACGCCCTCCAGGGTGACGCCGGCGCGCGGGCCGTCGTCCGTGGTGACGACCGTGCCGTCCGGGGTCGTCACCGGGGTGATCTCGCGCTCCCAGAAGCCGTTCTTGATGGCCTGCTCGGCGAGGTTCTGCGAGCGGACGCCGAACTCGTCCATCTCCTGGCGGCTGATGCCCTTCCAGCGGGCGAGGTTCTCCGCCGTCTGTCCCATGGCGATGTACGCGTCGGGGATCAGGCCGTCCTCGCGCGGGTCGTGCCAGGTGGAGCCCTCGGAGGCGGCGACGGCCGCGGTGCGGGCCTCGGCCTCGGCGAAGAGCGGGTTGTGGGTGTCGGGCCACGAGTCCGAGTTGCCGCGGACGAAGCTCGACACCATCTCGACGCCCGCCGAGATGAAGACGTCGCCCTCGCCCGCCTTGATCGCGTGCAGCGCCATGCGGGAGGTCTGCAGCGAGGAGGAGCAGTAGCGGGTGACCGTGCAGCCCGGCAGGTGGTCCATGCCCATCTGCACGGCGACGATCCGGCCCAGGTTGTTGCCCTGCTCGCCGCCCGGGAGGCCACAGCCCAGCATCAGGTCGTCGATGTCGCGCGGGTCCAGCTCGGGGACCTTGGCGAGCGCGGCCTGGATGATCGTGGCCGTGAGGTCGTCGGGGCGCAGGTCCTTGAGGGAGCCCTTGAAGGCCCGGCCGATGGGGGAACGGGCGGTCGAGACGATCACGGCTTCGGGCATCACGGCTCCAGGGGGCTGGTGGACGGACGGACTCAAGGGGAAGTTACCTGCACGTACCGCACGGGGTCACCGGGATCGACGTGTGACGAGGGCCTCTTTTCTAAGCGCTTGCTCAGGTGCGGGGGGAGTCCTGCGGCAGCGGTTCCTGACCGGGCTCCTCCACGCCCCCGGGGGCCGCGCCCTCCGCCTCCGCGGCCTCCGTCAGCCGCCGCCGGCGCCGGTGCTTCAGGAGCGCCCACGGGGCCCGGGCCCCGGTCACCTCCGTGCCCGCCTGCTTCGCCGCCTCGGCCGCCGCCTTCGCCACCGGCAGGATGTCCTCGCGGCGGCCCGGCTCCAGCCGGTCGGGCTCGGGCCACACGCCCAGCGCGGCGCACAGGGTCGGCAGCACGGCCATCGCCGCCGTCGCGTACCCCTCCGCCGACGGGTGGAAGAGGTCGACCCCGAACATCTCCCGCGGGTTGGCCGCGAACTCCGGGCCCAGCAGGTCGCCCAGCGACACCGTCCGCCCGCCCTGCTCCACCACCACGATCGTCTGCGCCGCCGCCAGCTGCCGCGAGGCCCGCCGGGCGAGCCAGCGCAGCGGCTGGTAGACCGGCTCGATGGTGCCCAGGTCCGGGCAGGTGCCGACGACCACCTCCGCGCCGGCCGTCCGCAGCCGCCGCACCGCCGCCGCCAGGAGCCGTACCGACTCCGTCGCCGGCATCCGGTGCGTCACGTCGTTCGCGCCGATCATGATCACGCAGACGTCCGGGGGGCCCAGGGGCTGCGCGAGCAGCAGCGACACCTGCCGCTCCAGGTCGTCCGAGCGGGCCCCCGACAGCGCCACGTTCTTCAGCACCACCGGGCGCTCCGCGACCGCGGCGAGCCCCGAGGCGAGCAGCGCGCCCGGCGTCTGACCCGCCCGGCGCACCCCCTGCCCGGCGGCGGTGGAATCACCCAGAAGGGCCAGCCGGAGCGGGTCCTCCGTGCCGAAGTTCCGGCCGTAGAGTCCGTCCACCGCCGGCGGCAGCGGAGCCGTCCCCGTGCCCACCGTCCGCTTCGCGAGCTGTGCCTCCGCCAGCAGGATCCCGACCGCGGCCACGCCGATCAGGCCGATGCTCCCGCCGCCGTACGCCGCTCCCGCCGCGATCCGGCGTGCCACCCTCGCCCTGGACATCGCGGGCGCCACCTCCTCCGAGCCGTGCCGGTCCCACCGGCCCTCCGGGGCCGTTCAGGGTCTACCTGCCCCGAAAGGCGTCCCGACTACGCATACGCTGGCCACACCATTACGGAGACCCCGGAGAACACGGTGCAATTCCACGACTCGATGATCAGCCTCGTCGGCAACACCCCGCTGGTGAAGCTCAACAACGTGACGGCAGGCATTCAGGCCACCGTCCTCGCCAAGGTCGAGTACTTCAACCCCGGCGGGTCGGTCAAGGACCGCATCGCGCTGCGGATGATCGAGGCGGCCGAGCAGAGCGGCGCGCTGAAGCCCGGCGGCACCATCGTCGAGCCCACGTCGGGCAACACCGGTGTCGGCCTGGCGATCGTGGCCCAGCAGAAGGGCTACAAGTGCATCTTCGTCTGCCCGGACAAGGTGTCGCTCGACAAGATCAACGTGCTGCGGGCCTACGGCGCCGAGGTCGTCGTCTGCCCCACGGCCGTGGACCCGGAGCACCCGGACTCGTACTACAACGTCTCCGACCGCCTGGTCCGCGAGACGCCCGGCGCCTGGAAGCCCGACCAGTACTCGAACCCGAACAACCCGCGTTCGCACTACGAGACCACCGGTCCCGAGCTGTGGGAGCAGACGGAGGGGAAGATCACCCACTTCGTCGCGGGCGTCGGCACCGGCGGCACCATCTCCGGCACCGGCAACTACCTGAAGGAGGTCAGCGGCGGCACGGTCAAGGTGATCGGCGCCGACCCCGAGGGCTCCGTCTACTCGGGCGGCTCCGGCCGGCCGTACCTGGTCGAGGGCGTCGGCGAGGACTTCTGGCCCACCGCCTACGACCGGAACGTCACGGACCGGATCGTCGCCGTGTCCGACAAGGACTCCTTCCAGATGACCCGCCGCCTCGCCAAGGAGGAGGGCCTCCTGGTCGGCGGCTCCTGCGGCATGGCCGTGGTCGCCGCGCTGGAGGTCGCCCGGGAGCTCGGCCCGGACGACGTCGTCGTCGTGCTGCTGCCGGACTCCGGCCGCGGCTACATGTCGAAGATCTTCAACGACGAGTGGATGGCCGACTACGGCTTCCTGGAGGACACCTCCACCGCCACCGTCGCCGACGTCCTGCGCCACAAGTCGGGCGGCCTGCCGTCCCTCGTCCACATGCACCCGGACGAGACCGTCGGCCAGGCCATCGAGGTGCTGCGCGAGTACGGCGTCTCCCAGATGCCGATCGTGAAGCCGGGCGCCGGCCACCCCGACGTCATGGCCGCCGAGGTGATCGGCTCGGTCGTGGAGCGCGAGCTCCTGGACCACCTCTTCACCCGGCAGGCGCAGCTGGAGGACCCGCTGGAGGGCCACATGTCCGCGCCGCTGCCGCAGGTCGGCTCCGGTGAGCCGGTCGCCGACCTGATGTCGGTCCTCGGTGACGCCGACGCCGCCATCGTGCTCGTCGAGGGCAAGCCGACCGGTGTCGTCAGCCGCCAGGACCTGCTGGCCTTCCTGGCCAACGGCGGCGGCAAGTAGCCGTCCGGAGGGGGCCGCGGGCGTTCGCGCGGGCGTTCGCGCAAACGGTACGCGTGCGACACGTCCACGCAGCACCCGCTTAACACGCCTCCGGCAGAGTGTTCTCCGTCGGCGTCACGGAAACCTCCGGAGCGGCTCCCGGACCTCTGACGACGCCGCGGACGCGGAGACCGGCCCTGACCCGGGCCCGTGTCCCCCGCGGGGACCGCCGTCGTCCCGCCCCCCAGTGATGGGGGTGCGGCGGTCCCCGCGTCAGACTTCCCGGCGCGCTCAGAGCCGGGTGATCGGGCGCATGGCCAGGCCCTCGGTGCCGGCCCAGCCGTTGACCCGGGCCGCGTCGTCGACGGAGACGGTGCCGAGGCCGTCGGGCAGGTCGAAGACGAGCGTGCCGCTCAGCTCGGTGCCCTCGCCGGCGACCAGGGTGGCGGTGAACCGGTCGGACCGGTCGTACTCCGCCTCGCCGCCCTCGTCGTCGCCGAAGACGTACAGGCCCGCGTAGGCCTTGCCGCCGCCCTCGACGACCACGGGCTCGTCGTCCGGCTCGCCGAGCGTCTCGACGATCGGGGCGGAGTTCCCGGCCCGGAGCCGGACGATCGGCGCCTCGTTGAGCACGCAGGGCGTCCTGCTCCGGTTGGTGACGGTCAGCAGGAAGTGCCGGGGGGTCTCCCCGGGCTCGTCCTGGAGCGCCACGTGCGTGCCGAGGCCCGCGGCCTCGCAGTCGGCGTACTCGGTGCCGTTCCCGCCGCCGGTCTCGCCGCTGTCGCCGGTCCCGGTCGCCGTGGCCGTGGACGTGGGCGCGGCCGAGGGGCCGCCGCCGGTCCCCGGGTCGGTGGTGGGTGCGGCGGGCGCCGTGGTCCCCGCCGCACCGGTCGGTGACGCGGTGGCCCCGGCGCCGTCGTCCCCGCCCTGGCAGGCGGCGGTCGTCAGCAGGGCCGCGACCACGGCCGCGCCGAGGACGGCGCCGCGCGGCCCCCGGCGCCCCGAACGGGCTCTGACCGTCGTGGAGTTCATGTCGTTCCCTCTTCCCCCGGTGGCCGGTCCGGGCCGGCCCGTCTGTGAGCGTCATCGGTAGTGTTGCCGCGCGGGGGCCGGGTTCCACGGGGAGCCGGCGTTTGTGACAACCCCCGGACGAAGCGGACGCCATGACGTGACCCTCTGCATATCCTTATGCAGGCAAGGCCAGAGATGAATGGATGGGATGAAGGGGGACGGCATGAGCGACAGCCCGGCCGGGCGGCTCCAGGCGCTCTTCGAGGGGCACCGGCTCACGCCCACGCAGCGGCGGATCGCCCACTGCATGGTGCGCCGGGCCGCCGACGCGCCCTTCCTCTCCAGCGTCGAGCTCGCCGAGCTCGCCGGCGTCAGCCAGCCCTCCGTCACCCGCTTCGCGGTCGCCCTCGGCTTCGACGGCTACCCGGCGCTCCGCCGCCACCTGCGGGAGGTCGCGCCGCCCGCCCCCGCCGAGGCCGGGGACGCGGAGGACGGCGGGCACAACGAGTACCAGCAGGCCGTCCTCGCCGAGATCGAGAACCTCCGGCACCTCGCCGGGCTGCTCGCCGACCCCGCGCCCGTGGAGCGCGCCGGCCGGCTCCTCGCCGGCTCCCGCCCGCTGCTCGTCCTGGGCCTGCGCGCCGCCTCCTCGCAGGCCCGCGGCTTCGCGTACTTCGCCGCCAAGGTGCACCCGGACGTCCGGCTGCTCGACGAGGGCGGCTCGATGCTCACCGACCGGATCGACGCGGCGGTCCGGGCCGGGGCCGACGCCCTGCTCTGCTTCGCGCTGCCCCGGCACCCCCGCGAGGTCGTCGAGGCGCTGGAGTACGCGCGGGCGGCCGGGCTCACGGTGGTGACCGTGGCCGAGTCCGCCTTCGCGCCCGTCGCCGCCCACTCCGACCTGCTCATCCCGGCCGCCGTCGGCACCGGGCTGGCCTTCGACACCGCCTGTGCGCCGATGCTCCTCGGCCGGGTCCTCCTGGAGGCCATGGCGGACGAGCTGCCGGACGCGCAGGCGCGCCTGGAGCAGTTCGACGCGAAGGCCGCGGAGCGGGGACTGTTCGTCGAGTAGCGGGAGCCCGGCGGCGGTCAGACCTCCAGGTCCGCTTCGAGCTTCTTCAGCTGGTGGCGGGCCATCGCCAGGTTGGCGCGGTCCTTCGACAGGGCCAGGTACAGGAAGAGGCCCTGGGAGGTGCGGCTCTTGAGGAGCCGGATGAGGTGGTACTGGGTGCCGAGGGTGATCAGGATGTCCTCGATCTCCTCGTCGAGGCCCAGCATCTCCATCGCCCGGACCTTGGCCCGGACCACGTCGGTGTTGCCGGCGGCGGCGACGGTGAGGTCGAGCTCCTTGCCGCCGCCGATGGTGCCGAGCGCCATGCCGCTGGTGTAGTCGACGAGGGCCGCGCCGATCGCGCCGTCGATCGCGACGGCTTCCTTGAGGGCGGTTTCGACGTTGGTCATGGTGCGACTTCCTTCTGTCTTCCGTACGGATCGGATTGCGTGCGGTGTGGGGTCAGTGGGCGGCCCCGCGGTCCAGCGCGCCGTCGACGAGTTCGCCGATGCGGACGCTGGAGCGGCGGGCCTCCAGGTGGAGCCGGCCCACGTTGATGCGGGGTTCGGCGAGCAGGGTGAGGACGGCGGAGCCGCCGGCCGCGTACGTGGCGACGTAACCGTCCTCGCCCCGTACGAGCAGTTCGCGGAAGCCGCCCTGTCCGGTGGACTCGGTGAGCCGCCGGCCGACGCCGAGCGCGGCGGCGGTCAGCGCGGCCACGCTCTCCGCCGCGCCGTCCACGGTGTCGTGGGCGAGCACGAGGCCGTCGGCGCTGGCGGCGAGCGCCCCGGTGAGCTGGGGCAGCCGGGCGCGCAGGCGTCTGAGCTCGCCGAGCACCTCGGCTTCGGCTGTCATCAACTGTCTCCTCTCGGCGCGCAGGCGCAGAGCACGCCTCATCACAGGTGTGCCTCCAGGGCGTCACGGAGCCGGCGCAGCAGGGCGATGTCGGGGTCGGACACCGGGGGGACCGGCGGGAAGGCCGGGGCGGGCGGTGCGGGAGCGGCGTCGGGGGCCGCGTCGAGCGGGGTCTCGACGAGTCCGGCGGCGGCGAGCCTGCGGACGTCGAGGAGGGTGTGGAAGGCGGGGCGGCCGAGGTGCCGGGCCAGCTCGGCGGGGGTGCGGACGCCGTCGGCGGCGGCGAGCAGGGCGCGCCGGCGGGCGCCGACGCCCTGGTGGGGGGCGGCCGGGCGGGGCACGACGGGGGCGGTGTCGACGGAGGCGTACGGCCAGACGGCGTCGAGGAGCTCGCGGCGGCGGAGGGTCTCGCGCTCGACGGCCTCGGCGGAGACCGGGCGGACCGTGCCGAACCAGTGGCCGACGCCGTACCGGAAGCGGGTGGGGCCGCTGGTGGGGGAGAGGGCGAAGAAGGCGGCGTCGAAGACGGCGCCGAGGTGGCAGATCTCCAGCTCGCCGTCGCCGAGCCGGCCGCTGTCGACGAGGAAGCGGCCGACCGCGCGGTGCGCGCCGGCCCGGTCGACGGCCTCGTCCCAGCCCTCCCGGGGCAGCCGCCCGGCGGTGGTGAGGAGGACGTCCATGCCGGGGGCGGCGGGGCTCTCCGCGTGCACGACGCGGCCGTCGACGAGGTAGAGGGTGCCGTGGTCGCGCAGCAGGGCGCCGGTGGCCCGCTCCGCCGCGAGCCGGACGAGCATGGGGGAGACGCTCATCCGAGGACCAGCCGCTCGGCGAGGTCGCCGAGACGGATGCGGGCGAGGGCGAGGTTGCCGGTGTCCCGGTCGAGCCAGAGGTGGAGGAAGACGCTGCTGTCGAAGGAGGTCCGGACGAAGCGGAGGACGTGGTAGCCGGCCCGGGTGGTGACGATGAGGTCCTCGACGGGCGGTTCGCCGGTGTCCCCCTCGGGGCCCTCGGCGCCTACGGTGAAGGAGTCGAACTCGGCCGCGGCGCGGGCGAGCTCCGCGGTCTCGGCGGCCGTCGTCTCGTGGTCGCCGACCGGCGACTCGCCCGCGGTGCCGAGTGCGAGGCCGCTGTTCCAGTCGACCAGCCAGGCGCCGCGCGCGCCCGGCAGGGTCATGGCCTCGGTCAGGCACTCGTCGATTCCGGGCACGCGGGTTCCCCTCCCGATACGGCGTGCGAGCAACGGCAGTGACGGTGACGTTACTGAACGGGGCGGTCCCGGGAGGGGGTTCTGGCATTTTCCATCGGAACATGCCCAGGGACGACCGGAATCGAACGCGGAAGGGGCCGGAAGCGGGGGTCAGTAGCGGGACTCGACCGCCCGCGCGATGTCGTCCAGGTCCTTCGCGAGCGCCTTCGAGACGGCCTTCGCGCCGAAGCGGGCGAGGAGGCGGGCGAGGAGGTTCTGCCGGCGGCCGTCCGCGGGGCGGGCGGAGAAGGCCATCCGCAGGACGCTGCCGCCCGGCCCCTCGGCGCGCAGCGACAGCTCGGAGACGTAGCGCATGCCGTGCGAGTCGGCCACCGTCACGTACCGGTCGGGCGGTTCGCACTCGGTCACGGTCATCTCCTCCGTGGCCTCCTTGCCGAGCATCTTCCGGGTCTCCCGCCAGCGGGTGCCCACGTCGAAGCCGCCCTCGGTGAGCACCTCGACCCGCTGGACGCCGGAGAGCACCCGGGGCAGGTCCGGCAGGTCGGTGATCGACTCCCAGACGCGGCCGGGCGAGGCGGCGACCCGGCGCTCCACGACGACGGTTGTGGTGGTCATGGCTCCCATCGAAGGGGGTTCCCGGGGGCTCCGCTACCGGACGAGCGCGTCCGCGTGCGCGCCCCCGGCCTCGGCGACGAGCTCCTGGGAGGTCTGCCCGGGCCGGACGAGGGCGAAGGAGACGGCGTCGTCGTCGGCGACGGTGAAGCCGTGGACGGCGGGGCGGGGGAGGCTGTTGTAGGCGTAGTGGTGGGCGAAGGCGTACGCGCCGGTGTCCGGGACGGCGACCACGTCGCCGGGGCGGAGCGGCGGCAGCGCGCGGCCGGCGGCGAGGAGGTCGCCGGCGAAGCAGGCGGGGCCCGCCACGTCCTGGACGGTGGCCGCGCCGGTGCGGGGGCGGCCCTCGGCGTCGTACGCGAGGATCCGCAGCGGCCAGGCCTCGGGGGCGTACACGGTGCGGGTGGCGAGCTGCACGCCGGCGTGGGTGACCGCGATCGGGCGGCCGCCGGAGGTCTTGGTGTACTCGACGCGGGTGAGGACCGTGCCGTGCTTGGCGAGCAGCGAGCGCCCGAACTCGGTGACGAGGCGGTAGCGGCCGTCGAGGAGGCCGGGGACGGTGGCGGCGAGCAGCCGGGCGTAGTCGGCGTGGGTGGGGGTCTCCTCGTCGGAGGCGAAGTTCACGGGCAGCCCGCCGCCGATGTCGAGGGTGTCGATCTGCGGGCGGCCCGCCTCGGCGTTGATCTCCTCGGCCAGCTCGTACGCGGCCCGGACGCCTTCGGCCATCAGGGTGAGCGGAATGCCCTGGGAGCCGGTGTGGGTGTGCAGCCGGGTGAGCCAGGGCCGGTCCAGGTACGCCCGGACGACGGCCTCGCGGGCGCCCTCGTCGCGCAGCGCGACGCCGAACTTGGAGGTGGCGGTGGCGGTGGACAGGGCGCCGATGGTCCCGGCGCCGATCTGCGGGTTGACCCGCAGCCCGAGCGGCGAGGCGGTGGGGGCGGTGGCGACCAGGGCGTCGATCCGGGCCAGCTCCTGGAGGTTGTCGGCGTTGACGGCGATCCCGAGGGCGAGCGCCTCGCGGAGTTCGGCGGGCGTCTTCGCGGGCGAGTCGAGGACGGTGCGGGACGGGGGCACGCCGGCGGCCCGCGCGAGCGCCAGCTCCCCCGGGCTCGCCACCTCCGCCCCGATCCCCGCGTCGGCGAGCAGCCGCAGCACGGGCACGAGCGGGGCGGCCTTCACGGCGAAGGCGTGCAGCACCTCGGCCCGGGTGACGGCGGCGAAGGCGCCGGTCAGGGCGGCGGCGGAGGCGCGGATGCCGGCGGTGTCGAGGAGGGCGACGACGGGGGCGGCGGGGGAGAGGAGTCCTTGGGCGACGGCGGCCCGGACGGCGAGGTCACGGCGGGAGGAGGCCATGGGGTCCATCCTGGCGGGCCGGGCGCGGGGCGTCACGGGTGCGTGCGCGGGGCGGGGCCCGGGCGCGCGCGGGGCAGGGTCCGAGCGCGCGCGGGCGGGGCGGGGCGCGGGGCGTCGCGGGGCGCGGGGGAGCGGGGCGTCGCGGGGCGCGGGGGTGCCGGCCGACGCGGGCCCGTCCGACGCGCCCTGTTGACTACATCTATTCAGCAGTCCAGGATGTGAATATCTGAACGACATTCGAGGAGGCTTCGCCATGTCAGGACCCCGCCCCGTTCGGGCCCCGCGCGGTACGGAACTGAGTGCCCTGGGATGGCAGCAGGAAGCCGCCCTGCGGATGCTGCAGAACAACCTGGACCCCGAGGTCGCCGAGCACCCCGACAAGCTCGTCGTCTACGGCGGCACCGGCAAGGCCGCCCGCGACTGGCGCTCCTTCGACGCCATGGTCCGCACGCTGAGGACGCTGAAGCAGGACGAGACCATGCTCGTCCAGTCCGGCCGTCCCGTCGGCGTCATGCAGACCCACGAGTGGGCGCCGCGCGTCCTCATCGCCAACTCCAACCTGGTCGGCGACTGGGCCAACTGGGAGGAGTTCCGGCGCCTGGAGGCCCTCGGCCTCACCATGTACGGCCAGATGACGGCCGGCTCCTGGATCTACATCGGCACCCAGGGCATCCTCCAGGGCACCTACGAGACCTTCGCCGCCGTCGCCGCGAAGAAGTTCGGCGGCACCCTCGCCGGCACGATCACCCTCACCGCCGGCCTCGGCGGCATGGGCGGCGCCCAGCCGCTCGCCGTGACGATGAACGACGGCGTCGCCATCTGCGTCGACGTCGACCCGCGCGCCATCGAGCGCCGCATCGAGCACCGCTACCTGGACGTGAGGGCCGACGACCTCGCCCACGCGCTCCGGCTCGCCGTCGAGGCCCGCGACGCCCGCCGCCCGCTCTCCATCGGCCTCCTCGGCAACGCCGCCGAGCTCGTCCCGCAGATGCTCGCCGAGGGCGCCCCGATCGACATCGTGACGGACCAGACCTCCGCCCACGACCCGCTGTCGTACCTCCCCGTCGGCATCGCCTTCGAGGACATGGCCGACGCCGCCGCCAAGGACCCGGCCGGCTTCACCACCCGCGCCCGCGAGTCCATGGCCCGGCACGTCGAGGCCATGGTCGGCTTCATGGACGCCGGCGCCGAGGTCTTCGACTACGGCAACTCGATCCGCGGCGAGGCCCAGCTGGCCGGCTACGACCGCGCGTTCGCGTTCCCCGGCTTCGTCCCGGCGTACATCCGCCCCCTCTTCTGCGAGGGCAAGGGCCCCTTCCGCTGGGCCGCCCTCTCCGGCGAGGCCTCCGACATCCACAAGACGGACAAGGCGATCCTCGACCTCTTCCCGGAGAACGAGTCGCTGCACCGCTGGATCAAGATGGCCGGTGAGCGCGTCCACTTCCAGGGCCTCCCGGCCCGCATCTGCTGGCTCGGCCAGGGCGAGCGCGACAAGGCCGGCGCCATGTTCAACGACATGGTCGCCGACGGCACCCTCGCCGCCCCCCTCGCCATCGGCCGCGACCACCTCGACTGCGGCTCGGTCGCCTCCCCGTACCGCGAGACCGAGGCCATGCTCGACGGCTCCGACGCCATCGCCGACTGGCCGCTGCTCAACGCCATGGTCAACGTCGCCTCCGGCGCCTCCTGGGTCTCCCTCCACCACGGCGGCGGCGTCGGCATGGGCCGCTCCATCCACGCCGGCCAGGTCTCGGTGGCCGACGGCACGAAGCTCGCCGGCGAGAAGATCCGCCGCGTGCTCACCAACGACCCCGGCATGGGCGTCATCCGCCACGTCGACGCCGGCTACGACATCGCCGAGCGCGTCGCCGACGAGAAGGGCGTCCGCGTCCCGATGCGCGAGGGCGCCGAGGACGAGGCCTCCGCGTGAGCGACAGCTTCCACGCCATGTGGCGGTCGCTGCGGCCCCTCGGCCGCAGCGCCGCCACCGGTGGCTACCGCCGCTACGCCTGGACCGGGGCGGACGCCGACTGCCGGCTCTGGTTCCGCATGCAGGCCGAGGCCCGCCGCCTCGACGTCGAGACCGACCGCAACGGCAACCAGTGGGCCTGGCTCGGCGACCCCACCGCCGGCGACGCCGTCGTCACCGGCTCCCACCTGGACTCCGTCCCCGACGGCGGCGCCTTCGACGGCCCCCTCGGCGTCGTCTCCGCCTTCGCGGCCCTCGACGAACTCCGCGCCCGCGGCGCCTCCTTCCGCCGGCCCCTCGCCATCGTCAACTTCGGCGACGAGGAGGGCGCCCGCTTCGGCCTCGCCTGCGTCGGCTCCCGCCTCACCTCCGGCCAGCTGACCAAGGAGAAGGCGTACGAGCTCCGCGACGCCGACGGCATCACCCTGCCGCAGGCCATGGAGGCCGCGGGCCACGACCCCGAGACGATCGGCGAGGACCGCGAACGCCTCGACCGCATCGGCGCGTTCGTCGAACTCCACGTCGAGCAGGGCCGCGCCCTCGACCTGTCCGGCGACGCCGTCGGCGTCGCCTCCACCATCTGGCCGCACGGCCGCTGGCGGTACGACTTCCACGGCGAGGCCAACCACGCCGGCACCACCCGGCTCGTGGACCGGCGCGACCCCATGCTCACCTACGCCGAGACCGTCCTCGCCGCCCGCCGCGAGGCCGAACTCGCGGGCGCCGTCGCCACCTTCGGCAAGATCTCCGTCGAACCCAACGGCGTCAACGCCATCCCGTCCCTCGTGCGCGGCTGGCTCGACGCCCGCGCCGCGGACCAGGACGCGCTCGACGCGGTGATCGCCGGGATCGAGACGGCGGCCCGCGACAAGGCGGCCGCGCACGGCATCGACCTCGCCGTCGTCCGCGAGTCCTTCACCCCCGTCGTCGAGTTCCGGCACGCCCTGCGCGACGAGCTGGTGCGCCTCCTCGGCGGGAAGACGCCCGTGCTCGGCACGGGCGCGGGACACGACGCCGGAATCCTCTCCGCGTCGGTCCCGACCGCCATGCTGTTCGTACGGAACCCCACGGGCGTCTCGCACTCCCCGGCCGAGTTCGCGGCCGAGGACGACTGCGTCGCGGGCGTCCGCGCACTCGCCGACGTACTGGAGGGCCTCGCGTGCCGCTGACCACGACGTACTGGCTGGAGCACGCCTGGCTCGGCACCCGCGCCGAGCCGGGCGTCGCCCTGGACGTGTCCACGACGGACGGCCGCATCACCGCCGTGCGCACCGGCGCGGACGCCCCGCCGCCCGGCGCGACCGTCCTGCGCGGCTTCACGATCCCGGGCCTCGCGAACGCCCACAGCCACGCCTTCCACCGGGCCCTCCGGGGCACGGTGCAGGTGGGGAGCGGCACCTTCTGGACCTGGCGCGAGGTCATGTACACCGTCGCCCAGCGCCTCACCCCGGAGACGTACTTCGCGCTCGCCCGGGCCGTGTACGCCGAGATGGCGCTGGCCGGCATCACGGCCGTGGGGGAGTTCCACTACCTCCACCACGCCCCCGGCGGCACCCCCTACGCCGACCCCAACGCCATGGGCGAGGCCCTGATCGCGGCCGCCGCGGAGGCCGGCGTCCGCATCACCCTCCTCGACACCGCCTACCTCTCCTCCGGCTTCGGCGCCGCCCCCGAGCGGCACCAGCTCCGCTTCAGCGACGGCACGGCCGAGCGGTGGGCCGAGCGGGCGAGCGCGCTGAAGGACCGGGAGGGCGTACGGATCGGGGCGGCGATCCACTCCGTCCGCGCCGTCCCCGCCGACCAGCTCTCCACCGTCGCCCGCTGGGCCGAGGAACGGCGGGCCCCGCTCCACGTCCACCTCTCCGAGCAGACCGCCGAGAACGAGGCCTGCCACGCCGCCCACGGCGTCACCCCGACCCGGCTCCTCGCCGACCACGGCGTCCTCGGCCCCCGCACGACCGGCGTCCACAACACCCACATGACGGACGCCGACATCGCCCTCGTCGGCTCCACCTCCACCGGCACCTGCATGTGCCCCACGACGGAACGCGACCTCGCCGACGGCATCGGCCCCGCCGTCGCCCTCCAGAAGGCCGGCTCCCCGCTCTCCCTCGGCAGCGACAGCCACGCCGTCGTCGACCTCCTCGAAGAGGCACGGGCCATGGAGCTGAACGAGCGCCTGCGCAGTCACGTCCGGGGCCACTGGACGGCCGCCGCCCTCCTCCGCGCCGCGACCGCCGACGGCCACGCGGCCCTCGGCTGGACCGACGCGGGCACCCTGGAAGCCGGGGCCCTCGCCGACTTCACGACGATCGCCCTGGACACCGTCCGCACCGCCGGCCCCGTCCCCCGCCTGGCCCCGGAGACGGCCGTCTTCGCGGCGACGGCGGCGGACGTCCGCCACGTCGTGGTCGGCGGCAGGAGGATCGTCCAGGACGGCGCGCACGTCTCCGTACCGGACGTGGCCCGGGCCCTGGCGGACTCGATCGCCGCGCTCAGGGACTGACCCCGCCCGCACCCACACGCCCGCCCCACCGGAGAGCACCTTGACCACCACCGTCATCACGAACATCGGCAGCCTGGTCACCAACGACCCCGCCCTCGGCGAAGGCCCCCTCGGCCTCGTCGGGAACGCCGCCCTCGTCCTCGACGGCGAGACGGTCGCCTGGGCGGGCCCGGCGGTGCGGGCCCCCGCCGCCGACCACCGCGTCGACGCCGCGGGCCGCGCCGTCCTCCCCGGCTTCGTCGACTCCCACTCCCACCTCGTCTTCGCGGGCGACCGCACCGCCGAGTTCAACGCCCGCATGTCCGGCCGGCCCTACGAGGCGGGCGGCATCCGCACCACCGTCGCCGCGACCCGCGCCGCCACCGACGCCGAACTGTCGGCGAACGTCGCCCGGTACACGCGCGAGGCCCTCCGGCAGGGCACCACCACCTTCGAGACCAAGTCCGGCTACGGCCTCACCGTCGAGGACGAGGCCCGGGCGCTGCGCATCGCCGCGGAGCACACCGACGAGGTCACCTACCTCGGCGCGCACATCGTGGCGCCGGACCACGCCGACGACCCGGCGGCCTACGTCGACCTCGTCACCGGCCCGATGCTGGACGCCTGCGCCCCGTACGCCCGCTGGATCGACGTCTTCTGCGAGAAGGGCGCCTTCGACGGCGACCAGGCCCGCGCGATCCTCACCGCCGGCAAGGCGAAGGGCCTCCTCCCGAGGATCCACGCCAACCAGCTCTCGTACGGCCCCGGCGTCCAGCTCGCGGTGGAGCTGGACGCGGCCAGCGCCGACCACTGCACCCACCTCACGGACGCCGACGTCGACGCGCTGGCCTCCGGCGACACGGTCGCCACGCTCCTGCCGGGCGCCGAGTTCTCGACGCGCGCCGCGTGGCCGGACGCCCGCCGCCTGCTCGACGCGGGCGTGACCGTGGCCCTCTCCACGGACTGCAACCCGGGCTCCTCCTTCACCTCCTCGATGCCGTTCTGCGTCGCGCTCGCGGTCCGGGACATGCGGATGACCCCCGACGAGGCGGTGTGGTCCGCCACGGCCGGCGGCGCGGCGGCCCTCCGCCGCACCGACGTGGGCCGGCTGACGCCCGGAGCCCGCGCCGACCTCACCGTCCTCGACGCCCCGTCCCACGTCCACCTCGCCTACCGTCCCGGCGTCCCGCTGGTCGCGGAGGTGTGGCGCAGGGGCGTGCGGGTCGCCTGACGTCCCGACAACCCAAGGGCGCGCGAAGCGCGTTGAGTAGCCGTACTCATGTGGGCGGCCCGGACCCGCCCGCATGATTCCGGCATGACCACGTCGCAGCGTCTCCTCCGCACCCTCGCCCTGACGGCCACCGCCCTCGGCACCCTGACCCTGACCGCCTGCGGCACGCAGGGCGCCGCGGGCAGGCCCGCCGCCACGGCGGCCCCCGCGGCCGTCACCGCGAGCCCGTCGCCCCGGATGCTCTCCGGGAAGGACCTGGAGAGACATTCCGACCCGACGGTCCGGGCCCAGGCGATCGCCCTCCGCATCGCGGACACCTGCTCCCCGGGCTCCGCGATCGAGCTGCCCCCGCTCCCGGACGTCAGCCTGGTCGCGGAGACGGTCGGCCCGCCGGTGCGGACCCCGTCCGAGGAACCCGTCCCGCTCCCCCCGGACCTGCCCGAACCGCCCGGCCCCGAGGCCACCGTCTCCTACGACGAGGTGCCCCTGGACGAGGTCGACCGGTGCGCCGCCGACGCGCACGCCGACCGCGTCCGCGCGGCCTTCGCCACCGGGGCCCCGGCCGACGAGGCCGCCCTGCGGAAGGCGCTGGCCGGTGCCGACTTCCTGCCGGAGAGCGTCCACCGGATGCCCGGCGACGGCGCCCTCCGGGCCCGGATCGACCTCCGTGACCTCTCCCCGAACGACAACCTGGCCCTGGAGGTCACCGCCACCGCCACCGGCGTCCGCGTCGACGCCTTCGGCGCCCCGATCGCGGGCGACCCGGACATCACCGGGATCCGCCGCGGGCGGACCTCCTGACCCTCACCCCGCCGCCGCCCGCCCCGCAAGCCTCTTGTGCACCGAAGCTCCCCTCCGTGATCGAAACGCCGAGTATGCCTGCCGGGGAGCGGTTCGGACCGGTACCGTCCTGTCCTGGCAGTGCTCAGGGGGATGACCGGGGGGTCGGCTAGGTGCGTGCTTGGCGTGTGGGGATCGTGCGGCCGGGGGAGCTGGGCGCACGGGAGATCGAGGCGTGGCGTGAGCTGAGGGCCAAGTCCGGCGCGCCCGCGAACCCCTTCATGGAACCGGAGTTCACCCTCGCCGTCGGGGCCGTACGGCCCCGGGCGCGGGTCGCCGTGTGGTGGGAGGACGGCGAGCCCGTCGGCTTCTTCCCGTACGAGAAGGGGCCGCTGGGGCGCGGGCGGGCCATCGGCTTCGGCGTCTCCGACAGCCAGGGCGGCGTCTTCCGGCCCGGACTGCGGCCCGGCACCGAGGCGCTGCTGCGGGCCTGCGGGCTCGTCTTCTGGGAGTACGACAACCTGGAGGCCGGGCAGCCCGTCTTCGAGGGCGCCGCCGACGAGTCCTTCGCCTCCCCCGTCATCGACGTCGGCGAGGGGTACGCGGCGTACGAGGCGCTGCTGCGCGTCCAGTCGCCGAAGTTCCTGAAGACCACCCTCGCCAAAGACCGCAGGCTCGCCCGGCAGGCCGGCGGCGAGCTCCGCTTCGTCTTCGACGAGCGCGACCCGGCCGCCCTGCGCACCCTCATGGAGTGGAAGTCCGCGCAGTACCGCCGCACCGGCCGCGGCGACCGCTTCGCCCAGGAGTGGATCAGCGCCCTGGTGCGCCGCCTCCACTCCCGGCGCGCGCCCGGCTGCTCCGGCGTCCTGTCCGTCCTGTACGTCGGCGACCGCCCGGTCGCCGCGCACTTCGGGCTCCGCTCGGCGACCGTCCTGTCGTGCTGGTTCCCCGCGTACGACCCCGAGTTCGCCAAGTACTCCCCGGGGCTCGTCCTCCACCTGAGGATGGCCGAGGGCGCGGCGGCGGCCGGGATCGGGATGCTCGACCTCGGGCGGGGCGCCGCCGAGTACAAGGACTCCCTGAAGACCGGCGAGCTCACCGTGTACGAGGGCGCCGTCACCCGGCCCGACCCGCGCGCCGTCCTCCACCGGCTCCGCCGCGAGCCGGTCCGCGCGGCGCACGCCTACGTCCGCGCCCGCCCCGAACTGGCCGCCCGCGCCCGCGAGGCCCTGAACACCCTCGCCCGCCTCAAGGGCGACCGCTAGCCGCGTGGCGGCACCGACGGGCCCGCGTCCGGCCCCGAACCTCCCGTCCGTCCCTGGGGGACCCCGTTGAACACGCACACCGCCATATCCGTCGCCGAGCTGGAGCTCGGCGCGGACGGACCGCGACTCCGCCCCGCCCCCGGCGCCGCGGAGCCCGCCCCCGGCGACGTCTACGCCCTCGTCCGCGTCGACGGCCGCCCCGCCGCCACGGTCCTCGGCCGCTACGAGGAGGGCGAGGACCCCGCCGAGGTCCTCGCCGCGCTCGCGGCCGGGCAACTGGCCGACGCCGCCGCCCCCCGCGCGGACGCGGAACGCCTCGCCGCGGCGGAGCCCCCCGCGACGGCCGCCGCCCCGCCCCGCGCCTCCGTCGTCGTCGCCACCCGCGAACGCCCCGACTCCCTCGCCCGCGCCCTCGACTCCCTCCTGGCGCAGGACCACCCCGACCACGAGCTGATCGTCGTCGACAACGCCCCCCGCACCTCCGCCACCCGCGACCTGGTCCGGGAGGGGTACGCCGACCGGGTCCGCTACGTGCGCGAGGACCGGCCCGGCCTGGCCGCCGCCCACAACGCCGGGGTCGCCGCGGCCGGCGGCGAGGTGCTCGCCTTCACCGACGACGACGTGATCGCCGACCCGCACTGGCTGACCGCGCTCGCCGCGCCCTTCGCCGCCGACCCCCGGCTCGGCTGCGTCACCGGCCTCATCCTGCCCGCCCGGCTCACCACCCCCGCGCAGATCCTCCTCGAATCGCACGGCGGCTTCGCCAAGGGCTTCGCGCCCCGCCTGTACGACCCGGCCCGCCCGCCCGCCGACGAACCGCTCTTCCCCTTCACCGCCGGCAGCTTCGGCTCCGGCGCCAACATGGCCTTCCGGGCCTCCGCGCTGCGCCGCGCGGGCGGCTTCGACCCGGCGACCGGCACCGGGACGGCCGCGCGGGGCGGCGACGACCTGTACGCCTTCGTCGCCGTCCTCGCCGCCGGCCACCGGCTCCGCTACGCGCCCGGCGCGCTCGTCTGGCACCACCACCGCGAGACCTGGCAGGATCTGGAGAACCAGGCGTACGGCTACGGCGCCGGCCTCACCGCGTACCTCACCGCCACGATGGTCCGCCGCCCCGCCCTGCTGCCCGCCCTCCTGGCCCGGCTCCCGCGCGGCCTCGCGCACGCCCGGACGATGACCGCCGAACGCGGCGGGGACCGGGGCGGCGTACCCGGCGAGCACGGCACCCGGCACCACCCGTGGCCCGCGTCCCTCTCCCGCCTGGAACGGCGCGGCATGCTCTACGGCCCGCTGGGCTACCTCAGGGCGCGCCTCCACCGGGGGGCCGGCCGATGACCCGCGTACCCGTCCTCCTCTACCACCCGGTGATGGACGACCCGCCCTCCTGGATCGCCGAATTCACCGTCACGCCCCGGCAGTTCGCCGCCCACCTCGACGCGATCGCCGACAGCGGCCGGACGCCGCTCACCGTCGGCGCGCTCGCCGGACACCTCGCCGCCGGCACCCCGCTGCCGCCCCGGCCCGTCGTCCTCACCTTCGACGACGGATTCGCCGACCTCGCCGGCCCCACCGCCGAGGCGCTCGCCGCCCGCGCGCTGCCCGCCACCGCCTACCTCACCACCGGCGCCCTCGCCCCCGGCCGGCCGTGCCTCCTGCCGCCCGCGCCGATGATGACCCTGGCGCAGGCGCCGCGCCTGGAGGAGTACGGGATGGAGGTCGGCGGCCACACCGTCAGCCACGCCCAGCTCGACACCCTCCGGCCGGCCGCGCTCCGCCGCGAACTGAGCGACTCCAAGGCCGAACTGGAGGACGTCCTCGGCCACGAGGTGCGCCACCTCGCCTACCCGCACGGCTACAACAGCCCCGCCGTCCGCCGCGCCGCCGAGGCCGCCGGCTACGCCTCCGCCGTCGCCGTCCGGCACGCCCTCAGCTCCGCGTCCGACGAACTCTTCCGGATCGCCCGGCTCATCGTCCGCCGCGACCACACCACCGCCGACGTGGAGGCCTGGATGGACGGCCGGGGCGCCCGGGTCGCCCCGTACCCCGACTCCCTCCCCACCCTCGGCTGGCGCCTCTACCGCAGGACCCGCGCCCTCCTGAAGGGCCCCGAGTTCGCGGGCTGATACCGCCCGACCAAGCCCGACAAGCCCGGCCAAGCCCGAACCGGATCGACAAAGCCCGTACACGAGACGGGAGTTGTGGAACCGGACAGAACCGAAGTACGTTCCCTTGCCTCGTCGAGGGGACAGTGGGGGAGAAGAGTTCGTGCAGAAGCAGGAGCGGGCACAGGCCCAGGAGCAGGGACCGGGGCCGGACCGGCCGGAGCGGGCGACCGGCGGCGCCGTGCCCGCGCAGCCGGACGGCCCGCACGGGGCGGAGCCGCCCACCGGACCGGCGGCAGAGCCCGCCGGGCGGTTCCGCTCGCCGCTCGTCCTCGCCCTCGGCCCGCTCCTCGTCGCCGCCGCGCTGTGGCTCTGGGCGCTGCCGCGCATCGACTT
The DNA here is from genome assembly GCF_014649855.1 of Streptomyces roseolus. Lineage (GTDB taxonomy): Bacteria > Actinomycetota > Actinomycetes > Streptomycetales > Streptomycetaceae > Streptomyces > Streptomyces roseolus. Next base: position 20,618 of record NZ_BMTV01000049.1, on the reverse strand, counting down.
CCGGCACATCGACGAGTTCGGGCTGCTCGACCGTTTCCCGGTCACCTTCTACGCGGCCCTCGCCGTCCTCACCCTCGGTTTCGTCCTCAGCCTCCGCCGGGCCGGCACCGCCCCCGTCTGGCCCGCCGTCTACAGCGTCGCCATGCTCGTCGCCCTCAAGGCGCCGCCCGCGGTCCTCTACGAGACCGTCCGCTACGCCTGGGCGTCCAAGCACGACGCGATCATCACCCGGCTGCTCGCCGAGGGCACCGTCCACCCCGGCACCGAACTCTCCGGCGGCATGTCCGCCTACGACCAGTGGCCCGGCTTCTTCGCGCTCGACGCGGCGCTCGTCCGCGCCTTCGGCGTCGACGGGGCCGCCTCCTTCATCAACTGGGCGCCGGTCGCGCTCGGCCTGCTCACCCTGCCGGTCCTCGTCCTCGTCTACCGGACCTTCAGCGACGACTGGCGGCTGGTGTGGACGGCGGCGTGGATCTTCCAGCTGGCCAACTGGGTCGGCCAGGACTACCTGTCCCCGCAGGGCTTCTCGTACCTGCTCCACCTCACCGTCCTCGCCGTCGTCGTCCGCCGCTTCGTGCGGCCCGGGTCCGCCGGGCGGCTGCGGGACCGCGCCGTCCTCGACCCGGCGGCCGCCGCCGTCCCGCCGTCCGCGACCCTCCGGCAGCGGGCCGTCGCGGTCCTCCTCCTCGTCCCCGTGATCGCCGCCGTCAACGCCGCCCACCAGCTCACCCCGCTGATGCTGTGCGTGACCCTCGCGGCGCTCTGCCTCACCCGCCGCTACCGCAACCTCGGGCTGCTCGCCACGGCCGCCGTCCTCATGCTCGCCTGGTACCTCACCATGGGCCGGGAGCTGTTCCTCGACACCCTCTCCACCCTCGGCGAGAAGCTGGGCAACCTGCTCGCCAACTCCCGCCCCGGCTTCGCCGGCGAACCCACCGGGCCCGGGCCCGAGCTCGTCGGCAGCGCCAACGTCCTGATGGTCCTCGCCCTCGGCGGGCTCGCCGTCACCGCCGTCCTGCTCCGCCGCCGCCTCGCCCGCAGCGCCCTGCCCCTGATCCTCGCCGCCGCCGCGCCCGTCCCGCTGGTCCTGGTCAACGACTACGGCGGCGAGATGATCTTCCGGGTCTACCTCTTCGGCCTGCCCGGCTCGGCCTTCTTCGCCGCCGCCGCGCTGGTCCCCGCCGCCGGCGCGGCGAGCCGGGCCGCGACCGCCGCCCGCCGGACCGCGACCGTCGCGCTGCCGCTCGCCCTCCTGACCATGCTCGCCGGCTTCCTGCCCTCGTACTACGGCAAGGAGGGCATGCACTACGCCCAGCCCGGCGAGACCGCGCTGACCCGCCGGGCCCTCGACCGGGCCCCCGAGGGGGCCCTGATCCTCGCCGCCACGGGCGCCTTCTCCGACGCGTACTACCGCTACGACCGGTACGAGCGCTGGTTCTTCACCGAGCAGGAGGTCGACGAGAACCTCCGGATGCTCCAGGACCCGGCCGGCTACCTCGCCGGCGGCATCCCGGCCGGCCGGCCCGCCTACGTGATCCTCACCCCCACCCAGGCCGAGGCCGTCATCGGCGAGGGCTACCTCCCGCCCGGCGGCTTCGACTCCCTCGTCGCCGCCCTGAAGGCGTCCCCGCTCTTCGGGGTGGTGGAGGAGGGCCGGTACGGGATCGTGCTCCGCTACGAGCCCACCACCGGCTGACCCCCTTCCGCCACCTCCGCCGACCCGACCGAAGGAGCAGGGACGCCATGGCCCTCCCCCGCCTCACCCCCGTCCGGCGCAGAGCCGCCCTCGCCGTCTCCGGCTGGGTCGCGCTCGCCGCCACCGCGCTGCCCGACGGCTCTCCGCTGCGCTGGATCCCCGTCCTCGCGTTCGTCGGCTTCGCGCCCGGCTTCGTGCTGCTGACGCGGCAGCCGGCCGGGCCGCGCCCCGACGGCCGCCTGGAGGTCTACGCCCTCGCGGCCCCGGTCAGCCTCGCCCTGGCCACCCTCACCGCCACCGGCCTCTTCCTCGCGGACGCGTTCAGCGTCGCCGCCTTCCTGGGGATCCTGGCCGCCTTCGTCACCGTCGCCGCCCTGCTGCCGGGCTTCCGGTTCCGCAAACGAGGCGGCGGTGAGGACGGGTGAACGGGCGTCACGGCAGGGGAGGTTCCGGTGGCCGGCTCGCGGTGGCGCTCGCCGCCGTCGGCGCGCTGACCGCCGGTGTCGGGGTGTGGGCGGCCCTGACGGAGGAGAAGGACGGCGACCGCTGCCGGCCGGACGCCCGCCTGGTGGCGCCCTGCGGCGCCTGGTGGGGCGCGTACGTCCCGTACGACGAGGACGGGTCGCTGACCCGGCCGGTGTACGACCTGGAGAAGAAGATCGGCCGCCGGCTCGACCTCGTGTACAACTACCACGACATGTCGGGCAGCGAGGCCGACGGCCGGCTGCTCACGCCCGACGAGGTCGAACTCGGCCGCGACCGGCTGCTGATGCTCGCCTGGGAGTCCACCGTGTGGACCGAGAAGCACCACGCGAACTGGACCGAGAAGCAGCTCGGCTGGAAGAACATCGCCTCCGGCCGCTACGACGCGTCCGTCATCGACCCGCAGGCCCGCCGCATCAAGGAGTACGGCAAGACGGTCTTCTTCTCCTTCGACCAGGAGGCCGACTTCCGGATCCCGGAGGGCGCCGGCACCCCGGAGGAGTACGTCGCCGCCTACCGCCACCTCCACGACCGCTTCCGCGAGCTCGGCGTCACCAACGTGGTGTGGGTGTGGACGGTCTCCGGCTGGCTCGGGAACGCCGCCACGATGAAGGCCCTCTATCCGGGCGACGCGTACGTCGACTGGATCGGCATGGACCAGTACAACTACTACCTCTGCCACAAGTCGCCCCACTGGCTGGACTTCGAGAAGAGCCAGCGCCCCTCCTACGACTGGCTCCGCGCGAACGTCTCCGCCGACAAGCCGGTCATGCTCGCCGAGTTCGCCACCGCCCCCGACCCGGAGCGGCCCGAGCGGCAGCGGGACTGGTACGCGAAGATCCCCGAGGTCGCGCCGACGCTGCCGGAGGCGAAGGCGTACGTGCACTGGAACCGGGCCGTGCCCGGGCCCGGCTGCGACCTGACGGTGGACTCCGGGCCGGGGCTCGACGGGTACCGGGAGGCGGGGCTCGACCCGTACTTCCGGCAGCCGCTGCCGGAGGGCCGACTCAGGCGCGCAGGCCCCGGATCGCGTACGCCGCCATCGTGACGCCCGTCAGGCCGAGCAGGAGGGGGAGCGGGGCGGCGGCGAAGGACTGCTGCCCCGCCCAGCCGGCCCAGACCAGCACCCACACCGCGCCGGCCGTGAGCCGCCCGCCCGCACCGCAGACCCGCAGCAGCACCGCCACGAGCGCCAGGCACACCGCCTGCGCCGCGATCGGGGCGAGCCATGTCGCCGGGCCCGTGCCGAGGAGCCCGGCACCGGGGCCGACGGCGGGCGGCGGCAGCAGGCCCAGGAGCGGCGGGGCGGTGTGCAGGGCCAGGAAGGTGGCGAGGAGCACGGCCGCCGCGTAGCCGCCGCGGAAGGCGCGGGGGGCGACCGCCGCGCCCAGGAGGGCCACGAGGAGCAGCCCGGCGGTCAGGGTCGGCGCGGGCAGCGCGGTGAGCAGCTCCGTGCCGGCGAGCCGGGCCCCGTCGAGCGGCTCGGCACCGGCGAGCGGCAGCCAGAAGACCGCGGCGGCCGCGGCGAGCAGGGACCACAGGACCGCCGCCGTACGGTCGCGCACGGCCGGGGCCGGCGGGGGCGGGGGCGGCGGAGTGCGGCGTACGGGCGCGGGCTCGGGAGCGCGCGGCCGGGGGACGTACACCGGGATGCCGAAGGCCGGCGTCACCGAGTCCTGGGCGGCCGTGGCGCGCAGATAGGCGCTCTGCCGCGCCCACTGCGTGCCGTAGCCGTCGTCGTCCGCGAGAGCGGGGGAGGGGACGGCGGGCGCCGGGGGCTCGGCGGCGGGCGGTTCCGGCGCGCTGGTGGCCGCCGTGCCCTTCAGGACCGCCCGCAGGCCAGGGACGCACACCAGGGCCATCACCGTCATCCCGCCGAGCACCGCCGCCCCCGCCCCGGCGATGCCGAGCGGGCCGAGGAGGACGGCGGCGGAGCCGAGGACCAGGACGCACATGGCGCCCTGGACGGCGGCGAGCATCCCGGTGCGGCCCTGGACGCGGAGCACCCCGATGTACAGCTCCACCGCGACCCGGGGGAGCGCCCCGGCGGCGAGCAGTCGCAGCACCAGGGAGCCGTTGTCGGTGTAGCCCTGGCCGAAGGGGGCGAGGATCAGCGGCGCGAAGAGCACGAGGACGAGGACGACGGGGACGAGCAGCAGCACCATCCGGCGCAGTGCGCCCCGGACGCCCTCGGCGAGCGACTCGGGGCTGTGGGAGGCGTGCGCGGTGAGCGAGGAGGCCATGTTGATGGCCATGAACTCCATGGTGCCGCCGACGGTGTACGCCGTGTAGAAGAAGGCGTTGTGCGCGGCGTCGAAGCGGACGGCGACCATGACCGGCAGCAGGCTGATCATGAGGAGGCTGAAGACGGCCCCGAAGGCGTCGCCGGCGACGAAGCGGCCGATCTCGCGGTACGTGGGCGGCTCGCGGTCCCGGTCGGCGCGGGCCTGTGCCGGGATGAGCCGGCGGAAGACCAGCCAGGCCAGCGGGACCGTGGAGAGCGCGATCGCCGCCGCCCAGGAGACGAAGACGCCGAGGACGGGCAGGGCGGCGGCGAGGACGACGAGCAGGACGAGCTTGCCGACCGAGAAGACGGCGTTGCCGACCGGCACCCAGAAGGCCTTCCGCAGGCCGGTGAGGACGCCGTCCTGGAGGGTGAGCAGCGCCCAGCCGACGGAGGACAGGGTGAAGAAGATCCCGGCGGAGAGCGTGCCGAGGGGGGCGTACGAGGGCCCCCACAGGTCGAGGGTGAGCAGGAAGATCCCGGAGGCGGCGGCCACCACCACCGTGCTGAGCAGGTAGAGGCGGGCGACGAGGGGTCCGGTGGCGCGGCCGGCCCGGGGGACGTAGCGGACGACGGCGCCGGAGAGGGTGGTCGCGGTGATGGAGGCGAGCATCCGCTGGGCGGCGATGGCGGCCGAGCCCTGGCCGACGGCCTCCTCCGTGTAGTAGCGGGCGGCCACCAGCCAGAAGCCGAGGCCGAGGGCGGCGGAGACGCCGGTGGAGAGCATGAGGGCGTAGGCGTTGCGGAAGAGCGAGTCCCCGCCGTCGGCCGCCGGCGCCTCCGTGCCCTTCGCCTCCCGGGCGCCGGGGGCGTCCGGGTCGGCGCCCCGGGCCCGTACGGTCCCGGTCACCGGGCGCCGCCGGGGGCGGGCACGGGCGCGGCCGGCCGGGCGCCGGAGGCGCGCAGGACGGTGAGGACCTCGTCGGCGCGGCGCGGGTCCACGGGCAGGGCGTGCCGGGCGAACCAGGCGGCGCCCGCGGGCGCGGGGGAGGGGTCGGTGAACCGCTCCCCGGCGTAGGCGTCGAGCGGCGGGTCGTAGAGGTAGCCGACGGGGATGCGGCGGCGGGCGAGCGCGGCGACGGCGGCGTCCCGGTCGTCGACGAGGAGCGGCACCCGGAAGAGCGGCGGCACCTCGCCGTCCGCCGGGAGGTCCTGCCCGGAGTACTCGCTGGTGAGGAGGCGGGCGGTGCCGTCGCGGTGGGCGGCTAGGACGGTGTCGAGGGCGGCGAGCCGGCGGCGGGTGCGGGCGAGGCGGGCGGCGCCGGGGCGGAGCCGGTAGTCGTGCATGTCGACCCGCACCCAGGAGTGGAAGGGGTCGAGCGCGGGGGCCGCGCCGAGCGCGTGGGCGAGCTCCTCGGGGCGCAGCGGCATCCGGATGCCGGGCCGCTCGTGGACGCCAAGGGCGCGCAGGGCGGCGTGCGCGGGCCGGGCGAGGCGCAGGCCGCGGGCGGTGGCCTCGGCGTAGGGGCGGGCCAGGTAGGCGGCTTCCTTGGCGAGCCGGGCCGGGTGGAGCAGCGCGTCCCGCTCGGCGGCGAGCCCGGCCCGCAGGGCGGGGTCGGCGACGGCGAGGAAGCCGCCGGTCTTGGCGCCGGTGTGCTTGGAGAGGCTGAAGACGGCGGCGTCGCCCCAGGCGCCGACGGGCCGGCCGCCGACGGTGGAGCCGATGGCGTGGGCGGCGTCCTCCAGGAGCGGGATGCCGAGCCGGTCGCAGCGGGCGCGCAGGGCGGGGGCCGGGTCGGGGTTGCCGTACAGGTTGGTGGTGAGGACGGCGGAGAGCCCGGACCAGAGGGCGTCGGGCACGGCCGCCGGGTCGAGGGAGCCGTCGCGCGGGTCGAGCGGCGCCTGGACGGGCCGGAGGCCGGCGGCGAGCACCACGAAGAAGATGACGTCGTCGTTGACCGGCGACATGAGCACCCGGCCGCCGGGCGGGCACCAGTGGCGGAGTGCGAGATAGAGCCCGAGCCGGCACGACGGCACGTAGAGGCACTCCCGCCCGCCGAGCCGCGCGCGCATGACGTCTTCCAGGTCCGCGTACGCAGAAACCATGACAGATTCCCCCCAGATCCCCGGGCTCAATGTCGCCCATTCCGGACGGCCCCGTCAACAACGGCCCGCCCAACGGCCGCCCAGGCCGCCCCCGTTGAACGCGCGGAAGGGCCCGTCCGGGTCGAAGACCGTGAACGGGCCCTTTCCGTCGCCATTTTGGCGGTTCGCGGGAGCCGGTGGGGGTGATTCCTCCGGAGCGGCGGTCATTCCTCCAGGGTGAGTCCGCGGCGCAGCCGGGCCAGGGTGCGGGAGAGCAGCCGGGAGACGTGCATCTGGGAGATGCCGAGTTCGGTGCCGATCTCCGACTGGGTGAGGCCGGTGACGAAGCGGAGGGAGAGGATGAGCCGTTCGCGTTCGGGGAGGGAGGCGATCATCGGCTTGAGGGAGGCGATGTACTCGATGCCGGTGAGGCCGTGGTCCTCGTAGCCGAGCCGGTCGGCGAGGGTGGACTCGTTCTGCCCGTGGTCGTCGTCCTCGGTCTGGGCGTCGAGGGAGGCGGCCGTGTAGGCGTTGCTGGCGGCCATGCCCTCGACGACCTCGTCCTCCGGGATCCGGAGTTCGGCGGCGAGTTCGGCCACCGTGGGCGCCCGGTCGAGGCGCTGGGAGAGGGCGTCGCCGGCCCGCGCCAGGTCGAGGCGGAGTTCCTGGAGCCGCCGGGGGACGTGCACGGACCAGGAGGTGTCGCGGAAGAACCGCTTGATCTCGCCGACGATGGTCGGCATCGCGAAGGTGGGGAACTCGACGCCGCGGGCGAGTTCGAAGCGGTCGATGGCCTTGATGAGGCCGATCGTGCCGACCTGGACGATGTCCTCCATGGGTTCGCTGCGGGTCCCGAAGCGGGCGGCGGCGAAGCGGACGAGGGCCAGGTTGAGCTCGACGAGGGTGTTGCGGACGTACGCGTACTCGTGGGTGCCCTCCTCCAGCTCGGCGAGCCGGGCGAAGAGGTCCTTCGAGAGCGCGCGGGCGTCGGCGGGCGCGACCCGGTCGAGGGGTCCGTCGAGTTCCGGGGGCAGCGCGGGTGTGGGGCGGGCGGTACGGGGAAGGGCTGGTGTCGATGGCGCGGTGGGGGTGCGCGGGGCGTCGAGCCGGGGTGACATGGGTCTCCTCCAGGGGTGGGGGGCGGGGTGCGGTGTGCGGCGCCTCCAATGCCGGCCGGATCGGGTGTTCCGTACTAGCCCTACCTGCTCGGCGGCGATCGTTGCAAGTGGCAATAATCCGTTTTGGGTGGTTTCATGGGGGGCTCGTGTGCACGGGAAGGCGCCCCGCTAGTAGGGTTCGGCGGAGTCGATCGAGGAGGGCGTCACACCATGGACCGCCAGCACATCGGCAGCGTGCGGCCCGAGCGGCTGCGGGTCGAGGCCAGGACCGTGGGCGACGATGCGGAACTCGTCGTCCCGGTGGGTGAGCTCGATCACCACACCGCCGAACTGCTGCGTGCGCCGCTCGACGCGGCCCTGGACGCCGGCCGCGTCCGGCTCGTCGTCGACTGCGCCGGGCTCGGCTTCTGCGACTCCACCGGCCTCAACGTGCTCCTCGGGGCCCGGCTGCGCGCCGAGGCCGCCGGTGGCGCGGTCCATCTGGTGGCCATGCGGCCCGCCGTGGCCCGGGTCTTCCGGATCACCGGCGCCGAGGCCGTCTTCACCCTGCACGAGACCCTCGCCACCGCCCTGCCCGACTCCGGCTGACACCCCGCCGCGCCTTCGGGCCCCCTTCTCGCCCCTGCCCCTGCTCTCTCGTCGACCGGTGAGGTGAAGTGCTGATGGACCAGGCTTCCGACGTCCTTGAGGTCCGTACGCTCGCGCTCGGCGGGACCAGCGGCACCGTCCCGCTCGCCCGCGACTTCACCCGGACGGCGCTGACCGAGTGGGGCTGGCTGCCGGCCGTCGGCGCCGACCGCCGGGCCGCCGCCGAGGACGTCCTGCTCGTCGTCTCCGAGCTCGTCACCAACGCCTGCCTGCACGCGGAGGGCCCCGAACGGCTCCAGGTCGTCCGCCTCGCCTCGACCGTCCGCCTGGAGGTCACCGACCGGGGCGCCGGCCAGCCCACGCCCCGCACCCCGCACCGGGCCGGACGCCCCGGCGGACACGGCATGTTCATCGTGCAGCGGCTCTGCCTCGACTGGGGAATCCAGCGGGTGCCGGGCTCCCCCGGCAAGACGGTCTGGGCCGAACTGGCCGCTCCCGCCTGACGGTTGCCCGTCCCCGCCTGGCGGCTGCCCGCCCCCCGGCGCCGACCGCCGCGGGACTTTCACCGTCGCCCTTCTTCCCTCCGCGGGGCCCCGGGCGTACCTTGACGGCCGACCTGATGGTGCGTCAGGACGTGCGGCGAGGGGGCACGGGTGTCCGAGGAACCGAACCGGAGGAGAACGGCCGCCGCGCTCACGGCCGCCGTCGCGGTCTGGGCCCCGGCCGCCCTGGCCGCCGCGCCCGCCGCCCACGCCGCGGCCGTCGACGTGAAGTACGCCTGCGAGACCGAGATCGGCGACCGCTACCGTCGCGGGCCACCCCACCCCACCCCACCGCCCCGCTCCCCGACGCCACCGGCGACGGACGGCTCGCCACCCTCACCGCCGCTCGCCTGGAGGCTCGTACGACCTCACGGTCAAGACGGCCAAGGGCATCATGAACAGCCCCGCGCCCCTGCCCTCCCACGCCCTCACGCCCAGCATGGACATCAAGCTCGGCGGGGACGACGGCGGCACCGTCAAGGTCACCGGCGCGCCCCACCCCGCCGCGCTCAAGATGAACGACCCGGTGAGCCTCGCCGACATGAAGGGCACCTACCGCCCCGGCGTCACCGGCAAGGCGACCCTCTCCCCGGGCGCGCTCACCATCAGCGTCGTTCTCGCCTTCGGCGCCGCCCCCATCAAGATCCCCTGCACGGTGAAGGGCACGGCCGCGGCCTCCCTCACCCTGGACACCGCCAAGCAGTCCGGAGGCGCCTCCGGCACCGGCGGCGACGGCGGCTCCGGCTCCGGCGACGGTCTCGCCCGGACCGGCGCCGAGTCCGACGGCGCCCTGCGCGCCCTCGGCCTGGTCGCCGGCACGGCGATCCTCCTCGGCGGCGCGGTCTTCACCTTCACCCCGTGGCTGCGCCTGGCCCGCCGTACCCGCTGACGCCCCCGTAGCTCAGACGCCCCTCAGGACACGCGGTCACGCCTTGTGTCGCCCTCGGTGCACGTGGTTGTGTGTTGATCGTTCGCGTAGGCGAATGATCAACATGTACTGCCTGTCTGACCCACAGGTGAGCGATGTGTCGGTCTCCGTCATGAGTGTCGGCACATGGAAAGGAACGCGTATGAGCTGGGGGAAGAGGCTCGCCTCGGGAGCACTCGCCGTGACGCTGGGCGTGGCGGGGACGGGGCTGCTGGCCGCGACGCCGGCCCAGGCGGCGGGGAAGTACACCTGCAAGGCGTACGCGAGCATGGACAAGCTGGGCCGGCCCACGGCGTACTCGACCTGTAAGGCGGGCAGCGGCAAGGCGGTCAAGCAGCACCGGGCCGTCATCAAGTGCGACCAGGTGCAGGGAGCCCGTGAGCACGTGATGACGTGGACGCTCTACGGCCCCTGGGTCGGACCGGGCCAGAAGTCCCATGTCCGGTGCGGCACGAAGAACTTCCTCCGCGGCTTCAGCGCGCAGACGAAGTAGCGGAGCGGTACCGCGCCGACGTGACGCGTGGACGACGGAAGGGGGCTGCCCCGGCACACGGACCGTGTGCCGGGGCAGCCCCCTTCGTGCGAGGGGAGGGGTGTCAGCGCACGTCGCCCATGAGCGCGCGGATCTTCTTGCCCGCCGTCATGAAGACGAGGCCCGCCGCGACCGCGATGATCGCCCACATCGTGTAGTAGGCGGCGTCACCCATCGGGGCGTTGAGCTTGACCGTCCATCCGTTCAGAGCGTTGCCCGTCGCGGTGGCGAGGAACCACAGACCCATGATCTGGCCGACGAACAGCTTCGGAGCCAGCTTGGTCGACAGCGACAGACCCACCGGCGACAGGCACATCTCGCCCAGGGTCTGGACCAGATAGACGCTCAGCAGCCAGAAGACGGTGACCTTGCCGGTCTCGCTGTTCGCGGCGGCGGCGCCCGCCAGGCCCATGATGGCGAAGGAGCCACCGATGAGCAGCATCGCCAGGGCGAACTTCATCGGGGTGCCGGGCTCGCGGTTGCGCTGGGCGAGCTTGACCCAGAGGGCGGCGAAGACCGGAGCCAGGACGATGACCATCATCGGGTTGACCGACTGGTACCAGGAGGCCGGGAACTCCCAGCCGCCGATCACACGGTCCGTCTTGTTGTCGGCGAAGATCGTCAGCAGCGAACCCGACTGGTCGTAGATCATCCAGAAGAGCACCGCGGTGGCGAAGAACCAGATGAACGCCTTGATCTTCGGGCGGTCCTCGCTCTTGAGCGCCGGGTTCCGGAAGATCGCGAGGAAGTACACGATCGGAACGACGATGCCGAGGATGGCCAGCACGTTGACGATGTGTTCCATGTCGAACGTGCCGAGCGCGACGTCCGCGAGGAGCGCGGCGACGGCGATGCCGGCCCACAGCCCGGCCTTGCGGAGCACCGCGCGCTTCTCCTCGGGCGTGGCCGGGGTGCTGGGCTCCTTGCCGACCTCACCGAGGTAGCGGCCACCGAGGACGTACTGGATGACGGCGAGGGACATGCCGACACCGGCGACACCGAAACCGAGGTGCCAGTTGACGTTCTCGCCGAGGTAGCCGACGACGAGCGGGGCGATCATGGCACCCACGTTGATCGCCATGTAGAAGAGCGTGAAGCCGGCGTCACGGCGGGCGCCGGACTTCCCCTCGTACAGACCACCGACCATCGCGGAGATGTTGGGCTTCAGCAGGCCGGTGCCGACCGCGATCAGGCCGAGGCCGCAGAAGAAGGCGATGTCGCTCGGGACCGCCAGCGTGAAGTGGCCCAGGGCGATGATGATGCCGCCGACGAGGACAGCCTTGCGCGCACCCCAGAGGCGGTCGGCGACCCAGCCGCCGGGCATGGCGGCCATGTAGACGACCGCGTTGTAGACGCCGTAGATCGAGGCGGCGAGGGCCTCACGGTCCTCCAGCGGGCCGTCGAGCACGGCGGCCACCAGGTAGAGCACGAGAATGCCGCGCATTCCGTACCACGAGAAGCGCTCCCACAGCTCCGTCATGAAAAGCGTGGCCATACCGCGGGGGTGGCCGAAGAAGGTCTTCTCGGCATCAGGGGTGCTGGCCGAATCCTTCGTCAGGCTGGACGCCATGTCGATCCTTGCTCTTTCGGGACGCGACGCCTCGTGAGCGTGATGCGCCCGGTGGGGGGTGGCCGGCACCGGCCGGGACGTCCGAGCCCCGTCCGGGATCCACGCCCCGCCGCGCGTCGTCGCGCCGCGGGACCCGGCCCACAGGTCGTTCACCGTCTACAGGCTGGCAGGGCCAACCCTGCGCAGAAAAGAGGACCTTGGCTGACGAAGCAGGCCAAAGGTCCCCGATTACCGCTACAGACGTCTCGCCACCATACGACACGACAGTGCCGGATATGGAAGGACTTGAGAGATGAATCACAGGTGACCATGGAACCAATGAACGCCATTCCAAGGTGATGTACAGGTTACGCACCCTGCTTCGGAGGCGGTGACCGCCGCTCCGCGATCCCGCCCCGGCCCGCCACCCGTGCGGACTACCATCACCCCATGACCCGTGTACTGCTCGCCGAGGACGACGCATCCATCTCGGAACCGCTGGCCCGCGCCCTGCGGAGAGAGGGGTACGAGGTCGAGGTCCGCGAGGACGGGCCGTCCGCGCTCGACACCGGCCTCCAGGGCGGCGTCGACCTGGTCGTGCTCGACCTGGGCCTGCCCGGCATGGACGGCCTGGAGGTCGCCCGCCGCCTGCGCGCCGACGGACACACGGTCCCGATCCTGGTCCTCACCGCCCGCGCGGACGAGGTCGACACCGTCGTCGGGCTCGACGCGGGCGCCGACGACTACGTCACCAAGCCCTTCCGCCTCGCCGAGCTCCTCGCCCGCGTCCGTGCCCTCCTCCGGCGCGGCGCCACCGAGCCGGCCCCCGCGCCCGCCACCCACGGCGTCCGCATCGACGTCGAGTCGCACCGGGCGTGGATGGGCGACGAGGAGCTCCAGCTCACGGCGAAGGAGTTCGACCTCCTCCGCGTCCTGGTCCGCGACGCGGGCCGGGTCGTCACCCGCGACCAGCTGATGCGCGAGGTCTGGGACACCACCTGGTGGTCCTCCACCAAGACCCTCGACATGCACATCTCCTGGCTCCGCAAGAAGCTCGGCGACGACGCGGCGAACCCCCGCTACATCGCCACGGTGCGAGGGGTCGGCTTCCGCTTCGAGAAGAGCTGACCCCGCCCCGTCGGGGACATGCGTTCCTCCCCCGGAGGGGGCGCCCCGGGCGGAACGGGCGGAGCGGGCGGTCGTGGGGTCCACGGCGCCCCTGCCGGGCCCGGGCCCGCCGTGCCCGAACCCGCACCCGAGGGCACCGCACCGACAAGGCCCCGCCCCCGACGGCCCGCCGCAGACCCCGCAACCGCCCGGGAGGGCACGTGCGCCGCCGCCTCATCACCAGCACCCTCGCCGTCGTCCTCGTCGTGATCGCCGTCTTCGGCGTCTCCCTCGTCCTCATCGAGACGAGGACGATCACCAGCAGCGCCCAGGAGAGCGTCGACGCCGAAGCCCTCCGCATCGTCTCGATCGTCGACAGCCGGCTCATCGGCGGCGAGCCGGTGAGCCCCGCGATCCTCGCGGAGCAGGGCGGCGCGAAGCGGTACGCCCTGGTCACCATCCCGGGCCGCCCGCCCATCGAGATCGGCACCCGCCCCACCGGCAGCGTCATCCGGGGCTACGCGGAGGGCGAGCGCGGCGAGACCGTGATCGTCGAGGAGTCCCGCTCGGCCGTCACCTCCGAGGTGGGCAGCACCGCCCTGATCATCGTGGCGGTCGCCGGGCTCGCCGTCATCGCCGCCGTCCTCCTCGCCGTGCGCCAGGCGAACCGGCTCGCCTCCCCGCTCACCGACCTCGCCGAGACCGCCGAGCGGCTCGGCTCGGGCGACCCGAGGCCCCGGCACAAGCGGTACGGGGTCCCCGAGCTGGACCGGGTCGCGGACGTCCTGGACGCCTCCGCCGAGCGGATCGCCCGGATGCTGACCGCCGAGCGCCGGCTCGCCGCCGACGCCTCCCACCAGCTCCGCACCCCCCTCACCGCGCTGTCCATGCGCCTGGAGGAGGTCGCCCTCGCCGACGACCTGGACACCGTCAAGGAGGAGGCGACGATCGCGCTGACGCAGGTCGAGCGGCTCACCGACGTCGTCGAGCGGCTGCTGACGAACTCCCGGGACCCCCGCTCCGGCTCCGCCGTCGCCTTCGACCTCGACGAGGTCGTCAAGCAGCAGATCGAGGAGTGGCGCCCCGCCTACCGCAGCGCGGGCCGTGCCATCGTCCGCTCCGGCAAGCAGGGCATGCGCGCGATCGGCACCCCGGGCGCGGTCGCCCAGGTCCTCGCCGCGCTCATCGAGAACTCGCTCATGCACGGCGGCGGCACCGTCGCCCTGCGCACCCGCGTCACCGGCAACCAGTCGGTGATCGAGGTCACCGACGAGGGCCCCGGCGTCCCCGCCGACCTCGGCGCGCGGATCTTCGAGCGGGCCGTCAGCGGCCGCAGCTCCACCGGCATCGGCCTGGCGGTCGCCCGGGACCTCGCGGAGGCCGACGGCGGGCGTCTGGAGCTGCTCCAGCAGCAGCCGCCGGTGTTCGCGCTCTTCCTGAGCAAGGAGGCCCGCAGCGGCACCGACGCGCCGCGCGAGCGCCCCGTACGGTGAGCTTCCGCCCCGTACGGCGAGCTCCGCTACACGCGGTCGGGCTGCCGCCGCCGCGCCTGCCGCGGCGAGGGGACCGGCTCCTGCTGCTCCAGGAACGACTCGGCCGTCTGCACGGCCTCCTTCGCCGGCAGCGCCCGGAAGACCCAGGTGCGGTAGGACCAGAAGCGGAACAGGGTCCCGAGGCCGATCCCGAAGAACTTGAAGAAGTTGCTCGCCAGCGAGCCGTTCCAGCCGAGGCCGTACGTCGCCGCGTACAGCACGCCGTTCTCGATCACGAGGCCGACGAGGCTGAACAGCAGGAAGAGGGTCATCTCCTTGGTGCGGCCCGACTTGTCGCGGTCGCGGTACGTGAAGTAGCGGAACCCCACGTAGTTGAAGGCGATCGCCACGATCGTGGCGATCAGGCTGGCCCGCACCACCGGAAGCTCCGTGGTGTGCCGGACCAGGTTGAAGACGGCCAGGTTGACCAGGACGCCGAGGCCGCCGACCACGCCGAACTTGGCGACCTCTCGGCCGAGCAGGGCGAGTCGCATGCGCAGCGCGCCGGGTTCGCTCATGGGGGTCGGTCCGTCCGTCGGGTGACGTCCCGATGACGTCAACCCACTCATGCTAACCAGCCTCCCCTGTCACCCGCCCGGGTAGCCGCGAAAGCTGTGGAAAACCCGGGCGTACCCGGTCACGCCTTGTGTCAATCCACAGCCGGAAGAGTGTTCACGGATGGTGCGGATACCCTAAGAGGGTGACGTTCCCGGTAGTAGGCATGGTCGGCGGCGGGCAGCTCGCCCGCATGACGCACGAGGCGGGCATCCCCCTCGGCATCAAGTTCAAGCTCCTCAGTGACACCCCCCAGGACTCGGCGGCCCAGGTGGCCGGCGAGGTCGTCATCGGCGACTACCGGGACCTGGAGACGCTCCGCGCCTTCGCGCGCGGCTGCGACGTGATCACCTTCGATCACGAGCACGTCCCCACGGAGCACCTGCGCGCCCTGGAGGCCGACGGCATCCCCGTCCGTCCCGGGCCCGACGCGCTGGTGCACGCCCAGGACAAGGGGGTGATGCGGGCGAAGCTCGACGAGATCGGCGCGCCCAGCCCCCGCCACCGCATCGTGGCCGACCCGGCCGACGCGGTCGCCTTCGCCGACGAGGTCGGCGGCTTCCCGATCATCCTCAAGACCGTGCGCGGCGGGTACGACGGCAAGGGCGTCTGGTTCGCCCGCACCGCCGAGGACGCCCGCGACCCCTTCCTCGCCGGCGTGCCCGTGCTCGCCGAGGAGAAGGTCGACTTCGCCCGCGAGCTCGCGGCGAACATCGTCCGCTCCCCCCACGGCCAGGCCGTCGCCTACCCGGTCGTCGAGTCCCGCCAGGTCGACGGCGTCTGCGACACCGTGATCGCCCCCGCCCCCGACCTCGACCCCGAGCTCGCGGGACAGGCCCAGGAACTGGCGCTGCGGATCGCCAAGGAGCTCGGCGTCGTCGGCCACCTCGCCGTGGAGCTCTTCCAGACCACCGACGGCCGCATCCTGGTCAACGAGCTGGCGATGCGCCCGCACAACTCCGGCCACTGGACCCAGGACGGGGCGATCACCAGCCAGTTCGCCAACCACGTCCGCGCCGTCCTCGACCTGCCGCTCGGCGACCCCCGCCCGCGCGCCCCGTGGACCGTGATGTGCAACGTCCTCGGCGGCGACTACCCGGACATGTACCAGGGCTACCTGCACTGCATGGCCCGGGACCCGCAGCTCAAGATCCACATGTACGGCAAGGACGTGAAGCCCGGGCGTAAGGTCGGTCACGTCAACACCTACGGCGACGACCTGGACGAGGTGCTGGAGCGCGCCCGCCACGCCGCCGACTACCTGCGAGGGACGATCGTTGAGTAACCAGGCGAGCAACGCGACGAGCGACCGGGGGAGCGGACCGCTCGTCGGCATCGTGATGGGCTCCGACTCCGACTGGCCCGTGATGGAGGCCGCCGCCCAGGCGCTCGACGAGTTCGGCATCCCCTACGAGGTCGACGTCGTCTCCGCCCACCGCATGCCGCGCGAGATGATCGCGTACGGCGAGGAGGCCGCCGGCCGCGGCCTCAAGGCGATCATCGCGGGCGCCGGCGGCGCCGCCCACCTGCCGGGCATGCTCGCCTCCGTCACCCCGCTCCCGGTCATCGGCGTCCCCGTGCCGCTGAAGTACCTCGACGGCATGGACTCGCTGATGTCGATCGTCCAGATGCCCGCCGGCATCCCGGTCGCCACCGTCTCCATCGCCGGCGCGCGCAACGCGGGCCTGCTCGCCGTCCGCGTGCTCGCCGCCGCCGACCCCGAGCTCCAGGCGCGGATGAGCACCTTCCTCCAGGACCTCAACGGCCAGGCCACCGAGAAGGGCAAGCGCCTGCGCGCCAAGGTCGCCGGCGCCGACTCCTTCGGGTTCGGCAAGTGAGCGCGGCCGAGCGGCTCGCCGAGGCCCGGGCCCTCCTGGCGGAGGCCCCCGTCGTCGACGGGCACAACGACCTCCCCTGGGCGCTGCGCGAGCAGTGCGGCTACGACCTCGACAAGCTCGACATCGCGGGCGACCGCTCGGCCTCCCTCCACACCGACCTCGCCCGGCTCCGCGCCGGCGGGGTCGGTGCCCAGTTCTGGTCCGTCTACGTGCCGGGCCGGCTCGCCGGCGACCACGCGGTGAGCGCCACCCTGGAGCAGATCGACGCCGTCGACCGGCTCGTCGAGCGGTACGCGGCCGACCTCGCGCCCGCCCGCACCGCCGACGACGTCGCCAAGGCCCGCGCCGAGGGCCGGATCGCCTCCCTCAAGGGCGCCGAGGGCGGCCACTCGATCGACAACTCCCTCGCCACCCTGCGCGCCCTGCACACCCTCGGCGTGCGGTACATGACCCTCACGCACAACGAGAACAACGACTGGGCCGACTCCGCCACCGACGAGCCCCGGCACGGCGGCCTCACCGCCTTCGGCCGCGCCGTCGTCCGCGAGATGAACCGCTGCGGCATGCTCGTCGACCTCTCGCACGTCGCCGACACCACCATGCGCGACGCCCTGGACGAGTCGGCAGCGCCGGTGATCTTCTCCCACTCCTCGTCCCGCGCGGTCTGCGACCACCCGAGGAACGTCCCCGACGACGTCCTGGAGCGGCTGCCCGCCAACGGCGGCGTGGCGATGGCGACCTTCGTCCCCAAGTTCATCCTCCCGGCGGCCGTCGAGTGGACCCTGCGCGCCGACGAGAACCTCCGCGCCCACGGCCTCCACCACCTCGACACCACGCCGAGGGCGAAGGAGATCCACGCCGCCTTCGAGGCCGGGCACCCCCGCCCGGTCGCCACCGCCGCCACCGTCGCCGACCACCTCGACCACATGCGCGAGGCCGCCGGCATCGACCACATCGGCATCGGCGGCGACTACGACGGCACCGCCTTCACCCCGGCCGGCCTCGACGACGTCGCCGGCTACCCCCACCTGATCGCCGAACTCCTCGACCGCGGCTGGTCCCACGCCGACCTCACCAAGCTGACCTGGTCGAACGCGCTCCGCGTGCTCGGCGACGCGGAGGCCGTCTCCCGGGACCTCACCGCCCGCACGGCCGCCTCGCACGCCACGCTCGCCCAGCTCGACGGCGCCTGACGGAGCACCGGGGCCTCACCCGTACGGCGCAGTCCGACGGGCCCGGGACGGGCCCCGGTGGCACGGTGGAACGTGCTGCCCCGCCTCCTTCGGCGGGGTGGTGCTGCGTCACCGAGTTCGGAAGTGTGAGTAGTGCCATGGCAGACCTAGACGATCATCCCCCCTTCTCTGCCGCCTCCGGCGCCGTCGGCGCGCTGGAACCCCCGGCGCCACCGCCCCCGCCGCTCGACGAGACCGCCCGCGCCCGGGCGATCCTCGCCGCGCAGCCCGTCATCGAGGGACACGCCGAACTCCCCCCGCTCCTCGACCCCGAGGACCTGCCGCCCGCCCGGGCGCAGGAGGCCGGTGCCCAGTTCTGGTCGCTGCGCGTGGACGCCGACGACGTCCTCGACACCCTGCGCCGCCTCGACACCGTCCGCGCGCTCGTCGCCGCCTGCCCCGAGGACCTGCGCCTGGCGCACACCACCTCCGAGATGGCCCACGCCCGCAACTGCGGCCGGGTCGCCGCGCTCCTCGGGCCGGTGAGCTGGACCGCCCTCGGCGGCTCCGCCGCCACCCTGCGGGCGTACCACGCCCTCGGCGTCCGGGCCGTGAACCTCACCCGCTTCGACCGCTTCGCCCGCGAGGCGGTCCGCGAGATGAACCGCATCGGCCTCGCCGTGGACCTCTCAGGCGCCGACCAGGACACCGTCCGCAAGGTCCTCGCCGTCACCCGGGCCCCCGCGCTGCTCACCCGGGCCGAGCCGGACGCCCTCCCGGACGACGTGCTGCGGCTCCTCGGCGAGAACGGCGCGGTCGTCATGGTCGCCGTCGACGAGGACCCGTCCGTCGCGGCCGACCTCCTCGACCGGGTCCGCGACCTGGCCGGGCCCGCCTCCACGGGCCTCTCCCACCTCGCGGCCCGGACCGCCGGCTACGTCCCGCTCTTCGCGGAGCTGCTGCGGCGCGACTGGCAGGCCCGCGACCTGGTCGGCCTGGCCCACGGCAACGCGACCCGCGCCCTGCGCGAGACCGAGTTCCTGTCCCGCACGAACCGGATCAGGCCCGTCGCCGCCTGACCCGCGCCCGTACACCCATGGGGGAGGGGCGCACCGGATCCGTCCGGTGCGCCCCTCCCCGTCCGCCGTCAGGCGCGCGGGCGGCCCATCGCGCGGTACGTCCATCCGGCCGCCCGCCACCGCTCGGCGTCCAGGGCGTTGCGCCCGTCGAGGACGACCGGGGAGGCGGCGGCGGCGGCCAGCTCCGCCGGGTCGAGCTCGCGGAACTCGCGCCACTCGGTCAGGTGCAGCACCACGTCCGCGTCCCGGACGGCCTCCAGGGCCGAGTCCGCGTAGCCGAGGGTGGGGAAGACCTTGCGGGCGTTCTCCATGCCCTTGGGGTCGTAGACGGTGACCTGGCCGCCCTGGAGGTGGATCTGGCCGGCCACGTTGAGCGCGGGGGAGTCGCGGACGTCGTCCGAGTCCGGCTTGAAGGTGGCGCCGAGGACGGCGACCCGGCGGCCCAGGAAGGAGTCCCCGCCGAGCGCCTCGCGGGCCATCTCGACCATCTGGCCGCGCCGCCGCATGTTGATGGAGTCGATCTCGCGGAGGAAGGTCAGCGCCTGGTCGACGCCGAGCTCGCCCGCCCGCGCCATGAAGGCGCGGATGTCCTTGGGCAGGCAGCCGCCGCCGAAGCCGACGCCGGCCCGCAGGAACTTGTTGCCGATGCGCTCGTCGTGGCCGATCGCCTCGGCCAGCTTGGCGACGTCGCCGCCGGCCGCCTCGCAGATCTCGGCCATCGCGTTGATGAAGGAGATCTTGGTGGCGAGGAAGGAGTTCGCGGCGGTCTTGACCAGCTCGGCGGTCGGGAAGTCGGTGACGACGAAGGGCGAGCCCTCGGCGACGGGGACCGCGTACACCTCGCGGAGCACCTTCTCGGCCCGCCCGCCGTCCTCGCCCTGGACACCGACGACGATCCGGTCGGGGCGCAGGGTGTCCTGGACGGCGAAGCCCTCGCGCAGGAACTCCGGGTTCCAGGCCAGCCCGACGCCCTCCGGCAGCACGCCGGCGAGGCGCTCGGCCGAGCCGACGGGGACGGTCGACTTGCCGACGGCCAGCGAGCCGGCACGGGCGACGGCGGCGAGGGAGGCGAAGGCGGCGTCGACGTAGCTCATGTCGCAGCCGTACTCGCCGTGCTTCTGCGGGGTGTTCACGCAGACGAAGTGGACGTCGCCGAAGGCGCCGACCTCCTCCCAGGAGGTGGTGAAGCGCAGCCGGCCGGTGGAGCCCTCGATCCCGGCGACGTGCTTGCGGAGCAGCTCCTCCAGGCCGGGCTCGAACATCGGGACGCGTCCGGAGGCCAGCAGCTCGACCTTCTCGGGCACGACGTCGAGCCCGAGGACCTCGAAGCCCATCTCGGCCATGGCCGCTGCGTGGGTGGCGCCGAGGTATCCGGTGCCGATCACGGTGATCTTCAGGGCCATGCGGGACTCCAGGGACGTCGGGCGAAAGTGCCTGCCCGAGCATAGTCGGGCCCTGGCAGAGCGCCCCGATCACGGCCTACCCTTTGGGTTACTTAACAGTAGTTAGCAAGCCAGGGAGCTCAAGAGCATGGGCAAGGACTTCGACCTGTACCGGACGTCGGAGGAGCACGAGATGCTCCGGGAGTCG
>NZ_BMTV01000048.1 GCF_014649855.1 Streptomyces roseolus | reverse complement strand
GCCGTTCGTCAGATCCCCACGTCCCACAGGACGTGATCATCAACGAACAAGATCCACTTTCGCAACAGACCCTAGGGCAACTCCCGCAGCGGCTGCAGCAGCGACCGCAGCTGTCCTGGCGGACCGTGTCGAGTTCAACACGTCTGCTCCTGCGGCTCGTCGAGGACGATGCGCCAGCCCTGCGGCCACTTCTCCAGCGTCGTCACGATGACGTACCTGGTCAGACGTTCGCTGGGAAGGTCGATCTTCTTCTTCGTGGCTTTGTTGATCAGGTTCCACCTGGAGATGTCGAGACAGGTCGAAAGAGTGGCGCTGGCCATCTTCTGGTTGAGGTCGAGCTTGGTCACGGTCGTGTCGTTGACTCCCACGGAACCGCTCGTCGTACGACCGGCGGTGCTGTGGGTGGTCACGTTCTTTTCGGCTTCCGCCAGTGCGACAGCCGCCGCGTAGTCCGACAGCCTGGTTTCCTTCGTGCTGCCGAGTTGGTACGCCTTTTCCATCTCGGCCCAGTAGCTGCGGTACAGCCCGGTCAGCTCGGTCTTGGTCTGCTCGGTGGGATCCGGTGCAGGCGTGCTGGGAGCCGCCGTCGTTGGCGAGGAAGCGGGGGACGAGGATGCAGGCGCCTTCGACTCCGGCGTCTCCTCCGTGCTGCATGCGGTGAGCAGGAAGGAGCCGGTGAGGGCGACCGCCACCGCCGAACGAGACAGCGTTGTGGAGGTGAGCTTTTCCATGGGTGAGCGCCTCTCAGAAAGCAGTTAGTTGAGAGCCTGGGGAGCGTCAGGAAGCCTGTGCAGTGGCTAGCACGGCTGGTCCGGGTGCAGCTCGTCCTTGAGAACCTTCCAGGAGCCGTTCCAGCGCTCCAGCAAGCTGGTAATGACGTACTTGCGGGCGGCATTCGTGGGCATAGGGGCCGGCTTCCCGGTCTTCTTGTCGACGATCTTCCACGCGGAGACGTCCAGACAGGACGATACGGAGACGTTGGGGGTCTTCTTCTCCAGCTCGCCCCCGGTCACCGTGGTGTTGCTGACCAGTGGTTTCCCGGCCATGGTCCGCTTGCTGTTGTTCAGGTTGGTGATCGTCTCCTGTGCGTTGGCCAGAGCATCTGCAACGGCGTAACGCTTCAGGTCCGTGCCCTCGAACGCCGGCACCGCGAACGCCTTGGTCATCTCGGCCCAATACGCCTGGTAGGCCGCGACGGCCTGCTTCTTCGCGGCCTCCTCAGGGGAGTCCGGCGACAGGGTCGCCCGGGTCGGGGCCGAGGACGCCGGGGAGGGGGGCGTGGTCGGCTTCGGTGATGCCGGCTCGCCGGACGTACAGCCGCTGACCGATGCGAGGCCGGCGAGGAGGAGCGCAAGAGCGCGTCCCCGGTGTGGAGCGGTACCGGAGCGCACGCGTCGCATGTGCGTATGGGTCGTCACGATGTCTCCCGATGCATATGCGGTCGCCCGGCGCCACCTGCGCTTGTTATCCCGCGAGGGGCCTGCCGCGTACCGCAGGCCCACTTCCGTTGCGCGAAGGTCAAGATTACGCAAGTCCACATCAACCGCACTGGGAGTAACTGTTGTTGAGGCTCCAGGATGCGATGTAATCAGCCATTTTGGGGCCGGGAAAAGACCAGAGTGTGTCAGGTTCTGGGGCGGTTCCTGTGTCAGGTCGCCGGGACGGTCCCCGTATGTCCTGTCCGCCATCGAAGGCCCCTTGCTCGGGGCGTGGATGCTCACGGGGCGGCCGGCGCGGTGAACAGGATGTCGGTGGGGGTGGGGTCGCCGAGCAGCGGGGTGACGATCGGCGCGAACGGGCCGCGGTCGCGGAGGTCGTCGAGGGTGGTGACCCCGGCGGCGAGCTGGGGGGTGCGCCGGATGCGGGGGTCGGCCTCGGCCAAGGCCCGCAGGTCCTCCGTCCGGCGTCGCAGGATCGCGTCGCCGGCGCCGGTCAGGACGATGAGGAGCCGGGGGACGGCCGGGTAGCGGTCGCGCCACGCCTCACGGCCGGTGACCGTCGTGGTGGGCCGGAAGCCGGGCGAGGGTGTGGGCACGTAGGTGGCGTAGCGGGCGTAGGAGGTGAGTTTCCGCCCGAGGCGGCCGACCTGCATGGTGGCCCGGTCGATCTCCAGGAAGTACGTCAGCAGCCGGCGCCCGGTGGGCGTGGTGCGGGTGTAGCGCAGGACGGCGTCAGGGATCAGCAGCGCGTCGTCCCCGATCCGGTTCTCTCCGTCACGGACGCGGTGGACCAGCTCCGGCTCCCAGTCCAGGGGCCCGCACTCGTCACCGAGCGCCTGGGCCCAGGTGGAGAGGGCGAGGCCGGACTCCACGACGGCCAGGGTGTGCTCCTGGAGCTGGGAGGCGGCCGTCTCGGGGTTGATGCGGTACGCCCGGGAGGTGACCTCGCGGCTGGCCTCGACGATCTTCGCGCCCCGCGGGGTGACGTACCAGAGCATCTCCGGTCCGCCGAGCGTGCCCGCGCGCCGGACGGTGCGCTCCACCAGGCCCAGGGCGCGCAGTTGTTGCAGGATGCGCCGCAGGTAGACGGACTGGCGGGTGTGCGGGGTCAGCATCCGGCGGAGTTGCTCGGTGGCGACCAGGCGGTGCTGGTAGAGCACGGGCAGCAGCCGCTGCCCGAGACGGGGCAGACCGGCCGTGGTGAGGGACGGGATAGGGACGGTGGTCATCAGCCGATCTCGCTTCCGCTGGTCGAGGTCAAAACGGTGGGCTGCGGAACCGGTGCCGGTGCCGCGGAGGCGGGGCGCAGGGCGGAGAGTTCGGCGAGGATCCGGTCGTCCAGGCCCAGCAGACGGCCGGTGTCATCGCCGTCGAGGTCGCGCAGGACCGAGCGGACGGTGCGCCGCCGCAGGCTTACGTCCACGGCTTTCTCCAGCTCGGGCAGCAGCTCGGGGTGGTGGTAGTCGGCGAAGACCTGGTGCAGCGGCACACCGGAGACCCGGAAAGGAGTGGTCCGCTCGCCGCGGAGCATCGTGGACATCACGTAGGTCCACTTCGGCAGCGACATCAGCGTCTGCGGGGCCACCGGCTCCATCCGCTTGGTGACGAACGCGGCTTCGTCGCTGTCGGCCGCCGACGCCGACAGCAGCGACTGGTTCTGCATGAGCGCCATCCGCGTCTCGGCGCTCAGCCGCATCGCCATCTGCGTCATGCCCATCAGCCGCAGCTCGTACTTGCGCAGCTGCTCCAGGATCGCGGCGACGTAGCCGCGCGAGGAGCCGTCGATCGCGGTCAGCTCGTCGCAGAACGCGAACATCGCCGCGAGCAGGTCCTGGTCGATCCCTTCGCGTGAGCAGCCGGCCCGGAACAGGTCGAACAGCAGCAGCGAGGTGATGATCTGATCCGCCGAGCCGGTGCCCGAGCACCGCAGCAGCACGATCCGCGAGGTGTCCATCGCGGCCCGCACGTCGTACGTCGACCGCGACTGCCCCAGGAACGCCTTCAACGAGTCCGACGTCTCCAGCTGCTCCAGGGTCTGGGTCACGACCGGCACCGCGCCGCCCTCATAGCGGGGAAACGTCGTCTGCCAGAACCGCCGCAGCCGGGCGGGCAGGTACTCCAAGACCTCCGCGCGCCACTCCTCGTCCGTGAGCAGCCGGGTGATCGAGAACAGGGTGGGCTGGAGGTCGGGGCGGCCGCGCCGGCACATCTCCAGCGCCACATGGGCCAGCACCTGCACAGCGTGCGACAGGATCGCACGCGCACGCGGCGCCCCGTCCCCCCATCCCTGCGCGGACGCCAGCCCGCCGACCACCGCCCCGATCACGTCCTGGACCTCGGCCGCGGTACGCCCCTCCATCGACAACGGGTTCCACGACCCGACCCGCGAATCCGGGTCCTTCGCGCTCAGGTCGATCAGCCACACCCGATCGCGCAACGCCGGGTGCGTCAGGTAGGGCAGTGCCCGCTTCACCGCCGCGCCGTGCGGGTCGAGGAACCAGATCCCGGTCCCGCCGTACGCGAGCGTCACGGCCTGCACCAGCGCCAGCTCGGACTTGCCGAACCCGGACTTTCCGAACGAGGCGCCGAACAGCACATCCTTCTGCGGGACGGCGGCCAGCCGGACACGGCCGTCGGTGCCCAGGACCCGGCCCAGCGGCACGACGCCCGGCTGCCCGGTCCACTCCGGCAGCTGCGACGGCGCCGGCGGCACCACCCCTCCGGTCCGCACCACGTTCGCCGCCACACAGTGCACGGACGCCGGCTTCAGCAGCGCGGCGACCTCCCGCGCCGTCACCCACTGCCGTTTCACCGGGGCGAACTCACCCGTCCGATACCGCCGGTCGAACGAGGCCCGGCGCCACCACACACTGCTGTACGGGCGCCACCCCGTCCGCCGCGGTCCCACCGGCCGCCACCAGTTCTCCCCGCGCCAGGCGTCCATCACGGCCATCACCTGGTGCAGCAGCGTCCGGGCCCGCGCCGGGTGCCGCGCCTCGACCCGGACCAGGACCTGCACCGCGAACACCTGCGTGTCCGCCGACGGCAGGAACTTGCCCACCCCGTCCGCCAGATCCGTCTGCCGTGGCGAGGAAGCCCTCCGCGCCCCGGACGCCTTCGCACCGCCCGCGCCCCCGGTCAGCCCCGCCGCCACCTGCCCGAACCACGCCCCACCCCCACCGCCACTGCCGCCCCCGCCGCCGGCGGGGGCGATCTGCTCCCCGTACGCCGACGGGCCGCGCCGCGCCGCACGCCGCATCAGCCGGCGCCGCCACCTCGCCACCCTCCGTCCCGACACCGGCACCAGATCCACGACCAGGTCGGCCCGCTCCCCCCGCTCGCTGTCCACGTGGGCGCAGGCCGCCGCCATCATCTGCAACGGGTCGGGGGTGAGGCTCGCGGCGGCGAGACGGCGGTGATCCGCCCGCGCCAGCACCAGCTCCGCCCGCGCCACATACGTCCTGCCCGGGGCGTCCTTCGGTTGCTTCTTCGGCATCAGGGCTTCTCCTTGCGGTCCTTCGGGAGCGGGGCGACGCCCGCGAACCGGACCGGCCGCACGGCGCCGCCCGCCCGGCCGGTCTCCAGCACCTCGACGTCGGGGAACGACGGCAGCCGCAGCAGACCCGCCGACTGCGCCGGGCCCTCCAACCGGGTCGCCAGCCGCCCGCCGTCGCTCCAGTGCCGCATTCGCACCCCCGATGCCCGGCGCGGCAGCCACCCGGCCGCCGCCGGCACCCGCGCCAGCCGCGCCGCGTGCCGCCCGATCTCCTCGGCCGACGGATCGAAGTCCCGTGACGGCACCAGGTCGACGACCGTCCGGGACCCGAGCGCGGTCCGAGCCCGGCGCAGCCACCACACCCACCCGGCCACCCACCCCACACCGCCGACCGCCCCCAGCAGGACGAGCCACCCCACATACGGCCGCACGCCCTCCACCACCCCCGCCACCAGGGACGGGAGCGTGCCGTTCAGAGCATCCGCCATCACGCCATCGCCGCCGGCCCGCCGCCCGGCGCTCCCACCGTGGCCTTCCGGCACCCGGCCAGGTTCTCCTCTGTCACAAGCCCCTCCCCGAAGGTCCGAGACGGCCCTTGCGCCGCCGTTCACCCCCGCAAGGAGCGCCAGGAGCCGGAACGTGACAGGTCCGCCCGAAAATTCTTCGGGCGGACCGGATACCTTCGGGTGGACCGCGGCGGAGGTGTCTGCCGCGGGCTTCCACGCCGATCAGGGGCGGGTGGCGCCGTAGTAGTCGCGTTCGGGCATCGCGGTGGCGAGCGGGACGACCTCGACCGTCTTTCCGGTGCGGGGGGCGTGCAGGACGTTGCCGTCGCCAGCATAGAGAGCGACGTGATAGATGCCGCCGGTCCCGCCATGCGACCAGAAGAGCAGGTCTCCGGGCTGGAGGCTGTCGCGTGGGACGGAGCGCTGTGAGGTGGCGCTGTACTGGGCGGACGCGACGCGGGGGAGTTGCAGCGAGGGCCAATAGGCGTTTTGGACAAGGCTGGAGCAGTCGAAACCGACGGTGACCGACGCGGAACAGCGGCCGTTGAGGTAGCCGTTCGTGCCGTCGCAGAACCCGGTCGAGGGCCCGCTGGGGGTGCCGCCGCCCCATGAGTAGGGGACGCCGAGATGCACGGCCGCACGGCGCAGGGCGTCGGGCCCACGACCCGTGCCGGAGATCTGGACGGTGCCGACGCCGGAGCCTGCGGTGCCGAGCCTGTCGTAGGCGTGGACGTGCCCGAGGACCTCGTCGGCGTACGCCCCGGACTGGTTGTAGCGCAGCACGGCCTTGCGTAGCTGAGCGTCGTCGCCGAGGTCGCTGGGGCCGGTGCCGCACAGGTAGACGGCGGTGGCCTGCGCGGCGTCGTAGATGTTGTGGGGGTCCTTGGCGCCGTCGCCGTTGCCGTCCTGCCCGGAGGGCCCCCTCCAGGTGGAGGGGATGAACTGCATGGGTCCGACCGCTCGGTCATAGACGGTGTCGCCGTCCAGGGCGCCGTGGTCGGTGTCGCTGTGGACGCTCGTGTTCCCGCCGGCGCCCGAGCCGTTGAGCCGCACGCCGTAGATCCGGGGGGTCACCGCGCCGTTCGCGGCGACGTCGCGCCCGGCGGCGTGGTTCGATTCGACCCGGCCGATGCCGGCGACGACCGACCAGCGCATCCCCTTGCACTTCGGGCGCAGCGTGGTCATCGCGGCCGCGGCCCGCACGTAGGCGTCGAGGACGACCGGCCCGATCCCGGAGACGCCGGCCGGTGCCGCGGCCGACGGCCCCGGTTCGCCGGCCGCGGCGCGGGTCTCTTCTTCGTGGCCGGCGGCGCCGTTGGCGACGGCCGCGACGAACAGGACCACCAGCCCCAGGACGAGCGCCAGCGGCGAGAGCAGCACCGCACCGGCCAGCGCCGCCTTCGTAGGGGTCTTCACGGCCGCCTCGGGCGCCGCGGCGGCGCCGGGTTGAGCGGCGGCGCCGGGCGGGGGGCGCGCCGCGCCCGCGGCGGAGCGGGCGAGGGCTGCGCGGCGGGAGTCGGCTGCACAGCTGCCGGGGCCGCCTGCGGGGGCTGGGGCGCCGGGGACGGCGGAGCAGCGGCGGCCGGCGTCTGCTGGGCCTGGATGCGGTGCAGCCGCTGCCGGAGACGGGCCTGGTTCGGTCCGGCCGGTGGCTGCGCGATCGGCGGCGCGGGACGCCCTCGCCGAACCGGCGCCGGGACAGGAGCCGGAGCAGGGGCGGCGGCCGGCGGGTGGGCCGGGCGGGGCGGCGGAGCGAAACGGGGCCGCGGCCGGCGCGGCGGGGGCGGCGGGAACGGCCCGGGTCGGTTCGGGGCCTGGTAGACGCCGAGTCCGCCGCGGCCGGTCACGATCCGGCCGAGCGAGCGCATGTTGTGGACGCCCTCGCCGACGAAGTTCGCCGCCGGCGCCACCGTGCTCTGGTGGACCGCCTGGACCGCTCGTCGTGCTCGTGCGCCCGCGGCCGCGCGGGCGGAAGCGAGCCGGCCGGGCAGAGCCGTGGCCGCGGCGCCGACACGACGCGCCGCTCTCGGCCCGTACACCGGCAGTCCGATGGTCGCCTGGAGGCCGAACCGTGTGGTCTTCGCCGCGATCCGGGCACTGCCCACGGCGGTGCGGCCGGCGAGCCGGGCGGTACCGGCGACGGCCCGGCCGGTGCCACGCAGCGCCATCCCGCCGAGGCTGGTGGCGGTACGGGCGGCGCCGGCCCGGCCGAGACCGACGGCCGCACTGCCGCCGCCGGTCAGGGCCATCGCGCCGAGCGCGAGGCCGCCCAGTGCCAGCTTGCGGGCCGCCCCGCCCTGTTTGGGGGACGAGAGCGGGGGCGCGGCGGTGCCGCCCATCACGCTGGAGCCGACCCGGGCACGGGCGCGGACCGCGAGGCCGCGGGTCGCCCGCGCCAGACGCTTGCGGTAGACGAAGGCGCCCAGGACGACGAAGTCGAGCATGACGAACCGGATGGTGATCCCACCGGGCAGATCGCTGTCGGGGGCGTTGAGGACGGCGTTGACCACGACGATGAACACGGCGACCGACGCGACGGAGACGAGCATGAGTGCCAGGGCGCGGGCGATGGCGGTGGCCCGGTCCCACAGCCAGCCGCGTCCGGGGCCGGGCAGGACTCCGGCGGCGAGCGCGACCTTGGCGATCATCGCCTCGATGGCGATCTGGAGCTGGGCGAAGAGGAACCCGGCCGTCAGTGTGATCATGAAGATGCAGGTCAGGAAAGCGGCGATGACCATGAAGAACGCGCCGCCGACCTTTTCCATGCTGGCCTTCTTCGCCGACGCCGCGCCGTCCTTGACGCACGCCTCCTCGAACTTCTTCAAAGGCCCTTCGGCGGCGAGCTTCTCGCGGATGACCCCATCGGTGGGGCCCGTGATGCCCTCCACGAGGTCGCCGACGACGCCGCCGATATACGGGATCTCCGCGGCCAGCTTCTTGTCGGAGGCCAGGATCTCGTCGATCTCCTTGTCGAAGACCGCCTGGGAGATGCGGGACTGGCGGAACAGCGTGCCGCACTTCGGGCCGCTGCCCTGGGCGTCGGAGAAGGTCCGGCCGTAGGAGAGCATCATCGCCGGCCGGGCCACGAAGGCGTCCACCAGGGCGTCGGTGATGGGCCGGGAGATCGAAGAGGGTGAGTTGCGCACCCGCTTTCCTGCGGTGTCTCCTTCTCCCGCCTTCTCCCACGTCCCGCTCGCCGTCGTCCGGTCGGGGCTGTCGGCGTCGATGGCCTCCTTGTCCAGGACGAGCGCCGCGGTCTCCACCGCGAGATCACGCACGGTGGCGACGACGCCCTGGTCCTTGGACAGCAGCATCTGCGGCGGTGAGGCGAGCGCGCCGAGCGCGAGTGCGGAGATGACCAGTGCCGCCGCCATTTCGCCCCACCCGCGCGCCCGGTTGCCGAACAGCAGGTGCCAGGACGCCACCACCATCGCGAACGTGAGGAACAGAGCGGGCAGCCCCAGCTGCACGATCACCCCGCCGTACAGCGACGTCGACACCGTCAGCGCGGGCTTGAGGAGCAGCCCGGCCAGGGAGAACGACAGCGCCCAGGAGATCAGGAAGCACGCGAAGGAGACCAGCCACTTGTTCCCGAGGAACATCATCTCGACGAGGAAGTGCTCGATCTTCAGGTCCCAGTCGTTCCAGTCGCCGGTGTCGGCGTAGACCCGGTAGGCGGAGACGGGGATGCCGTTGCGGTCGGTCACCTCGAACGCGGACAGCACCCCGCCCCGGGACGCCTCGTTGTCGAGGTACTCCTCCACCTTCTTGTCCCATGCCTCCTTCGCCCGGCGCTCCTGCTCCTTCCTCTGCGCGGCCGCCTTGCGTTCGGCCTCCTGCCCGATTTCGTCGAGCGTGGTGCCGTCCGCGGGCGGGTCGAGGGCCGGCGCGGGGGCGAGCGGGTTATCCGGGTCGACCGGCGGGACCAGGAGGTTCGGCACGGTCGGCGACGGGGTCGGGTCGGGGGCGGCGGTCGCGGCCGCGGCCAGCAGCAGCGAGGAGAGGCCGGCGAGCATCAGCAGCACCACCGCGAGCAGCAGCGCCCGGCCGGGCCGCGCCCACCGCACCAGCGCAGTGGCCCGGCCCCTGAATCCGGCCGCCGCGGGGGGCGGAGTGCTGCGCGAGAGGCGCCGGCGGGCCATCAGACGGCCTGCCGGACGGGCTGGGAGTGGATGGCGGCCGCGATCTCCTCGTCGGCGGGGATGATGATCTGCATGGCGCCGATCCGGCCGGTCAGATCACGGTGCAGGCACTCACCGGCCCGCGCGGCCCGCTCCTCGTCGTTCATGTCCGGCCGGTTGGGCGACAGGCCGGTGGTGACCAGCGACAGGAGGTCCTCGTCCTGGTCGCTGCACCCCAGGAACGCCAGGCCGCGGGCGGCGAGGTTGCGGTTCGTGTGCCGGAACAGGCACTTGCGCGGGATGAGACCGCGCAGGATCTGCCCCTTCTCGCTGTCGGCGGGACCGATGTCGTCCTCGTCGTGCCCGCCGAACCACGCCCCGGCGTTGTGCTTGCGGCCGTCCTTGACCAGCTCGATCGCCAGCTCCAGCCCCTCGGGCGAGGACGTCAGCCACCAGCACTCGTCCCAGATCGCCACCGCGAACTCGTCCGGAGCGGCGTAGGCGATCTTCCGGCACAGGGCGGCGATCAGATACATCACCGCCCGCCCGAACGTCTTCTCGAACTGCAGCTTCTCCAGCCGCCCCGCCTCCAGCTCACCCTTCGTCGGCAGCGCCAGAGAATGGACCGCGAAGACGACACTGTCCGCCGTCGAGTTCCGCACGACCGGCAGCGTCTCGTCGAACACCGCGCGCGCGAGGTCCTTGCGGCGGGCGGCGGCCAGTCGGCGCGCGGCCAGCGCCGCGAACTCGTCGCCGCCCGCGCCCCGGTTGGTCAGCTCCTCGACCAGCACCCGCATCGAGGGGTGCGGCTCTTTGAGGACGGCCTCGATCGCCTCCGACAGAGCGATGCCCTCCTCGCTCATCGGCGACAGCCCCAGCAGCAGCGTCAGGTACGACTCGGTGAACCGCTGCGCCTCCGCCGGCTCGGTGAAGATCCGCAGCGGGTCCAGGGAGATCCGTGCCTGGTCGTCGATCGTGATGATCTCCGTCTCGCCGGGGCAGGCCTCGGCGAAGCGGACCCATTCCTGCTGCTCGGTCCGGTCCACCACCACCACCCGGCCCCGGCGGACCCCGTGCCGACGCCGCCCGGCCGCGAGGACCGAGTACATGGCCGACTTCATCCCCACGCTCTTGCCGCTGCCCAGCTCACCGACCCACGCCGCCGCGGCCGAGGTGTTCTCCCGCGGCCCGCGCGACCAGTCGCACAGCACCGGCCGCACCCCGCCATTGGCCAACTGGAGCCCGTACAGCGGGCCCGTCTCGTCTCCCAGCGCGCTGCCGGTGAACGGCGCGGCCATCGCGAAGTCGCGGGCCAGCAGGTACTGGGAGTACTGCGCCATCACCGACGGCGTCCGCGTCCCGGGCAGCATCCCGTACCAGAGCGACTCCTGCTCACCGCGCGGCCGGACGAACGTGTACTCTCCGGCCGCGAAGTGCCCGGCCAGCTCGCCCGCCCGCCGCTCCGCCTCCTCCGGGGTGCCGCCCCACACGCACAGCGCGGTCATCGCCCGCACCTCGACCTCCGTCTTCGACGACGTCAGCCGGTCGCGGAACTCGTCCAGGCCGGACGCCGCCTTGTCGACGCTGGCCGGGACCCCGGCCGTCTCCCCGTCGTACTGCTCGTACTGGTGGGCCAGCTCACGCGCCTGACGCCGGGACTTCGCCTCCGCCGCGGCGCCGCTCTCCACGTGCAGCCGCACCACCCAGTCCACCGGGAACGAGAAGTCGTCCAGCTGCCCCAGGTACTCCGACCCGGGGAACGTGAATGCCTCGGGCATCTCCGCCAGCGCGAGCATCGCCTGGTACGACGAGCCCCATTCGGTCGTCGCCTCGACCCACCGCCGCGCGAACGGATTGCCCCGAACCTGCCGCCTGCGGCCGGCTGCTTCCTGCCCCTCCTGCTCCAGGCCCGTACCGAGGAGCCCGCCCTCGGCGAGCACCACCTGGCCCAGCGAGGCCGCCCCCCGGCCCCGCCCCCGCAGCCGCTGCCCACCCTCAGAGGCGGGCAGTACCGGCTCGGCCAGACCGCGCCGGGCGCTGTGCCCGTAGATCCACAGCACTTCGGCCGTGGACGCCGGCCGCAGCCCGATCCCGGACGGCCACGTCGACGCCAGCCGCTGCGCCTGCACCAGGCGCAGCTCCTCCTCCCGGGCGGAGACCGGGCGGGGCAGCAGGCCCAGCGCCAGGGACACCTCGGCCCGCGCGGCCGCGACGACCTCGCGCACCGCCTCCTTGCGCGGCATCGGCAGCGGGAGCGCGAGCCAGTCCGAGCGGCCGGTCAGCTCCAGCTGCTCCAGCTGGCCGTGCAGCATCTCCACGCTCGCCGCGTACCGGGGCGAGGCGGTCATGTCGATGTCCGCGCACATCCGGGCCACCACGGTCTCCGGGTCGACCGCCGGGCACAGGCTCAGCAGCATCGACTCCCCCCGCAGCTGCTTGACCAGCGCCTCCAGATGCCCCAGCCGCTGCTGCCGGGCTCGCCGCGAGGCGTGCGCGGTCTGCGCGCCCTGCACCCGGAAGACGGCCCACACCGTTCCCTGCGTCGTCCACACCACGTTCCCGGCCACGTGCCGGATCGGAATCCTCACCGCTCACACCCCCCGCTCGTCATCCACGTCCCGCGCCCGCGCCCGCATCTGCTCCTGACGCAGCGCCAACAGCGCCGCGGCCGCCGTCACCCGAGCCCCCGCAGCCGCCGGCCGTCCTGTCGCCGCTACACCCGGCGCGCTCCTTGCTGCCGCGGGAGCCACCTCAGCCACGGCCGGTTCCTCGGCCGCGCCGGCGAAGTTCGGGGCCTCGTCCGCCCACGTCACGCTGCACACCCCCACCAGCGGCCGGTACCGGCCCACCGGCCTCACCGGCCGGCCTCCCAGACGCCCCGCAGAAGGCGCCGCCACCGCTCCGCCCGCGCTCACCGCGACCAGAAGCGGGTTCCGGCCGTCCACGTGGACGTGCCGCACCACCAGCGACAGCCCGTACGGCACCCCGAGAGCGATCACGAAATTCACCAGCCCGAAGTGCGCCCACACCGCCCGGGTCAGCATCAGCACCGCGAAGGTCACCGCGATCACGGCTACCTGCGGCACCGTGTACGGCCCGCCCGGGATCGCCATCTGCCCGCCGGGCCACTTCCCGATCATCAGCGGGTGCCGCCGCGCCTTCGTGTAGCACCGGCCCACCAGCACCCCGTCGTCGGACGACGCCTCCGCGGGCGTGCTCACAGCACCTCACCGCCAAGCCCCGGCCAAGTCCCGGCGACCGGATCCACGACGCGCACAACTGCAGGCCCGCGCCCCTCGGTCACCGGCGGCGCACCGCCCGGCTTGATCGTCTCCCCGACGGAGTCACGGAACGCGGGAGCGTTGACCACCGCGTACCACAGGGCCACCCCGCCCAGCAGCGCTCCGCCCGCGGCCAGGATCGACTTCGACTTCTGCCAGGTGACGATCGTCGCCACAGTCACCATGAGCAGCATCACCGTGGTGGTCAGCAGGTCATTGACCCGGTCACCCAGCACGTTGGCGTCGTTGATGGCGTCCGCCAGCAGCACCATGTCCTGCATCACTTGCTCCTCTTGTCCGTTTCGCCAGAACCGTCGGCCAGGAGCGGGGCCGCCTCGACGGCCTCCACCTCCCACCGCCCGTCGCGCGCCTTCAGCGCGACCGCATAGGTCAAAGGCCGCTCCACACCGGCCCGGTCGGCCGCCGTCACGTCCACCAGGAGCCGGCGCCGCGTCCCCTCCGGGATCGGCGCGCCCTCGGGGAAGGCCGCGCCCGGCGTGTTCGTGCCGTACTCCGCGACCCGCTCCACGCGCGCCGACGCGTACGGAGCCGGCGTGATCGGCGCGAGCCGGCTGCCCGGAGGCATGTACCGGTCGACCTCCCCGCCGCCCGCCAGGTAGGAGGTGAAGAACCCCTGAAGGGTGCGCACCCCCGGGTCCGCCGGGCTGGGCTCCGCCGCCTGCCCGTAGCCGAGTTCAGGGGCCTGCCCGGCCGGCAGCGCACCGACCTCCGCGGGCAGAGCCACCGCGGCGAGTTCTCCCGAGGCCCCGGAGCGCACCGGCACCCGGAAGTACCGCAGCCCCACCGCCGGCCCGGCCTCGGCCTGGTCCCGGTCCTGCTTCGCCGCCGGGACGGCGGGGCCCACCCGGACGGCGACCGTCACTGCCCAGTAGCCGGCCGAGACGGCCCGCACCCGCACCGCCGCGGCCTGCTCCACCACCTGGCCGCCCCCGCGGCCCGAGACCGCGGCCGAACCCGCCCCCGGCATGAACGCCGCGAGGACGTCACCCGCCCGTCCTTCTTCGGCCTCCAGGTACGCCGTCACGAACAGCTCGGCGAACCCGCCCGGCCCGGACGAGTCCACCGCCACCGCCCACGGCCGCTCCTCGGCGGCCTGCGCGCGTACGACCTCGGGGCCTGTGAGCAGCGCCCACGCCCCCAGTACCGGGCCGGCCAGCAGCAGCACCCACGCGGAGCGGCGCAGCACCGTCACCGCGTTCGCCGAGGCCCCCAGGGAGCCGAGCTCCCACCCGCCCGCCTCCGGGGGCAGACCGGCCTCCTCGACCTGTCCGTCTTCACGGGCGGCCCGCTCCTGCTCGGGAACCGAAGTCACAGTGCGGCGCCTCATGACTGGGCCTCGCGCAGCAGGGCGGCCCGCGCCCGGCGGGTCTGCGCGGGGACCTCGCACCAGCGGCTGAACGCCTGCCGGGCCACCAGGGCCTCCTCGCGCAGGTACGTGCGCATCGCCTCCTCCGTCTCGGCGGAGAACGGCGCCACCTCCAGCAGCACGGCCAGTTCCCCGAGCCGGCGACGGGCCCGGATGAGCACCGTTTCGTCCGACGGCTGTTCCGCCACGGCCGACACCTCGCATCCCCACTCCCCGGCGGCCGTTCCGCCGGTCCACCCCCGCAAGGAGCCGGCCGGGCCCGAACGTGACAGCCTCGGCCCGAGAAATTCCGAGAACCTCACGCCGCCCGCACCCACTGCCGCGCGACCGGCCGCAACCGCGCCACGGTCCGGCTGCGCCGCTGACGCCGGGCCGCAGCCGACACCCCGGCCTGCTCCTGCGACTCCGCCCGCACCTCGTCCGCGATCTGCCGCGCCCGCGCCACGCTCAACAGACCGCCCTGCACCCCCCACAGCAGCAGCTCGGCCAGCTCCGCCCGCGCCGGCTCCCACTCCGGCGCCTCCTCGACCAGGCCGCCGGCCACGGCCTGCTCCACCACCCCGGCCCGGCACGCGGCTTCCGCGACGTCCTCGTCGCTCGCCCGCTCCGCCCACTCGGCGTTCCACTCGACCGCCTGCGGGTCGTCGGCCCGCAGCTCCCGGCTCGCCCGGTGCAGCGTCTCCAGCAGCAGGTTCGCCGCGACCTTCCGGGTCCGGTGCAGCGGATAGGCGCGCACCACCCCGTACAGGGCCGCCACCACGACCTGCCCCACCTCGTCGAAATCCCGGCCCGGCCGCAGCAGCGACAGCGTGGTGCGCACCGCCCCGTCCACCATCGCCTGCACCACCACCCGGGCCGCCAGCCGCGCCCCCGCACCCTCACCGGCCGCCACCGCCAGCAGCGCGCCCATCCACCGGTCACTGTGCTCCCGGCCCACCCGCCGGTCCCGCACCCCGAGCCAGCCCAGCAACTCCTCCAGCTCCACCGGCCCCTCGCCCGGCACCAGGACACCGGCCTCCTCCAGCCAGCCACGCACCCGCACCCCGGCGCCCGGCTCGGCGCACACCAGCGCCCACTCGGCGTTCAGTCCCTTGAAGACTCGGATGTCCACGACACGGCCCTTTCTCGATCACGTGTCGTCGACTGTCCTCAGCACCCCTGACCCAGAAACTGACCCAGAACCGCAAACCCGCAGGTCAAACGGTTGCCCAAAGGGCAACCCGCCCCGGCCACCGGCCTGGGTCACTCCGCTCGCCCCCGTGGGTCACCCTTCGGGTCAGCCCCCGGCGACCGAAGAACGACCGTTGCCGTCCCCGCCCGCCGCACCCCACGGACACGGCCCCGGCGGCCGCGGTGAAGCCCCGCCCGCAGAGACGGCCCGCACCTCACGGGCGGGAGGAGGCGCTCCGCAGCCGCAGCCCTCCGGCCCGGCATCACCCGCCGGCTGCCGCAGAGGCGGACTCACCGCTCGACGGGCGGCGGGGTTTTGCCCTCTGCGGCCGGCCGGTCCTGTCCCTCGCCTGTCGAGAGCACGGCAGGGGCCGCGACCGAGAGGACACCCATGCCCGTCGACCCGTAGGCCCTCGACGCCCTTGGCGCCTTCGCTGTGCTGGCGCTCGCGATCCTGGCGGCCGCCGTCGTCAGCGTCGTCATCGTCGTGCGCGTGGACCGGCGCGACGTCGTCGCCGTGACCGGGGCGTTGCCCGAGCTCGTCGCCGCGCTGCTGCGGTGACGCCGGCGCCGATGACGACCGCGGCCTCGACCGAGCCCGGCGCCGGGCCCCGCCGCGGCCCGGCCTTGAGCGGCGGCAACTACCCAGTGGGGCCAGCCGCTGGAGGGCGGGAAGGCCGGCGTGCCCGCGGCGACCCAGATGTACGGCCCCGACAGGGCTGCGCCGTCCCGCAGCACCTGGCCAACAAGGCTGAAAAGCCTGGGTGACCAGCGTGCAGAGGCGCAGAGGCACACGTCGGTGTGAGGTTGCGTCACCGGTTGCACCACCGGTTGCGTCATCAGTTGCATGGAGGGTTGCGTCACTGGTTGCACCACCGGTTGCGGGCCTGCTTCGCCCGACCCTCCATCGCCGCAGGTCAGGCCCGGTGGGTCAGTCCTTCTCGCCGCCGACACCTCTTTCTCCACTTAGTGGAGGAAGAGGCAGTTGTTTCTGTCCCTGGCGGCGGCCCGCGGACCAGGTGCTCGATCCGCCGGAGAACCCTGGCGGGCCGTTAATGTGGTTTAATAGAGCCTCTTGCAGGGGTTGGAAGTCCCTTGCTCGTCGGGCCTGGGTTCCGGGCCCGGAACCGGCGGTGAGGTGCGCGTCACGGCCTCCCGCCGCCCTGCCCTGATGGGCGAAGCACTCGCCGGGCCGCAGCGCGCTGCGGCCCGGAGCGGAAAACGAAAGTGGGCCCGGCGCACAAGGGCAACGGCGCCGGACCCGGTGTTCCCCTTCACGAGGAGACAACCCCATGCTAGACGACCCGCCCGTCCTCGACCCCGAGCTGCCCCAGCCCTACGACACGGTCTATCTGCGCCCCGGAAACCGATTCGGCATCGGCCCCGCCGTCCCGCTGACCGTCGCTGACTTCGGTCCCACCGACGACGTCTGGGAGCTGTACCACCAGGAGCAGCACCCCGGTTTCTGGGACTGGGCCGCCGGCGCGAGCGCCGCCGACATCCTCACGGTCGTCCGCTGTACCCCCGGCAGCGCCCGGTCCTGGGCCCTGCACCACCCCGCCGAGGAGAACCAGTGATCAGCATCGATGGCCGCGACGTGCTGTCGCGCCAGGACATCCACACCCGCTACGGCTACGCCATGAGCGCGCTGGAACGCTGGTGGGCCGCCCGCGAGACCAACGGCCACCCCGACCCGATCCCCACGAAGATCGGCGGTGTCATGTTCTGGGACGCCGAGGAGTGGGAGGAGTGGGACCGGCGCCGGCTCAACCCCGAGGTGCCGGCGCATCTGCGCAGCCGCGACGGCCTCATCCGCGAGCATCACGTCAGCCGGGCGAAGCTCGCCTCCCTGTGGGCCGATCGCGAGACGAACGGACATCCGCCGGCCACCCGGATCGGCCGCACCCTGTACTGGGACGCCCAGGAGTGGGCCGACTGGTACGCCCGGCAGCAGGGTTCGGCCCGCTCGATCCGCACCGAGGTCGACAAGGAGGCCGCGGCCGGCGATCCCGAGGACCTGATCGGCTCCTCGGAGTTCGGCCGGATCCTCGGGCACCGTGACCACAGCTGGGTCGCCAAGGCCGTTGTGGCGCCGCCACCGGGCTTTCCCGAGCCGGCCGACTGGGGCGACCCCGTCGCCCGCAAGCGACCGAAGTGGCGCCGCGGCGACGCCGTCACCTACGCCACCAACCGCAAGGACATCACCGCCGCCCAGCCCGTCCGCCGCCGCCGCACCGGCAGCACCAACAGCCAGCCCTACCTCTACTACGGCGACCCCCGTCTCGCCCTCGCACGGCAGGTCCTCGCCCAGCACCCCGACGCCACTCAGGCCGACCTGATTGAGCGCCTCAGTCGGCAGTCCGACCAGCCCACATCCCGCAGCTCCTGGCGCAACATCATCCTCACCGCCCGCGAACACCCCACTGACACCGACGCCGACACCGGTGCCGGTCCGGACACGGGGGAGTAAACCCATGGTGATCAGGTCGGTCGGCGAAGCGCTGGACCAGATGCTGGAGAAGGCGTTCACCCGTAAGCCCCCCAAGTCCGCGGGCGCCCAGATGCGGTTTTTGGTCAAGCAGCTCAAGGGCACCCAGGCCGTCGCGCAGCTCCTCGGGATCTCCCAGCGCACCGTCGAGCGGTACGTGAAGGACCAGATCAAGAAGCCCCGCCCGGACCTGGCAGGCCGGATGGCCGGGGAGGTCCGCAAGCGCTGGCAGCCCAAGGTGCGAGAGCGGGTGAAGCAGGCGGCCGCGACCAGCCAGGGCGTGATGATCGACGTCCGCGCCCAGCTCGGCTACGCCGCCCCGGCCGGCACCACCGACGAGGCCCGCGAGCGGCATCTCACCCTTGCCCTGCCTCCACATCACGTCGGTCGGATCTTCGACGCCCAGGAACGCGGCGGGGAGCGGCAGATGCGCCAGGCCGTCGCCGACGCGCTCAAGGAGGTCTATTTCCAGCAGCGCGGCACCCGGGCGGCGAGCCTGGAGGAAGTCCGGATGCTGAACGTCGAGCACATCGAGTTCGACCTGTGACCGGCGCACAGCGCGGCGGCGTCGGCTACCACTGGTGAGCCGAAGCGCGATAGTTGTCACCAAAGCAGTGTGTTGTCACCAGCAACGCCGGACGAGGCCTGCTGCGTGATCGGATCAACGTTGTGATCGGCCTCAATCGCCTCGTTCGCATAGTTGCCCGGGGGTGCCGAATGGGCGGGCCTCTGCTGTCGGTAGCTGGTGACAAGATCAGCGGCATGAGTTTCGTACGAACTACTCCGCCACGGCCTGTCGAGGTGACAGCGGTCTTCCCTGAGCTCGCGCCGCTGGCGCGCCCAGCGATACGGCTGCATCCGCGTCCGGGGTCGCCGTCGGTCGGTGACAGTTCGGTCGGCGGGCCGTTGCTGTGGCCGGCCGACGAGCCCTGGCCGCACTGCGAAGACGTCCACCTGCACGTGGACACCGGATTCCGCCGGTCGCCGATCGAAGTGCGGCTCCACCGGATCTTGTCTTCCCGGTGGAGCCCTGACGGCCCGGCTCCTACGCTCACACCCGAGGAGGAGGCGCTCAAGGAGCACAATGCCGCGTGGCTCGCCGAACGGCTCGAAGCCGGCCCTCCCGGCCCGGCGGAATGCCCGGTCCCGATGCTGCCCGTGGCTCAGCTGTTCGTGCGCGACGTACCCCTGTTGCGGCCGCCCGGGCAGGCCGACCTGCTCCAGATCCTCTGGTGCCCGTACGAACACGATCCGGACTACAAGCCAGCGACCGCACTGTTCTGGCGGTCGGCCGCGGAGGTCGGCGACGTCCTCGTCACACCACCGGAACCGTACGAGGCGGACTATCCGGGCTACGTGCCGGAGCCGTGCCTGCTGGCCCCAGAATCGATCACCGAGTACCCCAACAGCCTGGACCTGAGCCCGGAGCTTCAAGCGATGCTGGAGGACTGGAACAGGTGGCAGGCAGGCGGCGCCGACGTGGCCAGCTCCTACGCGGCGCATCCGCGCGACTTCTACTCCACCCATCTGGGCAACGCACCCGGCTGGAAGGTCGGCGGCTGGCCCCCGTGGGGCCGCACCGATCCGATACCCCGGTACTGCGTCGTATGCGAGGCACAGATGGTCCCGCTGCTGACGATCGCTTCCTTCGAGTGGGACGGCGACGAAGGCTGGGTACCGCAGGAAGACCAGGCCAACGCCGCTGGCTCCCACTACGCGGGCCAGGATCCCGCCCAGCCGACGGGGGTAGAGGTAGGCAGCACGGACAACATGCAGATCTACATCTGCCCGACCGCCCCCGAGCATCCGCACACCGACTTGATCCAATGAGCTGTCCCGGCGCGCCGGTGACACCCCACCTGCTTCGCGCGTTGCTGGTGACAAGTAACGCGCTGACCTGGTGACAACCACGGTGCTTTGCATCGCTGGATTCCGCAGGCCAGTGGCGGCCAACGGTGACAGCTATCGTGCTTCGGCTCAACTGGACGGACGCCCGCCAGGGCATGGGAGCCGGCGCGAGCACGCGCCTGTTCTCCGTCCTGGTGGGTGCCGGGATCGACGAGGAGCAGGCCGACGGCCTGATCGCGGCCGTCGAGGCCGGGGCCATCGCCGGCGCCTACCGCTGGACCGACGACGACGGCGCGTCCGACGGGCGCAGCGAGGCGTATGCGCAGGGATGGTCCGACGCCGTCACCGCTGTCTGCGCCGTCCTGGCTTCGGCGGCCGACACCTCCCAGCGCGAGCGCGGCAGGGCGGCCGCCGCCCGCCGCCTCGCCCAGCATCGCGCGGCCCGCCCGCCGGCCGGCACCGACGACGAGGAAGGAGACGAGGGCCCGTGAGCACGATGATTCAGCTGCGGGAGCACCAGAAGGCCGGTCTGGACGCGATCCAGGCGTGGCTCGGCTGGCCCCACATCAGGACCCCCAGGCCCGACGGTGAGCGGGCGACGTATGTGTCGGCGACCGGGTCGGGCAAGACCTACACCGCGGCCGCCGCGGCCCGGGAGTTCTTCCCCCGCGGCCGGGTCCTGGTCATGGTCCCGACCCTCGACCTCCTGGCCCAGACCGCCCAGGCTTGGCGCCGCATCGGCCATACGGGCCCGATGGTTGCGGTCTGCTCCCTGTACGGTGACGAGGTCCTCGACGCGCTGGGTGTGCGGGTCACGACGAACCCGATCCAGCTGGCCTTGTGGGCCGGTGCCGGGCCGGTGGTGGTGTTCGCGACGTACGCCTCCCTCGTCGACCGCGACGACCCATGGGACTTCACCGGCCGTGTGAAGGTCCGGGGTCCGCTGGAGACGGCGTTGGCGGGCGGGGAGCGGATGTACGGGCAGCGGATGGACGGCTTCGATCTGGCGGTCGTCGACGAGGCCCACGGCACCGCCGGCGACGCCGCCCGCCCCTGGGCCGCGATCCACGACAACACCCGCATCCCCGCAGCTTTCCGCCTCTACATGACCGCCACCCCGAGGATCCTCGCCGCACCCCGCCCCGGCACCGACGGCGAACAGCAGCCGATCGTCTCCATGACCGACGACCCCGACGGAACCTACGGCGCCTGGATCCACGAGCTCGGGCTGTCGGAGGCGATCACCCGGGAGATCCTGGCCGGCTTCGAGATCGACGTCCTGGAGATCCGCGA
The DNA here is from genome assembly GCF_014649855.1 of Streptomyces roseolus. Taxonomy (GTDB): domain Bacteria; phylum Actinomycetota; class Actinomycetes; order Streptomycetales; family Streptomycetaceae; genus Streptomyces; species Streptomyces roseolus. Next base: position 20,575 of record NZ_BMTV01000048.1, on the reverse strand, counting down.
CCCCGACCCCCTCCCCGCCCCCGGGCTCTCCGAGGAGGCGCTGCGCGGCCGCCGGCTCGCCCTGCTGCAGACCGCCCTGCTGGAGCACGCCGCCCGCCACAACCTCAAGACCGTCATGACCTTCCACCACCGCGTGGAAGAGGCCGAGGCGTTCGCCGCCCAGCTTCCCCGGACCGCGGCCGAGCTCCACGCCAACGAACCATCCCTCGACGCGCTCGCCGCCGCGGAGAAGATGCCAGCCTCCTCGATCAGCGCCCGCCTCTACGACCTCGACCCCGGCCGCCACGTCCCGCCCGGCCGGGTGTGGTCGGCGTGGCTGTGCGGCGACCACAAGGTCACCGAACGTCGTCAGGCCATCGAGCAGTTCGCCAACGGAATCGACGCCACCGGCCACCGCGTCCACCGCGCCTTCCTCGCGAGCGTCCGCGTCCTCGGGGAGGGCATCGACATCACCGGCGAACGCGGCGTCGAAGCCGTGTGCTTCGCCGACGCCCGCGGCTCCCAGGTCGAACTCGTCCAGAACATCGGCCGCGCCCTGCGCCCGCGTACCGACGGCACGGCGAAGACCGCCCGGATCATCGTCCCCGTCTTCCTCCAGCCCGGCGAAGACCCGAAGGACATGGTCGCCTCCGCCTCCTACGAACCCCTCGTCGCCGTCCTGAACGGCCTGCGCGCCCACTCCGAACACCTCGTCTCCGACATCGCCTCCTCAGCCCGCACCCACGGCACCCGCACGCCCCACGTCCACCGCGACGACGAAGGCAACATCATTCCCGCGCCCGGCCCCGGCCGGGACGCCGACGAAGAGGAAGCCGCGGCGCAGGCCACCGTCGAGTCCGCCCTGCTCCGCTTCGCCGGCCCCCGCGACCCAGCCACCATCGCCGCCTTTCTGCGCACCCGCGTCTACCGCCCCGAGTCCCTGGTCTGGCTGGAGGGCTACCAGGCCCTGCGCCGCTGGCGCGCCGAACACGGCCTCACCGGCCTCGTCGCCGTCCCTTACGACACCGTGACCACCCTTGCCACCGCCGCCGGGACGAAGGAGTTTCCGCTGGGCCGCTGGGTCCACCAGCAGCGCAAGAGCCTGCGCGCCGGCACCCTGGAGCCCCACCGCAAGACCCAGCTCGACGCCGAGGGCATGGTCTGGGAACCCGGCGACGAGGCGTGGGAGACCAAGCTCGCCGCCCTGCGCTCCTACCACCGTGCCCACGGCCACCTCGCCCCCCGCCAGGACGCCGTCTGGGGCGAGACCGATCAGGACACCATCGCGATCGGCCAGCTGATCGCCAACCTCCGCCGCCCCGGCGCCCTCGGAAAGGACCCCGACCGCGCCGCGACCCGCGCGGAGCAGCTCACCGAGATCGACCGCGACTGGAACTGCCCCTGGCCGCTGGACTGGCAGCGCCACCACCGCGTCCTCGCCCGCCTCGCCGCCGACGAGCCGGACGGAAAGCTGCCCGACATCGCTCCCGGCGTCGTCCTCGACGGCGACGACCTCGGCCGCTGGATCACCCGCCAGCGCCGCGCCTGGCCCGACCTCTTCGACGAGCAGCGCGCCCGCCTGACCGCCCTCGGCATCACCCCGCCCGCCGAACCGGTACCCGCCACCCGGGAAATGGCGGGGAAGGGGAAGATGCCAGCCGCCTTCCGCCGCGGCCTGGCCGCACTCGCCCAGTTCACCGCCCGCGAGGGAGCCGGGGCCGTCCCCGCCCGCGGCCATACCGAGACCCTCCTCATCGACGGCGAGCAGCACGAGCACAAGCTCGGCGTCTGGTACGGCAACACCAAGCAGCGCCGCGACAAGCTCAACCCGGCCCAGCGCACCGCGCTCGCCGACCTCGGCGTCACCTGGGCTTGAACAGCCCCGGTCGGCCCCGCCCCGCACACGAACGACTGGCCGCGGCTGCGTGGCCCGCCTCCCGGTCCTCCGCCTCTCCTGGCGGGGGACCGGCTCCGTTTCGGCTGCGGCACTCCGGCCGCTTCATCGGCCGGCCGCGCCAGCACGTGGAAGGTCCCCCACCTGCTTGTGGTGGGGGAACCTTCCACGTGCTGAGGGGCGTCCGCGGTCCCTCTCACGGGTGAAATTTCCCCTCGTGTACGCGTACGCGACTTGTGCGGAGCGGTCCCAACTCCCCCTGAAAACGCACCTGTTGACAACAAACAGGATCTTTCGGCATGTTTCCGGCGCGGCCTGGTGGTCGGGCCGCGATCGAGAACGGAGTGACGTGATGCGTGAGACGTACGACGAGCAGCAGGCGGCAAGCCGGCTGCGGGTGTCGGTGGCTGCGTGGAGGTGGGCGGCCGCCTCCGGGGCGGTCCCGGCTGCCGACGCCGGGCCCGGCCTGTGGTCGCGGGCCGTGGTGGAGAGCACGGACGCGGAGGCGGTCCGCGCGGCACTGCCGGGCCCGGCGGGCGCCTGGTGGGCGGCGGAGCGGCTGACCGAAGCCCTCGGCGCCCCGCTGCCGCGCTGCCGGCCGCGGGTGACCCCGGCCGCGATCGGCCACCTCGTCCGCGCCGGTCTGCTCGTCCACCTCGGCGGCGATCCGGCCTACCCGGACGTCCACCCCGACCAGGTCGCCGCCCTCGCGCGCCGCCGGGACCTGCCCGCCCTCCTCGACCGACACGTCCCCCTCGGCCCCGACCAGGCCGCCGTCCGCCTCGGCGTCCGCCGCATCGACTTCGACCACGTCGTCCGGCTCGGCTGGATCACCCCCACCGGCACGGTCGAGATCGACTACAAGCGCCACGGCGGCGTGACCACCGTCCCCCTGTACTCCGCCGAGGACGTCGCCCTGCTGCCCCTCACCCGCCCCACCGTCGACTGGCACGCCCTGCGCACCGTCCCCGCTGGCCGCCGCTCCCCGCTCGCCGCCCTCACCCCCACCGACCCCGACCACGACACGGTCCTCCTCGTGGAGGTCGCCCGGATCGCCGGCGTCGGCCGCGCCGCGGTGGTGAACTGGCGCCGCCGTCACCCCGACTTCCCCGCCCCCGCCGGCGGCGACGACGTCCACCCCACCTTCGCCCGGTCCGCTGTGGTGGCCTGGCTCCTCGACCACGACAAGATCGCCGTCCCGTCCACCGTCCCGACCGCCACCCTCCACCTGCGCCCCACCGGCGCCCCGACCCGCCGGTTCCAGCTCGAAGACCCCTGGATCGAGCTCAGCGACGACCCGGAGGGAGAGGACCGCCTCACCGGCTGGATGGCCGACGACGACACCGCCGACACCCTCGCTGTCCTCGCCGCCGCCGACGCCTCCGTCAGCCGCCTGACCGCGCCCGGCACGGACCCGCTCGCCCTCCCCGGAGGGGCCCGCGTCATCGACCGATTCCGCCCCGGATCGGGCGGCCTGCGCGTCACCCTCGCCTGGCCCAGCCACCTGCGCGGCCACGCCGCCCGCACCCACACCGGAGGACTCCTCCGCCACGCCCTCCCCTACACCGCCCCCGGCACCGACTGCCGATGCGCACAGCAAGCCTGCGGCGGCATCATCCCCACCCCCTACTGCCCCGACCACGGCCACACCGCCGAACCCGCCCTGGAATGGCACCCCGCAGGCGGCATCCGCTGCACCCACCTCACCCGCCCCGCCGTCACCCCCGCCTGACGCCCCGCGCCCTGGCCGAGCGCGGCCGGCCGGGAGCGCCGAACCGCACCCCGAGCCCTTCTCGACTCACTCGCCAGAGTGGTCTATGCGCCCCGGGCGTCTCCCGGCCCGGGCCTCACTCGGTTCCCTGATCATGAAACGGATCCTGAACACCGCCGCCACCTCCATGCTCGTGCTGCTCCTGGTGACCGCCGGCGCTGCCCCCGCCCCGGCCGCGTCGTACAAGTACGGCCGGGAGAACACGTGCGCCGGCGGTGCCGGCAGGGGGCTGGGGTGCAACCCGGGCATCGTGGTCAAGCACTGGCACAAGGCAGGGGCCAAGGCGCGCGGAGTCGGATGGGTGTACGCCTCCACCAACGAGACCGCCGGCAAGCGGCGGTATCACGCCCGGTGGCTGTACCAGCGGCCCGGAGGCAAGCTCACGGCCGCCACGGGATGGAAGCGCGCCAAGCGCCCCTCGGCGGACGCGACGTTCCTAGACACCCAGTGGGGCAAGGACGGACGGACCGGCCCCCAGTACCCGGCCAACACGAAGATCTGCGTGCAGATCAAGGAGACCAACAAGAAGGCGTGCGTCCGCCTGCGCTGACCGTCTCCGTCCCATTGACAGAAGCGGGCAGGGCCCGGGGCGCGTGCGCCCCGGGCCCTGCCCGCTTCTGTCGTCATCCTGGCGCTCGTCGTGGTGCCCAGATCGGGGCCGGTTCGGAGGTGCGCAGCCCGGTGTCGACACCGGGCTGCGCACCTCAGCCTCCGCCCGGGCGCCGGCGCTCCTCGGCGTCGTCCTGCTGCTCGCCGGCCGCCTCGGCATGCGCGACACCGCCCTCGCCCGCACCCGCCGCCCAGCCGTCGCAAAGACCTCGACACCATCCTGGGGAACTCCGCCATCGACTGGGAGAAAGTGCGCCGCAAGGTCCATCGCTCCCCGCTCGCCGGCCTCCAAGTACGGTGGCCGGCCCGCTTGAAGCGGACCGACCGCGGATACGGCAGAGCCGCGCCGTACCGTCGGCGCACCTGACGAGAAACGTCTGAGTGGGCGGGGACGCCAGAGCTGTCGGACGGTGTTCGACGCTTCTCTCCGAACAGTCCCCTTATTTGGACCGTCCGGGTTCTTTCATCAAGTAGACCGCATCACCCTTCTTCCCTTCCAAGAGAGAGGATGTGTGGCGCTCTTCTTGATTCAACTCCCGCAAGGAGTCGAAAGGACATGAAGTGAGATCCTGCTCTTATTCTCGCTTGAACTCCTCACGCTGTTTAAAGTTGCTTTTCTGGGTAGCGGCGTCTTATGTTGGGGTCTCGGTTAGATTGGCTCTACACGAGACCCCGAGTGTGTTCTAGATGAAGAAGACCATGTACTGAATCAGGGCGTACGAAGAGAGCTGGGGCAGGGTGAAGCCGAAGCCGAGGAAGCCCACGCCCATGAGGAACGCCAGGGCGAGCGTGCGCTTGGGCTTGAGCAGGGAGAACCTCACGGTGCGGCCGCTCTGCCTCCAGAGTTCCGCCCACGCGTTGTTACTGTTGGTATCGTCGCACATACGGTGCGTCCTTTCTGTGAACCCTTTTACTGCATCACTGGCGGCGAGCCCACGCGGAAAGCGTCAGCCCGAACGCCCCGTGCGTGCGGTCGGGCCTCTGTGGCCGTAGGAGTGCATCGGCACCCGCACATGCAGATCTCGGGACATATTCCGATGACGTTATACGGCCATTCTGGAGGCATGCAAGGGAGGGTCCCAATTTCCGAGAAAAGAAATTCCCGGTGTGTTTGAGCGGCGACGAAGAGCAACGGTGAACCGCTTAAACGCGGTAAAACGACCGGGCCCCGAAGCTGTGTCCGGGGCCCGGTCGCATATCTGCCGGCTACGAGGCTTTGATCAGGAAGCCTCGCCGTGGCTCTTGCGCAGCGATGCCAGCCGGTCGAGGTAGAGGGCGGCCGCCGGCTCGCCGACGCGTTCCGCGAGGGCGGTTCCTGCCGGCGGGTGGGTGGCGGGTCCCTGCTCCTGGTCCAGCTCGGCCGCTCGCCGGATGATGTCCTTCATGGACAAGCCGTGCCGGAAGTCGGCCCCGACGGCCGTTTCCTGTTCGGCGTAGGCGGCGGCCAGCTCCGGCATCCGGCGGGCACCGTTGATCAGGTCGCTTGTGCAGCCCAGGACGCAGAATACGCAGCTCAGGCGCCGGTTACCTCCGTCGTACGCCCAGTGGTACGGCAGACCCGACCGGGCGATCTCCTCCCAGACTTCGGTGTCGGTCCACGCGTGGATCGGGCGCCATGTCGTGATGTGCCGGCGCCCGTTGCTCGCCGACCGGTCGATCTCTACAGCGGCCAGCTTCGCCCGCTGGCGGCTCTCGGCGGCGCGCTGTCCGATGCACGCCAGGATGCGCACCGGGCGCCCGAGGTGGGCCAGTTCCCTGGTCAGGCGGGTGTAGAGGGTGTGGATCGGTCCCCGCTTGGCGTCCGGCGTGCTTCTCTGCACTTCACCGGTTCGGGTGACGATCCTGCTGTGCTGAACTCCGTGGACCACGCCGTCGAGGTTGTGATCCACTGCGCCCATGAGTTTGTCGGTGAATGTCTTCGTTGTTGATGTAGATGGCAAGAGGCGGGTGCAGGACGTTCCGGCCGGACGCTCGAACTCCGCGGGCGCCGAGAGCTGGCGCACGCGCGTGTGGGGCGCGGAAGTGGTGCGCTCGTTGGGCGCCAGCTTCTTTCCGGTCCTCGCTGATGCGGACCTGCAGGTAGATCCCGCGCAGGTCCCTGAGTTCCTGCGGGAGTGCCTCCTGCTCCGCGAGAACCTGGAGAGGATCGTTTCGGAAACGGAGCCCGTGCGGACCGTCGAGGAGCACAGGGGCGCGATCTCGGAGCGGCTGGCGATCATCGAAGAGGCCGCCAGCCGCGCGGGTGCGATGGGAGGTGGGGTCCTCATCTGGTGACGGATTCGGCAGGAATCGGACGGGCCTACGGGTATGTCGATCACGGAGATAGTTCCAGTTGCTAGGGGGTCGGGCGGTGCGTGGGGATGCCGAGGTGGACGGGCGGCCGCTGGTCTCGGCGTTGTGTTTCGTCGCGCTTGGCGCGGAGGAAGGAGAGGGTGAGGTCGATGCCTTCGATCTCACCGGCCCAGCCCTCGGCCTCGGCGCGTGCCCGGCGGTTGAGAAGGTCGGCTTCCAGCTCTGCGAGGCGGGGCAGCATCTTGGGGTTGACGTGCAGCATCGGGCAGCGGACGCAGGCGTGCTCGTGCTGGCAGGGGGTGCCGTAGGGCCGGCCGCAGGAGCCGAGCTCGACCTTGCGGCGGTCGAAGTGCTCCTCGAACTCGTCCCACTCGTCAGAGGTGGTGTCCCGGTATTCGTCGGTGGGACGGATCTGGCGCCGGTGTTCCAGGTGCTCCTGGTAGTGGCGGATGACGTCTTCGTCGAACACTGCGACGTAGCCGCGAGTGGTCTGGACATTCAGGTGTCCGAGCAGGGCCGCGCCGATGTGGATGGGCAGGCCGCTGTTGACGAGTTCGGTGATGAAGATCCGGCGGAAGTCGTGCGGGGTGAACTTCAGCCCCTTGAAGCCGGGGTGCACTTCGGCGAGAGCGAGGCAGCGCCGTTCGATCATCTTCTGGATCGTGCTGGGGTTGAAGACCGCGGGAATCGTGCCGTTCTGCCGCTGGAACAGGAACGGCATCGGAGGACTCCAGACCTTGTCATGCGGGTCGTAGCGAGTCACGAGCGGGATCGGGCGGCCGGTGCGAGCGTGCCGGCGGATGATCGAGGCGATCACGTGGAAGAGCTCGGCGGACATCGGGATCACGCGTTCGCGGTCGGTCTTCGAAGGAGCGATCACCAGCAGAGCGATGACCTCGCCACCGGGCCGCTGATACTGGCGGATGCTCAGGTGGGTGAGCTCGCACAGCTCCTCGACGCGGACGCCGGAGTGCCGCAGCGTCTCGACCGCTGCCCAGTCCCAGAAGGTGGTCTCCTCTTCGGCGGCGATGTGGACCATCTCGCCGCTGTCGTTGTTGCGCAGACGCGGTGGGATGGGGGCGGTGTGCCGGCTGAGCTTGCGGTCGGCTTCGCTTAGCACGCGTGTGTAGCTGGTGCCGGCGAAGGTGAACGTCTCTCCCTCGGTCACCTCCTCGGCGAGCTGGAGCAGTTGGCGGAAGTGGTCGTAGCGGGACTCGACATGCTCGACGAGCACCGGCAGCAGGGGCTGACGCTGGCGAGTGCGGTTGGCGCTGCGTTCGTTGATCCGCCGGCGGCGAGCGCCGAGTCCGTGCAGGTCGGAGGGTGGGACGGGGCAGGGAGCGACCCACGTAGCCCACCGCTCGGGTTCCTGGGCGGCCCAGGTGTGCAGGTCGTAGTAGAAGCTACGGACGGAGATGACCAGGCTGTCTGCCCCGGCGCGCGGAGCACCGTTGTCCTTGACGGCGATCATCTGCCGCCAGGCGGTGTAGATCTCCGGAGAGATCCGCAGGTCAGCCTGGTCGGGGTTGAGGCGTTCGATCTTCTCCCAGAAGTGGTGGGCTAGGTGCAGGACCAGGTTCTTCAAGGTGGCGTAGTCGGTGTCCGCGCGGCGCCGCGTGAAGTAGTCGATCAGCAGGCCGCGGACGGCCTGGTTGCGGATCGGGTAGAGGTCGATGAGCTCCTCGATGCTCTTCTGGCCCCGCATGAGAGCGGCGCGCATCGTTGCGGGAACGGTCGGTGGAAGGTGGCCCATGGCGTGGAGCACGTGCCACACACCTTGGCCGCGGAGGCGGTTCCCGGCCTTGTTCCCGGGGGCCACCACCGACCAGGCCCGCCGGTTCTCCTGCGCGAAGTGCAGCAGAGCGGGCGCCGTGACGTCGCTCAGCGCGACCCCCTGGACAGAGAGCAGAACGCACAGGTCGAACAGGGCCTCGGTGCGATGCGCGTAGGTGTGCTGGTGCACCTCGACCTGCTTGGCGAACTCGTTCAGCAACGGGTCGTTTTGGGCGGAGATGAAGTGGGAGGCGAAGCCGGTCATGTGGTGTCGCCGGAAGGCCACCAAGGACGGCTGGATGACACGCAGGCAGATCAGGGCTCGCAGACCGGTGGTGATTTTGACGCTGGGGCTGCGGCGGCACTCCAGGTCGTTGACGTGGGCGAGTCCCCTGCCGACCGGGCTGGCGTCCCACCGCTCCTGCCAGGTCAGCCCGGGGAAACCGGCCAGGTAGTCGAGGAGGAGCCGGGCGGCCTGGCCGCGCTGCTGCCGCGTTGACGTACCTCCGCCCCAGGTGTCAACGGCCAGCCTCGCGATCGACCGCGAACTGCTGCGGGACAGGTCGCCGAACGGACGGGGCGGCGTGGCCGTGGTGGCCGGCTCGGCCGCCATCGGGCCGCCGACGAAGCGGCTGGGATAGTCCAGGCCCTCGGCGATCGGGCCGTGGCGGCGGCTGACGCCAGTGGTGGGGCTCGCAGCGGTCTTAGGCACCGAACACCGCCGCGATGTCGTCGGCGGCGTAGCCGGTCGGGTAGCTCACCTGGGGTCGCGGCTGGTTGTAGTGCTCCAGCAGGGCGTCGAAGATCTCCTCGACCCGCACCGCCAGGTAGCGGCTGGTGGTCTGGATGTTCGCGTGGCGCAGCACCGCCTGGACTTCGGGCAGCGTGAGCTTGCCACTGTTGGCCATCCGGTGGGCCGCGGTGTGGCGCAGGTCGTGGAGCGTCCAGTTCGTGCGCAGGTGCTGCTGGGCCCGCTGCACCACCCGACGCATCGCCCAGTAGGACAGAGGCCGGTCCTGACCGTGCCGCGTGCGCCAGACGGGCTCGCCGACCTCCGGCGTGCCGACGCTGTCCAGGTAGCGTGCCAGTCGGACGCATGCCTCCGGTGAGATCGGGACGAGCTCGCGTTCCCGGGTGCCCTTGGTGATGACGTAGAGGCCCGGCTTGGCCCAGTGGATGTCGTCGATGCCGACGCCGAGCAGTTCCTCCGCCCGGGCGCCGCTGGAGACGTAGCAGTCGAGCAGGGCTCGATCTCGTTCGCAGCTTATGGCGGTGAACAGCTCGTCCCACAGCGGATCGGGGATGGAGCGGGGAGGCCGGCTGGTGACCTTCTGGCGCAGCCTGGACCGGCCCAGTACGGGCTTGGGCGCCAGTGGGCTCAGGTGGCTCAAGGCCCGGCGACGCTGGGGAGAGGAGGGCACCGGGTTCGCTACCGGGCCGCGTCCGTAGTGCGCATGGAACGTGTAGAAGCCGCTGATCACCGACAGGGCGTGGTTGATCGTCGTCGGTGCGTACCCGGGGTGGAGGTAGGGCTTCCCGGTGCGGGGATTGATCGTTCCCGGCGGCGGCGACTGTGGGTTGCGCCGTCGGCGCTGCGGGTTCGGGGCCGTACGCAGCCAGCCGGTCAGGACGGCCGTCTCCGCCTCGGTCGCCCGTTCCCAGGCCACATCGAGCAGCCACAACAGTCGGAACCAGCGCAGCATCCCGAAGGCGTAGCTACGGGCGGTCAGCGGGCTGCTGTCACTCAGCGCCAGGTCGCGCAGGTACGCGGTGATCGGCTCCACCTCGCGGCCAAGGCCGTTGACGACAGCGAAGGGAGGGTGGGCCTCACCGGTTTCCACCACGGCACCAGCGCGGGGCAGCTGAGCCCGACCCTCCATCAGTTCATGACGTAGATCCACTTCGTTCTCCTTGATCGTGGTGACCAGCACCGCGATCAACGAGGAGAAGAGGTGCAGATAACTGTGCACCACCTGGCAGTAGCTGACGGCCAGGCCGGCGCCACCTTCGCCGCGGCCGGATCCTCTCCCCGCTCGCGCGCTTCCTGCTCGGCCTTCGCCTTGAGCTTCAGATAGCGCAGCCCGACCCGGTCGAGGAGGTCGGGGCCGGCGGCCCGGACCACTTCGAACCGGGGGACGCCGGCCAGTCGCGCTTGCTCGGCGGCGAGGTCGAGGGTGCCGGGGTACTCGATCCTGCCCAGGTCGGCGTGGACCACGACCACCTTGTCCAGCATCCCGAGCGCCCGGGTGCGGCGGAGGACGTCCGACAACATCGACTGGGAGTCGGCGCCGCCGCTGCTGGAGACGACCACCCAGTCGGCGTCCCGGATGAGGTCGTCAGGGGCGGTCGTCCTGGGGGTGAGGGGCACCGAGGGGTGCACGGACCGCTTCTTGCGGCGCGGAGGCGGGGCCGCGGGGCCGGTGGCGGGCTGGGTGGCGCAGGTGCGCACGTGGGTCTCCTCGTGGTGAAGGGGCCGGAGGCCGGCTGGCCGACCGGAAGCAACAGAGGGGGTTGCCCTCCCCTCTGTCAGGTTTTTATTAAACCACATTCAAGGGTGGGGTGCCACCGGCTTGCCTGTAAGGGCCTCTCGTGAGGTTCACGCCGGAGCCGGCCGGTGGCGTGCTGCCCTGGTGGCCGGTCTGCGTGACCGGCCACCAGGACGCGCGAGGGTCAGAGGCGGGCGAGCAGCACGGTTGCGTTGTCGGCGTGCGGGCTGCCCCCGGCCTCCTCGCGGGCGAGCAGCGCGCGGCGCACGGAGCCCTCGGTGAAACGGCGCGCGGTCCGGCTGAGTGCGCCGAATCCCTCGCCGCGGAGTTCGCGTGCGATGTCGTCCCCGGCGTCCTCGTACGGCTCATAGGCGCCGTCGGTGGCGAGCAGCAGGTGAGCGGGGCCCGTCGGATCGATGGCGGCCGACTCGACGGCGGGGTGATGGTGCCAGTCGAGAGTGTCCTGGTCGGTGTGCGAGGAGCCGAGGTAGCTCGTGATCCTGTGCCGACTGCCGGCGATCGGGCAGGACTCGGTGGCCGGCCAGACGCGGCGAAGGTTGTGGTCCTGGGTGAGCTGCCGGGCCCGGCCGTTGCCGGTGATCAGGTAGGCGCGGCAGTCGCCCGCCCAGGCGAGGGTGAGCCGTCCGTCGGGCGTGGTCACCGCGACGAGCGCGGCCGCGCCGGGCATGCCGTTGCGACCGTCGGGGCGCTCGGCGGCATAGCGGGCGTAGACGGCGCGGAGCCCCGTCTCGGCGTCGGCGCGGCGGGCGGCCGCAACGGCCACCTGTACGGCGGCGGTGCGGGTCCAGGACCGGACGCTCTCGTGGTCGCCGATGCCGTCGAGGATGACGAAGGCGCGGCTGCCGCGTCCGGGGGCGGAGCGGACCGCGGTGGCGTCGCACTGCACGGTGCGGGTGCCGGTCTGCTGGGCGGTGGCGTAAGGGCGCATGTGCTGTCCTTGCTGTGAAGGGGCGGCGACCATTCGGCCGCCGACGGTAGACCGGGGGGTTGCCCTCCCCCTGTCGTAACTCTATTTAACCACATATCAGGTGGTGGTGTCACTCGCTCTCGGCGAGCCGGTGTCCGGCCCGGCTCCGGGCGGAGGGGCCAGGGGCCGGCGGCCGGGTACCGGGTTTCCGGTGCCCAGCCGCCGTGCCCAGGGTCAGTTTGCGGCGGCGAGGCGGGCGGTCATGTCCGCGGCGCTCATCCGGCCCGTGACGTCGTCGTAAGGGATGCGGTCGTTCCAGGAGTAGGCCCGGGTGTCCTGGTTGATCACGGGCTGAATGTCGGGGCCGCCGGGGACGGTGAGCGAGGCCGCGTTGACCCGGAGCACCTCGTACCACCGGCCGCGCGAGCGGACGTAGTCGCCCTTGGTGAAGTCGGCCCGGGACCAGAGCTTGACCCCGTCGGCCTCCGCCTGCTCGATGACCTTCCACCAGTGGGCGATTTCGTCGGCGGTCTCGGTGTGCCGGCGGGTCAGTTCGGCGATGGTCTCCGGCTTGCTGATGTCCCGGGAGGAGCCGAACGCGGATTCCCCGGCGAGGAGCTTCTCCAGGCCGCGCAGGGTGGCTTCAAGCTCCTTGAGGCGGCGCAGGGTGCGGGCCGGGTCCTGGCGGTGCCGCTCGTAGTTCGCGGCTGCGTCGGCGCGGCCGGCGTAGTACTCGGCGCGGTTCCCCTCGTCGATGCCCTTGCGCTGGTTCGCTTCGATCCGGGCGAGGTCCCGGCGGTGGCGGCGCTCGGAGTGGTGGCCGATGAGGATCGGTTGACCCATGGGGATGCCGGAGCCGATCTGGCGGGCCTTGGCGAACGCGGCGCTTGAGGCGCCGGCCGCCCGGCTCGCGTACTCCTTGAAGCGCTCGGCCCGGTCGGCGGCGCGCTCCTCCCGCTCGGCCTCGGCCTCGGTGAAGCTGCGGGCGATGTCCTCGCGCACGGTGATGTGTACGGCGTGTCCGGCCTCCTGGAGGGCCTTGGAGACCGCGTCGAGGGTGAACCGGTCGGCGGCCTTGTCCCGGGAGTGCGGCAGGTACCAGGAACCGAGGTTCCTCAACCAGCGGAAGCGGTGGCCCTTCAGGATCTCGGCGGAGCCGTCGCCCCGGGAGGTGCCCTCGGCGAGGGTGCCGCCCGCGCGGGTGTGACGCAGCACGATCCCGGAGAACTCCTCGGGGAGGTCGTCCTCTTCGGGGTCCTCGACAGGGGCCGCGGCGGGGGCGGCGGGGAGAGCGGTACCGGCGGGCAGTTCCGGAAGGTCGGCGGTGACCGTGAGGCCGGCGGCGCGCAGGGCTTCAGCGGCGGCGTGGGCGGTGAGCAGCGCGGCGCCGGACTGGTCGCCCCGGCTGTCCTTGACGTACCAGCACGCGCGCTTGCGGCTCCAGTCCAGACCGTGGGCGCGCAGGATGGGGGCGGCGCCGTCCCCGAACGCCGTGCCGGTGACGGTGACACCCTCCTCGGCGGTGCAGGTGACGGTGATCCCGTCGGAAGCTCCGGCGGTGGCGGAGGTCTTGCGGCGGGGCCGGGCCGCCTCGGCGGGGGCCTTGGCGGCGGCGAGGGCGGCCTCCCAGCGCTTGGGGGCCACGACCTCCTGCGCGATGTAGCGGACCTGGTTCGGGGCCCAGGTGTCAGGAACGACCTTCCCGCCCACGACCACCGAGCCGCGCATCCCGCCGTCGTCCGGGTCGGCACCGTCGAACGCGGCCGACCACAGGGCCTTGGCCTCGGCGAGGACGTCCTCCGAGAAGTCCCGGTGGGTGTTGATGCCGTTCACGAGCGGCTCGCCCGTGATCTGCTCACCCTCCACGGTCACCGTCAGCACGTTGCCCGTGGCGACGTACGTCTCGCTGTACCCGTCCCAGTGAGCGCCGTGGAGGGGGGCCTTGACCTTGTCGACGGCCTTGGTGTCGGGGCCGTCGGTCCAGCGGACGGAGATCCAGGCGGAACCGGTGCCGGTGCCGGTGCGCACCGAGAACTTGACCCCGGGGAACTCCTTCTTCAGGCGCCGGCGGAGCTCGGCGGAAACGTGCTTGGTGTCGATGTACCGGGTCATGCGGGCGTTCTCCTGTGTCGTGAAGGGCGGGCGACCGTCCGGCCGCCCCGATCGCTTCGGGGGTTGCCCTCCCCTTGCGTCGTCTTTATTGAACCACGTTCCTGGGGGTGGGGCAACCACCCCCAGGGCGCAGCAGAGGGGCTCGGGCCGGCCGTTCGGCCGGAAGCCGGGTTAGAGCAGGGCGAGAGCCCTGGTGAGGTGTTCGGCCCGGTGCCGGCGGGCGGCCAGCCGTGCCGGGGCCTTGTCGCCGGCAATGTGCGTGCTCCACTGTCCGCACGAGCACCACGCCCGGGTGACCCAGCCGCCCAAGCGGTCGAAACCCCGATGGTCGACGTACTCACCGGACCCGGACAGCGTGGTGACGCAGTGCTCGCGATGAGTCATCGCGATGAGCCCCGCGAGGGAGACGCACACCGGAGCAGGGCCGCCGGGGACGTCGTCCACGGTGAGCCAGCCGCGCGCCAGGAGCCGGGACGCCGCGCCTGCGGGAATCGCGTGAACGCCGGCGCAGACCCGGCCGCGGTCCCATACCGCCGTCCCGCCGCGCTGATCACGGATGATGCACAGGTCCTGGTACTGGCGTGCCGTCAGCCTCGCCGGTGCGTGCACCGGGACCAGGACCGCCGTCATGGTCGCCGTCACGAGCACGGAGCCGGTGGCGCAGGCAGGCCCGGACACCGAACGCTTCACGGTGAGGGTTCCCGACCGGCCGGGGTCGGGGAGCACCTCCGCACCGTCGAGCAGGGCGACGGGCACGAACGCGTCCGCTTCACCCGCCGTCAGCTCACGGGCGGTGGTGTCGCCGTCGTAGTGACGGGTGGACATGCGGTAGGCGGGGGAGGGCGAGACGGTCATGGGTGCTCCGAAGGTGCAGGCCGGGGCGCGCCCGGGGCGTGGTGGGGTGCCCGCATCCGGCGGGCGCAGGGAAGGTCCGGCGCGTGCCCGGCCGAGGGTTCGCGCGGGCGGGGGCAAGTGGTCCCGGTGCGGCTGCCTGCCGGGCAGCCGCACCGGGCGCGGGTCAGTTGTTCTCGCTGCCGCGCTGACGCGGCGGGCGGGCGCCCCGCGCGGTGTCCCAGTTCTCGACCGGATGCGCCTGGCGGGCACGCGGCACGCGCGGGGTCGCGTGCTCGCCGAACGGACGGCGGTCGTCGTTGTGCTCGTCGTGGTGCTGGGGCATGACGTTCTCCTCGGTGTGCTGTGTGAAGGGGGGTTGGGCGGGTTGCCTTCCGCCCGGAGGGCCGGCCCCGCGCTGATCGCGGGGCCGGGGTGCAGGTCAGGCCCGGCGGTACCGGGGGGCGTGCCAGTGCAGCGCGCGGGCCGTCAACTCGGCGCTGCGGCGGCGGGCCGCGGCCAGGGAGTCGGGGTACGTGCCGTAGCGCTCGGTGTCGTACTCCTCGACCGTGATGCACCGGCCGTCCTCGACGTGGTACATCCGGGCGCTGCGCTCGCCCGGCGGGACCTCGGACACCACCGTCAGCCGCGCGATCCCGCTTTTCAGCGCCGCGTCGACCAGCGCGGCGGCACGGTCGTACGCCTCCCGCTGCCCGGGGCCGAAGTGCGCGCCCATGGTGCCGCCGAACCAGAGGAGTTCGGCGTGTGCCTGCTCATGGGCCCAGTCGTGGTTCCGGGCGACGTGCACGATGTGCAGGCCGGGGCCGGCCGCCGCGACTGCCTCGCCGACGGCGAGTTCTCCAGGGGTGGGGGTGACGATGGTCATGACGCTCCTCGGTGTGAAGGTGCCCGGCGGCCGACGGCAGCGCGGGATCGGATTCGGGGGTTGCCATCCCCTCATCAACGAATTTATTGAACCACATTTTTGGGTGGGGTGTCTCCCCCCGGCGCGAGCCGGACGGGTGCCTCCCCGCCCGGCTCGCGCCGCCGGCTTCCGGGGCCTGCCGGAATCCGGCGCCCGGCCCGCCGGACCGGGGCCGGGCGCCTGCGGGTCAGCCGCAGGCCAGAACGGCCAGGGCGCGGCCGCCAGTGATGACCCGCTCGGCGGCGTCCTTGATGGCCGGCGTCATGCGCTCGCCGGTGACCACGCCGCCCAGCGCCGGGACCCTGGCCGGTGAGGGCTCGATCCCGAGGATGAGTGCGGCCAGGTGCGCGGCCGACGCCGCTTCGGCCGCGTTCTGTCCCGCCACCATCTGAGGCCCGGTGAAGTATCCGGCGGCGTGCGCGTCGAGCATCACCCGCAGCGCGAACGCGCCCTCCATGCCGCCGAGGTCGGCAGGCATGGACATGCCGTCGAGGACTACCGGGGCGTTCAGCGCGGCGGACAGCCGGCGCGCGCACGCCAGCGCGTCGGGCACGGGCCGCACCGGCGCGGCGTAGTCGTCTCCGGCGGTCTGGCTCACGTCGTACGTGGGCGCCGCCTTGAACGCGCGGGGGCGCCCGCCTCCCTTGGCCTCCGTGTCCCCGTCCTCGGCCTCGGTGCCCTGGTCCGCCTCGGTGGCGCGGCGGCCGACCACAGGCGCCCACACGCGCAGCGCCTTCGACCCCTTCGCGGGACCGCGGCCCACCTTGCGCCACTCGGTCTTGCCCCGGACGTCGGTGGCCTCGGGGAGCTGCCCGAGGATCGCGACCACGTTCACGGGGCTGCGGTCCTCAAGCCGGGCGGCCAGGGCGAGCAGGGCGTCCCACACGGCGGGGACGTGCAGGACGGCGTAGGTGCGGGCCATGACGCCGTCCAGGGCGGCGCGCTGCTCCGCGTTGTAGGCAGCGCGCTCCTCAGGGGTCATGCTCGGCCGGCGGGTACGGGCGGTGTTCGTCATCTCTGTTCCTCTGCCGTGAAGGGATCCCCGGCGGCCGGGCGGCCGCCGGGGATGGGTCGGGGGTTGCCATCCCCTTCCCGATAGATTTATTCAACCACATTTCAGGGTGGGGGGGCAACCTACCGCGCGGGCCGGCCGGGTGAACCCTTCCTTCCGACCGCGAAGCGGCACGCCCGGCATGGCGCCGACGCCGGCCGCGGCGATGTGCGCGGCCGTCCCGGGGCGTGCCGAGGGGCCTGTGCGGGGGCGGACTGTCATCTGCCCCCGCGCGGCGGGTGAGCCGAACCCCGGAGCTACAGACCCAGCAACGGGGCGAGTACGGAAGCGGCCAGCGCGGGCGTCCCGCCCGCCTCGATCGCCGCCGTCACCTGGCGGACCATCGCCGCGTGGGTGAGAGCGGGGAGCATGTCCAAGGTGGTGGCCAGCGGCTGCACCTCATCGCCCTTGACGGGGAGCAGCGTGGCCCCGACGACCGGCGCGCCCAGGGCCCAGAACCAGACCGCCAGGGTGACCGCGCCGTCCGAGCCGGTCACCGCGTTGAGCACGATGCCGGTGCGGCTCGGCACCACGTCGAAACGGCCCGCACGGGTCCGCACCAGCGTGCCGGGCGCGATCGGGGCGGTCTGGAGGCGGCACGGGCCGGTGTGGCCGTCCGTGGCGATCGTGCAGGTCAGGCAGGTTTCCGAGATGTCGGAGAAGTCGAGCGCGGTGGTGTCGGGGGCGCCGGCCTCGATGCCGGAGCCGATCACGAGAGTGGGGACGTGCTCCATGGATGCTCTCCTTGCCGTGAAGGGCGGGCGACCGTCCGGCCACCCGATCGCCCGGGGGGTTGCCCTCCCCCTTGCGACGCCTTTATGTAACCACAATCATGAGGGAGGGGCAACCCACCTCACGTGAGCCGACCGGATGAACGGCCCACCCCGGCCATGACGAAGAGACGAGCACCGTCCGCCGGGAACACCGGGGCGCACCCCGGGCGCAGCGGGTGGGGGTATGGGTGGGGGCCCGGCGCAGCCCTGGCCGGACAACGCACGCTGTTCCAAAGGGAGTTACCGGCCAGCGCCACACCGGGCCCCCACCCATACCCCCACCCTCCCGCCGCCGGCCGACCGCCCACCCCGCACACCTCAGCTGCGGGCAGGCGCGGCGGGCGCAGCTCAGGGGCGCGCCCGCAAGAGCACGTGCGGGCCGGCAGGGCGCACCGTGGCAACTCCCTCGGGTGGCTGACGCCGGCGGGACGCTGCCCGGGGGGCCGTCCGCTGCGCTCCCGGCCCCCCGGTGCCGGGGCCGGGTGGTTCCGCTGCGCTCCACCACCCTCCTGACGGTGCGCCAGCGACGGGTCTACGCTGCGCTCCGACCCTTGCACGGTCGTCCGGACGGGCCCTCCGCTGCGCTCCCGGGCCCTCTCCGCTGCGCTTCGCCGGACTTGTCGGGTCGGTCGCTTCGCTCTCTCCCCTTGGTCGATCGGACCGGGTCCGTCGCTTCGCTCCGACCCCTCGGCGCTCCGCGCCGCAGATCGACAGGCCCCCGGCGCTGCGCTTCCGGGGCGGCAGCGCCCCGCCGGCGTCAGCCACCCGAGGGCGCGCCCCGCGTCTGACCAGCGTTTACAGGTGACCGAACCTCTCATGATGTGGTTTAATAGAGATGTTGGAGAGGGGAGGGCAACCCCCGAACCGGCACCCCGTGCGGCTGACGGCCGCACGACCCCTTCACGCAGAGGAGAAGCATGTCCATTCCGCAGACGCCCACCAATTCCGCTGAATTCTCCGGGACCCACGCGGACATCATGTCCGCCCTGAAGATCGCGGAATTCGGGATCAACCCGAAGGAGCCGAACCCCGCCCAGCGCGGTGTCCGTATCCAGACCGGAAACGGCACCGTCACCCTCGCTTCCTTCGACTTCGAAACGGCCGTCTCCGTGACGCTGCCGTGCACCACCCCCGAGACCGCCGGCACTTCCCTCCTCGACCACACCGAAATGGTCAAGATCATGGGAGCGTTCGTCGCGGGCGAGACGAAGACCGTCGCCGCCCGAACGCCCGTCGCCCTCACCGGCGACCTCCTCACCGGCAGCGACATGACCGTCCCGATCGCCGCCCCCGACCCCGCCACCTACACCCCTGCGCCGCTCCCCGCCCCCGCCCAGGTCACCCTCGACCCCCAGGTGTTCCTCAACCAGCTGCTGCGCACGCTCCCCGCCCGGGGCACCGACGACACCCTGCCGACCCTGACCGGGGTGGCGTTCACCCTCACCGGCCAGACCCTCACCCTCGCCGCGACCGACCGCTACCGCTTCGCCGTGGCGGACATCCCCGCCGCCCCCACCGGCGCCGAGACGGCCGACGGCCACCCCACCTCCGCCCTCATCCCCGGCGGCATCCTCAAGCGGCTCGTACCGGTCCTGAAGACGCACACCAACCCCCTCACCCTCGGCATCAGCCCCGACGGCGGGTGGGTCACCCTGACGGCCGGACAGACCACCATCACCCAGCGCACCCTCGACGGCCGCCTCCCCCGCCACGACAAGCTGTTCCCCACCAAGGCCGCCGCCTCGGTCAGCATCCCGCGCACCACCCTCGACACCGCCCTGAAGAAGAGCGCCGCCGTCATCAAGGCCAAGGCTGACAAGAACACCCCCGTCAGCCTTCTGTGGGACGGCACCGGCAGCCTCACGCTCGCACCCGTCCTCCCCGACGACCAGGACCGCGCCCGCTTCAAGGGCATCCCCCTGCCCCACACCACCCCGCAGGGCGACCCCGCCGTCCTGCACCGCCAGGCCGTGACCTTCAACCCCGCCTACTTTGCCGACGCCCTGGCCGCGTTCACCGGCGACACCCTCACCCTCCATCTTCCCGAAGGCATCACGCAGCGGACGAAGCGCGCGGTCCTCTTCACCGACGGCCCCGCCATCACCGGCGACAGCTACCGGCACCTCCTCATGTCCATCCGCCTCGAAGACGGCATCTGGAACCTCTGACCGCCCCTCCCGCCGGGGGCGCTCACCGCGCCCCCGGCGGCACCACTTAGCAAGGAGACAGTCCGTATGATTCTGATCCGCTGCTCGGAGTGCGGGGGCACCTACCACCTCACCCCCACCGCCGAGTTCCAGTGCCTCACCTGCGACCACTGCATCACCCCCCGGGACATCTCCCTCGACGGACAGGAAGCGTGGGCAGTCGACCCCGCCGGACGACTGGGGTACGTCACCGACCCCGCCGCCTCCCTCACCGCCATGGATGACGCCGTAGAGGACTACCTCACCGCCGGTGACCGGCAGGACCGCGCACGGGCCCTGAGTGCCTTTCAGGACGCGTTCACGGACTACATGAAGGCCCGAAGCGCCGGCCTCACCCCGCCCCGCCGCTACACCCGCGAGGACGTCCACACCGCCGTCGACGCGGCCGCCGACATGATCAACGAAGAGCTCAACTTCGGCGAAGCGGAATCGGACATCCTCAACCTCGCCGTAAACTCCTCCCTCACCCTCCTGGAAAACCCGGACACCACCTTCGAAGAGGTAGTAGAAAAGTGCTACGGAATCTCCACCAAGGAAATCCGAAGTTGGTGGGACTGGGGGCAGTAGGGCAGTCCTCACCCCCCGGGGATACGGTCCCGTTTCGCCAACTCAACATGCTGCATCAACTATGATGCAGCCACCCCGCCCCCGCCCCCGCCCCCGTAGTCAGCCGCCCGCGAAGCGGGCTCGGACCGGGAGCGCAGCGGACGGGCCGTCAAGGCCCGCAAGGGCCGCCCCTGTCCGCGAAGCGGACAGCTTCACTGGCCCGTGAAGCGCAGCGCAACGGGCCCCGTGCGCAGGCGAAGCCTGCGCACGGGCCTGAACAGCCTGGCGAAGCCAGGCTGTTCAGGCCGGGACCCGCGAAGCGGGTCCCGTTCACCGCCCACGCGAAGCGTGGGCGGTTCACTCCATCGCGCGCAGCGCGATGTGACCCGCTCCGCGGG
>NZ_BMTV01000047.1:15591-45599 GCF_014649855.1 Streptomyces roseolus | reverse complement strand
CTCCTGGGCCTGGAGCATCGTCCCCATGGCGCCGTCGGCGACGACGACGCGGCTGGCGAGTGCTTCGCGGAGCGCGGTGACGCGGCTCCGGCTGTCGGCGGAAGGGGTCGGCAACGAGGCCATAAGGGGGCTCCCTGGGCTGCGACGGCTGTCGGCTTTGCACCCTGGGCACAGGGTGCACGGGGTCAGCGTAACCGTGGATGGGCCGGGGTGGACACGGCGTCCCGCAGGGCGGACGGCATTCTGTGTGCGAGGACTCCCGGCGCGGCCCCTTCTTCGAGGACACTGTCCAGTGCGAGGCAAGGTCGGCATCGACCGATAGTGTTCAGCATTGTCGAACAGCATTGTGTGTGGACAGGTAAGGGAGAAGGGCCGGGCGATGGCGAAGAACATCCAGTCGCTTGAACGGGCGGCGGCCATGCTGCGACTGCTCGCGGGCGGCGAGCGCCGGCTCGGCCTCTCCGACATCGCTTCCTCCCTCGGACTGGCCAAGGGCACGGCCCACGGCATCCTGCGCACCCTCCAGGCGGAGGGCTTCGTGGAGCAGGACGCCCCCTCGGGCCGCTACCAGCTGGGCGCGGAGCTGCTCCGGCTCGGCAACAGCTATCTGGACGTGCACGAGCTGCGGGCGCGGGCACTGGTGTGGACGGACGACCTGGCGCGGTCCAGCGGGGAGAGCGTGCACCTGGGGGTGCTGCACCAGCAGGGCGTGCTGATCGTGCACCACGTCTTCCGGCCGGACGACAGCCGGCAGGTCCTGGAGGTGGGCGCGATGCAGCCGCTGCACTCCACGGCCCTCGGCAAGGTCCTCTCGGCATACGACCCGGTGGCGCACAGCGAGGCCGTGGAGGTGACGCGGGAGCCGTTCACGCCGCGTACGGTCACGGACCTGGAGGACTTCGAGTCCCTGCTCGACATGACGCGGGCGCGCGGCTGGGCCGCGGACGTGGAGGAGACCTGGGAGGGCGTCGCCTCGGTGGCGGCGCCGATCCACGACCGGCGGCGGATGCCGGTGGGCGCGGTGGCGGTGACCGGTGCCGTGGAGCGGGTCTGCCCCGACGGGGAGCTGCGCCCGGAGCTGGTGGCGGCGGTGCGGGACTGCGCCCGGGCGGTCTCCCGGGACCTGGGGGCGAACCGCTTCTGAGGCCGCGCCCGCGGGGCCGGCGAGCCGGTCCGCACGGAGGGCGAACCCGTCGGTAACGATCGCGTTATCGGCGGGTTTTTCGCTTCCCAGACCCTTGACGCGCTGTTAACCCCAGGGCAAAACTTCCGTTCATCGGTCGGCATTGTCGAACACCTACCGGCAATACGCGTTAGAGTGTGGCAGTGCCAAGGGCCGTGGACGCCCTCACGTGAGGGCGCGGACCACCGGGGCGAACCGGGTTCGCCATCCCCCTGGACGAAGGACAAAGGAGTCGCGGGTGTCCAGCTCCGACATCTTCCTCGGCGAGACCATCGGTACCGCCGTTCTCATTCTTCTCGGCGGCGGCGTGTGCGCCGCCGTGACGCTCAAGAGCTCCAAGGCCCGTGGCGCGGGCTGGCTGGCGATCACCTTCGGGTGGGGCTTCGCGGTCATGACGGCCGTCTACATGACGGCTTCCCTCTCCGGGGCCCATCTGAACCCCGCCGTCACGGTCGGCATCGCCGTCAACAGCGGCGAGTGGGGCGACGTGCCGGTCTACTTCGCCGGCCAGCTCCTCGGCGCGATGATCGGCGCCGCCCTGGTCTGGGTCGCCTACTACGGCCAGTTCCTGGCCCACCTCACCGACCCGGAGACGGTCGGCGAGAAGCCCGTCGAGGGCCCCGGCCCCGTGCTCGGCATCTTCTCCACCGGCCCCGAGATCCGGAACACCTGGCAGAACCTCGCCACCGAGATCATCGGCACCGTCGTGCTCGTCCTCGCCGTGCTCACCCAGGGCCTCAACGACAGCGGCAAGGGCCTCGGCGTCCTCGGCGCCCTGATCACCGCCTTCGTCGTGGTCTCGATCGGCCTCTCGCTCGGCGGCCCGACCGGCTACGCGATCAACCCGGCCCGCGACCTCGGCCCCCGAATCGTGCACGCCCTGCTGCCGCTGCCGAACAAGGGCGGCTCCGACTGGGGCTACGCCTGGATCCCCGTCGTCGGTCCGCTGGTCGGCGGAGCCCTCGCAGCGGGTATCTACAAGCTCGCGTTCGCCTGATCCGTACGAGAACAGCCACAGAGCCCCGAGCCGTCCTTCCCAGACTTCCCATGGAGCACACCGTGACCGACGCCCACACCGCCGGCCCCTTCATCGCCGCCATCGACCAGGGCACCACCTCGTCCCGCTGCATCGTCTTCGACAAGGACGGCCGGATCGTCTCGGTCGACCAGAAGGAGCACGAGCAGATCTTCCCGAAGCCGGGCTGGGTCGAGCACGACGCCACCGAGATCTGGACCAACGTCCAGGAGGTCGTCGCCGGCGCCATCGTCAAGGCCGGCATCACCGCCGCCGACGTCAAGGCCATCGGCATCACCAACCAGCGCGAGACCACGCTGATGTGGGACAAGAACACCGGCGAGCCCGTCCACAACGCGCTCGTCTGGCAGGACACCCGCACCGACGCCCTCTGCAAGGAGCTCGGCCGCAACGTCGGCCAGGACCGCTTCCGCCGCGAGACCGGCCTCCCGCTCGCCTCCTACTTCTCCGGCCCCAAGGTCCGCTGGCTGCTCGACAACGTCGAGGGCCTGCGCGAGCGCGCCGAACGCGGCGACATCCTCTTCGGCACCATGGACTCCTGGGTCATCTGGAACCTCACCGGCGGTCCCCGGGGCGGCGTCCACGTCACCGACGTCACCAACGCCTCCCGCACCCTCCTGATGAACCTGCACGAGATGGCCTGGGACGAGCGCATCCTCCAGTCCCTCGACATCCCGGCCGCGGTCCTCCCCGAGATCCGCTCCTCCGCCGAGGTGTACGGCACGGTCCAGGGCGGCGTCCTCGACGGCGTCCCCGTCGCCTCCGCGCTCGGCGACCAGCAGGCCGCCCTCTTCGGCCAGACCTGTTTCGCCGAGGGCGAGGCCAAGTCCACGTACGGCACCGGCACCTTCATGCTGATGAACACCGGTGACAAGATCATCAACTCCTACAGCGGCCTGCTGACCACGGTCGGCTACCAGATCGGCGACAAGAAGCCGGTCTACGCCCTGGAGGGCTCCATCGCCGTCACCGGCTCGCTCGTCCAGTGGATGCGCGACCAGATGGGCCTGATCAAGTCCGCCGCCGAGATCGAGACCCTGGCCTCCTCCGTCGAGGACAACGGCGGCGCCTACTTCGTGCCCGCCTTCTCCGGCCTCTTCGCCCCGTACTGGCGCTCCGACGCCCGCGGCGTGATCGCCGGCCTCACCCGGTACGTCACCAAGGCGCACATCGCCCGTGCCGTCCTGGAGGCCACCGCCTGGCAGACCCGCGAGATCACCGACGCCATGACCAAGGACTCCGGCGTCGAGCTGACCGCGCTCAAGGTCGACGGCGGCATGACCTCCAACAACCTGCTGATGCAGACCCTCTCGGACTTCCTGGACGCCCCCGTGGTGCGCCCGATGGTCGCCGAGACCACCTGCCTCGGTGCCGCCTACGCCGCCGGCCTCGCCGTCGGCTTCTGGCCGGACACCGACGCGCTGCGCGCCAACTGGCGCCGTGCCGCGGAGTGGACCCCGCGCATGGACGCCGACAAGCGCGACAGCGAGTACAAGAACTGGCTCAAGGCCGTGGAGCGCTCCATGGGCTGGCTCGAAGAAGAGAAGTGACGAGGAGTAGACCGAGATGACCACCCCGCAGACCGTTCCCGCCCTCGGAACGCACCCGGCCGCCGGCTCGCTTCCGACCCGCGCCGAGACCAGAGAGCAGCTTGCCAAGGCGACGTACGACCTGCTGGTGATCGGCGGCGGCATCCTGGGCATCTCCACCGCCTGGCACGCCGCGCAGTCCGGTCTGCGGGTGGCCCTGGTGGACGCCGGCGACTTCGCCGGCGCCACCTCCTCGGCCTCCTCCAAGCTCCTCCACGGCGGCCTGCGCTACCTGCAGACCGGCGCCGTGAAGCTCGTCGCCGAGAACCACTTCGAGCGGCGCGCCGTCTCCCGGCAGGTCGCCCCCCACCTGTCCAACCCGCTCACCTTCTACCTGCCCGTCTACAAGGGCGGCCCGCACGGCGCCGCCAAGCTGGGCGCCGGCGTCTTCGCGTACTCCGCGCTGTCCGCCTTCGGAGACGGCGTCGGCCACCTCCTCTCCCCCGCCAAGGCGGCCCAGGACGTGCCCGAGCTGCGCACCGACAACCTCAAGGCCGTCGCCGTCTACGGCGACGACCAGATGAACGACGCCCGCATGGCGCTCATGACGGTCCGCGCGGCCGTCGACGCCGGCGCCGTCGTCCTCAACCACGCCGAGGTCACCGGGCTCCGCTTCACCAAGGGCCGGGTCACCGGCGCCGAGCTCAAGGACCGCATGTCCGGCGAGGAGTTCGGCGTCACCGCGCGGCTCGTCCTCAACGCCACCGGCCCCTGGGTCGACCACCTGCGCCGGATGGAGGACCCCAACGCGGCCCCCTCCATCCGCCTCTCCAAGGGCGCCCACCTGGTCCTCAAGCGGACCGCCCCGTGGAAGGCCGCGCTCGCCACCCCGATCGACAAGTACCGGATCACCTTCGCCCTCCCCTGGGAGGACATGCTCCTGCTCGGCACCACCGACGAGGAGTACGAGGGCGACCCGGGCGAGGTCGCGGTCACCGAGAAGGACACCGCCCAGATCCTGGACGAGGCCGCCTTCTCCATCCGCGACCAGCAGCTCGACCGCTCCCTCATCACCTACGCCTTCGCCGGCCTGCGGGTGCTCCCGGGCGGTCCCGGCGACACCTCCAAGGCCAAGCGCGAGACGGTCGTCACCGAGGGCCGCGGCGGGATGCTGTCGGTCGCCGGCGGCAAGTGGACCACCTTCCGCCACATCGGACGCACCATCATGAAGAAGCTGGAGGCGCTTCCGGGTCACCCGCTGGGCGAGGACTACGAGTCGGTGTCCACGCTCCCGAAGCGGCTGCCGCTGCCGGGCATCGCCAATCCGAACGCGGTCGCCCACCGGCTGCTC
Organism: Streptomyces roseolus; assembly: GCF_014649855.1. Taxonomy (GTDB): domain Bacteria; phylum Actinomycetota; class Actinomycetes; order Streptomycetales; family Streptomycetaceae; genus Streptomyces; species Streptomyces roseolus. The sequence goes on along the minus strand of NZ_BMTV01000047.1, from coordinate 40,500 downwards.
GTCGACGGCCCGGCCCCCGGCCCGCGGATGGCCGCGGACACCGCCAAGCACCTGGCCACGCACTACGGTTCGCTCTCCTTCGACATCGCCCGGATGGCGAACGAGAACCCCGAGCTGGCCCGCCGGATCCACCCGGACGCCCCGGAGATCTGGGCGCAGGTCGCCTACGCCCGCGACCACGAGTGGGCCGAGACGGCCGACGACGTGCTGCGCCGCCGCACCACCCTGACCATCCGCGGTCTCGCCACCGACGAGATCCGCGGCGAGGTCGACGCGATGCTGCGCGCCCGGTAGCCACCGGCGTCACGAGCCGAGGGGCGGTCCACTCCGGGGAGGGTGTGGACCGCCCCTCACGCGTGCCGTGTGCGCGGCCCCGATCCTGGGTAGTCGATCAAGGCCGCACGGGTTCTCGGGCGTGCCCGAGGGCTGCGGACGGACGACCCGGAAGCCGTAAGGTTGGTCCGTACGACACGAACTTCGAAGAAGGAGGCACTGGGTGATCGAGCTCGAGGGGGTACCCGAGCTGATCGACCCGGTCATGGTGGCCGCGTTCGAGGGCTGGAACGACGCCGGCGACGCCGCCTCCACCGCGGTCGCTCATCTGGACCGGGAATGGAAGGGCGAGGTCTTCGCGGCGCTCGACGCCGAGGACTACTACGACTTCCAGGTCAACCGCCCCACGGTCTTCCTGGAGAACGGCGCACGGAAGATCACCTGGCCGACCACCCGGCTCTCCGTGGTCCGGATCGGCGGGGAGAAGCCGCGCGACCTGGTCCTGGTCCGGGGCATCGAACCCTCGATGCGCTGGCGCTCCTTCTGCAACGAGCTGCTCGGCTTCGCGCACGAGCTGGGCGTGGAGATGGTGGTGATCCTGGGCGCGCTGCTCGGCGACACCCCGCACACCCGCCCGGTGCCGGTCAGCGGCGTCACCTCCGACCCGGACCTGGCGCGGACGATGGACCTGGAGGAGACCCGCTACGAGGGCCCGACGGGCATCGTCGGCATCCTCCAGGAGGCGTGCACCCACGCGGGCGTGCCCGCGGTGAGCCTGTGGGCGGCGGTGCCGCACTACGTGTCGCAGCCGCCGAACCCGAAGGCGACGCTGGCGCTGCTCAACCGCCTGGAGGACCTGATCGGGCTGCGGATCCCGCTGGGCGAGCTGCCCGAGGACGCCCGGGCCTGGCAGGTGGGGGTGGACCAGCTGGCGGCGGAGGACAGCGAGGTCGCCGAGTACGTGCAGACGCTGGAGGAGGCGCGGGACACCGCGGAGCTTCCGGAGGCGTCGGGCGAGGCGATCGCCCGCGAGTTCGAGCGCTATCTGCGGCGGCGCGACCCGGGCCAGGGGCCGGGGCCGGGCGGTCCCGGGGTGGCGACGGAGAGCGGGGACACCTCGTATCTGCGCGACCCGGGCAGCGGCCGGACCCGGCCGCCGAAGCCGGAGCGGCCCGAGGAGCCGGAGGCCCCGGAGGGGTCCGAAGCCTCCGGGGAGCCCGACGAGGACGGCGACGAGGACTGAGAAGAGGGGATGGCCCAGGGCCATCCCCTCTTCTTCTTTCTTCTTCTGCTGCTGCTGTTTACAGTGCGACGCCGAGGAGCGCGTCGACCGTGCGGGAGACGAGGCCAGGAGCGGACTCGTCGGTGCCGCCTTCGGCCTCCTGGCGGGCGGCCCAGCGGTCGACCGCGGCGAGCGCGGCCGGGGCGTCGAGGTCGTCGGAGAGCGCCTCGCGGACCTCCTCGACCAGGGCGTCGGCGGACGGGCCGTCGGGCCGGGAGACCGCGGCGCGCCAGCGGTCGAGGCGGGCGACGGCGTCGGCGAGGACCTGGTCGGTCCACTCCCAGTCGGCGCGGTAGTGGTGGGCGAGGAGGGCGAGCCGGATGGCTGCCGGGTCGACGCCCTCGCGGCGGAGCGCGGAGACGAAGACGAGGTTGCCCTTGGACTTGGACATCTTCTCGCCGTGGAGGGCGACCATGCCGGCGTGGACGTACGCCTTGGCCATGGGGAACTCGCCGGTGAGAGTCTGGGCGTGCGAGGCGCCCATCTCGTGGTGCGGGAAGATCAGGTCGGAGCCGCCGCCCTGCACGTCGAAGCCCATGCCGAGGTGGTCGAGGGCGATGGCGACGCACTCGATGTGCCAGCCGGGGCGGCCGGGGCCGAGGCTGCCGCCGTCCCAGCTGGGCTCGCCCTCGCGGGCGGCCATCCACAGCATCGGGTCGAGCGGGTTCTTCTTGCCGGGCCGCTCGGGGTCGCCGCCGCGCTCGGCGGAGAGGTGGCGCATCAGCTCGGTGTCGTAGTGCGACACCTCGCCGAAGTGCGGGTCGGCCTCGACGGAGAAGTAGACGTCGCCGTCGAGCTCGTAGGCCGCGCCGTGGTCCCGGAGCCGCTCGACCAGCGGGACGATCGACGGTATCGACTCGACCGCGCCGACGTAGTGCCGCGGCGGCAGCATCCGCAGGGCGGTCATGTCCTCGCGGAAGAGGGAGGTCTCGCGCTCGGCGAGTGCGGTCCAGTCGACGTCGTCCCGCAGGGCGCGCTCCAGGAGCGGGTCGTCCACGTCCGTGACGTTCTGGACGTAGTGCACCTGCCGCTTGGTGTCGAGCCACACGCGCTGCACGAGGTCGAACGCGTTGTAGGTCGCCGCGTGACCCATGTGGGTCGCGTCGTAGGGCGTGATGCCGCAGACGTAGATACGGGCGACGGGACCGGGGGCGAGGGTCACTCGCCCGCCGGTCGCGGTGTCGTGGATCCTGAGGTCGCGGCCCTTGCCGGGAAGGGCGGGGACCTCGGAAGCGGGCCAGGCATGCATGACCCGAGCGTAACCGGACAGCTCTTCCGGATACGAACCGGATCCGGAATCTTGTCCGATCACGCGCTCTTGCGGGTGAGCGGCGTGTGTGCACACCCCCCGGGGGTCCGGCGGGCTCTCCGCGGGGTGGTCCGGCGTGGCCGAAACCGTACGGTTCCTAGACCGGCGGCCAGGGGATCGCGGGCCACTGCCCGGACGGCTCCGGGTGCCGCCCCGAGGCCAGCATCGCCGCCACCCGCTCCCGTACGGCGGACACCTCGGCGTCCGTGAGCAGTTCCCCCAGCCGGGTGGCGAGGGGCGCCCCGGGGGCCAGCGCGCGGCCGAGGCCGATGAGGACCTCGGTGGCCTCGGCGGGCAGCTCCTGGCCGGCCCAGCCCCACAGCAGGGTGCGCAGCTTGTCGTCCACGTGGAAGGAGACGCCGTGGTCGATGCCGTAGAGCCGGCCGCCGGGGGCGGGGAGCAGGTGGCCGCCCTTGCGGTCGCCGTTGTTCATCACCGCGTCGAGGACGGCGAGCCGGCGCAGCTCGGGCGTGTCGGCGTGGACGAGGAGCGCGGTGCGCCCCTCCCCCACCTCGGCGGGGCCGATCGCCTTCCAGCCCTCGCCGGCCTCCTCGTCCTCGGTGAGGGCTAGGAGCCGGGCCTCCGGGTCGGCCTCGACCCAGAGCTGGACCATGCCCTCGCCGTACGGGCCGTCCCGCAGCACCGTCGGCGGGACCAGGCCCCAGCCCGTGGCCTCGGAGAGCTCGTACGCGGCGACCTCGCGCTCGGCGAGGGTGCCGTCGGGGAAGTCCCACAGGGGGCGCTCCCCCGCGACCGGCTTGTACACGCAGGCGGCCTCGCGGCCCTCGTGGGCGACGGTGCAGTAGAGCACCGCGTTGGAGGCCTCGCGGACCTGGCCCCGGACGGTCAGCTCGCCCCGGGCGAGCAGTTCGGTGTCCGGCGGGAACTCGGGGCTGCTCATGCTCCGCGGCGGTATCCGTTCTGGCGGGGGCAGACGTGGCCCTCGGGGTCCAGCGGCAGGCTGCACAGCGGGCACGGCGGGCGGCCGGCGTTGACCACGTCCAGGGCCCGCTTGGCGAAGGCGCGGGCCTGGGCGCCGCTGAGGCGGACCCGGAGCATCGGCGGGCCGTTCTCCTCGTCCTGGAGCAGCCGCTCCTCGGCCGCGGCGAGGTCCTCCTCGGAGTCCACGTCCAGCTCGACCAGGGCCTGCGCCTCGACGATCATGCGCTGTTCCTCGCCGTCCCAGGCGAGCGCCATGGTCCCGACCCGGAACTCCTCCTCGACGGGGGTGTCGAGCGGGGCGGTGTCGGCGATGTCGACGGGGGCCACGGCCGGGACCGGGGCGTTGCCCCCGGTGCGGCGCAGCACCTCGTCGAGAAGCTCGTCGATGCGCTCGGCGAGCGCGGCCACCTGGGCCTTCTCCAGGGCGACGCTGGTGACCCGGCCGGCCGCGGACGCCTGGAGGAAGAACGTGCGGCGGCCAGGCAGCCCGACCGTACCGGCCACGAAGCGCTCCGGCGGGTCGTAGAGGAACACCTGACGGGACACTCTCCCGGCTCCCTTGACTGTCGACTGTCGTACTGCAACGGCGAGTCCACCCTACTGCGCGGAGATCACGGCGCGCCCGCGCCGCCCCCCACCTCGGCCGCCCCGTCGGCCTCAGGAGTCTCGCGCGGGGCCAGCGCGGCGAGGTCCCCGGTGTCGCCGAGGCGGACCAGGAAGGGGCGCAGCCGGGTGTAGCGGATCACCGTGAGTGAGCAGGGGTCGACGTGGATGCGCTGGAAGAGGTCGAGGTGGAGGCCGAGGGCGTCGGCGACCAGGGACTTGATCACGTCGCCGTGGGAGCAGAGGGCGTAGACGGCGTCCTCGCCGTGCTCGGCCTCGATCCGGGCGTTCCAGTCGCGGACCGCGTCGACGGCCCGGGTCTGCATGGCGCGCATGGACTCGCCGCCGGGGAAGGCGGCGGCGGAGGCGTGCGCCTGGACGACCTCCATCAGTGGTTCGTCGTTCAGCTCGGCGAGCTTGCGTCCGGACCAGTCGCCGTAGTCGCACTCGTTCACCCGCTCCTCGATGTGGAGCGGCAGGTCGGGGCGGGCGTCCAGGAGCGGCTGGAGGGTCTCGCGGCAGCGCTGGAGGGGGCTGGAGACGGCGGCGGCGAGCGGGATGCCGGCGAGCCGGGCGGGCAGGGCGGCGGCCTGGGCGGCGCCGCGCTCGTCGAGCGCCACGCCCGGCGTGCGGCCGGCGAGCAGTCCGGAGGTGTTGGCGGTCGAGCGTCCGTGCCGGACGAGGATGAGCGTGGCCATGCCGGCCAGCCTACGGCGCACGCGCGCGTACGGGGGCGGTCACGGCCGGGCGGGACGGCACGCGCGTGTGTGCGGTGACGGCCCCGCGCCGGGCGGGCTCCCCGCGCCGGGCGGGCTCCCCGCGCCGGGCGGGGCCGGGCGCGGCCCCGCCCGGGTCCGCGCGCCCGTGGAGGAGCACGCGCGCGTGCGGGCCGGGAGGGTTCGGGGGACGATTTGGGGGGACAATACGGCGATGATCGTCGACTCTGCCCTCTACCGCGACGGACGCCGGACGGAATGCGACGGCGACCTCTCGCGCGCCCTGGCCGAGGCCCGGGAGAGCGGCCACGCCTTCCTGTGGCTGGGCCTCTACGAGCCCACGGAGGCCGAGTTCGACCACGTGGCCTCGGAGTTCGCGCTGCATCCGCTGGCCGTCGAGGACGCCCTGAAGGCCCATCAGCGGCCCAAGCTGGAGGTGTACGACGACTCCCTCTTCGCGGTCCTCAAGCCGGTGGACTACGAGCCGGAGAGCGACCGGGTCTCGTCCGGCGAGCTGATGCTCTTCCTGGGCGACTCCTTCGTGGTGACGGTCCGGCACGGCGAGGGGGCGCCCCTGACGGCGGTGCGCAAGCGCCTGGAGACCCAGCCGGAGGTGCTGCGGCACGGGCCGACGGCGGTGCTGTACGCGGTGAGCGACGCGGTGGTCGACCACTACCTGGACGTGGCGGGCGAGCTCCAGGTGGACCTGGAGGAGCTGGAGGCCGACGTCTTCGCGCCGGGCGGGACGGGCACGGCGAACACGGCGGAGCGGATCTACACGGCGAAGCGGCAGGTCCTGGAGTTCCGCCGGGCGACGGGACCGCTGGCGGGCCCGATGGCCCGGCTGACGGCGGGCTCGGTGCCGTTCGTGCACGAGGAGGCGCAGCCCTTCTTCCGGGACGTCAACGACCATCTGCTGCGGGCGAACGACCAGGTGGAAGGGCTGGACCGGCTGCTGTCGGACGTGCTGTCGGCGCACCTGGCGCAGATGGGGGTGCGGCAGAACGACGACATGCGGAAGATCTCGGCCTGGGCGGCGATGGCCGCGGTGCCGACGATGGTCGCCGGGATCTACGGCATGAACTTCGACCACATGCCGGAACTTCACTGGGCGTGGTCGTACCCGGCGGTGATCCTTCTGATGGCGGGGGCCGTGACGGGCCTGTACCGCCTGTTCAAGCGGCGCGGCTGGCTCTGAGAAGGCGCCCGATTCCGGGACGGGGAAGTCGGCCGCGCCGCCGGAGTATGTCAGAACGCGGGTGCGGGGGTGACGGGGCCGCCCAGCGCGTTCCGCCGCTCCGGCGTCCTCAGGCTGATCATCCTGTGCCAGCCGGCGAGCCGCTCGTAGGCGTGCACGCCGTGGATGCCGGCGGCGAGCGCCGCGCCCTTGGCCCTCGGCCACTTCAGGATCCGGCCCATGTGGCCCATGACGGCGAGGCTCACGTCCCGGTAGACCCGGATCTCGGCGAGCGCCGACTCGCGCAGGGTGGTCTGGATGAGGCGGCCGTGGCCCTCCCGGGCGAGTCGGAGCAGTTCCTCGTGGCAGTAGGCGAGGTGGTTGGCCTCGTCGTCGTCGATCATGTGGATGGCCTTGCCCAGCTCCGGGTGGTCCCCGAAGTACGTGACGAGCATGTCCATCTGGTCGGCCGCGCGCTGCTCGGTGACCCTGCTGTGGGCGAGGTAGACGATGACGTCGTGCTCGGTCAGCGGTTCGTCGCCGCGCAGCTTCTCGTGGGCGAGCCCGATGCCGCGCCGTTCGAGGAGCATCGTGTAGTCGGTCTCGGGGGGTACGGGGACGGGTTCGAGGCCCCGCTTGCGCAGCAGCGCGTGGAAGATGCGCCCGTGCTTGTCCTCGTCGGCGCCGTGCCGGGTGATCTTGGGCGCGAGCTCCCGCATGCCGGGGGCGACGAGGGCGGCGATCCGGGCGTTCTCCCAGCCGCCCTGGGACTCGCCGCTGGCGGCGATCGAGCAGAAGAGCCGGAAGGCGTCGTCGTCGTCGATGATTTCCTGGAACAGGCTCTTGGCCGTGAGCATCGCTGCCACCTCCCTGCGGACGACCGCACTCCGCGCGTCCGGGAGACCGAGTCAAATGCGGTCCGGGACCCGGGGCAACAGGAGGGCTCGGCGGTGTCGGCCGAAAGAGTGAGGGCCGGGGCCGTAACCGGGGACGCGGTGGCGCGTTGAAGGGCATGACGGCCGTGGCGGGGAAGACCCCCGAGCCCCCACCACGGCCGCAGGCCTCCCTTACGCCAGACCCGCCCGCTCCAGGGCGTCGACGCCCGCGCGCAGCGCGGTGAGGCGCTCGTCGAGGGTGAAGCCGGCGGGGGCCAGGGTCAGCGTGGTGACGCCCGCCGCCGCGTAGGCGGTCATGCGGTCCGCGATCCGGTCCACGGTGCCGAGCAGGGCGGTCTGCTCGATCAGCGAGCGGGGCACGGCCGCCGCTGCGCCCGCCTTGTCGCCGGCCAGGTACTTGTCCTGGATCTCGGCGGCCTCCTTCTCGTACCCCATGCGCCGGGCGAGCTGGTTGTAGAAGTTCTGCTTGCGGCTGCCCATGCCGCCGACGTAGAGGGCGGTGTACGGCCGGAAGACGTCGGCCAGCGCGTCGACGTCCTCGCCGAGGGCCAGCGGCAGCGTCGGACAGACGTCGAAGCCGTCCATGGTCAGTCCGGCCTTCTCGCGGCCCGCCCGCAGCGGGCGCAGCGCCGTCTCCTCCAGGTGCTCGGCCGAGGGGAAGATCAGCAGGGCGCCGTCGGCGATCTCGCCGGTCTGCTCCAGGTTCTTCGGGCCGATCGCCGCGATGTACAGCGGGATGTGCTCGCGCTGCGGGTGGACGGTCAGCTTGATCGGCTTGCCGGGGCCGCCGGGCAGCGGCAGCGTCCAGTGCTCGCCGTCGTGGGTGAGGCGCTCGCGGGACATCGCCTTGCGGACGATCTCCACGTACTCGCGGGTGCGGGCGAGCGGCTTGTCGAACTTCACGCCGTACCAGCCCTCGGAGACCTGCGGTCCCGAGACGCCGAGGCCGAGGCGGAAGCGGCCGCCGGAGAGCGAGTCCAGGGTGGCGGCGGTCATCGCCGTCATCGCGGGCTGGCGGGCCGGGATCTGCATGATCGCCGAGCCGACGTCGATCCGCTCCGTCTTCGCGGCGACCCACGAGAGCACGGTCGGCGCGTCCGAGCCGTACGCCTCCGCCGCCCAGCAGACGTCGTAGCCGAGCCGGTCGGCCTCCTGGGCGACGGCGAGGTTGTCGCCGTCCATGCCGGCGCCCCAGTAGCCGAGGTTGATGCCGAGCCGCATTCCACGCACCCCTTACCCATCGGTAACGTCTGTGGTCCGGACTCTAGCGCGCCCCTCCCGCATCCGGCAGGGGCCGGACGCCGCGCCGTCCTTCGTCCACAGCTTCCGTCCACAGGGTCTCTGCGCGTGGTGCCCCGGCCAGTAATGTCCCGCTCATGGAGCAGAGGCATCTCGGACGTACCGGCCTGCGCGTCTCGCGCATCGGGCTCGGCACGCTCACCTGGGGGCGGGACACCGACGAGCACGACGCCGCCGAGCAGTTGAAGGCGTTCTGGGACGCGGGCGGCACGCTCGTGGACACCGCCGACGTGTACGGCGGCGGGGAGGCGGAGTACCTCCTCGGCCGGCTCATGGAACGGCTGGTGCCGCGCCGGGACCTGGTCCTGTCCACCAAGGCCGGGAGCGTCCCGGACCCCGACCGCCGCACCGACGGCTCGCGCGGCCACCTGCTCGCCGCGCTCGACGCCTCCCTCGCCCGGCTCGGCACGGACCACGTCGACCTGTGGCAGCTGCACGCCTACGACCCGCACACCCCGCTGGAGGAGTCCCTCCAGGCCCTCGACATCGCGGTGCGCAGCGGCCGGGCGCGGTACGCGGGCGTGGCCAACTTCTGCGGCTGGCAGCTCGCCAAGGCCGGCACCTGGCAGCTGGCCGGCGACCGCACCCGGCTCGCCGGGGCGCAGCTGGAGTACTCGCTCCTCCAGCGGGGCATCGAGCGGGAGGTGCTGCCGGCCGCGGTCGACCTCGGCATAGGCCTGCTGCCGTCCTCCCCGCTCGGCCGCGGCGTGCTCACCGGCAAGTACCGCGGCGGCACCCCGGCCGACTCCCGGGGCGCGTCGGAGGCGCTCGCGCCGTTCGTGGAGCCGTACCTCGACGAGGCCGCGAGCCGGATCGTGCACGCCGTCGGCACCGCCGCCGACGGGCTCAACACGAGCCCGCTGCACGTGGCGCTCGCCTGGGTCAGGGACCGGCCGGGCGTCACCGCCCCGATCGTCGGCGCGCGCACGGCACGCCAGCTCACGGCCGCGCTGTCGGTGGAGGGGCTTAGTCTTCCTGACGAGATCTGCCGGGCTTTGGACGATGTGTCCGCGCCCGTGCACCGCTATCCGGATCACGACTGGAGCACCTTGTGACCGAGCCTGCCGGGGAGACCTCGCCCGAGGCACCCGAGGACATGGACCGGGAGGACGTGGGCCAGGAGGGCGAGACCGCCCCCGAGGACGCGCCGGCGGCCGCCGGGACGACCGACGCCTCCGAAGCCACCGCCGAGTCCGCCGAGGCCTCTGCGGAGGAGGCACCGGGGGCACCGGAGGCGCCGGAGGTGAGCGAGGCGCAGGCGGAGCTGGCGGCCCAGCGGGAGCTGCGGGCCAGGATCGAGGCGCGGAAGGCCGAGAAGTCCGGGCCCGTGACGAGCGGGACCAAGCTCAGCGGCACCGCCGCCGATCTGCTCGCCGCCGTACGGGCCGTCGAGGGCGGCTCGGCGTCCGGCGGCGCCTTCTTCGCTCCGGCGCCCGAGCCGCCGCGCTCCACGCGCCCGGCCGAGACCGCCGTCCGTCCGCCCGCCCCGGCGGCGCCGGCCGCGCCCACGGCCGGCGCGCTGGCCGGGATCCGCGAGGTGCTGGCCCGGGGCGGCGCGCCCGAGGCGCTGGCCGGCCAGGTCGTCGGCGCGCTGGGCGAGCAGGCGGCCGGGGCCCTGACGGAGGACCCGTGGCGGCTCCTGGCCGTCCCCGGGGTGCGGCCGGAGCAGGCCGACGGCTTCGCGCGGGCGCTGCTCGGCGGTGCCTGCGGTCCCGACGATCCGCGCCGGGCCGTCGCCCTGACCGTGTGGCTGCTCGACCGCGCCGCACTCCAGGGCCACACCGCGCTCACCCTCGACGAGGTGGCGGCCGGACTCGCCCGGCACCAGGTCCCCGATCCCGAGAAGGCCGTCGGCACGGCCGTCTCCGAGGGCGCCGTCCTGATCTTCCAGGAGGAGGACGAGGCCCCCCGGGAGCCCGGCGGCGACGAAGCGGGCGAGGCGGCCGCCGAGGACGCCGGGGCCGACGAGGGCCCGGCGGAACCCGCGCTGCTCGGGCTCGACCGGTACGCCCTGGCCGAGGAGAGCCTCGCGGACGGCCTCGCCCGGCTGGTGCGCACGGTCACCCCGCGCGAGTGGGACGGCGGCGAACTGGAGCGGGCCGTCGGCGGCCACGGTCTGGTGCTGCACACCGGCGGCGAGGCCGCCCGCGCCGAGCCGCTGGAGCTCGCCGCCACGGCCCGGGAGCGCGGCCTGCGCGTCCTGGTCACCGTGCACGACGCCGAGCGCCTGACCGAGGAGGAGCGCGCCTCGGGGACGACCGTGGCGCTCGCCGCGCTGCTCTCCGGGACGGCCGGTCCCGGCCGGGACGAGGAGGGTGCCCTCGCCCTGGACCTGCTGGTGGTCCTCGACGCCCCGCAGCTGGACGTCGAGACCGGCGCGATGCTCGTCGAGGCCCTCCCGGACGGCTGCCGGCTGGTCCTCAGCGGCGATCCGGAGGTCCTCGGGGCGGCCGGTCCCGGCGCGGTCTTCGCCGACGCCCTGGCGGCCCGCGTCTGCCCCCGGGTGGCCTCCCGCCGTCCCGACCCCGGCCCGCTGGGCGAGCTGGTCTCGGGCATCGGCGTCGGGGAGCTGAACCAGGTCGAGGCCCCCGGCAAGGAGGTCGTGATCGTCCCCGTGCGGGACGCCGGCGAGGCCGTGCACCGCACGGTCCAGCTGGTCGCCGACTCGGTGCCGCGCGCCTTCGGGCTCGCCCCCGAGCAGACCCGGGTGATCACGGTCGGCCACGGCGGCTCGGCCGGGACGCGCGCGCTGAACACGGCCCTGAAGCAGCGGCTGAACCCCGGCCCCGGCCGCTTCGGCGGCTACGACCCGGGCGACCGGGTGGCGTACGCGCCGGTACCCGGCCGGACGGTGACCGGCACGGTCCTGGGGGCCGACGCCGAGGGCCTGCGCGTGCGCACCGGCGACGGCGAGGTTCTCGTCCCGAAGGAGCGGGTGGAGTCGGCGCTGCGGCACGGCTGGGCGCTCACCGCGCACCAGGCGGCGGGCGGCCGCTGGCCCGCGGTGGTCGTGGTCCTGCCGGGCGACGCGGCGCCGGGCCTGAGCCGGCCGTGGGTCTACACGGCCTTCGGCCGGGCCGAGCGCCATCTGTCGGTCGTGCACGGCGTGGACCAGGCGCTGCCCCGCTCGGTGGCCGAGGTCCTCGCGCCGGCGCGCACGACCCGGCTGCGCCCCCTCCTGACGGCCCTCCTCGCCGAGCCCGGCGAGGAGTAGGGACGGACGGCGGAACGCCGGAGGGCCGGGACGTCCAGAAGCGATGTCCCGGCCCTCCGGCGTCCTCCCGTCGCGTGTCAGCGGCCGACGGCCGCCTCACCGGCCTCCTCGTCGTCCTCGTCGTCGAAGACGGAGCTGATGTCGAAGCGGCAGACGATCCGCTCCGGGTCGGCCTGCTCGAAGGGGGCGGCCAGCCACTCCCCCGGCTCCGGGAGGTCGCCCGCCGCGGTCACCCAGAGCGTGGAGTCGCCCTCCTCCAGGCCGAAGTCCTTGTGCCGGGAGGCGATCTCGTCGGGCTCGTACTCCCCGAAGAGGACGCCGAGCGCGGCGGCCGTGGTGCGGGGCCCGTCCTCGTCGGGGTCCAGGTCGGCGACGCGCCGGGCCTGGGCCACCAGCCGGCGCGGCTCGGCCACCGCGTAGTCGCGGCGGATCAGCACGCTGAGGGCGTGGGGTTCGTCAGGTCCGGCGTAGGGCGGCAGCCCGTCGTCGGCCCCGGGAATCTCGAAGGGGGTCACCTCGTCGTAGCGGTCGTAGAGGAGTTCGTCGTAGGACTCGGCGGCCGCCGCGAGCGCGTTGAACGCCTCGTACACCGCCGTGTCGTCGTCCCCCGTGCGGCCTTCGACCGCCGCGAGGTGGCGGTCCAGTGCGGTCTTGACCGCCTCTGCGGCGGCACGTACCTCGGCAGCGGTGGGCTGCGCAGCATCAGACATGGGACAGACGCTATCCGTACCGGGCCGGTGCCCGCACAATAGATGCGATGCCGGAATACGAATTTGTCGACGTGTACGTGCCGCGAGGGGTCTCCCGCAAGGAGGCGACGCGGCTTCTGACCGACCATGCCGAGTACGGACACTGGGAGTTGGACCGACTCACCCTCCGCCGGGACGGGAGCCGCAGAGTGCGGCTGAAGCGGCGGATCATCCGTCAGGTGCGCGCGACCTGGTGACGGACGCGGAAAGGGGCCCCGCACGGCGCGGGGCCCCTTCGCGTTCCGGGCGGTGCGGGTCAGGCGCCGCGGCGGGAGCGGCGGTAGACCAGCGAGCCCGCGAGGAGCATGCCGGCGGCGGCCGGGACGATCACGCCGAGCGGCGCGCCCGCGCCGGTCTCGGCGAGCTCGTCCGGGGAGGCCGGCGGCGGCGTGAGCTGCGGCCCGGGGTGGTTCGAGCCACCGTCGGGGCTCGGCGGCACACCGGGGGTACCGGGAGTGCCAGGCGTACCGGGAGTGCCAGGCGTACCCGGCGTACCGGGAGTCCCCGGCGTGCCAGGGGTCCCGGGAGTCCCCGGCGTACCGGGAGTCCCCGGCGTGCCGGGGGTCCCCGGCGTGCCGGGCGTACCAGGCGTGCCAGGGGTCCCGGGGGTCCCCGGCGGGGTCTCCTCGCCGTAGCCGCCCGGCTCCTCGCCGTAGCCGCCGGGCTCCTCCTCGCCGTAGCCGGGGTCGGCGGTCCGGCCGTCGGCGCAGTCGTTGCCCGCGGCCGCGTTGCCGAGGCCGATGCCTGTGACGCTGTTGCCGCACGCGTTCACGGGCACCTCGACCGGGACGACCACGGTGTTGCCGGAGGCGACGCCCGGGGAGTCGCTCGCGGACGCGCCGCCGGACGTGCCGGGGCGGGACTGCGCGGGGATGTTCGCGCAGGAGTTGCCCATCGCCGGGTTGAGCACCCCGACGACGTTCACGGTGTTGCCGCAGGCGTTGACCGGGGCGTGGACCGGGACCTGCACGGTGTTCCCGGACGCGACGCCGGGTGAGTTCCTGGCCGTGCCGCCGGCGGTGGAATCGGCCTGCGCGATGCCGCCGCCGAGCGCGAGGACGCCTCCGGCCGCCGCGACGGTGATGATGCTCTTGCGCGTGACCTGTCGCATAGCTTGCTTACCTGCCTTCTCGGCAATGCGCCTGATCGGTCCGGAAGGCCCGACCGGCGGGGAGTGAGGGCCACCGGGCCCGTGCCCGGGGCGGAATGGCCACCGGCCCCGGAGTGCATGGCACGCACTCCGGGGCCGGACGGCTCACGCCCTCAAGGGGCGGGGCACAACGTCAGGCGTTGATGCAGGTGTTGCCGAAGGCGGGGTTCAGCAGACCGATCACGGAGACCGTGTTGCCGCAGACGTTCACGGGCACGTGAACCGGGACCTGCACGACGTTGCCCGAGAGGACACCGGGGGAACCGATGGCCGCACCCTGGGCACCCGCGTCGGCGACGGCCATGCCCGCGCCCGCGAGAACGAGACCGCCGGTGGCAGCCGCAGCAGCGACGACCTTCTTGATCATTATTCCTCCTAGTTGGCAATGCGGCCCCAGCCGCGGACCGCATCACCTGTAACGAGGGGGAAGGGTGGGGGCTACGAGCCCCCGGGTGCATTCACTCTTTCCGGGCAGACCCAAACGCGCTGCCGAATTCGGCCCGGCGCGCGGTCAGCAGGCGTCGAGGAAGCGGTCCAGGACGCGGACGCCGAACTTCAGGCCGTCGACGGGGACGCGCTCGTCGACGCCGTGGAACATGCCGGCGAAGTCGAGCTCCGGCGGCAGCTGGAGCGGGGCGAAGCCGAAGCAGCGGATGCCGAGGTCGTCGAAGGACTTGGCGTCGGTGCCGCCGGAGAGCATGTACGGCACGGCGCGGGCGATCGGGTCCTCGGCGCGCAGGGCGAGCTGCATGGCGTCGACGAGGGCGCCGTCGAAGCTGGTCTCCAGGGCCTTGTCGCCGTGCACGTCCTCGCGCTTGACCTTGGGGCCGAGGATACGGTCGAGGTCGGCGAGGAACTCCTGCTCGTAGCCGGGCAGGAAGCGGCCGTCGACGTGGGCGGTGGCCTGGCCGGGGATGACGTTCACCTTGTAGCCGGCGCCGAGCATGGTGGGGGCGGCGGAGTTGCGCAGGGTCGCGCCGACCATCTTGGCGATGCCGCCGAGCTTGGCGAGGGTGCCGTCCATGTCCTCGGGGTCGAGCGGGGTGCCGAGGGCGTCGGACAGCTCGTCGAGGAAGCTGCGGACGGTCTTGGTGACGCGGACCGGCCACTGGTGGCGGCCGAGCCGGCCGACGGCCTCGCAGAGCTCGGTGATGGCGTTGTCGTCGTTGGTCATCGAGCCGTGGCCGGCCGTGCCCTCGACGGTGAGCCGCATCCAGTGCATGCCCTTCTGGGCGGTCTCGACCAGGTAGAGGCGGAGGTTCTCGTTCACGGTGAAGGAGAAGCCGCCGACCTCGCCGATGGCCTCGGTGACGCCGTCGAAGACGTCCCGGTGCTTGTCGACCAGGTGGCGGGCGCCGTAGGTGCCGCCGGCCTCCTCGTCGGCGAGGAAGGCGAGGACGACGTCGCGGGGGGGCTTGCGGCCGCTGCGCAGCCGGTCGCGGACGACCGCGAGGGTCATCGCGTCCATGTCCTTCATGTCGACGGCGCCGCGGCCCCAGACGCAGCCGTCGGCGACCTCGCCGGAGAAGGGGTGGTGGGTCCAGTCGGCGGCGTCGGCCGGGACGACGTCGGTGTGCCCGTGGATGAGCAGCGCCGGGCGCGAGGGGTCCTCGCCCTCGATGCGGGCGACGGTGGAGGCCCGCCCCTTGTGGGACTCGATGATCTTCGGTTCGAGGCCGACCTCGGCGAGCTTCTCGGCGACGTACTCGGCCGCGGCGCGCTCCCCCGGGCCGGAGTGGTCCCCGTAGTTGCTGGTGTCGATGCGGATGAGGTCCCGGCAGAGGTCGACGACCTCGTCCTCGCCCGCGACGGTCCGGCCGGTGTTCGACTCGCTCACGCTGCTTCCTCCCACGACGTGCCCCACGTGCTTGCTGGTGGTCGCCCCCATCCTCCCCCGCTCCCGCCCCGGCGGCACAAGGGCGTGGTGATCGACCGGTCCGATTGTTTGCTATGGTTTCCCTCGTCGGAACGGCCCAGGGCCGCGAGACAGACACCTTGTCCGGGTGGCGGAATGGCAGACGCGCTAGCTTGAGGTGCTAGTGCCCTTTATCGGGCGTGGGGGTTCAAGTCCCCCCTCGGACACCAGAAGAAGTCCCGGTCGAGTTCACTCGACCGGGACTTCGGCGTTGTGCGACGAGGGCGAGGCGGAGCGGTGCGCAGGAAGAGGGTTCCGGCGGCGCCGCTGCCGCAGCGGGAGGGGATCGATCCCGTCCGGCTCCGGCTGCCGGAGGACCCGGCGGGAGCCTGGCCGACCGTGGGGGCGTACCTCCTGGGGCGGTACGGGGCGGCGGTCGGTGCGGAGCGGATCGGCGCGATGCTGGACGCGGGGCGGTTCGTCGGGGCCGACGGGCGGGCGGCGGCGGCCTCGGAGCCGTACGAGCCGGGGCGGTGGCTGTGGTTCCACCGGGACCTGGCGCCCGAGGAGCGGGTGCCGTTCGAGGTCGGGGTGGTGTACCGCGACGAGCGGATCCTGGTGGCGGACAAGCCGCACTTCCTGGCGACGACCCCGCGCGGGCGGCATGTGACCGAGACGGCGGTGGCGCGGCTGCGGGCGGGGCTCGGACTGCCGGGGCTCCAGCCGGCGCACCGGCTCGACCGGCTGACGGCGGGCCTCGTGCTCTTCGTGGTGCGGCCGGAGGACCGGGGGGCGTACCAGCTGCTGTTCAAGGAGCGGCGGATGCGCAAGGAGTACAAGGCGGTGGCGCCGTACGACCCCGGGGTGGCGCTGCCGGTGACGGTGCGCAGCCGGATCGAGAAGGAGCGGGGGGTGCCGGCCGCCCGGGAGGTGCCGGGCGAGCCGAACGCGGTGAGCCGGATCGAGCTGGTGGAGCGGGTCGGCGCCCACGGGCGGTACCGGCTGCTGCCGGAGACCGGGAAGACGCATCAGCTGCGGGTGCACATGAACGCGCTGGGGCTGCCGATCGTCGACGATCCGCTCTATCCGGTGGTGCGTGAGGACGGGCCGGAGGACTACCGGCGGCCGCTGCGGCTGCTCGCGGCGGCGCTGGAGTT
The DNA here is from genome assembly GCF_014649855.1 of Streptomyces roseolus. Taxonomy (GTDB): domain Bacteria; phylum Actinomycetota; class Actinomycetes; order Streptomycetales; family Streptomycetaceae; genus Streptomyces; species Streptomyces roseolus. Next base: position 23,878 of record NZ_BMTV01000047.1, on the reverse strand, counting down.
CACCGACCCGGTCACGGGCGAGGAGAGGCGGTTCGAGAGCCGGCTCTCGCTCAGTGGCCCCTAGCGATCCACTCCTCCAGGTGCGGGGCTTCCGCGCCGATGGTGGTGGAGTCGCCGTGGCCGGTGCGGACGACCGTCTCCGGCGGGAGGGTCAGGAGCTTCTCCCGGATCGAGTCGACGATCGTGGGGAAGTCGGAGAAGGACCGGCCGGTGGCGCCGGGGCCGCCCTGGAAGAGGGTGTCGCCGGTGAAGACGGTGCCCAGGTCGGGGACGTACAGGCAGACCGCTCCGGGGGCGTGGCCGGGGGTGTGGAGGACCTTCAGGTCGGTGCCGGCGATGGTGAGGACCTGGCCGTCGGCGAGCTCGCCGTCGGGGGTGTGGTCGGGGTGGGTGAGCTTCCACAGCGGCTGGTCGGCGGGGTGCAGCAGGACGCGGGCGCCGGTGGCGGCGGCGAGCGCGGGGGCCGCGCCGACGTGGTCGTCGTGGGCGTGGGTGCAGACGATGGCGCGCAGGGTGCGGCCGTCGAGGGCTTCGAGGACGGCGTCGGCGTCGTGGGCGGCGTCGATGACGATCGCCTCCTCGTCGTCGCCGACGATCCAGACGTTGTTGTCGACGTCCCAGGTGCCGCCGTCGAGGCTGAAGGTGCCGGAGGTGACGAGGCGCTCGATGCGGGCGGTCATCACAGCACCACCACGGACCGCAGCACGTCGCCCTCGTGCATGCGGGCGAAGGCCTTCTCGACGTCGTCGAGGGCGATGGTCTCGGTGACGAAGGCGCCGAGGTCGATGCGGCCCTGCCGGTGCAGGTCGATGAGCATGGGGAAGTCGCGGGAGGGCAGGCAGTCGCCGTACCAGGAGGACTTGAGGGAGCCGCCGCGGCCGAAGACGTCGAGGAGGGGCAGTTCGAGCTTCATCTCGGGGGTGGGGACGCCGACGAGGACGACGGTGCCGGCGAGGTCGCGGGCGTAGAAGGCCTGCCGGTACGTCTCGGGGCGGCCGACGGCCTCGATGACGACGTCGGCGCCGAAGCCGCCGGTGAGGGCGCGGATCGCCTCGACGGGGTCGGTGGTGCGGGAGTCGACGGTGTCGGTGGCGCCCATCTCCTCGGCCTTGGCCAGTTTTCGCTCGTCGACGTCGACGGCGATGATCTTCGCGGCGCCGGCGAGGCGGGAACCGACGATGGCGGCGTCGCCGACGCCTCCGCAGCCGATGACGGCGACGGTGTCGCCGCGGGAGACGTTGCCGGTGTTGATCGCGGCGCCGATGCCGGCCATCACGCCGCAGCCGAGGAGGCCGGCGATCTCGGGGGCGACGGAGCGGTCGACCTTGGTGCACTGGCCGGCGGCGACGAGGGTCTTCTCGGCGAAGGCTCCGATGCCGAGGGCCGGGGAGAGCTCCGTGCCGTCGAGGAGCGTCATCTTCTGCCGGGCGTTGTGGGTGTCGAAGCAGTACCAGGGGCGGCCGCGGCGGCAGGCGCGGCACTGGCCGCAGACGGCCCGCCAGTTGAGGATCACGTAGTCGCCGGGGGCGACGTCGGTGACGCCCTCGCCGACCGACTCCACGGTGCCCGCGGCCTCGTGGCCGAGGAGGAAGGGGAAGTCGTCGTTGATCCCGCCCTGCTTGTAGTGCAGGTCGGTGTGGCAGACGCCGCAGGCCTCCACGCGGACGACGGCCTCGCCGGGGCCGGGGTCGGGGACGACGACGGTCTCGATCCGCACCGGCTCGTTGCGGCCGGGGGCGATGACGCCCCGTACGTGCTGTGGCATCGCTGACTTCCCTTCAGAGGATCTTGTAAGCCTCCTGCGTACCACTATCTCCTGATAAAAGGCGAGACCCCCGCAGGCCGTGCCTGCGGGGGTCCGCCGCTCCCGTGGGGGGAGCCGGGGGGCGGTGGGGTCAGTCCTGCTCGCCGGAGGTCTCGCGGACCCGGCGGCGGACCAGGAACCAGCCGCCGACGAGGGCCGCGCCGATCAGCGGCAGGCAGTTCACGGTGGTGCGGCCGATGCCGCCGTCCATCCACATGAGGACGAGGACGGAGCCGAGGAAGACCAGGGTCACGATCTGGGTGTACGGGGCCCAGGGCAGCCGGTAGGCGGGGCGGGTGAGGACGCCCTGCTCGGCGCGGCGGACGAAGAGCAGCGAACACACCATGATCATGGCCCAGGTGCCGATGATGCCGATCGAGGCGAAGTTGAGGACCAGCTCGAAGGCCTCCTCGGGCATCCTGGCGTTGAGGACCACGCCGACGACGCCGAAGCCCGCGGTGAGCAGGATGCCGCCGTAGGGGACGCCGCCCTTGTTCATGACGCCGGTGAACTTCGGCGCGGAGCCGGCCAGCGACATGGAGCGCAGGATGCGGCCGGTGGAGTACAGGCCGGAGTTGAGGCTGGAGAGGGCGGCGGTGAGGACGACGAGGTTCATCACGCCGGCGGCGCCGGGGACGCCCAGCTTGTCGAAGACGGTGACGAAGGGGCTCTGGTCGCCGGAGTAGGCGGTGTACGGGAGGATCAGCGCGAGCAGGACGACGGAGCCGACGTAGAAGAGGCCGACGCGCCACATGATCGAGTTGATCGCCTTCGGCATGATCTTCTCGGGGTTCTCGGTCTCGCCGGCGGCGACGCCGCAGAGCTCGACGGAGGCGTAGGCGAAGACGACGCCCTGGATGAGCAGGAGCATCGGCATCATGCCGTTGGGGAAGATGCCGCCGTTGTCGGTGATGTTGGCGAGGCCCGGGGTGGAGCCGCCGACGTCGTGCGAGGTCACGACGAGGAAGATGCCGACGAGCATGAAGGCGACGAGCGCGGCGACCTTGATGATCGCGAACCAGAACTCCATCTCGCCGAAGTACTTCACCGAGATGAGGTTGGCGGCGAGGACGACCGCGAGGGCGATCAGGGCGAGGATCCACTGCGGGACGTCGCTGAACATCGACCAGAAGTGGGCGTAGGTGGCCGCGGCGGTGATGTCGGCGACGGCGGTGGTCGACCAGTTGAGGAAGTAGAGCCAGCCGGCCGTGTAGGCGCCCTTCTCGCCCATGAACTCGCGGGCGTAGGAGACGAAGGCGCCGGAGGACGGGCGGTAGAGCACGAGCTCGCCGAGGGCCCGGACCACGAAGAAGGCGAAGACGCCGCAGACCGCGTACGCGATGAAGAGCGAGGGGCCGGCGCTGGCCATCCGGCCGCCGGCGCCGAGGAAGAGTCCGGTGCCGATCGCGCCGCCGATGGCGATCATGTTGATGTGCCGGGACTTGAGGTCCTTGCGGTATCCGGCGTCGCCGGCGTCCACGTGGGGGGAGGCCGGCGTGTTCGCCGGGGCGGCGGACAGCGGCTCGGCCGCGATGACGCGGTCAGTCATGGAGTTGTTCGCCTTCGTGAGGGAGGTGGGGCTGTGCGGTACCCGGCCGGGCGGGTCCCTTCGTGGGGGACGTTCCCGCACGGCCAGCAGACATCCTCACGGCAAGGCCCGCTCACTGACTGTGAGCGAATTCACTGAACGCCCGTATTTGAGCTAGTTCAGAGGTTACGCAGCGCTGTACGGCGTACGAACGGGGTCTGGCGGACGGAGGGCGTCACGGGGCCAGGACGTCCAGCTCCTTGAGCGCGCCGACGGCGATCTCGCGGGTCAGGGCCTCGGCGCGGGCGGCGTCCCGCTCCCGCACCGCCTCGGCGACCTGGACGTGGAGGGTGACGGCGGCCGGGTCGGGGTCCTCGAACATCACGTGGTGGTGGGTGCGGCCGGTGAGGACCTCGGCGACGACGTCCCCGAGACGGGCGAACATCTCGTTCCCCGAGGCGTTCAGGACGACCCGGTGGAAGGCGATGTCGTGGACGAGGTACGCCTCCAGCTGCCGGCCGCGCGAGGTGGCGACCATACCGAGGGCCCGCTCGGTGAGCTCGCGGCACTGGTCCGGGGTGGCGTGGACGGCGGCGAGACCGGCGGCGACGGGTTCGACGGCGGAGCGCAGCACGGTGAGCGAGCGGAGCTGGCGGGGGCGGTCGGCGCCGGCCAGGCGCCAGCGGATGACCTGGGGGTCGTAGACGTTCCAGCTCTCGGTGGGCAGGACCGTGACGCCGACCCGGCGGCGGGACTCCACCAGGTGCATCGACTCCAGGACGCGGACGACCTCGCGGACGACGGTCCGGGAGACGTCGAAGGTCTGGGCGAGCTCGTCGGTGCGGAGCACCGTGCCGGGCGGGTGCTCCCCGGCGGTGATGGCCAGGCCCAGGGTGGCGAGCACGTGCGAGTGGAGCCCCTGGGCCGCTGTCGTCATGGGACTCAGCCTATGCGGGGGCGCTCCGGTGATCACATCGGGAATTAAAAGTACTACTTTTATGTCACAGACTCTTGAATACGTCGTACTCAATAGGTTTCATGAGCGCGACGGATCGATGTCGCGAAGACAGCACCGATGTCGAACGGCACCGATGTCGAAGAAGACAGCGAGGCATTCCCATGAGCACCACCCCCCACCCCGCCGCTCCCCCGGTCGTCGTCGTCATGGGCGTCGCCGGGACCGGGAAGACCACGATCGGCCCGCTGGTCGCCGACGCCCTCGGCCTGCCGTACGCGGAGGGCGACGACTTCCACCCGGCGGCCAACGTGGCCAAGATGTCGGCCGGGGTCCCGCTCGACGACGCCGACCGGGAACCGTGGCTCGACGCCATCGGCGCCTGGGCGCACGACCGGGCCGGGCTCGGCGGGGTGGTGAGCAGTTCCGCGCTGAAGCGGATCTACCGGGACCGGCTGCGCGCGGCCGCCCCCGGGGTCGTCTTCCTCCACCTGACCGGGGACCGGGAGCTGATCGAGGGCCGGATGGCCTCCCGCAAGGGCCACTTCATGCCCACCGCCCTGCTGGATTCGCAGTTCGCCACCCTGCAGCCGCTGCAGGACGACGAGGCCGGCGTCGCCGTCGACGTCTCCGGCACCCCCCAGGAGATCACCGAACGGGCCGTCGCCGCGCTGCGGCGCCTCGCCGGCTGAACCCTCTCCCCCCCGCCTGCCCGTACGAAGGACACCACCGTGACCAGTCTCAGCGTCGAGACCCTGGCAGCGGACGCCGTCGAACCGATCACCTCGGCCGGCAACGCCCAGCTGGGCATCGCCGTTCTCGCCGGCATCGCCGTCATCGTCCTGCTCATCACCAAGTTCAAGCTGCACGCGTTCCTGGCGCTGACCATCGGCTCGCTCGCGCTCGGCGCGTTCGCCGGGGCGCCGCTCGCGGACACCATCAAGTCGTTCAGCACCGGACTCGGCAACACCGTCGCCGGCGTCGGCGTGCTGATCGCGCTCGGCGCGATCCTCGGCAAGCTGCTCGCCGACTCCGGCGGCGCCGACCAGATCGTCGACACGATCCTCGCGAAGGCGAGCAAGCGGTCCATGCCGTGGGCGATGGTCCTCATCGCCTCGGTGATCGGTCTGCCGCTCTTCTTCGAGGTCGGCATCGTGCTGCTGATCCCGGTGGTCCTGATGGTCGCCAAGCGCGGCAACTACTCCCTGATGCGGATCGGCATCCCCGCCCTCGCCGGCCTCTCCGTGATGCACGGGCTGATCCCGCCGCACCCCGGCCCGCTCGTCGCGATCGACGCCGTCGGCGCCAACCTGGGCGTCACCCTCGCCCTCGGCCTCGTCGTCGCCGTCCCGACCGTGATCATCGCCGGCCCGGTCTTCTCCCGGTACGCCGCCCGCTGGGTGGACATCCAGGCGCCCGAGCACATGATCCCGTCGCGTCCCTCCGAGGACCTGGACAAGCGTCCCGGCTTCGGCGTCACCGTCGCCACCGTGATGCTGCCGGTCGTCCTGATGCTGGTGAAGGCGCTCGTCGACATCGTGGTCGACGACCCGGAGAACGCGGTGCAGAAGGTCACCGACGTCATCGGCTCGCCGCTGATCGCGCTGCTCGCCGCGGTGATAGTGGGCCTGTTCACGCTGGGCCGGGCGGCCGGCTTCACCAAGGAGCGGCTGTCCTCGACCGTCGAGAAGTCCCTCGCCCCGATCGCGGGCGTGCTGCTGATCGTCGGCGCCGGCGGCGGCTTCAAGCAGACCCTGATCGACATCGGCGTCGGCCAGATGATCCTGGACTTCTCCAAGGACTGGTCGATCCCGGCGCTGCTGCTCGCCTGGCTGATCGCGGTCGCCATCCGCCTCGCGACGGGCTCCGCCACGGTCGCGACGATCTCGGCGGCGGGCCTGGTGGCCCCGCTGGCCGCGGGCATGTCGACGGGCGAGACGGCGCTGCTCGTGCTGGCCATCGGTGCCGGTTCGCTCTTCTTCAGCCACGTCAACGACGCCGGTTTCTGGCTGGTGAAGGAGTACTTCGGCATGAACGTCGGCCAGACGATCAAGACCTGGTCGGTGATGGAGACCATCATCTCGGTCGTGGGCCTGGTGTTCGTGCTGCTGCTGTCCCTGCTGGTGTAGAGGCGACGGCGGCGCGAAGGGCCCCGGACCTCCCCCTCGGAGGCCCGGGGCCCTTCGGCGTCCGAGGCCGGGCCGGCGGCCGTCTCAGTCCACCGCGACCGCCGCCGCCCGGCCCGCCGCGCGGCCGGAGAAGACGCAGCCGCCGAGGAAGGTGCCTTCGAGGGAGCGGTAGCCGTGGACGCCGCCGCCGCCGAAGCCGGCGGCCTCGCCCGCCGCGTACAGGCCCGGCAGGGGTTCGCCGGTCTCGGTGAGGACGCGGGAGGAGAGGTCGGTCTGGAGGCCCCCGAGGGACTTGCGGGTGAGGATGTTGAGGCGGACGGCGATCAGCGGGCCGGCCTTGGGGTCGAGGATGCGGTGCGGGGCGGCGGTGCGGATGAGGCGGTCGCCGAGGTAGCCGCGGGCGCCGCGGATCGCGGTGATCTGGAGGTCCTTGGTGAAGGGGTTGGCGATCTCGCGGTCGCGGGCGGTGATTTCGTGGCGCAGGGCCGCCTCGTCGATCAGGTCCCGACCGGTGATCCGGTTCATGCCGCGGACGAGGGCCGGCAGGTCGTCCTCGACGACGAAGTCGGCGCCCTTGTCCATGAACGCCCGGACGGGGCCGGGCACGTCGGCGCGGGCGCGGCCGAGGACGTCGCGGACGGACTTGCCGGTGAGGTCGGGGTTCTGCTCGGAGCCGGAGAGGGCGAACTCCTTGCCGATGATCCGCCGGTCGAGGACGAACCAGGTGTGGTCGTGGCCGGTCCGCATGATGTGTTCGAGGGTGCCGAGGGTGTCGAAGCCCGGGAAGAGCGGGACCGGGAGCCGCTTGCCGGTCGCGTCGAGCCAGAGGGAGGAGGGGCCCGGCAGGATGCGGATGCCGTGCCGGGCCCAGAGGGGGTTCCAGTTCTCGATGCCCTCGGTGTAGTGCCACATCCGGTCGCGGTTGACGTGCCGGGCGCCGGCCTTCTCCGCGATGCCAAGCATCAGGCCGTCGACGTGGGCCGGGACGCCGGAGAGCAGCTTCGCGGGCGGGGTGCCGAGACGGGCCGGCCACTGGGCGCGGACCAGGTCGTGGTTGCCGCCGATGCCGCCGGTGGTGACGATCACCGCCTGCGCCCGCAGCTCGAAGGAGCCGGTGACGGTACGGCTGCTGGCGGTGCCGCGCTCGGCGTCCGAGGGCTCCAGGACCTCGCCGGTGACCGTGTCGAGGGCGCCCCCGGTGCGGCCGAGGGAGGTGACGCGGTGGCGGAAGCGGAAGGCGACGAGGCCCCGGGCGACGCCCTCGCGGACCTTCGCCTCGAAGGGGGCGACGAGGCCGGGGCCCGTACCCCAGGTGATGTGGAAGCGGGGGACGGAGTTGCCGTGGCCGTTCGCGTCGTAGCCGCCGCGCTCGGCCCAGCCGACGACGGGGAAGAAGCGGATCCCGCGCGCGTGGAGCCAGGAGCGCTTCTCGCCGGCGGCGAAGTCGACGTACGCCTCCGCCCAGCGCCGGGCCCACGCGTCCTCGGGCCGGTCGAAGCCGGCGGTGCCCATCCAGTCCTGGAGGGCGAGGGCGTGGCTGTCCCGGACGCGCAGCCGGCGCTGTTCGGGCGAGTCGACGAGGAAGAGCCCGCCGAAGGACCAGTGGGCCTGGCCGCCGAGGGACTGTTCGGGCTCCTGGTCCAGGAGGATCACGGACCGGCCGGCGTCGACCAGCTCGGCGGTGGCGACGAGACCGGCGAGGCCGGCCCCGATCACGATCACATCGGCGTCATAGGACATGGACCGCATCTTGGATACACGAATGTATCGAGTCAACCGTTCGGGCGGATCGGGCCGGCCGGGCGTGCGGGGCGAGGCGGCTGCGGGGGGCTGGGTGGGGGGGGCGGCTGGGGGTTGGCTGGGGGTTGGGC
>NZ_BMTV01000047.1:0-15567 GCF_014649855.1 Streptomyces roseolus | reverse complement strand
GGGGGTTGGCTGGGCGTGCGGGACGGTCGTCCGGGAGGTCCCTTTTCGTTTTCTAATGTCGAACATTAATATGGTCGCATGGCAAGGACGTCAGGACCCGAGACCCGGGACAAGCTGATCCGCGCGGCCGAGGAGCTCTTCGCCGCCCAGGGCGTCGACGGCGCCCAGCTGCGGGACGTCACCCGGCTCGCCGGGCAGGCCAACCCGTCCGCCGTCCAGTACCACTTCGGCTCCCGCGCGGGGCTCCTCGACGCGGTCATGGCCGGCCGGCTGGCCCGTACCGAGCAGGTGCTCGTCTCCCTCGCGTACGACGCCGGGGCCGGAGTACGGGAACTGGTCGCGGCGCTCGTCACCGCGGAGGCGAGCGAGCTGCGGACCGAACGCGGGCGCCGCTGCCTGCGGATCTCCGCGCAGCTCAGCCACGAGAGCGGCATCCGCTCCCGTACCCCGCACCCCACCCTGGCCGGCACCGCCTACTGGGCGCTCATCGAGCGCCTCGCCGACCGCCTGGCCGCCGACGGGCTGCCCGAGCCGCTGCTCCTGGAGCGCGTCGACCTGGCCCTCACCGTCGTCGGCGCGGCGCTCGCCGACCGGGCGCGGCAGTACCTCGCCGGGGCGGAGCCGCTCACCGACGAGCCCCTCTTCCTCGCCGACCTCGTCGAGACCACCACCGCGCTCCTCCGCGCCGCACGGCCCCGGCGCGACGGAACCACCGCGCGCCACCCCGAAAGGACCTCCCCATGAACGACCTCACCGGCAAGACCGTCCTCATCACCGGCGGCGCCCGCGGCCTGGGCGCGGAGGCGGCCCGCCAGGCCGTCGCCGCCGGGGCGAACGTGGTCGTGACCGACGTCCTCGACGAGGACGGCGCGGCCACCGCCGAGGCGCTCGGCGAGCGCGCCCGCTTCCTCCACCACGACGTCACCTCCGAGGAGGAGTGGGCGGCCGCCGTCGCCCACGCGGTCGCCGAGTTCGGCGGGCTGCACGGCCTGGTGAACAACGCCGGCATCTCCACCGGCGCCCTCCTGGAGACCGAGAGCGTCGAGCACTTCCGCAAGGTCCTCGACATCAACCTCACCGGCGTCTTCATCGGCATGAAGGCCGCGATCCCGGCGATGAAGGAGGCCGGCGGCGGCTCCATCGTCAACATCTCCTCCGCGGCCGGCCTGATGGGCCTCGCGCTCACCGCCGGCTACGGCGCCTCCAAGTGGGGCGTGCGGGGGCTGACGAAGATCGGCGCGGTGGAGCTGGGCACCGCGAGGATCCGGGTCAACTCGGTGCACCCGGGCATGACCTACACGCCGATGACGGCCTCCGTCGGGATCCGGCGCGGGGAGGGCATGTACCCGAACACGCCGATGGGCCGGGTCGGCGAGGCCGACGAGATCGCCGGCGCGGTCGTCTTCCTGCTCTCGGACGCCGCCTCGTACGTGACGGGCGCGGAACTCGCCGTGGACGGCGGCTGGACCACCGGTCCGACGGTCGAGTACGTCATGGGGCAGTGACGTGCCGCTCGCCGCGGGGGCGGTCCTTCCGTGGTGGTTTCATGGGCGCATGAGCGCCGCTGAGGAAATGATCGACGTCGTCGACGAGGACGACCGGGTGATCGGACGGGCTCCGCGCGGTGAGGTGTACGCGCGGGGCCTGGTCCACCGCTGCACCTTCATCCGGGTGCGGGACGCCGAGGGCCGGCTCTTCGTGCACCGCAGGACGCCGACGAAGCTGGTGTACCCGTCGCTGTACGACCTGTTCGTCGGCGGGGTCGTCGGCGCCGGCGAGTCCTACGAGGACGCCGCGCTGCGCGAGGCCGAGGAGGAGCTGGGCGTCTCCGGACTGCCCCGGCCCGACTTCCTCTTCAAGTTCCTGTACGACTCCGGGGGCGTGGCCGGGAAGTGGTGGTCGTCCGTGTACGAGGTCCGCTGCGAGCTGCCGGTGCGGCCGCAGGCGGAGGAGGTCGCCTGGCACGCCTTCCTGACCGAGGAGGAGCTGCGCGAGCGGCTGCCCGGCGCGCCCGGGGCCTGGGAGTGGGTGCCGGACGGGCTCGCGGCGTACGAGCGGCTGGTGGCGGGCCCGGAGGCGTAGCGGCGGGCCGTTAGGGTGCCGGGGTGAGTCGATTCGTACAGAGCCTGCGGCTGTGGTTCGCGCCGCGGCGGATCCGGGACGAGGGCGAGACCCCCGACTACCGCTTCTCCCTCGCCAACGAGCGGACGTTCCTCGCCTGGATCCGGACGGCGCTCGCGCTCATCGGCGGCGGTTTCGCCGTCGACCAGTTCCTGCCCGACCTGCGCTGGGCGGTCCGGGTCGGGCTCGCGCTCGCCCTGCTGGCCGCCGGTGTGCTGTGCGCGCTGCGCGCGGTGAACCACTGGATCCGCTGCGAGCGGGCCATGCGCCGGGGCGAGGACCTGCCGGTCTCCCGCTTCCCCGCGGTGCTGAGCCTCACCGTGGCCGTGGTGGCGGTCGCGATGGTGGTCCTCGTGGTCTTCGGCCGGGCCGGCTAGTGGGCGGCCCCTCGCCCGGATCCGGGGCCGGCTCGGGGCCCGGATCCGGGGACCGCTCGGGCTCGGGATCCGGCTCCGTCGGGGTCGAGGCCCGCGATCCCGGGCTCCAACCTGAACGGACCCGGCTCGCCTGGCGGCGGACCACGCTCTCCTGGACCGTCGTGGCCGTCCTCGGCATCAAGCTCGCCCTCCTCGACGGCGCCACCGCGGCCGGTCTGACCGGCCTCGCCCTCGCCGCCCTCCTGTGGATCGCCTTCCTGGCCGTCTCCCACCGCCGCATCCGCACCCTGGACGCCGCCCGGCCCCGGGTCCTGTCGGCCCGGGGGGCGGTGCTGGCAGCGGGGTGCACGGTGGCGCTGGCGGTGTGCGGGGCGGTGCTGATCTGGTGATCCGATCTCCTGGATCCGGGAGATCGGATCCGGGAGGTTGGATCCGGGAGATCGGATCCGGGAGGCTGGATCCAAAAGGGCGAATCCCGGTTACGGGACCGTGACCACGACCTTGCCCTGGAGGCCGCCCTCCGCGTTGGCGCGCTGGGCGTCGGCGGCGCGTTCCAGGGGGAAGGTCTTCGCCACGCGGACGTCCAGGACTCCTTCGTCGGCGAGGTCGGCCAGCGCGGCCAGGTCGGTGGCGTCCGGGCGGACCCAGAAGTAGCGGCCGCCGAGTGCCAGCGCCTCGCCGTCGGCGATGGAGGCGAGCCGGCCTCCGGGCGCGAGGAGCTTCGCCGCGTGCTGGAGGAACGGGCCGCCGAGGGTGTCCAGGAGGGCGTCCACGCCGTGGGGGGCGAGCTCCTTGACCTGATGGGCGAAGGTCCGCTCGTCGAAGAGGACCGGTTCGGCGCCGAGTTCCCTCACGCGCTCGACGCCGGACTCGCGGACCGCGCCGAGGACGCGGCAGCCGAGGTGCCGGGCGATCTGGACGGCCATCGAGCCGACCCCGCCGCCCGCGGCCAGCACCAGGACCGTCTCCCCCGACCGTACCGACAGCGCGGTGTGCAGGGCCTGGTAGGCGGTGAGCCCCACCAGGGGCAGGCCCGCGGCCTCCTCGAAGGAGCAGGAGCGGGGCTTGCGGGCGAGGGTGCGGACGGGGGCGGCGACGTACTCGGCGAAGGTGCCGTGGGCGAGGAAGTCCTCCCGGACGTACCCCATCACCTCGTCGCCCTCCGCCCACTCGGTGACGGACACGCCGGGCCGGACGACGACGCCGGAGACGTCCCAGCCGGGGACGACGGGGAAGACGGCGTCGATCATCCCGTCGAGGTAGCCGGCCTGCGCCTTCCAGTCGACCGGGTTGACCGCCGCGGCCCGCACCTTGACCAGGACCTCGTCGGGGCCCACCTTCGGGTCGGGAAGCTCACCGTACTCCAGGACCTCGGGGCCGCCGTAGCGGCGGTAGCTGATGGCCTTCATGGCACCGACCCTCGGCGCGGGCGGGACGCTCCGCAAGCCGGGTGGGGCCGTCGGGAACGGGGAGGAAGCCGGCCGTGGGAGAAGGCGGGGGAAGAGCGGCGGGAAAGCGCCCCGGGCCGGACCCGTCGACGGCAGGCTTCCGATGACCCGCTGGACCGCTGGACCGCTGACCCATTGACCCGCCGACCCACTGACCCGCTGGTCCGTCGGTCTTGAACGCCTTCCCGATCCCGTCGATCCGACCGACACGTCCCCCGGGGGAGCCCTGTGCCTGCCACCGACCCGTACGTGGTCACACTCGCGCCGCACGTCCACGCCTACGTCCAGCCCGACGGCGGCTGGTGCCTCAACAACGCCGGATTCCTCGGCGACGCGGGCGAGTCGCTGCTCGTCGACACCACCGCCACCGAGCGGCGCGCCCTGCTGCTGCGCGAGGCGGTGCTCGCCGCGGGGCTGCCGCTGCCGCGCACGATCGTGAACACCCACCACCACGGCGACCACACCTACGGCAACGGAACGTTCCGGCCGGAGGCACGGGTCGTCGGGCACGAGAACTGCCGGACCGAGCAGTTGGCCGCCGGGCACCAGCTGCACCTGCTGTGGCCGCGGAACGACTTCGGCCGGATCGAGATCACGCCGCCCGACTTCACGTACCGCGACCGGCTGACCGTGTACGCCGGCGGCATCGAGGCGCGGGTGCTGCACCCGGGCCCCGCGCACACGACCGGCGACTCGATCGTGCACCTGCCGGAGCAGGGCGTGGTCTTCACCGGGGACCTGGTCTTCCAGGGCGGCACCCCGTTCGTGCCCATGGGCACGCTGTCCGGCTCGCTGCGCGCGCTCGACGTGCTGCGGTCGCTGGACGCGGAGCGGGTGGTGCCGGGGCACGGACCGGTGACCGACCCGGGGGCGTACGACGCCACCGAGCGTTATCTGCGGTGGGTGGCGGAGCTGGCCGCCGAGGGGCGGGCCAAGGGCGATCCGCCGCTGGAGACCGCCCGGCGGGCGGACCTGGGCGAGTTCGGCGCGTGGCGGGAGAGCGAGCGGCTGGTGGCCAATCTGCACCGGGCGTACGCGGAGCTCGACGGGCTCCCGGAAGGGCACCCGCTCGACCCCGCCGCCGTCTTCGGCGACATGGCGGCGATGAACGGCGGGGTGCCGGTGGCCTGCCACGCCTGAGCGGGGCGAGGCGGGGCACGGGCACGCGCGCGTGCCCGCGGGGGCGGAAGCGCGGTGGGCACGCGCTCGGGAGGGAGGGCCGGACGCGTTCCGGCCCTCCCCGGCCGTTTCGGGGGTCCCCCTGGACGACATACCGACTGGTCGGTCATCATGAACGCCGACCGACCGACCCACCGGAGGTACGCCCCATGAGCCACGCCGCCCCGCCACCCGGCCTCGATCCCGAGCGCCTGCGCCACCATCTGGACCGCGAGCGGCCGGGGCTGGTGTCCGGTCCCCTGGAGGCCAGGCTGATCGAGGGCGGCCGCTCCAACCTCACGTACGTCGTCACCGACGGCACCGGCCGCTGGGTGGTGCGCCGCCCGCCGCTCGGGCACGTGCTGGCCACCGCGCACGACATGCGGCGCGAGCACCGGGTGATCAGCGCCCTCGGCGGGACCTCGGTGCCGGTGCCGGGCACGGTGCTGCTGTGCGAGGACGAGGAGGTGCTCGGCGCGCCCTTCTACGTGATGGAGTTCGTCGAGGGGACCCCGTTCCGCTCCGCCTCCCAGCTGGCACCGCTGGGCCCGGAGCGCACCCGGGCCGCCGTCCTCGGCCTGGTCGACACCCTGGTCGACCTGCACGCGGTGGAGCCGGAGGCCGTCGGGCTCGGTGACTTCGGCCGGCCGGAGGGCTTCCTCGACCGGCAGCTGCGCCGCTGGGGCAAGCAGCTCGCCGCCTCCCGGGGCCGCGACCTGCCCGGCATCGAGGAGCTGCACGCCGCCCTCGGCCGCGCGCTGCCCGACTCCCCCGCCCCCACCGTGGTGCACGGCGACTACCGGCTCGACAACGCCCTCGTCGGGGCGGACGACCGGATCGCCGCCGTCCTCGACTGGGAGATGTCCACGCTCGGCGACCCGCTGACCGACCTGGGCCTCCTGGTCATGTACAGCACCCCGCTGGACCTGCCCGGCTCGCCGATCTCGACCACCGCGACCGCCGCCGGCCACCCCGCCGCCGCCGAGCTGGTCGAGCGGTACGCCGCCCGTTCCGGCCGGGACGTCTCCGCCCTCTCCTGGTACACGGCCTTCGCCTGGTTCAAGCTCGCCGTGATCCTGGAGGGCATCCACTACCGCTACACCCTCGGGCAGACCGTCGGCGCCGGCTTCGACCGCATCGGCGACCTGGTCCCCGTCTTCATCGAGCACGGCCTGACCACCCTTCAGGAGGGCTGACCCGCCATGGACTTCTCCTATGACGCCCGCACCGAGGAGCTGCGCACCCGGCTCCTCGCCTTCATGGACGAGCACGTGTACCCCGCCGAGGCCGTCGCCGAGGAGCAGCGCGCCGCGCTCTCCTCCCCGTGGGACGAGCCGCCGGTGGTGGCGGAGCTGAAGGCCGAGGCCAAGCGCCAGGGCCTGTGGAACCTGTTCCTCCCGGACGAGGAGTACGGGGCCGGGCTGACGAACCTCCAGTACGCCCCGCTCGCCGAGATCACCGGCCGCAGTCCGCAGCTCGCGCCGACCGCCCTCAACTGCGCCGCCCCGGACACCGGGAACATGGAGCTGCTCGCGCAGTTCGGCGACGAGGCTCAGCGGAAGCAGTGGCTGGAGCCACTGCTCGCGGGCGAGATCCGGTCCGCGTTCGCGATGACCGAGCCCGAGGTGGCCTCCTCCGACGCGACCAACATCGAGACCCGCATCCGGCGGGACGGCGACGCGTACGTGATCGACGGGCGCAAGTGGTACATCTCCGGGGCGATGAACCCGGACTGCAAGGTCTTCATCGTGATGGGCAAGTCAGCGACCGCCGAGGGCCCTGACGGACCCGACCCGCGCCGCCAGCAGTCGATGATCCTCGTGCCGCGCGACACCCCGGGTGTCGAGGTGCGCCGGGCGATGCGGGTGTACGGCTACGAGGACCACTACCACGGCGGTCACGCCGAGGTGGTCTTCGAGAACGTGCGGGTCCCCGCCGCGAACCTGATCGGCGAGGAGGGCGGCGGCTTCGCCATCGCCCAGGCACGGCTCGGCCCGGGCCGCATCCACCACTGCATGCGGCTGATCGGCATGGCCGAGCGGGCGGTGGAGCTGACCTGCCGGCGGGCCGTCTCCCGTACCGCCTTCGGCAGGACGCTCGCCCAGCAGGGCGTGGTGCAGAACTGGATCGCGGACGCCCGGGTGACGATCGAGCAGCTGCGGCTGCTCGTCCTCAAGACGGCCTGGCTGATGGACACCGTCGGCAACAAGGGCGCCCACACCGAGATCCAGGCCATCAAGATCGCCACTCCGCGCGCGGTGGTGGACATCATCGACAAGGCGGTGCAGGCGCACGGCGCCGGCGGCGTCTCGCAGGACTTCCCGCTCGCCGAGCTGTGGGCGGCGGCGCGGACCCTGCGGCTCGCGGACGGGCCCGACGAGGTGCACCAGCGGTCGCTGGCCCGCCGCGAGCTGAAGCGCTACCTCTGACGGCTCACGGGCGCAGGGCCCGCAGCAGGAGGTCGGCGAGGTGGCCGGCGACCTGCTGCGGGGTCAGCGGCCCGTCCGGGCGGTACCACGTGGACAGGTGGTGCACGGAGCCGAAGTGGTAGTCCACGACGAGGTCGGCGGGCGTGGCGGAGGAGAAGACGCCCGCCCGCTGGCCCTCCTCCACGAGGGCGCGGAAGCGCTCGTGGTAGCGGCGGCGCTCGGAGCGGACCTGCTTGTTCTTCTCCGGGCTCAGGTGGTGCATGGAGCGGAAGAAGATCGAGGCGTCGTCGAGGTTCTCGATGGTGGTGACGACGACGTCGGCGGCGGCGGAACGCAGCCGCTCCTCGACGGGCGCGTCGGAGCCCGCGAAGTCGTCGAGCCGCTCCTGCTGGAGGCGGAGCACGCGCGCGTACACCTCCTGGAGGAGGTCCTCCTTGGAGCCGAAGTAGTGGTACAGCGCGCCCTTGGTGACGCCCGCCGCCTCGACGATCTCCTGGACGGAGGTGCGGTCGTAGCCCTGCTCCGCGAAGAGCCGGGTGGCGGCGGCGAGGAGCCTCTGGGGGACGGGAGAACCGTCCCCGTCCGTCGTCCTGGCCATGCTCCGCCGCCTTCCGGTCCGCTGCCCCGTTCCTGGCGCACGGGGTCTGTCGTCGGTAGATCTTCCCATCCGTCGCCGGGTGCGCTACCGCGCGCCCGCCTCCCAGTGCCGCTGGAGCTTGTTCATGCCGCCGAGCCAGCGCTCGGGGTCTCCCGCGCGGTTCCGGTAGAAGTCGGCGACCTCCGGGTGCGGCAGGACGAGGAAACGGTCCTCGCCGATGGCGTCCAGGAGGGCGTCGGCGACGGCCTCGGGCTCCACGGCGGTGGGGACGAGGACGAGGTCGCCGGCCGAGCCGGTGGCGGCGAGCATGTCGGTGCGGACTCCCTGGGGGCAGATGGCGTGCACCT
This sequence comes from Streptomyces roseolus, assembly GCF_014649855.1. Lineage (GTDB taxonomy): Bacteria > Actinomycetota > Actinomycetes > Streptomycetales > Streptomycetaceae > Streptomyces > Streptomyces roseolus. The sequence goes on along the minus strand of NZ_BMTV01000047.1, from coordinate 7,089 downwards.
TGAGGCCGCGGTGGCGGTAGGTGAGGGAGAGCCATTCGGCGAAGGCGTAGGCGCCGTGCTTGGAGACGCTGTACGGGGCCGCGCCGATCATGGTGAGCAGGCCGGCGGCGGAGACGGTGGAGACGAAGCGGCCGGTGCCGCGCTCCAGCCAGTCCGGGAGCAGGGCGCGGGCCGCGCGGACGTGGGCCATGACGTTGACGTCCCAGGCGGCGGCCCAGACGGCCTCTTCGGCGAGGGCGTCGCCGGCGGAGGCGAGTCCGGCGTTGGCGCACCAGACGTCGACGGTGCCGCCGAGGGCGTCGCGGGCCTCGTCGACGACCGCGGAGGCGTCCCCGGGGACGGCGAGCGCGCCGATCTCGTCGGCGACGGCCTCGGCACGGCCCGGGTCGAGGTCGTTGACGACGACGCGGGCGCCTTCGGCGGCGAAGCGCCGGGCGAGGGCGGCACCGATGCCGCCGCCCGCTCCGGTGACGACGACGCCGGCGCCCCGGAGCTCGTGCGTGCCCGCGTTCATGGACCCCTCCAGATGGTTCGGTGCGGCTCGTGGATTCCTTCGGCAAGGGGCAGACTAACCGGTCGGTATGGAAGGGTGGAAGACCTCGCGCCTCCGGTGGACGCCTTCCGCACGCCTCGTTCCCCCGCGGCGTCGGGAGCGCTAGCCTGCGTGCCCATGTCACGCATGAGGCGGGAGCACGCATGAAGCGGACGAGATGGTCGCGCCGGGGTCTGCTGGCCGCGGGAGGGGCGCTGGCCGCCGTCACGGCCGCCCCGGCCGCGGCGGCCCCCGGGCGGGGGCACGCGCGCGTACGGACCGGTTTCGAGCGGCTCGCGGCGGACGGGTACGCCCTCCTGGCCGGCGAACGGGTCGGCGTCGTCACCAACCCCACCGGAATCGCCTCCGACGCCCGCCACCTGGTGGACGTCATGCACGCCGACGAACGGGTCGACCTGGTCGCCGTGTTCGGACCCGAGCACGGCTTCCGGGGCACCGCGCAGGCGGGCGGCTCCGAGGGCCGGTACGACGACCCGGCGACCGGGCTGCCCGTCTACGACACGTACCTGAAGAGCGGCCGGCCGCTGGCGGACGTCTTCACGGCGTCCGGCGTCGACACCGTCGTCTTCGACATCCAGGACGCGGGCGCCCGCTTCTACACGTACATCTGGACGCTGTACGACTGCATGGTGGCGGCGGAGCTGGCCGGGAAGCGGTTCGTGGTCCTGGACCGGCCGAACCCGGTGAGCGGCCGGGCGGCCCTCGGCCCGGTCCTGGACCGGGCGTTCGCGACCTTCGTGGGCCGCGAGCCGATCGCCCAGGCGCACGGGATGACGGTGGCGGAGCTGGCGCTCCTGTTCAACGCCGAGTTCCTGGCCCGGCCCGTGGAGCTGGAGACGGTCCCCATGACGGGGTGGCGGCGGTCGGACTTCTTCGACGCCACCGGGCTGCCGTGGGTGCCGCCGAGCCCCAACATGCCGACCCCCGAGACCGCGCTCGTCTACTCCGGCACCTGCCTCTTCGAGGGCACCAACCTCTCCGAGGGCCGGGGCACCACCCGCCCCTTCGAACTCCTCGGCGCGGAAGGCGTCGACCGCCGCTGGGCGGAGGCGGCGAACGCCCTGGAGCTGCCCGGGGTCCGCTTCCGCGAGGCCTACTTCGCGCCGACCTTCTCCAAGTTCCAGGGCCGCACGGTCGGCGGCGTGCAGCTGCACGTCCACGACCGGGAGGCCTTCGACCCGGTACGCGCCGGGATCGCGCTCCTCGTCACCGCCCGCGCCTCCTGGTCCGGCTTCGCCTGGCGGCCCGACCACTGGATCGACAAGCTCACCGGCTCCACCCGCGTCCGCACCCTCGTCGACGCCGGCGCCGGGACCGACGAGATCGTGGCCGCCTGGTCCGAGGACCTGACCGCCTTCCGCGCGGTCCGGCGGGAACACCTGCTGTACCGGTGACGGGTGGGGCTGTCCCCCGGGCGGAGACGCGGGAGGCCGGGATGGGCCGGAGGGAGTCGCGGCGGGGAGGCTGGCGCCATGAAGCTCTCCTTACCCGGCCGCCTGCCCGTCGCGGGGCTCCTCGCGGCCCTCTGCCTCATCGCCGCCGTCCCGGGCGCCGCCGCGACCGCCCGCCCGGCGCCCGGCACCGGCGACGTCCGTTCCGGCCCCCCCGGGCTCCGGCCCCGTCCTGCGTGAACTCGCCCGCTCCGCCTCGCCGCCGGACGACACCCGGGCCCTCGACCGGCTCGTCGGCCGGGCCGAGGTCGTCGGCGTCGGCGAGGCCACCCACAGTTCGGGCGAGTTCTTCACCGCGAAGCACCGGATCTTCGCACACCTCGTGGAGAAGCGCGGGTTCACCACCTTCGCGCTGGAGGCCAACTGGTCCACGGGGCTGCTCGTCGACCGGTGGGTGACGACCGGCGAGGGCGACATCGAGCGGATCATGCGCGACGAGTTCCAGGAGTCGTACCGGCTCTGGAACACCGAGGAGTACCTCGACCTCTTCCGCTGGATGCGCCGCCACAACGTGGAGCACCCGGAACGGCGGGTCCGCTTCATGGGCAACGACCTCGGGTACGCGGGGCCGAACCTGTTCGACGCCGTCACCGCGCACGTCGGCCGTCACCACCCCGGCCTCCTCCCCCGCTTCCGGGAGCTCTACCGGAGCTCCCGCCCCACGGGCGAGGTCGAGGCGTGGATGACCGGATACCTGGCCAAGCCGCTCGCCGAACGACGGCGGATGTCCGAGCAGGTGAACGAGTCCCTCGCCCTCCTGGAGCGGCAGAAGCCCGGCACGCGCGCGGGCGCGGGCGCGGATCACCTGTGGGCGGTGCAGCACGCCCGGGCCATCGCGCAGGTCGGCACCGAGTTCGCCCATGACGCCTCCACCCCCGAGGGGATCGCGGCGGCGATGCTCTACCGGGACCGGACCATGGCCGAGAACACCGCGTGGTGGCAGCGGCGGACGGGCCACCGGATGGTGCTGTCGGCGCACAACGGACACGTGGCGTACGAGAGCCTCACGCCCGACCGGTACCCGCGCACGCAGGGGGCGTTCCTGCGCGACCTCCTCGGCCGGGGGTACGTGACGATCGGCGCCTCCTTCGGCCGGGGCTCCTTCAACGCCCACGACACGGACGCGCCCGGGGAGCCGCTGCGGGTCTTCACCGTCGGCCCGCAGCCACCGGGCAGCGCCGCGCACACCCTCGACCGGGTCGCCGGCGGACCCTACCTGCTGGACCTGCGGCGGACCGGGCCGGCGGCGCGGGCCTGGCTCGCGGAGCCCCGGGAGGTCCGGCACATCGGCACCGCCTACCCGTGGCCGGGCACGGCTCCCTCCGTGGGGCTGTCCGGCGCGTACGACGGCCTGATCCACTTCCCGGTCGTCACGGCGGCCCGGCTGCGCTGAGGTCCGAACCGCCCGAAGAGGTCTGGGAACGGCCGGATTCGGGCATGCTGCCCAGGGGTCGCGGGACGCGTCCCCTGGGCGCTTCCTCGACGGGGAGGGACGGGCGGGCCGTGGGCGGGATGAGTGTGGATCCGTACCGGGAGATCGTCTTCGACAAGGACGGGGAGGGGCCCGCCGGACAGGCGGCCGACCTGGTCGGACTGGCACGACGCGGGGTGACGGACCTGATCGTGTTCACCCACGGCTGGAACAACTCCCCTTCCGGGGCGACCCGGTTGTACTCGGACTTCTTCGCGCCGTTCCCGGAGCTGCTCGCTCCGGGCGTGGAGGCGGGGTACGCGGGCGTGGTCTGGCCCTCGATGATGTTCACGGACGAGCCGGTGCCGGACTTCCGGGCGCTGGTGACGGTGCTCCCGGAGAAGGAGCGGGCGATCGTACGGCTCACCGAGCTGCTGGAGCTGGCGCCGCCGGAGGAGGCCGCGTTCGCCGAGTTCGGTGCGCTGCTGCGGGAGTTGGCCGGCGTCGGCGGAGAGGCGTCGCTCGGCGCCGCCGCGGAGGCGACGGGTTCGGGAGAGGACATACCGGCGTTCCTGGTGGCGGATCCGATGGAGATGTGCGCCCTGTTCGCGGACGCGGCCGGGACGGGGGCGCCTCCGGCCCGGTTCGGCGACGGGCCCGGGCGGCTCTGGAAGGGTGGCCGGGAGGCGCTGCGGCAGGCCACGTACCACGTGATGAAGCGGCGGGCGGGACAGGTGGGCGAGCGCGGGCTCGGGCCGGTGCTCGCGGAAGTGGCGCGGGCGGCGCCGGGGCTGCGGGTGCACCTCGTGGGGCACAGCATGGGCGCCCGGCTCGTGGCGTACGCGCTGCGCGGGCTGCCGGGGGCGCTGCGGCCGGTCCGGTCGATGACGCTGCTCCAGGGGGCCTTCTCGCACTACGCGTTCGCGGCCCGGCTGCCGCACGCCCCCGACCGGTCGGGGGCGCTGAGGGACATGCAGCTGCGGGTGCGGGGGCCGGTGGTGGCCTGCCACTCCCACCACGACTCCGCGCTGGGCGTCTTCTACCCGCTGGCCTCCCTCGCGGCTCGCGACTCGGCGTCCCTGACGGGGCCGCTCGGGCGGGTCGTGGCGCGCGACCCCCGGTGGGGGGCGATCGGCTGGGACGGCTTCCAGGGCGTGCCGGGGGCGCCGCGGCGGATGCTCGCGACGGTGCTGCGGGACGGGGTCCCGGCCTCGGGCTGCGTGAGCGTGGACACGGCGGAGGCGGTCCGTTCGCACAGCGACGTCCGACGGCCGGAGCTGGCCCGGGTGGTGGTCTCGGCGGCCCGGATCGGCCGGCGCTGAGCCGCCCCCGCTGACCTGCGCGGATGCCGCCAAGCACGTCTTCAAGGCGGCTGCGCGCGTATGGCGTCTTCTCGCCACGTCGCGCGCGTTCGGCGTTCGGGCGGAACACGGCGGCGCCGTCGTTCGTCCCTCTGGTACCGCGGATGCGCGGCGACCAGCGACGGAGGTGGCGAGCGATGGCCGGTTTCCGGAGTCTCGCGAGACAGGTGCGTGATCAGGGCTGCGACACGGCACTGCGCAGGTATTCGCTGCGCAAGTGCCTGGAGCGGTTCGCTCCCTACGGGCACCGGGCGACCTGGGACCACCTGTGCCGCAGGCACGGGTTCGGACCCGACGACCGAGAGCTCGATCCGGCGCGGCTGGTGGCCGCCCTGGAGGAGCTGGAGGAGGCGCGGGCGGTATGGCTGGCGTACGAGGCGGAGTTCGCCGCCCGGCGCCGGCGCGAGAAGCACGGCGGACTGCGCGCCCTGGGGGCGCTGGACGACTGGCACCGGGACGTGTGGGGCGGCAACGGCGTGGTGCGGTGCGGCGATCCGGCCGTCCATCCGGCGGAGCCGCTGCCGCAGGTGATGCGGCGCCTCGTGGCCGCCCTGGAGCAGGGGCCGGGCGAGGCGTGCCCGGTGTGCGCGGGCACCCGGATCGTGTGGGCGGACGGCCCCGGGGACCCGGAGTGGTACGGCCCGGTGTGCGCGGACTGCGGCGTCGAGGTGCCGCGCGCGGTCCTGAGCCCCGACGCCCTGGCCCGCGCCCGGGAGACGCGCAGCCGCCCCCTGGCCCCGGCGGCGTGACACGGCCCCGACGGGGGCGGAGCGCCCGGGGGTTCCGGTGCTCCGGGCGGCGCTGAACGGCACGTGAGGGGCCGGGGAGCCCGTGGCGGGGCCGCGGGATCCGGCCGGGCTCGCCGGGCTCGCCGGGGCCGCGGCGGACGCGTGGGCCGGACCCGGGCCGGAGCGAGCGGCGGGCCGCGCGGATCCGGTCCCGCGAGGCGTTCCCAGAGCCGGCGGGGTGGCCGCGGGCGCGAGCGGCGCACGAGCCGGGCGCCGAGGAGACGACGGAGGCGCCGCCGCCGGGGGGCCGTGGGGACGGGACCGCGGCGGTGGCGCCGGAGCCGGACGGGACGATCGGGCCGGGAGGACGCGCCGTTCCTCCCGGACGGCACCCGTGCCCGCTCCACGGCGGAGCGGGCACGGGCCGCCTCCGAGGACTAGGAGTCCTTGTCCTCGCGGCGTACGGGCAGCAGGCGGGAACCGGCCATGCGCTCGCCGACGACGTCGTCGGGATTGGAGAGCACACAGGTCTCCAGGGAGAGGCAGCCGCAGCCGATGCAGTCCGACAGGTGGTCGCGGAGCCGGCCGAGCTGCTTGATGCGGTCGTCGAGCTCGGTGCGCCAGGCGGCGGAGAGCCGGGACCAGTCCTCGCGGGTCGGGGTGCGCTCCTCGGGCAGCTCGGAGAGGGCCTCGCGGATGGTGGCGAGCGGGATGCCGACGCGCTGGGCGGCACGGATGAAGGCGACCCGGCGCAGGGCGTCACGGCCGTAGCGGCGCTGGTTTCCGGCGGTGCGGCGGCTGCCGATGAGCCCCTTGGCCTCGTAGAAGTGGAGGGCGGAGACGGCGGCACCGCTGCGGGCGGAGAGCTGCCCGACGGTGAGCTCGTGGATCTTCTCGGGAATCTGCGGCACCCCTCGAACCCTACTGGTCCGTCCCCGCCGGTCCGTTGACACGGAGGCCTTCACCCCACATGCTGAGCAAGCGCTTAGACACAAACCGTTCGGTATGTCGTACGAGAAGGGACCGGGCACATGGCCGAGCCGAGGATCTTCACTTCCGCCGAGGAGCTGCGCGCGGGGGTCGGCGAGCAGCTGGGGCACAGCGACTGGCTGGAGATCGACCAGAAGCGGATCGACCTCTTCGCCGACGCCACCGGCGACCACCAGTGGATCCACGTGGACCCGGAGCGCGCCGCCGGGGGCCCCTTCGGCTCGACGATCGCGCACGGCTACCTCACCCTCTCGCTGCTGCCGCTGTTCGTGCCGCAGGTGCTGCGGGTCGAGGGCATGAAGATGGGCCTCAACTACGGGACGGAGAAGGTGCGCTTCCCCGCGCCGGTGCCGGTCGGCTCGCGGCTGCGCGCCACGGCGCTGCTGACGAAGGTGGAGGAGGCCGGCGGCGGCGTCCAGGTCACCGCCAAGGTGACCGTGGAACGCGAGGGCGGCGACAAGCCGGTGTGCGTCGCCGAGTCGGTCTCGCGCTACTACTTCTGAGCCGCCCCGGCCAGGGGCCTAGGGTCTGTTGCGAAAGTGGATCTTGTTCGTTGATGATCACGTCCTGTGGGACGTGGGGATCTGACGAACGG
>NZ_BMTV01000046.1 GCF_014649855.1 Streptomyces roseolus | reverse complement strand
GCCGTTCGTCAGATCCCCACGTCCCACAGGACGTGATCATCAACGAACAAGATCCACTTTCGCAACAGACCCTAGCCTGCCCGTCATGACCGAACTCGGATCCGGCTCCTGGCCGCCCGCCCCCCTGCGGACCGACCGGCTCGTGCTGCGCGCGTCGGCGGCCCAGGACCGGCCGGCCTTCGTCGAACTGTTCTCCTCGCCGGAGGTGGGGACGTACGTGGGTGGCGCCCGGCCGCATGAGGACCTGGAAGCGGCGATGCCCGAGGTGCCGGGCAACCGCCCCGGCGCCTTCGTCGTCGAGCGCGACGGCGCGATGATCGGCGTGGTGACGCTGGATCCCGGAAAGGACGGGCGGACCGACCTCGGGTATCTGTTCCTGCCGCGGGCGTGGGGGCACGGATACGCCGCCGAGGCGTGCGGGGCGGTGCTCGACTGGTTCGCGGACGCGCGGCCCGGCGCGCCGGTGTCGCTCGTCACGCAGACCGCCAACGGCCGGGCGATGCGGCTCGCCGCGAGGCTGGGCTTCACGGAGGTCGAGCGGTACGAGGAGTTCGGCGCCGAGCAGTGGCGGGGCGTGCGGGACGCCGGCGGCCCGGCTCCCGGCATCGCGGCGGACTGATCGAAACCGGCGTACAACCCTCTGGCCGAGCCGTGAGTCTCCTCTGCCGACCACAGTCGATCATCTGTGATCGAACTCTTGAGGAGCTCATCATCAGCGCCATACGCAAGACCCTCACCGCCACCGCCGTCGTCGGCGCCGTCCTGGCGGGGTCGGCCGCCTGCGGGACGGTCGAGCAGCTGTCCGCCGGGAAGAAGCTGGACCAGGCGTTCGAGAAGCTCGGCAAGGAGAAGTCGCTCTCCTTCGAACTGGACCTGGACGTCGACGCCGCGACCCTCGAGGAGCTGGACGCCGCCTCCGACCCCGAGCCCGGCGAGGAACTCCCGGACGAGGCCGCCGAACTCCTCAGCGGGGCGAAGCTCAGCGTCACGGTGGAGTCGAAGAAGCCGCTCGACGAGTCCGGGGAGGAGGACTTCGTCGGGATGGCGATGAAGGTCAGCGTCCCGGAGGGCGACCTGGTCGAGTACCGGCTCGTCGGCGACTACGCCTACTTCCGGTCCGACGTGGAGGCGCTCGGCGAGGCGATGGGCACCCCCATGCCGTCCACCGACGAACTGCCGCCGGAGGCCGGGGCCTTCAAGAAGGTCCTGGAGGGCGAGTGGATCAAGGTCGACTACAAGGCCCTGGAGAAGGCCGGCGAGGAAATGGGCCGGGCGCCGGGCGATGAGGCCCCGGAGTCGGAGCCGTCGCCCGCGCCCACGCTGGACGCCAAGACCCAGAAGAAGCTGGTCGAGGCCCTGCGCGAGGTCGTCGCCCGGGACGTCGAGTTCACGACGGCCGGCGGCGAGGACGGCACGGAGCGCATCTCGGCGACGGCGCCGTTCCGCACCCTGATCACGGACCTGGTCGACGAGATCCGTCCGTTCTCCGAGGAGCTGCCGCCCGGCGTGGAGCTGCCGTCGGCCGCCGACCTGAAGGACGTCCCGGCCGACAAGGTGACCGCCGACTTCACGCTCAAGAACGGCGAGCTGACCGAGGTGTACGTCGACCTCGCGAAGCTCACCGAGAACGCGAAGGGGAAGAAGATCGGGCTGGGGCTCAAGCTGAGCGCCGGCACCGAGCCGACGGCCCCGGCCGGCGCCACGGAGCTGAAGCCGGAGGAGCTGATGGGCGCCTTCGCCGCCGCGATGATGCCCGAGGAGGGCGCGTTCCCCGAAGGCGAGTTCGCCGAGGGCGAGGGCGGCGAGGGCGAGGGCGGGTTCTCGTACACGCCCGCCGCGTAGCCGAACCGCCCACGGGCGAGCCGGCCGCGTACCGCGCCCGCCGGTGAAAAGGAGGTGCGGGCGTTCGCGGTCCCCGCTACCGTCTCCCGCATGAAGCAGCCTGCCGCCGAGACGACGACGCCGGAGAGTGTCCCGGCGCGCTGACCGTTGTCTCAGTCCGAAGCCCCGGGGCGAGTGCCCCGGGGCTTCGTGCCGTGGTCGCTCGCCCGTTCACCGCGAGGAGACCGCCATGCACGACCACCGCCGACTGGGCCGCGAGCTCGGCCTGTTCGACACCGACCCGCTGATCGGCGCGGGCCTGCCGTACTGGCTGCCCGACGGCGCGGCCGTACGCCACGCCCTGGAGGAGTACATCCGTGACGCCGAGCGGCGGGCGGGGTACCAGCACGTGTACTCGCCCGTGCTCGGCAAGCGCGAGCTGTACGAGATCTCGGGGCACTGGTCGCACTACAGCGACGACATGTTCCCGCCGATGCGGCTCGGCGGGGAGCAGGTGGTGCTGCGGCCGAGCCTCTGCCCGCACCACGCGCTCATCTTCCGCTCCCGGTCGCGCAGTCACCGGGAGCTGCCCCTGCGGATGGCCGAGCTGGGCGGCATGTACCGCTCCGAGCCGTCGGGGGTCCTGGGCGGGCTGACCCGGGTGCGGGCCATCCAGCTCAACGACGCGCACGTCTTCTGCACCGTGGAGCAGGTCGCCGGGGAGGCGGGGGCGGCGCTCGGGATGATCCGGCGGGCGTACGAGGCGATGGGCGTCGTCCCGAGCCGGTACCGGCTCTCGCTGCCCGGCCCCGGGGGCAAGTACGTGGACGCGCCCGAGCTGTGGCGGCGGTCCACCGCGCTGCTGACCGAGGCCCTCGACGCCTCCGGGCTCGCGTACGAGGCGGTGGAGGGCGAGGCGGCGTTCTACGGACCGAAGATCGACGTGCAGGTCGCCGACGGGGCGGGCAGGGAGTCGACCCTCTCGACCGTCCAGGTCGACTTCCACCAGCCCGAACGCTTCGGCCTGCGCTACGTCGGCGCGGACGGCGCCCGGCACCGCCCGGTGATGGTCCACCGCAGTGTCGTCGGCAGCGTGGAACGGGCCGTCGCCCACCTCGTCGAGCACCACGGCGGGGCCTTCCCCGCGTGGCTGGCCCCCACCCAGCTGGTGGTCCTCCCGCTCTCCGCCGCCGAACTGCCCTCCGCCCGTGCCCTGGCCGGACGCTGCGCCGACGCCGGCCTGCGCGCGAAGGTCGCCGCCCCCGACGAGGGCACCCTCGGCGCCCGGATCCGCGCCGCCCGCCTGGTCCCGTACGTGGCCGTCGTCGGCCCCCGGGAGGCCGCCGACGGCCAGGTCTCCCTCCGTCTGCGCGACGGCCGCCGGCTGCCCCCGCAGCCGGCCGGCGCCGCCCTCGCCCGGATCGGCGCGCTCGTCGCCGCCCACCGCACCGACCTGTGGTGATCACATCCGATTGCCGCCGCCGGAGCAGGAAGGACAGGAAGCTCCCATGCTGAAGGGAAGCAAGATCGGGCTGCGCGCCCGGCACAAGGAGGACGGCCCGATCCTGCGGACGGAGCTGTACGACGACGTCGTCGGCACCGTGCGGGCCGAGGGCCGGCCGTGGCGGCCCCTCGCCCCCGACTCGGAGGACCCCCGGCTCGTCGGGGACGACACCCGGGACGACGCGGTCGCGTTCTCGATGGTGGAGCTGGAGAGCGGCGCGCTCGTCGGCACCGCGTCCTTCTGGGGCGTCGACCACCACAACCGCTCGGCGCACCTCGGCCTGGGCCTGCTCCCGTCCGCCCGCGGCAAGGGGTACGGCACGGACGGCGTCGCGACCCTGTGCCATTACGGCTTCCTCGTGCGCGGCATGCGCCGGCTCCAGATCGAGACGCTCGTGGACAACCACGCGATGCTCCGCTCCGCCGAGCGCAACGGCTTCGTCCGCGAGGGCGTGCTGCGGTCGTCGGCCTGGGTCATGGGCGAGTTCCTCGACGAGGTGCTGCTCGGCCTCCTCGCCCACGAGTGGAAGCCGGACGGGACGGCGTAGGTCCCGGAGGAGGGCGAGGGGGCGGCGGGCGGCGTCCGGACCGATTGTCAGTGGTGGGTGAGACGGTAAGGACATCACACCGCCGAGGACGGGGAGTTGGCCATGTCCGGAAACCAGAACTACATCAACCACGTCGCGCTCGTGCTGGACGCCAGTTCGTCCATGTCCCATCTGCGGGGGAAGGTCGTCGAGGTCGCCGACCAGCAGATCGAGTACCTCGCGCGCCGTTCGCGGGAGCTGGACCAGGAGACGCGGGTCACGGTGTACGTGTTCGCGGACACCGTGCAGTGCGTCATCTACGACAAGGACGTGCTGCGGATGCCGTCCCTGAAGGCGCTGTACAACGTCGGGGGCATGACCTCGCTGCTGGCGGCGGCGCTGAAGTCGCAGCGGGAGCTGGCGCAGACGGCCCAGCTGTACGGCGACCACAGCTTCCTCACCTTCGTCCTGACGGACGGCCAGGAGAACGCCAGCCACCGCTGCCCCGACGCGCCCAGCACGAACCCGCGGGCGCTGGTGTCGGCCGTGGCCGAGATGATCGAGGAGCAGGACGACAACTGGACGCTGGCCGTGCTCGTGCCGGACCAGATGGGCAAGCGGGAGGCCATGAACTGCGGCTTCCCGAAGGACAACGTGGCCGTCTGGGACGCCACCAGCACCCGGGGCCTGGAGGAGGCCGGCCAGGTCATCCAGCAGGCGACGGAGAAGTTCATGGTGGGGCGCGCCAAGGGCATCCGCGGGTCGCGTTCCGTCTTCTCCGTGGGCGCGGACGCGGTCAACAAGGAGACGATCGCGGCGGCCGGCCTCACTCCGGTCGACGCGTCCGGTTACCAGCTGATCCCGGTGACCCGGGACGTGGCGATCCGCGAGTGGGTCACCGAGTCCGGGCACACGTACAAGACCGGGTGCGCCTTCTACCAGCTGAGCAAGTCGGAGAAGATCCAGGCGCGGAAGCGGATCGCGGTCCTGGAGAAGAAGACCGACCGCGTCTACACGGGGCCCGAGGCCCGCGCCCTGCTGGGCCTGCCGGACGAGGAGGTGCGCGTCAAGCCCGATCAGAACGCGGACTTCACCATCTTCGTGCAGAGCACCAGCGTCAACCGCAAGCTGGTGCCCCACACCCGCCTGCTGCTCATGCACTGAGGCGCCCCCGCTTCCCCGCTCCCCCGGTCACCGTCCCGGCCGGGCCGTACTCCGGGAGGGCGATGTCGCCGGCCTTGGCGAACTGCGCGCCGAGGACGGCGCGCATCGGCCAGCGGGTCATCGAGCGCATCGAGAGGTCGCGCATCCGGATGCCGAAGCGGCCCATGGGGGCGAAGCCGGCGGCTCCGCCGGGCGGGAGTTCCTGGGCCTGGGCGACATAGGGACGCATCACCGTGTCGTAGCGGCGGAAGGCGGTCTCGTGCGCGCCTCCCGCCGCCGCCAGTTCGCCCGCGAGGACGTACGCGCCGACGAGGGCGAGGCTGGTGCCGAGGCCGGTGAGCGGCGTGGCGCAGTATCCGGCGTCGCCGAGCAGCGCCACCCGGCCGCGCGACCAGCCGTCGAGGCGGACCTGCGCCATGGTCTCGAAGAAGAAGTCCGGGGCGGTGCGCAGGGCCCGCAGCAGGCGGGGGGTCTCCCAGCCGACGCCGCCGAAGCGCCGGGCGACGATCTCCCGTTGGGCGGCGACGTCCCGGCGGTCGTACGCCAGCGGCGGCGAGCGGAAGCTGAAGCCGGCCTTGACCTCGCCGGGGAGACGGCCGGGGCGGGCGGAGGCGACGAGCCCGCCGGGCGCGTTGTGCATCAGGTACCAGCCGTCGAGGTCCAGGTCGGGGTCGAGGGCGGTGAACCAGGCCGTGTACAGGCCGATGGGGTGGGCGAGCTCCCGCTCCGGGCCGAACACGAGGGAGCGGACGGCGGAGTGCGCCCCGTCCGCTCCGACGACGAGCGCGAAGCGGCGCGGCGGCGCCTTCTCGAAGGTGACGGTGACGGCGTCGGGGTCCGTCTCCTGGTCGATCCCGGTGATCGTGTCGTCGAAGAGGTACTCCGTGTCCGGCAGGGTCGCCTCGTACAGCAGCCGGGCGAGGTCGCCGCGGAGGATCTCGATCTCGGAGACGATCCCCTCGCCGCCGAAGCTGTCGGCGGGCACCCGCGCGGTGATCCTGCCCTTCCCGTCGACGAGGGCGAGGCCGCGCTGGTCGACGGTGACGGCCTTGGCCCGGTCCATCAGACCCATGCGCTCGACGACGGTCCGTCCGGCGCCCCGGAGGTCCACGGTCTGCCCGCCCGGGCGGGGTTCGGGCGCCCGCTCCACGATCGTGACCACGAAGCCCGCCTTGCGTAGCCAGTACGCCAGTGCCGTTCCCGCGATGCCGGCGCCGCTGATGAGGATCTCGTTGTTCTTCATGACGGGGAATGTACGCCGTACGCAGAGGAGTGGGCAAGCTGAAATCCCTTACCAACAAGGCCCTTCGGTGCGAAGGTGCACTAGCACAGAGAGGGGCGAAGGCAGTGCGCTCACGGAATTCCCCTCGTCGGCGGCTACGATGGGGCCCTCCAAGTGCACTAGTGCGGAAGGCAGGACGGTGTCGGTGGGAGACGGCAGGAGACCGGAACCTCGCTACAGCCGGATCGTCGGCGAACTGCGGCAGCGGATCGAGACCGGCGAACTGGCACCGGGCGAGCGCGTTCCGTCGACCCGGGAGATCACCCGGCAGTGGGGCGTGGCCATGGCGACCGCCACCAAGGTGCTGACCGAGCTGCGCCACGAAGGCCTGGTGCGCGCCGTACCGGGGGTCGGGACGGTCGTGTCGGCGTCGGAGCGGGCCGCTGGCCCCTCCCCCGCCCCGGCTCCCGCGACTCCCGCTCCCGCCCGGCGGAGCACGCCGTCCGCCTCCGCCACGCCCCCCGGCTCCACCGGCCTCACGCTCGGCCGGATCGTGGCCGCCGCCGTGACCGTGGCCGACGCGGAGGGGCTGGCCGCCGTGTCGATGCGCCGGGTGGCCGCCGAACTCGGAGTGGCGACCATGTCCCTGTACCGGCACGTCGCCGACAAGGACGACCTGCTCGTGCGGATGATGGACGCGGCCATCGGCGAACGCCCCCTGCCCGCCGATCCGCCCCCGGGCTGGCGGGAGCCGCTCGCCGTGGCCGCCCGGCAGCTCTGGGGCCTGTTCCGGGCCCACCCCTGGATGGCGCCGGCCATGTCGCTGACCCGGCCGCAGCTCATCACCTCGGCGATGGCGTACAGCGAGTGGGTCCTGGGCTGCCTCGGCCGGCACGGGCTCGACGACCACACCGCCTTCACGGCACATCTGACGCTGCTCAACCACATCCGCGGCCTCGCCCTGAACATGGAGACGGAGCGGGAGGCCGAGGCCCGGAGCGGCCTCGACAGCGAGGGGTGGATGGACACCCAGGAGCCCGCCCTCCGGGCGACCCTGGAGGGCGGGCGGTACCCGGCGCTCGCCCGGCTCGCGCGGGCCGGGTACGACTTCGACCTCGACGGCCTCTTCGAGTTCGGGCTCCAGCGCCTCCTCGACGGCCTCGCCCTGCTCCTCGACGAGGACGTCCCGCCCTCGCGGGTGTAGGCCACGCCTCCCCTTCGCCCCGGCTCAGTCGTCGGCCACCTGGAGGGCGACGGCGAAGTACGTGCCGTCCGTGCCCGCGAGCAGACTGTCGAGGAACGGGGTGACACCGGTGACGGCACCGGCCGCCTCGTCGTGGTCGGTCCACCAGGAGGCGTCCGGCCCGAGGAGCGACACCACCCGGTCCGCCGCGCGTCCGGCCACGCCGGCCGGCAGGTGGCGGTGGGTCGGCCAGTACAGGTCGACCGTCGCGAGCCGGGCCAGGAACGGGGCGGCTTCATCGGTCTCCAGCGGCTCCAGCGCGGCGCACAGCTCCGGGACCGGAGGCGGTGCGTACCCGGGGAGGAACCGCGCCCGCGCCTCGTCCGCCGCCATGCGGGCCGGCACGACGCGGACCTCCGCCGCCGGCTCCGGCAGGTCGGGGTCGGGACCGGTGAAGCGTCCGGCCGCCACGTACACGCGTGCCGGCGTGGCCAGTTCGTCCATGGACGCCCGCAGGTCCGGCAGGACCGCGGGCCCGGTGGGCCTCACGCCGTGGAGCCGTCGGGGGCCGCGCCGGGCCCCTGGCCCAGCCGGCGCAGGACGCGCTCGCGGAGGAGCGCGTACTCGTCGCGGAGCCTGCGCCACTCGCTCACGGGCGGCCGGGGGACGACCGTTCCGGCCGTGACCTTCTCCTCGGGCCCGAACTGTTCGCGCGTGAGGTCGATCTCGACGCCCGCGCCCAGGCGGTTCCACCAGTGGTAGTCCACCCGCTCCCCGTCGACGAGGACCTCGCCGCGGAGCAGTTCGCCGCCCAGGAGGTCGTTCAGCACCATCGCGGTCACCCCGCACTGGTCCCGGGCCGGGTTGTCCGGGGTCCAGCGGGACCGGAACTCGGGCGTGGCCGTCTCGGCGCTCCAACCGGCGCGCACGGCCCTTTCGATGTCGGAGAGGAGCAGGGGCGTCGTCATGCCGCGATCCTTTCACCCGGCGCCGACGACCGGAGGAACGTGCGAGGACCGCGGGGCCGCGGCCGGCGCCGGGCAGGGGCACGGCCGGAGCGCGGGGATCGCCGATGCCGGCCTTCCCTCCGCTCCGTCCGCCGCCTCCGCCCGTGCGCCGAGCGCCACGGGCAAAGACGGCGGACGGTCCGTCAGCGGGAGAGGAACTCCTGGCGCAGGGCGTCCAGGATCCGGGCCGCCTCCGGATGGCCGGAGTTGCGGCAGCGGGCCGCCGCCGTGGTGAGGCGGGCGATGGCCTCGTTGACCCGGTCGAGGCCGTTGCCCTCGACCAGCGCGGCGACGCGGACGGCTTCGGCGCGCGGGAGTTCGCCCTGCTCGCCGCCCTCCTCGTGGGCGGCGATGGCGGCCTCCGCCTCCGGCAGGGCCTCGTCGTGGCGACCCGCCTGTGCGAGGACGCGGGCGCGGCGGTAGTGGATCTCGCCGCGTTCGTACCAGACGGCGAAGCCGTCCTCCTCCTCCGCGGTCACGGCGGCGAGGACCGCGTCGGCGCGCGCCAGGTGCGCCAGGGCCTTGTCGGTGCCCGAGACGCCGCCGTCGGCCCCGTCCGTGCCCGCGCCCTCGTGCTCGTCCTCGGGGGACCGCGGGGTGAGGCGGGCGAACTCCCGCATCATCTGCAGGACGAGCGGCGGGTTGGGAGCCTCGGCGTGGGCGGCGACGGCCCGCGCGTACGCCGTGTCGGCCGCGTCCCAGCGCTCGGCCAGGGCGAGGGTGATGGCGGCTTCGGCGGCGACCAGGGTGAGGACGCCGCCGCGCTCCTCCCGCGGCCAGCCGGCGACGGTGTCGGCGAGCCGGAGCAGTTCCTCCGCGGCCGGCAGGTACTCCTCCAGTTCGCGCAGCCCCCGGCCGAAGGTCAGACGGGCCTGGGCGAGGGTGCGCTCGTCGACGCCGGACGCGGCGTCGTCGGCGAGGACGGACTCCAGGACGGCGACCGCGTCGGCCTGCTGTCCGGAGCGGGCCAGGACGTCGGCGAGCTGGAGCCGTGCCTCGGTCGCCTCGCCGTGCGCGCCGTCCTGGTCGAAGCGCGCGGCGGCCTCGGAGAGGTGGCGTACGGCTCCGGAGAGGTCCCCGAGGTGCGTGGAGGCGTGGCCGAGCAGCAGGTACGTCGGCGCGAGCCGGAAGGTGGTGTCGTCGTACGCGACGGCGTCGGCGTGCGCGGCGTGCAGCAGCTCCACCGCCTCGTCCGGCCGGTCCTGGGCGAGGAGCACCTGCGCCAGGAGGGCGGCCGGGCGCGGCCTGCGCCAGGGGCGCCCGGCGGTTTCCAGGTCCTGGAGGGCGTCGCGGAGTTCCCGCTCGGCGTCGGCCATCGCGCCGCGCCGGGCGAGCGTGTCGGCGCGGAACTGGCGGGCGTGGGCGCTGTGGTGCGGGTAGCCGAGGCGCAGGGCCTCGGCGGCGAGGGTGTCGACGGCCTCCTCGAACCGCTCCGTGAGCGCGTCGACCTCGCCGCCCTCGCCGCCGTCCCTGTCCTCCTCGCCGCCGCCCCCGTCCTCCTCGCCGTCCTTCCGGTGGCGGGACCGGTGCGTCCCGTCGAGGAGCGCCTGGTACGCGGTGAAGGCGTCCGAGTAGCGCAGGGAGAGGTAGGAGAGGGCGCGCTCGGCCGCCAGGTCGGCGCCGAACGCCGTCTCGGCGTCCCCGAGCGGCTCGCCGTCGAGGGGCGTCTCGGCGAGCAGCTTCTCGGCGGCGCGCAGCAGTTCGTCGAGTCCCGCGCGGGAGGCCGCGTGGTCCGGGGCGACGCCGTCCGCGTCCCGGGAACCCGGGCTGCTCGCCCAGGCGAGGACGCGGGCCCGGGCGGAGAGCGCGTGCCAGGGCATGCCCAGTTCCTCGAAGTGGCCGATGGCCGTGGCGAGTTCGGTGGCGCCCGCGGTGTGCAGGTCGTCCAGCCAGAGCTCCTGGGCCTTCTGTTCGGCGAGTTCGGCGCGGAGGAGGTCGCCGGGTCCCGGGGCGTCGTCGTAGGACGCGGAGCCGTCGGCCAGGCGTTCCGTGATGCGCGTCCAGAGCCGGGCCTCGCCGGGATGGCCCTCGCGGGACAGCCGGCGGGCTTCCCGTACCAGCGCGGCGAAGTCCTCGGGGATCTCGATCCGGGCGGTGGACGGCGCGCCGGCGGCGCTCGCCGTGGCCCCGGCCGCGCCCGCCCTGGCCCCGCCCGCTCCGGTCGCGCCGGTGGCGGCCCGCAGGCCGAGGGGCAGCGGCTCGTCGAGGAGCGGGCGGCGGGCGAGCCGGGTCCGGCGGCCGTCGCCGACGGCTCCCGTGCCGTTGCGGCCGTCGAAGGCGGCGGCGAGGGGCTCGGCCTCGGCGCGGACGTGGGCGAGGAGTTCGCGGGCCGTCCAGTCGCGTCCGGGCGGGCCGGCGACGGCGGTGTCGTCGTGGCCGTCCTCGACGAGGCGGGCGAGGAGGACCTCGACGCCGGTGAGGAAGCCGAGGTGGTCGAGCGGGGCGCCGGTGGCCTCGAAGAGGGGCCGGTTCTCGGCGAGGATCTCCAGGCCCCGGCCCTCGTTCCGGGACAGGGCGCAGAACTCCAGGTGGAGGCCGACCTCGGCCTGCATGGCGGCGTTGCCGCGCACCTTGCGGTATCCGGTGAGGTGGTGGGAGCGGGCCTCGTCGGTACGGCCGGTGCGCAGCAGCGGGAGCAGGGCGCGGGCCTGGCTCATCTGCGGTTCCTCGCTGCACGTGGACGCGCCGGCGAGGACCGGCCGCCAGACGTCGAGGGCGGCGGCGTCGTCGCCCTCGACGACCCGGTGCCAGGCGTGGTGCCGGATCTCGCAGGCCTCGCAGTCGCTGAGGTCGGTGCGGGGCCGGGTGGCCCAGAGGTCGTACGCGTCGGCGACGCCGGTGCCGGTGTGCCGGGCGAGGTGGTGGCGCATGGCGGCGACGGGCTGGACGTCGTGGCCGGCGGCCTCGTACCGGTCGCGCATCTGGTCGATCCAGCCGCGGATGGTCGCCAGCGGCATCTCGGGCACCTGGAGGAGGGAGGTCGTCACCCACTTGAAGCGCCAGAAGACCTGGTGGGCCTCGTAGGGGCTGAAGGAGTCGGGGGCGGAGTCCCAGAGCTTGAGGATGCGGGCGAAGGCGACCGGCGACTTGCGCTGCTCGCCGGTGAACTCGTACGCCGTCATGAGTTCGAGGAGCGCGGTGACGAGCACGTCGGGCTTCTCGAAGGCCTCGGCGGCCTCGACGAGTTCCTCGGCCGTGATGGTGCGCGGCAGGCCGTGGGGGCGCTCGTGGTTCTCGCGGAGCGCCTCGACGACGGCCTCGGGGGTGTCGAGCATCTACCTCTCCTTCCGGGGGTCGGAGCCGGGGCCGGAGCCGGGGCCGGGGCCGGCGTCGCCCGGGTGGTGCATGGCGTGGGTGAGGAGGCCGATGAAGGCCCGGTTGAGCAGGGCGCTCTCGCTCGCGCGCAGCGGGCGGCGGCTGAGCAGCAGGGCCTGGCCGTAGAGGGCTTCGGCGGTGGTGACGGCGAGGCCGCGCTCGCCGATGGTGAGGGCCTGGCGGACCAGCGGGTTGAGGTGGTTGAGGACGAGCTGGGCGCGGGGCGCCTCGTGGCGGAGCGAGCCGAGGATGTCGGCCCACAGTCCGTCGCTGTCGGCGGCGAGGCCGGACCGGGTGCGCTCGTGCCGGGCGTCGCGGTTGTCGAGGAGCAGCGCGGGCGCGGTGACCGGCTGGAAGTCACGCAGGACGACGTCGCAGTCGTGGACGCCGATGGTCTCGCGGGCCACCGCGAGGAAGGCGGCGGCGCGGAGTTCGGCGCTCGGGTCGACGGCGTCGAGGTGGGCGGTGACGGTGGCCGGGTCGAGGTCGCCGACGGAGGTGCCCGGGCGGATCTCGGGGAGGCGGTGGACGAGGTCGCGGTCGTAGGTGTACCCGCCGTTGACGACGCCGAGCCCGGCGGCCGCGGCGATCGGCGCGACCTGCCGGAACTCCTCGACGCTGCGCGTCACGAGGAGCGTCGGGTGGGTGCGCGCGAACTCCTCCAGGGTCACGTTCCCGTCGGTGGTCTCGAACGGCAGCCAGGGCAGCACGACCCGCAGCAGTTCGTCGTCGTAGCGGGCGAGCGCCTTGACCGCCAGGTGGTGGGTGTCGATGAACCGGTGGAGCAGCGCCGGGTCGCTGGCGGCGAGCCCGGTGAGCCAGTCGCGGATCCGGTCGCCGAGGGCGTCCCGTACGGCGGAGAGCGTGCCGTCCTCGTACAGCGACTCGCGGGAGGCGGTGGGCCGCAGGCTGGTGGTGTCGACGACGCAGCGTACGAAGAACGCCCACTCGGGGAGGAGTTCCGGGGCCTGGTCGGTGAGGAGCATGCCCTTCAGGTGGACGCGGTGTCCGGCGCGCTGGGCCGGGCTGACCGCGGTCGGCAGGACGTAGGCGACGCCGCGCAGGCCGGCGGCGGGGAGGTCCAGCTCGATGGTGTCGAGCGGGGTGAAGTCGAAGAGCTCGCGGCAGTACGCGGTGTACGCCTCGCGCTTGGCCAGCGGCGAGCGGTGCGTCCGCTCCCACGGCGGCGCCGCGTTGATCCGGTGGCTGTCGCCGCGCGCGTCGACGACGGTGACCTCGTGGCGCAGCAGCCCGCCGTAGTGCCGGGCGAGCGGGACGACCTGCTGGGGACGGGTCCACTCGGCGTTGTCGGCGCGCGGGACGAGCCTCACCGTGGTGCCGGGCTCGGGGAGGGTCGCGGACGGCAGGGTGCGGATCGTGTAGCGGCCGTCGGAGTGGCCGCGCCACTCGACGGTGGGCGCGGCCGGGTCGGCGGCGGATCGGCTCAGCACGGTGATCTCGTCGGCGACGACGAAGCAGGCGAGCAGCCCGATGCCGAACTGCCCGATGAACTCGCCGCGGGCCGCGTCGAGCCCCGCCCCGTCCAGCGCTCCGTCGGCGGTCCGCTTGGAGCTGCGTCCGATCGTGGCGAGGAACCGGTGCACATCGGCCTCGGTCAGCCCGATCCCGGTGTCCGTGACGGTCAGCGTCTCCCCCGTCCGCACGGTGATCGTGCCGGGCGCGGCGGGGTCGAGGGCCTGACGGGCGGTGATCGCGTCGACGGCGTTCTGGAGGAGCTCGCGGAGGTAGACGCGGGGGCTGGAGTAGAGGTGGTGGGAGAGCAGGTCGACCAGGCCGCGCAGATCCACCTGGAAGGTGTGGGCGGTCTCGGGGGAATCAGGGTGGGACACCTGACGCAGTCCTTCGGGTGCGAGCGGGCGGGGAACGAGGGGCGGGGAGGCGTGGGCGCGGCCGGTCGCGCACCGGCGCCGGCGGCGTGGGCGGGAAGGACCGGCGGCGGCGACACCGGGCCGGGACCGGGACCGGAGCCGTACGGGCGCTGCCCGGGCCTCCGCCGGGCGGCCGTCAGCGTCCGGCGTACGAGCGGTGCTGACGGTACGCCTTGGCGGGGTCGGAGCCGTCGAGGTAGTACCAGGGGAACTCGGTGACGCGGCCCTCCGTGGCCCGGAAGCACTCGCGCGCCGAGGCGACGTCACCGGCGAGGGCGAACGCCATGGCGAAGGTGTTGCAGACCTGGAGCCAGCCGCGTCCGCGCACGAAGTCCGGGTGGCGGAAGGAGTGGTCGGCGGCCTCGTTGAGAGAGGCCACGACCTGCGGCTGCCGGATGTAGCGGGCGTCGGGACCGGAGTCGAGGGCGAGCCAGTGCTCCAGGTGCGCGACGGCCACGAGCTGGCCGAGGAGCGTCCCGGCGGGCGCGCCGAAGGCGGAGGCGCGGGCGAAGTCGTGCATCTCCTCGTGGGAGCCGCTCCACTTCTCGCAGACCTGCTGCAACTGCTGCTGGTGCGCGCCCAGGTGGTACGGGTCCCGGCGCACGGTCGCCTCGAAGCGGCGCCGTGCCACGTCCTGGCCGACCTGGAGGCCGCGCCCGGTGACCTGGAGGCCGTACCAGGGCGAGGTCCATCCGGGTTCGCGCTCGGCCACCTCGTACAGCCGGGTCTCGGCGGTGCGCAGCCGGTCGAAGAACACCTCGAACTGCTCGCGGGACACGTGCTCGGCGCGTGCGCCGGTCCTGGCCTCCCAGGCCCAGCTGATGTGCCGCACGCCCGCCACGAGGCGCGGCAGCGTCGCGTCGGGCTCCGCGGCGGTGACGTCGGCGATCCACCGCTCCACACCGGCGACGTCGCCGACGGCCCACAGGAGGCCGGTGCGGTCCTCGCCCTCGGGCCGCGCGTCGAGCACGTCCCGTACCGCGGTCCAGTCCCCGGCCTCGGCGGCCTCGCGGGCGCGCCGCGCCTCCGGGTCGCCGGCGTCGGCGTCGACGCGCGCGACGGGCCTGCCCGTCCATCTTCCCAGCGTGTTCCCCAGGTCCCGGAGCAACGCCATGTCCCCACCCCTTGATGTGTGCGCACGGGGCGGCTGATGATCGTCCCGCCCCGTGGGTGTAGTGACTATCACGCGCGACCGACAATCGCACACCCATATGACCCCGCAGGTCAGGTCGGCGGGGCCCGTCACGACGAGGGGAAGCGGGAGGCGCGGGAGGCGCGTGGTGGTGTCCGCGTACGGGGCGCGAGGAGGCGTGGAGCCGATGGCCGGGCGTCCGGCACCGGCCTCCTCGCTCGTCCCGTCGCTGTAGCCTTCCGCGCCGCGGTCAGGGGCGCAGGAGCGGGAAGTCGACCTTCGCCCAGAGGGCGCGGGGAGGGGCGGGCCGGAGGTCCACCGACGGCTGGTCGTCGGTGGACCAGACGCGGGAGGCCTGTTCCGTCCCGGTGGTGTCCTTCCGTATCGGGGCCCAGCCCGGGTTCCCGGTCGCGGCGAAGTCGGCCCAGGCGCCGACCATGCGGCGGGACAGGGCGTGGTCCTCGGGGGTGGGGGCGCCTCCGATGAGGAAGGAGAGGTGTTCGTCGTCGAGGTTGCCGAAGGCGAAGGGGACGTCCGCGCAGTGCCAGGCGCGGACGGCCGTGCCGTCGGCGCGCTCGCGGCGCCGGTCGAAGCGGGAGAGGTACGCCCGGCCGCCGCCGGCCGCGTGCGCCTCGGCGAGGCGGTGCGTGAACTCGACGAAGAGCAGATCGCCGTAGAGGGCGAGGTAGTCGTCGGTGAGGAGTGCCGGGTCCGGGGAGCGGTAGGCGTCGAGCAGGTCCGCGTCCAGGCCGAAGTCGTGGGCGAAACGGGCGAGTCGGGCCTCGGTGGTGAGCCGTGCGCAGCTGCCGACGGCGTCGAGGAGCCAGTACTCCTCCGTGGTGTGGCAGAGCAGCAGGTCCACGTCGCGGGCCGTGCCGGCGGCCAGGGCCGTGAGCGGGTCGGTGGGCAGGATGTCGCCGTCGAGGACGGGGGCGAAGAGGGAGGGGTCGTAGTGGCGGGAGCCGGAGCCGGGGTCGTTCCGGTACGCGTCGACCACCTGGTCCGCGGCCTCGACCAGGGTCTGCGGGCCGGCCGACGCCAGGCCGCCGGGTGTCGCGGGGCAGCCGGCCGCGGCGGCGATCTCGCGGGTGGTCGCCGCGGCGATGTCCCGGGTGTGGAACGGGCTCGCGGGGCTGTGGGCGATGGCGCGGCGGAACAGGCCTCGGGCCCGGTCCGTCGCCATCAGGCAGATCACGGAGGTGGCGCCGGAGGACTGGCCGGCGAGAGTGACCTCGTCGGGGTCGCCGCCGAAGGCGCGGATGTTGTCGCGTACCCAGCGGAGGGCCGCGATCTGGTCCAGCAGTCCTCGGTTGTCGGGGAACGCGGGGGCGGCAGGACCGGGCCCGGGGGCTTCCGATGTTCCGGGGACGTGCCCGAAGCCCTCGAAGCCGAGACGGTAGTTCACGGTCACGACCACCAGGCCGGCGCGGGCGAGCGCCGTGCCGTCGAAGTCGGGCTGGGCGGAGGAGCCGAAGGTGTAGGCGCCGCCGTGGAGCCAGACGAGGACGGGGAGACGGCCGCCGGCGGGTGCGGGGGTCCAGACGTTGACGGTGAGGACGTCCTCGTCCCCGGGCGACCAGACCGGCGCGCCGGGGAGCTCGGCCGACTGCGGGGCGACCGGTCCGAACCCCGTACCGTCCCGGACGCCGCTCCACGGCGCGGCGGGGCGCGGCTCGCGGAACCGGGCGGCGCCGAACGGGGGTGCGGCGTAGGGGATTCCGAGCGCGGCGACGACGTCGTCGCCCGCGACCCGGAAGCCGCGGACCGGACCGCCCGTCGTCTCGAAGACGTCGTCGTCCATGGGTGCTGCCTCGTTTCGCCGTCGGGAGGGTGGGGTGAGGTGGATCGGTGATCAGCTTCGCGTCGCGGCGCCCGTCCCGTCCAACACCGGGAGGAAAGCGATCCACGCACCTGCGTTGTCAATGACCGTCGAACGTCCGGAGACCCGCTGCTATGTTCGGTCGCGATGCGATCACGTGACTTCGACCTCGACTTCCGCGACCGGGCGCGCCGGATGAGCTTCTGGGGTATGGGCCTCCTGGGGCTGGCCGCGGTCCTGTGGACCTGGTGCGCGGTCCTGCTGTTGACGTCGTACGAGGTCGACCGCAAGCCCGACGACAAGCACCCGGCCGAGTGCGAGCCCCGGCTGCTGACCGACGACGGCACCGCCAACCGGGGCGTCCGGCAGAACTCCTGGTGCCAGGGCGAACGCGACTGGCCCGAGGCGCTGCTCGTCCTCGGCCTCTCCGTCCCGGTCTCGGTCGCGGGCGTGGGCCTCTGCGCGGTCGGCGTGGTGAGCCGCCGCATGAGCGCCCACTCCCAGGCGATGCGCGAGCTGGACAGGATCGCCGACGCCAAGAGCGCGTGACGCCGCGGCGCGGCCCGGGCCGGCTCCTTCGCCGGTCGTAGGTCCAGCGGGGTATGGGCAGGTGACCGGTCCGGTCCCTAGGCTCGGGGCGTCCGTCGACCAGGAGGTCCCGCCGTGCCCGCCGATGCCGCCGCCCCCATCCGTATCGCCCGCCCGTCACGTGACCTGGAGGCGGCGGAACGTTTCTGGGTGGCGGGGCTCGGGCTCGACGTGCAGTACCGGCACGCCGCCGACGGCACTCCCGGCCGGCACTCGCTGCTCATGGTCGGCTGGCGCGGCGCCGGCTGGCACCTCGAACTCGTCCACGATCCGGCCGCCCCCACGGAGCCCCGGCCGACGGCCGAGGACCTGCTGGTGGTCTACCTCGGCGAGGAGGTGCCGGAGGCGCTCGTGCGGCGGCTCGAAGAGCACGGCGGGAAGCGCGTGCCCGCCCACAACCCCTACTGGGACACCTGGGGCGTGACCCTCCGGGACCCGGACGGCTACCTGCTGGTGCTGTCCACCCGGGACTGGTCCAGCGCCTGACGTGCGGCGTCCGACGTGCGGCGCCTGACCTGCGGCGGCCGCGGCGCGCGTTCCGTACGCTGGCCGCATGCGCATGCGGCCTACTTTGAGCTGGACACCGACCGGGGAGCTGCCGCCGGGCACGACCGATCTGGAGCCGGTCGTCGACGCGGTGCGGGCCGGGGGCGTGCTCGTCCTCAGCGGGGCCGGGATCTCCACGGAGTCGGGCATCCCGGACTACCGGGGGGAGGGCGGGAGCCTCAGCAGGCACACGCCCATGACGTACCAGGACTTCACGGGCGACGCGCGGGCACGGCGGCGGTACTGGGCGCGCAGCCACCTCGGCTGGCGCACCTTCGGGCGGGCCCGGCCCAACGACGGGCACCGGGCGGTGGCCGCGTTCGGCCGGGCCGGGCTCCTCGGCGGCGGCGTGATCACGCAGAACGTCGACGGGCTCCACCAGGCCGCCGGGAGCGAGGACGTCGTGGAGCTGCACGGCGGTCTCGACCGGGTCGTGTGTCTGGACTGCGGCGACACGAGCCCGCGGCGGGAGCTGGCCCGGCGCCTCGAGGAGGCCAATCCGGGATTCGACCCGGTGCCCGCCGCGATCAACCCCGACGGCGACGCCGACCTCACCGACGAGCAGGTCGCGGGCTTCCACGTGATGCCGTGCGTGGTGTGCGGCGGGGTGCTCAAGCCGGACGTCGTGTTCTTCGGCGAGACGGTGCCGGCCGAGCGCGTGGAGCGCTGCCGGGAGCTGGTGCGGGGCGCCGCTTCCGTGCTGGTGCTCGGATCGTCGCTGACGGTGATGTCGGGGCTGCGGTTCGTCCGGCAGGCCGCGCAGGCCGGTACGCCCGTGCTGATCGTCAACCGGGATCCGACCCGCGGCGACACGCTCGCCGCCGCCCGGGTGGCCCTGCCCCTCGGGGAGGCGCTCACCTCGGTGGCGGAGCGGGTGGGCGTCGACGTGGGCTGAGCGGAGGCTCGGGGCCCGTGCCGTCCCCGTGGGGCGACCGGATTCCCCAGGCGGCGGCCCGGGCGGCCGCCGCCGCCCGGTTGGGGAGGTCGAGCTTGGCGAGGATGTGCTCGATGTGGGTGCCGACGGTACGCGGGGTGACGTGGAGCAGTTCGGCGATCTGGCGGTTGGTGCGTCCGGCCGTCAGCTCGGCGAGCACCTCCCGCTCCCGCGGGGAGAGGCCGTCGGGCGGGCGGACGGGATCCGCCTCGGCGGCGGCCACGGTCGCGGCGAGGGCCTCGGTGAGGAGGGTGACCACGGCGCGGGCCGGGTCGGGGGTGCGGCGCGGTCGCCGGATGCTGACGTTCAGCATGCCGACGTACCGGCCGTCGGGGGCGAAGAGGCACTGGGCGACGCCGTCCACGATGCCGAGCGGGGCGAGCACGTCCTGGAAGCCGGGCGAGGCGTCGAGCAGCCCCCTGGGGACGTCCCCGAGCCAGAGGCCGCCCCGGGCGGGGCTGTGCAGCACGGGGAAGACCGGGTCGCGGTGGAGGCGGGTCTCGATGTAGGTCGTGGCCTCCTCGGGATACGTCCCGGCCAGCGTGGTGTGGCGCCGCCGCCGGGGGTCCCACCGGGTCAGGGAGGCGTGGTCGTGCTCCACGACCTCCGAGAGGGCCGCCAGGACCGTGTCGACGCCCGCCGAACCGGCCGTGGCGCTCCTGGCGGCGTCCCGGACGTGGACGGCGGCGTCGAGGATGTCCGCTGTGCTGTGCCGCGCCGCCATCCCACCAGGATGATCATCTGTCCGGCATACGTCAATCGCGCGGGTTGTCGGAGCCGAGGCCGGAGCCCGTGCCGGCGTCGGCTCCGGAGAAGATGTCGGCGCCCGCGTCGGACCGGGTGCCGGGCGCGGCCTCGTACACGATCCGTCCGTCGAGGACCGTGAGGACGACGGGCAGCTCCGGGATGGCGTGGGGATCGGCGGCGAGCAGGTCGCCGTCGACGACGCACAGGTCGGCGACCTTGCCGGGCTCCAGGGAACCCTTCCAGTCGTCGGCGAAGTCCTGCCAGGCCGCGTCGATGGTGTACGTGCGGATCGCCTCGGCGAGCGCGATCCGCTGCTCGGGTCCGCTGACCCGTCCGGCGGCCTTCGACTCGCGCAGCACCATGGTGGCGACGCCCTGCCGCCAGTCGGGGTGGGTGACGGGGGCGTCGGAGCCGCTGGCCACGCGCACGCCGCCGTCGAGGGCGTCACGGTACGGCCACGCGTACGCGGCCCGGCCGGCGCCGACGAACTCCTCCTCCATGTCCGCGACCGTCCACTTGATCGTCGGGTTCATGTTGACGCCGTAGTCGTGCTCGGCGAGCACCTTCATGGCGTGCGGGGTGAGGAAGTCGCCGTGGATGACGTAGTGGCGGGCGTCCTCGCGCGGGTGCGCGGCGGTGGCTTCGGCGAAGGCGTCCGCGACGGTGTCGATGGCCCGGTCGCCGGTGGCGTGCACGCCGAGCTGGTGTCCGGCGGCGTGGGCGTGCCGGATCATCGCGCGGATCTCGGCGACCCGGTCGTCGTCGATGTCGCCGCCGACGCAGAGGGAGCCGCAGCCGCCCCCGACGTACGGCTCGTGCATCCAGGCCGTCTTGTTGGGGACGATGCCGTCGGCGAAGACCTTCACGCCGAGGATCGCGAGGCGGCGCGGGTCGTCTCCGGCGGTGACCTGGTCCAGGGCGTCGAGGTTCCGGGCGAACTCCTCGGCGGTGCCCGCCATGCCGGTCGGGAGGAGCAGGACGCCGACGCGGGCGGTCAGCTCGCCGTCGGCGAGCAGCTCGCGGTAGACGTCCAGGGTCCGGGTGCCCAGGGTGCCGCGCATGATGCCGTCGCCGCCGGGGCCGAGCCCGGGCTCGGTGTAGCTGGTGACGCCGAGCCGGGCGAGGGTGGCGAGGGTCGAACGGATGGCGTCGGTGCGCTCCTGCCTGCCGAGCGGGGGCAGGGCGTTCTGGACGAGGGCCTGCGCGCCCTCGTGGAGCAGCCCGGTGGGCTCCCCCGTCGCGTCGACGACGACGGCCCCGCCGGGCGGTGCCACGGTGTCCCGGTCGATGCCGATCAGCTCCAGTGCCTTGGAGTTGACCCAGGTGGCGTGGCCGGAGAAGGAGTAGAGGACGACGGGGTGGTCGGGGCTGACGGCGTCGAGGTCGCCGCGCGAGGGCTGCCGGGACGGGTCGGCGACGCACTCGGCGAGGAAGCCGGTGTCCCAGCCGTGCCCGGTGACCCACTGCCCCTCGGGAGTCCGCCCCACCGCCTCCCGTACCGCCTCGGCCACGTCGGCGAGGGAGGAGACGGCGGGGTGTCCGACCTCCACCGACAGCGGCGGGGACGCCGTGCCGAAGGCGCAGCCGTGCAGGTGGGAGTCGTTGATGCCGGGCAGCAGCGTCGCCCCCTCCAGGTCGACGACCCGGGTGCCGGGACCGATGAACGGCGCCACGTCCTCCCGCCCGCCGACGGCGCTGATCACCGATCCGGTCACCGCCAGCGCCTCCGCCACGGAGAACTCCGCGTCGACCGTGACCACACGGCCGCCGACGAACACCAGATCCGCATACGCACCCACAGCAGGTCCTTTCGAAGACCGGGCGCCCCACGGACGCCCGCGAACGATCTCCCGAGGACTATCGCCGGGCCGGCCCGCGTCGCACATCGGTCATCCCACCGATACGGGCCGGCGCGGGCCGGACCGGTCCCGGGCACCCGCCCGGGCGGGGCGCGGCTTTTCCGCCCGCGGTCCCGAAGGCGGGTCCGGCTCCGTCAGGAGGCGCGGGACCCGGCGCCTCCGATGCCGCTGCGCCACCGCCGAGCGGCGCACCCGGCCGTGGAGTCACCGCCCCGGGCATCCGCCGGACGGACAGGAGACGGAGTCCGTCACGGGACCGGGCTCCGGGTCCGTCACAGCGCGGGAGGGCGAAACCCGGATCCGCAGCCCCGGCACCGCCTGCCCTCTGGGGCGCGGCTGGTGATCACCGCTCGTCCCCCGGTTCCGGTACCCGCCTTGGGGACCAACGGAACAGCCATTAGCGCTAAGCCGGTGATCTCAGTCCCTGGGCCGTCGCCCACGCGCCACAGCCCTCAGTCCTCATCGACCGCTGTCGTCTCGCTGACGAGCCGGAGGGCCGGGCGCTGTGGGGCGAAATCGCCGAGTTCGAGCGCCGCCTCGCGCCAGTTGGCGGCGAGCTGGAGCTGGCGCTCGCTGTCCTGGCGGTAGCCGGGCGGCGGGGTGTTCGGAACGGCGGGCCACAGGATGGTGGCGGCGAATCGGACCCCGTGCATGGCCGCGGTCGCGTGGGCGTCGACGCTGCCGCCTTCCAGGCGCCGCAGCATGTCGAGCCGGGCGGCGGCGCCGAGGAGTTCGTCGTACACCTTCGCGTACTCCTGCGCGCGAACGGCGGTGGGGTCATCCACGTCGGGTGCCTGCGGCGTTCGGGTGGGGCTGGGTCTGGAGCCGTTCGCGCAGGTCGATCTCCTCGGCCGTGAGCGGTTCCCCGGCCTGGCGGAGGCGTACGGGCTTGGGCCGCAGCGGCAGGCCATCGTCCGCCGCGGCGGTCTCGGCCTCGGCGAGCGCCCGGTAGAGCGAGGCGACCGAGGGGGACTTGCCCGCGTTCTTCCCGATCTTGATGGTGAGCTTCTTCGCGATCTCCGGGACAGGGACGCCCTTGTCTTTCAGCGCGACGGCGAAGGTGAGCATGTCGTCGTCGATGACCTTCGGGCGCCCGCCGTGGTTGCCCTTGGACGCGGCGATGACCTGGCCTTCGAGGGTCTTCTCCCGGATGTAGTTGCGCTCGATCTGCCCGGCGACGGCGAGGACGGCGAAGAACATCGCGCCCATGCCGTTGGGGTCGTAGATCCCGGTGAGCGGTCCGGTGAGGAGTTCGAGCTGGATGCCGCCGGCCTGGAGTTCGGCGGACAGCGTCATCAGCTCGGCCGCGTTCCTGGCCAGACGCTTCAGCTCGTGCACCGTGAAGATGACCGGTGTATCGGGGGCGGCCTCCTTGAACTGGTGGGCCAGCGCGAGTGCCTTCTCCAGCTCGGGCCGGACCTTGACGCGGGTGCTGATCTGTTCCTTGAAGACCTTGTGGCACTCCGCCCGGTGGAGGGCTTCGAGCTGGCTCGCGAGCTCTTGGCGGGCGGTCGATGTCCTTGCGTACCCGATGCGGACCGGGCGCTCGGTGCGGGGCGCGCGGACGACGGCGAGCACAGGGCCCTGCTTCCACGCGCGGCCGGGAGCGCGGTCGGCGGGGACGGGGATCTCCAGTTCCTCGCGGAGCGCGGGGACGAGGACGAAGCGGGGGGTGTGGTACTTCGCGGCGGTCTTGCCGCCCCGAGTGCGGCAGGCGGAGCCGACGGGCGCGTCACAGTTCGGGCAGTCGTGACGTTCTACCGCAAGTGCGGACTGATCGGGCGTCAAATCCATGGGGGCAGTCTCTCAGAAGTGCCTCGCACAACACGTCGGTTTCGAGAGGACTTTTGCGAACGGCGACCTGCGGAAATGCGACCACTCGGGTGCCGTTCTCAGAACTCTCACAGATGACCGTTTGTGCGAGTCGCGCAGTGTGGGGCAGTGCCCCTGGGGCTCGCCGCATCCGCTCAGGCTACGAAGCCGGGGTCATCCTTCATACCTGGGGCGGGCTCCGCGCCGGGAGCGAGTCCTGACCTGCCGGGCGTGGCATACAGCTGGACGTTCGCCCGCGAACCGGTGGCCGGCGGGCGCAGACGGTTTCCCGCACCGCACCCGGGGTTACCCGTTTCAAGGCGGCGATCGCCGCCTTGAAACGACCACATGCCAGGAGGCATTGATGACCACTGCGGTCAAGAACATGCTCGACACCTACCCCGCCGACCTGGGCGGTGTGGACCGCGAGAAACTCGCCCGCTGCATCGAGGAGTGCATCGCCTGCGCACAGGCGTGTACGGCCTGCGCGGACGCCTGTCTGTCGGAGGAGATGGTCGCGGAGCTGACCAAGTGCATCCGCACCAACACCGACTGCGCCGACATCTGCACCGCCACCGCCGCCGTGCTGTCCCGCCACACCGGCTACGACGCCAACATCACCCGTGCGATCCTCCAGGCGTGCGCCACCGTGTGCAAAGCCTGCGGTGACGAGTGCGAGCGTCACGCCGGACAACACGACCACTGCCGTGTCTGTGCCGAAGCCTGCCGCCGCTGCGAACAGGCATGCAACGACCTGATCACCTCCCTGGGCTGATCCGCCAGAGACACCCGGCCCACGCCCGCACCGAGCGATCGCGCTCGGGCGATCGCCTTCGCCAGGGCCTTTCCATTACGCCCTGGTGTTCCCGGCCGACCCCGCCGAAAGCATCAGGGCGGCGGCCAGCAGCGCGGACAGGCCGGTGCAGTCGCAGAAGGTCAGCCCGCCGCAGTCGACGTGGACGCGGTCGTGGGCGAACACGGCGGCGTTGAGGGCTTCCCGGGCGTTCGGGGCACTGACCACGTCAAGTTCCCCGGTCGGGCCCGCGTTCGGCTGGTCGGGGACGCGTGTAGACACCGATGACGACGGAACGGAGACCCGTCCATGGCGGAGAATGCCGAGGGGAACGAGCACCAGCAGGGTGGCGGCCTGTCGCACCAGACCAAGATGTACCTGCGCTTCGCAGCCATGATCTTGACTGCCATGGTCGTCATGTACTGGACCATGTTCGTCGGTACGTGGGAGTGGAGCCACGTGCGGTGGAGCGAGAGTCGCCTGTTCATGGCACTCACCATGGGTGGCACCATGGGGCTGGTCATGCTCGCGTGGATGCTCAACATGTACAAGAACATGAAGGGCAACATCGCCATCGTGGCGGCGAGCCTCCTGCTGCTGGGCGGCGGCGTGTATCTCGACCGCAGCCAGACCACCGTGCAGGACCCCGCCTGGATGAGCTCGATGATCCCGCACCACTCGCTGGCCATCACCCGATCCGAGCGCGCCGAGATCACCGACGTCCGGGTGTGCCGGCTGGCCGTCGAAATCATCGCGGCCCAGGAACGGGAGATCAGCGAGATGGAATGGCTGATCAAGGACATCGAGAAGAACGGAGAGGTCAAGACGCTCGAAGAGGCGAAGGCCCGGCCCGTCCCCGATTTCAAGGGGTCCCCCCTGCGTGAGTGCCCGCCGGACTGACCTGGAGAACGCCGCCGAAGGCCCGGGGCCGCGCGGCAGGGACATGGTCACGCCGTTCTCCGCGTGCCGGAAGCCTCTCCACCGGGCGTTCGGCAAGGCACGGACATCAAGCTGCGGGCCCCAGGGGGCGGACCGCCGCCGCGTGGAAGCGGCTGACCAAGGGAACGAACGCAACCAGCGCGCCGACGCCAAAGCGCTGCCCCCCCCGGGGCACCGGACGACTCCTTCGACCGCTTCGAGGCCCCGGATGTCTTGAACGGCTTCCGTTGGACCCGGGCGAACGGCGGGAAGTGGCCCCACCTCTCGAACGGGTAGCCGACGGCTCACCCGGACCCCATACGGCCTCTTGTCGCTGGCTGCGCTTGTGCGCGGGCCACCCACAGGCCCGTCGGTCGAACGCTTGGCGGAGCCACTTCTCACCGTTCCGATGGGGCCACCGGAGACCGTCGCAGACACCCGGACCCCGACGAGGACGCGCTCAGCGTCGGCGAACTGGACGTGGCGCTGGTGGCGCGGTGATCAGCTCACCCACTCGTAGCCGTCCTCCTCGTCCCACCCGGCTCCCTGGTCATCGGGGTTTGAGGAACATCGCTGTCATATCGTGCGCCAAGGGTTCTCCGTGCAGGCACGAGCAACTACGCATCATCCTGGTCAGCCGCTCTGATTCGTGCTGGGGGTGATGCGGGCGGCGAGGAGTGCGACGTCGTCCTCGAAGGTGCCGGCGCGGGCTTTGACGAGGGCGTCGACGAGGGCCGGGAGAGGCTTGCTGGCATAGGTGGCGGCGATGCCGGCCGCTTCGTCCATGCCGACGTCGAGGGACTCGCCGCGGTGCTCGACCAGGCCGTCGGTGTGCAGCAGGACGGTGCTTCCCGCCGGGAGATGTTCTTCGTGGTCGGCGCGGGGGACGTCGGGGTCGACGCCCAGGGGCAGACCGGTGTCGGCGTGCAGATAGCGGGCCTCGTGGCCGGGGGTGACCAGGAGCGGGGGCAGGTGGCCGGCGCTGGCCCACTGCAGGCGGCGGCCGGTTCCTTCGGGTTCGAGGCGGGCGATGATGACGGTGGCCATCGGGCCTCCGTGGAGTTCGTGCAGGACGGTGTCGAGGCGGTGCAGGATGCGGCTGGGCGGTTCCTGCTCGTCGAAGGCGATGACCCGGAGCATGTTGCTGATCTGGCTCATCACGGTGGCCGCGGGGGTGCCGTGGCCCATGACGTCGCCGAGCATCAGGCACGGCACGCGGTCGGGCAGGCGGATGAAGTCGTACCAGTCTCCGCCGATCCGCGGCGCCTCGGTGGAGGGCTGGTAGTGCGCGTGCAGCTCCAGGCCGTCCAGGTGCGGTATGTCGGGGAGCAGGCGGCGCTGGAACTCCTCGGTCGCCCGGCGCAGCTGCTCGTACAGGCGGGCGTTCTCGATCGCCACGCCGGCCGCGCTGGCCAGGGCGGTGACGACGGCCTCGTCGTCGTCCGTGAACGCGCCGCCCCCGGCCTTGTCCGCCAGGTACAGGTTCCCGTAGATCGTGCTGCGGACCCGGATCGGCACCCCCAGCAGGGTGCTCATCGGGGGGTGACCCTCGGGGAAGCCGACGGCCTGAGGGTGGTGGGCCAGGTCCTGCACGCGCAACGGCTGGGGATCGCGCACCAGGGCGCCGAGCAGGCCGGTGCCGTGCGGGAGGGTGTCGCCGAGCCGCGCGGTCTGGTCCGCGCCGAACCCGGAGGTGATCAGATCGGTGAACTCACCGTCCGGCCCGAGAACGCCCAGAGCGGCGTAGCGGGCGTCGACCAGCTGCCGCGCCGTTTCGATGATCTTGTGGAGGACCAGGTTGAGATCCAGCTCCCGGCTGATCAGAAGGACCGCGTCCAACAGGTCCCGCATCCGCCCGTGCGCCCGGGCAATCTGCTGAAGCCCCTGCTCCAGCCGGTCCAGGTTCTCCTCGCCCAGGCTTTTCGCCGACGGGGCGAATCCGTCGGGACCCTTGTCCTCCAGGTTCATGCGTCGCCCCTCTTGTCGAATACGAGCGAAGCCCACCTGCCGACTACCCGAAGCCCCGGCTCGCATGCCCCCACCACGCACAAGCTGCCCGAGACGCCTGGGCGCAGATCAGGTCTTGCTGCTGCGGCGACGGGCGACAACGACGAGATCGATCGCAGCGGTCACGGTCAGCAGCCCGCAGAACACGGCGAGTGCTGCCGGGACACCCGGCCCGAGAGCGTCGTCATCGGCACGGGCGGCCCAGAAGGCAAACGCGATGGTCGCCGCGGCGAAAAGCGGCGTGAAGACCAGCAACAGCAGGAGACGCAGTTTCAGGTCGCTTCGCGCCGTCACCGGCTCACGTCCACTACGCCACTCGGATCGGCCCATGAGGGTCTCCCTTCATCCGCTTCCCATATGCGGCTGCCCGTTCCGCTTCGTAGAACGCGCCAGGCGATGCCCGGCCGACCTGGCACGAGGAGACCGACGGAGGCTTAGCGCACGATCCGACACCGATGTTGCTCAGACCCCTCATCGCCGCTGAGCAGGTCGTTGATCTCGTCCTCGGTGAGTTCGACGTCGTCCATGGCCCTCATGATGCCGAAGCCGCCCAGCCTACCGGGCTCACTCGTCCTGGCCGTCGTCGTCATCATCGAGGTCGACGACTTCCGGATCGCGCAGCGGGCGCAGGCCGTCGACCGGCTGGGAGGCGGTGAAGCTGTAGCGGCCCAGGACGTTGAGATTCTTGTGCTTGAGCGGGGAGAGCCGGGCCACATCCTCGTCACGGATCTCGTGGCCCTCGGCGCGGAGCTGGGCGACGGCGGCGTCGATGTACCTGGTCGTCCAGAGCACCACGGCGTTCAGCACGAGGCCCAGTGAGCCCAGCTGGTCTTCCATCCCGTCCCGGTACGCCTGGTGGATGGTGCCCTTCTTGCCGTGGCAGATCTCGCGGGCCAGCTTGTGGCGGGACTCCTGGACGGTGAGCTGCTTGTGCATCTGGCGCCGGTAGGTGTCGTCCATGGGGTCGACTACGGCGAGCAGGTGCAGGGTCTTGGCGATCCGCCCGTACTCGGCGAACGCCTGCCCCAACGGGGTCGGGTGGCCCTCACGGCCGAACATCCGCAGCAGGTCATACGCCCTGACCTGGTTGGTGACCAGGGAGCCGGCCACCCGCAGCATGTCCGGCCAGTGCGTGATCACCTTCTTCACATTCACTTTGTTCCGCGCAATCGCCTCCAGCGGCCCGTACCCGCCCGCCGTCTCGGCGCTGGGCATCGCCGCCTTCCAGAACCTTTGGTCCTCCAGGTCCTTGAAGCGCGGGGAGAAGCGGTAGCCGAGCATCTTGAAGATGCCGAACACCA
Organism: Streptomyces roseolus; assembly: GCF_014649855.1. Taxonomy (GTDB): domain Bacteria; phylum Actinomycetota; class Actinomycetes; order Streptomycetales; family Streptomycetaceae; genus Streptomyces; species Streptomyces roseolus. The sequence continues at coordinate 18,320 of NZ_BMTV01000046.1, read as the reverse complement.
TGTCGGAGTAAGAGGCGTTGTCGGTGGCGACCATCTCCGGCTTCACCCCGCCGTCCAGGTTCAGCAGGGCGTCCAGGATGAACAGGGAATCGCGCGGGGTGCCGGGCACCACCATCTGCCCGATGCCGATCACCTGGTCATTGATCGCGTTCAGCCAGGTGATGCCCTTCTTCTTCGCGAAGTACTTCGGTGAGGGTGCGGCGTTGACGGTCCGGGTGGGGACGACGAAGCGCAGGCCGTCGACGGAGGCCGCAGGCCCTTGCCCCAGAACTGCACGATCGGCACCCGCCCCTGGGCCTCGATGAGGGCGGCGTTGGCCATAGCGATGGTGTCGCTGCGCAGGTAGTACTGGTCGACGTGGACCAGCCGGGAGCGGGTCAGTGCCTCGTAGCCCGGGTTGATGACCGGCGTCATGCCGATGTTGCACGCCTCCGAGACCAGCAGCGCGACCATCGACGTCGTCAGGTCCTTCATGCGGGTCTTGCCGTCGCCCAAGTGCACGAAGGCGTCCAGGAACCCGGTCCAGCCGTGCACCTCGAACAGCAGGTCCGGCAGGTCGATCTTCGGGAGCATCTTCTCGACGCGCTCGCGCAGCCACTTCAGCGACTTCGGCTCGCCGAGCGCGTGGAGCTTCTCCACGTTCAGCTTCGCCCGCCCGTTCGGCTGCACCTCGATGCTGATCTTCGCGTCCGGGCCGGCCTCCTGAAGCCGCTCAGCCATCTGCTTCCACGTCGCGTCCAGCACGTCGACCAGTTCCCGAAGGTGCCGCTCCGCGTCTTCATCCAGGCTCAGGCCCGCCAGGACGTCCTCGCGCACCGCATCCCACCCCTTGCCCGCCAGCAGGCGGGCCCGCGGGTCGGACCACCGGTGCGAGGGCGAGGCGAAGATGTCACGGCGCCTGAGAGCGCCGAAGAGCTGCTCCAGCACGCACACCACGTACGCATCGCGGTCCACCGCCCCCTGCGGCAGGTCCGCGTTCGCGTACACCGCCTTGCGCCAGTGCGCCGGAACCAGCTTCTCGTCGACTTCCCGCGGCAGCAGCGGCTTCTCGCCCACCTTCCTCCGCGACAGCGCCGGGAGCCGCTGCACCCCGGTGAGAATCCGCCTGCCGGCGGGCGCGGCGTCCAGCGCCTTCGACTCACCCAGCAAGGACAGGAACGGCTTGACCGTGTTGTAGCGCAGCGCCAGCGCGCCCCGCAGCGCGGCCTCGGCCGTGTCGTCGCCCTCCGGCACCAGGCTCACCACCGTGACCGCCGCGCTCGACAGGGCGGCCCGGGGCGCGACCTCCTCCAGTGCCGCCCACAACGCCGCCACATCCACATCGCAGCCGGTCTGCTCGATGAGCTCCAGCTCCTCGATGAACACCGCCGCCGCCCTCGCCACCAGCCGCGACGCCTTCTCCAGCTGCGGCAGCGTCGACAGGCGTTGCTTGTCCGTGAACCGCTTCGCAGCGCTGATCAACCGGGTGGCCATCAGGATCTCGAACACGTCCAGGGCGTCGTCGATCGCCTTCGCCTCCAGGTGGCGCATCACCGCGGTGAGCATCGCCGTGCGCTTGGGCTCCGTGGACCTCTCCAGCTTCGCCGCCTTCGTGCCCAGCCCGTAGCGGGCCAGCGCGGACAGCCGGTTCGGCGGAATCCTGTCCAGCTTCACCCGCCCCAGCTGGAAGGAGGCGATGTCCTCGACCCGCTGCAAAGCACCCTTCATCGCCGTGCCCGTGGTCCGCGTCGGCGGCCGGCGCATCCGCTCCAGCTCCGAATACCGCTTGCCCTCCGGCACCTTCAGCGTCGCCACCAGGTCCCCGGGCAGCGCCGCGTCCGCCCGCCGGACTTCCTTGGCGACCGTGGCGTGCAGCCGTTCCTCCGCGATCCTGCGGACTTCGGCGACCTGCCGGGCCAGCACGCTCACCCCCGGCAGCAGCACCCGGTTACGGCGCAGCCACCCCACCGAGTGATCGAACAGGGCCTTCGGCCCCTCGGCGTGCGCCGTCCAGGCCCGCCCGTGCAGGAACGATCGGAACTTCCGGCCCTGAGCGTGATCCTCGTACAGGTGGTAGCCGTACGCCTCACGTATCTCCCACGCGTGCTCGTACGCCGTCATCTGCCGCTCGGTGTACCGCTTGATCTGAGAGGCATCCTCGACCTCCAGCTGCGCGGCCAGGTGCTCCACCACCGGCCACGGCACGGCCAGGGGGTCCTCCAGGAACAGCCCGATGTACCTCACCGTGCACATCTGGAGGGCAAAGCCGAGGCGATTGTGGTCACCACGACGCTTCGCGATCAGCTTCCGGTCCTCGTCATCGAGGAAGAAGAATCGTTCCAGCTCAGGTCTCGTCGGCTCATCCGCGAACGATCCGAACGCGGCGGCCTGCTCATCGGTCAAAAATTCCACGGGCATATCGCGGACGTAACCAGCCGCAGCGAACGAACGTGGATCTTCCGCCGAACACCCCCGACAAGTCAAGCACGTGTACTAGACGACCAAGATCAAGTGCTTAGCGCTAATGGCTGTTCCGTTGGTCCCCAAGGTCGGGTACGTCTTGACGCGAGGGGGCCCGGACTGTTCCATCTCTGTCCGCGGGGGCGAGCGCCCGGGCCGGCGGTTCCCCGCTCCTCGCCCCGGCTCGGCGCGGGCGCGGCTCTTGGCGGGGCATGCGCGCGAGCGTTGCGCCCGTGTCGTCGCGCTGCAATCTTGGCAAGAAGTATGTAACTTCCTGACTCTCTTTGCGCTAGAGTTGCGTTCGTGACGCGACGACTTGCTCTGGTAGCGAAAAAGGTGGGGGTCAGCGAGGCCACGGTCAGCCGAGTTCTCAACGGCAAGCCGGGGGTCTCCGAGGCCACCCGCCGGTCCGTGCTCAGTGCGCTGGACGTCCTCGGCTACGAGCGGCCCACGCAGCTGCGGGGGGAGCGAGCCAGGCTGGTGGGTCTGGTTCTGCCGGAGTTGCAGAACCCCATCTTCCCCGCCTTCGCGGAGGTCATCGGCGGCTCCCTGGCACAGCAGGGGCTCACGCCGGTGCTCTGTACGCAGACCAAGGGCGGCGTTTCGGAAGCCGACTACGTCGAGCTGCTCCTGCAGCAGCAGGTGTCCGGGGTGATCTTCGCGGGAGGCCTCTTCGCGCAGGCCGACGCGCCGCACGAGCACTACCGGCAGCTGGCGGAACGCAAGATCCCCGTCGTCCTCGTCAACGCGCCCATCGAGGGACTCGACTTTCCTTGCGTCTCTTGCGATGACATCGCCGCGGTGGAGCAGGCGTGGCGGCACCTCTCCTCCCTGGGGCACGAGCGCATCGGGCTGGTGCTCGGCCCCGAGGACCACATTCCCTCCCGCCGGAAACTGACCGCGGCACAGACGGCCGCGGCCGCGGCCGGAACGGTACTGCCGGAAGAGGCCGTGGAGCGCTCGATGTTCTCGCTCGAAGGCGGGCAAGCCGCGGCGGGGCGACTGTGGGACCGCGGAATGACCGGTGTCATCTGCGCGAGCGACCCCCTGGCCCTGGGCGCCATCAGGGCGGCCCGCCGCCGGGGACTCGCCGTCCCCGCCGACGTGTCCGTGCTCGGGTTCGACGACTCGGCCTTCATGAACTGCACCGAGCCGCCCCTGTCGACGGTGCGGCAGCCGATCGAGGCGATGGGGCGCGCCGCCGTCGACCTCCTGTGCGCCCAGATCCAGGGGACGCAGGCGAACCCCGGTGAGCTGCTCTTCGAGCCGGAGCTCGTGGTCCGGGGCTCCACCGCACCGCCGGCCGGCGCCTGATCCAGGTCTGCCCCACGGTCCTCTCCCGGTTCTGCGGGACCCGCGCGGGCCGGACGGGCGATTTCCCCCGGGGCCGGCGGTGGTTTCCGTCGTCACATGTCACGCCCGCATCAGAAGTGAGGCGAGGGCGACGGCTGTTCCGCGGGGCGCGGCGGCCTTGTCGCACCTCGTAGCGATCCCGCGCCATCACTCGGGGCGGTCGAAGCACCGTTCCACGACGTCACGGTGCTCGCAGGCCTCGCGGTCGAGGGCGGCGGGCGGCCTCCCCCGCCGCCGCGCCGGGCCCGGTTGCCGCCCGTGACGCCACGAGCGAGCGGCCGCCCGTCGCAGACCGGATGGATCTTGCCGGTCGGGCCGCCTCCGGACCGGCCGAGCGCAGGTTCGCGAAGCCCCTCCCCGGGGCCCGCCGCATGCCGACGCCCCCCCCGGACGATCATGGGGCCGACGGTCACCGGCCGCTCGATGTCGCCCGCCCCCGCCCGCCGCCCACCTGCGGAAACGCGCATGCGGCGCGACCCGCGGACCGTAGCGCCCGGGCGCGTCCCGCCAGGCCGTCCCGGCCCGGAACTTCCCCACGGTCCCGCTCGGCAGCGGGCGGTTCACGGCGACGCGTCACGCGTCCTGATCCACCCTCACCACGATCACGAGAACGTGCGGTGACGGCGTACGGGCGGGCACCCCCTCCCCCAGGGCAGTCATGTCTGCCCCGTTGACAAAGTGGTGACCTGACGGAAACCTGTCACCCGGTCGTCGCAAAAGATTGACTGAATACCTCAAAAAAACTTGCTGACGTCTTTATGTCCCTTTCTTGGGGTGGAAGGCGCCGTGCGAGGACTCCGTCACGTTCACCTGCTCCGCCGCCCCCCCATGAAGAGCACGGTCGGCCGGCCGGTGAGGAAGCAAGAGGACTTCATGCGATTGAGAAATCACGGGCGGCGAGTGATCGTCGGCTCGGTGATGGCGGGGCTGATGGGCGTGGGGATGCTCCCCGCTCCCGCCCACGCCGCGGAGGGCCCCAACCTGGCCCTGGGCAAGCCCGCGAGCGCGGGCGGCACGAACGGCGGTTACGTCGCCGGCCATGTGACGGACGGGAGCCAGGCGTCCTACTGGGAGGGTCCGAACGGCGCGTTTCCGCAGTGGGTGCAGGTCGACCTGGGCGCGAGCACCGAGGTCGACCGGGTCGCGCTGAAGCTGCCCGCCTCCTGGGGCTCCCGCGTCCAGACGCTGAGCGTGCTCGGCAGCACGGACGGGTCCTCGTTCGCCGCGCTGGCCGGATCGGGGGCGCGCACCTTCGACCCGGCGAACGCCAACACCGTCAGCATCCCCGTCACCGCGACCACGGCCCGCTTCATCCGCGTGCAGGTGGCGGCGAACACCGGGTGGAACGCCGCCCAGCTCTCCGAGCTGGAGGTCTTCGGCGAGGACGACGGCGGCCCGGTCGACCCGCCGCCGAACGGCACCGATCTGGCGCGCGGCAAGCCGATCGAGGCCTCGTCGTTCACCCAGTCGTACACAGCGGCCAACGCCAACGACGGGAACACCGCGACCTATTGGGAGTCGGCCGGCTTCCCCGCGACCCTGACGGCGAAGCTCGGGGCCAACGCCGACGTCGAGGCCGTCCGGATCAAGCTCAACCCCGACCAGGCGTGGGGCCCGCGGACCCAGGCCGTCGAGGTGCTCGGACGCGAGCAGTCCGCGTCCGGTTTCACCTCGCTCAAGGCCCGCGCCGACTACGCGTTCAGCCCGTCCTCCGGCGGCAACACGGTCACCATCCCGGTGACCGGCCGGTACGCCGACGTGCAGGTGAGGTTCTTCGCCAACAGCGGCGCTCCCGGTGCCCAGGTCGCCGAGTTCGAGGTGGTGGGCGCCGCCGCACCGAACCCGGACCTCACCGTCACCGACCTCGGGTGGACCCCCTCCTCCCCCTCGGAGACGGACCCCGTCGAGGTGAGCGCGACCGTCCGCAACGCCGGGACCGCCGCCTCGCCGGCCACCTCGGTGAACGTGAGCCTCGAAGGCGCCGTGGCGGGTACGGCGCAGGTCGGCGCGCTCGCCGCCGGCGCCTCCACGACCGTCAGGATCCCCGTCGGCAAGAAGGCCATGGGCAGTTACACCGTGTCCGCGGTCGTCGACCCGGCGAACGCCGTCGTGGAGCAGGACGACACCAACAACAGCCGGACCGGCTCCTCCAAGCTGGTCGTCGGCCAGGCCCCCGGCCCGGACCTGACGGTCACCGCGATCACCCCGAACCCGTCCTCCCCGGCGGTCGGCGCGCAGGTCTCCTTCACCGCCACGGTCCAGAACCGGGGCACCACCGGTGTCCCCGCGGGGACCGTCACCCGCCTCGCCGCCGGCACCACCACCCTGAACGGCACCACCCCCGCGGTCGCCGCCGGTCAGTCGGTCACCGTGCCGATCTCCGGAACCTGGACCGCGGCGAACGGTGGAGTCACCCTCACCGCGACGGCCGACGCCACCGCGACCGTGGCCGAGACCAACGAGAACAACAACGTCTTCAGCCGCTCGCTCGTCGTGGGCCGGGGCGCCGCCGTGCCGTACACGGAGTACGAGGCGGAGGACGCCCGCTACCAGGGCACCCTGCTCACCGCCGACGCCAAGCGGACCTTCGGCCACACCAACTTCGCCACCGAGTCGTCCGGCCGCAAGTCGGTCCGGCTCGACTCCACCGGCGAACATGTGGAGTTCACCTCCACCAACGCCGCCAACTCCATCGTCGTGCGCAACTCGATCCCCGACGCCCCCGGCGGCGGCGGGCGGGAAGCCACGCTGAGCCTGTACGCCGACGGCCAGTTCGTGCGGAAGCTGACGCTCTCCTCCAAGCACAGCTGGCTCTACGGCACCACCGACGACCCGGAGGGGCTCAGCAACACGCCGGGAAGCGACGCCCGCCGCCTGTTCGACGAGTCCCATGCGCTGCTGACGCGGTCCTACCCCGCCGGCACGAAGTTCCGGCTCCAGCGGGACGCCGGTGACACCGCCTCCTTCTACATCATCGACCTGATCGACCTGGAGCAGGTCGCTCCCCCGGCGGCCCAGCCGGCCGGCTGCGTCTCGATCACGAACTACGGCGCGGTGCCCAACGACGGCCTCGACGACACCGACGCGATCCAGCGCGCGGTGACCGCCGACCAGAAGGGCGAGATCCCCTGCGTGTGGATCCCGGCGGGCCAGTGGCGCCAGGAGCAGAAGATCCTGACCGACGACCCGCTGAACCGGGGGACCTACAACACGGTCGGCATCCGTGACGTGACGATCCGGGGCGCCGGCATGTGGCACTCGCAGCTCTACACGCTGACCCCGCCGCACCAGGCGGGCGGCATCAACCACCCGCACGAGGGCAACTTCGGCTTCGACATCGACCACAACACGCAGATCTCCGACATCGCCATCTTCGGCTCCGGCACCATCCGGGGCGGCGACGGCAACCAGGAGGGCGGCGTCGGTCTCAACGGGCGGTTCGGCAAGGGCACCAAGATCAGCAACGTCTGGATCGAGCACGCCAACGTCGGCGTCTGGGCCGGCCGCGACTACACCAACATCCCCGAGCTGTGGGGTCCCGGCGACGGCGTCGAGTTCAGCGGCATGCGGATCCGCAACACGTACGCCGACGGCATCAACTTCGCCAACGGCACCCGCAACTCCACCGTCTACAACTCGTCCTTCCGCAACAACGGTGACGACGCGCTGGCCGTCTGGGCCAGCAAGTACGTCAAGGACACCTCGGTGGACGTCGGCTCCAACAACCACTTCCGCAACAACACGATCCAGCTCCCCTGGCGGGCCAACGGCATCGCGGTCTACGGCGGTTTCGGCAACACCATCGAGAACAACATCATCGCCGACACCATGAACTACCCCGGCATCATGCTGGCCACCGACCACGACCCGCTGCCCTTCTCCGGACAGACCCTCATCTCCAACAACGCCCTGTACCGCACGGGCGGAGCGTTCTGGAACGAGGACCAGGAGTTCGGCGCCATCACCCTGTTCGCCCAGGGCCAGCCCATTCCGGGCGTCACCATCAAGGACACGGACATCGTCGACTCGACCTACGACGGCATCCAGTTCAAGACCGGTGGCGGTGAGATGCCGAACGTCAGGATCACCAACGTCCGCATCGACAAGTCGAACAACGGCTCCGGCATCCTCGCGATGAGCGGCGCCCGCGGCAGCGCCACCCTGTCGAACGTGACGATCACCGACTCGGCCGAGGGCGACATCCTCGTCGAGCCCGGGTCCCAGTTCGTCATCGACAACCCGTAATTCCGGCAGCGGCGCCCAGGGCGCCCTGACCACGGGGTCCGGCCGCGGCGGCGGCCGGACCCCACCCCCCAGCGCTTCCCGTGACACCCCGTGGCCCACCCCTCGCACGGGGCCTTCGGCGTGCCGTCGTACGCCGCGACGAAGCGAGAAGCCCGCCTTCGCAGCACGAAAACCACGCAGCCCACGGATCGAGGACAGATGAAACCGCACAACCGGAGATCACGGAGCATGAGCGCCGTGATCGCGACGAGCCTGCTGGCGCTGGGCGGTCCCCTCATGACCGCACAGGCGGCCGGAGGCCCCAACATCGCACTGGGAGATCCCGCGTCGGCCAGCGGCGCCCTGCCCGAGTACGGCGCCGGGCACGTCACCGACGGCAACCAGGCGACGTACTGGCAGAGCTCCGGATCGAACCTGCCGCAGTGGGTCCAGACCGACCTCGGGACGAGCACCCGCGTCGACGAGGTCGTCCTGAAGCTCCCGGCGAACTGGGAGAGCCGCAACCAGACGCTCTCGATCCAGGGCAGCGCCGACGGCACCAGCTTCAGCACCCTGAAGAGCTCGGCCACGTACGCCTTCACCCCGGGCGCCGGCAACACGGTCACGGTGAGCTTCCCGGCCGCCCAGACCCGCTTCGTCCGCGTCGACATCACCGCCAACACCGGCTGGCAGGCCGCCCAGCTCTCCGAGCTGGAGGTGCACGGCGCCGACGGCACCTCCGCGAACCTCGCCGCGGGCAGGACCCTGACCGCGAGCAGCCACACCGAGGTGTACGCGGCGGGCAACGCCAACGACGGCAACAAGGCCACCTACTGGGAGAGCCGGAACAACGAGCTGCCCCAGTGGCTCCGGGTGGACCTCGGCTCCTCCGTGCGTGCCGACCGCGTCGTCCTGCGCCTGCCCGACGGCTGGGGCGCCCGCAGCCAGACCCTGAAGGTCCAGAGCAGCGACAACGGCACGGACTTCACCGACCTCACCGCGTCGAAGGCGTACGAGTTCGCCCCGTCCGCCCAGAACACCGTCACGATCCCGTTCGGCGCGACCACCACCCGGTACCTCCGGGTCCTGGTCACGGCGAACACCGTGCAGCCCGCCGCCCAGCTCTCCGAGCTGGAGGTCTACGGCCCGGCCACCGGCGACACCCAGGCGCCGACGGCCCCGGCGAACCTGGCGTTCACCGAGCCCGCGACCGGCCAGGTGAAGCTGGTCTGGAGCGCCTCCTCGGACAACACCGGCGTCACCGGGTACGACGTCTACGCGAACAACACCCTCCTCACGAGCGTGGCCGGCAACGTCACCACGTACACCGACACTCGCCCGGCGGGCCAGACGGTCACCTACCACGTACGGGCCAAGGACGCCGCCGGCAACCAGTCGGGCAACAGCAACGCCGTCACCCGGCAGGGCGACACCGGCGACACGCAGGCGCCGACCGCTCCGGCGAACCTGGCGTTCACGGAGCAGACCTCGGGCCAGGTGAAGCTCACCTGGACCGCCTCCTCGGACAACACCGGCGTCACCGGGTACGACGTCTACGCGAACAACACCCTGCTCACGAGCGTGGCGGGCAACGTCACCACGTACACCGACAGCCGCCCGGCAGGCCAGACGGTCACCTACCACGTACGGGCCAAGGACGCCGCCGGCAACCAGTCGGGCAACAGCAACTCCGTCACCCGCAACGGCAGCGGCTCCACCGGATCCAACCTGGCCGTCGGCAAGGCGATCAGCGCGTCCTCGACGGTCCACAGCTTCGTCGCGGCGAACGCCAACGACAACAACACCGGCACCTACTGGGAGGGCGCGGGCGGCAGCTACCCGAACACCCTCACCGTCAAGCTCGGCGCCAACGCCGACCTCGACCGCCTCGTCCTGAAGCTCAGCCCCGACACCGCGTGGGGCGCGCGCACCCAGACCGTCGAGGTCCTCGGCCGCGAGCAGAACGCGACGGGCTTCACGAGCCTGGTCCCCGCGAAGAGCTACGCCTTCGATCCGGCCGGCGGCAACACCGCGACCGTGCCGGTGACCGCGCGCGTCGCCGACGTGCAGCTGAGGTTCACGGCCAACTCGGGCTCCTCGGCGGGCCAGCTCGCGGAGTTCCAGGTCATCGGGGTGCCCGCCCCCAATCCGGACCTGGAGGTGATCGGTCTGACCACGACGCCGGCCGCTCCCGTCGAGTCGGACCAGATCACCGTCAGCGCCACCGTCCGCAACAGCGGCCCCGCGGCCGCTCCGGCCAGCGCCGTCGCCCTGCGCCTCGGCGGCACCAAGGTCGCCACCGCCCAGGTCGGCGCCCTGGCCGCCGGTGCGCAGACCACCGTCAGCGCCTCCGTCGGAGCGCGGGAGGCCGGCTCGTACGAGCTGAGCGCGGTCGCGGACGAGGCGAACGCGGTCGTCGAGCAGAACGAGACGAACAACACCCACACCAGCCCCACCCCGCTGGTGGTCAAGGCGGTCACCAGCCCCGACGTGGTCACCGCCTCGGTCACGACCACGCCGTCCAGCCCGACCGCGGGGGACACCGTCTCCTTCAGGGCGACGGTCAGGAACCAGGGCAACCAGGCCACGTCCGCGGGCAGCCACGGCGTCACCCTGAACCTGCTCGACAAGCAGGGCGCCACCGTCAGGACCCTGACCGGCTCCTACAGCGGCAGCCTCGCCGCGGGCGCCTCGACCGTGGTGAACCTCGGGCCGTGGACCGCCGCCGACGGCTCGTACACCGTGCGGACGGTCCTCGCCGACGACGCCGGCGAGCTGCCGGTCAAGCGCGTCAACAACAGCTCCAGCCAGCCGCTCTTCGTCGGACGCGGCGCGAACATGCCGTACGACACGTACGAGGCGGAGGACGGCACCCCGGGCGGCGGCGCGACCGTCGTCGGGCCCAACCGCACGGTGGGCGACATCGCGGGCGAGGCGTCCGGCCGCAAGGCGGTCAACCTGGACGCGACCGGCGAGTACGTCGAGTTCACCACCCGGGCCTCCACCAACACCCTGGTCACCCGCTTCTCCGTCCCGGACGCCCCCGGAGGAGGCGGCACCGACTCGACGATCAACGTGTACGTCGACGGCGTGTTCAAGAAGGCCCTGCCGCTGACCTCGAAGTACGCGTGGCTGTACGGCGCCGAGACGGCCCCCGGGAACGCTCCGTCGGCCGGCGGCCCGCGCCACATCTACGACGAGGCGCACCTGATGCTCGGCGAGACCGTCCCGGCGGGCAGCAGGATCCGACTCCAGAAGGACGCCGCCAACACCGCGGCGAACTACGCGATCGACTTCGTCGACCTGGAGCAGGTCGCACCGGTCGCCAACCCGGATCCCGCCGCGTACGCCGTCCCCGCCGGCTTCGGCCAGCAGGACGTCCAGAACGCCCTCGACAAGGTCCGCATGGACTCCACCGGCAAGCTCGTCGGCGTCTACCTGCCGCCCGGCGACTACCAGACGTCGAGCAAGTTCCAGGTCTACGGCAAGCCGGTCCAGGTCGTGGGCGCCGGCCCCTGGTACACGAAGTTCCACGCGCCGGCCGCGCAGAACAACACCGACGTGGGCTTCCGCGCCGAGGCGGCGGCCAAGGGCTCGTCCTTCCGCGGCTTCGCCTACTTCGGCAACTACACCTCGCGCATCGACGGTCCCGGCAAGGTCTTCGACTTCGCCAACGTGACCGACATGGAGATCGACGACATCTGGACCGAGCACATGGTGTGCCTCTACTGGGGCGCCAACACCGACCGGATCACGATCAAGAACTCCCGGATCCGGAACATGTTCGCCGACGGCATCAACATGACCAACGGTTCCACGGACAACCACGTCGTCAACAACGACGCCCGGGCGACCGGTGACGACAGCTTCGCGCTGTTCTCCGCGATCGACGCCGGCGGCGCCGACATGAAGAACAACGTCTACGAGAACCTGACCAGCACGCTGACCTGGCGGGCGGCGGGCGTGGCCGTCTACGGCGGTTACAGCAACACCTTCCGTAACATCCACATCGCGGACACCCTGGTGTACTCCGGCGTCACCATCTCCTCGCTGGACTTCGGCTACGCGATGAACGGCTTCGGAACCGAGCCGACGACGCTGGAGAACATCTCGATCGTCCGCTCCGGCGGCCACTTCTGGGGCAACCAGACCTTCCCCGGCATGTGGCTCTTCTCCGCCTCCAAGGTGTTCCAGGGCATCCGGGTGAACCACGTCGACATCGTCGACCCCACCTACAGCGGCATCATGTTCCAGACGAACTACGTCGGCGGACAGCCGCAGTTCCCGATCAAGGACACCGTCCTCACCGACATCTCCGTCACCGGGGCCCGCAGGAGCGGCGACGCCTGGGACGCCAAGTCCGGCTTCGGTCTCTGGGCCAACGAGATGCCCGAGTCGGGCCAGGGTCCGGCCGTCGGTGAGGTCACCTTCAACGGGCTGCGGATGAGCGGCAACGCCGTCGACGTCCGCAACACCACCTCCACCTTCAAGATCAACGTCAACCCGTAGCCACCCCTCCCTCCGGCGTCCCCCGGAGGCACCACCAGCCGGCGCAGGGCCTCCTCCGTGAGCCCCTGCGCCGGCCCTTGCGCGTCCCCCCGGGGCGAAGGGCGCGGTGCGCGCGGTACGGGTGCGCACAAGCCCGCCCAGCAGGGGAACGTCGCTTCGATGCGCATGGGTCACGAGACGATTACGCGTCTCTGTCAGGCAATTACGAAATCAACGCGAGATCTTGCGTTCACTTGTTGGTGGTGATTGAGTGTGCCGCACCCCACGAAGTTCACAGGCCGTGGGCGAGCTCCACGCTTCACGCATCGCTCCTCTCGTTCATGCCCGAAGGGGTCCACCCATGAGAAGTGCCCGGTTCCGCCGCAGCCGTCGTGCCGCCGCGATCACCCTCGTCTCCGCCCTGTCGCTGACCGCGCTCGCCGCCTGCGGCACGAGCAGCAGCGGTGACGACGGCGGCGACGGAGCCCAGCAGAACGGTTCGTCCGACCCGACGATCCCGCTCGACCCCAAGACCAAGGTGACGCTCACCATCGACTGCATGCCGCCCGCGGCGAAGGCGGCCGAGCTCAAGGAGTGGAAGGAGGACGTCGCCGAGTTCAACAAGACCTACCCGAACGTCACCATCGAGGGCCGCTCCACCCCCGGCCAGTGCCTGGAGCCCCCGCGCTTCACCGCCATGCTCAAGGCCAAGTCCCAGCCGGACGTCTTCTACACCTACTTCACCGACCTGCCGCAGGTCCTCGCCGAGGACGGCGCCGCCGACATCAGCGCCTACGTCAGCCCCAAGACCGTCCCGCTCCTCAAGGACATCGACCCGAACGTCCTCGACTCCCTCAGGCACCAGGGCAACCTCTACGGCCTGCCCACCAGCAACTACACGATGGGCCTGCTGATCAACCGCAAGCTCTTCAAGGACGCCGGACTGAATCCCGACGCCCCGCCGCGCACCTGGGACGAGGTCCGCGCCGCCGCCAAGAAGATCGCCGCCCTCGGCGACGGGATCGCCGGCTTCGGCGAGTACTCCGCCGGCAACACCGGCGGCTGGCACTTCACCGCCCAGATGTACAGCCTCGGCGGCGACGTCGTCGACGCGAGCGGCACCAAGGCCGCCTTCAACAACGAGCTCGGCAAGCAGGTCGCGAGGAACCTCCACGCCATGCGCTGGGAGGACGACTCCATGGGCAAGACCCAGCTGCTCAAGTGGGGCGACCTCCAGAAGCAGATCGCCACCGACAAGCTCGGCATGTTCCTCGCCGCCCCCGACGACATCGCCTACATGGTCCAGCAACTCGGCGCGAAGTACGAGAACTTCGGCATGGGCCCCATCCCCGGCGGCAAGAACACCCTCGCCGGCGGCAACAACTACATGGTCAAGAAGGGCATCTCGCCCGACAAGATCAAGGCCGCCGTCGCCTGGCTCAACTTCAAGAACCTCACCGTCGGCAAGGGCCAGTTCGACTGGGCCCGCACCAAGGCCGACGGCCTCCCGGTCGGCATCCCGCAGCCCAACTTCTGGCTGAACGGGTCCAAGACGAAGGACGACGCCGCCCGCGTGGAGCACGCCACCATGCCGGTCGAGAACTTCAAGGCCTTCATGGACAACCCCGTCGCGGGCAAGGCCGAGCCGCCGAAGGCCCAGGAGGTCTACAAGATCCTCGACAACGTGATGTCGGGCCTCCTCACCAACAAGGACGCCGACGTCGACAAGCTCCTCTCCACCGCCGAGGCGCAGGTCAACCAGATCCTCGCCCACCAGTGAGCGGGTCCGGGTGGGGCGGGCGCCCGTCCCACCCGGGTGCCGGTCCCCCACGGACCGGCGCGCACCCACCACCCGGCGCTCCCGGGCCCCGAAACCGGCAGACAGTACCGAGGAGAGACGATGTCGGCCCCCAGCATGACCCCGACCCCGAGCAAGGCGGGACCCCCGCGCCCCTCCCCGCCGAGCGGGGCGGGATCCGTACCTCCCGCCGGCCGGTTCGCCAGGAACCTGAAGCGGAACCTCACCGCCCACGGGTTCCTCATCGGCGCGGTCCTGTGCTTCGGCGTCTTCTCCTGGTACCCGATGGTCCGGGAGTTCTTCCTCGCCTTCCAGAAGACCGAGAACGGCCGGACCGACTGGGTCGGGTTCGACAACCTCGTGACGGTGTTCAACGACCCCGCGTTCTGGCAGGCATGGGGGAACACCGGGCTGTTCACGCTCCTCGCACTGGTCCTCGGCTTCGCGGTGCCCTTCCTCGTCGCGGTCGTCATCAACGAGTTCCGGCACGGCCAGGGCTACCTGCGGCTGCTCGTGTACCTGCCCGTCATGCTGCCGCCGGTCGCCTCGGTCCTCCTCTTCAAGTACCTGTACGACCCCGGTTACGGCCTCCTCAACGAACTGTTCACCTCGATCGGCCTGCCCGAGCAGCAGTGGCTGCAGGACCCGGACATCTCGATGCTCGCCGTCGTCATCGCCTCCACCTGGATGAACATGGGCGGCGCCACCCTGATCTACCTCGCCGCGCTCCAGTCCATCCCCGGCGAGCTGTACGAGGCCGCCGAGCTCGACGGCGCCGGCCTGCTCCGCAAGATCTGGCACGTCACCATCCCGCAGACCCGTCTCATCCTGTCGCTGATGGCGCTCATGCAGGTCATCGCCACGATGCAGGTCTTCGTGGAGCCGTTCCTGCTCACGGGCGGCGCGGGACCCGAGGGGTCGACCACGACCGTCGTCCACCTGATCTACCAGTACGCCTTCAACTTCAACGACTACGGTGCCGCGGCGGCGCTCGGCCTGCTCCTGCTCGTGCTCCTGGCCGGATTCTCGGCGGTGTACGTCAAGCTCAGCCGCGCCGAGGACGAGTAGGACCGGAGACCCGTCATGTCCACACGCACGCTCATCTCGCCGGCCGTCCTCGCCAGGCCCCGCGGCAAGGCCCTGTACTGGACCGTCTTCGCCGTCGTCGTCCTCCTGTTCACCCTGGTCTTCCTGGGCCCCCTGTACTGGCTCGTGTCCAGCGGCTTCAAGGACGCCCAGGAAGTCATCGCGACACCGCCGACCCTGGTGCCCGAATCGTTCGAGCCGGAGAACTACACACGGGCCTGGGAGGTCATGGACCTCGCCACCCTCCTCTTCAACACCCTCTACTACGCCTTCGGAGCGCTCGCCTTCCAGCTCGTCCTCGACGTGGCGGCCGCGTACTCGCTCTCGAAGCTGCGGCCCGTCTTCGGCAAGGCCATCCTCGGCATGATGCTCGCCACGCTGATGATCCCGGCGACCGTCCTCGTCGTGCCGCAGTACCTCACCGTGCTCGACGTGCCCGTCATCGAGCGGAACCTGCTGAACTCACCGTGGGCGATCTGGCTGCCGGCCGTCACCAACGCCTTCAACATCTTCCTGCTGAAGCGGTTCTTCGACTCCATCCCGAAGGAGCTGCTCGACGCCGCGTCGATGGACGGGGCCTCGCCCCTGCGGGTCCTGTGGTCGATCGTGCTTCCGATCTCCCGCCCGATCCTCGGCGTGGTCTCGATCTTCGCGGTCGTAGGGGTGTGGAAGGACTTCCTCTGGCCGATGCTCACCCTCCCCGACCCGTCGAAGCAGACGCTCAACGTCGGCATCTACTCCCTGTCCAACGGCGTCCCGGTCAACGTCCTCATCGCCGCCCTGACCATCGCCTCCGTCCCCACGCTGCTGATCTTCCTGGTCTTCCAGCGCAACATCATGAGCGGCCTGACCGCCGGCGGACTCAAGGGCTGACCGAGCCCCGAGCCCCTGCCGATCACGAGCCCGTACCCCATAAGCCTTCGCCGTCGGCCCACCCGCCGCCCCGCCGTCAGGGCCGGCGGCGAAGAACCGCCCTGCCCGAAAGGAACGCCCCGTGGCAGCCCCTCATCCGCCCCGCACCGACGACTGGTGGCGCGACGCCGTCATCTACCAGGTGTACCCACGTAGCTTCGCCGACGGCGACGGCGACGGCACCGGTGACCTCGCGGGCGTCCGGACGAGACTGTCCCATCTCGCCGAACTCGGCGTCGACGCGGTCTGGTTCACCCCCTGGTACGCCTCCCCGATGGTCGACGGCGGTTACGACGTCGCCGACTACCGCGCCATCGACCCCGCCTTCGGCACCCTCGACGAGGCCGAGAAGCTCATCGCCGAGGCCGCCGAACTCGGCCTGCGCGTCATCGTCGACATCGTCCCCAACCACGTCTCCGACCAGCACGCCTGGTTCCGCGAGGCCCTGGCCGCCGGCCCCGGCAGCCCCGAGCGCGCCCGCTTCCACTTCCGGCCCGGCCGCGGCGAACACGGCGAACTCCCGCCCAACGACTGGCCGTCCCAGTTCTCCGGCACCACCTGGACCCGCGTTCCCGACGGCGAGTGGTACCTCCATCTCTTCACCCCCGAACAGCCCGACCTCAACTGGGCCCACCCCGACGTCCGCCGCGAACACGAGGACGTCCTGCGCTTCTGGTTCGAACGCGGCGTCGCCGGCGTCCGCATCGACTCCGCCGCCCTCCTCACCAAGGACCCCGAGCTCCGCGACTTCACCGAGGGCGTCGACCCCCACCCGTACGTCGACCTCGACGAGATCCACGACGTCTACCGCTCCTGGCGGGCGATCGCCGACGAGTACGGCGGCGTCTTCGTCGGCGAGGTCTGGCTCCCCGACGCCGAACGCTTCGCCCGCTACCTCCGCCCCGACGAACTCCACACCGCCTTCAACTTCAACTTCCTCGCCTGCCCCTGGGACCCGGAGCGGCTGCGCCGCACCATCGACTCCACCCTCGCCGAACACGCCCCCGTCCACGCCCCCGCCACCTGGGTGCTCTGCAACCACGACGTCACCCGGACCGTCACCCGGTACGGCCGTGAGGACACCGGCTTCGACTTCGCCGCCAAGCGCTTCGGCACCCCCACCGACCTGGAGCTCGGCACCCGCCGCGCCCGCGCCGCCGCCCTCCTCACCCTCGCCCTCCCCGGCTCCGTCTACCTCTACCAGGGCGAGGAACTGGGCCTGCCCGAGGCGGACATCCCGCTGGACCGCATCCAGGACCCCATGCACTTCCGCTCCGAGGGCGTCGACCCCGGCCGCGACGGCTGCCGCGTCCCCCTGCCCTGGGAGGCCGAAGCCCCGTCGTACGGATTCGGAACCGGTACGGAACCCTGGCTGCCGCAGCCCGCCGACTGGGCCCGCTACGCCGTCGACCGGCAGAACGCCGACCCCGGATCGATGCTCAGCCTCTACCGCACGGCGCTGGAGCTGCGCAGGGCCGAGTCCGCGCTCGGAGACGGCGCCCTGAGCTGGCTGCCGTCGCCCGAGGGAGTGCTGGCCTTCAGCCGCGCGGAGGACCTCCTCTGTGCCGTCAACCTCTCCGGCGACCCCGTGCCACTCCCGCCGCACGCCGCCGTCCTGCTGGCCAGCGACGAGCTGCCGGCGGACGGCACCCTCCCCCCGGACACCGCCGTCTGGCTGCGTACCTGACCACGCCGCCCACGGCGGAACGCCCGGTGCGCGCATTCCCGCGGGGTGCGCGCACCGGGCCCGCCGCTCCCACGGCCGGGGTCCCGTCCCCTGGCGAAGCCCGCATCACCTCCGACGGAAGCGAGTCCGCGGCAGGCGTAAGGGGGGCGGGCGACGCGCCCGGTCCACGAGCCGGCGCACCGCCCGCGCCCGCGCGTCGACGGCGGCATCCGCCCTGTGAGGAGTGGCGCGACCCGTGAGCAATCCCTCTCCGCGATCGCGCCGAATGGAGGGTGAAAGGGACGAATGTCCGAACGCGATCTGGCCTCGTGCCGGTGAAACCTCCCCGGAAGG
>NZ_BMTV01000045.1 GCF_014649855.1 Streptomyces roseolus | reverse complement strand
GAGTTGCTGGAGCGGGTGCGGGCCACCGACCTGGGGGCGTACGCGCACCAGGACCTCCCCTTCGAACGCCTGGTGGAGCTCCGCGATCCGGAACGCTCGCTGGCCCGCCACCCGCTCTTCCAGGTCTCGCTGAACTACGACACGGCCGAGACGGCCCGGGCACGCGACGCCGCACCGGAACTGGACGGGCTGACCGTGAGCGGGCGGCGGCTCGGCGTCACCACGTCCAAGTTCGACCTCACCTTCGCGCTCACCGAGACCCGTGCCCACGACGGCGGCCCCGCCGGACTGCGCGGGGTGCTGGAGTACAGCACCGACCTGTTCGACCGCGGCACCGCCGAGCGCCTGGCGGAGCGGTTCGGCCGGGTCCTCGAAGCCGCGGTGGCCGCGCCCGGCGCCCGGCTCGACGAGATCGACGTCCTGCTGCCGGGCGAACGCGCGCTCCTGGAGGGCGCGTGGAGCGAGCCCGGCCCCGGAGCAGTCGCCCCCGCGGACGACGCCCGCTTCCCCGACCTGTTCGAGGCGCAGGCCGCCCGCACCCCGCACGCCCCCGCCGTCCGCCACGGCGACCGGGAGGTCTCCTACGCCGAGCTGAACGACCGGGCCAACCGGCTGGCCCGGCTCCTCGCCGCCCGTGGAGCGGGCCCCGAGGACACCGTCGCCGTCCTGCTGCCGCGCGGCCCCGAACTGATCACCGCCCTGGTGGCCGTCCAGAAGGCCGGGGCCGCCTACGTCCCCCTGGACACCGAGCTGCCCGCCGAGCGGATCGCCCACATGCTGGAGGACGCCCGCCCGGTGCTCGTCCTCGCCCACACCGGGACCCAGGACTCCCTCCCGGCGGGAGCCGGCCCCGTGGTCCGCCTCGACGCCCCGGCCACCGAGGCGGCGCTCGCCGGGCTCGACGGCGGCGACTGCACCGACGCCGACCGCCGCGCACCGGCCACGAGCCACGACCCGGCGTACGTCGTCTACACCTCCGGGTCCACCGGCACGCCCAAGGGCGTCGTGGTCGAACAACGCTCCCTCGCCGCCTTCCTGGTCCGCTCGGCCGCCCGGTACCGGGGAGCCGCCGGAACCGCGCTGCTGCACGGCTCGCCGGCCTTCGACCTCACGGTGACCACCCTGTTCACCCCGCTGATCGCCGGCGGCTGCGTCGTGGTGGCGGACCTCGACGCACCGGAGCGGGACGCCCCGGCCCGCCCCGACCTGCTCAAGGTCACCCCCTCCCACCTCGCCTACCTGGACACGATCGCCTCCTGGGCGGCACCCGCGGCCGACCTGGTCGTCGGGGGCGAGCAGCTGACCGCGGCCCGTCTCGCCCGGCTGCGCCGGGCGCACCCGGACATGCGCGTCTACAACGACTACGGTCCCACCGAAGCCACCGTGAGCTGCGCGGACTTCGTCCTGGAACCGGGCGACGCCCTGCCCCCCGACATCGTGCCGATCGGCCGCCCCCTGGCGGGACACCGGCTGTTCGTCCTGGACGAACGCCTGCGCCCGGTCCCCGCCAACGTCCCCGGCGAGCTGTACGTCAGCGGCGTCGGGGTGGCCCGGGGCTACCTGGGCCGGCCGGGACTGACCGCCGAGCGGTTCGTGCCCTGTCCGTTCGGGGAGCCGGGGGAGCGGATGTACCGCACCGGCGACCTCGCCCGCCGGCGCGCCGACGGCAACCTCGAGTACCTGGGCCGCCGCGACGGCCAGGTGAAGGTGCGCGGTTTCCGCGTCGAGACGGGCGAGATCGAGACCGCCCTGCTCGACCGCCCGGAGATCGGCCAGGCCGCCGTCGTCCTGCGCGGCGAACGCCTCCTCGCCTACGTCACGGCCCCGCCGGAGCGGTTCGACCTGGACGCCCTCCGGCAGGCGCTCGCGTCCCGGCTGCCCCGGTACATGGTCCCCGCCGCGTTCGTCCGGCTGGACGCCCTGCCGCTGGCTCCGGGAGGCAAGCTCGACCACCGGGCGCTGCCCGAGCCGCCGGCGCCCGCCGGCACCCCGCACGCGAGCAGGCCGCCGCGCGACGCGTGGGAAGGCGTGCTGTGCGAGGCGTTCCGCGAGGTGCTGGGGCTCGCGGAGGTCGGGACCGACGACGACTTCTTCACCCTCGGCGGCGACAGCATCGGCTCCATCCGGCTCGTCGGCCGGGTGCGCGCGGCGGGCGGCCGGATGACCGTCCGCGACGTCTTCGAACAGCGCACGCCCGCCGCCCTCGCCGCCCGCTCGCGGCCCGGCGGCCCGGCGACCGAGGTGCTCGGCGGCCGGGGGACCGGGCCGGTGGCGCCGACGCCGATCAGCTCCTGGCTGGCCGAGCTGGGCGGCGAGGTCGACGGGTACAACCAGTCCGTGCTGCTGCGCGTCCCCGCCGAGGCCGACGCGGCCGTCGTGACCGGCGCCCTCCAGACGCTCCTCGACCACCACGACGCGCTGCGGATGCGGGCCGAACCGGAGGACGGCCACTGGCGGATGGAGATCGCCGAGGCGGGTGCGGTGGACGCGGCCACCGTACTGGAGCGGGTGGACGCGGCGGGCACGGAGCAGGAGGAGCTGGACCGGCTGGTGCGGACGCACTGCGCCGCGGCCCGCGACCGGCTCGCCCCGCGGAAGGGCTCCGTCCTGCGCGCCGTCTGGTTCGACCGGGGGCCCCGGGAGCCGGGACACCTCGCGCTCGTCGCCCACCACCTCGTCGTGGACGGAGTCTCCTGGCGCATCCTCACCGCCGACCTCGGCAGCGCGTGGCAGGCCCTCGCCGAGGGCCGGGAGCCCCGCCTCGACCCGGTGGGCACCCCGCTGCGGACCTGGGCCCGGCAGCTGGCGGAGCTGGCGGCCGACCCGCGCCGCGCCGAGCGGTGCGCCCACTGGGAGGAGCAGTCGCCGCGGCCCTGGGAGACCGGCCGCCTCGACCCCGCCCTCGACGACCGGAGCACCGAGGAGGCCCTTTCCCTGACCCTCCCGGCCGCCGCCACCCGCGCCGTGCTCGGCCCGGTGCCCGCCGCGCTCGGCGTCGGGGTGAGCGAAGTGCTGCTCGGGACGTTCGCCGCCGCCGTGCGGCGCTGGCGTCCGGCGGAGGCCGCGGACGGCGTCACGGTGGACCTGGAGGGCCACGGCCGCGAGGAGGACGTCGTCCCCGGAGCGGACCTCTCCCGCACGGTCGGCTGGTTCACCGCCGCCCACCCGGTCCGGGTGCCCGCCGCCGGGCCCGGCGACGACCGGACCGGCGCGCTGCGGGCGCTGGGCGCGATCCTGGACCGGGCGCCCGACGCCGGTCTCGGCTACGGCCTCCTGCGCTACCTCAACCCGCGCACACGCCAACGGCTCGCCGTCCTGCCCGTCCCGCGCTTCGGCTTCAACTACCTGGGCCGGTTCGGTGGTTCGGGCGCTGACCGGGACGCGGCCGACCGGACCCCGGACTGGTCGCCGGTGGCCGGCGGGCTCGCCGGCCAGCCCGCCGGGCTCCCCCTGGCCCACGAGATCGAGGTCACCGCGGTCGCCGTCGAGGGGCCCGAGGGCCCGCGTCTGATCGCCACCTGGTCCTGGGCCGGCCGGCTCCACCGGGAGCGGGACGTCCGCGAACTCGCCGGACTCTGGTTCCGCGAGCTGGAGGAGCTCGCGTCCGCCGAACCGCCCCCGGCCGGCCCCCCGCCCCTGTCGGACCCGGCCCCCCTGGTCGAACTCTCCGACGCCGAACTCGACCAGCTCGAAGCAGAGTGGAAGGCCGGCTGATGCGCGGATCCCTACAGGACGTCCTGCCCCTGTCCCCGCTGCAGGAGGGCCTCCTCTTCCACAGCGAATACGCCGGGGACGAGGCCGTCGACGTCTACACCGTCCAGACCGAGGTGGAGCTGCGCGGACCGCTGGACGTCCCGGCGCTGCGCGCGGCGGCCGAGGCCCTGCTCCGCCGCCATGACAACCTGCGGGCGGGCTTCGCGACCCGCGCCCTGAAGAACCCGGTGCAGTTCGTCCCCCGGGAGGTCGGACTCCCCTGGGAGGAGGCCGACCTGCGCGCGGCCGACGACCCGGACGCGGAGGCGGCCCGACGCCTCGAGGAGCACCGCTGGCGCCGTTTCCGGCCCTCCAAGCCGCCGCTGGTGCGGTTCCTGCTGCTGCGTACGGCCCACGACCGCCACCGCTTCGCCCTCACCAACCACCACATCCTGCTGGACGGTTGGTCGATGCCGATGCTGCTGCGCGAGCTCATGCTGCTCTACCGCACCGGGGGCGACGCCTCCGCCCTGCCGCCGGTGCGCCCCTACCGGGACTACCTCGCCTGGCTGGGGGGCCGCGATCACGGGGCCGCGCGGGAGGCCTGGAGCGGGGCCCTGGCGGGCCTGGAGGCCCCCACCCTCGTCGCCCCGCGGGCCGACCGGGCCGCGGAGGCGCCGACGTGGCTCGACTTCGCGCTGTCGGAGACCGCCTCCGCCGGACTGACCGCGGCCGCGCGAGGCGCAGGCCTCACGCTCAACACGGTCGTGCAGGGGCTGTGGGCCCTGACCCTGGCCCGCACCACCGGCAGCCAGGACGTGGTGTACGGGGTGGTCGTCTCCGGACGCCCGCCGGAGCTGGACGGCGTCGAATCCATGATCGGTCTGTTCGCCAACACGGTCCCGCTGCGGGCCCGGATGCCCGCCGACGAACCCCTGACGGGTTTCCTGCGGCGGCTGCAGCGCGAGCAGAGCGCGCTCCTCGACCACCAGCACCTGCGGCTGGCAGACATCCAGCGCCTGGCCGGCCGGGGCGAGCTGTTCGATTCTGTGATGGCGTTCGAGAACTACCCGGACGGCCCCGCCGACGAGCCCTCCGACGCTTCCGCCGACACGCCGGGACGCGTACGCGTGGCGGCCTCCAGGATGCGCGACGCCATGCACTACCCGCTCGGCCTCCTGGCCTCCCCCGGACCGCCGATGCGCTTCCGCCTCGGCCACCGGCCCAGCGCGGTCACGCCGCGCAGGGCGGCCGCCCTGCGCGACCGCCTGCTGCGGCTCGTCGACGCCTTCCTGGCCGCCCCGGACCTGCCGCTGGGCAGGCTCGACGTCCTCGACGACACCGAACGCGCCCTGGTGCTGGACGAGTTCAACGACACCGCGCGCGAGGTCGAGGACACCACCGCCATCGAGCTGTTCCTCCGGCAGGCCGCCCGCACCCCCGGCCGGATCGCCGTGGAGACGGCCGACCGCTCCCTCGACTACGCCCGGCTCGCCGACCGCTCCGGCCGCCTGGCCCGCCTGCTGGCGAAGCGCGGGGCGCGGGCCGAGCGGTTCGTCGCCCTCGTGCTGCCGCGCTCGCCCGAACTGGTCGAGACCGCGCTCGCCGTGTGGCAGACCGGAGCCGCCTACGTGCCGGTGGACCCCGCCCACCCGGCCGACCGGGTGGCCCGGCTCCTGCGGGAGGCCGACCCCGTCCTCACCGTCACCACCGCCGACCTCGCCGACCGGCTGCCGGCCGGGCTCCCGCTGCTGGTCCTGGACGACCCGGGCACCACCGCCGCCCTCCAGGGCCTGCCCGGCGGCCCGCTGGCCGCGAGCGAACTCCCCGCACCCCTGGACCCCCGGAACGCCGCCTACGCCATCTACACCTCCGGGTCCACCGGCCGCCCCAAGGGCGTGGTCGCCACCCACCGCTCCCTCGTCGGCTACCTGCTGCGCGGCTCGGACCAGTACCCGTCCGACGGACGCTCCCTGGTGCACTCGCCGGTCTCCTTCGACCTCACCGTCGGCGCCCTGTACGTCCCGCTGATCAGCGGCGGCACCGTGCGCCTCGCCTCCCTGGACGACGAACCGGTCCTGCGCCCCGGCGAGGCGTCCCCGGACTTCGTGAAGGTGACCCCCAGTCACCTGCCCGTCCTCGAAGGGCTGCCGGGCGAGGTCAGCCCGACCGGGGCGATCACCTTCGGCGGCGAACAGCTCACCGGCCGCCACCTGCGGCGCTGGCGCGCCGACCACCCGGACGTCACCGTCTACAACGTCTACGGACCCACCGAGACGACCGTGAACTGCTCCGAGCACCGCATCGCCCCCCGTGACCCGGTCGGCGACGGACCGGTCCCCATCGGACGGCCCCTGTGGAACACCCGCCTGTTCGTCCTGGGCCCCGGCCTCGCCCCGGTGCCGGTCGGCGTGCCTGGCGAGCTGTACGTCGCCGGCGCCGGCCTGGCCCGCGGCTACCTCCGCGACCCGGGCAGGACCGCCGAGCGCTTCGTCGCCTGCCCCTACGCCGCCGGGGAGCGGATGTACCGCACCGGCGACCTCGTCCGCTGGAACGACGACGGCCTGCTGGAGTACCTGGGCAGGGTGGACGACCAGATCAGCCTGCGCGGCTTCCGGGTGGAGCCCGGCGAGGTGGAGGCGGCGCTGGCGGCCCACCCCGCGGTCCGCCGCGCCGCGGTGGTGCTGCGGGAGGACACGCCCGGCGACGCCCGGCTGGTCGCCTACGCCGTCCCCACCGAGCCGGAAGGAGCGCGGGGTGGGCCGCCGGCGCCGCTCCCCACCGAGCAGATCCTGGAACACCTGCGCGGGACCCTGCCGCCCTACATGGTCCCCGCCCACCTCGTGGAGCTGCCCGCGCTGCCCGTCACGCCCCACGGCAAGATCGACCGGGCCGCGCTGCCGGAACCCTCCGCCGCCGGCGCCCCGGCCGGGGGAGCGCCCCGCTCCCCCCGCGAGGAGATACTGTGCGGCATCTTCGCCGACGTGCTGCGGCGCCCGCGGGTCTCCATCGACGACGACTTCTTCGCCCTCGGCGGGCACTCCCTGCTGGCCACCCGGCTGGCCAGCCGGGTGCGGGCGGCCCTGGACACGGAGATGCCGGTGCGCCGCCTCTTCGAACACCCCACGGTGCGCTCCCTGTCCGCGCTGCTGGACCCCCATGACGGCAGGCGCCCCCCGGTGACGCCCGCGCGGCGACCCGAGCACGTCCCGCTCTCCTACGCCCAGCAGCGGCTGTGGATCATGCACCGGCTCACCGGCCCCGACGCCACGTACAACATCCACCGGGCCCTCCGGCTCGACGGCGACCTCGACGTCCCGGCGCTGCGGGCCGCGCTGCACGACGTGACCGAACGGCACGAGACGCTGCGCACCGTCTTCCCCGAGGGCCCCGAGGGCCCGTACCAGAAGGTGCTCCCGGCCCGGCCGGCGGCCCGGGCCCTCACCGTCCTCCCGGTCGCCGACCAGGACGTCGACCGCACCCTCGCCGAGCTGGCGGCCCACCGCTTCGACCTGGAGTCCGAACCGCCGATGCGCGCCTGGCTCCTGGAGAGCGGCCCGCGCAGCCGGGTCCTCGTGCTGGTCCTCCACCACATCGCCAGCGACGGCTGGTCGGGCAGGCGGCTCCTGCGCGACCTGTTCACCGCCTACACCGCGCGCCGCGCGGGCCGGGCGCCCGACTGGCGACCCCTGCCGGTGCAGTACGCGGACTACGCCCTGTGGCAACGGCGCCACCTCGGCGACCCCGCGGATCCCGCCAGCCCCGCCGCCGTCCAACTGGCCTACTGGGAGAAGCAGCTGGCGGGGCTCCCCGAGGAGCTGAGGCTGCCCGCCGACCGGCCGCGCCCCGCCCGCCCGACCCGCACCGGCGGCCAGGTCTGGCTGACGCTCCCGGCGACGGTCCACTCCGCCGTGACCGAGCTGGCCAGAACCTGCCGGGCCAGCGCGTTCATGGTCGTCCAGGCCGCCGTCGCCGCCTTCCTCACCCGCATGGGCGCCGGGGAGGACATCCCCATCGGCGCCCCGGTCGCCGGGCGCACCGACGAAGCGGTGGAGGAGCTGGTCGGATTCTTCGTCAGCACCCTCGTCCTGCGGACCGACACCTCCGGCGACCCCACCTTCGCCGAACTCGTCGGCCGGGTCCGCGAGACCGCGCTGGCCGCCTACGCCCACCAGGACCTGCCCTTCGAACAGTTGGTGGAGCGGCTGAGCCCGACCCGGTCCCTCGGCCGGCACCCCCTCTTCCAGGTCGCCCTCTCCTGCAACAACACCGAGGAGCAGATGGACCGCCAGGGCGGCCGGCCCCCCGGACTCTCCGTCACACCGCACCACGTGGACGCCGCCCGCTCGAAGTTCGACCTGATGTTCACCTTCCTGGAGAACCACGGGGAGGACGGGCGGCCCACGGGCATCGAGACCGCCCTCGAATACAGTGCCGACCTCTTCGACCGGGAGACCGCCCAGAGCCTCCTCGACCGCTTCGCCCGGATGCTGGCGATCTGGACGGCGGAACCGGCCGCCGCCATCGGCGCACGAGAACTTCTCGCGGCCGACGAGCGGCACACGGTGGTCACCGCGTGGAACGCCACCCGGCGCGCGGACCTGGTCGCGACGCTCCCGCGGATGTTCGAGGAGCAGGTCGCCCGCACCCCGCACGCCACCGCCCTCGAACACGCCGGCCACCACCTGACGTACGCCGAACTCAACGCCCGTGCCAACCGGTTGGCCCGAGTGCTGGTGCGGCGCGGCATCCGCCCCGAACACCGCGTCGCCACCCTGATGCCGCGCTCCCCCGGGCAGATCACCGCCCTGCTGGCCATCGCCAAGGCCGGCGGCGCCGCCGTACCGGTGGACCCCGGCCACCCCGGACGGCGCATCGCCTTCATGCTGCGCGACAGCGCCTGCGCCCTGGTCCTGGCGGACGCCCCGTACGCGGCGGGACGCGAGGAGATCGCCGGCGTCCCGGTCCTCGTCCCCGGCGACGAACCGGCCCCGGAGCAGGCCACCGATCTCACCGACGGCGACCGCAACGCCCCCCTCACCGCAGGTCACGCCGCGTACGTCGTCTACACCTCCGGTTCCACGGGCCGCCCCAAGGGCGTGGTCACCGAACACCGCGGCCTGCTCTCCCTGGCCACCGCGCAGCGCGAGCGGTACCCGGTGGAGCCCGGCAGCCGCGTGCTGCAGATCGCCTCGCCGTCCTTCGACGGCGCCGTACTGGAACTGCTCATGGCCCTCACCACCGGCGGGACCCTCGTCCTGCCCGACGGGCCCCTCCTCGCCGGGGAACCGCTCGCCGACATGCTGGCCGAGCACCGCATCAGCCACGCCTTCATCCCCCCGGCGGTACTGAGCGGCCTCCCCACCGAAGGGCTGGAGGACCTGCGCTGCCTCGTCGTCGGCGGCGAGGCGGTCACCTCCCCCCTCGTCGACCGCTGGGCCCCCGGCCGTCGCATGCTCGACATCTACGGCCCCACCGAGGCCACCGCCGTCACCCTGACCAGCGAGCCCCTGACCCCCGGTGGCCCGCCGCCCGCCATCGGCACCCCCGTGCCCAACACCAGGGCCTACGTGCTCGACGACCGGCTGCGCCCCGTCCCGCCCGGCGTGACGGGCGAGCTGTACCTGGCCGGCGCGTCACTGGCGCGCGGCTACGGCGGCCGCCCGGCGCTCACCGCGATCCGGTACGTCGGCTGCCCGTTCGGAGAACCGGGGGAGCGGATGTACCGCACCGGCGACCTGGCGCGCCGGGACCGGGAGGGCCGCGTCCACCACATGGGACGCGTCGACGAGCAGATCAAGCTGCGCGGCTTCCGCGTCGAGCCCGGTGAGATCCGGGCCCGGCTCACCGAGCACCCCGCCGTGCGGGAGGCGGCGGTCGCCCTGCGGGAGGACGGGCCGGGCGGACGCGCGCTGGTGGCCTACGCGGTACCGGCCGACGGCCCGCCCCGCCCCACCGCGGCCCAACTCCGCGCGCACCTGGCGGCCCTCCTCCCGCCCCCCATGGTGCCCGCCGCCTTCCTGGTGCTGGACGCCCTGCCGACCACCGCCAACGGCAAGCTCGACCGGGACGCCCTGCCCGCCCCGGAACCGCTCGCCGAGGAAGCCGGACGGCCGCCGCGCGACGAACGCGAAGCCGCCCTGTGCGAGGTGTTCGCCGAGGTCCTGGAGCGCACGTCGTTCGGCGCCGACGACGGCTTCTTCGAGAACGGGGGGCACTCGCTGCTCGCCGTCCGCCTGGTCGCCAGGGTCCGTGAGCGCCTGGGCGTGCCCCTGGCCGCACGGGACCTGTTCGAGGCTCCGACCCCGGCCGCCCTGGCCGCCCACATCGCCCGGGGCGCCGAGCGCCGCGCCCCGGCGCCCCTGCTCACCCTGCGGGGCCGGGGCGACCAGCCGCCCTTGTTCTGCGTCCACCCGGCCGTCGGCCTGGGATGGGCGTACGCGAGCCTCCTGCCGTGGCTCCCCGCCGACGTCCCCCTCCACGCCCTGCAGGCCCGCACGCCCGCCGGCGGCACAGGCCTGCCGAGGAGCGTCGAGGAGATGGCCGAGGACTACGTCCGGCTGATCCGCCGCGTCCGCCCCCACGGCCCCTACCGGCTGCTCGGCTGGTCGCTGGGGGCCCACGTGGCCCACACCGCGGCGGGCCTGCTGGAGCGCGACGGACAGCGGGTGGAACTGCTCGCCATGCTGGACGCCTATCCCCCCCACCGCACCGGGGACCCCGGCGGACGGGCCGAGGGGTCCGATGCCGAGATCGTGGCGGCCAACCTGCGGGAGTCGGGGTTCGCGTGGGAGGAGGACGACCAGCGCGCCGGGCGCTTCCCGCTGGAGCGGTTCCGCGCCCACCTGCGCCGGGTGGACAGCTCGCTCGGCCACCTCGACGACGCCGAACTGACGGCGGCCAAGGACGTCTACGTCAACAACGTCCGGCTCATGCGCTCCTTCACCCCCGGCCGCGTCCGGTGCGGGATCGTCCTGATGACCGCGGAACGCACCCGCACCCTCGACCCGGCGGCGTGGGAGCCGCACACCGAAGGAGGCGTCGAGGTGCACCGGCTGGACGCCTCCCACATGTCCATGCTCACCGAACCGACGTCGGTCGCCGAAGCCGGCCGCGTCCTGACCCACCGACTGGACTCCCTGCGGGGAGCCACCACGAAGAAACGAGAGGGATGACGATGACCAACCCCTTCGACGACGCCGAGGGCGTCTTCCACGTCCTGGTCAACGACGAGAACCAGCACTCGCTGTGGCCCCACTTCGTCGAGATCCCCGACGGCTGGCGGGCCGTGGTGCGCGAGCGCCCGCGCCAGGAGTGCCTGGACTACATCGAGGCGAACTGGACCGACATGCGTCCCCAGAGCCTCATCGACGCCATGGAGGCCCACGAGAAGTCCGAGGGCGCGACCAGGTGACCCCGGGGGGCGCGGGCGGGCGGCCCGGTGCGAGACGCCCGCCCGCGCCCCCGCGCCCGTCCACCGACCCGACCCCGGTCCTGGAGACCACCGACGAACTGCGAGGAAGCCCGGATGCTGGCACGGATCAACGGGATCGACCTGGACCACGAACGCACCGGCAGTGGTCCCCCCGTCCTCCTGATCATGGGGAGCGGCGCCGCCGGAACGGGCTGGCACCTGCACCAGGTGCCCGCGCTGGTCGCCGCGGGCTTCGAGGCCGTCACGTTCACCAACCGGGGCATCGCCCCCAGCGGCGGGGGACCCGGTTTCACCCTCCAGGACATGGCCGCCGACACCGTCGGCCTGATCGAACACCTCGGCCTGGGCCCCTGCGCGGTCGTGGGGACGTCCCTGGGGGCCAGGGTCGCGTGCGAGGTCGCCCGGACCCGCCCCGACCTGGTCTCCCGGTGCGTCCTGATGGCGCCGCGCGCACGCGCGGACCGGATGAGGGCCGCCGCCACCGAAGCCGAGGCCGACCTCGCCGACAGCGGCGTCACCGTCCCGCCCCGCTACCGGGCGGTGGTGCGGGCCATGCAGAACCTGTCGCCCCGGACGCTCGCGGACGACGAGCGGATCGCCGACTGGCTCGACCTCTTCGAACTGGCGGCGACCGCGGGCCCCGGTGTCCGCACCCAGCTGGAGATCAGCGCCGCCGACGACCACGGGGAGGACCTGGCCCGGATCACCGCCCCCTGCCGGGTGATCGCCTTCGCCGACGACATCGTGGCCCCGGCGCACCTGGCCGAGGAGATCGCCGACGCCCTGCCCGAAGCCGACTACCACGTGGTGCCCGACTGCGGCCACTACGGCTACCTCGAACAGCCCGACCGGGTCAACCGGCTCATCACCGAATTCCTCGACGCATGAAAGAGCCCTCCATGGAACCGACCGCCCCCTGGCGGCCCGCCGTGATCAGCCCGGACAGCCACGCGCTGCCCGCCACCGCCGACGCCCTGGCCGGCCTCCTCCAGGACTCCGCGCACACCGACGAACTCCTGGCCGCCCACAAGGTGCTGGTCCTGAGCGGCTTCGGAGTGGACCCGCGGGAGCTGGAGAAGATCATGCCGCTCCTGCTCCCCGACCGCCTGCCCTACGTCTTCGGCAACTCCCCGCGCACCAAGGTCGGCCACAACGTGTACACCTCCACGGAGTACCCAGCGGAGTACACCATCTCGATGCACAGCGAGATGTCGTACGCCGCGCAGTGGCCGGCCCGGCTGCTCTTCTACTGCGAGCGGGCGGCCGACAGCGGCGGCGCGACTCCGGTGGTGGACAACGCCGCCTGGTACCGGGCCCTGGACCAGGACGTCCGCGACGCCTTCGCGGGCGGCCTGCGCTACACCCAGAACCTCCACGGGGGACGCGGGCTCGGCAAGAGCTGGCAGGACACCTTCGAGACGGAGGACCGCTCGGAGGTCGAGGAGTACCTCTCCCGCACCGGGGCCACCTGGCAGTGGAACGCCCGCAACGGACTGCGCGTCAGCCACGTGCGGCCCGCGACGATCGAGCACCCCGTCACCGGCGAGCGGCTGTGGTTCAACCAGAGCGACCAGTGGCACCCCGCCACGCTCGGCGACGAGGCCGCCGCCGCGCTGATGGAGATGCTGCCCCCGGAGGAACTGCCCCAGTCGGTCGCCTTCGCGGACGGCTCCCCGATACCGGCCGAGCACGCACGCCAGGTGCGCGACCGCGGACTGGAACACGCCGTGGACAACGACTGGCGGCCCGGCGACCTCATGCTCGTCGACAACGTCCAGGCGGCCCACGGCCGCAGGCCCTTCACCGGCGACCGCCGCATCCTGGTCGCCATGTCGGACCACGGCCGCTCCCCCCGCGGCGGACAGCCGCCGCGCACCCCGCGGGAAGGCCGCCGATGACCATCGCCCTCGCCGACGTGGAAGGCCTCAACCGGCACGAGACCGAGTTCCTCTACGACGAGATCTTCACCCGCCGCGCCTACCTGCCCGAGGCCCTGCGCCTGCCCGAGGCCCCCGTGGTCTTCGACGTCGGGGCCAACATAGGCATGTTCACCCTCTTCGTACGCTCCGAGAGGCCCGGCGCGACGGTCCACTCCTTCGAACCGGTCCCCCCGGTGTACGACGTCCTGCGCCGCAACCGGGAGCGCCACGCGGTGGCGGGGCTCGTCCATCCCTACGGCCTCGCCGAGGCGGAACAGCAGGTCGAGTTCACCCACTATCCCGGCTACTCGACCATGTCCACGCGCAGCACCCTGGCGGACACCGAGGCGGAACGGGCCTTCGTCCGGGGGCAGGTGCGGACCGACCACCTGCCCGAGGCCGAGCGGATGCTGGACGAACTCCTCGCCTTCCGGTTCCGGGAGGAGAAGGTGACCTGCCGGCTCCGCCCGCTCTCCGCCGTCCTCGACGAGCATCCCGTCGACCGGATCGACCTGCTGAAGATCGACGTCCAGCGCGGCGAGCGGGAGGTGCTGCGGGGACTGGAGGACCGTCACTGGCCACTCGTCCGCCAGATCGCCATGGAGGTGCACGACAGCCCCGGCGGCAGCACCGCAGGCCGGCTGCGGGCGGTGGCCGACGAGCTGGAGCGGCGCGGGTTCACCGTCTTCACCGAGCAGGAGGACCGGTACGCGGGCAGCGACCGCCACAGCGTGTTCGCCGTCGCGGAACCGCGCCGCGGCTGAGGCACGTCCCCGCCCGGCCGCCCACCGCACATCCGAACCGAACGGTTCCCCACCCCCGGAGAAACAGCATGGAACCCGAGAACACCTTCACCCTGTCCGAAGCCGAACGCGGCGACGTGGCGGCCCTGGCCCTGGAGTTGACGCGCACGCGCCCCGGCCTCGTGGACGAGAGGGAATGGCTCGACCGGTGCCGCACCCTCTCCTGCCACCTGCCCGCCCGTCTCCAGGACCGGCTCCGCGCCTTCCGCCACGACCCCGGCCCCACCGGCAGACTGCTCCTGCGCAACCTCCCCGCCGCCGACAGCGTGCCGGCCACTCCGCGGGAGGCCGACTCCGTGGAGCGCAGGGCGACGCTGAGCGCCTCCGTGCTGTGCGCCCTCTCCATGGAACTGGGCGACGTCATCGCCTACCGCAACGAGAAGCAGGGCGCGCTCGTGCAGAACGTGGTGCCCGTGCCCGGCCGGGAGGGCCAGCAGTCCAACGCCGGCTCCGTCCCGCTGGAGATGCACACCGAGAACGCCTTCCACCCCCACCGCCCCGACTACGTGGGCCTGTTCTGCGTCCGCAGCGACCACGACCGGGCCGCGGGACTGCGGGTCGCCTCCGTCCGCGCCGCGATGGACCACCTGGACCCCGGGACGCGCGAAACGCTGCGGCGGCCCCTGTTCACCACCGAGCCGCCCCCTTCCTTCGGGCGGCCGGACAGCGGGACCAAACCGCACGCCGTGCTCACCGGGGACGCGGAGGACCCGGACATACGCGTCGACTTCCACGCCACCCACACGAGCGACCCCTGGGGCAGGCAGGCCATGGAGGCCCTGGCGGACGCCGTCCGCACCGTCTCCGAGGAACTGGTCCTGGAACCGGCCGACCTGGTGTACGTGGACAACCGCGTCGCGCTGCACGGCCGTACCGCCTTCGTCCCCCGCTACGACGGACAGGACCGCTGGCTCCAGCGCACCTTCGTCCACCTGGACCACCGGCGGTCCCGCGCGGCGCGCGCGCACCACGGGCGCGTGCTGAGCTGATGGCGGTGGACCAGGTGATCCGCGCCACCGGCCTGCGCAAGCGCTTCGGCGCGGTCCAGGCCCTCGACGGCGTGGACCTGACGGTGGCGCGCGGGGAGATCATGGGCCTGCTGGGCCACAACGGGGCGGGCAAGACCACCCTCGTCAACGTCCTGTCCACCCTCACGCCCCCCACCTCGGGCACCGCCTCGGTCGCCGGCTTCGACGTGGCCGGCCGGCCCGACGAGGTGCGTCGGCGCATCGGCGTCACCGGGCAGTTCGCCGCGCTCGACGAGGAGCTCTCCGGTCACGACAACCTCGTCCTGGTGGCCCGGCTGTGCGGGGCCTCCAAGGCGCAGGCGGCCGGCCGGGCGGACGAGTTGCTGGAGGCGTTCGGCCTCCGTGCCGCCGCGGGGCGCAGGGCGGCGACGTATTCGGGCGGGATGCGCCGCCGGCTGGATCTGGCGCTCGGGCTGGTCGGCCGTCCCGACGTCCTGTTCCTGGACGAGCCGTCCGTGGGGTTGGACCTGCCCAGCCGTCTCGGCCTGTGGGAGAGGGTGCAGGGGCTCGCGCGGGACGGGACGGCGGTCCTGCTGACGACGCAGTACCTGGAGGAGGCCGACCGGCTCGCCGACCGGATCACCGTCCTGGGGGCGGGCCGGGTCCTGGCGTCGGGCACGGCGGTGGAGCTGAAGGCACGGGCCGGCAGCGGTTCCATCTCGCTGCGGGTCGGACCGCAGGGCGACAGGACCGTGGCCGCCGAGGCCCTGGGCCGGGCCGGCTTCCCGTCGGACGTGGACGACGGGCGCGGTGAGCTGACCGTGCCGGCGGGGGATTCGGCGGATCTGGCCGTGGTGATCCGGGTGCTGGACGCCGTGGGACAGAACGTCACGGAGATCCGCTACGCGGAGCCCTCCCTGGACGACGTCTACCTCGCCTTCACCGCCACGGCCCCCGACGCCCCCGCCCCGGCGGCGGCTGCCCTCGACCGCCCTCCCGCCCCCGCTCCGGCGCGTGCGGCCCCCCGGATCACCCTCCCGGAGGCCGAACGGCGCACCGGCGACACCCCGGAGACCCCGTGAACGCACCTGGGACGATGACGCCCTCGGCCGGGCCCGCGACGGAGGAGCGGGTCCCGCGCTGGAGACCGGCGGGCAGGGCCGCGCAACTCCGGGTCCTCACCGCACGCCAGATCCGCCTGGTCTACGCGGACCGCAGGGTGGTGCTGTTCAGCGTGGCGCAGCCGGTGGTGATGCTGCTGCTGATCAGCCAGGTCTTCGGCAGCCTCGCGGACCGCTCGATCCTGCCGCGCGGAGTGTCCTACATCGAGTTCCTGCTGCCCGCTCTCCTCGTCACCACCGGGATCGGCACCTCGCAGTCCGCGGGGGTGGGTCTGGTGCGGGACATGGAGGGCGGGATGGTACGCCGCTTCCGCGTCCTGCCGTTGTCGTTGCCGATGGTGCTGGTGGCGCGCTCGATCGCCGATCTGACGCGCTCGGGAATGCAGCTGCTGGTCCTGGTCGTCGCGGGCCACCTGCTGTTCGGCTACCGGGCCGGGGGAGGGGCGGTGGGACTGGTGGCGGCGTTGGCGCTGTCCACGGTGGTGATCTGGTCGTTGATCTGGATCTTCATCGCGCTCGCCGCGTGGCTGCGGAAGGTCGAGGTGCTCTCCAGCATCGGATTCTTCGTCAGCTTCCCGCTGATGTTCGCCTCCAGCGCGTTCGTGCCGGTCGACGTGCTGCCCGGCTGGCTGGCGGCCGTCGCCACCGTCAATCCGGTGAGCCACGCGGTGGAGGCGTCGCGGAGCCTCGCCCTGGGAGGGCAGGTCGGAAGCGAGGTGACCGCGGCGCTGTGCGCGGCCCTGGGCCTGATGGCGGCGATGACGGTCCTCGCCGCGCGCGCCGTTCGCCGGCCCCCCGACGAGTGACGTGACGACCCACCGACGGACCGCGTCGTCCCCGGCGAGCGGCACGGGACGGGGCGACGCGCGGTCAGGAGCTGCGGCGGCGGTGCCTGCGCCGCCACCACACGGTCGCGAGCGTGAGGGCGGCCGCCACGCCCAGCAGGGACCACAGGATGGTGGAGAGCAGGGTCTCGGCCTCGCGCAGGGAGGCCGAGACCAGCGTTCCCGCGGACACGTAGAGCGCGGACCACATCGCGGCTCCGGCGAGGGAGGCGGGCAGGAAGCGGAGGTAGCGCACGGAGCCGACTCCGGCGGTCGCGGGGGTGAGGGTGCGCACCACGGGCAGGAGCCGGGTCAGGAAGACGGCGCGCGCCCCGTGCCGGTGGCAGAGCTCCTGCGCGCGGTCCCAGTGGTGCTGCCCGATCCGCCGTACCAGGCGCGTCTCCCTCATGCGCTGCCCGTAGCGGATGCCGAGGAAGTAGCCGACGTGGTCGCCGGCCGAGCTGCTGAGCGTGACGACGAGGAAGAGGGCCAGCAGCGGGCGCGTCCCCTCCGTTCCGGCGCTCAGGGCCAGGACCGCGACCTCGCCGGGGACGACCATGCCGGCCCCGAGACCGGATTCCGCGAACGCGAACGCGGAGGCCAGGGCGAACCTGGCGACCGGGCTCATGTCCGACACCGCTGTCAGCACATCGTTCATCCACGACATGACAGCCCCGTTCCGCCTCTCCTCGCTCGTGGAGCCCTCCCGGCGGCGCCCCTGGGATTCCCGCGTCCTTCTTCCGAGAACTCGCCGAAGGGAACAGGGAAACGACTTCCCGGTTTCACCGGGCGCACACCCGGCCGACCGGTACGGGCGCGCGGGGAAGAACGAAGGGACGCCAACCTACCAGGGAACCGCCGGACGATTCCTTCCTCCCGGCCACGACCACCCCCACGACGGACCCCGAAGACCGCCCCCCGACGACCGCTCCCCTTCCCGCCCTCTCCGCCGCAAGGCGGCGGGAAGAGGGGATTCGTCGACCGGATCCCGACCGGAAGGGGAATTTCGGGGGATATCCGTCTGGACCGGAGGCGAAAAGTAAACAACGGTCACGCCTCACGACACGAATCGACCACTCCGGGGCCGGTCCGACGTGCGACCGGCCCCGACGCGCCGACGGCATACCTCCGATATGGGTGAATTCATACCTCCGGAATCCCCTGCGTACCGCCCCTGCCCGCCGGGCATGAAACACGGGGACCGAATCCCGGCAGAAGCCCCGCCCCTTTCCCCGGAGTTCGCGCCGTCGACAGGAACGGCCGGTACGACTGGCCTCGGAGGGGGCACTCCCGCGTGAGCACCCTTGACGCGGGATCGGCGCCCTGAAAGGGTGCGACGGTGAAACTGCGGACCGGACTGGCCGAGCGCCGGCGCCCCCGAACTCCGCCCGGCGCGCACCCCGGTGCCGCCCGATGGAATAACGGGCCGCTCATGGATTGCGGAGGGTGAAGACCCCGCATGCGGAACGACCAGTCGTCCGCGACGACATCCATCGACTGACCGGATTGGTGGAAATGCAGGAGGATGCACCGGCGGGAACGGAAACCTACTTACCGTCCCTGACCCTCGAAGATTATCTGCGCGACACGGTTCCGGCCCACCCGGTCCTGAAATCGTCCGTGGATTTCGGCCGCCCAGGTTCCGACAAAGCGCTCAGAGCGCTGGCCGCGACGACCACGGAATTCGATTCCGACGACACCGGGCGCGGCGACACCTACCGCAGGGCCCAGCAGGACTCCTCCGTCCGCTGGAAGGGAATGCGACAACTGCTCGAACTGGCCGCTCCCTCCCGCGCGGCCTCCGACACGGCCGCCCCCCGCACCGTCCTCGACGTTCTGGGCGGCGACGGAACCATCGCCCGCGCCGTCCACGACCACGCCCCCGACCTGCGCGACCGCCTCCACATCCTCACGGGCGACCTCTCGGGGGACATGGTCGAACGAGCCCTCGCCCAGGGCCTGCCCGCCATCCGGCAGTCCGCGGACCACCTCTTCCTCGCCGACGGCACCATGGACGCGGCACTGCTCGCCTACGGAACCCACCACATCGCGCCGCAGGAGAGGCTCGACGCCGTCACCGAGGCCCTGCGCGTCGTCAGGGACGGGGGCCACGTGGTCCTGCACGACTTCGACGACACCAGCCCCATGGCACGGTTCTTCACCGACATCGTCCACCCCCACACCACGGCCGGCCACGACTACCGCCACTTCTCCCGCGGCCTCCTGACCGAACTCTTCGCCGAGGCGGGCACGGCGGCCCGCGTCGTCGACCTGTACGACCCCCTCGTCGTCCGCGGCACCACCCGGGAAGAGGCGTGCCGCCGCATGTGCGCGTACGTGGAAGACATGTACGGAGTCGGCGCGTTCTTCGCCACCCTCGGCGGAACCGACGCCCGCTGGCGACTCCTGGAGCAGTACTTCCAGCACGACGCGTACCTGGCGACCCTGCCCGAGAAGACCGGCTTCACACCGGCGCCGGTCGTCTACCGCTCCGACGACGCCTTCATCGCCGAGGTACCGCGCGCGGCGATCGTCGCCGTCGCCCACAAACCACCCACCTGACCCCCCGCTTTCGGCCCGGCCGCCATTGCCGAAGACCGCTCGTGGAGAGGCCCCCGTCAAGTGTCACCGACCACACCGTGATCGGTGCGGACGGTCGGTGGACGGGGGCCGGGCCGACGGGCGAGGCCTCGCGACTCCGCCCCGGCTCACGGAGGAGGGACGGCTCGTGGCCGCCGTCGCCGCGACGTTCCCCCTCTCCGACCCGGAGCGGCCTCCGCCCTCGGCCAGAGGCGGGTCACACCCCGGGGAAGACCGTCGTGCGGGGACGGATCCTTCCGTCGCGGGCGCACCGGAGGCGTGCCGGGTCGTGGACGTCGGCGGGGGCCGCGCGATCTTGACCCGGGCGCGGGGGGCCGTAGGATCAGCAGGTCATCACCGCGACGGGAGACAGGAAGCCGGTGCGATTCCGGCACGGTCCCGCCACTGTGACCGGGGAGTGCACCCTTCGACATGCCACTGCGCCGCGCGTGGGAAGGCAAGGGGAGCGTCGATCCGGGAGTCAGGACACTGGCCTGTCGCGGGCCCGATCCGAGGAGCGCGGACTCCCCAGGAGGCTTCACTTGTACGACCGTTCCCCGCTGTTCACCCCTGCCCGCCGACGCCGAGCCCTTCGTGCCACGGCCACGGCCGTCGCGCTGTCGGCCGCCCTGCTCACCGCCGGGTGCGGCACGCCGCAGGACACCGTCCGGGACGCGAAGGCCACGTCCCCGTCGGCAGGCGCCTTTCCCGTCACCATCGACAACTGCGGCGTGAGGACGACGTACGACAAGGCGCCCGCCCGCGTCGTCACCATCCACCAGCACCCGGCGGAACTCATGCTCTCCCTCGGTCTGAAGGACCGCATGGTCGGCACCGCCTTCCCCGACTCCGCCGTCCTGCCCGAACTGGAGAAGGACTACGAGTCGATCCCGGAACTGGCCGAGAAGGAACCGTCCTTCGAGACCGTCCTGGACGCCGAGCCGGACCTCGTCTACGGCGGCTACGGCAGCGCCTTCGCCGAGAACGAGGGCCGCTCCCGCAAGGCGTTCCAGGACGCGGGCGTCGACACCCACCTCAACCGCGAGTACTGCGGGAAGAAGCGGGTGACGATGGACGACACCTACGAGGAGATCCGCACCGTCGGCAAGATCTTCGGAGTGTCCGACCGGGCGGACGAGCTGGTCTCCGACCTCCGGGCACGCGTCGGGAAAACCTCCGCCGCCGTCCGGGGCAAGCCCCCGGTGTCCGTCTTCGTGTACGACAGCGGTGACAAGTCCGCCTTCACCGCGGGCGGCAAGAGCCTGGGCACCGAATTGATCCGGCTGGCCGGCGGCACGAACGTCTTCGCCGACCTCGACGACGTCTTCGGCGACGTCTCCTGGGAGCAGGTCGTCGAACGCGAGCCCGAGGTCATCGCGATCTACGACTACGAGGGCGCCGGAAGCATCGAACAGAAGAAGAGGTTCCTGCTCGGCCGGCCCGCTCTGAAGGACGTGCCCGCCATCAGGAACAAGCGGTTCGTCGTCCTGCCGCTGACCGCCACCCTCGTCGGCGTCCGGTCCGCGTACGCCGTGGAGGACATGGCCCGCGGCATCCAGCCCGAGAGCTTCCGTTGACGGCCCCGGTCACCGGCGCCGCCCCCGGGCGAGCCGCGCGACCGGCCGGACACGAGGACAGGCGGGCCGGCCCCGCCGCTCTCACCGTCACCCTCGCGATCCTGGCCGTGCTGCTGGTGGTGTCCGCCACGGCGGGCCTGGCGATCGGCTCGGTCCAGGTGCCGCCCGGCCAGGTGTGGGGCATCGTCACGCACGCGCTGGGCGCCGACTGGGCGGAGCCGGACTGGTCGCGGGCACGCGAGACCATCGTGCTGGACGTCCGCGCGCCCCGCGTGCTGCTCGGGGCCGTGGCCGGCGCCGGTCTCGCGGTCGTGGGCACCGCCCTGCAAGCCCTGATCCGCAACCCGCTCGCCGAGCCCTACCTGCTCGGAGTCTCCTCCGGGGCGTCCCTGGGCGCCGTCGCGGTGATCGTGTTCGGCGTCACCCTGTTCGGGCCGGTGTCGCTGTCGGCCGCCGCGTTCGCGGGCGCGCTCGGAGCGCTGCTGCTCGTCTACGCCACCGCCCGCACCGGCGGCAGGATCACCTCGGCACGGCTCGTCCTGTCCGGCGTGGCCGTCGCGGCGGTGCTCACCGCCGTACTGGACCTGCTGCTCCTCACCACCGACCGGGGCAACGAGGCCCGTGCGGTCCTCGCCTGGACCCTGGGAGGCCTCGGCGGCGTCGACTGGGGAACGCTGTGGCTGCCCGGCGCCGCCCTGATCCTGGGCATCGCCGTCCTCCTGGCACAGGCGCGCAACCTGAACCTGCTGCTCGCCGGCGAGGAGGCGGCCACCACGATGGGCCTGGACGTGCCCCGCTTCCGCGCCCGCATGTTCGTCCTGCTCTCCCTCGTCACCGGCGTCCTGGTCGCGGCGTGCGGGCCGATCGGCTTCGTCGGCCTGATGCTGCCGCACGTCGTCCGCCTCGCCGTCGGCGGCGACCACCGCCGCGTCCTGCCGACCGCCGCGCTCGGCGGCGCCGTCTTCCTCATCTGGGCCGACATCGCCGCACGCGTCGTCGCGGCCCCCATGGAGATCCCCGTCGGCGTGCTCACGGCCCTGTGCGGCGGACCGTTCTTCCTGTGGCTGATGCGCCGTGACGCACGGCGGACCACCGACCGAGGAGGGGCATGAGCGCCACCGAACTCGTCGTCGACGGAGTCACCCTCACCGCCGGCGCCCACCGCCTGGTCGCGGACGTGTCCCTGACCGCCCGCCCCGGCGAGGTCATCGGCCTCGTCGGACCCAACGGCAGCGGCAAGTCCAGCCTGCTGCGCGCCGTCTACCGCGTCCTGCGCCCCGCAACCGGCCACGTCAGGGTCGACGGTGCCGACGCCTGGTCGCTGCCCGTGCGGCGACTGGCCCGGACCGTGGCCGCTGTGGTGCAGGAGTCCGGCGCCGACTTCGACCTCTCCGTGCGCGAGGTCGTCGCCATGGGCCGGACCCCGCACAAGCGGCTCCTCGACGGGGACACCGCCGAGGACGCCGAACTGGTCGGGCGGGCCCTGGACGCGGTGGACGCCACCGACCTGGCCCACCGCCCCTTCGACCGGCTCTCCGGCGGCGAACGCCAACGCGTCCTCATCGCCCGCGCCCTCGCCCAGCAACCGTCCCTCCTCGTCCTGGACGAACCGACGAACCACCTGGACATCCGGCATCAGCTGGATGTCCTCGGCACCCTGCGGAAGCTGCCCGCCACGGTCGTGGTCGCCCTGCACGACCTCAACCTCGCCGCGTACTACTGCGACCGCCTCTACGTCCTCAGGGACGGCAGGGTCACCGCATCGGGCCCGCCGGTGGAGGTCCTCACGCCCCGACTGCTGTCCGAGGTGTACGGAGTGACGAGCGAGGTGACCGTGCATCCCCGCACGGGCGCGCCGCAGGTGACCTTCCTCCCGGGGGAGCCGCACGCGACCGGACCGGCCGAGGCACCGGCTCGTCCGGCTGTCGGATCACCCCCGCTCGCGCGGGGGTGATCCCTTTGCCCCGATGCTCCCCGAGGCCGGAGACGGCTCCGCACCTCGCAGCCCCGGAGGAGGATCAGGTGAGGCAGAACTCGTTGCCCTCGATGTCCTGCATCGTGATGCACGACTCGTTGACGCCGTCGGCGCGCTGGGTCAGCACGTGCTTCGCGCCGAGCGCCATCAGCCGTGCGCATTCGGCCTCGAGCGTGGCAAGGCGTTCCTCACCCACGAGCCCGGCTCCGGTCCGCACGTCGAGATGCACCCGGTTCTTGACGACCTTCCCTTCGGGAACCCGCTGGAAGAGCAAGCGCGGGCCCGCACCCGAGGGATCGGTGCAGGCGAAGTAGATCTCGTCCTCGGGCGGCAGCGAGCGGTGGTGCTCCTCCCACGTGGCGAAGCCCTCCGGGACCGGCGGCAGGACGTACCCCAGCACCTCGCACCAGAAGGCGGCGAGGCGCGCGGGCTCCGCGCAGTCGAAGGTCACCTGGAACTGTTTGATCGTTGACATCGGCGCACGATAACAGGGACCCGCTCATCTCCCCAGGTCGGGAGCCCGCACGCGGTCGGAAGGAGGCGTCCGCCACCCGCTGTTGTGTGGTGATCGCGGCTCGGGCGGCGGCCGTCGGTCGGACTGCCGGGTGGCCCGGTCACCTCGACGCCGTCATCGCCGTAGGCGTCGGGGGCGCGGCGCCGAGGATCGCGCGGTGCGGAAGGAGCCCTCAAGGTCCGCACCGCCACCCGCCTGACGGCCCCGGGGGGACAGGTGCATCCGAAAGCGGCGCTCGCGGCGAACGAGGTGGACAGGCGATGACGTGAGGGGGAGGACGTGAGGGGGCGGAGGACGTGTGCTGAGGAACACGCCCGGAACACCGAGCGCGCAAGGGACACGAGAGACAGCGGGCCCGCCGGCCGGTGGCCCCACCGGCGAGCGCGCCGCCGGACGCGGGCGGTGCCGGATCCGGCACCGCCGACCGGGTGAACGGGACCATCCAGGGGGCCGAACGCGCCGACGCGGCGATCGGCACGCCGCCTCCGGTGGAACGACTCTGCCGGACGACCCCGCGACGGAACACGCTCCGCCTGGCGGAGGACCGTGGAAGGAGACGCGTTGCCGGACAGCGACGTCCTGATCATCGGTGCGGGCGCCGCAGGCCTTTCCCTGGCCTGGCGCCTGCTCACCCCTCCGCCGGGCGTCCCCGCCCCGCGCGTCACGCTCGTCGACGCGCCTCCCGGCCCGCTGCGTCCCCCGGAACGCACCTGGTGCTACTGGGAGAAGGGGGCCGGCGACTACGACGGCGCGCTCACCGCCTCGTGGCAGCGGCTCCGGGTCCGAGGAGCCGACGGAGAGCCGTACAGCCGGGGCATCGGAGAACTGCGCTACAAGATGCTCCGTTCCCCTGCCTTCGAGCGGGCGCTGCGGCCGGCGCTGGCCCCGCTGCACCGGACCGAGGCGGTCGTCGGGGAGGTCCGCGACCTGCCCGGCGGCGGCGCCGAAGCCCTGTGCCGCACCGCCGACGGCGCCGACCTCCGGCTCCGTGCGCGCTGGGTCTTCGACTCCCGCCCGCCGGCCGTCGCCCCCCGTGCCGCCCGCGTGCGGCTCCTGCAGCACTTCAAAGGTTGGTTCGTCCGGACGGAGAGGCCCGCGTTCACCCCGGACACCGTGGAGCTGATGGACTTCCGCACCCCTCAGCCGGACCACGGCCTCGCCTTCGGCTACGTCCTGCCCCTCGGCCCCCACGAGGCGCTGGTCGAGTACACCCAGTTCAGTTCCTCGGTCCTCGGTGACGCGGCCTACGACCAGGCGCTGCACCACTACACGGACGCCGTGCTCGGACTCGGACCCCTGCGGATCCGCGGCGTGGAACGCGGGGTCATCCCCATGACGGACGCCCGTCACGCCCGCCGCGCCGGCCGGCACGTCTTCCGCATCGGCACGGCCGGCGGTGCCGTCAGACCCTCCACCGGCTATGCGTTCGCCGCCGTGCAACGCCAGACCAGGGCGGTCGCCGAGGCCCTGCACCAAGGGCGGGAACCCGTGCCGCCGCGCGCCTACTCCGCGCGCTCCCACCTGATGGACACCGTCCTGCTGCGCGGTCTCGACACCGGCCGGATCGCCGGACCCGACTTCTTCACACGGCTCTTCGCCCACGTCCCCGCCGAACGTCTGCTGCGGTTCCTCGACGGCGACACCCGTCCGGGCGAGGACCTGCTGATCGGGCTGCGCACACCGGTCGCCGCCATGCTGCGCACCGTCGCGGAGCTTCCCTTCACGACCCGCCGGACCTGACCGCCGCCCGCCCCCGACCCCGCGGTCCCCGCCACCCTCTCCTCCCGACGCCCCCTCATCCCGCGACCACACCACAGGAGTACGCCCCGATGACCCCTCCCGACCGGGCCCCCGTCCCCCGCCGAGGCCGAGACCGCAGAGCCGCCCTCGTACGGGCCGC
This sequence comes from Streptomyces roseolus, assembly GCF_014649855.1. Lineage (GTDB taxonomy): Bacteria > Actinomycetota > Actinomycetes > Streptomycetales > Streptomycetaceae > Streptomyces > Streptomyces roseolus. The sequence continues at coordinate 22,620 of NZ_BMTV01000045.1, read as the reverse complement.
CGACGGCGCCGCGCGCGCCGCAGACCCCGCCCCGCGCTGCGCCGTCGTCGGCGGAGGCATCGCGGGGCTCGCGGCCGCCACGATCCTCGCGGAGCGAGGGGTGCGGGTCACCCTCTACGAACGCGAGGAGACACTCGGCGGACGCCTCGCCGGATGGTCCACCACGCTCTCCGACGGATCCGCCGCCACCATGAGCCGCGGCTTCCACGCCTTCTTCCGGCAGTACTACAACCTCCGGGGACTGCTCCGGCGTACGGATCCGGGCCTGGAAGGGCTCACCGGCCTCGCCGACTACCCCCTGCGGCACAGCTCGGGCCTCCACGACAGCTTCGCCCGCGTCCCCCGCACCCCTCCCTGGAGCGCGCTCGGCTTCGCGGCCCTCAGCCCCAGCTTCGGCTGGCGCGACCTCGGACGCCTGAACGCCGGCGCCGCCCTGCCCCTCCTCGACGTGCGCCTGCCCGACGTGTACGAGCGCTACGACGACCTCAGCGCGCGCGAACTCCTCGACCGGATCCGCTTCCCCCGGGCCGCCGAACACCTCGCCTTCGAGGTGTTCTCCCGCAGCTTCTTCGCCGACCCCCGCGAACTGTCGGCGGCCGAACTCGCGCTGATGTTCCACATCTACTTCCTGGGCTCCTCCGAAGGCCTCCTCTTCGACGTGCCGAACGAGCCGTACCCCCAGGCCCTGTGGAACCCCCTCGCCCGCTACCTCGACGGCCACGGCGTCGACATCCGCACGGGCACGCCCGTGGAGTGCCTCGCCCCCGCGCCCGGCGAGGGCCACACCGTGGTCACCCCCGCCGGCGCACAGCACGCCGACGCCGTCGTGCTCGCCCTCGACACGGCGGGCCTGCGGGACCTGGTGGCGCGTTCACCCGCCCTGGGCGACACCGAGTGGCGCGCGCGCGTCGGCCGCCTCAGGACGGCGCCGCCGTTCCTCGTCTCCCGGCTCTGGCTCGACCGGCCGGTGCGCGCCGACCGCCCCGGCTTCCTCGGCACCAGCGGATACGGGCCTCTGGACAACATCAGCGTGCTCGAACGGTGGGAGGGCGAGGCGTCCCGCTGGGCGCGACGGACCGGCGGTTCGGTCGTCGAACTGCACGCGTACGCCGTCGACGCCGGGGTGACTCCCGGCGAACTCCGGGAACGGCTGAGCCAGGTCTATCCGGAGACCCGCGGCGCGCGGATCCTCGACCAGCGCCACGAGCGGCGCGCGGACTGCCCCCTCTTCCCGGTCGGCGGCCACCGGGACAGGCCCACCGTCCCCACCCCGGACCCCACCGTCACCCTGGCGGGAGACCTCGTGCGGACCGACCTGCCGGTCGCCCTGATGGAGCGCGCCGCCACCACGGGGTTCCTCGCCGCCAATGCCCACCTGCGGCGCTGGGGGCTGCGCGGCCAGACCCTGTGGACCGTCCCGCGCCGCGGCCGCTCCACGCCCCTGCGCACGCTGGCCCGGCTCTCGGCGAGCGGCTGACCCGGGCCCCGGTGCCATGGCTCCGGCCGGACCGCCCGATCACGGTGGCGGCGACACGCGCGGTGACGCCCCCCGGCCGGTGCCGCGCACGTCACCCGGCGGACCGCGGCGGTGATCGCCCGCCCACCCGGGCGGGCCACCGGCGGCAGGAGGCGGGTGACGAAGGGCAGGCCGGCCGTGGCCCCGGTCCACGGCGGCAGAAGCTTCCGTCGCGCTGCCGCCCCGGTCGCCCCACCCCGTGGCCATGGCGGCCGTCTCGGCCCGCTCCGGGTTCCGGGGAGACCCCTGGGGCCGGCTCCAGCGCACCACCTTCCCCGCCGTGACCGCCTTCGGCACGGGCGAGGACCCCGAACGCGCGGTGCCGCGGGTACGCCGGGCGCACGAACGCGCCGCCGCGCACGCCCCGCACGGGGCCGAGCCGGCGGGCCCCGGGCGCGCCGTGGACGAGGGCGCGCTTCCCGTGTGCGGAAGGGCCCGTTGGGCGGAAGGGCCCGCGGCCCGGCGCGGCACCGCCCCTCACCGGCTCGGCGCCGCGCTCCCGGCACGCCCGGAGGCGGAAGGGACACCTTCGGCGGGGCACCGCCCGCCGGTGTCAGCCGGGGAACCGGCCGGTGCTCCGCAGCGTCCAGCGCCGCTCGGCATAGGCCAGGTCGTCCTTCCACAGGCGCCGCGCGGACGCCCTCATCGCGGGGCGCAGGAGCGGCGCGACCGCGCGGGCGAACGCGAAGCCCCGGCGGTCCGAGCCGGCCACGACCGCCTCGACGACAGCGGTGCGCGGCCGGGCGTCGCCCGCGCCGGTCAGCGGCGTGGCGTGGGTCTCCACCACCGAGCCCGCGCCCTCGCCGGCCACGATCCGCATGACGACCGTCCGTGGATCGGGAGCCGTGAACGCGGCGGTCACGGGGACCACCGCCCGCCCGGCCACCTTGAACGACACGTCGACGACCAGCTCGTCGTCCTCCTCCGCGGCCTCGTCCCCCGGCACGGAGACGACCTCCAGGTCGACGAACGAGTAGGGGTGCAGCCAGGCGCCGTGCCACGGATCGAGCCGGTTCGCCACGACGTCCTGCGGCTCGCACCTCCCCACGCCCGTGTACACCGCGTCGACCGCGCCCGCCGTCGGGGGCCGCTCCGGCACCACGGGCGCCTCCGTGGGCTCCTCGCCGCCGACATGGTCGAGCCGTACCCACACGAGGACGCCGTCGTCGTGCGCCGGCCACGGCTCCCAGCCCGCGAAGGGCCGGCCGTCCAGGGCGAGCCCGTGCCAGTGGCAGACGAGCCTCCCGCATCGGACGGCACTGTCCTTGAGCGGTGCGCCGAGATGGGGGCAGGCCCCGGGACCCGCGTGGGCCACGCCCTCCCCGTCCCGCCAGAGGACCACCTCGGTCCCGGCGACCACGCGCCCGAGCGGCCGGTCGTCGCGGACGTGGCGGCTGTCGGCGACGACGTACCAGTTGCCCGACGGGCGGGACGTCGCCCGCGCGAGCGCGGCGGCGATGGACGCCGGCCGCGCCTGCCGCCACGTCGGCCGCTGCTCCTCCCACGCCACGCGCGCACGACGCATCCGCAACGGAATCCGCCCCCCGTCACCCGCCCCGGACCCGCCCGGCCCGCCGCTCGACCGCCATCCCCTTCCGTCCACCGTGCCGCCCGCCCCCGTCCGCTCTCCGCCGCTCATGCCGTCCGACCCCAACCGCTCTCCGTCGCCCACGCCGTCCGCCGCCGTTTCCGCTCCGCTCCGCTGTCCGCCGCTCACCCCGCCCCTCCCGGAGCCCCGTCACCGACGCCGATCCCTTCGACGGCACGGGGCCGCTCCGGCTGCCGCTTCCTCCACCCCCGACGCGCCGCCACCGCCTGGACCAGGCCGGACAGCGCCACGGACGCCCTGCGCCCGGTGCCGACGACCGCACGCCGGTGGACGGTCGCGTAGCCGTCCTCCTCGATCACCCGCAGGATGTCGCTGTACAGCACGAACGCCGCGCGCACGCACGGGGCGGAGACCGGCTGGAGCTGGGCGATGCCCGGCTCGGCCTCCCGGTACACCTCACGGGTCAGGGCGGCGGCCGCGGCGAGCGCCGCTGTGATCCGGGCGTCGCGGCGCCCCGTGAGCCTGCTCCAGCGCAGGAGCTCCCGGTCGACCCCGTGCGAGGCCAGCAGATCCGCCGGGAGGTAGACCCGGTCCCGGTCCAGGTCCTCCCCGACGTCCCGCAGGAAGTTGGTCAGCTGGAACGCCACGCCCAGGGCGGCGGCGTGCGGCTCCGCCTCCTCCCGGGGCACCACCGTCCCGAGGACGGGAACCATCTGCAGCCCGATGACCGCCGCCGAACCGTGCATGTACCCGCGCAGGTCGGCGTACGTCGGATAGTCCCGCACGGACAGGTCCGCGCGCATCGAGGCGAGGAAATCGGTGAAGTGCTGTTCGGCGATGCCGTATCTGGCCACCGTGTCGGCGGCGGCCATGACCACCGGGTCCCGGGCCGCGCCGCCGCGCGAAGCCGCCCGCCAGTCCGCCTCCAGCGCGTCGAGAGCCGCCGCGCGCTGCGCCGTGGAGGCGTGCCGGCCGAGGTCGTCGACGATGTCGTCGGCCCGCCGGGCGAAGCCGTACAGCGCGTGCACCGCGCAGCGGCGGTCGACGGGAAGCAGCCGGGTGGCGAGGAAGTACGTCTTCCCGTGGCGCGCGTTGAGCCGTCGGCACGTCGTGTAGGCCGCCCGCCGGGCGGGGTCCCTGACGCCCGCCGCGTCGAGTTCACGTGCCGTCACGGCCTGCCCCCCTTCGGAGAGGGAGACGGAGACGGGGGCTGAGGAGGAGGCGGAGCAGGAACGGAGAGCGGATCCCGCGCCCGCGCCCTCCCGACCGGGCCGCCCCGCCCGGCCCGCCGCGGGGCACCTCCCGTGACCCGCGCCGCGGCCAGCTTCCCCGAGATCAGAACCGTCGGCACGCCCACGCCCGGCGTGGTGCCGCAGCCCGCGAGGACGACGTTCTCGACCCCCCGCACGAGGTTCCCCGGGCGGAACGGCCCGGTCTGGGCGAAGGTGTGGGACACCGAGAACGGCGTCCCGGCGGCATGTCCCGCCGCCGTCCAGTCGGCCGGGGTCACCAGGGACTCCTCCTTGATGGAGGAGCCCAGCCCGTCCAGGCCCCGGCGTTCGAGCTCGCCGACCAGCGCGTCGCGGTACCGCCGGCCCAGTTCGCCCCAGTGGGCGGCGCCCGGCCCGACCTCGGTGTTCGGGCACGGCGCCAGGACGTAGTGCAGGTGATGCCCCGGCGGGGCCAGCGAGGGGTCGGTGGCCGTCGGCGACGTGATCAGCAGCGAGGGGTCGCTCATGAGCCGTCCCGTCCGCGTGAGTTCGCGGAACGTGCGGGACCACGCCCCGCCGAAGGAGATCGTGTGATGGCGGAGGTGGGGCCACGTCCGGTCCGTACCCGCGTGCAGGACGACCGCGCTCGGCGAGTGCCGGAGGCCCGCCGGACGTCGCGGGGTGCGCCCCAGCAGCCCGTAGGCCGCCGGAAGGTCGGGGGTGAGCACCACCGCGTCGCACGGGATCCGCTCCCGGTCGGTGACGACGGCGGTGACCCGGCCGCCGACGCGCTCCAGTCTCCGCACCGGTTCGCCGTACCGCAGCACCGCCCCCGCCCCCTTCGCCGCCTCCGCCATCGCGGAGGGCACCGCGTGCATCCCGCCGCGCGGGAAGTACACCCCGGCGACGGTGTCCATGTACGCGATCACCGCGTACGCGGCCAGCGCGCGCGAGGGGGCCACCCCCGCGTACAGGGACTGGAAGGAGAAGACCCTGCGCAGCCGCTCGTCCGAGACGAAACGGCCGATGGCCCGGTCCAGCCGGCCGAAGCCGCCGAGCGCCGCCAGCCGGACCAGGTCGGGATGGAGCAGCTGCGCCGGGGAGTCGAAGTTGGCGTCGATGAAGCGCCGCCTCTGTACGGCGTACAGCTCGGTCAGCCAGCCGCGCAGCCGGAGGTAGCCACCGGCCTCGCGCGCGCCCGCGAACCGTTCGACCTCGGCCGCCATGGCATGCGCGTCCGTGTGCACGTCGATGCGGCTGCCGTCGGCGAACAGGGCCCGGTAGGCCGGGTGAAGGCCGATCAGTTCCACCCGGTCGCGGAGGGACTCGCCGACGGCGGCGAACGCCTCGTCCAGGATGTCGGGCATCGTCAGCACCGTCGGGCCCGTGTCCAGGGAGAACCCGGCCAGTTCCTCGCGTCCGGCGCGCCCGCCCGGCCGCGCGTCCCGTTCGACCACGGTCACCCGACGCCCCGCCCCGAGCAGGTGCAGGGCGGCCGACAGGCCGGCGAGGCCCGCTCCTACGACGACGACGTGGTCGGTCCTGCCGGGCAGCGTCCTCAACGGCTTCCTCCGATCAACAGGCCGGCGTCCCGCGAGCCGGCGGGGCCGGTACTCTCCTCCGGCGGCGTTTCCGTCCCGTCCGCCGGGCCGCACAGGTCGGCCAGGAGCCGGCCGAGGCGGCGGGTCGCCTCGGGGGCCAGACCGGCGGCGCCGAGGACGGCCGTGGCCCGCCGGCGCAGTTGCTCGATCCGGGCGACGACCCGGTCGAGGGCGCCGCTGGACACGAGCACGTCGCACACCCGGCGCAGCTCGTCCTCCGTGGCCTCCGGCGCCCCGACGACCTGGTCGAGCAGGCGTGTTCCCTCGGCGTCACCGCGTTCGGCACAGTGGGCGCGGGCGAGGGTGACGAGATACGTGGCCTTGCCCTCGCGCAGGTCCTCCCCGGCCGGCTTGCCCGTGACGGACGGATCCCCGAAGGCGCCTTGCAGGTCGTCCCGGAGCTGGAACGCCATGCCGGCGCTCCGCCCCGCCTCGTGCAGCGCGGCCACCCGCTCCGGCGGCGCCCCGGCCAGCGTGGCGCCCAGCACCAGGGGATGGGCGACGGAGTAGAGACCGGTCTTCAGCAGAGCCGTCCGCAGGGCACGCCCGGGGGAGCAGCCCCCGGTGGCCTGGGCGTGCAGGTCGAGGTACTGCCCGGCGACCATCTCGGTGCGCATGCGGCGCCAGACCCGAGCGGCCTCCCGGGCGTGGGCAGCGCCTTCGACGGCCTCCGCGAAGACGTCGTCCGCCCAGGCCAGCGCGAGGTCCCCGGCCAGCACGGCGGCCGAACCGCCGAACGTGCCGTACGGCCGGCGGCGCCCGGCCGTCCCGTAACGGGCGTCCAGGGCGACGTGCACGGAGGGACGCCCCCGGCGCAGCGGAGAACCGTCCATGACGTCGTCGTGGACGAGCGCGCAGGTCTGGATGAGTTCGAGGGCCGCGGCGGTGCGCAGGACCGCGCCCGCTTCCGGTGCGCCTCCGCCACAGGCCCGCGCCGACCACCACAGGAGCTGGGAGCGGCGCCGCCGGCCGCCCGCCAGGGTGAAGGCCGCCACCCGTCGGGCGAGGTCCGCGGCGAACACGGGGTCCGCCGCCTCGGCGTCGTCGAGACGGCACCCCAGGACGTCGTCGAGCACCAGCCCCACGGCTGCCGGGACGTCCCGGTCGATGACGAACGGGTCGAGTATGCGCATCGGGCTCCCCTTGCTGCCAGGCGTCGGCGGGTGCGGTTGTCTGTGTGGTTCCGTACCTTCGTGCGGTACGGATGCACCGCGTCTTGGGCCGTCCGGCCCAATGACCCGTCGCGTCTCCCGCGCCCCGCCCCGCCCACCCGGCGGAGGGCGCGGAGCGGTGCGACGATGGCTCCGGACCAGGACGGCCCTTACGGGAGGAGAGCGCGTGACCCTGTTGCGTGACGCCGAGCTCGCCGGCGCGTTCGACCACGCGTCGCGGACGTACGACCGCATGACCTCCGCCAGCCCCGGGTACCACGCGCACCTGCGCCGTTCGGCGCGCCGCCTCGGCCTGCCGGACGGCGGGGCGGGGGCGAGGGTCCTGGACCTCGGGTGCGGCACCGGCGCCTCGACCCGCGCACTGCTCGCGGCGGCGCCTTCGGCGACGGTGACGGGCGTCGACGCCTCCGCCGGGATGCTGGCACGGGCGCGCCGCAAGAGCTGGCCGCCGGGGGTCTCGTTCGTCCACGCACCGGTCGAGGCCATGACGGCGGCCGGGGTGGCCGGCCCCTACGACGCGGTGTTCGCCGCCTACCTCTTCCGCAACGTCGCGGATCCGGACGCGGTCCTCGACGTGGTGCACCGGCTGTTGCGACGGGGCGGGAGGCTGGCGGTCCACGAGTACGCCCTCGGCGGCCACCCGCTGCACCGGGCCGTGTGGTCGGCCGTCATGGGCGGCCTCGTGGTCCCGTGGGGCCGCCTCCACGGGGACGCGCGCCTCTACGCCCACCTGCGGCGCAGCGTCCTCGACTTCGACACGGCGGACCGGTTCGCGGACCGGCTGCGACGCGCGGGTTTCAGCGGCGTCAGGATCCTGCCCCAGCCGGGCTGGCAGACGGGCATCACCCACACCTTCACGGCCCGTCGCCGCTGACCCCCGCCCATGAGGTCCCGGCGGACGACCGACGCGCGTGCCGGGCGGACGGACGACCGTCCGCCCTCCGGACGGGTGACCTCCGGTCCGGAGGCGGGGCAGACGCGACCCGCGGGGAAGGCAAGTCCGGGACGGGGCACGCGCCCCCTCCCACCCACCGACGGAAGGCGGACCCAGTGGACCGCGACGGAACGGCCGGCCCGGACCCGGCCGGACACGACGACCGCGGCGACGAACGCCGTCACGGCCACGGCCCCGGGAACAGCCGTCACGACGGCCCCGACCGGCCGGGGGAGTCCACGTCGTCCACCGTCCTCCAGGTCAACGGGAGCATCCACCACCTCCGGCTCGACCACCGCACGACCCTCCTGGACGCCCTGCGCGAGCACCTGGACCTCACCGGCGCCAAGAAGGGCTGCGACCACGGGCAGTGCGGGGCCTGCACCGTCCTGGTCGACGGCCGGCGCGTGAACAGCTGCCTGGTCCTCGCGGTCGCCTGCGACGGGCCCGTCACCACCGTCGAGGGCCTTGCCGAGGGCGGCCGGCCCCATCCGCTCCAGGAGGCCTTCGTCGCCCGCGACGCCCTCCAATGCGGCTACTGCACCCCCGGACAGCTCTGCTCCGCCGTCGCCCTCCTCGCCGAGGCCGCCGCCGGACACCCCTCACACGTGACGCCACCGCGCGCCGCCCGCGCCGGGGGCCCCGCGGAACTCACCCGCGACGAGATCCGCGAGCGCATGAGCGGCAACCTCTGCCGCTGCGGCGCCTACCCCCACATCGTCGACGCCGTCACCGACGCGCACCGGGAGACGGTCCGGTGAAGCCCTTCGCGTACGTGCGCGCCGAGCGCACCGAGCAGGCCCTCGCCGCCTGTGCCCACCGCCCCCGCGCCCAGTACCTCGCGGGCGGCACCAACCTGGTGGACCTGATGAAGCTCGGCGTGGCCGACCCGCCGCTCCTCGTGGACATCGGCCGGCTGCCGCTCGACACCGTCGACGAGACGCCCGACGGCGGCCTCGGCATCGGCGCCACCGTCCGCAACAGCGACCTGGCGGCCCACCCGCTCGTCCGCACCCGCTACCCCGTCCTGTCGCAGGCCCTCCTGTCCGGCGCCTCCCCCCAACTCCGCAACGCCGCCACCACCGGCGGCAACCTCCTCCAGCGCACCCGCTGCCCGTACTTCCAGGACGTCTCCCACCCCTGCAACAAGAGGGAACCGGGCACCGGCTGCCCCGCCCGAGACGGCGTCCACCGCGACCTCGCCGTGCTCGGCCACTCGCCGCACTGCGTCGCCACCCATCCGTCGGACATGGCCGTCGCCCTCGCCGCCCTCGACGCCCGGGTGCACCTGCTCGGCCCCGACGGCCCGCGCGTGGTCCCCCTCACCGACTTCCACCGGCTGCCGGGCGACCACCCGGAACAGGACACCGTCATCCGCCCCGGAGAGCTCATCACCGAGGTGGTCCTCCCGCCGCCGGCCGGAGCCGGCGCCTACCGCAAGGCCCGCGACCGCGCCTCGTACGCCTTCGCCCTCGCCTCCGTCGCCGCCGTCCTCGACGTCGCGGACGGCCGCGTCCGGCACGCCGCCCTCGCCTTCGGCGGACTCGCCCACCGGCCGTGGCGCGCCCGCGCCGCCGAGGAGGTCCTGCGCGGCGCGCCCGCCGTCGAAGAGACCTTCGCCCGGGCCGTCGACGCGGAACTGGAGGCCGCCCGACCCCTGCGCGACAACGGCTTCAAGGTGCCGCTCGCGCGCGGCCTCGCCGTCCGCGTGCTCACCGACCTCGCCGCCGCCAGCTGAGGAGCCGCTCCGCATGTGCCCCCCGCCGACACCTCCCGCACCGGCCACAGGAACCGACGCCGAGCGCCGCGACGCCTGGCACAAGGTCACCGGGACCGCCCGCTACGCCGCCGAGCGCACCCCGCCCGGCTGCCTCCACGCCGTGCCCGTGCCCGCCACGATCGCCAGGGGCCGGGTCACCGCCGTCCACGCCGACGAGATCCTGCGCGGACCCGGCGTCCACGCCGTCCTCAGCCACGAGAACGCGCCCCGCCTCGCCGAGGCCGACGACCGGACCCTGGCCGTGCTCCAGAACGACCGCGTCCCGCACCGGGGCTGGTACGTCGCCCTCGTCGTCGCCGACACCCCGGAGAACGCCCGCGCGGCCGCCGACGCCCTCCGGATCGAGTACGCCGCCGAGGACCACGACGCCGGACCGGCCGACGGCCACCCCCGCCTCCGTACCCCCGAGGAGGTGAACGGCGGCCACCCCGCCGTCCGCGAGCGGGGCGACTTCGACGCCGCGTACGCCACCTCGGCGTTCCGCGTCGACGCGACCTACACCATGACCGCCCTGCACAACCACCCCATGGAACCGCACGCCTCCACGGCCTGGTGGACCGACGGCGCTCTGACCGTCCACGACTCGAGCCAGGGGTCCACCACCGTACGGGACGTCCTCGCCCGCCTGTTCGCCCTGCCCCGGGAGCGGATCACGGTCGGCTCCGCGCACGTCGGCGGCGGTTTCGGCTCCAAGGGCACCCCGCGCCCCCAGGTCGTCCTCGCGGTCATGGCGGCGCGGCACACCGGACGCCCCGTCAAGCTCGCCCTGCCCCGCCGCCACCTGCCCGCCACCGTCGGCCACCGCGCCCCCACCGTCCAGCGCGTCCGCATCGGCGCGGACGCCCACGGAGCGATCCAGGCCCTCGCCCACGAGGTCACCACGCAGACCTCCACCGTCACGGAGTTCGTCGAGCAGGCCGCCGTCCCCGCCCGCGTCATGTACGCCTCGCCGCACAGCCGCACCACGCACCGCGTGGTGGCCCTGGACGTCCCGACGCCCTCGTGGATGCGCGCCCCCGGCGAGGCGTCCGGCATGTACGCCCTCGAAGCCGCCATGGACGAACTCGCCGTCGCCACCGGCCTCGACCCCGTCGAACTCCGCCTCCGCAACGACCCCGACCGGGAGCCCGACAGCGGCCGGCCGTTCAGCAGCAGGAACCTCGCCGGCTGCCTCCGCGAGGGCGCCCGGCTCTTCGGCTGGGAGGACCGGGACCCCCGCCCCGGCGTGCGGCGCTCCGGCGACCGCCTCACCGGCACCGGCGTGGCCTCCGCCACCTACCCGTACCTCGTCAGCCCGTCGACGGCGACCGCCCGCGCCGCACCCGACGGCACGTACGTCGTGCGGCTCAACGCCACCGACATCGGCACCGGGGCACGGACCGTCCTCGCGCAGATCGCCGCCGACGCCCTCCAGGCGCCCCTGGACTCGGTCCGGGTGGAGATCGGCAGCAGCGCCCTGCCCGACGCCCCGCTGGCGGGCGGCTCCTCCGGCACCTCGTCGTGGGGCTGGGCCGTCCACCGGGCCTGCACCGCCCTCGCCGACCGGCTGCGCGCCCACTCCGGCCCGCTGCCGCCCGAGGGCCTCTCCGCACGGGCCGACACCGCGGAGGAGGCGGGAAAGGAGTCCCCGTACGCCCGGCACGCCTTCGGCGCCCACTTCGCGGAGGTCGAGGTGGACGCCGTGACCGGAGAGGTACGGGTGAACCGGCTGCTCGGCGTCTTCGCCGCCGGCCGGATCCTCAACCCCCGTACCGCCCGCTCCCAGTTCATCGGAGGCATGACCATGGGCATCGGCATGGCGCTGACCGAGGGCAGCACCCTCGACCGCCGGTACGGGGAGTTCGTGGAACGGGACCTCGCCTCCTACCACGTCCCCGTCAACGCCGACGTGCCGTCCCTGGAAGCGCACTGGCTGGACGAGGACGACCCCCACCTCAACCCCATGGGCAGCAAGGGCATCGGGGAGATCGGCATCGTCGGCACCGCGGCCGCCCTCGCGAACGCCGTGCACCACGCGGTGGGCGTCCGCCTGCGCGACCTGCCCCTCACCCCGGACCGCCTGCTGCCGCACCTGCCGGGACGCCCGGACTGACCGCCACCCGCAACCCTCCTCCACTCCCTCCCGCCGCCGCCCCCACGTGACCTTGTCAGGCCGGCGGAATGCCGGCGCCGGAGCGGCGGGAACGCGGCGGGCCGGCCGCCCGGGGGAGACGGATCGCGTCCGTACGGGGCTGGGCGCGCGACTGCCGCAGCTTGCACCGGCGGTCCCCCCATGGGCGAAGACCAGCGCCGTCACCCGTTCCACGAGGGCGTGGGGGAGGGCCGGATGCGGCGGAGCAGGAGACCGACAAGGCCTCGGTTCGCGGCGGTCGAGAGGGCGGACATCTCGAACCACTGCCCGAAGTCCTCGCCGGCTGTCCGCTTCCGGTGGCGCAGGGGTTCCCATGAGGGGCCGGTCCGGGGGCCGGCCCCGCACGGACCGCCCGCACTGGGTGGCCGGCCCCACCTTTCGGGGTGGGCCGAATGGATCGACCCGGTGCCCGGCGGCCCGGGAAGGTGTCACTCGCCAACGACGACACGGCGTGCGAACGGGGCTTGCCGCCCGCGCGGCGAGATCACTGCGGAGCGCGCCGAAGACCGAGAGGGGATCCGCCCCGATGACACTGACAGGGAAGACCACGGCGAAGCTGCTGGGAACCGCCTCAGCCCTCGCGCTCGCCTTCTTCGGAGCCGCGCCCGCCGCCCACGCGAGCGCAGGCGCTCAGGCCGAGGCGTGCCCGGCGAACAGCGGCTACGCCTGCTTCTGGGTCAACAACTACCGCGGCGGCACGATGGGCAAGGTCTCCGGCGACAACCAGAACTACCGGAACCTGTCCAACAGCAGTGGCTGCACCCGCTACCCGGGAACCTGGAACGACTGCATCAGCTCGGTCGAGAACCAGGGCAGGCAGTGCACGGTCTACTTCTGGACCGACGCCAACTACCAGGGCAGGTACCACAGTCTGAGCATCGGCGACCGGGTCGACGACATGGCCGTCGGGTGGAACGACTCGTCCTTCAACGACGCGATCAGCTCCAACCACTGGTGCTCGCCCAGGTGAGGCGACGGGCGGTCGGCGTCCTGATCGGCTGCCTGATCCTGGCCGGCTGCGCGGAGGCGCGGCCGGCCGGGCCCGGCCTCACGGCGACCCCGGTCATGATCGACCTGGCGACCCGCTCGGGCCGGTGGACGGCGGACGCCGAACGGCTGCAACGGGCCGTCGACGCACTGGACCGGGCCTGCCTGCGCGGGGCGGGTCTGTCCCCGCCGGCTGCGCCCCGAGTGCGGCTGCCCGTCCCCGAGGACGAGGCCGCGGTGATCGGCATGGCAGAACGCAGACGTGTCGGTTACGGCATCGTGGACGCCGTCACGGCCGGAACGCGAAGTCCGGAGGCCGAGCCGGAGCACTCCACGACCGCGCTGTCGCAGGAGGAGCAACGACGTTACACGGAGGCGCAGTTCGGCCTCGGAACGCCCAAGACCTCCGTGCCTTTGCTGGGTGAGGCGAAGGCGTACGTGCCCGCCGCCGGCTGCATCGCCCAGAGCCGCCGGAAGCTCGCCGGAGACGTCGACGCGTGGGCCCGACTCGACTACCTGCCCCAGCAATTCGACGACCGCGTGACGAACGGGGCCGAACGCGAGCCGGTGTACACGTCGGCCCTCGCCGCGTGGCGGTCCTGCATGGAGCGAAGCGGCCGTCATCATGCCGATCCCGACGCCGCCCGCGCCTCGGTCCGTGACGCGGCACGGCGACCGGGCGACGCGGCGGACCTGAAGAGGAAGGAGGTCGAGCTGGCGGTCGCCGACGGTCTCTGCGCGGCGCGCAGCCATCTGCCCACCGCCCTGCTCCAGGCCCGGCGCGCCAGGGTCGCTCACCTTCCGCAGCACGATCTCGCGGTGCTGCGGGCGTTGAGCGAGGAGTGGCTCACCACCGTCGCGCGGGCCCGTTCGACGCGCTGACCTCAGGCGCCCGAAGCTTCGAGCAGGGCGTGAGCGGCGGCGGTGGCGTTGTGCGCGACCATCTTGCCGAGCCGGACGGTGTGCAGCAGCCCGGCGCCGCGCAGGGCGGCCGCGTGCTCACTCGCGCTCGCCGCGGCGATGCCCACGGTCGCCGCCAGCTCGGTGGTGGAGCAGCCCGGACGGTTCGCCACGGCCATCAGCACGGTGGCGCGGGTGGGACCGAGGACGGCGGCCAGCGAACGGGAGGCCGTGGGCGGGCAGCCGAACAAGACGTCGTGGAGGAGGCGCACGGGCGAACGATCCGCGCCGACCGGATAGGTGAGGAAGGGCTGGGGTTCGGCATCGGGATCGATCACGGGGCCGTCGACCCCGAACACCGACGGGACCAGCAGCAGCCCACGACCCTGCAAGTACAGGTCTCCGTCGAGCCCGGAGGCCATGGCCACCTCCAGCACGGGGGACTTCCATCGCACTCTGCGTGGATTCAGCCGGGGCAGGACGTCCTCCATCCCACCGGACAGCAGCTGTTGTGCCCGTAAGGCACTGTCCGCCGCGGTGAGGGCCGTGATACGCGGCCAGTACGGCCGTAACAGGGAGTCGTACGTGTGGTACAGGGCGGCGCCGAACTGGCGCCGTACCTCCGGGTCGTGCGGCAGGTGCCGCAGCCAGTTCGGCAGCCGTCGGTGTGCGGCCAGACCTTCGAGTTCGGCCCGTATCCGGGCCCGAGGCGTCGCGAGGACCTGTTCGAGCAGTTCCTCCGGCGTGCCCGTTCCGGCAGGGGCGAGGAAACCCGGTACCCATCCCTGCGCGGGGATCAGGTCCAGCACCATGCGGGCTCGAGGATTCAACGCGTCGGCGGCCTCGCGGCGCCAGGTACGCAGGCGTACAGCATGTTCAGTGCATTGCAGTTGCCGGACGGCAGTGCTGAGTTCCAGCATGGGGTTCGCTCTCGCCGCGATCCGGGTGCGGGCGAGATCGTCGATGGTGAAGTGGATCCTGTACGGCACGTGTTCCCCCATGTCCTGTGGTCGCCCCCATTGTTTGTGCGCCGACGGGGGAGCGGCAGGTCGGAACTCGCCGTGCCGCACGGAGTCGCTGGGGGAGCCCGCCCTGCTCACCGCTCGCGCGAGAGGGGCCCAGGCGGGTGGGAGCCGTCAGGGTCGGATCACCCCGCTCCCCGCGAGCGTGGACGGCCCTCCGCTCCCGCCCTGCACACTTTCCCGGCCTCTGCGCAGCGACCGGGGACCGGTGCCGCCGGCCACACATCCGGGCCGCAGCCCGTCGGCGAACCTTGGTGAGAACCCCGTCGGACGCTGTCCAATTACCACCCTTACGCCCGTTCTTTTTCGCGCTCGTCCCCGGCGGGCGCTTCCTGAAGGGGACTGCTCCCCGCGTACGCGGGGATGGATCCGTGATCGTAAGGAGAATCTGAGCTTGTCGTTCAACCCCATCAGGGGGTGACGCAGTCGCCCCAGCCGAAAGTGGCGACATAGGCCCGTCGAACTGCTTCCCTGCCGCGTCCGCCCCTGATGTGGATGACGGTGAGCGCGAGGACGAACCAGGCGGTGAAGCCTCCTGCGACGATCAGAGTCCAGCGAGCGCCGGAGAAACCGGCGACAGCGATCAAAGCGATGATCGTCACGGCCAGTCCGATGTGACCGCCGCCGATATCCGTGCTGGACCTGTTGTTGCCTGTCATGAGAGCCCCCGCCGAAGATCACGCTGTCCTGCGTCAGAGCAGATTACGGGGCTCTGCCGATGGTGTCAGAACCGCTTCCGCGACGGGGTTCGGTGCCTTGCTCGTGGTGGGCGGGGCGGCTGTACGCCTCGCCGGGGGCAAGGGCCCTGCCCACGTCGTGACGAGTGGCCGGGCAGCGGTTCCTCGAGTCCGGCGACCTGCCTGGCCCGCCCGGACAGGGTCGGGACCAGCCCGTGCCGACAGGGCGTGCACGGACCGGGCCCGGCGCCCGGACGAGCTCGGGGGGCAGTGCCACCGGGCCGCCCTGCCCTTCCCCCTCCGTCTGTACATACGGGCTGCCTTGTCCTGCCGAGTCGGTGCGGCTCCGGGCGGGCTCAGTGGCCCGAACCGTAGTACCCGCCGAGCTGGTCGCGATGGGCGGGGTCGCCCAGGTGCTTCTCCTGGTCGAACTCCGGCGCGTTCTTGATCTGCTCCTTGGTGAGCGAGACCAGGATCCGCCGCTCCTCGTTGTCGATGGCCGTCACGGTGCCGGCGGGCAGCAGGACTTCCTTGCCGAAGATCCATACGCCGGTGTCGACGACGATGTACTGGTCGGTGACCTCGTTGGAATGCTTGTCGACCTTGCCGATGTGCCCGTCGACGGCTTCGACCTTGTATCCGGTGAGGTCACTGTCGGGGCCGTGACCGGCTGTCGGAACGTAGCTCCACATGTCGTTGCTCATTCAGGCCTCCATGGTCGATCCCTGCAGAAGGTCCCGGGCTCGGTGCCCGTCTGGTTCGTCATTGCCGTGGTCGCCCTCGCCGCCGTGGGAGTCGGCCGGGTGGCGCTCCGCGAGAGGCGGTGAGCCCTTCGGCGTGTCCGGACACGCCGCGAGGCCCGGACCGGGGGAGTGGCCGGGGCCTCACGGGTATACGGGGAGGGTTCCGGTTCTAGTGCCGGAAGGTGTCCTTGATGCCTTCCTTGGCCTGGCGGGCGTTGCCCTTGGCCTGCTCGGTCTGGCCTTCGGCGGTCATCCGCTCGTTGCCGACGGCGCGGCCGACGGTCTCCTTGACCTTGCCCTTGGCCTGCTCGGCGTGGGCCTTGCTCTTCTCCGTGCCCGACATCGGGACCTCCTGGTGAAGTAACCGGATTGGTCTTGACCCCCGCCTGCTCGTGATGGCGAGGCGTAAACCGCGGAGGTGCCGACCCGCTTCGGCGGGGGTGCGGACGCGGGTCGCACGGCAGCCCGACGCAAGCAGGTCCGTGTGCCTGGCTTTGTTCACGACTTCGGCTTCTGGCCCAGGGCGCCTTGACCCCGAATCCTGAACACGGGTCATGCGGCCGGTGTCGACGTGGTCGGTGTGAGGTGGAAGTCGTTCTCGAAGGCGATGGGTGATCGCTGTCCGAGGCGGGAGTGTCGGCGCCGGGCATTGGGGCGGTGGGGCCGTCGGAACGCGTCGAGTCGGGCCTCGTGCTCATCCGGCCGGCTCTTTCGTCCCTGCGGGGTCTCGTGTTTGAAGGTCGCGTCGAAGGACTCGGCGAGTGCGTTGTCCGCGCTGGACCCGACCGCGCTCATGCTTCGCCGAACCCCTGCTGAGCTGCGGGCTTCGGCGAAGGCCCTGCTCGTGTACCGGGCTCCGTGGTCGGTGCGCGTGATCGGTTCCGCGAGAGTTCCGCGGGTGTGGACGGCCGCGGCCAGAGCGTCGGTCACGAGGTTCGCGCGCATGTGGTCGGCGATCGGCCAGACGGCGCGAAGCGAGGTGGATGACGGTAGCCGGGCAGCAGAACGTCCCGCCGTCGATGGGCAGGTAGGTGATGTCGCCGACGTACTTCTTGTTCGGCTTGTCCGCGGTGAAGTCGCGGCGGATCAGGCCAGAGCCTTGGCCGCAGCCGGATCGGGGACGGTGGTGCGGTGCCGGCGGCGCAACCGGATCCCTTCGATCCCGGACGCCCGCATGTTCCTGGCGACCCGCTGGTGGTTGACCGCCTCACCGCTCGTCTCGCGGAGTTCGGCGGTGATTCCGGGGGCTCCGTAGGTGCCGTCCGATCACTGGAGCACCGCACGTGTCCGGACGGTCGGCTGTGCGTCGGCCGCCTGCCGGGCGGCCCGGTCGGCGGCTGTCTCGGGCGCCAGTAGCAGAAGCTCGAACGGCTGACGCCGAGGGCGCTGCAGAGCCGCTTCACGCCGTGGCGGAGCTGTAGGCCGGCGACGCACTGGAAGCGGTTCACCAGCGCGTCTCCCCGGCGAAGTACTTCGCCGCCTTCCGCCGGATCTCGTGTTCCGCCTCCAGCCGCAGGGCCTCACGGCGGGCCACGGCGTCGTCGAGCGCACGCCCCAGGGCCGTGGCGTCGAGCGCGCCGCCGAGCCGCAGCACGTACGGAATGTCGTACGCGGGGTCTCCCGGCTCCAGCCGGTCCAGGAACCAGAGCCGTTCCTGCCCGACGGACGACACCCCGGCGTTCCCGTCCACGACACGGGTCGGCGGCTCGACTCCCGAAGTCGCTGCATGGACTTCTGTTCGGCGCGGGGCGCGACGCCGCCGAGGGCGCCGCACGGCAAAGAACCGGGCGCACCTGAAAGGAACGATTCCGGCCATGGAGAGAAGGGTGCCCGGGGGAACGGGAGCCCTCGTGGGACGGCCGCCGCGACGGCACCGACGCAAGGGAGCAGCCCGAGGAGAGGTCAATGATCTGGACCACTCGCTCGCGGCGACTTCAGGCGGAGGGAATCGATCGCCGCAGCTGAGAGCGCTGGGCGGATCGTGGAGTTCGGACGCCGCCCCATCGGCGGCGACGCCCCTCCCGGGCGCCCGCATCCAGGACCCCCATCTGCCGCGAGGTGGGAGCGGTCGACGCCGGGACGCACGCCGAGAAGATCGCACCATGGCCGGAACCGTACCCCGCCGAACGTGCCACCAGAGGTGCGCGCGACGGGCGATCGTCGCCGGGGGCGGGCATTCCGTACACAACGGCCTTGAGGTCCGTACCACTTGACGATTGGTCTAGTCCTTCCTAAGGTCGCGGCAACACTGCGGTGGGTGCAAAGGAGGGACACCACGCACCCAGGGACCCGCAGGGTCGACAGGCCAGGGACCCCCCTGTCCGCCGAACCCCTCCCGAGGAGCACCCTTGAGCACTCACACGCGGTGGCGCGGTACCGGATCGCCACGGAGCAACGTCCCCCGCACGCGGTCCAAAGCCCTTGCGGGCGCCACCGCGCTGCTTCTCCCGCTGGCCGCCATGGTCGGCCTCGCCGCGCCCGCGGAGGCGGCGACCTCGGCCACCGCCACGTACGCCAAGGCATCCGACTGGGGTTCCGGCTTCGAGGGCAAGTGGACGGTGAAGAACACCGGCACCACCACCCTCACCTCTTGGACCGTCGAGTGGGACTTCCCCTCCGGCACCAAGGTCACCTCCGCCTGGGACGCGACCGTCACCAACTCCGCGAACCACTGGACCGCCAAGAACCTCGGCTGGAACGGCACGCTCGCCCCCGGCGCCTCGATCTCCTTCGGCTTCAACGGCAGCGGGGCCGGCGCCCCCTCCGGCTGCAAGCTCAACGGCGCTCCCTGCGACGGCGGCACCACCAACCCCGGCGACAACGCCCCCTCCGCCCCCGGCACCCCGGTCGCCTCCGACATCACCGACACCTCGGTGAAGCTCACCTGGGCCGCCGCCACCGACGACAAGGGCGTCAAGAACTACGACGTCAAGCGTGACGGCACCACCGTCGCCACCGTCACCGGCACCACCTACACCCACACCGGCCTGACCGCCGGCACCGACTACAGCTACACCGTCGTCGCCCGTGACACCGCCGACCAGACCGGCCCCGCCTCCGGCGCCACCCCGGTCCGCACCACCGGGGGCGGTGGCGGCGGCGAGAACCCCGGCGGCAACGGCAAGATCAACCTGGGCTACTTCACCAACTGGGGCTCCTACACGGTGAAGAACCTCGTGACCTCGGGCTCCGCTGCGAAGATCACGCACATCAACTACGCCTTCGGCAACGTGCAGAACGGCAAGTGCACCATCGGCGACCCCTACGAGGACTACCAGAAGTCCTACACCGCCGCCCAGTCCGTCGACGGCGTCGCCGACACCTGGGACCAGCCGCTGAAGGGCCACTTCAACCAGCTGCGCAAGCTCAAGGCCCAGTACCCGCACATCAAGGTCCTGTGGTCCTTCGGCGGCTGGACCTGGTCCGGCGGCTTCGGCCAGGCCGTCCAGAACCCGGCCGCCTTCGCCCAGTCCTGCCACGACCTGGTCGAGGACCCGCGCTGGGCCGACGTCTTCGACGGCATCGACCTGGACTGGGAGTACCCGAACGCCTGCGGCCTGACCTGCGACAGCAGTGGTCCGGCCGCCTTCAAGAACATGATGCAGGCCATGCGCGCCGAGTTCGGCCCGACCAACCTGCTCACCGCCGCCATCACCGCCGACGGCTCCAGCGGCGGCAAGCTCGACGCGGCCGACTACGGCGGCGCCGCCCCGTACATCAACTGGTACGACGTGATGACGTACGACTACTTCGGCAGCTGGGCCGCGCAGGGCCCGACCGCCCCGCACTCCCCCCTCACCTCGTACCCCGGCATCCCCGCGCAGGGCTTCAACTCGGCCGACGCGATCGCCAAGCTGAAGGCCAAGGGCGTCCCGGCCTCGAAGCTGCTCCTCGGCATCGGCTTCTACGGCCGCGGCTGGACCGGCGTCACCCAGTCCGCCCCCGGCGGCACCGCAACCGGTCCCGCCGCCGGCGTCGAGCCCGGCAACCAGTACTACAAGGTCCTCAAGACCGCCTGCCCCGCCACCGGCACCGTCGGCGGCACCGCCTACGCCCACTGCGGCTCCGACTGGTGGAGCTACGACACCCCGGCCACCGTCGGCACCAAGATGACGTGGGCCAAGAACCAGGGCCTGGGCGGCGCGTTCTTCTGGGAGTTCAACGGCGACACCGCCGACGGCGAACTCGTGAACGCGATCAGCAACGGCCTGAAGTAACCCGCGGAGCGACCAACCGGCCCGCCCGTCCCGGCCAGGGGACGGGCGGGCCGCCGCATGTCCGCGACCGGGCCAGGACGCAGCCGGTCTCCTTGAGACCGCGGGTGCCCACGTGGCCGGTCTCACAGACGCACTCACCCCGTCCGAGGGGGACGTCGCGTCTCCCTGCGCTGCCCCTGCGAACGCGCGGGCTCACCTGCCCGAACGCAAACCGTGGTGGCCCCCGACCGTACGTTGACCAGCGAAGACGTCGCCATGTGGGCACGCGGACAACGGCCGAAGAACCACCGGCAGGGACGACGGCCGCCCGTTTCCTCAACGCCTGCCACGCGGCCGAGGCCGCGGCACAGGCCGTGGCCGGCTTCGCCACCGCCTTCGTCGCTCCGGGCCCCGCCGACGCGAAGACGCGGCTCGACCGGCACGCGGCGTCCACCGCCCCCGAATCCTTCCTCGCCGCCTTGCCTCCGGCGTCCGTCTCGGGGCCGCGCCGCTTCCGGGTGTCACGCGGGTGTGACGGGAGCGGCGTAGAGGACGAGGGTGTCGCTGTAGTGGCCGGCGGCGGTGTCGTAGGTGCCGGAGCAGGTGAGCAGCGCGAGTCGGGGCGGGCCTTCGGGGGAGAAGAGGTCTGCGGGGAGTTCGTCGCGCTCGTAGGTACGGCGGGCGGTGACGCGGTACGGGTGGACGTGCCCGTCGGCGCCCGTCACGTCGACGCGGGTTCCGAGCCCGGTGTCGTGCAGGGCCGCGAACGCGCCGAGTCCGGCCTCGGTGTCGACGTGTCCCACGAGCAGGACGGTGCCGCGGGCTGCTCCTGGGGAGGCTCCCAGGGCCCACCAGCCGACCCGGCCGCCGTCCGCGGGTGGCTCCAGGTCTCCCTCGAGGGTGGCGGCCACGGCGCTGACGGCGGCACGGACCGGATGCGGTCCTGCGACCCTGACGGCCACCGGCGGCGAGAAGGGCGCGGTCCGCGGACCGGCCGGGGAGGCGGGCAGGGCTCCTTCGTTCCTCGGCGGCTTCGACCCGTCGAGGAGCATCCCACCCGCCACCACCAGCACCGCGCCGGCGCCGAATGCCGCCACGACGCCGACGCGGCGACCGGACCGCACGTCCGGTCAGCTCCTGCCGGAACCGCGGCGCGCCCGTACGGTCCACCATCCGGCGCCGGCCGCGAGGGCGAGCCCGCTTGCGACAGCCGTCGCGGCGAGAACGTCACGGTCGTGGGCGGAGGCCGCGAGTCGGCCTCCGCTGCCCGCGTCGACGGTCTCGGGAGCCTTCGCGGCGTGACAGGATCCGCCGCGCACCATGTCGAGGTGCATCGCGACGACGGGGCGGGCGGCCCGCGCGGCTGCGAACACCTCGCTGTTCTCGCCGGCCTTGAGCTCATGGTCGATCAGGGCGAGGGTCTTGACGTGCGCGGCCTCCTGAACGGCCAGCCACGCGGTGTCGTACGCGGGTGTCCCGGCCTTGGCCCGGACCGCCTTCAGCTTGTTCGCGTCCTCGGGCGCGGGCCCGTCCGGCAGAGCGACCCCGAGCTTGCCCGCCAGCGCGGTCACGTCCGCGTCCAGCTTCCCGTGGTCCCGCACCAGCGCGGCGCCGACGGACTTCACGCACGAGCTGGTCGCGTGCTGCCGCGCGTCCTCTCCCGCGGCCACCTCGGCCAGGTTGCCCTGGTGCGCCGCCCTGAGGAACACCCGGTCCTGGTCGCTGACCTCGGCGGCGAACGCCTGAGGTGCGCCGAGGAAGGCCGTGGCCGCTACGAGCGCGCCGGTCGATATGAGCCTGATCCGCATGGGAGAACTTCCTTCCGCCCGCGACATCGCCGCCGGCACGACAGCAGGTGCCCCTTTAGCACCAGCACGCCATATCTCCCGGCACGCCACACCAGTGAACCACTCAAAGTTACTGTTTAGCTACAAAGAGTGAATCTCCGTTGTGCTCGAGGCTCTCCAGCCCTGTCCCTGACAGCATCAGATCCAGGTTCAAGGGCTCACCTCGAACAGCAGGCCCGACAGGCAGACCTTCGGGAGCGTCTTCTCGACCTGTCCCGCAGCCGGCTCCGCCGAGCCGGGATCGGCCACCGGCTCGGCTTCCAGACGGAGACCGTGTACCGGCTCGCGGGCAGCTATGCGCAGCGGGCGGACCCGGTGGTGCGGGCGCCGCAGGCCGGGGTGCCGGTGATGCTG
>NZ_BMTV01000044.1 GCF_014649855.1 Streptomyces roseolus | reverse complement strand
CAGCATCACCGGCACCCCGGCCTGCGGCGCCCGCACCACCGGGTCCGCCCGCTGCGCATAGCTGCCCGCGAGCCGGTGCACGATCCCGGCTCGGTGGAGCCGGCGCGTTCAGCGCGTACTCGACGCCACCGTCTGGTCCCGTCTGATGGGCGGCTGCCACACCGGCCGCGACACCCAGACCACCCTCACCACCGCCTGCTTCCCCCTCACCGCCGTCGACCGCTTCGGCTTCCCCGCGACCCGGATCCCGATGCCCGCCGCCACCCACATCCTCGGCACCACCCTCCGCAGCGACCACGGAGGCTCCCCGTGACCGCCCCGAACGACAAGCCCCAGCCGGCTTCACCGGCGAAGCCGGCCATCGCACGAACCTGCATCAGACCCCTGTTCGCGGCCTCGGCTGAGCGGATGGACCTGAGGGGTGAGCGCGTTGCGCGACGGCCGCTCATGGCATGGCTCGTACCATCATGCGAGCATGCACATCGTCAGCCAGGTCTTCGCACTGGTCGCCGCCGCCGTCCACATCGTGGTCTGGCCGTTGGAAAGCTTCCTCTACGCTCGACGCGCATGGGTGCGGCAGTTCCTCACGGGGAGCACGGCCGATGCGCCCGAGGTCCGTCTATGGCGGTTCAACGTGGGGTTCTACAACCTCTTCCTGGCCTGCGGCATGATCGCCGGCTTCGTGGCTCTGCACCTGGGACACCAGACCGTTGCCCGCTCTCTGATCCTGTACATCGCCGCCTTCATGACCGGCGGCGGCATCATGCTCTTCATCTCCGACCCCAAGCTGTGGCGCGGAGCACTGAGCCAGGCTGTCCCGGGCGTCATCATCCTGATCACCGAACTCCCGTAACGGCAAAACCCACAGGGGGACTACGCAGCCTGCCCCCCACCTGACCACCACGGTGGACAGCTCCTCCCCCGCGCGGGCGGAGAGCAGCTCGTCTAGGGCGTCGCGTGCGGGACCATCCCCGCGCACGCGACGGTGCGGGAATGACCATGACCAGACCGGCGCCCGGTAGCCGCCGTCGATGACCGCAGTAGCGCGGCCGGCGGCGGCTTTGGCTCCGGAGAGCTCCCATGCCTCGCAGTCACTGTGGTTACCGGACATGGGCTGGCCGATCACCACGACGAGGCAGGCATCCCCGACCGTCGGTGGCGGAAAGAGGAGACACGGAGCCGCTCAGGCGGTCAGGGCGTCACGCGAGCCGGCCGTCCTCGGCTTGGAGACGTCGGCGTAGCAAGACGAGGAGGTCGAGCCCGCTGGAGTCCATGAATGAGACGCCGGCCAGGTCGAGGTGCAGCGTCTTGCCGCCCGAGGGGATGATTCGACCTCCTCGACACCGACGCCAACGGCTTCCTGGAGGAGAAGGGCTTCGTCGCCCGTGCGAAGGCGATCGCGCAGGCCGCGGGAGTCGCCGGGTCGGCCAAGGGGGAGGCGCTGTTGAAGGAGTGGCGGCGCACGTGGAACATCCTGCGGGAGCACGCGGACACCAACGCCGACGGCGTCATCAGCCGCGAGGAGGTCCACCAGGCGATCGCCGGCGCCCACGGTGGCCGTGCCGGACTTCAGGAGCGGCTCACTCCGGGCCTGGTGGCCGAGTTCGCCGCGATGGACAGCGACGACGACGGCATCATCACCGTCGGGCAGTTCGAGTCCTTCCTCTCGCCTTCGGCCTGGACACCACGCAGGCCCGCGCCGCCCGCACGCTCCTCGACACCGACGGAGACGGCCGCATCACCGGGACGAGTTCCTGAACGGCTGGACCGCCTTCCTCCTCGGCGATCACTCCCAGGCCCCGCTCGGCGCCCTGCTGGGAACAACGGCCTGACGCTGCCGCGGGCGTTGGGATCCTCATGCCCGGCGCCCGCGGGTGGGACCGGTCGAGTCGGCAGATCGGGCCGCCCCGCTCTCGGGCCGGCTCGTCGTTTCCGGCCCCGCCAGCGGTGAAGACTGTGAAGTCGGCGTTAACAACGCTCGTGATCAATACAGCTAGTCGCCCGAGGTGATCCTCGGCACTTTCCGCAGGAGCACCGCCACCAGCACCGCCGTCAGCAGGGCGAAAACCGCGCTCAGGGCCGACGCCGACTGCAGAGCCGTGGTGAAGGACTCCCGCGCGGTCGTCAGCAGCCCCTGGTCCGCCACGGCGCTCGCCGCGCCCAGCGACTCGCGCGCCGCGGCCGGGGTGTCGCCCGGGACACCGCTGCGGTACACCGCGACCGCCACGCTTCCGGTCACCGCGATCCCCAGGGCCAGTCCCAGGTCGTACGCGGTCTGGCCGGTCGCCGCCGCCGCGCCCGCCTTTTCCGGCGGAGCCGCGCCGACCGCGAGCGCCGTGCCGAGGACGCTGATCGGGGCCGCCCCGAACATGATCACCGCGAGCCCCAGGGACGCCAGGGCGACCCCGGCGGCCAGGGCGATCGCCGCGTACCCGGTCAGGGACACCAGCAGTCCCGCGATCAGGACGTACGCCGGGCGGAAGCGGCGGGCGAGCGGCGGCGTCAGCTGCGATCCGGCGACCAGTCCCGCCGCCCCCGGCAGGAGCCACAGACCGGCTTCCAGGGGTGACAGGCCCGCGACCGCCTGGAGGTACTGCGGAACCAGGTACTCCACCCCGTTCAGCGCGGTCATGCCGAGCAGCAGGGTGAGCAGCGCCCCTGTGAAGGCGCGGTCGCGGAAGAGCCGCAGGTCGAGCAGGGGCGCGGCCAGCCGGTTCTGGCGGTGGACGAAGAGCAGCGTGAAGGCGAGGCCGCCGGCGAAGGCCGCGGCCGCCGTCGTCGTCGGTCCGTGCGAGGCCACCGTCTTCACCCCGTACACCAGCGGCAGCACCGCCAGCAGGAAGAGCGCCACGCTGGGCACATCGGTCCGGCCGGCCCCCGGGTCCCGGTACTCCGGCAGCAGCGCCGGCCCCGTGACGAGGGCGATCGCCATGATCGGCAGACCGATCAGGAAGACCGAGCCCCACCACCAGGACGCCAGCAGCACGCCGCCGACGATCGGGCCGATCGCCAGGCCGACCGAGAGCGCGGTCACCCACATCGCGATCGCGGTCGCGGTCGCCCGCTGCCGTGCGTCGGCGAACATATGGCTGATCAGGGCGAGCGTGGAGGGCAGGACGGCGGCGCCCGCCACGCCCAGCAGGGCGCGCGCCGCGATCAGGGTCCCCGCGTTCGGGGCGTAGGCGGCCAGCAGCGAGGCCGCGAGGAAGCCCGCCGAGCCGGCCATCAGCAGCCGGCGGCGGCCCAGGCGGTCGCCGAGCGTCCCCATGACGACCAGGGTGCCGGCGGTGAGGAAGCCGTAGATGTCGGTGATCCACAGCAACTGGGCGCTGCTCAGCCGCAGATCGGCTGCCAGGTACGGAGTGGCCAGCCACAGTACGCCGAGGTCGGCCGTCATCAGGGTCACGGGGAGGAGCAGGACGGCGAGGCCGAGCCACTGGCGGGCGCCCGCCTTCGCCGGCGCCGCCTCTGCGGGGGACGCGGACGCATGGGTGGTAGTCATCGCGGCAGCGCTCCGTTCAGGGATTCCTCGGCGGATTCGAGCAGTTCCCGCACCCGCTCCGGGCGCCGGGCGCGCGGCACCCCCGACAGTTCGGTGCCGTAGACGATCTCGACGGACGCGTTCTCGATCCCGCAGTACCGGGAGACCGCGAGCCGTAGCTGGACGTCCAGGGCGGTGGACAGGCCGAGCCGTTCGATCTCCGCCTCGGGACCGCCCATCAGGGCCAGCCACAGCATGCGCTTCCCGGCCAGGCGCGGCTTGCTGCGCCCGTAGGCGAAGCCGTAGTTCCACACCCGGTCGATCCATCCCTTGAGGACGGCGGGCGGTGCCATCCACCAGACGGGGAAGACGACCACGATGTCGTCGGCGGCCGTGATGCGGTCCATGTGGGCCCGGACCACCGGGGAGTAGACCTTCTCCCGGTTCTCCCAGTCGGGTTCGTCGGCGGGGCGGAGGACCGGGTCGAAACCCTCGGCGTACAGGTCGAGTACGTCGACGGTCCCGCCCCCTTCCTTCAGCCGGGCGTGGACGAGGCCGGCGACCTGGGCGGTCAGGGAGTCGGTGCGGGGGTGGGCGTGGACGAGCAGGGTGTGACGGGGCATGACGGTGTCCTTCGGGAAGGGGTGCGGGCGCGTCGGGTGTCAGAGGCCGAGGCCGGAGCCGCCGCTCGCGTCGATGTTCTGGCCGGTCACCCAGCGGGCGTCGTCCGAGGCGAGGAAGCCGACCACGTCGGCCACGTCCCCGGGTTGCCCGACCCGGTCGAAGACGGAGAAGCCGGCGGCGTGCGCCTTGGCGGCCGGGTCGGCCATCCACGGGTGGATGTCGGTCTCGATCGTGCCGGGCGACACCGCGTTGACGGTGATGCGCCGGGCGCCGAGGGTCTGCGCGAGCGTCAGGGTCAGCACCTCGACCGCGCCCTTGGAGGCGGCGTACGAGGTCATGTCGGGGAAGGCGACCTTCGTGACGCCGGAGGAGATGTTGATGATCCGGCCGCCGTCGCGCAGCCGGCCGAGGCCGTGCTTGAGGATGAAGAACGGCGCCTTGGCGTTGACCGCGAAGACCCGGTCGTAATCCGCTTCCTCGACCTCGTCGATCGTGCCGGGCCCGGCGATCCCGGCGTTGTTGACCAGGATGTCGACGCCGTCGGCGTGCGCGTCGAAGGCGTTCCAGAGGGCCTCGGCGTCCCCGGGGACACCGAGTTCGGTACGGATCGCGAAGGCGGAGCCGCCGGCCGCGTCGATCGCGGCGACCGTCTCCTTCGCGGCGGTCTCGTTGTTCGCGTAGTGGACGGCGACGCGGGCGCCGTCGGCGGCCAGGCGCAGGGCGATCGCGCGGCCGATGCCGCGGCTGCCGCCGGTGACGAGGGCGGTCTTGCCTGCGAGGCGGGCGGTGCGGTTCATCGGAACTCCTCGGTGGTGGTGTGTCCTGGTGACGGGGCAGACTCTGCGGGCCGGCGGTTCGGGTTCGGTTCGGGACTCGTTCGGGCCCGGTTCGGGACTCGTTCGGGCCCGGTTCGAACGAGGGGTTACGGTGGCCGCATGCGATTCGGGGTGCTGGGGGAGACGGCCGTCTGGACCGAGGACGGGCGGCCCGTCCGGGTTCCCGAGCTCAAAGTGCGCGCCCTGCTCGCCTCGCTGCTCGTCGACACGGGCCGGCCGGTCGCCACGCACCGCCTCGTCGACGACCTGTGGGGCGAGGAACCGCCCGCCAAGCCGCTGCGCGCCCTCCAGGCCAGGGTCTCCCAGCTGCGGCGCGTCCTGGACGAGGCCGAGCCGGGCGCCCGCGACCTGCTGGTCTCCCGTGCCCCCGGGTACCAACTCGTGCTGCCCGAAAACGCCTTGGACGCCGACCGGTTCGCCGGGCTCGCCGCCCGCGCCCGGACCGTCCCCGACCCGGGACGGCGGGCCGCGCTGCTCGCCGAGGCGCTGGCGGTGTGGCGGGGGCCCGCGTTCGCGGACTTCGCGGACGAGCCGTTCACCCGGGCCGCCGTGAACCGTCTGGAGGAGGAACGTCTCGTCGTCCGCGAAGAGGCGGCCGAGGCACGCCTCGCCGCCGGGGAACACGCCCTCCTGGTCGGAGAGCTGGCCGAGCTCGTCGAGCGGCATCCGCTGCGCGAGCGACTGTGCGCCATTCGCCTGAAGGCGCTGTACCGCTCGGGCCGGCAGGGCGAGGCACTCGCGGAGTACGAGGAGCTGCGGGTCCGCCTCGCGGAGGACCTGGGCCTCGATCCGAGCCCGGAACTGGCCGAACTGCACCGGGCGATGCTCCGCCAGGACCCCGCGCTCGACGCGGCGAGGGCCCCGGCTCCTACGGCATCCTCCGGTGGCGCGCCCCCGGGCCCGGGCACCGGGACCCCTGCGCACGCGCCCGTGGGGGGCGGGGCGCGGGGCAACCTGCCCGTGCCCATCAGCGGACTCGTCGGGCGTGAGGCGGCCGTCGAGGAGATCCGGGGACTGCTCGCCGGACGGCGGCTCGTCACGCTCACCGGCCCCGGTGGCGTCGGCAAGACACGGCTGGCCGTGGAGGCCGCACGGCGGGTGCGGGAGCTGTTCCCCGACGGGGTGTGGCTGGTCGAACTCGCCGGTGCCGGGGGCGAGCCGGCCGAGGTCGTCGCCGCGGCCCTGGAGCTGCGCGACGACGGGGCATGGGGCACACGGCCCGAGGCGGGGCGGCCCCCGAGCGGGGCGGAGCGGCTCGCCGCCGCCCTGCGCGGCAGGCGGATGCTGCTCGTCCTCGACAACTGCGAGCACGTGATCGACGAGGCCGCCGCACTGACGGAACTGCTCCTGCGCACCGTCCCCGACCTCGTGGTCCTCGCGACCAGCCAGGAGCCCCTGGCCCTCGCCGGGGAGACGCTGTGGGCGGTGCCCCCGCTCGACCTCTCCGGGGCGGTCGAGCTGTTCGTCGCGCGGGCGGCCGCCTCGGCGCCCGGTTTCGCACCGGACGCGTCCCAGAGGGCCGCCGTCGAGGGCATCTGCCGCCGCCTCGACGGACTCCCGCTCGCCCTGGAACTGGCCGCCACCCGGGTGCGGGCCCTCGGCGTGCACCGGCTGCTCGACCGGCTCGACGACCGCTTCCGGCTGCTCAGCGCCGGGCAGCGGGGCGCGCCGGCCCGGCAGCAGACGCTCCGCGCGGTCATCGACTGGAGCTGGGAGCTGCTGCCCGGACCGGAGCGGCGGGTGCTGCGCCGGCTCGCCGTGCACGCGGAAGGCTGCACCCTGGAGGCGGCGGAACAGGTCTGCGGGGGCGGCGAGGTCGCGCCCGAGGACGTCCTCGACCTCCTGGCCCGGTTGGTGGACCGCTCCCTGGTCGTCGCCGTCGACGGCAGGGACGGGCCGCGCTACCGGCTGCTCGAATCCGTGGCCGCTTACTGCGTGGAACGGATGGCCGAGGCGGGCGAGACCGAGGACGTACGCGCCCGGCACCTGACCTACTACACGCGCCTGGCGGAGGCCGCGGAACTCCGCGGCCACGCCCAGCGGGAGTGGCTGGCCCGCCTCGACGCGGAGTCCCCGAACCTGCGTGCCGCGCTGGACCGCGCGGTGCGGGCGGGCGACGCCGAACACGCGCTCCGGCTCGTCGACGCGCTGGCCTGGTACTGGGTGCTGCGCGGCCGCCTGGGCGAGGCGGTCCGCTGGACGGCGGCGGCCCTGGGCACGCCGGCGGCCCCGGCCGCCCGGCTGCGCGCCCGCGTCGCCGTCTGGCACACCGGGCTCACCGTCATGAGCGGCGAAGGCACCGACCGCCGAGACCGCATCAGGGCCGCGCTCGCCCATTTCGACACGGCGCACGGAGCCGATCCCGCCGCCCTCGCCTGGGCCCGCTGGTTCCTCGCCCACGCGCTCTGCGGGACCGGGAGCCAGAGCTAGGGCGAAGAGCTGACGAACGAGGCGCTCGACGGGTTCACGGCGGCCGGGGAGCCGTGGGGGGAGGCAGCGGCGCTCGGGGACCGGTCCGTGCAGCGGCTGCTGCGGGGCGACCTGATCGGCGCCGAGGACGACGCCGCCCGCAGCGCCGCACTGTTCAAGGCGCTCGGCGACGCGTGCGGGGGCCTGTGGTCCGTGTACCCGCTGGCGACCGTCGCGGAGATCCGCGCCGAGTACGAGCGGGCCGCCCGGCTGAAGCGCGCCGCCCTGGACACCGCCGAGAGTTTCGGTCTGACCACCGAGGTGCCCGACCTGCTGTCGGGGCTGGGCCGGACCGCCCTCCTCATGGGGGACATGGCGCAGGCACGCGCGTACCACCAGGCAGCGCGGGAGAAGGCCGTCGAGGTCGGCTTCCGGGCGGGCGAGATCAACGCGGTCCTCGGCCTCGGCCTCGGCGCCCGCCGCGAAGGCCTCCTGGAGGAGGCCGAGGAGCACCTCCGCGAGGTCCTCGACTGGCACCGGCTGGTCGGACTCGACGGCGCGAACGCCCTGATCCTCGCCGAACTGGGCTTCGTCGCCGAACTGCGCGGCGACGCGCGGGGAGCGCTGGCGCTGCACGAAGAGGGCTACGCGACGGCACGGACGACCGGCGACCCACGGGCGGTGGCCCTGGCCCTGGAGGGCCTCGCGGGAGCGGCGGCCCTGTCCGGACGGTGCACGCGGGCGGCCCTCCTCCTGGGTGCCGCGGATGCGCTGCGTGCCTCGACGGGGGCGCCGTTGCCCGCCGCGGAACGGGGCGACGTGGATCGGGTGGAGGCGGCGGTACGCGCGGAGCTGGGGGACGGAGCGTTCCGGGCCGCCCGAGCCCGGGGCGAAGGGCTCGGGGCGCAGGCGGCGGTGGAGGAGGCCGGCGCGGTCTCCACGACACCGGTGCCGTCCGGTCGGCGCCCGGGCTTCCCGGGCAGGCGGCCTGACCGGCATCGTCCGGATGACCGCCGGCCGGATCGCGGAATGCCGGCGACTTGAGCAGGGCCACCGCTACGAGGTCGGGGCTCCGTTCGCCTCGGAGGCCTACCAAGGAGGACGCGGCGGGCGCCGCCCGCATCCTCGACCGCGCTGCGGGAAACGAGGACGAGTCCCCCACCCCCGTACAGCTGCTCCGCCTCCTCGTCCTGCGCGCGGACGTGGCCGGCCGCCTCGCCGACGAAAAGACCGCC
Source organism: Streptomyces roseolus (assembly GCF_014649855.1). Classification (GTDB taxonomy): domain Bacteria; phylum Actinomycetota; class Actinomycetes; order Streptomycetales; family Streptomycetaceae; genus Streptomyces; species Streptomyces roseolus. Next base: position 43,588 of record NZ_BMTV01000044.1, on the reverse strand, counting down.
GCATCCGCCCTCGCCCGCGCCGCCGCCCTCACAGAGGAGGAGCGGGAGGCGGCGCGGGACGACCTCACACGGCTGAGGGAGCTGCTGGAGGCGTGAGTGCCTGACCGGGCTCACGGTCAGGCACTCACGCCTCCATCGGCCGGCACTGCGGCTATTGGGAGCGGTGCTCGACCTTCTCGCGACCAGAGACCAGTACCGTGCCGCGGGCAGTGCCCAAGGCGGCCAGGAGGCTTGCCTCGTAGCCGAAAGCCGCGACGGTCAGGGCGCGGCCAGGTCGACGAGCCACTGCTGGAAATAGGCAGCCCTGGGCAGGGCGAACGCCTCGGGCGTCTCCAAAAAAAGTCAGGAGCGCCTGACAGGAGTTGCCCGGTGTCGTCATAGACGAACAGATTCCGGTCGCCACACCAGGTGGCATGCCGATAGGGCATCGGCAAGCAGAGGCTCTGTGTCCTCCATCAGTTCTTCAACCGCTCGGCCACCACGTGGTCGCGGGTGGGCACCAGAGGCCGTCCACGATCAGCACGGTGCCCTTCGCGAACCGCTGCCTCACCTGGAACGCGAGCTTCGGCCCGAGACGGTCGATGATCCGGTCGGCGGCGGACCTCGGGACGCCGAAGAGCGCGGCGAGTCGGCCCAGCGTCAAGTTCGTGCGCCAGTGGGTCGCGATCAGCAGTACTCGGTCTTCCAGCGGCAGGCTCCAGGGCCGTCCGCGCCGCGGCTCGTCCGGGACCTTGCGCCGCACCAGGGTCACCGACTTGCCGGAGCAGCGCGGGCTCAGCCCGGTGAACGGGGCTGTCCGGAGCGGCTCCGGCGCCGTGATCACACCAGCCATAGCAAGATCATTCCGCTGTGGCCGCACCCTCCGGTCGATCAGGATGGACCCCGGACGCGAAGGCGAGGATGTCTGGCACCGCTTCGCGCAGACTGACGAAGTGACGATGCACGCCGTCGACTGCCGCAGGGGTGTTCACACCCCACACCGTCATCCCGGCACGCAGCCCGGACTGCACCCCGGAGGGAGCATCCTCAACGACCAGGCAGTCCTCCGGCCTGACGCCGAGTTGTGCGGCCGCCTGCAGATACGGCACCGGCGACGGCTTGCCGTCCGTCACCGCGGCCGCATCGACGACAACCTTCGGGACCGGCAAACCCGTCCGCGCGAAACGTCCGCGTACCCGGTGCTCGTAGTTCGAGGTCACGAGCGCCCACGTCCCGGGATCCAAGGCGTTCAGCAGTTCGGAGGCGCCCTGGAAGGCCGTATATGAACCGGTGCGAACGTCCTCGTCCTCCAGCTCATGCAGTACGGCCAGGCACTCCCCTGCGTCCTGATCCGGAGCAACCTGCGCGAACGTCTCCATCGGCCTCGTCCGCAGCGCCACTCGGTAGACCTCATCAGGATCGAGTCCGTACCGCTCCGCCCACGCGCGCCAGACCAGGCGCTGATTTTCCACGGCGTCGATCAACGTGCCATCGACATCGAACAGGACATACCTCATCGCACCGGGACGGCCGGGTTCACTGATCACGCCCCGATCATGCCATCAGGCCCTGAGCAGGCAATCTGCGGGACAAGCCTTACTGATCTTTTCGTTGGTTCTGTGGGTGTGGCGGGGCCGTTGGCGGGATCCTGGTGCGGTGTCTTTCAAGCCCTCTTCTGCCGTTTCTCCTTTGTCCCGGCCGCAGCTGTCCGGGGCCCGGCGTGTGCGGGCAGCCGTGTTGTTCGATCAGGGACGTTCGGGTGCCGAGATCGCGCGGATGCTGGACGTCAGTGACGAGAGCGTGCGGCGGTGGAGGCTGTCTGGGAGAAGGGCGGCGCCGATGCTCCGCGCCGGCGTCCTGCCACCGGTCGCCCGCCCAAACTGGACCATGCCCGGGCCGAACGGGTGCGAGCCGCGCTGGAGCAGGGCGCCCAGGCACACGACTTCGAGGCCGACCTGTGGATCTTGGAACGAGTCGGCCTGGTCGTCGAACGGGTGACAGGGGTGAGGCTGTCGAAGGCCTCGGTGCGGCGGTTGCTGACGGGCCGGCTCGGGTGGAGCCTGCAGCGGCCTGAGCTGCGGGCGGTGGAGAGGGACGAGCGGAGGTCGCGCGCTGGATCGCGCACGAGTGGCCGCGGATCGAAAGGGGGCGGTGAACACACGTGCCTGGATCGTCTTCCTCGACGAGTCCGGAGTGTCGCTGCTGCCGCAGGTCCGCCGTACCTACGCGCCCCGCGGCCGCACGCCTCTTCTGCGGCACCGGCTGAACTGGAAACGCGCCTCGATGGCCGCAGCTCTCGGTCACCACGCCGCCGATCCCCATCGTGGTCCCCGATGGTGCTTCCACCTCAAGCCCGGCAGCTACGACACCCCCGTTCTCATCGAGGTCCCGGAGCAGATGAAGACGTTCCACCGCGGGGGCGGGTGGTGCTGGTGCGGGACGGGTTGTCGACTCACTGGAGCCGGGCCATGCGGGCTGGGGTCGCCGAGCAGGACCGGCTCACCCCTGAGCGATCACCCGCTTACGCACCCGAGCTCAACCCGGTGGAACTGCTGTGGTCCTCGCTGAAGAAACGCGAGCTCCCCAACCTCACCGGCGACCACCTCGCCGGTGTCGCCGACGCCACCGAACAGGGCATCCACCGCATCAACACCAACCCTCAACTGCCCTGGTCCTTCCTCGCCCACACCGGCCTCGCCCTCCCCCCCGACCCCACAGAACTAACGGAAAGGTCGGTAAGGCAGCGTTCGACCAGCCGCCGGCGACCGTCAAAGGGCAGCGGCGCGTCGCGATGAACCATCCGCGTCAGCGAGCGGCAGGACGCCTCGCGGCCGCAGTGTCCGCCGCTATGGTCACTGCGTCGGCGAGCGGTCGGTCGAGCAGGATGTCGAGGTCTGGACTGGAGTTGCCGAGGAGCCCATGGCGGATGCTGGTGGCAATCGAGGCGAGCATCGGCGGCTGGAACGGCATCAGGGCCTCGTCCGCGAGGAGCCGAGCACGGTACTCGCCCAGGCCGATGGTTCGGTGGGTGACGTCGAGACGCGCGGCGACGTCCTCGGCGGTGATCGGGTCGCCGACCAGGTCGTAGGTCTTGCCGGTGTGTGCGGCCGGGTGGCCGGCGACGATGGCTGTTACGGCGGCCAAGTCCGCCCGAGCCACCGCAGAGAGAGCGCCATCGCCAAAGGCTGACTCCAGACCGTCCGGTGTCCACGTCAACAGCGCCCCGAAAAGCTCGGCGTAGAGCCCATTACGCAGGACCGTCCAAGCGAGGCCGCTGGCCTTGACCAGGTCCTCTGTGACGCGGTGGGCGAGCGCGAACCCGAGGTGATCCCCGGTACGGGTCAGGCTGGTGTAGATCACGTGCACGACTCCGTCACGGACGGCGGCGTCGAGGAGGGCCCGATGCCGAGCGATGACCCGGTCGTCCTCGGCGTACCCGGCCGAGACCAGGACCAGCGTCGAGACACCGGTGAGGTCCAGGCTGGCGGGGGCGTCGAAGTCCAGGTGGCGCTGCCCGTCGCCGGGTGTTCGGCTGCCGCCCAGCGCGGGCACCTTCCGGTCGGCCAACTCCTGAAGAGTGAGGGATGCGAGACTTCCGTTCGCGCCGGTCACCATGATCATTACGGTTCTTCCCCCTACGTGGTTCTCATCAGTAACTACGATGAGTCTCGACCGGCCGTGGTCAGCCCACAAGGAGGCAGTTCGATGTCCGTGACGCACACCGATGTAACCGCTGAACCCGCAGAACTCGCCCCGTGCGGACAGCCTCACCACCCCGACTGCGGGATCCGTGACGTCCTCGACCGCGTGGGCGACAAGTGGTCAGTCCTCGTGATCGTCGAGCTTGCGAACGGTGCACGGCGCTTTCGGCAGCTTCAGCGCGCGATCGACGGGATCTCGCAGAGGATGCTGACCCTGACCGTGCGCCGGCTGGAACGCGACGGGTTGGTCCTTCGAACCGTCTATCCGACAGTGCCTGCTCAGGTCGACTATCGCCTCACCGAGACGGGCGTGAGCCTGACCCACCTCGTCAAGGCACTGGCTGACTGGTCGCTCGAGCACCGGGACGGCATCGCCCATGCCCGCCAGGCTTACGACGCGCAGCATCCTGAGAACGAGATCCGATGACTGCCGGTGTCGCCAACGCCATGCCCGCAACGACTACCCGGCCGTGGATCGTGGACGATGGCCTGTGAGTGCTGATCGAGCCGTGGCTGCCCCTGGAGTGGAGGGTTCGGCTCGGGTCAGACCTGCCGGCGGCGCTTTGAGCGGTGGCAGAAGGCCGGAGACTTTGACCAGATGCACCGGACCCCGCTCGCCGAGCTGAACCAACTGATCGCTTCAGAATGAGGTTCGGAGGCGTCTCAAGCAGATGATGGCGCAGGCGAGTTGAAGCAGGCCGAGGTGGAGGTTGGCGCGTATCTCGTAGCGGATGCGGAGTCGTAGCCGTGGTCGGCGAACAGTCGGCCCGGCCGGTGCCGAGGCCGCCCGCGCACTCCGCGGATGCGGGGGATCGCGGCTGGCAGCGGCGTCAGCTGGGTGACGTCATGACGGTTTCCGCCGGTCAGCGAGACGGCCAGAGGAGTGCCATGTCGGTCGACGATCAGGTGGTGCTTGCTGCCCGGCCGGGCGCGGTCGACCGGCGAAGGTCCGGTGTGAGCCCCCCTTTCAGGGCCCGGACGTGCGAGCCGTCGGTCGCGCAGTCGCCCATGTCCAGCAGGCCTGCTTTGCGCAGTTCGGCCAGGAGCACTTCGTGCAGGCGGGGCCGGACTCCGGCCTCGGTCCAGTCCCGCAGCCGCCGCCAGGCCGTCACCCCGCTGCAGCCGGTGCGCTCGGTGGGCACGTCTCTCCAGCTCACGTTCTTGCGCAGCACGTAAACGATGCCCCGCAGAGCCGCACGATCGTCCGCCGGCAACCGGCCGGGATACCGATGACGCCGCGGCGGACGAGGCGGCAGCAGTGGAGCGATACGTTCCCACAGGGCATCAGGCGCAAGATCAGCCGACACCCGTACCCCTCTGCCGCCACCAGACCCGGCCGCCAAGCCCTCACACGGAACTCATTCCGAAGCGATCAGTGAACCTCTTTCATCCTGTGCTGGAGGGTGAAAGAGGTTCACTGAAGTGCGGACAGAACCGATTTTCAAAGAGCGTCATCAACGTCTCGTGTTCCTGTGAGCGGACTTGGGCGAATGCCGCGCGGGCCTCGGCGGGGATCAGGGAGAGGTCGCCGACACCAGCGGTGGCCGGGCGCGGGTGGTCGGGGTCGACGGCGACGTGGCGGGCTTCCAGGGCCCTGCGGTAGCCGGCCGATGCGGTGTCCCTGGTCTTCACCGACCCAGCCGGAGTCGCGACCGCGGTCGGGCCGGGGTGGCCGGCGGCCGGGGGCGGGGTGGTGTCGACGGCGCCGGGTGGCAGGGCCCGCAGCGCCCGCACGGCGGAGGGGCCCACGTGTTCGTTGGCGGTGGCGATGATCCGGGCGGTCAGGAGGCGGAGCTGGGTGGCGTAGGCGGGTGAGTCGGGGCGCAGGTCGAGGCGGCCGGTGTCAGGGTCGTAGCCGGTGGCCTGGACGTGGGCGGGCAGGGTCGGGGAGACGGCGGTGACGGTGCCGGTCCGCAGTCGTACGAGCCCTCGGTGGAGAAGGAGAAGGCGTACACCGCTGTCTCCTGGAACGCCCCGACCTCCGATCTGGTCAAGCGCCTCGCGAACGCCCGACGCTGAAGGACCTCCCTGGCCGCCCTGTTCCTCGGTGGTGGTGCCCCGGTGACCGCCAGCGGGGCCTCGATCGCGGGCATCGGCGTCGCGGACGCCCCGTCCGGCGACCTGGACGAGAAGTTCGCCCCGGTCGGCGTCGCCGAGCTCAACGGCTGATCACGCCCCTGCCGGCCGGTGACGCCGAGCGCGGGCCCACCTCTCAGGGGGCGGTCCCGCGCTCATGGCGCGTCCGGGACCGCCGCCACCGCCGCCTCGGCGATCCGCACCGCCTCCTGCTCGCAGGTGTCGGCCGGATGCGGATCGCCGCCGAGGGTGACGCGGACGGTGAGGTTCGCCCTGCGGACGAACAGGTCGCAGGTGGTGTGCCGGCTGTCGCCTTTCGGAAGCCAGTACGCCTCGTCGGCGAAGGCGAGGCCCGTCGCGGGGCGTCCGGCCCGCGCGTTCTCCGAGAACTCCGCCGTCTGGACCCGCGTGGCGTTCTCCGAGGTGCCCACAGAGCGGCGCAGGCGCCATTGGACGTCGGCGTGGGAGGTGACGTCCCAGCCGCCCTGGAGGTGGTCGTTCCGCTCGTACCAGGAGCAGCTGGTATCGGCCGTCGAGGTGCTGTCTCTGGTGTTGTCCAGGTCAGTCCGGCGCTCCGGCAGCGGGAGCCCCCTCGTCGCCTCGGCGCAGGTCGGCATCGTCAGGTACCGGTCCGGCGGCCCGGCGCCCTCGTCCTCCTGGACGTACCACCAGACCCCCGCGCCGCCGAGCACGCACAGGGCGGCCGCCGCCGCGACCAGCGACCGGCGGCCCTTCCGGCGCGGGGCGGGGGCGGACAGTTCGGTGACGACGGCGGTGGCCGCCGGGGGCGGGGCCGCAGCCGGTCCGAAGCCCGGGCCCCCGGCGAGGAGCCCGTCGATCTCCGCTCGCTGCTCGGCGATCGCGGCGTGGACCGCCGGCGGCCAGTGCCGGGTGACGGGCGCCGCCGGGCCCAGGGCGGCGAGGAGGCGCGCGGGGGTGGGCCGGGCCGCCGGGTCCTTGGCCAGGCAGGCGGCGGCGAGGCCGCGCAGTTCCGCCGGTACGGCGTCGAGCGCGGGCTCGGCGTGCACGACGGCGTACAGCTCCTGGAGGGTCGAGGGCCCGGCGAACGGGCTCCTCCCCGTCGCGGCCAGGACCAGGACCGAACCGAGCGAGAACATGTCGCTCGCCGGGGTGAGCTCCCGGCCCTCCGCCTGCTCGGGCGACATGAACGCGGGCGAGCCGACCACCAGGCCCGTCCCGGTCAGCTCGGTGAGGCTCCCGCCCTCGGCGGCCCGTGCGATGCCGAAGTCGATGACCCGTACCCCGTCCTCCGCGAGCAGCACGTTCTCCGGCTTCAGGTCGCGGTGGATCAGGCCGGCCCGATGGATCTCGTCGAGCGCCGTCGCCAGGCCCACGGCGAGCCGCCGCACGCTCTCGGCGGGCAGCGGGCCCGAGCGGGCCACGGCAGCGCCGAGCGAGGGGCCGGCCACGAACACGGACGCGAGCCAGGGCACGGCCGTCTCCGTGTCGGAGTCCAGGACGGCCGCCGTGCAGGCCCCGGAGACCCGCCGCGAAGCCTCGACCTCGCGCCGGAACCGGGCGCGGAACTCCTCGTCGGCCGCGAGCCTGGCGTGCACCTGCTTCACGGCGGCGAGCCGCCCGTCCGGCGCGACGCCGAGGAACACTCGCCCCATGCCGCCCCGGCCCAGCTCGGCCAGGAGCCGGTACGGGCCGGTCCGCTGCGGGTCCGCGAGGCCGAGCGGGCGACTCACGGGGACTTCACCGCTTCCATGGTCTGCCGCCCGACGTCCCGGGTGACGGCCTCGCAGCGGCCCACCGGAAGGGCCGGGCCCTGCACCACGAGGAAGACCACCAGGTTCACGTCCCGGCCGCGCAGGACGCAGTGCCGGTCGCCCGGCTTCTCCCAGGCGGCCTCCTCGACGAAACCGGGCGAGGGGTCGCGCGGGGTGGTGCCGCGCCGGTAGAACTCCTCGTACCTCTCCTTCGCCCGCTCGGCGCCGGTCCGCCCGCCGGCACTGTCGTACTGGTCCCAGGTGACGTTGATCCGGTCACCGGAGCGGGTGGTCCACTCGCACTGCGAGGACCGCCTCCCGTCGTTCGGGGTGACGCGGGCCCCAGGGGCGAGCGTGGGCTGCGGGGAGAACCCGGCCGGTGCTTTCACCCGCGCGAACACCTGGTCGCAGGCGGGCAGCGCGCCGGTGTACCGGTCGGCGACCTCGCTCAGCGGCACATTCCCCGGCGTCGGCACGGGCTCGGGGATCACCAGGTAGTACAGGTCCGCCGCCCAGCCCGTCGCCGCGCCCACCGCGCCCGCGACCACGAGGACCCCGGCGGCGACGGCCGCGGCGATCGGCCCCCGCCGACGCCGGGGAGCCGACCTGGGCGGGAACGCGGGTGCGGGGACGAACGAGGGAGCAGCGGCCGGGGCCGTGCGGAGCAGCCGGTCGGCCTCCGCCCGCTGGGCCGCGATCCGGGCGTGCACGGCCTCCGGCCAGGGGCGGGCGGCGCCGGGCACGGCCCCGAGGAAGGTCGTCACGGCCTGCGGGGTGGGCCGCAGGGCCGGGTCCTTGACGAGGCAGGCGGCGATCAGCCCCCGCAGGCCCGGCGGCACGGCCGACAGGTCGGGCTCCTCGTGGACGACGGCGTGCAGGACCGAGGGGACCGAGTCGCCGTCGAAGGGCGGCTTCCCCGAGCAGGCCACGGCCAGGGTGGCGCCGAGCGCGAACACGTCCGCGGCGGGCCCCGGTTCCCCGCCCGCGATCTGCTCGGGGGCCATGAAGGCGGGGGAGCCGATGAAGGCGCCGGTGTGGGTGATCCGGGTCGCGGCCTCGGCGGCCCGCGCGATGCCGAAGTCGATGACGCGGACGCCGTCCTCGGTGAGGAGCACGTTCGACGGCTTCAGGTCGCGGTGGACGAGCCCGGCCCGGTGGACGTCGGCCAGGGCCCGGGCGAGCCCGGCGGCGAGCCGCCGCACCGTCTCCTCCGGCAGCACACCGGCCTCTTCCAGGGCCTCGCTCAGGGTGGGCCCGGGCAGGAACAGGGAGGCGAGCCAGGGTGCGGGGGCGTCCGGATCGGCGTCGACCACCGGTGCCGTGTAGGCCCCGGAGACCCGCCGTGAGGCGTCCACCTCGCGCCGGAACCGGGCGCGGAACCCCTCGTCGTCGGCGAGGTCGGCGTGCACGCGCTTGACGGCGACGAGCCGCCCGTCCACCGCCGCCCCCAGTAGGACCCGGCCCATGCCGCCCTGCCCGAGCAGGGCAACCGTCCGGAACGGACCGACATGTGACGGGTCGTCGGGTCCCACTGCCTGCATCGCCGCCGCCTCCCCCGAAGAGCCTTCCGGGAGAGGAGCCCCCGGAACTAGAACGGAATCCTAGTTCACGGAGGTCCAGGCCGACGGGGCACCCTCACCCCCGGAAACACCCTGGTCCTCCGAGTCAGGAATGCGGCCTCGACGTCCGCCTGATCCTGGACGACCACGTCACCCACAAGATCCCGGCCCTGAAGACACGGCCGGCCGCCCACCCGCTCTTCCACCCGCACTTCACCCCGGCCGGGTCCTCCTGGCTGAACCTGGTCGAGCGGTGGTTCGCCGAGCTGACCACGAAGAAGCTCCGCCGAGGCGTCCACCGCTCCGTCCAGGCACTCGAACGCGACATCCGGTCCTGGCTCACCGGCTGGAACGAGCACCCCCGGCCCTTCTTCTGGACGAAGACCGCCGACGAGATCCTCGACAAGGTCGCCGCATACTGCCGACGCATCTCCGACTCGGGACACGAGCGCGGCAGTGTCAGGAAGATGCCCCGTTGTCATTCCGCAGCACTTTCCGCAGGTTGTCGAGGCTGTCCTCCACCGGGACATCGAACTTCACCTTCAGGTACAAGATGCTCGTCCCGCAGCAACTGGCGATTTCCGACAGGAAGCGGAGGTAATCCGCCTGGTCCCCGGCGAAGGCGCGGGTCAAGGTCTCCATGCCGTCACTGCTCTGGTCGTGCAGCATGCTGTTGGCCACCTCGGCGACCAGTCGCGCTGCCTCCAGCCCTTCTTCGTGGGCGAAGCGGCTCATGTCGGCGAGGTACTCCTCGGAGCTCTTCTCGTCATGGGTCATGAGTTCCAGGGTCAGTGCGCTTGCCGATCTGGCGAGTTCGACACCCAGCCCCATCAGACGCTTCGCGTCCTGATCGGCGGCGCCTTTGCGGGCCTCGGCCAGAATCAGCCGTCCGGTCGGAAGATCCGCCAGCCGCGCGCGGAAACGGTGGCTGACGGGGTCCAACGAAGCTCGGATGATCTCCATGGTGGGTTCGTGTGTCTGTTCGGCCATGCCCTCCATGCTGTCTGCCGGGAAGGCCGCCTCGGACCTGAACGGGAAATCTTTCCTCCCCGGAGGCGGCGAGTCCAAGCAGCCGGATCTGCCGCGGAACAAGGCCTGCGAGCTCCTCGGCCTTCGCCCGGCGACACTGCGAGACCGTCGTGATGGCCGGGGCGTACCCGCGCAGCACAGGCGCCGCCTGCAGGGAGGGGAGCGTCGTGAGCAGCGACATCGGATGGGGATACAGCGACGCCGGCTGGGGCGGCACGACTGATCCGGAGCGGAACGGCCGGCGCGCGGATTCGGACCGGGGTTCCGATCCGGAGTGGGGCATGAAGGGGGACACCGGCTGGGTCTGACCCAGCCCTCCTCGAGGCAAGGACGAGGCCCGCGCCCGGCAGGTGCGGGCCTCGTCCGGTCAGGGCTGCGGCGTCTTGGCGCCGGCCCTCTGCCGGATGCCGGCGAGCTCCCGGCCGAGCGCCTCGCGGGCCGCCTGCCGGGCGTCGGGCGGAAGAGCGCCGAGAGCTCTGTCGATGCCGCCGAGGACCTCGTCGTAGGTGGCCTTGTCCGCCTGGGCCCGCTGAGCGCGCGCGCCGTCGACCTCCCGGCGGGTTTCCTCCGTGCAGCCGGCGAGCCACGCCGCCCTGGCAAGCTCCCTCAGGTGCTCTGCACCCGCGATCACGTTGCAGACGGCTGCGAGCTGCGCGGCCTGGCCGGGGTGGTCCAGGTCGGCCTGCGGCGGACGGCGGAGCTGCTCTTGCACCTCGCGGGACGAGGGCTTGACGTCGAGCGACGCGCCCTCCGCCGACAGGGACCGCCACGCGGCGTGCTCCACGCTGTGACGGATCACGCCGGCCAGGGCGCTCAGCTCACTCAGGTAGTGCTGCAGGTCCTTGGGGGACGCGCAGTCCTCACCGATCTGCAGCAGCTCCCTGGCCATCTGGTTGAAACGGGCCTGGAGCTCGTGGTCGAACTGTTCGTACACAAGCACCTCCCTGTCACTTCTCTGTGACTGTCCCGGCAGGCACGCAGATCGCCCCGCCCCCTGGATACGACGTTCCCGGCTCGGTCGATGCTGCGGCTCCCGAGCGAAAGACCGAATCCGAGTGGGACTCGCCGCTCCGGCTCCCCCTGCGAGGGCGCGAACGGCCTCCCCCGGAACCGTCTTTCTGGAAAGCCGTTCCAATTCTGGAGATAGGCTAGCGCCCTGAAGACGCCTGGCCGATGTCGGGATGGGTGGTCTGACCGACGCCGACGCGTGGTCGCGACTCGGCGGGTTCCGGGCAGATCGATGGTGTGCGGGACGGCCGTACGGAGGGTAAGGAGGACAGGGGGCGGGTCCGTGGGGGGGGCACCGTTTCTCTGGCTGTGTATGACGCGATGGCGTGCATTGAGCGATACCGAGGTCGTCGAACTCGCGACACGGTTGCAGGCGCTGGACCGCACTTGGGAGTTGGGCGCTACGCCCAGTGCGAGGCGGGCGCCGGGGTTCACTCGGCGGGCACTGGTGATCCGGCCGCGGTGGGACGCGCTCGACACGGTGCTCGAGAGGGAGGACGGTGAAGGGGCCCGCCGCAGGCGAGAACGGGAAGAGGAGACGGTCGAGCGGGTCCGACTGCGCCTGACCGACCACGCGCACCGGTGGGACCAGACCCTTGACGCGTTCGCGCGGATGTCGACCGCTCTCCGCGACGTCCTGGGCGAGCCTACGGACCGGAGTCCGGGCAGGTACGCCGCGATCCACTGGGTCGGCACCGACACCACTCTGCTTCTCGAGCGCTCAGAAAGCTCGGTGTACCTGGAGCTGGTGACCAACAAGCGGCTGGCTCTCGACGAGGAACTGCAACGGCTGGACGAGATGGATGACGAGGAGCAGCCGTGACGGAGTGGGACGAGTTCAGCGAGAGGCTGGCCGAACAACTCTCCACGCTGACCACCGGCTCGGTGCTCATCATCAGGGAGGACGGACCGCCGGGGCGGTACGCGCAGTTCCTCCAGGCCGACGAAAGGGCGGAGGCCCAACTGGTCGCCGATCACTACCTCGACCCTCCGGCGCGCGCCGGTGAGACCGGACACCGGCTGATCACCGAGGCAGGCTGGCGACAGCCCGAGGACACCGTCTACGGCCACAACCGGCAGACCGAACTGCCCTGGCCCTCGACGTCGGACGCCTATCGCAGGCTGGCGGCGATGACGGTGACCGGACTGCGCGACGCCCTGCGGATCACCAGCCCGGAGACCCTGGTGTACAAAGCCTGGACACGCGGAAACCGCCCCTTGCGTCTCCCCTCGCTGGGCCTCAAAGGCGACTGAGCTCCGGGACGCCGTGTGGACCTCTTGTGTTCGACTGCCAAGTGGATCTTGGCGGTCAGCCCGCCGCGCCCGCCACGTATGACGGGGAGGACGAGGAAGACGGGGAAGACGGGGAAGACGGGGAAGACGTCACCCGATCGGTTCTGTCGATGTGCGGGGGTGGGCTGCGCTGACGAGCCTGGTCGCGGACCGGAACGCGGTCGGCCGGAGGCCAGGAGGGCGGATGCCCAGCAGCGCAGGGACGGTGCTCGTCGCGGACCGGTCCTGGGACGGCATGTCGGACGTGCCGACCGAGTAGGACAGCCATCGACCCTGCTTCGCGAGCCAGGACACGAAGTCGTGGGTGCCGCCGACGGAGTCCGTGCGGATCAGTGTCTGCCGTCCTCGTCTGCAGTGCTTGGGCAGTTGGGCCAGGGCGAGGTGGGCGGTGGTGATGTGGTCGGCGGCCGTGTTCGAGCCCGCGTTCCCCGGCCTGAGGAGAGCGGCGACGAGCTCGCCGGTGCCGCCCGGACCGTGGCCGACGAAGGCCGTCAGGGGGTGGTGGCCGTAGGTCTTCTTCCAGGTCGCGGCCGCGTCCTCCTTGTCCGAGTGCGCGGTCACCAGCACGTCGTCGAGGTCGACCGTGACCTGACCGTCGGTGTCCGGGGCGTTCTCCCCGGACACCGACCAGATCCGCTGGCGGACTTCGGACCGTGCGGACCGGACGGCCCGCAGGGCCTTCTCGCCGGAGGCGGCGAGGGTGCCGATCAGGCGGGAGACGGTCGGGTCGGAGGCGACCGGGCCGAAGACGGCCGGCTCGCACCGCAGCATCGCGACGTCTGCGAGGCAGTCCCCGCCCAGCGCGACCGCCGGCGCGACATCCATGGGGATCTCGCCGGGATCGTGGACGGCCCGCTGCTTGCGCCACGACGCCAGAACTCGGGATACCGCCCGGTCGAGACCGGACTTGCGGACCGTTCCGACGAGGAGGACCGCCCCGGCCCGGGAGACGACCTGGCGGCCGTCGCCCTGAACGCGGACACGGGGATAGGGCCCATGGAGCGCTTCACCTGGGAAGTGCCCCCGGCGGTGGCGACAAGGACCTCGACAATCCTTGTTGTTGCTGGCCAGAGGAGCTTTCTGTTTTCCTGGCCGCCTACCGGACAGCCCGCGTCATGAAAACGCGAGGTAAGGCTGCCTGCCGTCCACGCACGCGGCGAGGCAGACCTCGGCATCTTCGACAGGGAGCCCGAGAAGTGCACGCCGTTCAGTTCTGGCGCGGCCAACAGTGGTGAAGCGCTACTGACTGTCAAGCCGCGCGGCGCCGGGAGTTCGTCCGCTCGGAAGAGCGCCGCGCGACACGGCGCCGGGCCGCACCCGCGGGTGCGGCCCGGCGCCGTGTCGCGCGGCGCGACGTCAGTCGAGGACCGCGCCGACCGGCGCGGTCAGTCCCAACAGGTGCGTGAGGTCGACCAGTTCGGCTTGGTACAGCCTGGCCGGGTCCTGCACCTGGGGTCGCAGGTGCCCGTAGATCTCCAGCGACACGAGCCCGTGCAACCGCCCCCACAACCGCATCGCCAGCGCCACGGCGGACGGGTGCAGGTCCGGGAAGGCCGAGCGCACGGTCCTGACGAACTCGGGGTCGTAGTCGTCCCAGTCGTAGCTCTCGTCGGCGTGGAGCCGCCGGGCCCAGGGCCAGGCGGCAACCACGACTCCGGTCAGCGCCGTGCAGGCGCGGTGCTCGGCCTCGGCGGCCGGACCGCGCACGGGAGCCTGGTAGTCCGGCACCGGGTCGCCGTAGACGAGGCGGAACTCCTGCGGGTTGGCGACCGCCCAGTTGCGGTACGCCTGACCGTAGGCCATGACCTGGCCGACCGGCCCTTCCGGCGCGGCGGCGACGGCCTCCTCCAGCGCGTGCGCCAGGGAATTGTAGACGTCGGCGACCAGGGCCGCGATCAAAGCGTCCCGCGTGTCGTAGTAGCTGTAGATGGCGCCGGCGGTCATCCCCATCTCGCGAGCGATGGCACGCAGGGACACGGCTGCCGTGCCGTTCTCCGCCATGTGCTTCAGCGCGATCGCCTTGATCTCCTGGGCGGCTTCTGCGCGGAGCCGCTCACGCCTGCTCGGTTTCGGGTCTGCCATGAAGCCATCGTAACAGCGTGAAGTTTTTTGCTCCCTGATCAGATATTGATTGCCGTTCACTCCTTCACGAACGTAAGGACCACAACCGATGACGGTCCTTACGTCCGTGAGGGAGTGTCACTTCCGGCCAACTTCCCGCCGACAAAACGGCGTTTGACAGTCGAGTGCCATTGAGTAACACTCCGGCGTGTTGTTATTGAACGCCGTGTACTCGACGCAACTCATACCTGCCGGGCCCACCGTGTGGACGGGCCCCAGTGACAAAGGAAGCTCTGTCGTGGTCGATACCGCCCCCAAGGGCAAGCCGCATCCCGGGCTGATGCTCGCGCTGCTGGCCTTCGCCCAGTTCCTCGTTGCCGCGGACTACAACATCGTGTACGTGGCACTTCCCGACATCGGAAGCGCGCTCGGATTCACCACGCAGTCGCTGCAGTGGGTGGTCAGCGCCTACGCCGTGGCGTTCGGCGGCCTCCTGCTGTTCGGCGGCAGGCTGGTCGACCGGCTCGGCGGCCGGCGCCTCTTCGTCGCCGGCGCGGTCGTCTTCGGGGCGTCGTGCCTCGTCGGCGGTCTGGCCACGGATCCCGGTGTGCTCATCGCCGCCCGTGCCTTACAGGGTCTCGGCGCCGCCCTGCTCTCTCCCGCCACGCTCATGCTGGTGAACACCCGTTTCGGGGAGGGCGCCGCGCGCAACCGCGCGCTCGCCGTCTGGGGCGCCTCCGGCAGCGGCGGCCTGGCGGCCGGCGCCCTGCTCGGCGGCCTGCTCACCAACGCCTGGGGCTGGGAGTGGGTGCTGTTCATCCTGGTCCCGATGGCGCTGCTGGCCGCGGTGGCGGCTCCGTCCGTCCTGCCGCCCGACGAGCGTTCCAGCAGCGACGCCAGCTTCGACCTTCCGGGGGCGCTGCTCGCCACCGCCGGTTCGTCCCTGCTGGTCTTGGGCCTGGTGAGCGGCCCCGAGGCGGGCTGGGGTTCGTTGCGCGGCGTCGGCTCCATCGTCGCGGGCCTGGTTCTCCTCGCCGTCTTCGCCCTGGTCGAGACCAGGACCCGGGCCCCGCTCGCACCGATGCGGCTGTTCCGCAACCGCAGTCTGGTGACGGCGATCCTGATCATCCTCGTGTTCCAGAGTTCGCTGTCCGGCTCGTACTACCTGTTCACCAACCACATGCAGGACGTGCTCGGGTACGACGCACTGCAGGCGGGCCTCGCCTTCCTCCCGCTCACCGTCGTCTCGATGGTCTCCTCGCTCAAGCTCACCGGCATCCTGCTGGGGAGGTTCGGGCCGCGCGCGACCCTGTTCGCGGGCATGGCCGTCAACGGCATCGGCATGATCGTCCTGGCCGTCACGATGACCACCGACGCCCCCTTCTGGCAGCTCCTCATCGGCCTGGTCGTATGGGGCATCGGCGGCGGTGTCACGTTCCCGGCCATGTTCATCTGCGCCGCCTCCGGGGTCGACCCGAGCGAGGCCGGTATCGCCTCCGCGCTTGCCAGCGCGGCGCAGCAGATCGGCGGCGCCGCAGGTCTCGCCGTCCTGGTGGCCGTGTCCACCGCGGGCCTGGACCTGGACTCCGACGCCGAGCCGGCCCTGTCCACCGTCGCGGACGGCCTGCGCACGGCGACATGGGTGGGCGGCGCGGCCGCGGTCGTGGGCGGGCTGCTCGCCTTCACCCTGCGCAAGCCCGGCGGCCCGGCACCGCAGCCCGTGGGCGAGCCGAGCGGCCGGGCCGACGAGATCGGTGCCGTCTCCCGCTGAGCTGGGCTGAAAGGTTCCCACCCCGAACCGGGTCCGCGGCCGGGCACATCCCCCGACCGGCTGCGGACCCGCACCACCGCCGGTGCAGCGCCCCGGACCTCACGCACCGATTTTGCGGGTCCCTACGCGCCTCCGCCACCGCCGACAAGGCCTCGAACCGGCGGGAGGGGACCGATGCGCTCGTTCACCTGGGGAGTGCTTCTTCCTTCCCAGCGGGCAGAACTTCCGGCAAGCCCCGTCGTTGCAGCTCAGCAGCGCTCTCCGGCTATCCGGTCAAGAACAACACAAGCCCGCTCGTGAAAGCGCGAGGCCGGCCAGACACGGCACCGTCCCGCGCAGGCGGGGAGCAGGTGTTCGTCACCCTGACCTCCCGCTGGTCTCCGACGATGCGCGCGGCTGGGAAGCAGCGCCGGTGCCGGGGCGTACGGGCCCCGGCCTGTACCCCGCGGGTCTTCGCGGCGCCGCCGGCCTGGTGCAGGAAGAGCCGGGCAAGGTCGAGGCCGGACGACGCCAGGCAGGCTCCGACCGGCTCCGCCGTCGGCGCGGTCGGTGGGGTGGCGGTCTCGGCCACCACGTCTCCTCATCCAGGTGGGAAGCGCCGGGGCAGTGGCGCGTGTGAGGTGGATGCTGGTACCCGCGAGGAGCCGGGGCACGACGGATGCGGGCAGCGCCCGCTCCACGGGGCTCCTCGACGACGTGCCCGAAAAATGATCACGGTGAGTGTCACACGGCCACCCGGATCGACACCTGTAGCAGGTGAGAGCGGACCCGGTCCCGGTGAGGTCCGGCGCTTTCACCGAGGAGCACCACCGTGTAGGACAACCGCAGCGACGACGCCGAGGACACTTCTGCCGGCGGCCTGTCGACCGGCAGCTTGGCGAGGCTTCGTCCGGCCCGGCCGCGGGCCTGCGTCTGGACGACATGGCCGGGGCGCGCGGTAAGCCGCTCCGGCCGTGTGGAACCGGGCGCTCGGGGGCGCACGTCCCCCCGTACATGCTGACCGTCCTGGGGATACTCTTCGCCGTCGCGCCCGCCGTCGTCTGGATGACGATCGCCCGTACCCGTCCCGTCGGATTCGCGGTCGGTGGCATGCTGCTCGCCGGAGCCAGTCTGCTGATCGGTGTCCAGCAGGGCTGGCTCGATGCTCCCAGACCCGACGCCCATCTCGTGTTCACGGCTCTCGCGCCCCTGCTCATCGCCTGCGGAGCGGGACTGGAAGGACGGCACGAGAACTCTCCTCCGCCGCGATGGATCTCCCGGCGCAACGGAGCGATCGGCTTCCTGGGAACGCAGTTCGCCCTCACCGTCGTGGCCGGCCTCCTGTACGCGCTGTTGATCAGCGATGGTTCGGAGGCCCCGCCGTCCAAGGCCCTCCCCTCATTGCCGCCGGGCATCAGCCTGGTCGACGAAGGCGTCAGCTGCGGTTCCGGCGGCTGCTGGCGCGTCGCGACGGTCACCGGTGAGGACGGCCTGTCCCACCCGGAGATCATCCGCGAACTGGGCCTCCAGCGGGAGAGCTGCCGTACCAACGGCTGGCTGCTCGACCGGCGTGACCTGTGCGTCGGGGCCACGGACAATGGCAAGAACGTCACCATCTACGCCGGCTTGGGATACTGAGAGGTCGTTTCCTGGTCGGCCACGGTGGTCGTGGACGAGGATCCGTGACAAGCCGCGTGCCTCGCTGGTGTCCATCAGGCGGCTTCGACCAGTCCCGTGCTCCAGCTCGATCGGCTCTGCCTGTGACAACTTCCGTGCTTCGGCTCGACGGTCACCTCGTCGGCGCAGAACCGGACGCCGCGCACCAGGAGGGGACCGTCATGAGCAACGACACCGGATGGGGGTACGACACCGGCCGGGGCCTCACCCAGAACAGCCGCGTGCCCGAGCTGCTGCGCACCCGGCCCTGACCCGCCGACGCCGAACCGCACGTGCCTGACGCCGCCGGCCAGCGCCGTGCCGGCCCAGGGGGCGGGAAGGGGCGACACCGGTCTCCAGTCCTCTGGCATCGCCTGCTCGTTCTCAAGATCGGAAAGAAGGCGTTCGAGGCGCTGACGGGTGCGGTCGGAGACGATGGGGAGGGTCGTGCGGCGGCGCGTTCGGCGCGGGCGCGGCGGATGGCGGCGTCCTGGATCGCGGAGGCGGTCTCGCGGGCCTGGGCGCGGTAGTCGGCGAAGGCCGCCTGGGCATCGGCGGGGATCCGGGAGGGGGCGCCGTCGCCGGGCGCGGCGGGACGCCGGTGGGCGGGGTCGGCGGCGGCGCGGTGCGCTTCGAGAGCGAGGCGGTAGTCGGCTGACGCAGCCTTCCAGGTCTTCACCAGCCCAGCCGGGACCGCGTCCGGGGGCGGTGCGGCCGGCGGTCGGAGGTGGGGTGGTACCGACGGCGGCGGGGTGCGCGGGTGGCCTGGTCGCGGGCCTTCGAGGCAGCGCGAGGCTGATGCAGGGCGATCCGGCCCGGGTCGGTGCCCTCCCCCGGCACCCCGGTCGCACCGGACCCCTCCCTCGGGGACGAAGCCGCAGACGGGGCCGAGGACGGGACGGTCGTGGGGGAGGGCGCCCCGCAGGCGAACAGCGGTTCAGGCCACAGAGCAGATCCCGCCGGGGCGCGTCCTCCTGCACGGGATGCCGCCCGTGCAGGGAGCGCACTGGACGGGCTCAGTCGTCGGTGGGAAGCGCGGTGCTGACGGTGCGCGGATCGTCCCAGTCCCGCTCGGCACCTGAGCGAGTCCTCAGTCTTTGCGCACAGGCCTGAGGGAGACGAGGTCGGGGCCGTCGCAATAGGTGAGGAAGACACCAGGGCACGTGCCTTGATGCATGAAGGCCCGGCAGTCCGATGTGCCCTCCCAGAGCGGGCGGTCCTCGCGGTCCAGCAGGAGCAGGCGCCGGCCGTCCTGCCAGAAACGGCCCTCGAGGGGGCGCGCAGCGGAGCTCAGGCCGTCCGGGCGAACCGGCTCGTCTGTTTCGTCGAAGGCCCGGTCCGGTCGGCCGGGCGCGTGGATGATCTCCATCCTCCTCATGTCGGCGGTCAGGTACTCGCCCGGGGCGAGCCGCCGGGAGTATCGCCCCCGGACGCCGAAGTAGGGGTTGAGGACGAGGGCGTTCCCGGCTTCCGGCAGTACCAGGAAGGAGCCGACGAGCAGGGGGAGGGTACGGTCCCAGCGGCATCCGGTGCGCGGGTCGCGCGGGGCCTGGGGCTGGTCCCACACGAAGGTGTGCTGCCAGCCGAGGTCTGCGGCCCCGTCGGGGGTCGCCGCCGGCCCGGCGGCGACCGTGGCGCGGCAGGTGCCCTTGGCCGGCGCAGTGGACAGGGTGATCCGCCCAGCGTTTTCGGTGATCCGGTCGATGTCACCAGGGGGAACCCGGAGGCCGGGGATCCCATGCGGCCGGCCGTCGTCCATGTCCAGGATGGCGACGTGATCGTGGGTGACCAGGTAGAGGCGGCAATGGTCAGGAGCGAAAGCGGAGAGCGGGTCCGCGGTGAAGGCGTCGGCCCGGCAGCTGTCCAGGATCTTCACCGCTCCCGGCTCCGTGCGGGACCACACGCGCCGACCCGTCCGGGAGCTCACGCCGGTCAGGCGGCAGGAGCCGGAGCGGCAGTCGGCCACGAGCACCGACGCGGCCCCGGAGACGTTCAGGAAGACCTGGCTGTCCGGCGCCACGGGGAGCCGCCAGGCCAGGCGTCCGTTCTCCATGTCGAGCCCGGCGATCGCGCTCGGTCCCCGGCGGCCCTCGCGTCCGCCGACCAGAACGACCTCGTGGTCGTGGACGAGTGCGGAGTGCGCCGAGCCCGGACGCCGTGAGGTGAGGGCGAACTCGGCGGGCAGCGCCAGCCGCCAGCCCCGCCGGTCCGGGTTCTCCCGCCGGACGAGCACGCGGCCCTGGCCGAGCAGCCCGTCCTGGGGGGAGTTCACCGTCCAGGTGCCGTCAGGCCCCGGCCGCACCGGCAGCCGGACCCGTGAAGCCTCTTCGGGAACCGCCGAACCGTCGCCGAACGCGGGCCCCTGCGGGGCGAAGCACCCCGTGACGAGTAGGCCCAGCACTCCGATCAGCAGCCACCGCCACCCCTGACGCCGCATCGCACCCCCTCGGATCCACGGGTACGGTAGGGCGCCCGTGGGGCGGCCCGCCACGCCCGTTTCCCTTTCGTGACGCCCTCCCCCACGGCCATGGCGCCGTCGGGATGTCGGTGGCACAGCCCGCCCGGTCTCATGAACGTGGCACTTCCTCACGGTCTCGACCGAGCCGGATGGAATTGGTGAGCAAGGGAGTTGACTCGGCGGGCCATGGGCTCAGGGGCGGGGAATGGCGTGGGCCGGCGACAGGGGGGTCAGGACGGTCTTGCCGACCAGTTCTCCGGCGGCGGCCGGGGCGCGGACCGCGGCGGCCTGGTCGGCACGCAGCCGCTCGGCCAGGTCCCCGTCCTCGACCTGGGCGGCCAGCTCGGCGATCCGGGCGAACCGGCGGGCGGCGCGGGCGTGGACTGCGGGAAGGTCGGCCAGCGGCAGCCGCTCGGCCACCTCGATCGCCAGCTCTCCGGCATCGACGCGGGCCACCAGTCCGGCGAGCTGGGTGGCGTCGCCGCGCGCGAACACGTGCACCGTGCGCACCTCGCGCCCGGCATCCGGCGGGCCTGGGGTGGTGACGCTGACGAACGCTCCGCCGTCCGCGACCAGGTTCACCAGCTGCGCGTTCTCCTCAGGGTCGGCGGGAGCCAGTTGCAGCACCACGTCGAAGTGCTGCCCGGCCTCCGCCGTCGGGGGCCGGTGGTGTTCAGCGCAGGGTGAGCGGGGTCGCGGAGGTGACGCGGGAGAGTTTCTCGGGGTTGCGGACGTAGTAGAGGCCGGTGATGAGGCCGTCCTCGACACTGATCGCCATGACACCGTCGCTCTCGCCGCCCATGTGCACGAGCAGGGCCGGGTGGCCGTTGACCAGCGTCGGTTCGGTGGTGAACGTGCCTTCGAACCTGCCGATTCCGCCGGCGAACATCCGGACCACCCGCTCGGCGCCGGTGACCGGCCGCAGCGCGGCGTGCTTGAAACCGCCACCGTCGCTCATCAGGACGGCCTCGGGGGCGAGCACGTCAAAAAGGACCTGCGGGTCCCCGGTCTCCACGGCACGCCGGAACGAGTCCAGGACGGCCTGGCCCTCGTCCGGGGAGACCACCTGGCGGGGACGCCGGGCGTCGACGTGCCGGCGGGCGCGGTGGGCGATCTGGCGGACGGCCGCGGGGCTCTTGTCGACCGCGGCCGCGATCTCGTCGTAGCCGATGGCGAAGACCTCGCGCAGCACGAAGACGGCCCGCTCGGTCGGCGACAGCGTCTCGACGACATGGCTCTCCAGCGGGCCCGCGTACGACGTCTCGTCCTCACCGCCGCCGACGTCGGCCCGGCACCCGGATGTTCCCCGACCCCGAATGCGGGGCCAGGATCGACCCGGGGCCCCCTTTGACCTCGTTCAGTCGCTTCTGGATCTGCGGCTTCGACGGCACCGGTACCTGCACCCGCCGCCGCGCCTCCGCCTCCTCCGCCCCTTGAGCGACGAGCCCGGCAACCTCGGCCTGCCACCGCTGGTGCGCGGGCACCTTCACGGCGAGCGCGTAGTCGAACGCCCACCACGCCGCGCCGGTGTGCCGGGCCAGCGCCTCGGCCTGCACCGGGGTCGGGTCCAGGGCGAACTTGAACGCCCGGAGCACCTCCCGCCACACGAGCCCACCTCCGCACACAGCGGTCTGGTTGCCCATCAGCTCGACAGGACGGTACGGGGCCCATTGACAACGCTGTTGAACTGCGATTATCCGCCGTGGAGGGTCATGCAGCGGTGCGTTCGGCGCGGGCCGTGGGCGGGGTCGAGCTTGCGAGCCGGGGGCTCGCGGTGCCCTGCCGGCCGGTTCAGTCGCCGTCGGTGTCCGATCGGGGACGGCCGCCTCCACACGGCAGCGGCGTTCCGCCGATGTCCGGGAAGAGCACTGGGCGCCGCCCCGCGTGGTCGGCAGCGCGAAGCGCCGGCCAGAGCCCTCGGGAAGGGCCCCTGCCGGCGCTCGGCCGCGGGTCTGGCGTGGATCTAGAACGTACGGACGCACCAGTCGGCGAACCGCTTGAACGCCGCCTGGCTCCCCGCGCCGAAGTCCCCGTCGATCGCGCCGGTGTAGCCCCAGTGCCCCTTCAGGAAACGCTGCAGCGCCGTCTTCGTACCGTACCCGGGGTCGCCGTCGATCGCGCCGGTGTAGTCCCAGTTGGCCCTCAGGAAGCGCTGCATCGCCTTCCAGCTGTCGGTGCCGAGGTATCCGTCGACCGAGTCGCTGTACCCCCAGTACCGCTTCAGCCAGCGCTGTACGCCTGCTGCCTGGGTCCTGCTGAGGCCGAAGTTCTGGTATGCGACCGTGAAGTCCGCGCTGGACGCCTCCACTTGCTTCGGGGCCGCCGTGTCGGACGCCGCGAAGCTCGCGCTCGCGCCCGCCAGCGTTCCTGCGGCGATTCCGACGGCGGTGGCGACGCTGACGAATGACCTTGCCAGGATCCTGCTACGCATGTGCTCCTCCAATGAGGCGGGTACTTGCGGCTGGTGACAGCGACTCTGGCAGAAGACGGAAAACTCTTACTACGTCTTTCGAGCAGCGTCCAAAGGTCCCGCTCACGCACCGGAACGGGGTGTACCGGAGCTCAGCAGCGCCGCCCCCGTGGGCGTGAGGGTGTGCAGGACGGCGTTGTGAGCGCGGCGGGTGGTGATCAGGCCCGCGTTGCGCAGCACGGTGGTGTGATGGGTGGCCGTGGCGGGCGAGACGCCGAGTGCGCGGGCCAGTTCGGAGGTGGTCGCCCCGGCGGTGAGCCCCCGGAGCACCGCCGCGCGGGTCCTGCCGAGGAGGGCGGCGAGCGGTGCGGACGCGGTGGCCGCGACCTCGCCGCGCGAGGGCGCGCCGTGCTGCAGCGGGTACACCAGGACCGGCGGTAACGCCCCGTCGACCAGCGTGATCGGAGTACGCCAGCAGAAGTACGACGGGATGACGCGCAGCCCGCGCCCCTGGAGGTGCAGGTCGCGGTCGGTGACGTAGTCCACCTCCAGGACCGGTGGGCGCCAGCGCGCGGTGGGCGACAGGTCGCCGAGCAGCCCGTCGACGCCCACGCCGAGGGCGAGCCGGGCCCGTACCGCCCACTCGCCCGCGACGCTTGCGCACATCCGGTCGTGGTACGGCGCGACGACCGCCTCGTGGTACGCCCGCAGCACCGCGGCCAGTTCCTCGCGCCGCGGGCGCTCCGTGAGCCGCGCCACCCAGGACGGGGCGCCGGTGACCCGCCGAAGGGTGCGCGTCTCGTGGGCGATGCGCTCAGGCGGGGTGTCCACGACGGCGGCCAGGCCTCGGCCGAGCCCGTCGACGGCTTCGTACGGGGTGAGGAAGTCGGGGAAGTACGCCGCGCGGGGCAGCACCGGGAACAGCACCTGGTGCACCGCCTTCCCCAGCGGGGTGCCCGCGAGCGCGCGCCGCGTCGCACGGTGCCAGCCGGCGTGGGCGCGACGGCCCTGCGTGGTCTGGAGTCGGTGCAGACTGCAGACGACCTCCCAGAGCGGGTCGGGTTCGGTGTGGAGTCGTACGCGGGTGAGGTCCGCGGGCGTGAAGTGGATGCGTAGCACGAGTGTCCCCCCGGTTGACCGGCGTCCTGGCGCCACCGAGGGTCGGCCACGGATCACGCCAAGGCAAAGGTTTCGCCGCGCGCGCCGCTGGGTAGGACGGGTCACCCCGTCCCCGCTGCCGCCGCCGTGCATGGGGCGAAACCGCCTGCGGCGGCAGACGGACAGGGGGTTCCGAGGAAGGTTGCGCGGCGTCGGGCAGGGCCTTGGGGTGATGCTTGGGCTGAGCACGGGCCTCGACGACGGCGAGGCCCTCCAGGGCGGCTCAGAACGGGTGGGGCGAGACCTGGAGGGCGAGTTCGCGTACGAGGTCGCGCAGGCGCTGTTCTTCAGCGACGAGCGCGCCCGCGGTGTCCTGGGGGCGGCGAAGCCGTCCGTCTCGCTGATCGCCGCGCCCAGCCCGAGCGGCTCGCGGCCGTCCCGCCGCAGAGCCGTGCCGCGCCGTTCTTCTTCGCCGCCTCCCGGGCGGTGAGCAGGGCCTGGCGGGCGAGGTCGACGCCGGACAGCTTTGGGAGGGCGTTCACGCGGTCATCTCCAGGGGCTCGCCGTCCAGCGGGCGGGTGGCGAGTTCGGGCAGGCGCTGCGCCCACGGCGCGGGCCGGACCGGGGCGGGTCGCCCCGTAGGGCGGGCCCTACTTGGAGGTCACGTCGGCCTGACGGCTCGCGGCCCGGTCGGCCTGCCTCGACAGAAGGTGGGCGAGCTGAACGACCTCGGCCGCTCCCGATCGGTCTCACAGCCGTCGCCTGGCCACCGGCCTGTGTCGAGGGCCCGCGCCGTCAGGGAGGCGGCGGCTCCGTTCTCGCCTCGGCGCCGCTGCCTTCTTCGCCGCCGGGGCCCGTTCGCGGTGGGGGATCTTCGCCTCCGCGCTCGTCCCGTCGCTGTAGCGGACTCCACACCGCTGGCCCGGCTGTGCCGGGCACTGCGTGCAGGAGAGGTCGATCCACGCTGTCGCCGGTCCGCGCCCGGAGCCACGCGGCCGCGCACCGGTGGAGGCGTCAGGCCCTGCTTGCGCTGCCGCGGCGGGCGCTTGGGCCGCTCGGTCTTGGCCGATGGGTCGCAGGCGGCGTGCACCGGCTTCCCTCGCGTGCCGCGCGCCGGACTGTACGGTCGTGCGGCACGCTGCTGCTGAGGCCGGCGCACCACAGGTACGGGTCTCCCACGGCGGGCTCGGCCCACGCCTGCCCCGGTGCCCTCGGCATCGTTGCCGAAGGCACCGGGGGGCTGCTGATCGTCGGCGGCGGCCTCCTGGAGAACCTGGACCTCGCACGTGCCGTCGTCGTGGCGGACGGAAGGGTCCGCAAGCGGGCCGCTCGTCAGGGGGTGCCGTCAGCCCGTGCTCTTGAGGAAGACCGAGGTGGTCGGCGCGGTGTGGGTGGTGTTCACGCCTGCGCCGGACGTGTAGTCGGTGGTCTCGCGGCCGTTCCAGTCGGGGATGGGCGAGCCGCCCTGGGTCAGGTGCTGGAAGCGGGCGGGGTCGGTGGGGCCGGAGCCGAACTGGTAGAGCGGCTGGGCGCCGTCCGAGGTTTTCGCGTACGGCAGGAAGTCGACGTACGGGCCTCCGGGGGAGAGCTGTTTCGTCAGCGTGTTGCCGTGGAAGACGTTCTGCGGTCCCGAGGAGCCGGACCACTTGAGGGCCTTGGCGCCGGCGGCCCACCAGATGGGGTACCAGGTGCCGGTCTCCACCTCGCCGCCCTCGCCGCCGCAGCGGGCGGTGCAGTTGCCCGAGTAGTGCTCGTACGGCACGCGCACGGTGTTGTTCTCGAAGAGGTTGCGGCGCTCCCAGCCGCCGTGGAGGTTCAGGTCGGAGTCGAAGTCGTTGCCGTAGACGACGTTGCCCGACGAGGACCACTGCAGGGTGAAGTGCCGCAGGTTGCGCGTGGTGTTGAAGGCGTAGAGGGAGTCCCAGACGCGGCTGCCGCGGAAGTAGCCGTTGCCGCCCTTGCCCTTGTTCCACGCGCCGTCGAGGTGGTTCCGCTCGAACTGGAGGTTCTTGGCGACCTCGGTGACGATCGGGTGGGAGCCGGTCATCTCCGCGCGGACGCCACGGGCCCAGGAGTCCGCGGCCCACTTGAAGACGAGGCCGTGCATGGCGTACTCGGGCGCCAGGTTGCCGTAGTTGTGGCGGGCCTGCTCCGGGCTCATGCCGGGCATGTCCTGGGTGAACGAGAAGTTCTCGAAGCCGACGCCGACCACCATCTTCAGCGGGGTCACCTTGCTGGGGTAGACGGTGCTGCCGATCGGCGCGGAGCCGTCCGACACCGAGTCGACCGGCACGTCGAACTCCAGCGGCTTGTCGAGGGTGAGCGTACGGTTCGCCGCGTCCACGGAGGCGACGCGGAAGACCTGCTGGCGCATGTGCAGGTTCTCGAACCGGCTCTCGTCCGCGGCCGCCTGGAGTGCGTAGAACTTCCGGCTGTTGGCGGCCCCCACCCAGAGGTGTCCGCCGGCCTGGAAGCGGGTCATGTCCGCCTTGGCGTCCAGGTGGACGACCCGGTCGCCCTCCTTGGCGGCGTACGCCGGGTCGGCGGCCGACCCGCGGACCTTCACGCCCGAGGCCCAGTGCTGGTTGACCGAACCCTCGTAGAGGTCCTTGCGGTTGGCCGGGGCGGCGGCCCATTCGTCGGCGTAGCGGGCGGCGACCTCGCGGGTGGAGATCCGGAAGAGCCCGCGGCCGGGCCAGGCCCAGCCGCCCTTGGCGGTGTCGGCCCCGGACTCGTACGTCATCGCGTCCTGGTCCCAGCGACTGCCGTCGGCGGTCAGGGTGTCGTACCGGGTGTTCTCGTCGGGGCGGAACACGATCCGGGTGCCGGTGCCCTGGGCCGGGTCGCTGCCCCGGCCGCGGATCGTCAGGTAACTGGCGTCGACGGAGATCTGCCGGGTGATGTCGATCCGCCCGGCGGGCAGGCTGATCAGCGACAGCCGCTCGAAGTGGGCCGCGCCGCCGCACCGGGTGCGGATGTCGTCGATGGCTCGCTGGAGGCCGGCCGAGTCGTCGGCGCCGTCGTCGGACCGCACCCCGTACGTGCCGTCCAGTTCCTCCGGGGTGATGCGGCACGCCTCGTCGCCGGTGAGCTGTGCGTCGCCGGGCAGTGGGCTGCCGCCGCGGTAGCCCGTGCCCGACCAGTCGGGCAGGCCGGGCAGGGGCGACTTGCGGTTGACGGCGCTGAGCAGGTGGGAGGGCGAGGTCGGGCGCTGGGCGGCCTCGGCGGTGTACCGGTGGCGGTTGATGGTGTCGATGGCGCGGTGGGTGGCGCCGCCGAGCGGCAGCTCGTAGAAGTCGACCGCCACGTAGTTGGGCGTCTTGCGGGCGGCCGGTCCGCAGACGTTCAGGGCCCGGTCGACCAGCGCGTCACCGTTGTCGATGGCGGCGGTGATGGCGGTGGGGGCGTTGCGGAACTGGTTCATCACGAACAGCGGGGTGAAGTTCGCGCCGCGCCTGGTGAGCGGGATGCCGTCCCAACGGGAGTAGCAGTCCTTGTTGTTGGCGAGGTCGCCCATGCTCCAGTAGTTCTCGACGGTCCAGTCCGACTGGGACCGGGCGCCGGCGTCGGGGATGTCACCCCAGCTCGAGAAGATCAGCAGGCGCTTGTTCAGGGTCCGCATCTGGGACAGCGTCGGCCAGCCCTTCGACGCCACGTCCTGCGCGGACGGGTCGAGGACGAGGTCCTTGAGGCCCGTGACGGAGAGCATCTCGCGGGCGATCTTGGCCCGGTCGTCGACCTTGTCCTCCAGGAAGACGGTGACCACCGCCGAGGTGTCCCGCTGGAGGAACGACACGATGTCGTGCAGGCCGTCCATGAAGGGCCGGCTGCCGCCGATCACGCACGTGCCGTGACACATGCTCAGCGGGTCGTCCGCGCCCTGGTCGTAGACGTCCAGCATCATGCCGCGCACGCCCTCGTCCAGCTGCGTGGCCATGCTGCGGGACTGGTTGGGGAAGGCGTAGCCGTCCCCGTAGGAGTTGAAGGCGTTGTGGGCGGTGAGGAAGGTCGTCTGGTCCAGCCGGGGATCGGCGGGCGGCGTGTACTCCTCCAGGGCCAGGTCGGTGAGGTACCAGCGACCACGGCCAGCGTCGGCCTCGGCTCGGGTACCGAGGACGAGCTGCTGACCGCTGTTGGTCTTGCCGCCCTCCTCGGTGGGGGAGGCGAGGTACTGCTCGGTGCCCGGCGTCTTCAGCAGGTACGTGTCCGGCTGGACCTCGTCGAACTCCCACGTCGTCCCGTCGGCCCCGCACACCTTCAGGACCGCCAGCGTGCCCTCACGGCCCACGCAGTACGCGCCGTTGACGTTGCTCTTGAGGTAGTACGCGGAACCGGTCGCCTCGAACCACCACTGCTGCCCGTGGCGATTGCCGTACGTGTGCTGGAGGATCTTGCGGCCCTCGGCCATGTCCCCGGCCTCGGCGTCCACCGCCAGGCCGGTCGCGACGTTCTGTATCTGTACCGGGCCGAGGCGGTTCGGCGGTCCCACCGCCGCCACTGCCGCTCCGGGCAGGACGGAGGCGGCCAGCGCGAGCACCAGCCCGCACACCGCGGCGAAGACCGGCCGCAGGGCGCGGCGATCCCTGTTGGACATGAAAGCGGGGCTCCTTCAGGAAGGGTGAGGCACGGACCCCGGACGGCTACGGCAGCCGGCGGGTTCCCCCGGGTCGGTCGGGTCGACGGGTCGGTCGGGCCCGTCGGGGCGCCGGTGGAGGGCCCGCGCATACGGGCCGGAACCGGCGGCACCGCCTCATCCCGGGGAAGTGGCACTCTAGCGCCGGAAAGTTGACGGCCGGCGGCGGGCATCGCCACGTACGTCATCAGCAGGTCGAAGACGCCCGCCTCCACTCCCCCAGTGACGGCGGGCATCGCGCTCAGGCCGGACGGTGGTCAGGGCGAGGGCACTGGCGGCGGTGAGGAACGCTGTGGTGCAGCCGGCGGCGGAAAGTCGGCCGCGTCGATGAGGTGGCCGGTCAGGGAGAGGGTGACGAGGCCGGGCAGGCTGCCGAGTCGGCCCTGCTGCACTTCTCCAGCCCGCGCGACGCCCCGACGGTCGCGGCGTTCCCGCGGCCCCGGGTGTACCGGTCGGAGTCGCTGGTGTGGCTGGAGGGCTATCAGGCTCTGCTGCGGTGGCGGAAGGAGAACGAGATCACCGGTGTCTACGCCGTCCCGTACGACATCGAGGTCGAGGCCGGCGTCACCAAGGACTTCCCGCTCGGGCGGTGGGTGCACCAGCGGCGCAGGCGCTGCGGGCCGGGAAGCCGGCGGACCGGGGCAAGACGCTGCTGGACGCGCCGGAGGCCGGGATGGTGTGGGAGCCGGGCGAGGAGGCGTGGGAGGCGAAGCCGGCCGCGCTGCGGTCCTACGGGCGGGCGACCGGGCGCCTCGCGCCGCGTCAGGACGCGGTGTGGGGCGAGGGCGAAGCGATGGTGCCGGTCGGGCAGCACATGGCGAACCTGCGCCGGAAGGGCGGTCTCGGGAAGGACCCGAAGCGGGCGGCGGAGCGGGGGTTCTGTCCCGGGAGGTCGTGAAGGGGTGAGCCAGGTCTCGGCTGAGGGATCTTGAAGGGGGGGTGACCCGGATACGTCAGAAACCCGCCAGGACTTGGTCTTGGCCTGCTGAGTGCCTGATGCTGTCGGGGATCTTGGCGGTGACGGCCGGTCATGCCCTCGACATCTCGTTCTCCAAGATCCCCGTCCTCGTCACCCGCGATCAGCTCTGCGTCTCCTCGGGGCGCCCAAGAGCGGCCGCATCGGGTATGACGAGCAGCTTGCCGGTGGTACGCCGGGCCTCCAGATCGCTGTGGGCCCGGGCGGCCTCGGACAATGCGTAGCGGCCCGTCACGGTGACCTCAAGTGCCTTGGAGCGCACCCACTCGAACACATCGGCGGCCCGTCGGAGCAGTTCGGACCGATCGGCGATGAAGTCCCCGAGGCTGGGCCGGATCAGGGTCAGCGAACCGCCGTGGGCGAGCCGGATCGGATCGAACGGCGGCACGGCGCCGCTTGCCGCGCCGAAGAGCACGAGATGGCCGCGGGGTCGCAGGCTGGCGAGGCTCGCGTCGAAGGTGTGCGCGCCGACGCCGTCGAAGACGACGGGCAGTCCCTGACCGCCGTTGAGCCGCCTCACCTCGGCTGCGAGATCGTCGACCGCGGAGGAGAGGATCACCTCGGCGGCCCCGGCGCGCTTCGCCAGCTCGGCCTTCGCCGTGGTCGACGTCGTGCCGATCACCCTGCCGCCGAGGTGGGTGATGAGCTGGGTCAGAAGCAGCCCCATGCCACCGGCAGCCGCATGGACGAGCACCGTGTCGCCCCCCTGGACCGGGTAGGCGTCCTTGACGAGATAGTGCGCGGTCATGCCCTGGAGGAGCACGGCGGCGGCTGTCTCGAAGCCGATGTCGTCGGGCAGCGGCACCAGCCGGGAGGAGTCCACGACGGCCCGTTCGGCATAGGTGCCGGGTATCTCCACCCAACCGACCCGGTCCCCGACCGCGACGTCAGCGACGCCGGGCCCGACCTCGACGACCGTGCCGGCGCCCTCGGCGCCCGGGGTGAAGGGCAGCGGGACGCTGTACCGGCCCTCGCGGTGGTAGACGTCGAGGAAGTTGACCCCGGACGCGGCGACCTCCACGACCGCCTCGCCCGGACCCGGCCGCGGCTGGTCCACCTCGGCCTCCCGCAGCACCTCGGGACCGCCCACTTCGTACACCTGAATCGCTCGCATGACCCTCCAATGATCGGCTCGTCCCC
This sequence comes from Streptomyces roseolus, assembly GCF_014649855.1. Lineage (GTDB taxonomy): Bacteria > Actinomycetota > Actinomycetes > Streptomycetales > Streptomycetaceae > Streptomyces > Streptomyces roseolus. The sequence continues at coordinate 13,028 of NZ_BMTV01000044.1, read as the reverse complement.
CCACCAACCCCGTTGACGGCGATCCGATTCCCGGCAAGCGGACCAGTCCGCCGCCCCGCCGGGAACGGAGACGTCTGCTTTGCACCCGGGCCCGGGACAGGAGACCGAGGCCGGGGGTGAGGAGCACCAGGCATCCGGGGAGACCGAGGCCGGAGGCGAGGAAGACACCGACGCTCCGCTCCCGCCCGAACAGCGAACGCCCCGCCCGAGGGAACGCCCACGCGAGGCGGACGAGCCGACAGAACGACGCTGAAGGGGCACCCGGCCCCCTCACCGCCGAGGAGGGAGGCCGGACGGGCCAGGCGAGACAGCGGCCGTAAACGCCCCTACCAAGTCCCCGCCCCCGGCACCATCCCCGCCCGCGCAGAGAGCAGACCCGCGCGTCCGACGACGTCGACGACGCCCTGGCACCGCGCCCGCGCGGGCGGGGGCAGCAGCAGACCCGGATCGCGTCCAGCTCCGCCTTGGAACCATCCCCGCGCGGACGGAGAGCAGCCCCGGAGACCGCCCGTACCCGTGCCTCGTCAGGACCATCCCGCGGCCGTGGGGGCGGGGAGCAGCACCCAGGCGGGGCGGAGGAGCCGACAGGCGGCGTGCAGGGGCGGCCCGGTGGTACTTGGCTCCCAGAGCGCGCTGGGCACCGGGCCTGGCCCGCACACGCCATATCGGCACGGTCTGGGACGGACCCTACCGGGGCCCGGGACGGCGGACGGCGGAGGTCTGCAGGCCGAGGCGGTCGAGTCCCGGCCGTGGCGGTCGGCTGCAAGCTGTCCGGCGGGCAGCGGCCGTCGTACTGCGACGGCCAGGAGGTCACCGACCCCGGCAAGCTCGACATCGACCACATGGTCCCGCTCGCCGAGGCCTGGGACTCCGGCGCTTCGGCCTGGGATGCGAAGCGCCGTGAGGCGTACGCCAACGACCAGGACGCCACCGCCTCCCTCGTCGCCGTCACCGCCCGCACCGACCGGCAGAAGGCCGACCAGGATTCGGCGACATGGATGCCGCCGCGCCCGGACGCCCGTGTCGCTACATCGGCGACTGGACCGCGTCCAAGCTCCGCCGGGGCCTGACAGCGGACCGGGCCGAGGCCGACGTGCTGACGGTCTACGCCGAGGCCTGCGAGATCGCCGTCGTCCACTGCACGCCGGCTCCCTGACGGATCGCCGGCCGGGTGGACGACATGTGCGCCGCCGGCAGTCGCGCAGTCGCTGGCACACGGCAGAGCTCGCTCTGGCTCAGCGGTCCCGTCCTAAGCGGTCCGTCGCGCGCTGACGGATGCGGGGGGGGCGAGCCGCTCCGACCGCGAGGAGGGGCGACCTCGTGGGGTCACGATCTTCTGCCGGGTGTTGCCTCTTCCGGCTGTCGGCGTGCGCTGCTGGCCGGGAAAGGTGGCTACCAGGTTCCGTCGATGACTTCCTCCAAGATGAGGTGCCACTGTGACTCCTCGTCGGCGAACGGGAGTGAGTCGAACGCGGTGATCCGGGCGCGCAGGGCGTCGACGCGCTCCTCGCGGTTCTCGTCGTCCTCTTCCAGGGCCTGTTGCAGGTTCTGGAACTGGGTGAGGGCGTAGACGAGGGATTCGACGTCCCGATGGAGGGGGCTGTAGGTCATGTGGGCCGGGCCGTCGCCGAGGGCGTAGACGGTTCCGGAGTCCGGGTCGAGTCCGAGGGTGGTGTCGGCGAGCATGCCGAGCACGAGCCAGTTGCGGCACTCGTCGGGGGCGGTGCCCCACTTGCTGTACCACCGGGGGATGTCGATGTGGTCGTCCGCGCGCGGGCTCGTCTTCGACATGAACCACTCGGTGTCGGGCAGTCCGATGGTGCTCAGCAGGTACGCGGTGCGAGCGTCGAGGCGACGGTGGGGTGCCGTGCAGTGGGGGCAGTAGACGACGCCGGTGAGTCCGAATGCGGCGCGCATCTCGTCCGCGGTGACGGCGAAGTTCATGCTGGGAACCTGGGTTCGGAAGGCGGGTGACTGAGGCACACGGAAGGGGCCTGCGGCACACGGAGGGGGCCTGAGGCACACGGAGGGGACCTGATCTTCGAAGCCGTCCTTCAGAGGTCACGTCGGACGGCCTTGCGCGCAACCCGCGGTGAACCGGTTTCATCTCCCTGAGGGGATGCGCGTCCTGGTCAGCTGGATTGGTGCCGTGGCAGAGCCCCCAGGCCCTCAACGCCTCGGATGAACGCCGCGGATGGAGGAGCGCTGGGCGACTTCAGGGCCTGTCCGATGCGCCGGGCCCCACTGAACCCGGCGCGCGGGGCGCCTGGAGCGGGCCCCAGGCGCCCGGGCGGTCAGGCCTGCCGCTACTTCAGCAGGGTGCGGAACTCGTCGAAGTCGAGGACCCCGTCGTGGTTCGCGTCGGCCGTCATGGCCTTCTTGACCTCTTCCGCGAGGTGCCCGTGGGCGCCCTCGGCCTTGAAGCCCTCCGCCAACTCGACGATATTGATCCGCCCGTCGCCATCCGTGTCGATCTCGTCGAACAGCGCCCTGAGTTCGGCCTCGTTCACGGCATACCTCTCTCACGTTCACGGGCCCCTGAGGCCCACATGCCCACCACCCTGCCACACCATCGACAGCACGAGGTCCACCTCGCCGTCGACGGCCGGGGCCTGCCCCTGTCCATCGCGCTCACACCCGGCGACGTCAACGACGCCACCGCCTTCGGCCAGGTCCTCGAGCGCCGCGACCAGACGGCCGGCCGCCCGCCTTCGACGAGGAGGTCCACCGCGAGCGCAGCGTGGTCGAACGATGCTTCGCACGCCTCAAGCAGTTCCGCGCGATCGCGACCAGGTTCGACAAGCTCGCCGGCCGCTACCGTGCCGGATTCGTTCCGGCCTCGCTGATCCTCCGGCTCCGCGAAACCAGCTCGTGATCAATCGTCAGACGCTGCCCAGCAGGGTCGCGTCGGCCCGGTGGGCGCGGTCCAGCTGCTGCGGGTGGATGCCCATGCCCCTGATGCGGCCGGGATCGTACTCGCGCAGCGCCGGCGCGCACCCGACGCCGAGCCCGCAGCCGACCTCGACTCCGTCCCGTCGGCGAGCGGCCCGACGGAGTCGAGGACCCGCCGGTACAGGTCCTGCCGGCTGCGGACCCGGTCGTCGACCGAGATGGTGTCGGCGAGGTCGGCCGACCTCCGGTACCCGAAGTCGATGAATCCTCCGGCGAAGACCGGGACCGAACTGAGGTCGGCCGGCCCGTACGGTTCCCGGACCGTCGCCCGCATTTCCACTGATTCCGCCACAGACGTCACCTCCACGGCACGTGTGACGGCCGGCACCCGCCGTGCCGACGAGGCAACCGGCCGAGTCGCCGGCCGCCTGCGCCGTCAGCCCAGGAAGGATTCGGGCATCCAAGGGGACGCGAACGGGTTCGTGAACGACGTCAGGTCGGTCACGCGGGTCAGGCTGAGTTCGCCGGGCTCGATCACGCCGCCGGTCAGGACGACGTCGGTGCGCCCGACGTGCCCCCGTGCGACCCAGCGGGGATTGCCGCTGCTCCGCCAGAGTTCGAACGTCACGGGTTCGCCGTCCGCGGTGATGGCGACAGGCGCGAAGACCGGCAGGACGGCCGGAGTTTCCTCGTCGGGGTGGTAGAAGGTCTCGAAGGCCCGCTCCAGGGCCTCGCCGGCCTCCGCGTTGCCGGAGGTGGCACTGAGGACCGTGACGTGCGCGACCTCGGGGTCGAAATGCGGAGCGCCGAACCACAGGTACACATGGGCGTCGCCGGAGGCCGGGGTGTGGCCGTGGCCCGTCACCTGCCGTGATTCCGGCCAGTCGGCGTCGACGGCGAAGACGCCGAAGCCCTCCGCCGATTCGGGTGCGCCACGGTCGTGCATGCGTTCCCCCAGGTGCTCGCTCGTGACGGTCATCCTTCCATCGCGCGAGGGCCGGCGGGAAGGCGGGCCCGCCCGTAGGGCGAGAGGGACCGGTCCGACGGGTGGCCGAGCAGTTCGGGGTGGAGGAACCGGCCCTTCTGGGCGGGCGGCTTCTCCTCCTCGGGGGTCAGGGGGTGGGCCCTCGCCCAGTGGTCGCAGCGGACTCCGGTCACCTGCCAGCAGACCCCAAGGCCGGGGCCGCCGCCCGCGATGGCGAAGGTGTGGTCGGCGAGGGGGCGGCTGACGTGCAGTTCGGGGGCCGGGGCGCCGATCGCGGTGAGCTGGTAGCGGAAGGACTCGTTGAGCGATTCGAACCACTCGGGCAGTTCTACGACGGCACGGCCGTCCTCGTCGAGGACGGCCGTGCCGTCGTAGACGTTCTTCAGTGACGGGACGGGCGACGGTCGCGGGGGCGTCCTGGCCCGGATGGGAGCCGAACTGTACGTGTACCCGACTCTCGGGGACGGTGCGCTCGGCGACGCGGTCGCTTTCCCCAACCGCGAGGGCCGTTGGGCGGGCACCGCGCCCCGTGCCGTCGGTGACGTCAGCGGTGACGGCCGCCCCGATCTCGTCGTCCAGGGCGGCACCGGACTGTGGCTGCACCGCGGCGCGGATCCGGCGACGGGCCCGTCCCTGCCGCACGCGGCTCTGGCGATCGGCAACGCCGAGTGGGCGTACGGGAGTGACCTTGACGTCGTGGCTCCCGGCGATACGGGCAGGGCCGAGGGAGAGCCGGACGGCCTGAACCGTGCCGACCTGTGGGCCCGGAACCGGACCACGGGCAAGGTGCTGCAGTACCGCAGCGACGGCACCGCGGCGCTGCCGGCCATGGGCGCCGAGCTCGCCGTCTCTCTCGGCGACGGCAACCGGGACGGCCTGGCCGACCTGTGGGGGACCACAACCTACGACGCGCGGATTCAGCAGGGCGGTGACTTCTTCTTCCGCCCCGCCACCGTTTCCGGCCGGGCCGCTCCCGTGCGGGTCGGCAGCGGCGGCTGGGGGTACGTCGAATCCCTGTCCTGACGTCCTCGCAGCAGTGTGCCGAAGCCCATGGTGAGGTTCTCCTCCCCAGGGGCTTCGGCCTTGCTCGGGCCGGGTGAGGCGGGGTCGGCTGATGGCGGTGACGCCGTCCCAGCCGCTGTGGCCGATGACGGTGTGGAGGCCGCTGCCGAGGTTTCCGTGGAAGATGGGTGCACCGGCTCCGGTGTCGGCCCACGTGTCCGCCGCGCCGTCGAGGTCGGCGTCCGCGGCGCCGGCGCTCAGCGGCCGTCCGGCGGCGTGAAGGCCCAACCGCTCCGGTTGCACGTGGCGAACGTGGTGCTGCCCTCGTAAAGGTGGAGGTCACCGCTGCGGGGGTCGCCGAGGAGGAGGGCGGGGCGGCCGTCCTCGTCGACATCGCCGGGCACGGTGATGGTCATGGGCGACCAGCCGCCGTCCCCGATCCCTGTGCGGGGCGCCACGGAGGGCCGGACGGCGGCCCGGTTGTTCCTGCACAACCACGGTTTGCCGTCGGCGGAGACGGGGTCGGGGTGCCCGTCGCCGGTCGTGTCTCCGGCGTCGCCGACCTGCGCGCCGGTCGGCATGCCCTCGACCATCGGGGCAGGGGAGGCCAAGAGGCTGCCGATGGAGCGGCTCGGGTAGACGTGGAGCTGACGAGGAGAACGGCATCGTCGCCCAATTCCTCATGGCGTTCAGCTGGCCAGAGGGCGCCACCGGCCTTCCCGGGCGGGATCGAGCCCGCTGCCCCACACCAGCGTTCCACCGACCAGGCCGGGCCTGTCCCGGCTCGCCAGGGCCCGGGCCTCGAGCATGTCGGCGACGTCTTCCAGATACGTGGTGAGCGTGTCCAGCTCGTCGCCGGGCCCTTCGTTGCAGCGGGACCAGCGGCCCAGGTACCCGGTCGACGCGTCCAGGTACAGGCCCGACGTGCGATCCGCCGGGCCGTAGGAGGCCACCGGGACCCACACGGCCGCCCACACGGTGACCCGGTCGCCCTCGGGCCGACGGGCGTTGAGGGCGTCCTGATGCGCCTGTGCGGCCATCTGCTGCCGGTAGAAGCCGGCAACCGCGTGCAGCGGCATCAGGGCCTGGTTGCCCGGCAGACACCCCGCACCGTCGACCCCGTCGTCACCCGCGGTCAGCGACCACAGCACCCGCAGAGCGAGGGGTATGCGGATACCGAGATCCTCTTCCAGGGCATCCACTGCGGCCGCGGTCGCGCCCGGCCCGAGCGCGGCATACGAGGCAGGGGCATGACGCCGGAGCCAGGCGGTGATGCGCTCCCAAGCGTCGGAGACTTGGCGCTCGACGACAGCGTCAGATAACGGCTCGTGGTTCACGGGCTGGTGCTCCTTGCACAGAAGACTCGGTCCGGGCCACACCACATTAGGACGCTCGCCTTCCCGGACAACAAGCCGGAGGCCGGAGCCTCGCCCCGTCGCCTTCTTCGTGGCTCCGCAATAGGACTACCGGTCTTCGGGCCCAGCATGACTTTCCCCCTTGTTGCTCATGATCCGGGGGCGTGGTGTCACCGGGCCCGGAGAAGACGGCCGACCTGTGAGACCATCCCCCGTGCGGGCGGGGAGCAGTTCGCCCTTCTCACCGTCCTCGGCGGATTCGCGGGGCCGTCCCCGCGCGGGCGCGGAGCAGCAGCAGCGCCCCGAGGGCGGCGCCCACGGGGCGGGGAGCCGAGGTGCCCAGAGTCAGTGCAGTGAAGGTGGCGGGGCCGCCCCACCGTGGGTGGGCCACGGTAGCTCCCCGCGCGGAGACGGCCGGCAGACGCGGTCCGAGGTTTCCGAGGGGTGCCACCGACGGGTGATCCTCGTGGTTCCCGCCGACGAGGCGGAGGAACAGGCGGCCGACCAGAACCCGCCCGAGCCCGGCACCGTGAGGGGGACCACCTCCTTCCCGTACACGTGGAGACCGCACCGTCCCCCACGACGGCGGCGTTGCCGCGCGCAGGTCGACAGGGCGGCGGGCGCCCGCCCTGCGGAGCGGTCCCGTCCGCGCCCCGGCCAGCCCGACGGGCGTGTGCGGGACGGATTCGGGGGCATCCGGGCGTCGAAGGCGGGTCCGACCGGACCGGCCCGGTGCCAGCGCTCGCGAAGGAGAGGCAGATGACGACGCACTACGGCAACCAGCCCACCGGACAGCAGCCCTACGGCGCGCCGGAGCGCACCGCGACCGACAACGTGCTGAGCATCATCGCGATGGTCCTCGGCGTGATCGCGCTGCTGTTCCTGCCGATCGTCTTCGGCGTGATCGGCGTCGTACTGGCCGTCGTCGCCAAGACCGTCCGGCACGAGCGGCTCGCGGTGCCTGCCGTCGTCGTCGCCGCGGTCGGTCTGATCGGCGGCATGGTCCTCGGCGCTCTCTTCGTCTCCGCCTGACCCGCGGACCGGCACCCGGCCCGTCCCACGGGTCCTCCGGATCCGCCCCGCCTCGGCCGGTGGCCGTCCCCGTGCTCATGGGATGGGGACGGCCACCGGCCGAGGCGGCCCCGCGTCCGGGCCGTGCCCGCACCGGCCGGCGCCGACCGACCGCGCGCCCCCCGCCCGCGAGCCGTCGCGCCTTGGGCCGTACTCACGGCCCCCTGGGACGCGGCCCACGGACGAAGCTCCGGACACGCGAACGACCGACTCCGGACCTGCGTGAACGACAGGCCCCGGGCCGCGCGAACGAGGCCCCGGACACGCGAACGACCCGCCCCGGACGCGCCGACGGGCCGGCCTCATCGGCCGGCCCGCACCGCTCCCGCCACCGATCGGCCCGTCCGTCGGCTCCCCTTCCTCGCTCCAGGCCGGCAGGCCGGGCCCCGTCAGCCCAGCAGGTCAGGCGCGCGCAGCAGCTGCGGCGGCACTCGCCAGGCGTCGACCAGATCGACGGCGAGGGGGCGGACCTTGCGGCACAGGTCGTTCACCTCGCGGCTGATCGCCTTGGACCGCTGGACGGTGAGGCGTCCGTGCTCCATGAACCAGGCCCGGTCCGCCTCGATCGTCGACAGGGCGTGGAGGTCGCACAGCAGCTTCAGGGCGACCTTGTTCCCGCCCTCGGGCAGGGCCTTCACCGCGTGGACGAACGATTCGAGCACCAGCCGTTCCGCGTGCGCGTGGGCGAGCGCGATCACATGGTCCTGCACCGAGGAGAACACCGCTCCGGGATCGCGCCCCCCGTCGACGCCGGCCTTCAGGCGGCGGGCCAGGCCGCCGAGCATGTGTTCCTCGCGGAAGCGGAGCATGGCCAGCTGGTACTGCGGGTCAAGCAGCCCGGCCTCCCGGTCCCACTCGTCGCCCCCGGGCAGCAGGTCGCGGACCCGCTCCAGGAGCTTGTGGGCGGAGGTCTTCTCGATGACGGTCCCTACCGCGAGGCCGGTGACGTAGCGGACCATCCCCAGCTGGTCCAGGTCCTCGAACTCGCCGGCGTGGTCGGTGAGCAGCCCCTTCGCCACCAGCTGGAGCAGGACGTGGTTGTCGCCCTCGAAGGTGGTGAAGACGTCGCTGTCCGCCTTGAGGGCGGCGAAGCGGTTCACCGCCAGGTACCCGGCGCCGCCGCACGCCTCACGGCACTCCTGCACGGTGCGCGTGGCGTGCCAGGTACCGAGCGCCTTCATGCCCGCGGCCCGCGACTCCAGGCGCCGGCGCGCCTTCGGGGAGTCGTCGTCGCCGGAGAAGACGGCGTGGAGCTGCCCGCGCACGGCATCCTGGGCGAAGTGCAGGGCGTAGGTACGGGCGAGCAGCGGCAGCAACCGCCGCTGGTGCAGCCCGTAGTCCAGCAGCAGCTGCTCCCCGGCGCCCGAGGATGCCTCGAACTGGCGCCTGCGCACGGCGTACTTGACGGCGAGGGTGAGCGCGACCTTCGCCACGCTCACCCCGGCGCCGCCGACGCAGACCCGGCCCTGGACGAGTGTGCCCAGCATGGTGAAGAAGCGGCGGTCGGGATTGTCGATGGGGCTGACGTACGCGCCCTCGGGCGTGACGTCGGCGAAGCGGTTGAGGAGCGCCTCGCGCGGGACACGGACGCCGTGGAAGCGGATGCGGCCGTTGTCGACGCCGTTGAGGCCCATCTTGAGCCCGTCGTCCTCGATCTCGACGCTCTCCAGGACCTCGCCACCGGACCGCAGCGGCACGATCAACGCGTGCACGCCCCGTGCCTCGCCGCCGACCTCCAGCTGGGCGAAGACGACCGCGAGCTCCGCGTGGCGGGCGGCGTTGCCGATGTAGTCCTTGCGGGCCGCCTCGCCCTCGGTGGTGATCACGAACTCCCCGGCGGCCGCGTCGTAACGGGCGACCGTGCCGAGCGCCTGCACGTTGGAGCCGTGCCCGGACTCGGTCATCGCGAAACAGCCCAGCAGCCGGCCGGCCACCAGGTCCGCGAGGTAGGCGTCGTGGTGGCGGGCGGTGCCCAGCTGCAGGATCGCCCCGCCGAACAGGCCGAACTGCACCCCGACCTTGACCAGTACCGACAGATCGCCGAAGGCGAGGGTCTCGAAGGCCGCGACGGAGGCGCCGATGTCGTCCCCGCCGCCGTACGCGGCCGGGAAGCCCATCCCGGTCTGCCCGGTCCCGGCCATCGCGACCGCGACGTCCCGCACCCGCTCGCGGAACGCCTCCCGGTCGAGCCGCTCGGCGTCGTCCAGGACGGAGGAATGGGCCGCCAGATTGGTCCGGACGAGGTCGCGGACCCCGGCGTGCTCCCCGTCCAGGAGGCGTGCCAGGGACTCGGCGTCGATCTCGGGTCGTACGAAGCCGCTCGCGGCGGAGGAGTCGTCGGATGCCATGGGCGTCCGTTACCCCGCCGTGCCCGTGTCATACCAGACGTGATCAGGGGAAGGAGCCGGGGAACGGGCGGCGGAGCACCGGCTGGTAGCTCCGGGGCCCTTGGGCGCGGAGTCGGGCAGGGACGGGCGGGTCAGGCCCAGGTGACGCCGAGGGCGGCGCGCTGGGCGGGGTCGAGGCTGGCGCGGCGCCGGCGGGTGTCGGCGTACCAGATGCCGAGCTTGTGCTCGTGCTCCTCGCCGTCGTCGAGAAGGCGCTCGACGTGGCCGCGTGCGGGGGTCACGCCGGTGCCCTCGCGGGCGGTGAACCGGGCGAGCGCCTTGACGCCCCAGGGAACGGCGTGCAGGCCGGTGATGCCGTGCTCGGCGCGCCAGCGGCGCAGGGCCTGGTAGCCCTCCAGCCAGACCAGGGACTCGGGTCAGTAGACGCGGGTGCGCAGGAAGGCGGCGGCGGTGGCCGGGGTGCGGGGGCCGGCGAAGTGCAGCCGGGCGGACCCGGCGGCCTGTGCCGCGCTTTCCTCTTCGTCGGCGTCCTGGCCGGGGCCGGGCGCGGGGATGATGTCGCCTTCTTCGTCGCGCTGGACGCCGGAGTCTCCTGAGCCTGTTCAGGGGACTCCGACTTACGCCTTGCGCTCACCCGCTCAGCGCAGGTCTCTGCCATGACCCGCAGACGGCCACTCCACGTGCCTTTGGCAGCAGCTGCAGTGGCGTGATGTCCGTGCCACCAGCCCCGCCGCGACGTTCCTTCCTGGGGAGAATCTGGGGAGTATCGGCTGTCCTGGGGAGCGCGTGGGGAGAATCGGCCGCGTAACGCGGCACGATCCCGAAAGACGCTGAAGGACTTGTCCGCGCGGGTCAGAGGTGGCTACAGCCGCATCAACGCAGGTCAGCGCCGGCAGGTGGACAACTGCATGACGTACGTGCCGGGATCGTCGGCCTCGACGATCCCGGGGAGCGAACCGCCCTCACGCAGGGGCGTGACGTAGCGGGTCGCCACGTCCTCTTCCCACGCTTTCCCAGGCCGCCCATCTCTTCGGCCTTACCGTCCACGGACGACTTCCCCGGAGCGCAGGGGCGGGAACCACGGTCGACGGCGCTGGGGAGAACCCGGGAAGTTCCGGCCGGCGGACCGGCCGTCCCCGCTCTCGAGCAGGTCGTCGAGCCGCCACGTTCCCTTGCCGCCTGCCTCCGGCACGAAGGGAGCGTAGAAACCGAGGGTGATCACCGCAGCCGGGCGTCGTCCCCGGCCGACGTAAGACGTAAGTGGATCATCAGCGGAACGTTAGGGGAGAGGCCCAGGGTGGGGACCGTCGTTCTTTCGCGTCCCGTCCCCGAGGAGTCCCCGAGTGAAGAAGCGCCTGGCCACGGTCGTGGCAGCCGCCATGTGCACGAGCGCCCTGCTGGTCGGAGGGGCGGCGCAGCCCGCCCTGGCGGACGGCGCCGCCGACAACTGCAAGCCGGAGGACACGGTCGTGCCGGGGTCGTACGGGACGGGCACGCTGACGTGGTGCATCCTGGCGGTCAAGGAGAGCAGCCAGGCGAAGACGCTCGACCGGGAGAACTTCGTCAAGGAACTGCTGCAGATGCTGACGGACTACACCGGCGGCAACTACAACATCATGATCTTCGACATCAAGGGCAAGAACGCCTTCGGGGACCCGTGGTTCTACAACCACTACACGGAGAACCTCCGCGACGTGGCGTTCCAGGGCGATGTCGAGTACAGCTCCCCCAACTCGCGTGAGGACCAGACCTTCCGCATCTGGATCTTCTCCGGCGGCGGCAGCTTCACCAACCACGGTGACGGCGGCTGGATCAACTGGGGCTTCTACGGCCTGTGGGACCGCAACGGTTCCACCATCGACTTCCGGCCCACGATGGAGCCCCCGGCGGACCCCGGCGCACCCAAGGGCGAGACGCCCGGACCGGGCGACATGACCCCCATCCCCGGTGTGCCCGCCCACCCCGGCACTCCCCCGGCCTTCCGTTCCTACAGCGGGCCGGAGGCGCCCGGCCCCGCGGCCGGGCAGCTCCCGGTCGGTGTCCCCGTGCAGCTGCGGACCGTCAACGGCCTCGGAGCCGTCGCGACGAACACCTCGTCCGGTTCGTCCGTCGTCGCGGGCAAGCTCGGCACCACGAGCGGCACGTGGACGCTGAAGGACGCCGGCGACGGGCGCTACGAGATCGCCAACGGCAACGGCCCGGCCCTCACCATGAACACCAGCACCTACTACGCCCAGATCAACACCTGGAAGGCGAGCACGACCCAGAAGTGGGAGGTCCTCCCCCTCGACGGCGACGCCTACCAGATCAGGATCAGCGACCAGGACTGCCTCACCTACCACGAGGACTACAAGAAGCTCGGCGTGTGGACCTGCGACGGCTCCGAGGGCCAGCGCTGGACCGTCGCACGCTGAACCCCACCGCGGTCGGCCGGAACCGCCGGGCCCCGGCGAGTCCTGAGATCACAGAAGGACGGAGCCGGGGGCTTCACGAGGGCGTTCAGGGGGCGCACATGGATCTGTTCGACTTCGAGGCCGGCGGCCGCGACAACAGCTCGGCGGAGGTGGGCGGCCACGGCTGCGGCTGGGGCACGGTCCTCTTCCTCGGTGTCTGCGTGCTGCTCGTGGTGGCGGCCCAGTGGGCCTTCGGCGCGGTGGGCGACCTCCTAGGATGGCTGGTCGGGCTGCTGGACTGAGCCCCCGTCGCACGCGGCTCACGGCGTGCCGGGTGTCCCGGTGGGGGCGGCGGACTCGGATCTCGGTGCCGTCGATGATTCCGGTCTGTTCGCCGGCGCCGAGGTGGTCGACGACTTCTACCAGGGTCCGCAGCCGAACGCCGGGGCTGATCGTGCACCGCCGCTCGGCGAGCAGGGGCCGCACCTCTCCGATGGCCCGGGTGATGGTGGAGCGATCCACGCCGGACCAGCAGGCCGGCACGTCATGGGTGACCCCGTGACGGAGATGGACGAGCATGGCCAGGAGCCGGTCGACGAACACCAGCCGGTGCTTCGCGTCGGCTCCCACACGCCGCTGCCGCGGCCGGGAGGTCAGCTTTGCCTGTTGACACTCATGCCACAACGGGCCCAGCTCCGCGACGAGTTCAGCGATCACATCGGCCGACAGGCCCGCGATCGACGGCTGCCAACGATCGCTGCACGAGTCACGGTCCCCACTACCCCACCATGATCGACCATCCCTGGCCCGGCGTCTCACCGCTTACCGTGCACGAGCTCGTCGGAACTGTTCCAGGGGGGTGACGACGACGGGGACCGCCTGGCGGTAGTCCCCGCGCGGTGCCTGCCTTCTCGTAGAGGGTGTCGTACCGGCGCGGCGCCCAGCAACGTCGGCCGGCCTCCTCCAGCGCGGCGACCGTTCG
>NZ_BMTV01000043.1:32275-52337 GCF_014649855.1 Streptomyces roseolus | reverse complement strand
ACCATCTCCTGGCACGACCCGAAAGAACCCACAGAACATCCGATCCCGGGATGAAACATCGGGAGAAAACGACCTCTGAGACGGTCTCGTCATGAACACGAACACGGGGCACCTCATCGGCTACGCGCGAGTCTCCATCGACGATCAGGGAGCCCGGTTGGAGCGCGATGCGCTGACTGGTGCGGGGTGCGCCCGGATCTTCACGGACAAGGCGAGCGGAAAGAACACGGACCGCCCCGAGCTTGCAGCGGTGCTCGACTACGTCCGCCCCGGAGACACGCTGTGCGTGTGGAAGCTGGACCGGTTCGCGCGCTCGCTGATCGACCTGGTGAACATGGTGGACGCTCTTGCCGCACGGGGAGTTGGGTTCCGGGTCCTGACGGGTGCCCTGGCGAGCATCGACCCGAACACCCCGGACGGGCGGCTCATGCTGCAAGTGGTCGGCGCGATGGCGGAGTTTGAGCGCAGTCTGATCAAGGACCGGACCCGCGCCGGTCTGGACGCTGCCCGCGCTCAGGGGCGCACCGGAGGTCGACCGGCCGTCATGGACGCTGACAAGCTTGCTGCGGCCAAGGCGCGCCGTGCCAATGGTGAAAGCGTCACGGCCATTGCCAAGGCTCTCGGGGTGTCCCGTGCGACGTTGTACCGGGCGCTTGCAGGGGCCGAGTAGCGCGGCTGCGAGAGCCCCTGCCATTCCTGGTCGGCGTGGCGGAGTAGCCGATGGTGAACGTGTCAGGATGCGTTCGTGGATTGTGACGTGTGTGGTGGTGTGATGTGGCGGTGGCCGGCGCCGCCGAGCCAGTGGGAGCAGGAGATCTGGTCCTGCTCGTGGTGCCACGCTGCCACGCATGTGGGTGGTGAGTGGTTCGAGATTGCTCGACCGCCCTACCTGCCCATGGAGACGCGATGGGAGAGAGCCGTAGCGGACGGCCTGGACACCGACGTCTCCCACGCGTTCGGCGCCTTCGACAAGACCCTGTGCGGCATTCACCTTTCAGGCATGTCTCCGTCCGACTACTTGTGGGTGCCTGACCGGGAGAACGCCTGTGCTGCCTGCCGCGCAGCAGCGGTGATCATCGATGAGCGATGGCCGCAAGCCGTGAGGGGCAAGGATGCTCGGGTGAGCATCGCGCGTTGAAGCGGCCATCCGGAGAAGAAGGTCTGTAAAGGGCCGTCGGCTCGGTGACAGCTCAGGCGTGGGAGGTGGGCTCGCGAGGCTCAGCCCGCTCCCACAGTTCCTCGCCGTGCTCTGCGAATCGGTCGAACATGCCCCCGCTGTTGTGGCGACGCAGGTGCAGAAGGGGCGAATCATGGCCCACGAGTCGGGCGAGATGCGGTGTCACCAGGGCGTCGTCATCGAAGCGGAACACGGACAGGCTCACGTGATTGATGGCGTCCAGCGGCGCGGAGACGCGGACCTCTACCCCTCCGAGCGGCCCGAGCCGGTCCAGGTGCTCCAGGGTGATCCTGATGCGTGTGGAGACAGACAGGGCTACGTCCTCGATGGTCTCCCGCTGTCGGGTCACCTCTCCGTCCGGGTCTCCCACGAGGAACCGCACCCGGCACCCGGCCTCAGCCTTGCGCCGGATCGTGTCCGCGAAGTGGGGCACCTGGGTCCAGAAGAAGTAGTTCGTGTAGCCGGCGAGGAAGAGTTCCGTGTGTGCCGACTCGACAAGCTCCGTCCAGACCGTTGACGGGCACGCGGACCGGTACGGGTAGCTGTGGACCAACTCGCGGTCGGCGCCGGTCTTCACGCGTTCCTGTACAGCCTTCGGCCACAACATCTCTTCGTCCACTCCCAGCGCCCGACAGGCGTCCGCTCGGTTCCTTGCGTGTGGTGTCAGATCAGCATTGCTCAGCCATCGTTCCACCTGCTTCGCAGATACCCCCACCCGGTACGCTAACTGCCGCGTGGACAAGCCTGCGTCCTCCATGGCGGACTGAAGAGCGGCGTTCAAGTCAACCCCCTCGCCGTGGCCTTTTGGGCTTTCTTCGACCCTAACGTCGAACGTCTCAACTGTCCGCTGTGCGGGGGCAGATACGTCCGCAAGGGTGGGCCAAGCTCCCGCCATGACCGAACCCACGCGATACAGCACCCCGCCGATCGAGCTGCCGTTGCGCCTGGACGGGGAGCCGGACCCTGTCGTCGGCTGCGCTGGGTGCTCCGAGCTGGCCGACGTGCGCTCCCGCGCCCGCGCCGGGGGCGACATGACCACCGTGTCCGACTGCAACGTCTTCATGCGGCGGCACCCCGAGGGGCACTGATGGTCACCGCAGAGGACATCGGGCGACGCGTGGAAGACGGCGCGGGACGGGTCGGCATCCTGCGCGATGTGATTCCGGACTATGAGGACCCCGCCGGCCTGCCGGGCGAGCGTCGGAGGCGTCCTACGGCTTTCCTGTGGCCCGAAGGTGGGGGCCGTGAGTGGCTGGTCCCACCGGAGAGTGTGAAGCGCACGTAGCGCCCCCGTGCGACGGCCAGGCAGGTCTTCCCGCTGTCCATCTCAGCGTGCTAGGTATGTGCATCCAGCTCGATCGCATGGACGATCAGAGGTCCGTTCACGTGTGTGGGTTCCCTTCCCCGCGGTCAAACATCCAGTCTGCACGACACCCGACGGTCTCCGGGCGCCGGACCGACCGCCTGCTGAAGCCGCCGTACTGCGCCGAGGCCGGGATCGAGCACCTGTGGCGGCTCGAACCGGAGCCCGTGCCGACGCCGGTCGTGTGCGAGCCGCGGGACGGCCACTGCGTCGAGCGCACGGTCGCCGAGGCGGGGCGGGCGACCCTGGTCGAGGAGCCGTTCCCGCTGGAGGCCGACCCGGGGCCGCTGGTGAGCCCGCGCGGCTGAGGCGGGCTGACAGGGTATGAGTACGGCGCGCCGGCGGGATGAGTACGCGTGCGGTGGGGCCGGGGCGGGGGTGGCGCGTGGAATGGGCGCATGACGTCGCGTACCGACTCCGAGCCCGCCGCCGATCCCCGCTGGTGGGGGCCGCCGTCGGCGGCGACGGCGGCCGTGCCCGTGGTGGCGTGCGGTGCGGCGGCCTTGGGCGGGCTGTTCGAGGCGCTTCCCGTCTATCTGGCCGGCGGCTTCGTGCTGCCGCTCGCCGTCGTCGCCCCGGGGTGGTTCCTCGCCCGCACCGCGCGGCGGCGCCGGGCGCGGGTCCGGTTCGCCGTCGCGGGCTGCGTGGTGGCGGCGGTCTATCCGCTGCTGCTGTACCAGTTCCTCTGGATGTACTTCTTCGTCATGCTCCTCACCGGCAACGGCCATGCCTGACCGGCCTCAGACCTCCTCGTCCGCCAGTTCCGCGACCCCCGTGATGCGGTGCAGGGGGTAGGTGCGGACCTCGTCGGCCGTGTGGTCGTAGCCGGTGACGAAGCCGCCCTCGACGCGGACGGGGGCGATGACGCGCTGGCTGGCGGCGCCCTCGGCGTTGACGTAGCCGATCCAGACGGCCGAGCCGGTCATCGCGGCGGCCTGGACCGTCGCCAGGGTCTCCGCGGCCGAGGTGCGGGGGAGGCCGCCGGTGGTGACGGGGACCGAGGGCTCCTTGCGCACGGCCGTGGCGGCGTGGTCGCCGGCCCGGATCGCGCGGACCGCGGCCTTCAGCAGGGTGGCGTCGGGGGCCGGCGGCCCGTCGGTGACGGGCGCCGGGGGCGTGCGGGGCGGGGTGCGGTGGGCGTCGGCACGGGTGATCATGACGTCGCCCTCCGCCGACTCCGCCGCCGGGGCGTACCCCATCGACCGCAGGCCGTCGAGGAGCGAGGACGGGTCCGTCTGGGCGGCCAGGACCGTCGGCGCCAGGCGGCGCAGGCGCAGGGGGGCCGAGCGGCGGTCGGCGAGGATCTCGCCGAGCAGCGCGTCGTCGTCGCAGCGCACGTACGCGGAGGCCGCGCCGATCCGCAGGTGCCCGTGCTTCCGCGCCACGTCGTCGATGAGGTAGGCGAGGGGCTGCGGCACCGGGGTGCGCGCGTGCGCGGCGAGGAAGGCGTGCAGGTCGGAGGCGGAGCGGCCGGTGTCGAGCGCGCGCCGCACCGAACCGGGTGTGAACCGGTAGACCGTCGCGCCGCCCTTCGACTCCACGTCCGCCAGGACCGCGAGCGCGTCGGCCAGCGGTCGCAGCAGCGGGCCGGGGGCGACGGCCGTCAGGTCGGCCTGGAGGAGCACGTGGTCGACGGCCCGCGGCAGCAGCGGTTCGAGGAGTTCCGCCGCGCGCTCGGCCGCGACCTCCGGCTCCACCCCGCCGCCCTCGGCGGCCGGCCCGGCGGGTGTGTCGAGCGGCAGGTTGAGCAGCGCCCGCGCGGCCGTGGACAGCGCGCCGCGCCCGGTGATGCCGAGCAGCTCGGCGTCCCCGAGGGCCCAGCGGGCGAGGCGTTCCCGCAGGTCGGCGGCGGGACGCGGGGCGCTCGTGCCGTCGGCGCCGCGGGCCGCGCTCGCCTCCGACGCCCAGGGCCCGGCCGCGCCCGGCTCCGCACGTGTCGTGCCCGCGTCCGTGCCGGGCGCGGGAGCGGCGGGAGCGGACGTGCTCCTGGCCGTCGTCGTGCCGCGCGTCGGACGTTCCCAGCGGAGGCGGGCCAGCAGGGTCTCCGGGTCGGCCGCCGCGCCCGGCGGCAGGGTCGCCAGGAGGGCGAGGAGCCGGTGGCGCACCTCCGGCGCCGCCGCGCGGTCCAGGTCGGGGCCGAGCGCGGACAGCGTGCGGCCCTTCGCGTCCTGGCCGCCGACGAGCCCGGGGGTGCGGGTCGCCGCCAGCCAGGCGCCGGCCAGCCGCGCCCAGCGTTCGGCCGGCGGCCGGTCGAGCCAGTCGTCGTACGCGGGCGTCGGCGCGTACCGCTCGTCCGCCTCGCCGTCCGAGGCCAGCAGCCCCGCCGCGTACGCCAGTTCCAGCCAGAACGCCGCCACCGGCTCCGGCACGTCGAGCGCCGCCGCCGTCCGCTTCAGGTCCCGCACCGCGAGCCCGCCGGCCCGCAGCACCGCGGGGCCGCCGTGGTCCCAGGACTTCAGCAGCTCCTCGACGGTGGCGATCGCCGCGTACGCCTGCCCGGCGGCGGCACCGTCCACCACCTCGGGACGGTACGCGCGGACCACCCCCACCTCCGGCGCGCGCGGCTCCGGCGCCCGGTGCGCCCGCCCGCCCCGCAGGTGCAGCGCCACCTCGCGCGGCAGCACCATCGTGCGCGGCGACACCGGCAGCAGCAGCCCCCGGTCGCGCAGCCAGCCGACCGGCGCCGTCGGCCGCGCCGTCACCTCGCCGTACGGCGGCCCCCACACCAGCCGGTCGAGGACGGCGAGCGCCTCCGGCGGCGCCGTGTCGAGCAGCGCCCCCATCCGCTCCCGGTCGGTGAAGAGCCCGGTCAGCGCGGCGACCGCCGACACCGGGTCGTGCGTCGACGGCAGCCCGGCCGCCGCCACGATCTCCTGGATCCGCCCCGGCGACATGCCCGCCGTCGCCTCCGCGACCGTCGGCCCGAGCCCCGTGGGGGACGGGTGCTGCGGCGACGGGGCGAGCAGTTCGCGCGCGGTCCGCACGAGCCGCAGCCGGTCGTCCTCGCCCCACACCAGCGCCCGCTCGCGCAGCAGCGCCACCGCGCGCGGCAGCGCCGCCTCGGTCTCCGGCTCCTCGCGCCCGCCGGTGAACAGGTCGAGCAGCACGGGGTACGGAGCCGGGTCGGGCGCCACCGCCAGCGCCTCCGCCACCTGGAGCGAGAACCGGTCGAGCCGCTCCAGGGCCCGCACCACCGAGGCCCGCGTCCCGGCCCGGGTCGCCAGCTGCGTCAGATCGTTCGGCACCGGGCCCAGCAGGTCGGGGCGGGCCCGCAGCAGCGCGGCGAGCCCGTCGTCGCCGCGCGCCCGCAGCGCCTCGGCCAGCGTGCGCGGACCCGCCGCGGTCCCCTTCGGACGTCCCTCGGGCACGTGCGCCTCCCGGTCCAGCTCGCCGATCCCCATCCGCCCCACGTTATCCGCTGTACAGGCGCTACCGTCAGGACCGGGACGGCGTTCGACCGGACGGTGGAGGGGCGGCGTGGGCATCGAGAGCGACCGGATGGTCTTCGACTACCTGAGCGAGGTCGGCGACCTCGCCCAGCAACGGCACCTCCCGCCCGGCGACCGCAGCGCCCTCGTCGCCGGCCTCCGCGACGAGATCGACCGCCGCCGCGCCACCCGCGGCGAGGAGTCCCCCACGGCCGTCCGGGGGATCCTCGGCGACCTGGGCACCCCCGACGAGGTCGTCAGGAGAGCCGCGTCGGCCTCGGCCCCCACCGCGTCGGCCTCGGCCGAGTCGGCGTCGGCGTCGGCCGAACCGGCCCCGGCGGATCCGGAGACGCCGCGCACGGGGGCCCGTACCGCCCCGGGCACCTGGTGGTCCGGCTCCCGCAAGCCCTCCCGCAAGCCTCCCCGGGGACCCTCGAAGGCCGCCGGCGCCCCCGCGTCCCCGGCGCCCGTGCCGCACCCCCGTCCGGGCGACGCCGGGACCCCCGGCTGGTGGGCCGGCCCGGACGTGCCCGGTTTCTCCGGCGGCGCGGGCGCGCCGGACCCGGACGCGCCCGGGTTCCCCGGCGGCGGGGCGGGGTCGCTGGATCCGGGCGTGCCCGGTTTCTTCGGCGGCATCGAGGCCCCGGAGCTCTTCCGCCCGCCGGAGCCCGAGGCGGAGGACACGGAGGAGGAACGCGGCGAGGAGGCCGCTCCCGCGAGCCGGGTCCGCCGCGTCGCCGGGTGGCTGCTCGGCCGCCGGCGCCGGCCGCGCGAGCAGGCCCCGGAAGCGGCCCCGGAGGAGGAGGCCGCGCCGGCCGGGGCGCGGGGCTTCGCGCACCCCTTCCTCCTGCTCGCCGCCGTGCTGCTGATCGCCGGCGCCGCGTTCGGCTGGCTGGTCGCGCTGGCCCTGGGCTGGCTCATCGCGTACGGCTCCCGCCGGCTGAGCCCCGGTCAGGTGAGGACGGCCGTCTTCGTGCTGCCCGGCCTCGCCGCGGCGGGCGGCGTCGCCTGGCTCTGGGGCCGGGTGGAGGGCCGCTGGGGCGCGGCGGTGGCCACCGGCGGCGACGGCATGGGGCAGGCCCTCGCCGAGACCTGGCCGTGGACCCTGCGGGCCGCCGCCCTCGCCTCGGCCGCCTACCTCCTCCTGCGCGCCCGCCGCCCCTGACGCCCCGCGGCGTCCGGACGCCTACGACTCCTCCCACGGGGCCCCCGGCACCACCAGCGGCGACCCCGTCACCGGGTCGGGGACGACGACCGACGGGAGGCCGAAGACGTCCCGGACCATCGCCTCGGTGACGATCTCGGACGGGGCGCCCTGCGCCACCACCCGGCCCGCCTTCATGGCGATGAGGTGGTCGGCGTACCGCGCGGCCTGGTTCAGGTCGTGGAGGACGAGGACCACCGTCCGGCCGCGCGCGCGGTTGAGGCGGCGGACCAGGTCCAGGACCTCCACCTGGTGCGCGATGTCCAGATAGGTGGTCGGCTCGTCGAGGAGCAGCAGGTCCGTCTCCTGCGCGAGGGCCATCGCGATCCAGACGCGCTGCCGCTGGCCGCCGGAGAGCTCGTCGACCGAGCGGTCGGCGAGGCCGGCGACGTCGGTGCGGGCCATCGCCTCCGTCACCGCCCGCTCGTCCTCCTCGGACCACTGCTTCCACCACGCCTGGTGGGGCTGGCGGCCGCGCGCGACGAGGTCCGCGACCGTGATCGCCTCGGGGGCGACGGGCGTCTGCGGCAGCAGGCCGATCGAGCGGGCGATCCGCTTCGTCGGCAGCTTCGCCAGCTCCTCGCCGTCGAGCAGGACCGCGCCCCGCACCGGCTTGAGGAGCCGGCCGAGCGCCCGCAGGGTCGTCGACTTGCCGCAGGCGTTCGGCCCGACGATGACGGTCACCCTGCCGTCGGGGACCACCAGGTCCAGGTCCTCGACGACCGTCCGGCTCTCGTAGGCGAGGGTCAGCCCCCGCGCGGCGAGCCTGCCGCCGGCCGCCGTGCCCGGCCCCGTACCCGTGGCCGCGCTCGTCTCCGCGCTCATGCCTTCCCTCCCGTACGGCTCCGGACGATGAGCCAGATCAGATACGGGGCGCCGACCGCCGCCGTGAGGACACCCACCGGCAGTTCCACCGGGGAGAACAGCCGCCGCCCGATCAGGTCGGCGGCGACGACGACCAGCGCGCCGAGCAGCGCCGAGCAGAGCAGCGGGATCTGCGCCGTGCGCGTCACCCGGCGGGCGATCTGCGGGGCGAGCAGCGCCACGAAGTCGACGGGCCCGGCGACCCCGGTCGCCACGGACGCGAGGACCACGCCCACCGCGACGAGGCCGAGGCGCACCCGCCCGAGCCGGACGCCGAGGGCGGTCGCGGTGGCGTCGTCGAGGGAGACGGTCCGCTGGGCGCGGGCCGCCCACAGCACGGCGGGCAGCATCAGCAGCAGCGTCCAGCGGACCGGCGCCGACTCCTCCCAGCCGCGCCCGTTGAGCGAGCCGGTCATCCAGATCTGCGCCTGCTGGGCGACGAGGTAGTCGCCCTTGGTCATGAAGAGGGTGATCAGGGAGCGGAGCGCGATCGCGATGCCGATGCCGATGAGGACGAAGCGGGTGGCGTGCAGTCCGCCGCGCCAGGCGAAGGCGTGGACGAGGGCGGCGGCGAGGACGCCGCCGGCGACCGACAGGTACGGCAGGACCGTGTACGAGGCGAGGCCGAAGGTCATCGCGGCGACGGTGACCGCGCCCGCGCCCTGGCTGACGCCGATGATGTCGGGCGAGGCGAGCGGGTTGCGGGCGACGGTCTGGATGAGCGCGCCGGCGATCCCGAAGGCGGCGCCGACGGCGAGCGCGGTGACGAGCCGCGGCTCGCGCAGCTCCTCGACGACGAACGCGGCGGGGGAGTCGCCGCCGGTGAGGACGGTGAGGACCTCGCCGGGGGAGAAGGTCTTCTCGCCGACGCAGAGGTACGCGACGGAGACCGCCGCGAGCAGCAGGAGCAGCACGGCGGCGGCGAGCACCGACCGCCGGTGGACGAGGAAGGAGGCGGGCCCGAACCGGAGGAGCCCGTACCCGGCGGGCCGGGCCCCGGGGCCCTTCACGGCGGGGGCGGCGGACGCGACGGGGGCGTCCTTCACGGGGGCGCTCACGCCGGCACCGCCTTCCGGCGCACCAGCGTCACGAGGAACGGCACGCCGATGAGGGCCGTCATGACGCCGGCGGGGACCTCGCCCGGCGGGAAGACGATCCGGCCGGCGACGTCCGCGACGAGCACCATCACGGGCCCGATCAGCGCGGCCATCGGCAGCACCCACCGGTGGTCGGAGCCGACGACGGCGCGGGCGATGTGCGGGACGGCGAGGCCGACGAAGGCGATGGGTCCGGCGGCGGCGACGGCCGCGCCGGTGAGGACGGTCGCGCCGAGCCCGCCGACGATCCGGACGGTGGCGACCTTCTGCCCGAGCCCCTTGGCGACGTCCTCGCCGAGCGCCAGCGCGTCCAGGCCGCGTGCCACCGAGAGCACGAGCAGGACGCCGATCAGCAGGAACGGCCAGATCTGCGCGATCGTGGCCGCGTCCCGCCCGTCGAGGGAGCCGGTCTGCCAGAACCGGAACTCGTCGAGCGCCGCGGCCTTCGTCGTCAGCACGCCGGTCGTCACCGACAGCAGCAGCGCGTTGATCGCCGCGCCGCCGAGGGCCAGCTTCACGGGGGTGGCGCCGCCGCGGCCGCTGGAGGCGATGGCGTACACGGCGACGGAGGCGAGCGCGGCGCCGGCGAAGGCGAACCACACGTAGCCGGAGAGGCTGTGGACGCCGAGGAAGGCGATGGCGAGGACGACGGCGACGGCGGAGCCCTGGCTGATGCCGAGGATGCCGGGGTCGGCGATCGGGTTGCGGGTGATGCCCTGGAGGGCGGTGCCGGCGAGCGCGAGGGCGGCGCCGACCATCAGCCCGATGACGGTCCGGGGGACCCGGAGCTGCCGCACCACCTCGGCGTCGTCGCCGGTGCCGGTGCCCAGGAGCGCGTCGAGGACGGTGCCGGGGGCGATGGCCCGGGCGCCGACGGCGAGGCTGAGGAGGACGGCGAGCAGCAGGGCGACGACGGCCGCCGAGGTCGCGAGGACCCGTCTGGAACGGAAAGCGGCTGTCATGGGCACCCATCGGGCGAGGAGGAGGTTCGGTAAGGCTCGGCTCAGTCTAAGCAGCCGCCCGATTCGAACAGCCGGGCACAATGTCACCCATG
This sequence comes from Streptomyces roseolus, assembly GCF_014649855.1. Taxonomy (GTDB): domain Bacteria; phylum Actinomycetota; class Actinomycetes; order Streptomycetales; family Streptomycetaceae; genus Streptomyces; species Streptomyces roseolus. The sequence goes on along the minus strand of NZ_BMTV01000043.1, from coordinate 42,150 downwards.
ACGACGAACGTTTCCGCAGGCCCGCTCACGGTCGGCTTCGACCTCGACCTGACCCTCCTCGACACCCGGCCCGGCATCAGGGCGACCTTCCTCGCCTTCGCGGAGAAGTACGGCGTCGAGCTCGACGCCGACCTCGTCGTCACCCGCCTCGGCCCGCCGCTGGAGCACGAGATGGCCCACTGGGTGCCCGCCGGGCAGGTCACCGAGATGACCGCCCGCTACCGCGCCCTGTACCCCGAGTACGCGATCGAGCCCACCGTTCCGATGCCGGGCGCCCGCGACGCCCTCGACGCGGTCCGCGAGGCCGGCGGCCGCACCGTCGTCGTCACCGCCAAGAACGGCCCGCACGCCGCGCTCCACTTCGCCCACCTCGGCATCGAGCCGGACGCGATCGCCGGCCGCCTCTTCGCCGAGGCCAAGGCGGAGGCGCTGCGCGAGTACGGCGCCTCGGTGTACGTCGGCGACCACGTCGGCGACGTCCGCGGCGCGAAGGCCGCCGGCGCCCTCTCGGTGGCCGTGGCGACCGGCCCGTGCGGCCCCGAGGAGCTCCGCGAGGCGGGCGCCGACGTGGTCCTGAAGGACCTGACGGACTTCCGCGCCTGGTGGAAGGCGTACGTGGCGGAGACCGTCCGCTAGGCGGCCTGCCCGCCCCGCCGGGCCTGCCGCCGCTGGGCCGCGACCGAGCGGAGCACCCCGGCGGCGGCGAGCGCGAAACCGACGCCCATCAGCATCGACACCAGGTAGGCGACGGTCGGGAAGGGATCCGTCCCGAGGAAGAGCGGAGCCACGGTGACCAGCGTCGCGACCGCCCCGATCGCGAAGACGACGACGCCCGCCTTGACGAGCCCGTCGCCCGGCGCGGAATCGTCCGCCGGTCCGGCCACCGGTCCTGTAGGGGTTTCACTGCGCATCCGGCCAGGGTAGTTCCCTGGCCGGAGGAAGACTTCGGCGGCGTCTTGTCACGGGCGCGCGGAGCATTAGCGTCTCTGATCAGCCCAGCGATCCCGTGCGGACCGTGAGATCCGGCTCGGTGGTCTCCACCTGGGTGGGGAGGCGTGGGCGTGGAGGTGGAATCCCGCGCCCAGCGCTGCTCCATGTGGCCGGTGCGGGCCGGTGGTGGGTGTGCTGATCGTGGTCACGCCCTGGTGCCGGTGGGCTGCGCGGGGCAGTCGGGGCCGGTCCGTTGGTGCGTGTCCCTCCGGACGCTTGCCGGCACGGCCCTGGGGCCGTACGGGGGAGGGAGCCCTGCGTCGCCTGGGCGCGGGGCGGTTGGTGCGTGGCCGGGTGGGGCCGGTCTTTGACCGGTCCACTCGACTGACTGGGGTGGTGAGGACGGCTGTGGCTTCGAGCCGGTCGATCACCGTGGGGATGGTCATCTGCCCGCTGGTGCGGTCGGTGACGGTCTTGGTCTGGTGGGTCAGGCCGCGTGCGGCGATCCGGCGCCAGGCTCCCTAGTCGCGGTCGCCCTGCCAGCCGCAGTCGGGGCAGAGGGCCCATTTCCAGCCGGGTGTGGTGGGCCGGTCGGGGGCCTTGCGGTGCCGCAGGGGTGTGAGGCAGTGGGGGCAGTGCCGGGAGGTGTTGCGGGGTGGGACGGTGACGACGGCGATGCCGGTCTCGGCGGCGAGGTGCCGCATCCACCGGGCGATCTGTCCGCGTACGGTCTGGGAGAGGCGGGTGTTCGTCGTGCGGCCCATGCCGCCGGCTTCCAGGGAGCGCAGGTCTTCCAGGTAGATGACCGTGGCTCCGGTGGCGACGGCCTGGTCGACGGCCCAGCGGGCCGCGGACCGGGCCAGAGCGTCGTTGAGGTGCGACCGGCGCTGCGAGACGCGCCGGAACTCCTCTGCCAGCCGTTCGGCCTTGCCGTTCAGGGCGGGGTCGGAGAGGCGGGCGTAGTGGCTGGTCTTCGTGTGCAGGTGCTCGCTGATGCGGCGGAGCCGGTGCTGCTTGGCCAGCACACCACCGGCCCGGAACTGCGCGCCCGCTCCGAGGGCGGTGATCCGCCCGTCGTCGTGGAGCCGGAGCGCGCCTGCGGACAGGAGGGTGTTCAGGCCCCAGTCCACCCCCAACGCGATCGTGTGACCGGCGCGGCGGGCCTTGGGCACGGGTTGGGTGAAGGCCAGATCTGTGCGCACCTTCCCATCGGTGGGACGCAGGGTGGGCAGGTGGAGCACCGCGTTCGCGGGGACCGTGGGCGGGAGCGCGATCAGGCAGGCCACCCACGTCCAGTCCGCGTACGAAGCGGGATCGGGCCGGACGGGAAGCTGTAGCCGCAGCAGCGCTCGGTGTCCGTCCTCGGAGCGTTCGATCGTGGCCTGCTGGCCGTCGCACGCGGCGAGCAGCAGCATCCGGGCCGTATCCGGGACGGGTTCCAGCTCGAACACATCCAACGGAAGACGTCCGTGTCTGCGCACGTGTGAGGTGATCTGGCGGGTGCGGGAGCGGATCACGCCGGAAGGCAGACGCTCCCCGCCCGGGATCGCAGCCCGTACCTGGTCCCACTCGGTGGGCGTGCGCCTGTCCGGGTCGGCGGGCCAGGTCGCCAGAACTCCGGCGATCACATCCGCCCGCCACCTCACCGACCGCAACACCCGCCCGGCCTGCTCCTGCGCCATGCGTACGATCCGGTCGTTCACCCTCACCCCGTCCGGCGGGGCGACGGTCCAGCCCAGGCGGCGCAGCGCCATCCACGCCTTCGACGGCAGCCCCCGGCCACCCGCGTCCACGCCCGAGGCCAGTGCGTCCACGTCGGCGGGGTTCCCATGCTCCGACAGCAGTGCGCCGGTCATCCCGGCCACCAGATCGGCACACCAGCCCACACGTTCCGCGAGAACAGAGGGAGTGAGGACTTCGCCGGTCCTCTCCACCACTCCTGACCGGAGCAGGACGGGTGCGCAGGCGGTACGAGCCGCCTCCCCCTCGCCCAACGGCAGCTTCCGGCCCACCACCCCTCCCCTCACCCATGGTGCTGTCATCAGATCAACGACACCCTCGCGGGAAGGTCACCTATTCGATCCAGGAACTTGTGAGCCCCCATTGCTCCGCGGTCAGGATGGATCTCGAAGGAAATCCATATGCCTGATGCCCAGGAAGGCCGCGGCGTACGGTGTCGGCGTGACGACCGAAGACCTCGGCAAGACCCTGCGTCGGCTGCGCCGGCTGGCGGGACTGACACAGGAAGAGCTGTCCGAACGTTCCCACGTGTCCGTGGACGTGATCAGACAGCTTGAGCAGAGGCGTAAGCACTCGGCACGTCTCCCCACGCTTCACGCTCTGGCGAACGGGCTCGGGGTGGAGCTGACGACGCTCCTGGGAGACCCTCCTGCGGTCTCGTCCAAGGGGGAGACCGACGGCCCCAAGTTCGTCGCGATGCGTCGGGCGGTCATGCCCGTGCTCTGGGGGCCCGAGCCGCAACCCCCGGCCTCTGACTTCTCCCTGGACTCCCTGCGGGAGCGGATCGCAGACGGATGGACCCGCTATCACTCGGCTGAGTTCGACTCCGTGATGGATGCGCTGCCTGCCCTGATCGGGGACGCTCGCTCTGTCACGGCCTCTGCCGACAAGGAGGAGCAGGGGGAAGGGTTCGCAGCCCTCGGCAAGGCTCTCCAACTGGCCGGACACGTCGCCGTACGCATGGGGAAGACGGACCTGGCGCTGATCAGCCTGGAACGGGCGATAGAAGCTGCCGTCCGGTCTTCGAATCCTCTGCTCCTGCCCATGCTCGTGAACTCCACCGCGTGGACGTACCAGAGGCAGGGACGTTTGGAAGACGCTCTGGCTATCGCCCTGAGGGCCGCGGACGACATGAAGGGCGCGGAGCTCGCCGAGACGGCGGACGGCCTCAAGGTCTGGGGCGGACTGACGATGAGCGCCGCCACGTCGGCGGCGAGGAGCGGTGACTACGACCGTGCTGCGGACCTCATGGAGCGGGCGGAGAAGGAAGCCGCACGGGTGTCCAAGCTTCCCGAGGGCGGCGACAGCCGCATGGTGAGCGTGTTCAGCCCGTCGTCGGTCCGCATCGAGCGGGTGCGTCTCGCCGTCCAGTACGGCCACCCTCACGACGCGTTGGCGCTCGCCAAGGGAATGAGGCTCAGCAAGGACACTCCGCCGTCCTGGCGTACGTGGCTGCTCCTGGACGTGGCCCGTGCGCACACGGACACAGGGGATACCGCCGGGGCGGTCAAGACTCTGGAGTCCCTGCGGAAGGTGGCGCCTACGTGGATGCAGCACCACACGCTGGCCGTGGCGATCGTCCGTGACCTGCGGTCACTCCCCAACCACCCCCCGGGGCTACGGTCGCTGGCCGAGTTCCTGGGCGTCGTCGGCTAAGCGACCAGAACTAGGACGTTGCGCCCCTGTAGGAGATCACGCCAAGTCGATTGCATGAGAGGCCAAACGCTCCGGCGACCGCGCGCACGGCCCCGGAGCCCGGCCGACTGCAAGGAGCCGACACGTGAACGCCATCGCGCACGACACAGCGGGACAGGTCCCCGAGCGGACGATCCCGCTCGACCTTCAGACGATGCGAGAGACGGCCTTGAGAGTGCTCGGGGAAGAAACCGACGATCTCTCCGCCGTCGACGTGAAGAGCCTGATCCAGGCGTTCCGGGGGATGCTGATGCTGCTCCTCCCCGAGGTGACCGCAGCGGCTGACAGACACCCCAGGGGAGACATGCTCCGCGTCTGCGCCCTGGTGGGCGTGGAGGAAGCCTCACGGCGCCTCAGGATCCCGTACGCGCCGTCCGCTTCCCCCTGGGCTCTGAGGCACGCCCAGAGGCTTGCACGGTCCGTCATGGTGCTCACCGACCACTACGTGAACCTCGGGGGTCAGGCGTGAGCCGGACGCTCTTCCACTGCCGTGGCTGCGAGGGCGTGATCACGGAGGAAGCCGACGCGGTGTTCCTCTGGCATGAGCCGGGGAGCAGCGGCTCGGGAAGGGGCGTCTACGCCCACCGCGAGCACGTACGCCAGGTACGGGAGGACGAGACCGCTGTCCGTCTCCTGGCACGCATCGTTGTCAAACGGTTGATCTCTCCGGACGCGGAGTGGCGTAAGAACCTCTGACCCCGGACAGCTCGCTTGGGTGCGGGGTTAACCCTCCCCACCGCTGGGGACAGCCTCGGTAAGGTGTTCCAGGGCATTTCTACGGGCGCCCAGGAGTGTCCGGGACCGACAGAGGGAGCGTGTGCTTTGCCGACTGGCAAGGTCAAATGGTTCAACAGCGAGAAGGGCTTCGGCTTTCTCTCCCGCGACGACGGCGGTGACGTCTTCGTGCACTCGTCGGTGCTCCCCGACGGAGTCGACGCACTGAAGCCGGGCCAGCGCGTGGAGTTCGGTGTGGTCGCGGGCCAGCGGGGTGACCAGGCGCTGTCGGTGACGGTTCTCGACCCGACGCCGTCGGTGGCGGCGGCGCAGCGCCGCAAGCCCGACGAGCTGGCGTCGATCGTGCAGGACCTGACGACGGTCCTGGAGAACATCACGCCGATGCTGGAGCGCGGCCGGTACCCCGACAAGGCGGCCGGCAAGAAGATCGCGGGCCTGCTGCGGGCGGTCGCGGACCAGCTCGACGTCTGATCCCGCGGTCCCGGCTACGGGAACGACAGCGCGTCCGGGCCGAGGGGCGGTACGAGCCCCTCGGCCGCGGCGCGCGTGAGCAGGCCCCGGACCGCCGCGTAGCCGTCCTCGCCGAGGTCGGCGGTGAACTCGTTCACGTACAGGCCGATGTGCTGGTCGGCGACCTTCGGGTCCATCTCCTGCGCGTGCTCCATGACGTACGGCCGGGAGGCGGCCGGGTCGTCCCAGGCCATCCGCACCGAGGTCCGGGCGGAGTCGGCGAGCAGCCGCAGGGTGTCGGCGCCGAGCGAGCGGCGGGCGACGATCGCGCCGAGCGGGATCGGCAGGCCGGTGGTGGACTCCCAGTGCTCGCCCATGTCGGCGAGGCAGTGGAGCCCGTACGACCCGTAGGTGAAGCGGGCCTCGTGGATGACGAGGCCGGCGTCGACCTTCCCGTCCCGGACGGCGGGCATGATCTCGTGGAACGGCAGCACGACGACCTCGCCGACGCCCCCGGGGACGGTCTCGGCCGCCCACAGCCGGAAGAGGAGGTAGGCGGTCGAGCGCTCGCTCGGCACCGCGACCGTCTTCCCCCGCAGGTCGAGGCCGGGCTCGCGGGTCAGGACGAGCGGGCCGCAGCCGCGGCCGAGGGCCCCGCCGCAGGGCAGCAGCGCGTACTCGTCGAGGATCCACGGCAGGACGGCGTACGAGACCTTCAGGACGTCGTGGCCGTCGGTGCCGCCCTCCGCCCAGCCGTTGGTGACGTCGATGTCGGCGAAGGTGACGTCGAGGTGCGGGGCGCCGGGGACGCGGCCGTGGGCCCAGGCGTCGAAGACGAAGGTGTCGTTCGGGCAGGGCGAGTAGGCGATCTTCAGCTGCACGGCCGGGCCTCCGACAGGGTGGGTTCGAGTACGGTCACGGCCCGGCGCAGCGCGGCCAGGGCGTCGCCGATGCGCCAGGCGGCGCGGTCGCGGGGGCCGACGGCGTTCGACACGGCCCGCAGTTCGAGGACGGGGGTGCCGTGCGCGGCGGCGGCCTCGGCGACCCCGAAGCCCTCCATGGCCTCGGCGGCGGCCCCCGGGTGCCGGGCGGCGAGCTCGTCGGCGCGGGCGGCGGTGCCGGTGACGGTGGAGACCGTGAGGACGGCGCCGGTGGTGTGCGGGAGCCCGGCGGCCGCGAGGGCGGCGGCGACGGGCCCGGTGAGGGCGTCCGGGACGCGGTGGGCGGAGCGGCCGAAGCCGAGCTCGTCGACGGGCACGTACCCGTCGGGCGTGTCGGCGCCCAGGTCGGCGGCGACGATCGCGTCCGAGACGACGAGCGAGCCGAGCGGGGCGCGGCCGGGGAAGCCGCCGGCGATCCCGGCGGAGACGACGAGCCGGTACGGTTCGCCGGCGAGCGCGGCCCGGGTCAGCGCGGCACCGGTCGCGGCGGCGACGGCCGCGGGCCCGACCCCGCCGACGAGGACGTCCACACCGGTCGGGCCGTCACCGTCCTCGTACCGGCGCAGCACGAGGCCGCCCGGCACGGGGAGCTCCACGGCCGGGCGGGCGGTGCCGTCCGCGAGACCGCCGGCGACGGAGTCCGCCTCCGCCGCCACGGCCGTCACGATCAGGATCCGGCGGTGCACCGGAGGATCAGGATTCCTTCTTCAGCTTGAAGTGCCAGATGCCCGTGAGCGTCTTGCCGGTGTTCTCGACGATCGTCACCTGCGTCTCGTCGGGCGCCTCGCCGGTCTGCTGGGCGGAGAAGAAGGCGCTGGCCGGGATGGTCCGGTACGTCTTCTTGTACGGCTCCGGCTCGGCCTGCTGGCCGCCGAGGAAGATCGTCCAGCCGTTGTCGGCGATCGACGGGTCCACCCCGAAGCGGATCTTGTCGTCCATGGCGACGGTGATCGACTTCTCGGCCTTCTTGTTGAGGCACTTCTGGACGTCGGACTCCTTGATGGGGTCGCCGTCGTTGTAGCAGGCCGCCTCGGAGTTGATCGATTCGGACCCGACCGTGACGGTCGCGATCGGAGTCGGCTTTTCGCAGGCGGTGAGGACGAGGAGCCCGGCGGAGACGGCCCCGAGGGCGGCAGCGGCCCGGCGGCGCGAGCCGGAGAAGAACGCAACGGTCATGAGCCGAAGGCTATCGGGCCGCCGCGCCACCGACGCGCGGGGGTACGGCGCGCCGCGCTCCAGGCGCCGATACGCCTCCGTCCGGGGCGTACCGGGCGGGGCGCCCCAGGCCGGGACGGCTCCGTCCGGGGCGGCTCAGGCCACCTTCGCGCGCTGCGGGCGGTCCGGGGCGCCCGGGCCCCGGGACGACAGCAGGCCCCGCACGGCGAGGAGCGCGCCGATCGCCAGGAAGCAGGCGGCCACCGCCATCCCCACCGTCCCGTTCAGCGGCGTCACGATGCCGAGCCCCCCGCCCACCACCCACGCCATCTGCAGCGCCGTCTCGGAGCGGGCGAACGCCGAGGTCCGCACGACCTCCGGCACGTCCCGCTGGATCAGGGCGTCCAGCGACAGCTTCGACAGGGCCTGCGTCAGGCCCGCGACCGCGCCCAGCACCGCGACCATCACCCCGCCGAAGAAGACGGCGGCGCAGACCGCCGCCGTGAGCACGGTCGAGATCATCGTCGCGATGATCACCTCCGGCCGGTGCCCCCGGTCCCGCAGCAGCCCCGCCGCCGCCGTCCCGCAGGCGTTCCCGACGCCCGCCGCCACGCCCACGATCCCCAGCGACACCGCCGCCGACTGCCCCGACAGCGGATGGTCGCGCAGCAGGAACGCCAGGAAGAAGATCAGGAAGCCGGAGAGCATCCGCTGCGCCGCGTTCGCCTGGAGCCCGTGGAGCACCGCCGGACCCACCGTCCGCAGACTCGGCTTCTTCTCGCCGTGCGTCAGCAGGTGCGCCCGCCGCTCGCCCTTCGCCGAGTCCACCTTGTGCGGCATCCGCACCGCCCAGTACGTCCCCAGCAGGAACAGCGCGCACGCCCCGAACAGCGGCCAGCGCGGCCCGACCAGCTGGAGCCCCGCCCCGATCGGCGCGGCGACGCCCGTCGCGAGCAGCCCGGCGAGCGTCACCCGCGAGTTCGCCTTCACCAGCGAGAAGCCCGTCGGCAGCAGCCGGGGCACCACGGCGCTGCGCACCACCCCGTACGCCTTCGACGCCACGAGCACGCCGAGCGCCGCCGGGTACAGCTCGATCCCGCCCGTCGCGACCGCGCCCGACATCAGCACGGCGAGCACGGCCCGGGTGAGCATCGCCGCCGCCATCGCCGCCCGCCGGCCGTGCGGCAGCCGGTCGAGGAGCGGACCGATGACGGGCGCGAGGAGCGTGAACGGCAGCATGGTGATGGCGAGGTAGAGCGCGACGCGCCCGCGGGCCTCGTCGGTCGGCACCGAGAAGAACACCGTCGACGCGAGGGCCACGGTGATCATCACGTCCCCGGCGCCGTTGACCGCGTGCAGCTCGATCAGCTTCCCGAGCCCCGACTCGCCCGCGCCGTGCGCGTGCGTGGCCCGCCGGATCCCCTTCGCGGTCCCCGTGAACGGCAGGTGCAGCGCACGCCCCACCGCCCGGCCCGCTCGGCGGAGCGGCCCGGGACGATCGTGGGATCGGCCGGAGGACCGTGCGGCTGCCACCACCTCATAGTGCCCCAACCAGGGCCCGCCCGAACCGAGCGGACGCCCCGGGGTGTCGGGGACACGCCGGGGCGGGGACGGGCCCGGCACGGGCGCGGGCACCGCCCCCGGGCCGGGCTCCCGCGGGATCGATCCGGGTCACTTGGAGCGCGCAGGTGGGCCCAGGCCCGCGAACGGGGTAGCGTGCGTAGCGCGCCACCGGCGGTTGCTCTCGGCCGCGCGCCCCTTCGGCATCCCGCAGAATGGATGACGATAGGTGCGCCCGAGACATGTGAGACCGGTCGGGTGCGGACGTCGATGCGGCCCCCAGGTCCGCTCCGCCCGCCCCGCTCCCGGAGCCTCGCTCCCGAACCTCGGCCGGCGCACCCGTGAGACGGCGTAGGAGAGAAGCGAGACCTGTGAGTGCTGCGACGACGCGAGACCGTACCCCGCGTACCCCGCGAGCCACGCGTACCCCGGCCCCCGACCGCCTCTGCGCCGAGGCCGTAGACCTCGCGCGGGAGGCGGCCGAGGAGGCCGCCGCCCCCGGCGTGGTCGGCGAGCACGCCGGCGTCGTCGCGGAGGGCGACCGGGTCGTCACGCACTTCTTCGAGTGCAAGGAGCCCGGATACCGCGGCTGGCGCTGGGCCGTCACCGTCACCCGGGCCTCCCGCGCCAAGAACGTCACGCTGGACGAAACCGTCCTGCTGCCCGGCT
>NZ_BMTV01000043.1:0-32253 GCF_014649855.1 Streptomyces roseolus | reverse complement strand
CCGACGCCCTCCTCGCGCCCGAATGGGTGCCGTGGAGCGAGCGGCTGCGCCCCGGTGACCTCGGGCCCGGCGACCTGCTGCCCACCGAGCAGGACGACCCGCGCCTGGAACCCGGCTACACCGGCGAGGACGCGCCGCCGCCGAACTCCGCCGTCTCCTCCGAGCTCGCGGACCACCTCGACGCGGAGGACGCCGAGATCACGGACCGGGCGCCGACGCGCGGCGCGATCGCGGCCGTCGCCGACGAGCTCGGCATGGGCCGGCCCCGCGTCCTCTCCCGCTACGGCCTGCGGCTCGCCGCCGACCGCTGGGACGACTCCTTCGGCCCCCGCACGCCGATGGCCCAGGCTGCGCCGGCCACCTGCCAGTCCTGCGCCTTCCTCATCCCCCTGTCCGGTTCGCTGAGCCAGTCCTTCGGCCTCTGCGCCAACGAGCTGTCCCCGGCGGACGGCCGGGTGGTCTCGCTCGCGTACGGCTGCGGCGGGCACTCCGAGGCGGCCGTCATGCCGACCCCGCCGCGCCCGGCCGAGCCCGTCCTGGACTCCACGGCGGTCGACCCCTTCCCCCTCCGTCCCCCCACGGACTCCGGCAGCATCCTCCCCGAAGACACCACCACGGCCGACCTGGGCCACTCCTGACGCCCCCGGGTGCCGCGCCCGCCCGGGCCCGGCACCCGGCCGGAGCCGCGCGCCCCGGGGCGGCGCCCTTCAGTGCCCCCGTCGTGGGCATACGTTCCGCTTGGGGGTCCCCCTGGACGAAGTCCTCGGGGGAGGAACGGGTGGGCACAACGGAACGGCGCCCCGCACCGGGCCCAGGTTCCCGCGCCTGAACGCCCCGCACACGCGAGGCCGCACCGTGGGTGTGCCCACCCTCCCCCGAGCCCTCGGCTCCGTTCGAGCAGGGGGACCCCCGTCGCCCCGCGGAACGCCCGCCCACACGGTGCGTGGCGCGCCCGCAGCGAGCTCGCCGACGCGAGCCCGGGACGGCGCGAGGTACCGCCGGGCGCGCCCATGGAGGGTTTCCGGGCGCGAGCCCGGCCTTGGCGGCGCGCCCCGCACCCGCGATCACCGGCCCGCCCGCACCCCCGGCCCGGAGCACGGCCGAATCCCGCCCGCACGGGCCCCGGAGGCGCGAAAGGACCCGTGAGCGGAGCGTTTCGGCGGCCGTTCGGCACGGGACGCGGGGGTTCTCGGAGGGGTCGTCGGCGGCACGGGCGGGGCGCGGTAACTTCGGCGCGGGACCGAAGGTCGGAAACAGCAGAGTGGAGTCACACGTGAGTGTCACCGTCCGGACCACGACCGACGGCAGCGACCCCTTCGGCACCGCGCGGCTCCGCAGAGGGGTGCTGGACGCCTGGACCGCCTCCCCGGCCCGCTTCCGCGAGGACGCGAACGCCGAGGAGGACCTCGCCCTGGGCGGCTACCGCGACCGCCTGGTCGTGGAGCTGGCGCAGAACGCCGCCGACGCCGCGGCCCGCGGCGCCGCGACCGGGCGGCTCCGGCTGACGCTGCACCCGGCGGACGCCGACAGTCCGGCCGTGCTGGCCGCCGCCAACACCGGCGCCCCGCTCGACGCGACCGGCGTCGAGTCGCTGTCCACGCTCCGCGCCTCCGCGAAGCGCGCCGAGCGGGACACGGCGACGGCCGTCGGCCGCTTCGGCGTCGGTTTCGCCGCCGTCCTCGCCGTCTCCGACGAGCCCGCCGTCCTGGGCCGGCACGGCGGCGTCCGCTGGTCCCTCGCGGAGGCCCGCGAGATGACCGCCGACGTGGCCCGCCACGTCCCGGGCCTCGGCGACGAGATGCGCCGCAGGGACGGCCACGTACCGCTGCTCCGGCTGCCGATGCCCGCCGAGGGCACCGCGCCGGAGGGGTACGACACGGTCGTCGTCCTGCCGCTCCGCGACGCCGCCGCGCACGGCCTCGCCGAACGGCTCCTCGCGGCCGTCGACGACGCGCTGCTGCTCACCCTTCCGGGTCTCTCCGAGATCGTCGTGGAGACCCCGGACGGAGTACGCACGCTGACCCGTTCCGAGGAGGACGGGTACGTGCGGATCGAGGACTCGGCCGCCGAGGGCCCGAACCGGTGGCGGACCGTCGGCCACGCCGGCCCGCTCGACCCGGGCCTGCTCGCCGACCGCCCGGTCGAGGAGCGGCTCCGCCCGCACTGGTCGGTCACCTGGGCCGTCCCCGTGGACGAGGCCGGCGCCCCCCGCTACCCCCGCACCGCGCCCGTCGTGCACGCGCCGACGCCGACCGACGAACCGCTCGGCATCCCCGCCCTGCTGATCGCCTCGCTGCCGCTGGACACGGCCCGCCGCCACCCGGCACCGGGGCCGCTGACGGACTTCCTGGTGCAGCGGGCGGCCGACGCGTACGCCGAACTCCTCGCCGACTGGCGGCCGGTGACGAGCGGCGCGCTCGACCTCGTACCGGGCCCGCTCGGCAAGGGGCCGCTCGACGGGGCGCTGCGCGAGGCGATCCTGGACCGGCTGCCGCGGGTCGCGTTCCTCGCGCCGGCCGCGCCGACGGAGGACCTTCCGGCCCTGCGCCCGATCGAGGCGGAGGCCGTCGAGGGCGCGGGCGCGGAGACGGTCGCGGTGCTCGCCGAGGTGTTCCCGGGGCTGCTTCCGGCGGGCCTGGAGCGCCGGCCGGAGCTGCGGACGCTGGGCGTGGGCCGGGTGCCGCTGACGGAGGCGGTGGACCGGCTCGCGGGCGTGGAGCGGGCGCCGGAGTGGTGGCGGCGGCTCTACGACTCGCTCGCCGGGGTGGACCCGGACCGGCTGACGGGGCTGCCGGTGCCGCTGGACTCGGGCCGGACGGTCATCGGGCCGCGCCAGGTCCTGCTGCCGCAGGAGGGCACTCCGGCGCGGCTGTCGAAGCTCGGCCTGAAGGTGGCGCACCCGGAGGCCGTCCACCCGCTCCTGGAGAAGCTGGGGGCGCTTCCGGCGACGCCGCACGCCGTCCTGACGACCCCGCAGGTGCGGGGGGCGGTCGCGCACTCCCTGGAGTCGGCCGACATGTGGGACCTGGACGCGCCGGAGCTGGACGCGGACGAGCTGGTGGAGATCGTCCTCGGTCTCGTGCGGGACGCGGACCTCGAGCCCGGTGACGAGCCGTGGCTCGGGGCGCTGGCCCTTCCCGACGACGAGGGCGAGCTCGCCCCGGCGGGGGAGCTCGTCATGCCGCATTCGCCGTTCGCCGCGGTCATGCGGGAGGGCGAACTCGCCTATGTCGACGGTGAGCTGGCCGACCGCTGGGGCACCCGCCCGCTCGCCGCCTGCGGGGTCCTCGCGGACTTCGCGCTGGTCCGCGCCACGGACCTGGTCCTCGACCCGGACGACCTGGAGCCCCGGGCGGGCGACTATCCGGAGCCGGACGACGCGGGGCTGCTCGAAGCGGTCGACGTGTGGTGCGAGGACGTCCTCGACCAGCTGCCGGCGACCGCGGTGCCGCCGGTGGCGACGGAGATCGTGGCCGTGCGGGACCTGGACCTGGTCGACGACGACGCCTGGCCGCACGCGCTGGCGCTCCTCGCGCGGCCGCCGTACCGGGACGCCCTGATCCAGCCCGTGCGGGTCCTCCTCCCGGACGGCACGACGCAGACGGTCCGCCCGTACACGGCGTGGTGGCTGCGCGACCACCCGGTCCTCGGCGGGCGCCGCCCGGCGGGCCTGCGGGCGGCGGGCTCGGACCCGCTCCTGGCCGGCCTGTACGACTCCGCCGACGCGACCGGCTTCGACGACGAGCAGGTGCTGCGCGCCCTGGGCGTCCGCACCTCGGTGGCGGCGCTCCTCGACGAGCCGGGCGGCGCGGCGGAACTCCTCGCCCGGCTCGCGGACCCGTCCCGCGAGGTCTCCGCCGCCCAGCTGCACGCCCTCTACACGGCGCTCGCGGACCTGGACCCGGAGGAGGTCACGCTGCCGGACGAGCTGCGGGCGGTCGTGGACGGCGAGCTGGTCGTCGTGGACGCCTCCGAGGCGCTGGTCGCGGACGCCCCCGACCTCCTTCCACTCACCGCCGGCCTGCCGCTCCTGCCGGTCTCCCCGTCCCGGGCGGCCGACCTCGCGGAGCTCTTCCAGGTCCGCCGCCTGAGCGGGGCCGTGCGGGCGGAGGTCACCACGGACGGCGAGGTGCACGAGGTCCCGGCCTCGGTCCACGCCCTCCTCGGCCCGTCGACCCCCGCGACCTACGTGGAGCACGAGGAGCTCCGCGCGGGCGGCACCGAACTGGACTGGCGCCTCACCCCCGACGGCACCCTGCACGCGGCCACCCTGGAGGGCGTGGCGGCGGCCCTCGCCTGGGCCACCCGCCAGTGGCCGCGCCGCTTCGAGGTGGCCGCCCTCCTGGAGGACCCCACCCGCACCGACGAGCTGGCCCGTGACCGCTGGTTCGACTGACCGGTTCCGGTCGGCGCGGCGCGGGCGGGCGCCGCGTCAGGCCGGGAACCGGCGGTCCACCCAGCGCCAGGCGGCCTCCAGGAGCGCCGCGCCCGCCGCGGCGACGGCGACGGCCGCCCAGGGCATGGTGGTGCCGACCAGCTTGAGGGCGAAGAAGTCCTGGAGCCAGGGGACGGCGAGGACGAGGAGGAAGGCGCCGCCCATGGCGGCCACCAGGGCGATCCGCCACCAGGTGTAGGGGCGGGCGATGATCGCGAGGACCCACATGGAGACGAGGAAGAGGGTGAGGGTGGCGGCGCTGGTCTCGGCGCCCAGCGCGTCCGCGCCCGTGTAGTGCCGGCGGGCGAGGAGGTACGTGGTGAAGGTGGCGGTCGCCGCGACGACGCCCCCGGGGATCGCGTACCGCATGACCCGGCGGACGAAGTGCGGCTTGGCGCGCTCCTTGTTGGGGGCGAGGGCGAGGAAGAAGGCCGGGACGCCGATCGTGAGGGTGGACAGCAGGGTCAGGTGCCTCGGGAGGAAGGGGTACTCGATCTGGCTGACGACCACCAGGATCGCGAGGAGGACCGAGTAGACGGTCTTCGTGAGGAAGAGGGTCGCCACGCGGGTGATGTTGCCGATGACCCGGCGGCCCTCGGCCACCACCGACGGCAGGGTGGCGAAGGAGTTGTTCAGGAGGACGATCTGGGCGACGGCCCGGGTCGCCTCGGAGCCGGATCCCATGGAGACGCCGATGTCGGCGTCCTTGAGGGCGAGGACGTCGTTGACGCCGTCGCCGGTCATGGCGACGGTGTGTCCGTGGGACTGGAGCGCGGCGACCATGTCCCGCTTCTGCTGCGGGGTGACCCGGCCGAAGACCGCGCTGCCGTCGAGGACCGTCGCCATCTCCTCCCGGTCGGCGGGCAGGGTGCGGGCGTCGACGGTGTGGTCGGCGCCGGGCAGGCCCAGCTTGCCGGCGACCGCGCCGACGGAGACCGCGTTGTCGCCGGAGATGACCTTGGTGGCGACGTTCTGGTCGGCGAAGTAGGCGAGGGTGTCGGCGGCGTCGGGCCGCAGCCGCTGTTCGAGGACGACGAGGGCGGTGGGCCGGGCGTCCTTCGCGACGTCCGGGGAGTCGAGCTCGTGGACGGTGCGGGCGAGGAGGAGGACCCGCAGGCCCTCCTCGTTGAGGTGGTCGACCTCCGCGAGGTTCGGGTCGCCGTGCGGGAGGAGGACGTCGGGGGCGCCGAGCAGCCAGGTGGATTCCTCGCCGTCGCCCTCGCTGAACGCCGCGCCGCTGTACTTGCGGGCCGACGAGAAGGGCAGCGCCTCGACGCAGCGCCACTCCTCGGCGTCCGGGCAGGCGTCGATGATGGCCTGGAGGGAGGCGTTGGGCCGCGGGTCGGACTCGCCGAGGGCGCCGAGGACCTTGCGCACGTACGCCTCGTCGGCGCCGTTCAGGACGCGGACCTCGGTGACGTCCATGCCGCCCTCGGTGAGCGTGCCCGTCTTGTCGAGGCAGACGACGTCGACCCGGGCCAGGCCCTCGATGGCCGGCAGTTCCTGCACCAGGCACTGCTTGCGGCCGAGCCGGATGACACCGATGGCGAAGGCCACCGAGGTGAGCAGGACGAGCCCCTCGGGGATCATCGGGACGATGCCGCCGACGGTCCGGGCGATGGAGTTCTTGAGGTCGTTGTCCTTGACGACGAGCTGGCTGATGATCAGGCCGATCGCGGTCGGCACCATCATCCACGTCACGTACTTGAGGATCGTGGAGATGCCCGAGCGCAGCTCGGAGTGGACGAGCGTGAAGCGGGACGCCTCCTCGGCGAGCTGGGCCGCGTAGGCCTCCCGGCCGACCTTGGTGGCGGTGAAGGCGCCGCCGCCGGCGACGACGAAGGATCCGGACATGACGGGGTCGCCGGGGCGCTTGACGACGGGGTCGGCCTCGCCGGTGAGGAGGGACTCGTCGATCTCCATGCTGTCGGCCTCGGCGACGACGCCGTCGACGACGACCTTGTCACCGGGGCCGAGCTCGATGAGGTCGCCGAGGACGATCTCGGAGGTGGAGATCCCGGTGGCGCGGCCGTCGCGGCGGACGGTGGGTTTCGCCTCGCCGATGACGGCGAGCCCGTCGAGGGTCTTCTTGGCGCGGAGCTCCTGGACGATGCCGATGGCGGTGTTGGCGACGATCACGAAGCCGAAGAGGCTGTCCTGGATCGGGGCGACGATCAGCATGATCACCCAGAGGACGCCGATGATCGCGTTGAAGCGGGTGAAGACGTTGGCCCGGACGATGTCGGTGGCGGAGCGCGAGCTGCGGACGGGCACGTCGTTGACCTCGCCGCGCGCGACGCGTTCGGCGACCTCGGCGGAGGTCAGTCCGGCGGGGCGGTGGACGACGGGCGGTTCGGCCTCGGCGGGGGTGTCCCGGGTGCCGCCGCTGTCCGTGTCGATCTTCGCCCGCTGCGTCATGGTTCCGACGGTACGACCGGAATCGACCGTTCACCCGCCGGGAAGCGACAAGATCCGACCGCGGGGGGACCGGAATCGTCCCCTGGTGCTACGCGGGGACCGGGGCCCGTCGCCGGCGGGTGACCTTGCGCGGGGCTGCGCGGAACTGTGCGGAGCTACGCGGGGCTCGCCCCGCCCACCGTCTCCTCGGCCTCCCGCGCCGCCTGGTGGCGCTTGATGGCCGCGTCGCGCTTGCGCACGTACCAGATGCCGAGCAGGCCGAGCGCGCCGCCGGCCAGGCAGGTCCACACCCAGGAGGTGATCCCGCGGTCGTCGAACCAGCCGTAGAAGGGGAGCTGCACGAGGAAGAGGACGAACCAGATGATCGTCCCGCCGGTGATCGTCCCGACCACCGGCCCCTCCAGGGGTGCGGGTGCCTCGTGCTTCGGTGTCCACTTCGCCATGCCGTCAGTCTAGGCGGGCCGATTTCGGGTCTACGCGCGGAGATGGACTCCCGCTCGTTCATGTGTTCATACTGAAACGGTTTGCCTGAGGCGGGTTTCCTTCGTATGAACCGCCGAAAAAGGACTTCTGGACTTCTTTCCCGAAGAGGAACCCACCCCCATGAGCACCACGGCCGCCGCCAAGGCCTCCTCCCCCGAGCCGAAGGTTCCGCAGGAACCCTCTTCCGGACTCGACCGCTTCTTCAAGATCTCCGAGCGCGGTTCCACCGTCGCCCGCGAGGTCCGCGGAGGCTTCGCCACCTTCTTCGCGATGGCCTACATCATCGTGCTGAACCCGATCATCCTCGGCAGCGCCAAGGACATGTACGGGCACCAGCTCGACAGCGGCCAGCTCGTCACCGCCACCGTCCTGACCGCGGCCTTCTCGACGCTCCTCATGGGTGTCATCGGCAACGTCCCGATCGCGCTCGCCGCCGGTCTCGGCGTCAACACGGTCGTCGCCCTCCAGCTCGCGCCCCGGATGTCCTGGCCGGACGCCATGGGCATGGTCGTCCTCGCCGGCATCGTCGTGATGCTGCTCGTCGCGACCGGTCTGCGCGAGCGCGTCATGAACGCCGTCCCGGTCGGCCTGCGCAAGGGCATCGCGATCGGCATCGGCCTCTTCATCATGCTGATCGGCCTCGTCGACTCGGGCTTCGTCTCCCGCATCCCCGACGCCGCGCACACCACCGTGCCGCTGCAGCTCGGCACCGGCGGGCACCTGCTCGGCTGGCCGGTCCTCGTCTTCGCCCTGGGCACCCTGCTGACCCTCGCCCTGATCATCCGCAAGGTGCCGGGCGCGATCCTCATCTCGATCGTCGTCATGACGATCGTGGCGATGGTGATCAACGCGGTCGCGGACATCCCGTCCTGGGGCCTGACCACTCCGGAGTGGCCCGGCAACCCGGTCGCCTCCCCGGACTTCGGCCTGGTCGGCGAGGTCAGCCTCTTCGGCGGCTTCGCGAAGGTCGGCTACCTCACGGGCGCCCTCTTCGTCTTCACCGTCCTGCTGTCGTGCTTCTTCGACGCCATGGGCACGATCCTCGGCGTCGGCGACGAGGCCAAGCTGATCGACAAGGACGGCAACTTCCCGGGCATCAACAAGGTCCTGCTGGTGGACGGCCTCGCCGTGGCCTCCGGCGGCGCGACCTCCTCGTCGGCCACCACCTGCTTCGTGGAGTCCACGGCGGGCGTCGGCGAGGGCGCCCGTACCGGCCTCGCCTCGGTCGTCACGGGCGGTCTGTTCTCGGTGGCGCTGTTCCTCACGCCGCTCGCGACCATGGTGCCGTCGCAGGCGGCGACCCCCGCGCTGCTCGCGGTGGGCTTCCTGATCCTGGCCGGGTCGATCAAGGACATCGACTGGGCCGACTACACCATCGCGGTGCCGGCGTTCCTGGCCATGACGATGATGCCGTTCACCTACTCGATCACGAACGGCATCGGCATCGGCTTCATCAGCTTCAGCGTGCTGCGGCTCGCGGCCGGACGGGGCCGTGAGGTCCCGGTGGCCATGTACGTCGTGTCGGCGATCTTCGTCTTCTACTACGCGATGCCGGCGCTGGGCCTGACCTGACCGAGCGGGGCGGCGCCGGTGCCCGGAGGCTCCGGCTCCGCCCCGTAGAACTTCTCCGTCTCCTCGACGGCGGTCGTGAACCGCTCGTCGAAGTCCTCCCGAATGAGCGTCCGGACGACATAGTCCTGGACGCTCATTCCTCTTTTCGCGGCGTGACCCTTGAGCCGGTCGAGCAGCTCACTGTCGATGCGCAGGCTGAGCACTGTCGATCCCATGCCGTTCAGGGTCGGGGCTGCCGGGGCCCCTTTGCGTCACTTTCCGGATCCGACTCACTCGTTTGGGTGATGCATGGATATCCGGTCGTGACCTGGACCGGCGTGATGTGCACGACACGCGGGTCATCGGGTGGTTCCCGAGTGGTCTTTAGTCAGAGTAATGAGTTAGGCTAACTACATGCCCGACCTGTCCCACGGCACCGCCGACGACGCCGCGGCCGTGAACGCAATCCGCTCGTCCGTCATGCGGCTGAGCCGGCGCCTCAAGCGTCAGCGCGTCGACGAGTCGCTGAGCCCGACCGAGATGTCGGTGCTCGGCACCCTGGCCCTCTGCGGCTCCGCCACCCCCGGTGAGCTGGCCCGCAAAGAGCACGTACAGCCGCCGTCGATGACCCGCATCGTCGCCCTGCTCGAAGCCAAGGGACTGGTCCGGCTGGAGCCGCATCCCGACGACCGCCGGCAGAAGGTGGTCAGCCAGACCGAGCGGGCCGAGGCCATGCTCGAGGACGCCCGCCGCAAGCGGAACGCCTGGCTGGCCTCCCTCGCCGAGGGGCTGGACGAGGACGAGTGGGCCGTACTGCGCGCGGCCGCTCCCGTCCTGGAGAAGCTCGCCCATCTCTGAACCCGAGCGCCGAGGAGGCGACGCACTTTGAGTACGGGACCCGGAGCAGACTCCGCACCCGTCCACAAACCCACCACTACCCGAGGGGGCGGGAAGGCCCGCAAGGGAACCTTCTCCTCGCTCTCCATCCGGAACTACCGGCTGTTCTTCACCGGAGCGATCGTCTCCAACACCGGTACGTGGATGGCCCGGATCACCCAGGACTGGCTCGTCCTGAGCCTCACCGGCTCGGCCGCCGCCGTCGGCGTCACCACCGCCCTGCAGTTCCTGCCGATGCTCCTCTTCGGCCTCTACGGCGGGGTCATCGCCGACCGCTACCCGAAGCGGCGCCTGCTCCTCGTCAGCCAGGCCGCCCTCGGCCTGTGCGGCCTCGCGCTCGCCGTCCTGACCCTCTCCGGCCACGTCCAGGTCTGGCACGTCTACCTGATCGCCTTCCTCCTCGGCATGGTGACGGTCGTCGACAACCCGGCCCGGCAGTCCTTCGTCTCCGAGATGGTCGGCCCCGACCAGCTCCGCAACGCGGTCTCGCTGAACTCGGCCAACTTCCAGTCCGCCCGGCTCGTCGGCCCCGCCGTCGCCGGCGTCCTGATCGCCGGGGTCGGCAGCGGCTGGGCCTTCCTCATCAACGGCCTGTCCTTCCTCGCGCCGCTGACCGCCCTGTGGCTGATGCGGACGGGTGAGCTCCACAAGGTCGAGCGCGCCCCGCGCGGCAAGGGCCAGCTCCGCGAGGGCCTGCGGTACGTCGCCGGGCGCCCCGACCTGATCTGGCCGATCGTCCTGGTCGGCTTCATCGGCACCTTCGGGTTCAACTTCCCGATCTGGCTGACCGCCTTCTCCGACGAGGTCTTCCACGTCGGCGCCGGCACCTACGGCTTCCTCAACACCCTGATGGCGGCCGGCTCCCTCGCGGGCGCCCTGCTCGCGGCCCGCCGCGGCTCCACCCGGCTGCGGATGCTGGTGATCGCCGCAGGCGTCTTCGGCGTCCTGGAGGTCATGGCGGCCCTCTCGCCGTCCTTCTGGATGTTCGCGCTGCTGCTCGTCCCCATCGGCATGATCGGCCTCACGGTGAACATCACCGCGAACTCGGCCGTCCAGATGGCGACGGACCCGGCCATGCGGGGCCGCGTGATGAGCCTCTACATGATGGTCTTCGCGGGCGGCACCCCGATCGGCGCGCCGCTCCTGGGCTGGGTCACCGACACGTACGGCGCCCGCGCCGGCTTCGCCACCGGCGGCCTGGTCTCCCTCGCCGCCGCCGCGGCCATCGGCCTCGTCCTGGCCCGCATCGGCAACCTGCGGCTCGCCATGGGCTGGCGCCACGGCCACCCCAGCGTCCGCTTCGTCCCCCGCGCGGCCCCGGAACGCCTGGCGACGGCGGCCTGACGGCGCGCACGGGGACGGGGCCCTCGGCGGCCCCCGCCCCCGCGCGGAACCGCCGAGGTCCCGTGCGCGCTCAGACCCGCATCTCCAGGACCTGGCCCGGCCAGTCGCCGACCGCGAACGGGTCGGTGCGGGTGAAGCCCTGGCGCTCGTAGTACGCGACGAGACGGCCCTCGCCGCCCGCGAAGCAGTCCACGCGGAGCAGCGAGACGCCCTCGCGGCGGGTCTCCTCCGCCGCGTGGGCGAGCAGCGCCGCCCCCACCCCGAGGCCGTGGAACCGGCCGTCCGTGGCGAGGTAGCGCACGTACCGCTCCGGCTCCCCGGCCGGCGGTACGTACGCGCCGGGGTGCGGGGTCAGCGTGAGCGTGCCGGCCGGGACGCCGTCCACCTCCGCGATCCACGGGGTGCCCTCGCCCATCACCCGCCCGACGTGCTCGACCGTCTTCGGGCGGCTGGTGAAGGGGTCGGTGCCCCACTGGGCGGTGATCCCCCTGCCGTTGAGCCAGGCGACGGCGCTGTCGAGTATCCCGAGGACGGCCGGCAGGTCCGCGGGGCCGCCCCGCCTGATCGTGATCGCGTGGTCCATCCGGCCGAGGCTATCCGCTGCCACACTGACGGACATGAGGGTTTTCGCCGCTGTCCTGCCGCCCGCCGGGGCGCTCGCCGAGCTCGGTGCCGCCGTCGACGCGCTGCACGCCCTGCCCGGCGCGGAGGCCCTGCGGTGGACGTCCCGGCCCGGATGGCACTTCACGCTCGCGTTCATGGGGGAGGTCGACGACGGGCTCCTGCCGGACCTCCACGCCCGGCTGGCCCGTGCCGCCCGCCGCACCGCGCCCTTCGGGCTGCGGCTGCGCGGCGCCGGCCACTTCGGTCCGCGCGCCCTGTGGACCGGCGCCGCCGGCGACCTGGACGCCCTGCGGCGGCTCGCCGAGCGCGCCGACGCGGCGGCGCGCCGGGCGGGGATCCCGATGGAGGAGCACCGCCGCTACCAGCCCCATCTGACGATCGCCCGCGCCCGCGGCGAGGGCGCCCCGCTGGCCCCGTTCCTCGAAGCCCTCGACGGCTTCGAGGGGACGCGCTGGGAGGTCGGCGAGCTGGCCCTGGTCCGCTCGAACCTGCCGGTGGGCGGGGTGGCGGGGGAGCAGCCCCGGTACGAGACGGTGGAGACCTGGCCGCTGGAGGGGCGGGAGGAGGACCCGGGTTAACCTCGACGGGTGGATCCGAAGACTCGTAACCAGATCATGGCCGGCGTACTCGTACTGATGTTCGCGATCATCGCGGTGGCATCGGTGGTCGGCCAGTAGCGCGCCCGCGCCCTCCACCGGCAGGCCCTTGCTTCGAGCGCGCTCCAACGAGTTGGCTGGTGGCCCATGGAGTACACGCAGCTCGGACGCACCGGACTCAAGGTCAGCCGCCTCGTCCTCGGCACGATGAACTTCGGCCCGCAGACCGACGAGGCCACCAGCCACGCCATCATGGACGCGGCGCTCGACGCCGGCCTGAACTTCTTCGACACGGCCAACGTCTACGGCTGGGGCGAGAACAAGGGCCGCACCGAGGAGATCATCGGCTCCTGGTTCGCGAAGGGCGACGGCCGCCGCGACCGCACCGTCCTCGCCACCAAGGTCTACGGCAACATGGCCGCCGACGGCGAGGCCTGGCCGAACCACGACAAGATCTCCGCCCTCAACATCCGCCGCGCCGTCGACGCCAGCCTCAAGCGGCTCGGCACCGACCACATCGACGTCTACCAGTTCCACCACGTCGACCGCGCCACGCCCTTCGAGGAGGTGTGGCAGGCGATCGACGTCCTGATCCAGCAGGGCAAGATCCTCTACGCCGGCTCCTCCAACTTCCCCGGCTACAAGATCGCCCAGGCGAACGAGGCCGCCGCCCGCCGCGGCATGGTCGGCCTGGTCAGCGAGCAGTGCCTCTACAACCTCTACGAGCGCCGCGCCGAGATGGAGGTCATCCCGGCCGCGCAGGAGTACGGCCTCGGCGTCATCCCGTGGTCGCCGCTGCACGGCGGCCTGCTCGGCGGCGTCCTGAAGAAGGAGACCGAGGGCAAGCGCCGCACCGAGGGCCGGGCCGCGGAGACCCTCGCGGACCCGGCGGAGCGGGAGCGGTTCCAGGCGTACGAGGACCTCCTCGACAAGCACGGCCTCGCCCCCGGCGAGGTCGGCCTGGCCTGGCTCCTCACCCGCCCCGGCGTGACCGGCCCGATCGTCGGCCCCCGCACCCCGGAGCAGCTGGCGGGCGCCCTGCGCGCCCTGGAGCTCGACCTGTCGGACGAGCTCCTCGCCGAGCTGGACGCGATCTTCCCGGGCCCGGGCCCGTCGCCGGAGGCCTTCGCCTGGTAGGGGCCGCCCGCGTGCGGGGCGGGCGCTACCGCGCCGGGTAGCGCCCGCCCAGCCCCCACGCCTGGTGCATCGCGTCGGCGAAGGCGGCGGCCAGCTTGTGCTCGCCGCTCGGACCCGGGTGCGTGCCGTCGTACGTGTCCGTCCGCAGGTCGTACGACTCCGGCACCGACGCCAGCAGCAGCGGCGAGGCGGGGCTGTCGAGGTCGGCGACCGCCTTCGCCAGCAGTTCGTTGAAACGGGCGCACTCGGCGGCGAAGGCGTCGTCGTAGGTGGCCCGGACGTTGGGGATCACGGGCAGCAGCACGGCCCGGATCCCCGGGTTCGCGGCCCGGGCGGCGCCGACGAACGCCCGCACGTTCTCCTCGGTCTGGTCGCTGTTCGTGTAGAACCCGAGGTCGATCAGGCCGAGCGAGACGAGCAGGACGTCCGCGCGGGTCGCGGCGACGGTCTCCCCGATGACCGGCGCCATGTGCAGCCACCCCTCGCCCCACCCGGCCAGGTGCCGGCGGGCGGCGGCCGGGAACGCGGGATCGGCGTACCCCCGGGGGTCTCCCGGCTCCCCCTCGGGCACGTACAGCCCGTCCCGGGGCCCGACGATCTCGTAACCGCCGGGCATCACCGTCTCCAGGTGCTCCCACATGCGGTGACGCCAGGTCCAGTCGCCGGCGCGTCCGATGGTCATGCTGTCGCCGACGAACAGAAAACGCATGCTCCCATCATCCCGGACCCCGTCCCCGGCCCGCGACGTGACGGGGGACACGGGCGGGCCGGGGACGGGGAGCGTGAACGGGGCCTAGAAGACGGTCTTGTAGGTGGTGGAGTCGGTGCGCAGGGGCAGGACGTCCGCGGCGTCGAAGGGGCGGGTGGTGCTGTTGGTACCGCGGTAGTGCGCGGAGCCGGACGGGCCGATCGCGTAGAGGTCGGTGACGGGGTGCCAGGGGCTCTTCCCGCCGGCGATGATCCGGGTGTACTTCTGCCAGCCGCCGCCGATCTTGCGGCGGGCGGTGAAGGTGCCGTCGCCCTTGCCGAGGTAGAGCCAGAGGACGCCGTCCCGGTCGCGGGCGAGGAGGTCGCCGCCGGAGGCGCCGGCGACGTTCCCGGGCGCGGCGAGGAGGTCGTAGGCCTGCCAGCCGCCGCCGACCCTCTTGCGGGCCTTGAAGGGCGCCCTGGCGTCGCCGGTGGAGGCGTAGAACCACAGCACGCCGGAGGCGTCGGTCGCGAGCAGGTCGCCGCGTCCGTCGCCGTTCAGGTCGCTGCCGCCGGTGATCTTGTTGTAGACCTGCCAGCCGCCGCCGATCTTCGTGCGCGGCAGCAGCTTCTGCTTCTCGCTCTGATGCAGCCACAGCACGCCGTCACGGTCCCGTCCGACGATGTCGTCGGCCGCTCCGCCGGCCAGGTTCCCCGGCGCGGCCATCAGCGTGTACGTGTTCCATCCGCCGGTGCCGAGACGCTCGGCGTCCGGCTTGTGGACGACGGGCGGGCAGCCCTCCTCGTAGCACTCCCGGTCCTTCATGCCGACGATCTGGCCGATCCCGTACGCCGAGAGGTTGCCCGCGCCGTCGCGGACGAGCGCGTCGGCGCCGCCGTTGTCGTTGAAGTCGCGCGCCTGCGTCGGGCGGGCCAGGGTGAAGGTGCCCGTCCGTTCGATGGAGCCGGCGGACAGCTTCCACGTGTACTCGCCGTTGTAGGCGCCGAAGAGGCGGCCCACGGTGGTGTCCCAGTCGACGAACGGGTTCATGTTGTCGCGCAGCAGCTCCGTGCGGCCGGTGGCCTTGTGCGTCACCCAGAAGTCGGCGTCCGCCTCCCGGTTGAACTCCCAGCTGAACCGCGCCCAGGAGGTGGTGATCCGGCTCGGCACCGTCACGCTCCGCAGGGCGAGGGGCGGGGGTTCGGGGAAGTCCGCCACCACGGTCACCGCCGGGGCGCCGTCCGCGCCCAGGGCGACGCGGAACACGGCGTCGTGCACCGTCGTCGTGCTGCCCCGCACGACGAGCGTGCCGTCGAGGCCGATCGCCATGTCGCCCGGGTACAGGAACGGCTCGACCGTCCGGCCGTCCGTCCGCGACCGGAGCGTGAGCCTGGAGCCCTCCTTGACCGCGAGCCACTCGTCACCCAGGACGAGCCGGCCCGGGTAGGGCAGTTCCCGGGTCTCCCCGGTCTTCCGGTCGACCACTGTGGTCCTGCCGTCGGAGACCCAGGACACGTGGCCGGGAGTGACCTGGATCAAGGAGGCGTCGGAGTCGGCGTCGTACGACTCGACGACGGCTGCCGTGGCGACGTCGACCAGCTTGATCCCGCTGGTCCCCCCCAGGTGGACCGCGATCGTTCCGGGGGTCGTGGAGCTGACGCCCTCGGGCTGTCCGTACGGGAGCCCGGTCACCTCGCGGGTGACGGTCCGCCCGTCGGAGGCCCGGCCGACCAGGCGGAGCTGCTTGGTGTAGCTGTCGACCGTCACGAGCGTCGAGCCGTTGACCGCCCACAGCCAGTAATTGCCCTCGATGCGAAGGGGGTCGCCGCCCTTCGCCATGTCGTGCACGGTGTAGTGGCTGCCGTTGTTCCCCACCACGAGGTCCGATCCGGGCGTGCCCCGGTAGTCCCCGCTGATGCTCGGGAGTTCGACGGAGGTGCCGTCGTACCGTACCCAGTGGTCGATCCAGCCGTTGGTGAGGAAGCCGGTGGCACCGGCGCCGTCCACGCGTTCCGTCGCCTCGATCAGCGGAACCGTCGCCTCCGCGCCCGCCTCCTGCGTCAGCGCGGCGGGAGCCGCCGCCGCGACGCCCGGGCCGGCCACGGTGGCGGCGGTCGTCGCGGCGAGGGTGACGGCCAGGGCGGCGGTCAGGCGGAGCCGGGACGCGCGGGCACGGTGGACGCCGGCGCGGGCACGGGCACGGGACAAGGCGGGGCCTCCTCGGACGAGGGGAAGAGCGGGTGCGGCGCCACAGCACCGCACCCACCAGACCCGCCGCCCGCCCGGAAGGTTGTACGGGACGACGCCCCGCGTCCAGGGGCGCCGAACCCGCCGTGCCGCCTACGCGTCCAGGAACTCCGCGACGTGTCCCGCGAACCACTCCGCGTCGTCGTGCCACGGGAAGTGCCCGCCGTCCTTCAGAACCTCCAGCCGGGCCTGCGGGAACAGCTCCGCGTACGCGGCGGCCGTCGGCGGCGGGGTGTTCGCGTCGCCCTCGCCGGCGAGGACCAGCACGGGCCGCCCGAACTCCGCGAAGACCGCGCGCGTCGCCGCCGGGTCGTAGGCGCCCTCGCCGCCGTAGACCCCGGCCGCCTCGGCGTTCCGCTGCCGGGCCGTGTCCGCTTCCCGCTCGCGTGCCGCGTCGTCCCAGGTGCCGTGGAAGAACGGCATGACCTTCGCGAAGACCGCCTCGGTCCCGCGCCCCGCCGTCATCTCCTCCAGCGCCGCGTACGCCTCCGCGAACCACGGCTCCCCGGCCCGCAGCCGCGCCGCCGCCAGCCGCTCCTCCGGCGCCGGCACGATCCCGGCCGCCGCGGGTCCCGGCGTCACGAGCACCAGCCGCCGGACCCGCTCCGCGTGCCGCGTCAGGTACAGCGCGGCGAGGTTCGCGCCCGCCGAGTGGCCGAGGAGGTCGACCGCGTCGAGCCCGAGGTGGACCCGCAGCGCCTCCACGTCCCCGACGAGCCGGTCGCAGCGGTACGACCCCGGGTCGGCCGGCACTCCGGAGGCGCCGGTGCCCCGCAGGTCGAGCCGGATGATCCGGCGGCCGGCGAGGCCGTCCAGGTCCCGGAGGTAGGCGGAGTCCCGCATCGGGCCGCCGGGCAGGCAGAGCAGCGGGGCGCCGGGCCCCGATCCGGACTCGTGGTAGGCGAGGAGGGTGCCGTCGGGGGCGCGGAAGGTAGGCATGATCGCGACCATGACAGCGGCTGCCGGCGCTGGTCAACCACGTTTCGGCGCGCCTGGCGGCAGAGCGGTACGGGGCACGGCGGCCGGGGCGTGGGCGGGGGCGGGGCGGCCCCGAGGCTTGGCCGGGTCCGGGTCCGGGATCGGGTCCGGGTCCGGGATCGGGTCCGGGATCGGGTCCGGGTCCGGGTCCGGGTCTGGGATCGGGGTGGGCCCGAGGTCTGGGTCCGGGATCGGGATCGGGGTGGGCCCGAGGTCCGGGTCCGGGTCCGGGATCGGGATCGGGATGGGCCCGAGGTCCGGGGCTCGAAGGTCTGGTCGGGGTCGGGGTCGGGCCCGGGGTCAGGGGCCCGAAGGGGGGCCGGGCCGGGGCCGGCGGTCGGGTGGGGGCCGGAGCCGGAGCCGGAGCCGGAGCCGGAGCCGAGACCGGGGCTGGGGGCCGGAGGCCGGGTGGGCCCGGGGTCCGGCGGGGCGGGTCGTGGCAGGCTGGGGCCATGCGTACCGGATCCCGTGCCGTCCTCGCCGCCGCCGCGGCCCTCGCCCTGTCCGCGACCCCCGCGCACGCGGACCCCGGCCCCGCCGACCGGGACTTCACCCTCGCCGACCCGAGGATCACCGAGTCCAGCGGACTCGCCGCCAGCCGGGCGCACCCCGGGATCTACTGGACGCACAACGACCAGGACCAGCCCCGGATCTTCGGCGTCGACTCCCGTACGGGCGAGACGGTCGCGACCCTGACGATGGCCGGGGTCGGCACCCCCAGGGACATGGAGGCCATCTCCGTCGGCCCGGACGGCGACATCTACGTCGGTGACATCGGCGACAACCTCGACGGCTCCTGGGACCACGTCTGGATCTACCGCTTCCCCGAGCCGAAGACCCTGAAGGACCAGACCGTCCGGGCGAAGCAGTACGTCGTGAAGTACGCCGACGGCCCCCGCAACGCCGAGGCGCTGATGGTCCACCCGAAGACCGGCCGCGTCTACATCGCCAGCAAGAACGAGGACGGCGGCGGCCTCTACGCCGGCCCGGAGCGCCTCTCCGCCTCCGGCACCAACACCTTCCGCCGCATCGGCGAGGTCCCCTGGGTGACCGACGGCGCCTTCTCGCCCGACGGCGAACGGCTCCTCCTCCGCAGCTACTTCAGCGCCCGCGAGTACGTCTGGAAGGACGGCCGCATCGAGGGCGACGGCACCTCCCCCGGCGCCCCCTTCCAGGGCCAGGCGGAATCGGTCACGTACACGCCCGACGGCTCGGCCTACCTCTTCGGCTCGGAGGGGCAGGGGAGCCGGGTCGTCCGCGTGGAGCGCGAGGACCGGCCGGAGGACGGGCCCGACCGCCCGTCGGACACCGGCGGCGCGGGGGACTCCGCGCCGGAGTCCCCGGACGGCGCCGCCCCCGCCGACGACGCCGAGGGCGGCAGCGCCACCACCGGCTTCCTCGTCCTCGCCGGCGCCACCGTCCTCGTCCTCGGCATCAAGCGGCTCCTGCGCCGCTGACCGCCCCGCCCCGCCGGCCCGCCGCTCCTGTCGACCCCCGTCCCTCCCGGGCACAGACTGGAAGGAGAGCGAAGAGGTGAGGCGTCATGACGGCATTCACGCGCGAGGACACCCCCGTCGCCATGGAGGGCGACGGTCTGGACTTCCGGATGCGGGAGGCGGGCGGCGGCATGACCGTCGCCTTCATCCACCTGCCCAAGGGCACCGACCTGGCCCCCGCCCTCAAGGGCCTGGAGGGCGACCTGTGCCAGTGCCCGCACTGGGGATACGTGTTCCGGGGCAGCATCAGGATGCGGACCGCCTCCGGCGAGGACGTCTACGAGGCCGGACAGGCCTACTACTGGGGCCCCGGCCACGCCCCCGAGGCGCTGGAGGACACCGACGTCGTCGAGTTCTCCCCGACGGAGGAGTTCACCGCCGTCATCGACCACGTGAAGGCGCAGGCGGCCGGATGACGACAGCGGAGGGGGCCCGGCATCGTGCCGGACCCCCTCCGCCCTCGGCGAGCCGTGATCAGAGGCGCTCGATCACGTAGTCGACGCAGGCCGTCAGCGCGCGGACGTCCGCCGGGTCGATCGCCGGGAACATCGCGATGCGCAGCTGGTTGCGGCCCAGCTTGCGGTACGGCTCGGTGTCCACGATCCCGTTCGCGCGCAGCACCTTCGCGACCGCGGCCGCGTCGATCTCGTCCGCGAAGTCGATCGTGCCGATGACCTGGGAGCGCTTCGCCGCGTCCGTCACGAACGGCGTCGCGTACTTCGAGCCCTCGGCCCACGCGTAGAGGGCGTCCGAGGACTCCTTCGTGCGCGCCACCGCCCACTCCAGACCGCCCTGGCCGTTGATCCACTTCAGCTGCTCGTTCAGCAGGAAGAGGGTCGCGAGCGCCGGGGTGTTGTACGTCTGGTTCTTCAGCGAGTTGTCGATCGCCGTCGGCAGCGAGAAGAACTCCGGGATGTGCCGGCCGGACGCGTGGATCCGCTGCGCCCGCTCCAGGGCCGCCGGGGAGAACGCCGCCAGCCACAGGCCGCCGTCGGCGGCGAAGGACTTCTGCGGGGCGAAGTAGTAGACGTCCGTCTCGGTGATGTCGACGGGCAGACCGCCCGCGCCCGAGGTCGCGTCCACCAGGACCAGCGCGCCCTCGTCGGCGCCCGCGACCCGCTTCAGCGGGGCGGCGACACCGGTCGAGGTCTCGTTGTGCGTGTACGCGTACACGTCCACGCCCGCCTCGGCCACCGGCTCCGGGTGCGTGCCCGGGTCGGAGGAGATCACGGTCGGCTCGGCCAGCCACGGGGCCAGCTTCGCGGCCTTCGCGAACTTGGACGAGAACTCGCCGAACGTGAGGTGCTGCGACTTGGACTCGATCAGACCGTGGGTCGCGATGTCCCA
The DNA here is from genome assembly GCF_014649855.1 of Streptomyces roseolus. Taxonomy (GTDB): domain Bacteria; phylum Actinomycetota; class Actinomycetes; order Streptomycetales; family Streptomycetaceae; genus Streptomyces; species Streptomyces roseolus. The sequence goes on along the minus strand of NZ_BMTV01000043.1, from coordinate 12,012 downwards.
GAAGGCGGTGGAGCCGCCGTTGCCGAGGATCACCTCGTAGCCCTCGGGCAGCGAGAAGAGGTCACGGATCCCGGTGCGGACCTCGCCGACCAGGTTCTTGACCGGAGCCTGGCGGTGGGACGTGCCCAGGAGGGACGTGCCGGTGGCGGCCAGGGCGTCCAGCGCCTCCGTCCGCACCTTGGAGGGGCCCGCGCCGAAACGACCGTCTGCGGGCTTGATGTCAGCGGGAATCTGGATGTCGGCCACGAGCCGGAGAGTATCGGGTCGGGGAGGGCCCGGTCGCGGCATGTCCGCCCGATGAGACGAAGAACGAGACATCCTTGCGTGGTGGGAACAGACGACAGACACGCCGCAGGCCCCTCCGCCGCGCTCGCCGCGGAGCTGCGGGCCGCCCTCGCCGGAGACGTCGACTTCGGCGCCTCCGCCCGGGCCCTCGTGACCATGGACGCCTCCAACTACCGCCGCGTACCTGCCGGTACGGTCGCACCGCGCGACGCCGACGACGTCGCCGCAGCCCTGGAGATCTGCCGCCGGCACGGCACCGTCCCCGTCGTCCCGCGCGGCGCCGGCACCTCCATCGGAGGCCAGGCCACCGGCACCGGCGTCGTGCTCGACCTCACACGCCACATGGACGGACTCGTCTCCGTCGACCCCGCCGCCCGCACCGCCGTCGTCCGCCCCGGCCTCGTCCTCGGCCGGCTGCGGGAGGCGGTGCGCCCGTACGGCCTCACCTTCGGCCCCGACCCGTCCACCCACGGCCGCTGCACCCTCGGCGGCATGATCGGCAACAACGCCTGCGGCGCCCACTCGGTCGCCTGGGGCACCACCGCCGACAACGTCAGCTCACTCGAAGTGGTGAGCTACCGGGGTGAGAAGCTGACGCTGGGGCGGGGCGGACAGGGTGCACCCGCCGGTCTGACGGACCTCGTCGGCCGCAACCTCGCCCTCCTGCGCACCGGCTACCCGCCCGGCCTGCCCCGCCGCATCTCCGGCTACGCCCTCGACGCGCTGCTCCCCGAACGGGGCACGGACGTCGTCCGCTCCTTCGTCGGCAGCGAGGGGACCCTGGGGGTGGTGACGGAGGCGACCGTACGGCTCGTCCCGCTGCCCGCCGACCCGGTCCTGGTCGTCCTCGGCTACGCCGACGAGACGGCGGCGGCGGACGCGGCGGCGACCGGCCTCGGGGCGTACGGGGCGCTGACCGTGGAAGGCATGGCCGCCGACCTGGTGGGGGACGCGCGGGGCCTGCCCCGGGGCGGGGCGTGGCTGTTCTGCGAGGTGGACGGGGAGGGCGCGGCCCGGGAGCTGGTCCGGGCGGCGGACGCGGTCGACACGGCCCTCGTACGCGACCCGGCCGGGCAACGGGCCCTGTGGCGGATCCGCGAGGACGCGGCCGGAACGGCCACCCGGATGCCCGGCGGAGGCGACGCCTGGCCCGGATGGGAGGACTGCGCGGTGCCGCCCGCGCGGCTCGGCGCGTACCTGCGCGACTTCCGGGCCCTGCTGGCCGAGCACGGCCTGCGGGGGACCCCGTACGGGCACTTCGGCGACGGCTGCGTGCACGTCCGCATCGACTTCGACCTGTGGACGGCCCGGGGCGTGCGCGGCTTCCGCCGCTTCTCGGAGGACGTCGCCGACCTCGTGGTCGCGCACGGGGGCTCCCTGTCCGGCGAGCACGGCGACGGCAAGGCGCGGGCGGAGCTGCTGCCGCGGATGTACGGGGACGAACTCGTCGGGCTCTTCGGCGCGGTGAAGGACCTGTGGGACCCGGACGGAGGGCTGAACCCGGGGATGCTGGTCCGCCCCGAGCCCCTCGACTCGGGGCTGCGGTTCGAGGGACTGCCGCTGGTCGGGGCGGGGAGGGAGGCCGCGAGGTGCGTGGGCGTCGCCAAGTGCCGCGTGACCGGACCGACTTCGGGCCCCTCCGTGATGTGCCCGTCCTTCCGCGCCACGGGCGAGGAGAAGCACTCCACGCGGGGCCGGGCCCGGCTCCTGCACGAGATGGCCCTCGGCGAGGTCATCACGGACGGCTGGCGCTCGGAGGAGGTCCGGGAAGCGCTGGACCTCTGCCTCTCCTGCAAGGGCTGCCGCAGCGACTGCCCCGTCGGCGTCGACATGGCCGCCTACAAGGCGGAATTCCTGGACCGCCACTACGCGGGGGTGAGCGGCTGGTGGCGCAGGCCGCGCTCGCACTGGACGATGGGCCGCCTCCCGTCCTGGCTCGCCCACTTCGGACGCGGCCTGAACGCCGCGACGCGCCTCCCGTACGCGGCACGCCTCGCGGGCGTCACCCCGGAGCGGGCCATGCCGAGGGTCGCGGGCCGCACCTTCGCGTCGTGGTTCGCCGACCGCTCCTCGGCCCGGCCCCCCGTCCTCACCCTCTGGCCGGACACCTTCACGAACCACCTGGCCCCGCAGGTCGGGCGCGCCGCCGTCCGCGTCCTGGAGGACGCCGGCCTCGGCCTGGAACTCCCGCCCGGCCGGGTGTGCTGCGGACTGACCTACGTGTCGACGGGCCAGCTGGGGGCGGCGCGGCGGGTGATGCGCAGGACACTGGACGTGACGGAGGGGACGGAGGGCCCCGTGGTCGTCCTGGAACCCTCCTGCGCGGCGGCCCTCAGGACCGACCTGCCCGAACTGCTCCCGGACGACCCGAGGGCCGCCCGCCTGGCGGCGTCGGTCCGGACCTTCGCCGAGGCCCTGGAGGAGCTGGCCCCCGACTGGACCCCGCCGGCGGTCGACCGCCCGGTCACCGGCCAGACCCACTGCCACCAGCACGCCGTCCTGGGCGACGCCGCCGACCGCCGGCTGCGCGAACGCGCGGGCCTCCAGGGCGAGCTGGCGGGAGGCTGCTGCGGCCTGGCGGGCAACTTCGGCTTCGAACCGGGCCACGAGGAGGTGTCGCGCGCCTGCGCGGAGGACCAGCTCCTGCCGGCGTTGCGTACGGCCCCGAGCACGGCGGAGGTCCTGGCCGACGGCTTCTCCTGCCGCACCCAGATCGCCCATCTGACCCCCGGCCGGGGCCGCCACCTGGCGGAGGTCCTGGCGGAGGCGCTGGACGGCGCGGGCGCGTGAAGGAAGGCGCCCGGGCACGGCGCGCGCGTCACGCCACCGGCTTGCGCCAGACGGAGACGTGCTTCGTGGAGTCCTGGGTGAACGGGGTGCCGTCCCAGTCCGCGACGCGGCGCTCCGGTTCGAGGCCGGCGAGCCGGGCCATCAGGTCGAGCTCCGCGGGCCAGGCGTACCGGTGGCGGGAGGCACCGCGACGGTAGCGGCCGTCCTCCAGGGTGAAGTGGTGCGAGACGAGGACCTGCTCGACCAGGTCGAAGGTGTCGAAGCCCAGGTGCCGCTCCGAGACGTCGAACGGCACCGCGACCTGGCCGGGCGGCAGGAGGCGCAGGGGCGGCACGCCCAGTTCGATGACGAAGCGGCCGCCGGGCTCCAGGTGGCGCGCGGCGTTGCGGAAGCACTCGACCTGCTCGTCCTGCGTGAGCAGGTTCGTGATGGTGTTGTAGACGAGGTAGACCAGGGCGAACCCGCCGGGGACGACGGTGGTTGCCATGTCCCCGATGGCCACCGGAAGGGTGTCCTCGTCGACCTTGCGCCGCAGCACCGCCGCCATGTGCTCGGACAGTTCGATGCCCACGACCGGCACGCCGCGCTCCCGGAGGGGGACGCCCACGCGGCCGGTGCCGATGGCGAACTCCAGCGCCCGGCCGTCCCCGGCGAGCTCGGCGAGGAAGTCGAGGGTCGGCCCGAGCGCGGCGGGCGAGGAGATCCCGGCCTCCTCGGTGTCGTAGCGTTCGGCGGTCGCACGGCTCCACAGTTCACTGCTCGTCACAATCCGCCACTCTGCCGGGCGCCGAGGGCCGCTGTCGACGCGTTTAGTCTCGCGCCATGACGATCACCTACGAGTGGCGGGGCGACTTCGACGACGCCACGCTCAACGCGCTGCACGCCGAGGGCTTCGACGGGCCGGCGCCGGACGCCGCCTGGGGGGCGCGGGTGCGGCGGCACAGCCTCGGCTGGGTCTGCGCGCGCCACGACGGCGACCTCGTGGGCTTCGTCAACGTCGCCTGGGACGGCGGCGGCCACGCCTTCCTCCTCGACACCGTGGTCGCGGGAGGCCACCGCCGGTCCGGCATCGGAGCCGAGCTCGTCGCCGAAGCCGCACGGCGGGCCCGCGAGGCCGGATGCGCGTGGCTCCACGTCGACTTCGAGGAACACCTCCGGCCGTTCTACGCCGACGCCTGCGGATTCCGGCCGACGGCGGCCGGCCTCCTCGCGCTCCGACCAACCGGGGCCCATGCTCTCCGGCCCGTGGAATCCGGGATCGGAGCCGATCGGAGCGACCGGCTCCTGGCGGTTGAACCGGGGGCTCATGGCTTGTGGGTCACCCAGAGCAGTTCCGCCGGCCAGTGGTGGGCCCAGTCGGGCGGGTCGGTCTCGTTGTAACCATTGGGAGTTCCGGCGTCGGGCCGGGGCTCGATGAGGTCGTCGATGACGAGCCCCGCGCCCCGCAGAACCCTGACCCAGTCACCGTAGGTGAGCTGATAACTGGTCGCGCCGCCTCCTTCGTCGACGGCGTCCAGCCCGAAGTAGGGCTTCTGCAACGTCGTCGTCACCCGCTCGGCGGCCTCGTCGTAGCAGGCCTCGAACCAGGGACTGGCGACGTTGAACACCAGCCGCCCACCCGGCCGCAGGACGCGCGCGGCCTGTGGGACGGCCAGGCGCGGGGGCGCCCAGCTGAGTCCCCCGAAGTCGCAGAAGACCAGGTCGAAGCTCCCGTCGGCGAACGGAAGCCGCTCGGCCGCCCCCTGCACCAGCGGATGTCGGACGTCCCCCATCGCGTCCCGCGCCGCCGCGAGCTGGGCCTCGGACAGATCGATCCCGACCACGGAGGCCCCCTCGGCGGCGAGCACCCTGGACCACTGCCCGGCCCCGCAGCCGAGTTCGAGCACCCGCTTGCCCCGCACGTCACCCAGGGCGCCCAGCCTCGCGTCGGGGACGGAGTACATCCCCCACAACCGGGGCGCCGCGCCGATCTTCGGATCGTGCGCGCGCTGGTAAGCCCCGCTGATCCGGTTCCAGAGCCGCCGATTGGCGGAGATGCTGTCCACACGCCGACTCCAACACCGCCCGCCGGGCCGGTCAACACGATTAAGGCGCCCAGCGGCCAGACGAACGCAACGCGCGCGGAGTGCCTCAAAGCCCGACGTTATGCCGGAATTACCCCCATTCGTCACCCCAGGCTTCCCACTCCGCGCAAGCAACCGCTCCCCACCCGCTCACAGGGACCGGCGGGGCCTGAATCCCGGCCACCAGTCGACGGGAAGCCGCCAAGAGGAGATGGGGCACCCCATTGAACGCCCGCGCACCCCGAGCCGACGGCCACGGACCCACCCGCGCACGCCGCGAACCGAGCCCCCACCCACCCGCGTGCACGCGACGCACCGACCGGAGCGATACCCGGACCCCCCACCACCCACCGGCCTGACGGCCGGGGCCGACCGCCCGCCGATTCCCCGCCTCCCCGGTGGCCTCGCCCCCGGCCGCCCTCCGAGAGTGTCCTGGCACCTGGAGCCGCCGGGTCAGGGGTGGGCGCAGCCCATCGCGCAGCGACGCCGGAGGCGCCCTTGACGCGGCGGCGGAAGGCGCCACTCTCGGAAAGAGGGCGGCCGCACCCGCCTCCCGCACACCCGGCCCACCCCAAGGGCCTCGCTTCTCGGACGCACTTTCCGCGAGCCATGCCTCCGTAGCGCCAACTTCCCTCGAAAGGACGGTGGTTATCCGATTCCGGGTTCGCGTAGGGCCAGCCGCTGACTACGCTCGGCTTCCAGCCGACCGTTGCTTGGGAGTGCCCTTCGTGGTCAACATCCGCAGCCTTGATCCGTCCGCCTCACCGCTCGACTACTACGGATCCGAACTCCGCCGCCTCAGAGAAGAGGCCGGCCTCAGCCAGACACAGCTCGGCAAGATCGTCTTCTGTACGGGCTCCCTGGTCGGCCAGATCGAGACGGCGCACAAGGTCCCCACCCGGGAGTTCTCCGAACGCATCGACGCGGCGCTGATGACGGGCGGGCTCTTCACGCGGCTGGTGGGGCTGGTGCTGCGGAGCCAGCTGCCGTCCTGGTTCCAGGAGTACGCGGAGATGGAGGCGCAGGCGACGTACATCTCGACGTACCAGTCGCAGATGGTCTACGGCCTGCTCCAGACGGAGGCGTACGCGCGGGCGGTGCTGAGCGTCGAGCAGACGGATCGGCTTGAGGAGTTGCTCGCCGCTCGCATGGAACGGCAGCGAATTCTGCGGCGCGATCAGCCGCCGGTGCTGTGTGTGGTGCTCGACGAGGCCATGCTGCACCGGGAGATCGGCGGCCCGGAGGTCATGCGGGCGCAGCTGGAGCATCTGCTGAGCTTCGCCCACGAGCCGTGGGTGCAGATCCAGGTCCTTCCGAACGAGGTGGGTGAGCACCCTGGCCTGTTGGGTTCCTTCAACCTCCTGAGGTTCGAGAAGGACCCTGACCTCTTCTACTGCGAGACCTACGACTCCGGTCACATGACCGCGAATTCCCGCGTGATCAGGGAACGTTCCGTCGGTTACGCTCGCCTCCAGGCGATGGCCGCCTCTCCGAAGGGGTCGGCCGAGCTGATCGCACGCGTCATGGAGGAACGATATGGACCCGGTGCAGTGGCGTAAGTCGTCGTACAGCGGCCCGAACGGCGGCGACTGCATCGAATGCGCCCCCCTCGGCACTGCCGCCTGGCGCAAGTCCTCCTACAGCGGTCCGAATGGCGGCGAGTGCATTGAGGTAGCCGACCTCGCCCCCCACATCGCCGTCCGCGACTCCAAGGACCCCTCCCGCCCCGCCCTTCGGGCCACCCCCGCCGCCTTCGCCGCGTTCGTGGAGGCCGCCGCTCAGGGCCGTATCTGAGCTGCATAGGGTGCGGGGATGGACAACCCCGCACCCACCACCACCTGCTCCTGCTGCGGTGACCCGCTCCTCGACGAGCGGCGGATCGACGTCCGGTTCGGATTGCCGGACGTCGCGTTCGAGCTGCCGGAGGAGGCCCGGCGGTCGCCCGGCCCCAGCGCGCTGCTCGCGCTCGACGGGGCCGGGTTCTTCATGCGGTGCCTGCTGCCGGTGCGGCTGACGGGGGAGACCGAGCTGGTGCTCGGGGCCTGGGTGGAGGTGGACGAGGAGACGTTCCGGCACGCCGCGGACGTGTGGGACGACGAGGCCGCCTACCCGGGGCTCGTCGTGCGCGGGCGGCTCGCGAACGCCGTGAAGCCGTGGGGCGAGACGGCGTTCGGGGCGGAGCTCACGGGACGGATCAAGGACGCCGAGGAGCTGCCGTACCTCGTGGAGGGCCACGGGCCGGAGGCGGAGCGACTGATCGGGGAGGTCTGGGACCGGGACGACGTGCTCGCCCGCTTCCCGCACCCGCTGCCGGTCGCGGTCCGGACGGACCTCGGTGACGGGTGGTCGGTGGAGCGGTCCGCAGGGTTCTCGGCGCGGTTCGAGGACGGCGTCGACCAGTTCGCGACGCAGGGCCGCAGTGTCGCCGCGACGCTCTTCCAGGACACGGAGCAGGGGCGTGCGCCCGAGGACTTCCTCGACGCGCTGATCGGGGATAACCCCCAGATGCCCAAGGCGCTGGAGGGGCAGGAGGACCTGGAGAGGCTGCCGGAGGGCGGGGTCCGGTACGCCTACTGGTTCACCCCCGGGGACACGGGGCGGCCGCGCCACGAGCTGTACGCGTACGCGGTCGAGCCCGACGGCTCGGCGGCCGGGTTGTTCTGCTCGTACGAGGAGGCGGGGCAGCACGCCTGGGCCCGGCACGTCTGGCGCTCGATGCGGCGGGAGCCGTAGGAGGGGTTTCCGGGGGTGTGGGGCTTGGTGGGTGTCGGGTGCGGCCGCCCTCTTCTCCGAGAGTCACGCCTTCCGGCGGCGCGTCAAGGGCGCCTACGGCGTCGCTGCGCGATGGGCTGCGCCCACCCTTGACCCGCCACCTCCAGGCGTGCGGAAAAACTCGGAGGGCGGCCCGGGGAACGGGCCCACGCGAGCGGACGGGTGCCGGCGGGCGTGGGTGCGCGCCTGCGGGCCGGTGGGACCGGGAGGCCCGGGTATCGCTCCCGTCCGCTGATGTCCGCACCCCGGTGGGGTGGGGCTCGGTTCGCGGCGCGCGCCGGTGGGACCGTAACCGTCGGTCCGGGGTGCGCGGCCGTTGAATGGGGTGCCCCCTCCCTGCTCAGCGGCTCCCCGCCGTCCGTTCGCCGGGACTCAAGCCCCGCCGGTCACCACCGGTGGGACGGAGGGGCGCGGGAACGGAAGGAAGCAAAGGGGAAGGGCCCGTCCCGTCTGACCGGGCGGGCCCTGGCCCCGAGGGGGTTCCGGCGTGGTGCTCAGCGTCCGAGGAGGGGGACGTCGATCTGGCCGAGGTGGAAGGCGCGGACGGCCTGGACGAGTTCCTCGACGGAGAGCTGGCCGTCACCGTCGGTGTCGATCTGGCGGAACGCCTGGGCCGGCTCGACGTCGGAGACGCCGATGGCGTCCAGCCAGGACTTGAACTCGGCCGGGTTGACCTGGCCGTCGCCGTCGACGTCCACCAGCTCGACGATGGCCTGGATGGTCGGCTTGACGACACGGTTGAAGCCCGCGCCGCCGTTCTCCAGGATGTGCTCCTCGGCGATGCGGTTGAACTGCTCGGGGGTCAGGGCGCCGGTGTGCTCGTCGATGCCGGCCTTACCCCACACCCCGTGGGCCCGTGGTCTCAGGTGCCGTTGACGATTTCTCGGGCCATGCGCACCAGGGCCTCCGTCGCCGGGTGGGGGAAGGCGTCGCGCCAGGCGAGGAGGACGGGGAGGGGCGGGGCGCCGGTCAGCGGGCGGTAGGCGACCCCGGGGTGGGGGTGGAGCGCCGCCGTGGAGGCGGAGGAGACGCCCACGCCCCGGGCGGCGGCGATGGCGGCGAGCCAGTCGTCGGTGTTGGCGACCGTGAGGGTGTTCGTGGGGCGGGCGGGCAGGGGCCACAGGGTGAGGGTCGTCGCGCCGGAGACCGTGTTGAGGACGACCGTCTCGTCGGCGAGGTCGAGGAGGGTCAGCTCGCCCGGGCGGTCCGCCAGCGGGCTGTCCACGGGCAGCGCGGCCACGCGGGGCTCGGTGGTGAGTTCGGCGGTGACCAGGCCGGGGGCGTCGACGGTGCCGCGCAGCAGGGCCGCGTCCACCTGGCCCCTGGCCAGGCCGGCCGTGCGGTCGTCGATGCGGAGGAGTTCGAGGGGGGTCTCCGGGTGTTCGCGCTGCCAGCGGCGCAGGAGCGGGGTCGTGTACGGGCCGAAGGCCGACCAGGCGTGTCCGAGGCGGAGGGGACGGTGGTGGAGCCGCGCCGGGTCGACCGCTGCGTCGAAGGCGGCCAGTGCGGCGGTGGCCCGTTCGCGGAAGGCGTGGCCTTCGGCGGTGAGGGCGAGGTGGTGGGTGGAGCGGTCGACGAGCCGGGCGCCGAGGTGTCGTTCGAGGGCGGCGAGGGTGCGGGAGACGGCGGGCTGGGTGAGGTGGAGGCGGGCGGCCGCGCGGGTGAGGTTCTCCTCCTCGGCGATGGCGAGGAAGCAGCGGAGGTGGCGCAGCTCGATGCGCAGGGTCATGTTTCTGGAGCATAACCGCAGCGTGATCGGCATTTCCGTCGGCGGGTCCGAGGTCCGTAGCGTGGAAGCGGAATTCGGTCGTCAGGGTGCAGAGGAGCCCATTACTCTGGACTGAGGGTTTAGTGCAATGGACTTTGGAGGTGTGGCGGTGAGCGTGGACAGCCAGGTGTCGACGGGGGCGGCGGCGACGGCAGCCACGGCGGCGGCCGGGGTGGCGGGGGTGGCCCCCGGCCCCACGGCGGATCCCGCGACGGGTGCGCGGCCCGCGACGGGTGCGCGGCCCGCGGCGGCTTCCGGAGGGCGCCCCGGGCCCGCGTCCGGTGCCGCGTCCCGGCGCTTCGGGCCCGTCGCGCTCGTCGTCGCCGGCGGACTCTCCGTGCAGTTCGGCTCCGCCGTCGCCGTCCTGCTGATGCCGCGCGCCGGAGCCCTCGGGGTCGTCACGCTGCGGCTCGTGCTCGCCGCGCTCGTCCTGCTGCTTGTCTGCCGGCCCAAGGTGCGCGGCTACGGCCGGGCCGACTGGGGGACCGTCGTCGCCTTCGGCGCCGCCATGGCGGGCATGAACATCCTCTTCTACCAGTCGATCGACCGGATCCCTCTCGGTGCCGCCGTCACCCTGGAGGTGCTCGGCCCCCTGATCCTCTCCGTCGTCGCCTCGCGGCGGCTCGTCAACATCCTCTGGGCCGGGCTCGCCTTCGGCGGCGTCGCGCTGCTCGGCGGCGGCGGGTTCGACGGGCTCGATCCGCTCGGTGCGGGCTTCGCGCTCGCGGCGGGCGCCATGTGGGCGGCGTACATCGTCTTCAGCGCGCGTACCGGCCGGCGCTTCCCGCAGGCCGACGGGCTGGCGCTCGCGATGGCCTTCGGCGCGGTCCTCAGCCTGCCGCTCGGCATCGCCGAGGCGGGCGGCGCGCTGGTCGTGCCCTCGACGATCGCGCTGGGCCTCGGTGTCGCGCTGCTCTCCTCGGTGCTCCCGTACACCCTCGAACTCCTCGCCCTGCGCCGCCTGCCCGCCCCCACCTTCGCCGTCCTGATGAGCCTGGAGCCCGCCATCGCCGCCGCCGCCGGCTTCTTCGTGCTGCACCAGGCCCTGTCCGTGACGGACGGCCTCGCGATCGCCCTCGTCATCGCGGCGAGCATCGGCGCGGTGCGCACGCAGAAGGCCGTGGCCGCCGCCACCGCCGCCACGTAGCCCCACCAGCCCGCCCGTCTTCCCTCCCGTCCCGCCCTACGGCCGGTGGAGTGGCCCGGACCTTCCGGACCACTCCACCGGCCGTCGCGTTTCCCGGCGGCCGGTCACGCGCGAACCGCGAACCGCGAACCGCGAACCGTGGCCTGTGACCTGCTGCCCGCGACCCGCAGCCGTCGCGCATAGCGTTCACCCTCCCGCTATTGCAACGCTCCGGCATATGTCGTTGCGTCAATTTTGATTTCATTGCAATGAAATATCAGTCTTGACCTGCTCTAATGTCGATCCAATGCAACGAAGGCGTTGCCGAGAATTGGAAAGCAACGTAGCTTTTCTCATGTCGGAAACGTCGACGGAACACCACTCCACAGGAGCGCCCACCATGCAGACCTTCGCCGCCACCGCCCCGATCGCCGCCCTCGTCGCCCTCCCGGCCGGTCGTCTCCGCTTCGTCGCCGGCGAGCGGGCCGACGTCACCGTCGAGGTCCGGCCCCTCGACGCCAAGAAGTCCCGGGACGTGAAGGCGGCCGAGGAGACCGCCGTCTCCTTCGCCGACGGTGTCCTGCGGGTCACCGGGGCCGAGGGCAAGAACCAGCTCTTCGGGCCGTCCGGTTCCGTCGACGTCACCGTGCGGCTGCCGGCCGGGTCCTCCGTCGAGGGCGGGGGCGCCGCCGTGGAACTGCGCGGCGTCGGGCGGCTCGGGGACGTCACCTTCGAGGCCGCCCGGGGGCCGGTCGAGCTCGACGAGGCCGGCCGCGTCCGGATCGGCCTCCAGGACGGGGACATCACCGTCGGCCGCCTCGACGGCGACGCCGAACTCACCACCGCCCGCGGCGACCTGCGGATCGCCGAGGCCGTCGGCGGCACCGTCGTCCTCGACACCCGGGCCGGCTCCATCACCGTCGGCGCCGCGCCGGGCACCTCCGCCACCCTCGACGCCGGGACCGCCCTCGGCCGCGTCAGCAACGGCCTCCGGAACGCGCAGGGTTCCGGTGCCGCGCTCGCCATCCGCGCCACCACCGCCCTCGGCGACATCACCGTCCGCAGCAACTGAGACGCACCCACCCCGAAGAGACCGAGGAGCGAACCGTCATGACGAACCCCGCCATCGTGGCGAACGGTCTGCGCAAGTCGTACGGCGACAAGGTCGTCCTCGACGGCGTCGACCTGACCGTCCCCGAAGGAACGAT
>NZ_BMTV01000042.1 GCF_014649855.1 Streptomyces roseolus | reverse complement strand
GAGAGTAGGACGCCGCCGAACAATTATTGTGGGAAAGCCCCGCACCCTTGTGGTGCGGGGCTTTTCCGCGTTCACGGCCGACCCTGTGGGCAGGGCCGGCCGTGGTGGGAGGTAAGGTCAGGGGTCAACGTCGGTACGGTTCCCAGCAGGAGGCCCCCGGGTGGAGGTCCAGGAGACCGAGGTCCAGACGGACCGGGTCCTCACCATCCCCAACATTCTCAGCATGGCACGGCTTCTCGGCGTGCCGCTGTTCCTGTGGCTCATCCTCCGGCCGGAGTTCGGCGGGCCCAACAGCGATGTGTGGGCGCTGCTCGTGCTGATGCTCAGCGGTGTCAGCGACTACCTCGACGGCAAGCTCGCCCGGAAGTGGAACCAGATCAGCAGCCTCGGCCGGCTGCTGGACCCCGCCGCGGACCGGCTGTACATCCTGTCCACGCTGGTGGGCCTCACCTGGCGCGAGATCCTGCCACTGTGGCTGACCGCCGTGCTATTGGCGCGAGAAGCCATGCTGCTCGTCATGGTGGGAATCCTGCGCCGGCACGGTTACCCGCCGCCGCAGGTGAACTTCCTCGGGAAAGCTGCGACTTTCAACCTCATGTACGCCTTCCCGCTGCTGCTTCTCAGTGACGGAAACGGATGGCTGGCGTCACTCGCTGAAGTTTTCGGATGGGCTTTCGCTGTTTGGGGTACAACTCTGTATTGGTGGGCAGGGATCCTCTACGTGGTCCAGGTCCGCCGACTCGTGAAGGCGGATACCGCGGCCGATTGAGCCCGTCCGCCCCGTGCCGTGCAACGTCGCCGGCAGTAACGAGGGCGTCCGAGGCCCAGTGACCGAACTGGTTCGGCCGGCAGGACCGTCGTCTCTTCAAGGAGGACGCTTCCGACATGAAGGCCGTCGTGATGGCCGGTGGCGAAGGAACCCGCCTTCGCCCCATGACCTCGAGCATGCCCAAGCCCCTGCTGCCGGTGGTGAACCGGCCGATCATGGAGCACGTCCTGCGACTGCTCAAGCGGCACGGTCTCAACGAGACCGTCGTCACCGTGCAGTTTCTAGCGTCGCTCGTCAGGAACTACTTCGGGGACGGCGAGGAGCTCGGAATGGAGCTCACGTACGCCAACGAGGAGAAGCCGCTCGGCACAGCGGGCAGTGTGAAGAACGCGGAGGAGGCGTTGAAGGACGACGCCTTCCTCGTGATCTCGGGGGACGCCCTCACCGACTTCGACCTCAGCGACCTGATCCGTTTCCACAAGGAGAAGGGCGCCCTCGTCACCGTCTGCCTGACGCGCGTGCCGAATCCGCTGGAATTCGGTATCACGATCGTCGACGAGGAAGGGAAGGTCGAACGCTTCCTGGAGAAGCCGACCTGGGGGCAGGTCTTCTCCGACACCGTGAACACGGGCATCTACGTGATGGAGCCCGAGGTCTTCGACTACGTCGAAGCCGACGTCCCCGTCGACTGGTCCGGTGACGTCTTCCCGAAGCTCATGAAGGAAGGCAAGCCGATCTACGGCTATGTCGCCGAGGGCTACTGGGAGGACGTCGGCACCCACGAGAGCTACGTCAAGGCGCAGGCCGACGTGCTCGAGGGCAAGGTCCAGGTCGACATCGACGGCTTCGAGATCTCGCCCGGCGTGTGGGTCGCCGAGGGGGCGGAGGTGCACCCCGACGCGGTGCTGCGCGGGCCGCTGTACATCGGCGACTACGCCAAGGTCGAGGCCGGCGCCGAGATCCGGGAGCACAGCGTCATCGGCTCCAACGTGGTGGTCAAGACCGGGGCCTTCCTACACAAGGCGGTCGTCCACGACAACGTCTACATCGGGCAGCAGAGCAATCTCCGTGGCTGTGTGATCGGCAAGAACACCGACGTCATGCGGGCGGCCCGGATCGAGGACGGCGCCGTCATCGGCGACGAGTGCATGATCGGTGAGGAATCGATCGTGCAGGGCAACGTCCGGGTCTATCCCTTCAAGACCATCGAGGCCGGTGCCTTCGTCAACACCTCGGTGATCTGGGAGTCCCGCGGCCAGGCCCACCTCTTCGGGGCGCGCGGCGTCACGGGGATCCTGAACGTCGAGATCACCCCGGAGCTGGCCGTGCGGCTGGCGGGCGCGTACGCGACGACGCTGAAGAAGGGCTCCACCGTCACCACCGCGCGCGACCACTCGCGCGGCGCGCGTGCCCTCAAGCGAGCCGTCATCTCGGCGCTCCAGGCCAGTGCCATCGACGTCCGCGACCTGGAGAACGTGCCGCTGCCGGTGGCCCGCCAGCAGACCGCGCGGGGAAGCGCCGGCGGGATCATGGTGCGCACCTCCCCGGGAGTACCGGACTCCGTCGACATCATGTTCTTCGACGAGCGGGGCGCGGACCTGTCCCAGGCGGGACAGCGGAAGCTGGACCGGGTGTACGCGCGGCAGGAGTACCGGCGTGCCTTCCCCGGAGAGATCGGCGACCTGTCGTTCCCGGCGAGCGTCTTCGACTCGTACACCGGCTCCCTGCTGCGGAACGTCGACACGACCGGCATCGCGGAAGCCGGGCTCAAGGTCGTCGTGGACGCGTCCAACGGAAGCGCGGGGCTCGTCCTGCCGAGCCTGCTCGGACGGCTCCAGGTGGATTCGCTGACCATCAACCCCGGGCTCGACGAGTCGCGGCCCACCGAGTCCGTGGAACGGCGGCGGGCCGGGCTCGTACGGCTCGGGGAGATCGTGGCGTCGGCGCGGGCCGCGTTCGGAGTGCGGTTCGACCCGGTGGGCGAGCGGCTGTCGCTCGTCGACGAACGGGGACGGATCATCGAGGACGACCGGGCGCTGCTGGTGATGCTCGACCTGGTGGCGGCCGAGCGGCGGTCGGGCCGGGTGGCGCTGCCGGTGACCACGACCCGCATCGCCGAGCAGGTGGCGGCGTACCACGGCACCCAGGTGGAGTGGACCACCACCTCGCCCGACGACCTGACGCGGGTCGGCCGGCAGGAGTCGACGATCTTCGGTGGGGACGGGCGCGGCGGGTTCATCGTGCCCGAGTTCAGCAGCGTCTTCGACGGGGCCGCGGCCTTCGTGCGGCTCATCGGGCTCGTGGCGCGGACGCAGCTCACCCTGAGCCAGATCGACGCCCGGATCCCGCGGGCGCACGTGATCAAGCGGGACCTCGCGACGCCGTGGGCGGTGAAGGGCCTGGTCATGCGGCGGGTCGTCGAGGCGGCCGGCAGCAGGTCGGTGGACACCACCGACGGCGTGCGGGTCGTGGAGGCCGACGGGCGGTGGGTGATGGTGCTGCCGGACCCGGCGGAGGCCGTCACCCATCTGTGGGCGGAGGGGCCCGACGACACCTCCGCGCAGGCGCTGCTCGACGAGTGGGCGCAGGTGGTCGAGAGCGCGGGCCGCTGACGGCAAGGCGGAGCGCGGCCGGGCGGCGTCCTCGTGGCGCCGCCCGGCCCTTCCCGGGGGCCATTCGGCGGTAGGGCGTGCGACGTGCGACGATGTGCGGCATGTCGCAGCAGCCCCCCGTTCGGAGCACCGGTTCTCCGCCCCCGCGCCCGGACGCGTCGATGTCGCTGCTGAACAACGTCATCGACCACGCGCTGGACGACGGGTACGCGGAGGCGACCGCGCGACGCAAGGCCGAGGGCGGCGCCCTGCCCAAGCCGCTGCGGGCCAAGCTGGGGCTCGCGGCCGGTCTGGTGCTGGCCGCCGCCGTGGTGACGGTGGGCGCCGCCGAGGCCCGTGTCTCGGCCCCCGTCGTCGCCAAGGAGCGGCAGGAGCTCATCGACCGGATCGAGGACGAGAACGCGGCGGCCGACGGCCTGGAGCGGGACGTCGAGCGGATCCGCCAGGAGGTCGGCGACCGGCAGCGGGCGGCGCTCGAACAGCACGGCGGCGACCAGGCGGAACTGGTCGCCCTGCTCTCCGGCGCCACCGCCGTGCACGGCCCCGGGGTGAAGCTCGTCGTCGACGACGCCAAGGGGTCGGACAGCGGGGGCGGCGGGCCGCGTGAGAGCGCCGGCTTCTCCGACACCGGGCGGGTGCGCGACCGCGACATGCAGCGAGTGGTCAACGGGCTCTGGGAGTCCGGCGCGGAAGCCGTGTCGATCAACGGCCAGCGCCTGACCACGCTCTCCGCGATCCGGGCCGCCGGTGACGCCGTACTCGTCGACAACCGGCCGCTCGTGCCGCCTTACACCGTCCTCGCGGTCGGGGACGGGCAGCGGCTGAGCACGGCCTTCCAGGACAGCGCCGACGGGCAGTACCTGCACGCGCTGGTGGAGAACTTCGGGATCCGCAGCAGCATCTCGGTCGAGGGCGCGCTGAGCCTGCCGGCCGCGCCGAGCCTGATCGTACGTACAGCAGAGCCGAGGGGGGCCGGGGCGGCGACGCCCTCCGGACGCGCCACGGCCGACAAGGGGAAGGCAACATCGTGATCGCCGTACTGGGCCTGATCGTCGGAGTCGTGGCGGGACTGCTGGTCCGGCCCGAGATCCCGGCGGTCGTCGAGCCCTATCTCCCGATCGCCGTGGTCGCCGCCCTCGACGCGGTCTTCGGCGGCCTGCGGGCCATGCTCGACGGGATCTTCGTCGACAAGGTCTTCGTCGTCTCCTTCCTGTCGAACGTGGTCGTGGCCGCGCTGATCGTCTTCCTCGGCGACAAGCTCGGCGTCGGCGCGCAGCTCTCCACGGGTGTCGTCGTCGTGCTCGGCATCCGGATCTTCTCCAACGCGGCCGCGATCCGCCGCCATGTCTTCCGGGCGTGAGGCCGATGAGTGTGAACCCGAACGAGAAGCCGGAAGAGGGCGGCGAGAAGCCGGAGACCCCCGAGACGCCGGCGAAGCCCGAGACGCCGGTCGTGCCCGGGACGCCGGCGAAGCCCGTGACACCCGAGAAGCCCGCGACGCCCGAGAAGCCCGCGACGCCCGAGAAGCCGGTGGCGCCGGCCGTGGAGGGCGGTGAGAGCGCTCCCGCGGCCTCTGCGGCCGCCCCGGGCGAGGGAGCGGCTGCCGGGGCGCCGAGCGGCCGTCGGCGGCTCGCGGACGCCCTGTGGCCGCCGCGGGTCACGCGGGCCCAGCTCGTCGTGGCGCTGCTGCTCGCCTGCCTGGGCTTCGGCCTCGCCATCCAGGTCTCCTCGACCAGCGAGGGCAGCGCCCTGCGCGGGGCGCGGCAGGAGGACCTCGTACGGATCCTCGACGAGCTCGACGACCGTACGCAGCGCCTGGAGGACGAGAAGGCGCGCCTCGAGAAGCAGCGGTCGGAGCTGGAGTCCAGCTCCGACCAGGCCGAGGAGGCCCGCCGGCAGACGCAGGAGAAGGAGCGGCAGCTCGGCATCCTGGCCGGCACGGTGGCGGCCGAGGGGCCGGGCATCACACTGACCGTGACCGACCCGGTCGGCGCGGTCGAGTCCGACATGCTGCTCGACGCCATCCAGGAGCTGCGGGCGGCCGGTGCGGAGGCGATCCAGGTCGACGGCGTGCGCGTGGTCGCCAACAGTTATTTCACCGGTGGCGGTGAAGACATGCGGATCGATGGAACGCCGGTGACCGCTCCGTACGTCTTCAAGGTCATCGGCAAGCCCGAGGATCTCGAGCCCGCGCTCAACATCCCCGGTGGAGTCGTCCAGACCCTCGAGAAGGAGCAGGCCACGGCCACGGTGGAGCGGTCGGCGAAGATCGTCGTCGACGCCTTGCGACCCGCGAAGCGGCCTGACTACGCTCGGTCGTCCTCCCCGTGAGAGAGGGGGCGGGGGGTCCCGCGACATGGGCTGGAGCGTTGCGGGGGGTCGGCGCACCACAACGGTGGTGCGTGGTGGAAACTGTCCGGAGGATACGGACGTTGTGAAGGTGTCCGGGTCGGCAGGTGTGATGGATCTCGGTTCGTCCTGCCCCACGGGCGGGTCTGTTTCGGTCAAGGGGAATCGCCCGTGAAGTTGTTTGCGAAGTTGTTCGGCAAGAGCGCACGCGAGGACGGCGGCAACGCCAGGCACCGCGCGCCGCGCCACGCCCAGAGCGAGGAGCAGGGCGGCGAGCGCCCGCTCTTCCGTGACGAGGTCGGTGGTCAGGGCGCGTCGTCTGTTGACCCCGCCGGTGCCGCGCGCATAGGTTTCGGTGAACCATCGACCTCAAGTACGGGTGGAGGGTTTACCCCCGATCCGTACGCGACCCAGACCTCCGCGGGGCAGCCGCGGCAGGAGGACGCGTCCATGCCGGTGTGTACGAGGTGCGGTCACCGCAATACGGCGGACAGCCGGTTCTGCTCCCACTGCGGCACGCCGCTGCGGGGCGGGGTCGCCGCCGAGCGTCCCTCCGAGACGACGTCGACGATCTCGATCTCGGGTCTGGAGGCGTACGACGCGGAGACCACCGGCCAGATCGCGATGCCGGCGCTGTCCCCCGAGGCCCTCGCGGCCGTCGAGGCGCTGCCGCCGGGCTCCGCGCTCCTGGTCGTGCGCCGCGGTCCGAACTCCGGCAGCCGCTTCCTCCTGGACGGCGAGCTGACGACGGCCGGCCGGCACCCGCAGAGCGACATCTTCCTGGACGACTTCACGGTCTCCCGGCGGCACGTGGAGTTCCGCCGGCGCCAGGACGGCAGCTTCACCGTCGCCGACGTGGGCAGCCTCAACGGCACCTACCTCAACCGCGAGCCGATCGACACCGACGTGGTGCTCAACAACGGCGACGAAGTGCAGATCGGCAAGTACCGGCTGGTCTTCTACGCGAGCCAGCGAGGCGTCTGACACGCCTGGCGGAGAACCTTCAGGAAAGGTCCATGGTGCGAACACCGACGGGCGGTGCCGGATCCGGCACCGCCACCGCGGGCGACCGGCTGGTGAGTATCGGCACCGTGCTGACCCAGTTGCGGGACGAGTTTCCCGAAGTGACGATCTCCAAGATCCGTTTCCTGGAGGCCGAGGGGCTCGTCGAGCCGCGCCGTACGGCCTCCGGGTACCGGAAGTTCAGCCCGGAGGACGTGGAGCGGCTCGCCGCCGTCCTGCGGATGCAGCGGGACCACTACCTTCCGCTGAAGGTCATCCGGGAGCACCTCGACGCGCTCGCCCGGGGCGAGCAGGTGAAGCTCCCGGTCCCCGGCCGGCGCCGTGACCTGCTGGACGGGCTGCTCGACGGTCCGGTGGACGACGAGGCGGGCGAGCGGCCGACCGCGGCGCGCCTCGGCCGGGCCGAGCTGGTCGCCGCCGCCGGGGTCACCGACGCCGACTTGACGGAGTGGGAGTCGTACGGCCTGATCGCCGAGAGCGAGGGCGGCGGCTACGACCCGGAGAGCGTCACCGTCGCCAGGATCGTCGCCGACCTCGGCCGGTTCGGGCTCGAGCCCCGGCACCTGCGGGGCGTGAAGGCCTCCGCGGACCGGGAGGCCGGGCTGATCGAGCAGGTCGTGGCGCCGTTGCGCCGGCACCGCAACCCGCAGACCCGGGCGCACGCCGAGGAGACGGCCGCCGACCTGGCGCAGCTCTCGGTGCGGCTGCACGCCGCCCTGGTGCAGACGGCGCTCGGAATCCGCCTCCAGTGACGGTTCCGGAGCGCTTCGCGGCGGGGGGCGGGGGCCGCTGAGCGGGGGCCCGACTATCCAAACCGGTCGGGCACGTCCTAGGGTTGCTGTGTGAACGAGCTCGACGTTGTGGGTGTCCGGGTGGAAATGCCCTCCAACCAGCCGATCGTGCTCCTGCGCGAGGTGGGGGGCGATCGGTACCTGCCCATCTGGATCGGACCCGGCGAGGCGACCGCGATCGCCTTCGCCCAGCAGGGCATGGCCCCGCCGAGGCCGCTGACGCACGACCTCTTCAAGGACGTGCTGGAGGCCGTGGGGCAGGAGCTGACCCAGGTCCGCATCACCGATCTGCGGGACGGGGTCTTCTACGCCGAGCTGGTCTTCGCCAGCGGCGTGGAGGTGAGCGCGCGGCCGTCCGACGCGATAGCGCTGGCGCTGCGGACCGGTTCGCCGATCTTCGGCAGCGACGGCGTCCTCGACGACGCCGGGATCGCGATCCCCGACGAGCAGGAGGACGAGGTGGAGAAGTTCCGCGAATTCCTCGACCAGATCTCTCCGGAGGACTTCGGGAGCCAGTGAGGGGCCCGCTCCCGGGCCCGGTGGGCGGCGCTCCCGGCGGGGGCGCGCCCTGAGCGGGCCGGGGCGGCCGGGCGGCTCCGTCGGCGCATTCGAGTAGCCTTTCCCCGGAGTGGGTCACGTGAAACCACTCTCTGGGTGATTATCACTCGGCGTGCCGAGTGTGGCGATCGTTGACGCACCCCTAGTGACTGCCTACCTTCGAGTGGGCAGGTCAAGGACGGAGGGTCGGCGTGATGAGCAGCGCGGACGGTACGGCAGGGAGCTCGCTCGGACGCGCGTCCGGGGAGAGCGCCGCGTATCCGCTTCACGGCAGTGTGGGCGACTTCGGTGGCTTCGGGGCGGAGACGGCGGGCGCCGGGGTGGCGGACGAGGCGATCGGATACCGGGGCCCCACGGCCTGCGCGGCCGCCGGCATCACCTACCGCCAGTTGGACTACTGGGCGCGCACCGGGCTCGTCGAGCCGAGCGTGCGGCCCGCGTACGGCTCCGGCACGCAGCGGCTCTACAGCTTCCGGGACGTCGTCGTCCTGAAGATCGTCAAGCGGTTCCTCGACACGGGCGTCGCCCTCCAGAACATCCGGGCCGCCGTGCAGCACCTGCGCGCCCGCGGTTTCCGCGACCTCGAGCGGATGACGCTGATGAGCGACGGTGCGACCGTCTACGAGTGCTCCTCGCCCGACGAGGTCGTCTCGCTGCTCCAGGGCGGGCAGGGCGTCTTCGGCATCGCGGTGGGCGTCGTGTGGCGGGACGTCGAGGCGGCGCTCTCGCAGCTGCACGGGGAGCGCGTCGACACCGGGGAGACGCTGGTGGGGCACAACCCGCAGGACGAGCTGGCGCGACGGCGGCGCGACCGGGCCGTCTGAGGGGCTCCCGGGCGGGGCGTGCGGACGCGGGACTCCGGGCGCCTTTCCCGGACGTCCGGGAGCGGGGCCGTCGTCACGGCGGCCGTTCTCACAGCGGCCGTTGTCAGTGGTGTGGGGCAGGATCGGGGGTGTGAGAGCCGCCCCCACGATCCTCCATCTCGACATGGACGCCTTCTTCGCCGCCGTCGAGCAGGCGTCGAAGCCGAGCCTGCGCGGGAAGCCCGTGGTCGTGGGCGGCCTCGGGCCGCGCGGAGTGGTCGCCACCGCCTCGTACGAGGCGCGGCGCTTCGGCGTGCACTCGGCGATGCCGATGGGACAGGCGCGGCGGCTCGCGCCCCACGCCGCGTACCTGGTGCCGCGCTTCGCTTTCTACCGGGCGATCAGCGGGCAGGTGATGGGGTTGCTCGGGCGGCTGTCGCCGCTGGTGGAGCCGCTCAGCCTCGACGAGGCCTTCGTGGACCTGGAGGCCGGCGGGCTCGCGGACGACAGCGCGAGCGCGCGGGCCGTGGGGGAGCGGCTGCGCGCGGAGATCCTGGCGACGACGGGGCTGACGGGCTCGGTGGGGCTCGCGGGGTCCAAGATGCTCGCGAAGATCGCCTCCGAGGAGGCCAAGCCGGACGGCCTGGTGCTGTTCGAGCCGGGGACCGAGCGGGCGCTCCTCGCGCCGCGGTCCGTGCGCATCGTCCCGGGGGTCGGACCGGCCACCGGTGACCATCTGCGGCGGGCCGGGATCACCACGGTCGCCGACGTCGTGGAGGCCGGCGAGGACGAGCTCGTACGGATCCTGGGGCGGTCGCACGGGGCCTCGCTGTACCGGATGGCGCTGGGGCACGACGGGCGGCCGGTGGTGGCCGAGCGGGACGCGAAGTCGGTCTCGGTGGAGGACACCTTCGACGTCGACCTGCACGACCGGCCGCGGATCCGGCTGGAGGTGGAGCGGCTCGCGGAGCGGTGCGTGGAGCGGCTGCGGCGCTCGGGGCACTCGGGGCGGACGATCGTGCTGAAGGTGCGGCGGTACGACTTCTCGACGCTGACGCGGTCCGAGACGCTGCGGGGGCCGACGGACGACCCGCTGGTGGTGCGGGAGGCGGCGGAGCGGCTCCTGGAGCTCGTGGACACGACGGGCGGGGTGCGGCTCCTCGGGGTGGGGGTGAGCGGGCTCGCCGACTACACGCAGGAAGATCTCTTCGCCCAGGCGGAAGCGGAAGCCGGGGCCGGGACCGGGGCGGGGGGCCACGAGGGGGGCGGGCAGGCGGAGGCCGACGAGGGCGTGGTGCCGTCGGTGGCCGCCGCCGCGCCGCCGACCGCCACCGGGACCGCGGCGCGGCGGTGGGCGCCGGGGAACGACGTGCGGCACGCGGTCCTCGGCGCGGGCTGGGTGCAGGGCAGCGGGCTCGGGCGGGTCACCGTCCGCTTCGAGGAGCCCGGGAGCACGGCTCCGGGGCGGGTGCGCACCTTCTCGGTGGACGACCCGGAGCTGGAGCCGGCCGATCCGCTGCCGCTGGTGCCGGGAGGGGTGACGGGGGCGGAGCCCGCCGTCCCGGTCGTCCGCACGGGCGACTGACGCCGCAGGACCTACGCGGGGTCCTCCTGGCCCGCGATCCGGCCGAAGTCCGGGATCGTCTCCGGCGGGGGCGGGAGGGTCAGTTCGTAGTGGCGGTAGAGCTGGAGCTCCTGCTCGGGGGAGAGGTGGCGGCCCACGCCGAAGTCCGGGGCGTCCTTGATCAGGGAGCGCTCGAAGGGGATGTGGAGGCCGTCTTCGGCCAGCTCGCTCGGCCCCAGGGGGACGAACGCGTCCCTGCTGAACAGGCCGGTGCGGACGGCGGCCCACTCGGGGATCCCGGTCGCGTCGTCCAGGTACACCTCGTCCACGGTTCCGATCTTGTGTCCGTTCCGGTCGAACGCCTTGCGGCCGATCAGGCTGCGCGGATCGATGTCGGTCTGCACGGTCCCTCCAACTGGTCGCAACTGCTCTACACCCCTACGAAAGTGCACATCCGGGATGTCGGCCACTTGAGCGAAGGGAGCGACAACCGCGCTGGTAGGCTGGCTGTGGCTGTCGACACCGTGCGGGAGAGTCCATCGGAGAGGTTTCCGGTGGCGCCGAAGGAGCAAATCCTCCCCGGAATCTCTCAGGCACCCGGTACCGCGCGGGCGAGGTCACTCTGGAAAGCAGGGCGGGAGTCCGACGGCATCCGCTCTCACCGACGGTGAAAGCCGGCGTGCCCACGGGCGTGCCGGTGAAGCTCTCAGGTTGAGATGACAGAGGGGGAGGCCGTCCGGGCACCCGCGCCGTGGTGCCCCTCGCAGGTCGTGACGACCAGGAGGCCCCCGCATCATGACCGCCAACCGCACCCCGCTCTCCGAGCTCGAGCAGGGCATCCCCTTCGAGCAGCGGCACATCGGACCCGACGCCGAGGCGCGGGCCAAGATGCTCGCCCAGGTCGGCTTCGGTTCGCTCGACGAGCTGACGGCCGCCGCGGTGCCGGACGTCATCAAGAACGCCGAGGCGCTGGCCCTGCCCGGCGCCCGCACCGAGGCCGAGGTCCTCGCCGAGCTGCGCGCCCTCGCCGGCCGCAACGAGGTCCTGGCCCCGATGATCGGCCTCGGCTACTACGGCACCTTCACCCCGCCGGTGATCCTCCGCAACGTCATGGAGAACCCGGCCTGGTACACGGCGTACACGCCCTACCAGCCGGAGATCTCGCAGGGCCGCCTGGAGGCGCTGCTCAACTTCCAGACGATGGTCGCCGACCTCACCGGTCTGCCGACCTCCGGCGCCTCCCTCCTCGACGAGGGCACCGCCGCCGCCGAGGCCATGGCGCTCGCGCGCCGCGTCGGCAAGGTCAAGAACGGCGTCTTCCTGGTCGACGCCGACGCCCTGCCGCAGACCATCGCCGTCATCGAGACCCGCGCCGAACCGACCGGCGTCGAGGTCGTCGTCGCCGACCTGAGCGAGGGCATCCCCGCCGAGATCGCCGAGCGCGGCGTCTTCGGCGTGCTCCTCCAGTACCCCGGCGCCTCCGGCGCGGTCCGCGCCATCAAGCCGCTGATCGACGCCGCCCACGAGCTCGGCGCGATCGTCACCGTCGCCGCCGACCTGCTCGCGCTCACCCTGCTCGAATCGCCCGGCTCGCTCGGCGCGGACATCGCCGTCGGCACCACCCAGCGCTTCGGCGTCCCCATGGGCTTCGGCGGCCCGCACGCCGGCTACATGGCCGTCCAGGACAAGCACGCCCGCTCCCTTCCCGGCCGCCTCGTCGGCGTCTCCGTCGACGCCGACGGCAACAAGGCGTACCGTCTCGCACTCCAGACCCGCGAGCAGCACATCCGCCGCGAGAAGGCCACCAGCAACATCTGCACCGCCCAGGTGCTCCTCGCCGTCATGGCCGGCATGTACGCCGTCTACCACGGTCCGGACGGTCTCAAGCAGATCGCGCAGCGCACCCACCGGTACGCCGCGATCCTCGCCGCCGGCCTCACCGCCGGGGGCGTGGAGCTCACCCAGGGCGCCTTCTTCGACACCGTCACCGCCCGCGTGCCGGGCCGCGCCGACGCCGTCGTCGCCGCCGCCCGCGATGCCGGCGTCAACCTGTACCGCGTCGACGCCGACCACGTCTCCGTCTCCTGCGACGAGACCACCGGCCGCGAGCAGCTCGCCGCCGTCTGGGCCGCCTTCGGCGTCACCGCCGACATCGAGGCGCTCGACGCCGCCACCGAGGACGCCCTCCCGGCCGCGCAGCTGCGCTCCGACGCGTACCTCACCCACCCGGTCTTCCACGCGCACCGCTCCGAGACCTCGATGCTGCGCTACCTGCGCCGCCTCGCGGACCGCGACTACGCGCTCGACCGCGGCATGATCCCGCTCGGCTCCTGCACCATGAAGCTGAACGCGACCACCGAGATGGAGCCGGTGACCTGGCCCGAGTTCGGCCAGATCCACCCCTTCGCGCCGATCGACCAGGCCCAGGGCTACGTCACGCTCATCACCGAGCTGGAGGAGCGCCTGGCCGAGGTCACCGGCTACGACAAGGTCTCCATCCAGCCGAACGCCGGTTCGCAGGGCGAGCTGGCCGGTCTCCTCGCGGTCCGCGCCTACCACCGCGCCAACGGCGACGAGCAGCGCACCGTCTGCCTCATCCCGTCCTCCGCCCACGGCACCAACGCCGCCTCCGCCGTGATGGCCGGCATGAAGGTCGTCGTCGTGAAGACCGCCGAGGACGGCGAGGTCGACGTCGAGGACCTGCGCGCCAAGATCGCGCAGTACCGCGACGAGCTCTCCGTGCTGATGATCACCTACCCGTCGACGCACGGCGTCTTCGAGGAGCACGTCGCCGACATCTGCGCCGAGGTACACGAGGCCGGCGGCCAGGTGTACGTCGACGGCGCCAACCTCAACGCGCTGGTCGGCCTCGCCAAGCCGGGACACTTCGGCGGCGACGTCTCGCACCTCAACCTGCACAAGACCTTCTGCATCCCGCACGGCGGCGGCGGCCCCGGCGTCGGCCCGGTCGGCGTCCGCGCCCACCTCGCCCCGTACCTGCCGAACCACCCGCTCCAGCCCACCGCGGGCCCGGAGACCGGTGTCGGCCCGATCTCGGCCGCCCCGTGGGGCTCGGCCGGCATCCTGCCGATCTCCTGGTCGTACGTCCGCCTGATGGGCGGTGAGGGCCTCAAGCGCGCCACCCAGGTCGCCGTCCTCGCGGCGAACTACATCGCCAAGCGCCTGGAGCCGCACTACCCGGTCCTCTACACCGGCCCGGCCGGGCTCGTCGCCCACGAGTGCATCGTCGACCTGCGCCCGCTGACCAAGGCGACCGGCGTCACCGTCGACGACATCGCCAAGCGCCTGATCGACTACGGCTTCCACGCCCCGACCATGTCCTTCCCGGTCGCCGGCACGCTGATGATCGAGCCGACCGAGTCCGAGGACCTGGCCGAGCTGGACCGTTTCTGCGACACGATGATCGCGATCCGCGCCGAGATCGAGAAGGTCGGCTCCGGCGAGTGGCCGGCCGAGGACAACCCGCTGCGCAACGCCCCGCACACCGCGGCCGCGCTGGGCGGCGAGTGGGCCCACGCCTACGAGCGCGACGTGGCGGTCTTCCCGGCCGGCGTCTCGGCCGCCGACAAGTACTGGCCGCCGGTCCGCCGCATCGACGGCGCCTTCGGCGACCGGAACCTGGTCTGCTCCTGCCCGCCGCTGGACGAGTACGACCACTGAGCGACGGCATGACGGAGGGCCGGTCCGGAGTCACCTCCGGGCCGGCCCTCGGCGCTTCCCGGGCCGCCGCTCAGGCCGCCGTGGTCACCCGGCCCGCCGTCAGCGGCCGGTGCGGAGCGATGATCTGCCCGTCCGGCAGCAGTTCGCCGGTGTCCTCGAAGAGCAGGACACCGTTGCACAGCAGGCTCCATCCCTGCTCCGGGTGGCACGCCACCGGAGCGGCGGCCTCACGGTCGGCGGAGTCGGCGGTGGGACAGGCAGGCTGGTGCTGGCACATGGATGGGTTCTTTCGCTGCGTCGTGGTGGATGTCCTGCGGCTCTTCGCGCTCATGGCCGCCCCCGTCGGTCGGTTCGGTTCCGGTCCCAGTCTTGCCGCACGGACGCTCTTCCGCAGGTATTTCGCGTCAGCTCGTCCGCTCCTGGTAAGACGCATCACCCGCAGGGGCGGTTCAGGTCAACGCCCCCGCCCTTTCGGGTGGTTCGGGGTGGCCCGAGTGGGCTAGTCCGTCCGGGAGGGGTGTTCGGAAACGGCGTTCGGGCACCGGCCGCGGACAGCCGTGCGCCCCGTGACCCGGGCGGGTCACGGGGCGGTGCGTCCGGGCTCCGTCAGGCGGACGCGGCGGAGCCGAGCAGCGGCGGCGGGGCGAGGCGGGTGCTGAGCACCGGCAGCAGATCGGCCACCCGGTAGGGACGGTTGGCGGCGATGCCGGGCGGCGCGGGCGCGAGCGGGAGCAGGACGTCGGCGGATTCCGCGCCCGGCTCCGTGTCGTCGGGGTCCGGCTCGGCGTGCAGCCAGAGCGTCAGCATGTACAGCTCCGGTACCGAGAGGAGTCGCGGCTCGTACGTGCCGGGCAGCGCCTCGGCCTGGACCAGCGCCCGTTCCGTGGCGGCGATGTACGGCCCCTCGAAGAAGTGCGAGAAGGACCAGCCGTCCGGCGTGAGCATGGTGTCCGCGGCGGCGATCGCACGGTCCCCGCTGCGGATCAGGAACCGCCAGCCGACGAGCCGGGTGCCGGGCTCGTGTCCCGGGGCTCCGGAGATCCTCAGTACGTGCACGGGCAGCGGGAGTTCGGGGCTCAGCGGTCCCGCGGCGGCCCGCAGGGCCGGGGTGCGGGCCTCTCGGACGGCCGTGGGCGAGCCCAGTGCCGCGAGGACACTGCGCAGGGCGGGCGCGGGGGCCGGGGAGGGTCGGAGCATCGTGTGGGTCGCCTCTCGCTCAGGAGACACGGGGATACGGATACGGGTGCGGGTTCCTGGTACCGGTCTCGGTACGGCTCTCGTGCGGTGCTGGTCCGTACCGGTCTCGGTACGGGTCCTGGTACGGCGATGCGCGGCGGCGGGGCCGGGTACGACGGCGCTGTCGCGACGGGGGCGGAGCGGGGGGCCACGGGTCGTGGCCGTACGCCGGCGCTCTGCCTCGTCCGCGGAGTTTATACGACACGTGTTCAGAGATTGTTTCCGCTAGACCCGGCCGATATTCCTGACAAGGCGTCATCAGGTCGTATCCGTCGGGTGGCGCGGCGGAATCGGAGCGAGGACAGGATCTCCGCCCTCACATTCCCCGGCAAGCCGGACGCCAGAATTCCGAAAGCCCTGTCCGACCGCGCCGGGAGGCAATATGACAGTGGTATATGTCCCTGACCGGTCCGAAGGCGGAGATCCGCGCGGGCACCGGCAGGTTCGTACCAGACTATCCGTGGAGCGGCCGGAAACGCAGGCGTTGTCGATCAGTGGCGTGGGCATCATCGTCCGTACGCGCGGCCCCGACCGGTGGCCGCTCCACGCGGGAGGGACGCCTCGATGGGGGAGAAGGTCGTGACGGACGGGTTCGGCCCGGCCGACCGGCAGCGCTACCGGCGCAAGCTCCAGCAGTGTCTGGCGGGGCTCGCCCGGCTCCTCGCGGAACAGCGCTTCGACCGTCCGCGCAACCTCATGGGCGTCGAGATCGAACTCAATCTCGCGGGCTCCGACGGACTCCCGAGGATGCTGAACGAGGCCGTCCTGGAAAAGATCGCCAGCACCGATTTCCAGACCGAACTGGGAATGTTCAACCTGGAAGTGAACATCGCCCCGCGCGGGCTCGGCGGCCACGTTTTCGACCGGCTCGCGGAAGAGCTGCGAACGGGCCTGGGATATGCCGACCGGCAGGCCGCCGAACTCGACGCCGGGGTCCTCATGATCGGGATACTGCCGACCCTCACCCAGCACGACCTGGTCTTCGAGAACCTTTCCTCGGCCGACCGCTACGCCCTGCTCAACGACCAGATCCTGGTCGCCCGCGGGGAGGGGATCACCGTCGACATCCAGGGCGTCGAAAGGCTCCGGCACACCTCTGAGTCGATCATCGCGGAGGCCGCCTGCACCTCCGTGCAGCTCCACCTCCAGGTGACGCCGGCCCGCTTCGCCTCCGTCTGGAACGCGGCCCAGGCGGTGGCCGGCGTGCAGATAGCCCTCGGCGCCAACTCGCCCTTCGTCTTCGGCCGGGAGGTGTGGCGCGAGTCCCGCCCGCCGCTCTTCACGCAGGCGACCGACACCCGCCCGCCCGAACTCCAGTCCCAGGGCGTCCGGCCGCGCACCTGGTTCGGCGAGCGGTGGGTGGACTCGGTGTACGACCTCTTCGAGGAGAACGTGCGCTACTTCCCCTCGCTGCTGCCGCTGTGCGACGAGGAGGATCCGCTGCGCGTCCTCGACGAGGGCGGGGTGCCGCAGCTCAAGGAGCTCGTCCTGCACAACGGCACGGTCTACCGCTGGAACCGGCCGGTCTACGGCTGGGTCGACGGCGTTCCGCACCTGCGGGTCGAGAACCGGGTCCTGCCCGCCGGCCCCACCGTCACCGACGTCATCGCCAACGCCGCCTTCTACTACGGGCTGGTCCGCTCGCTCGCCGACGAGCCGCGCCCGCTGTGGAAGCGGATGGACTTCGCGGACGCCGAGGCCAACTTCGACGCGGCCTGCCGCCACGGCATCGAGGCGGAGCTGCGCTGGCCCCGGCCGGGGCGCGCGGGCGGCGTCGCGAGCCGGCCGGCCGTGCGGCTCGTCCTCGACGAGCTGCTGCCGCTGGCCGCGGCGGGGCTCGACGCCTGGCACGTCGACCCGGCCGACCGCGACTTCTACCTGGGCGTCATCGAGCAGCGGTGCCGCCGCCGGGTCAACGGAGCGTCCTGGCAGGCCGCCACCTTCCACCAGGCCCTGGACGCCGGCCTCGACCGGGACGCGGCCCTGGCGGCCACGACCCGGCGGTACCGGGCGCTGATGCTGGAGGGCGAGCCGGTGCACACGTGGCCGGTGGGGGTGGCGGGAGCCTGAGCCCGCCCGGGATGGCGCTCCGGGCGGGCCGTCGCGCATGATCGTCGTACGGGGACCACGGTCCGGTCCCCGGGACGGTCGTGACGCGAACGGGAGACGGGTGTGGTGGCGGAACAACGGGCGGTGGACACCGGCCCGCCCGGGGGCGGTCTGTCGCGCCGGGTGCTGGGCTCCGAGACCCTCATCGTGCTGGCGCTCTCGCTCGGTGCGAGCGCGGTCTCCTCGCTGATCAGCTTCGTCGGCTCGCTGACCCGGCCCGGCGCGCTCAAGGAGCAGGCGGCCACCCTCAACGGCTCCTATGCCCCCGGGCGCCCCTGGCTCGACCTCACCTGGCAGCTCTTCGGCATCGCCACGGCGCTCGTCCCGGTGGTGCTCGTCGCCCATCTGCTGACGCGGGAGGGCTCCGGACTGCGGGCCATCGGTTTCGACCGGACCCGGCCCTGGCCCGACCTCGGGCGCGGTGCGCTGGTGGCGGCCGGCATCGGCAGCGCGGGCCTCGCCTTCTACCTCGCGGCCCGGGCCTCCGGCTTCAACCTCACGGTGGTCCCCGAGTCGCTGCCGGACGTGTGGTGGAAGTACCCGGTCCTGATCCTCTCGGCGATCCAGAACTCCGTCCTGGAAGAGGTCATCGTCGTCGGCTACCTGCTGCGCCGGCTCGATCAGTTGGGCTGGACGCCGATGCGCGCCCTGGTGGCGAGCTCGGTGCTGCGCGGCTCGTACCACCTCTACCAGGGCATCGGCGGCTTCATCGGCAACATGGTGATGGGCGTCGTCTTCGTGCTGCTCTACCGCCGCTGGGGGCGGGTGGGACCGCTGGTGGTCGCCCACGCGCTGCTCGACATCGTGGCCTTCGTCGGCTACGGGCTGCTGGCCGGGAAGGTGGACTGGCTGCCCACCGTGTGAGCGCGGGACCGAGGGGGCCGGAGGGGCGTGCGGCAGTGGAGCCGTACGCCCCTCCGGCGTTTCCGGGCGGGCTCCGGGCCGGCGGAGCCCCGCCCGGAGCCCTTCCGGGCTCCTCAGGCGTGCAGTTCGCCCTCGATGACCGTCACGGCGTGCCCGGTCAGGAGGGTGCGGTCGCCGCGCAGCCGGGTGCGGACCAGGCCGGTGCGGGCGCCGCCCTGGAAGCCGGTCAGCTCGTCGCGGCCGAGGCGGGCGGACCAGTACGGCGCGAGCGCGGTGTGGGCGCTGCCGGTGACCGGGTCCTCGTCGATGCCGACGGCGGGGAAGAAGCCGCGCGAGACGAAGTCGTAGCCGGCCGCGGGGTCGGCGGCGAGCGCCGTCGCGATCACCCCGCGCGTGGAGAGGGCCCTGAGCGCCGCGTGGTCGGGAGCGAGGCCGCGGACGGCGGCCTCGTCGCGCAGCTCGACGACGAGGTCGCCGATGTGGGCGGCGGTGTCGTGGACGGCGACGATCTCGGCGCCGAGCGCCTCCGCCAGGCCGTCCGGGGCCGGGACCGGCGTGAGCGAGGAGGTCGGGAAGTCCATGGTGATGCCGCCGTCGGCCCCGGTGGCGGCGCCGAGGACGCCCGAGCGGGTGGCGAAGCGGACCGGTCCGGTGGCGGCCCCGGTGGCGTGCAGGACGTGGGCGGTGGCGAGGGTGGCGTGGCCGCACATGTCGACCTCGGTGGTCGGGGTGAACCAGCGCAGCGCCCAGTCGGCCTCGCCGCCGGCGGGCAGCGGGTGGGCGAAGGCGGTCTCGGAGAGGTTGACCTCGGCGGCGACCTTCCGCAGCCAGTCGTCCTCCGGGAAGGAGTCGGCGGAGTCGAGGAGGAGGACTCCGGCGGGGTTGCCGGAGAAGGGCCGGTCGGTGAAGGCGTCGACGATTCGGATGCGCATGGCACGGACCGTACCGGCGGGTGGAGGGCGCGGGCGCAGGCCAATCGGGGATCTCTGGACCGGTCGGGGACAGTCGGTGTGTTGCTCGCTGAACAGTTCCGATATATCGTTGAAGCATCGCGACAGTTCGGCGATGAAGCTCACGGAAGGAGCGTTGCGATGCGTACTCACGGACACGGACACGGCCGCGAAGGCGGCCCCGGGCGCGGTTTCGGCGGGCCCGGACCGCGGGGCGAATTCGAGGGACGGCGTGCCGCCTTCGGGCCCTTCGGCCCCGGCTTCGGCGGCGGGCCCGGTTTCGGCGGAGGCCCCTTCGGGCGCGGTCGCGGGGGCGGCCGGGGGAGGGCGCGCCGCGGCGATGTGCGCGCCTCGATCCTGGCGCTGCTCAAGGACCGCCCGATGCACGGCTACGAGATGATCCAGGAGATCGGGGAGCGCAGCGGCGGGGCCTGGAAGCCCAGTCCCGGCTCGGTCTACCCGACCCTCCAGCTGCTGGAGGACGAGGGGCTGATCGTCAGCGCGAGCGAGGGCGGCAAGAAGCTCTTCTCGCTCACCGACTCCGGACGCGAGGAGGCCGAGGCCGGTGCCGGGGCCCCCTGGGAGGAGGTCGGCCGCGGCGTCGACTGGGAGGCGATGAACGAGGTCCGGCAGGCCGGTTTCGGGCTGATGGAGGCCTTCGGCCAGGTCTGGAAGACCGGCAGCGCCGAGCAGCGGACGAAGGCCGTCGAGGTCATCAACGAGGCCCGGAAGAAGCTGTACCTCATCCTCGCCGACGAGCACTGAGCCGCCCCGGAGCCGGCGGCGGTGCGGGAAGGGAGGGCCCCTCGGCGGCGTGCGCCGCCGAGGGGCCCTCCTCGCGTGTGCGGGGTCAGGCGACCAGGCCCGCGAGCCTGCGCAGCGACTCGTTCAGGGCCGCCGTCGCCGAGTCCTTCGGCTTCCCGGCCATCAGGGAGACCGCCGCGCCGGTGAACTCGCCGTCGACGCGGACCGTCGTCGCCCCGTTCGCGTCCGCCAGTGAGGAGCGGGTGCCGACGGTCACCCCCATCGGGTCCTTGCCGCGGATGGCGAGGGCCCGCCCGTCCTCCAGCTCCTCGACCGTCCACAGCACCTCGGCCGGGAAGCCCATGAGCTTCATGTTCTCGGTGAAGGTGGAGCCGGCGGCCAGACTCTCCGGGCCGCCGTCCGGGAAGTCGGTGTGGGCGGCGTTCCACTCCCCGTACGAGCCGAAGTCGGTGAGGCGTTCCCACGCCTTCCCGGCCGGTGCCTCGATCCGTGCCTCCGCGGTGACTTCGGCCATGACGGCCACCCCTTCACGCGTGCCCGCTGGGTTCTGGTGTCGCGGAACGTAGCCGGAGGGGCGTGAACCTTCAATACTGATGAACCGTTAGTTCCGCGGTGGCCGGACCCGTACCGCCGATCCACCGGATCTCGGCCGCGTCGAAGCAGTCCGAGACCCGCGGACCGCCGTCCTCCTCGTGGCAGTGGAACGCGGCCCAGAACAGATCGCCCGGCAGCGCCTCCCGGGGTGCGTACACCCGGTACACGAACTGCCGGCCGTCACGCGCGGGGAGACCGACCATCCAGAACACACAGGAAGGACGCTCGGCGGCGGCTCGTGGTTGCGATCGGGCCGCGAGGCAAGGCGGCGCGCGCCGCGCGAGGGAAATCGCCCGGATCTCCTCCCCGAGGAGGAGGAGTCGCACGGGTGCGCACGACTCCGGTGGGACGCGGACATGGTTCTCCCGTGTGATGACCCGCGCGGGCGCGGCTGATGAGGTGGCAGGGTGCACCCTTCCGTCCCGTCCCGCCCCTTCGCGCCCCCGGCTCCCGCCGGGCCTCCGCCGCTCCTCGCCACCGTGCTCGGCGCAGCCCGCCGCCGGGCCCTGCGGGACGGCGACCGGCAGGTCGACACCGCCCACCTGCTGCACGCCCTGGTCGAGTCCGACCCCGAGGCCCGCGCCGCCTTCGACGGCGAGGAGCGGGTCGCCCGGGTCCTCGGCTACCTCGTCCAGCGCTCGATCGGATACGGGCTCCGCTGGCAGCGCTCCGCCGAGGGCGACGCCGCCCCGCGTCCGCTGCCCGCCGTGAGGGCCGGGGAGGGGGCGCGCCGCCGCACCTCCCGCTGGTCGCCCGCGGCGGCGGCCGCCCTGGAGGAGGCCCTGCGGCGGGCCGCCGCGCGCGGCGAGGAGCAGCCCCACGGGCTCGACCTGCTGGCCGGGCTCGCCGCCGACCCCGCCAGCAGGGCCGGCGAGGTGCTGCGGCACGCCGGGATCGACCCGCCGGTGCTCGGCGCCCGCGCCGTGGCGCTCGCCTCGGCCGTCGCGCCGCGCGGGTCCGCGGCCGGCGCACTCGACGGCGAGGAACCGGCGTCCGGCGACGGGGTGGCGGAGCGGAGCGCGGAGGGGTGAGTTCCGGCGCCGGGGAGGGGTTCCCCGGAGCGCCGTCTCAACAGGTGCGACAGGGGTTACGCGCCTGACCGCCTCCTGTCATCATGGCCCGATGCACGCGTCTCAGGGGAGAAGCGCCGGCCTGGGACTCGCCCTGGCCTCGGCCTTCGCATTCGGTGGTTCGGGAGTGGCGGCCAAGCCGCTGATCGAGGCAGGACTCGATCCGCTCCACGTCGTCTGGCTCCGGGTGGCCGGCGCCGCACTCGTCATGCTGCCCGTGGCCTGGCGCCACCGGGACCTGCTGCGCCGCAAGCCCGGCCTCCTGACCGGTTTCGGCCTCCTCGCCGTCGCCGGCGTCCAGGCCTTCTACTTCGCCTCGATCTCCCGGATCCCGGTCGGCGTCGCCCTCCTCATCGAGTACCTCGCCCCGGCCCTCGTCCTCGGCTGGGTCCGCTTCGTCCAGCGGCGGCCGGTCACCCGCGCCGCGGCCCTCGGCGTGGTGCTCGCCGTCGGCGGTCTCGCCTGTGTCGTCCAGGTCTGGTCCGGGCTGAGCTTCGACCTCCTCGGACTGCTGCTCGCGCTCGCCGCCGCCTGCTGCCAGGTCGGCTACTTCGTCCTCTCCGACCAGGGCACCGACGAGGCCGAACCCGCCGACCCGCTCGGGGTGATCGCGTACGGACTGCTCATCGGCGCGCTCGTGCTCACCGTGATCGCCCGCCCGTGGGGCATGGACACCTCCGTCCTGGCCGGCCGTGCAGACCTCGGCGGGAGCTCCGTGCCGGCCTGGACGCTGCTCGGCTGGATCGTCCTCATCGCCACCGTCCTCGCCTACGTCACCGGCGTCGTCTCGGTGCGCCGGCTCTCGCCGCAGGTCGCCGGGGTCGTCGCCTGCCTGGAGGCGGTCGTCGCGACCGTCCTCGCCTGGGTGCTGCTCGGCGAGCACCTGGAGGCCCCGCAGCTCGCCGGCGGCGCGCTCGTCCTCGTCGGCGCCTTCATCGCCCAGTCCGCCGCCCCCAAGTCCCCGCCCGAGGGGCCGGTCGCCGGCTCCGACGGCGCGGGCCTCCCGGCCGGGCAGGAGGGGCAGTTGTCCGGCGGGAGGACCACCCCGTAGGGTGACGGCCATGCACGCGACCGTACTTCCGCCGCCCGTCGCCTAGCGCGCGCGGCTCCTTCCTCCCGAAGACGACCGACCGGGCTCGGGCGGGCGACACCTCGCCCCCGAGCGGTCCGTCGCTGCCCGCGCGCGGAGCAGGCGACCACCCTTCACCCCGGTCCGTCCGCACGGACGACCGTCTTCACGGAGAAACCACGTGTCGAACCCGCAGTCCCTCCCTGCCGCGCACCCCGCCCTGTCCGTCGGGCGGAGCCTGGTCCACCTCGTCGTCGCCGGCATCGCCTGGGGCACCGCCGGCGCCGCCGGCTCCCTCGTCTTCCGGAACAGCGACATGGGCCCCCTCGCCCTCTCCTTCTGGCGCTGCGCCGGCGGGCTCCTGCTGCTCCTCGCCGTCCCCGCGCTGCGCCGGCTGTGGAAGCGGCGGCCGCGCCCGTCCGGACGCGCCGCCGCGGCGGTCGCCGAGACGCGCCGGACGCGGCTGATCCGGATCGTCGGCACCGGCGTCGGGCTCGCGGTCTTCCAGACCGCCTACTTCGCCGCCGTCGAGTCCACCGGGCTCGCCGTCGGCACCGTCGTGACCCTCGGCGCCGGGCCCGTCCTCATCGCGGTCGGTGCCCGCGTCACCATGGGCGAGCGCCTCGGGCTCGGCGGCCTCGCGGCCGTCGTCGGAGCGCTCGCCGGGCTCGTCGTCCTCGTCCTCGGCGGCGGGGGAGCGGAGGTCCGGCTCGCCGGCGTCGGGTACGCGGTGCTGTCCGCCGCCGGATTCGCCGCCCTCACCCTGCTGACCCGGTGGCTTGGCCGGGACGGCGCCGGCGAGGCCGGTTCGCTCACGAGCACCGCGTGGACCTTCGGCGCCTCCGCGCTCGTCGTGCTGCCCCTGGCGGTCGTCGAGGGGCTGCTCCCGCACACCGAGGACGCCGTCCGGCTGCTGCTCCTGCTGCTGTACGTGGCGGCCATCCCGACCGCCCTCGCCTACGCGCTGTACTTCGCGGGCGCGGCGGTGGTCCGGGCCGCCACCGTCTCCGTGATCATGCTCCTGGAACCGGTCAGCGCCGCGCTCCTCGCCGTCACCCTCCTCGACGAGGAGCTGACGGCCACGACCGTGCTCGGCACCGTGCTGCTGCTCGCGGCCGTCACCGGGCTCGCCCTCGCGGAGGCCGGGACGGCGGCGCGGCGGCGCAGGGCCGTCGAGCCCGCGGCCGTGTAGCGCCGGCGGCCCGGGCCGACGGCTCAGCCGTCGGTCCCCGCGGCCGACCGGCGGAGCTGGTGGGCCCGGGCGGCGAGGTCGCCCGGGCCGGCCCGTTCCGCGAGCCGGGCCGAGACCCGGCGCCGCACCTCGGGCGCCTTGTTGCCCGCGTACTTGAACTTGGCGCGCACCTCCGACACCTCCAGGACGAGCCCCCGGATGCCGGGCAGCATCCGCCCGAAGGGGCCCTCGCCGGGCACGACGGGCGCGGTCCCGCCGTCCGGCTGGAAGTGGCCGACCTGCCGGTTCAGCAGCTCGGCCTTCTCCGCCGGGTCGTCCACCACGCGGGCGACGCAGTGCAGCTGCACCGCGGCGTAGTACGAGGTCGGGGTCCCGTGCTCGGGGGGCGTGCCCTCGGGCGCCGTCCAGGTGCCGGGGACGTACACGTAGTCGTCGACGACGCTGAGCAGGACCCGCGGGTTCGCCTCCAGGGCGCGCCACAGCGGGTTGGGGCGGGCGAGGTGGGTGAGGACGCGGCCGTACGGGCCCGGCTCCGCCTCGTACCGGAAGTGCGCGGGCTGCACCAGGGGCGGCTCGCCGGGCAGGCCGTTGGCGGCGATCTGGCCGAAGTCGTGGCGGGCGAGCCACTCCCGCCACTCGGTCTCGTCGGCGGCGGCGTCCCAGGGGTGGATGAGCATCGGGTGGTCCTCAGAGCGCGGTCAGGTAGGCGGGCGGGGCGATCGACGGGTCCAGGTCCGCCGACGGGACGGGGGCGCCGGTGCGCGGGGCGACCGGGACCACGCCCGCCCAGTGCGGCAGGGCCAGGTCCGCGGGGTCGTCGTTGGGGCCGCCGGTGCGGATCTTGGCGGAGACCTCCTCCAGGTCGAGCCGGACGACGGCGGTGGCGGCCAGCTCCTTGGCGTCGGCCGGCCGCGCGTCGGCGGCGCGGCCGGGGACGACCTGGTCGACGAGCGCGTCGAGCGCCGCGCGCAGCTCCTCGGGGTCGGTGACCTGGTGGGCGGTGCCGTGGACGACGACCGAGCGGTAGTTGAGGGAGTGGTGGAAGGCGGAGCGGGCGAGGACCAGGCCGTCGACGTGGGTGACGGTGAGGCAGACCGGGAGGCCGGGGTCCTCGGCGACGGTGCCGGGCTTCGGGGCGGCGGCCATGCGGAGCGGGCGGGAGCCGGTGGAGCCGTGGACGTACAGCCGCTCGCCTATCCGGCCGTAGAGGGTCGGGAGCACGACGGGGGCGCCGTCGCGCACGAAGCCGAGGTGGCAGACGTACCCCTCGTCGAGGATCGCGTGCACGACCGCCCGGTCGTAGGAGGCGCGCTTCCGGGAGCGGGTGGGCACGGTGCGGTCGGTGGGGGCGTAGCGGTCGTCGGTGGGGACGTGGCCGTCGGTGGCGCTCATGGTTCTGCTTCCCTTGCCCCTTCATATTGCACTAGTGCATAATGTCTTTTGTGCTAGGAGAGTATCGGATCGAGGGTCGTCGCGCATCGGAGATCGCCGCCAGCGTGGAGCGGGGCGTCGGGACCGGGGCGCTGGAGTCGGGCCATGTGCTGCCCCCCATGCGGGAGTTGGCGGCCGAGCTGGGGGTGAACCCGAACACTGTCGCCGCCGCCTACCGGACCCTGCGGGAGCGCGGGGTCATCGAGACCGACGGGCGGCGCGGCAGCCGGGTGCGTCCTCGGCCGGCCACCACCGCGCGCAACTCGCTGCGCGTCGAGGCGCCGCCGGGCGTCCGGGACATCGGCGGCGGCAACCCCGACCCGGCCCTGCTGCCGCCGCTCGGCGAGGCCTTCGCCGAGGCGGCCCGGCGGTACGCGGCGCGGCCCGGCCTGTACGGGGAGGCGCCCGTCGACCCCGACTTCGCGCGGCTCGCCCGGGCCGCGTTCGACGCGGACGGGGTGCCCGAGGGACCCGTCGGCGTCGCCTCCGGCTCGCTGGACGCGATCGAGCGGGTCCTCGCCGTGCACCTCAGGCCCGGGGACGCCGTCGCCGTCGAGGACCCGGGCTGGGGCAGCCTCCTCGATCTCGTACCCGCCCTGGGGCTGCGGCCCGTGCCGGTCGCCGTCGACGACGACGGGCCGCTCGCCGACCGGGTCGAGCGGGCCGTCACGCGCGACGGCGCCCGCGCGGTCATCGTCACCGACCGGGCGCAGAACCCCACCGGCGCCTGCCTCGGCGCCGAGCGCGCCGCGGAGCTGCGGCGGGTGCTCGCCGCGCACCCCGGGGTGCTGCTCGTCGAGGACGACCACGGCCACGGCATCGTCACCCGGCGGCTGCGGCCGCTCGCCGGGGTCACCGACCGCTGGGCGCTCGTCCGCTCGGTCGCCAAGGCGTACGGCCCCGACCTGCGCATCGCCGCCTTCACCGGCGACCCCGAGACCGTCGACCGGGTCCTCGGCCGGCAGCGTCTCGGCCCCGGCTGGGTCAGCCGCCTCCTCCAGCAGGCCGTCGTCCACCTGTGGACCACGGGCGCGGTCGACCCCGAGACCGTCGCCGACGCCTACAGGGAGCGGCGCGACGCCCTCGTCCGGGCGCTCGCCCGGCGGGGCGTCGAGGCGCACGGGCGCAGCGGCATGAACGTCTGGGTGCCCGTCGCCGACGAGACCGGCGCCGTCGCACGGCTGCTCTCCGCCGGCTGGGCGGTCGCGCCCGGCGCCCGCTTCCGCATCGCCTCCGGACCCGCCGTCCGCCTCACCGTCTCCCCCCTCGCCCCCGACGACATCGCCCCCCTCGCCGACGCCGTCGCCGCGGCCGCGGGGCCGGCCCCGGCCCGCACCCACGGCTGACGGCCGCCCCGGAGCCGGGGCGGTGTCCGACCGGTGTGGGAGGGTTCCCGCATGACGGCTCGGGAACGGCGGGACGACGCGCGGCGCGCGATCGAGGCATGGGACACCTGGGCGGCGTTCGTCGTCCGGACCGACTTCGGCGACGACGCCGCGTGGCGCGAGGTGCTCGCGGAGCTCGGCCGGACGGACGGGGACGCCGACGTCGAGGTGCGGGTGCTCGACGCGCCGTGCTGGGCGGGGGCGGGCGTCGAGGAGGTGTCGGCGGCCCTGGACGACGAAGACGGCCCGAGGGTCGTCTTCGTCGCCGACCGGCACACCATGGGCTCACCGGTGCGGGCGCTGCTCGCCGTCGACACGCTGTGGGAGGACGAGAGCGGCCTCGATCCCGCGTACTACCAGGAGCTCCTCGACTCGCCGGCGCCGAGGGAGTTCCGGCTCGCGCCGGCCGCCGTCCCGACGGTTCACGTCGACCTGGAGCTCGGCAACCTCGGGTTCGAGGAGTTCGCCGCCTCCGCGGCGGAGACCGCGGGGGTGCTGAGGGCCGCCGTCTGACGTGTGGGGGCCGGGGTGCGGCGGGAGGCGCGGGTCTGGGTGAGGGCGGCGCCCAGGAGGACGACGGCGGCGCCCACGGGGGTGTTCCAGGCCAGGTGCTCGTCCAGGAAGACGACGCCCGCCGCCGTGGCGATGACGGGGATGAAGTACGTGACCATCGAGGCCGTCGTCGGGCCGACCTCCGCGACCACGCCGTACTGGAGCAGCATCGCGTAGCCGGTGCCGAGGGCGCCGAGGGCGATCACCGCGAGGAGCGGCAGGAGCTCGACGGAGTCCGGGAGCGTGGTGAAGAAGGGGGTGACGAGGGCCAGTTGCAGGGTGGCCGTGCCGACCTGGGCGGTCGCCAGGGACAGGTGCGAGGCACCCGTGCCGCTCAGGGTGCGGCGGACGTGGATCCAGCCGACCGCGTAGCTGAAGGAGGCGAGCAGGGCCAGCGCCGTGCCCGTGACGTCGAGGCCCGAGAAGCCCTGCCACGCGCCGAGCACCGTCAGGACGCCGACGAAGCCGATGCCGAGGCCCGCCGCCCGCACCCGGGTGGGCCGGTCCTCCGAGAGCGCCACCAGGGAGAGGACCATGCCCCACAGCGGGGTCGTCGCGTTGCAGATCCCCGCCAGCGTCGACGGGATCGTCAGCTCCGCGTACGCGAAGAGCGAGAACGGCAGCGCGTTCAGCAGGAACGCCGCCACCGCCAGATGACCCCAGGTCCGGGCGCCGCGCGGCAGCCGGTCCCGCTTCACGACCAGCGCCACGGCCAGCACCGCCGTACCGAACAGCAGCCGGCCGAAGGTCACCTGGAAAGGCGCGAAGCCGTCGGTGCCCACCTTGATGAAGAGGAAGCTGAAGCCCCAGATCAGGGCCAGCAGGCCGAAGCGGACGCGCCAGTCCAGGAGCGGCGAGGGGGAGCGGGCGGGGGCGGCTTCTCGGGTCATGCACTCAGGGTGACGGCGACGACCTCGTAGGACAAGCGAGATTGTCTCGACCCTTTCGCTTAGCATTGCTTACATGTTGAACCTGGAGCGCCTGCGCACCCTCGACGCCGTCGCCCGGCACGGCTCCGTCAGCGGCGCCGCCGACGGTCTGCACGTGACGACCTCCGCCGTCTCCCAGCAGCTGTCCAAGCTGGAGCGCGAGGTGGGCCAGCGGCTCCTCGCCAAGAACGGGCGCGGA
The DNA here is from genome assembly GCF_014649855.1 of Streptomyces roseolus. Lineage (GTDB taxonomy): Bacteria > Actinomycetota > Actinomycetes > Streptomycetales > Streptomycetaceae > Streptomyces > Streptomyces roseolus. Next base: position 24,586 of record NZ_BMTV01000042.1, on the reverse strand, counting down.
GTCCGGCTCACCGACGCCGGCCTGCTGCTCGCCGAGCACGCCGCCCGGATCCTCTCCCACGTCCAGCTCGCCCAGGCCGACATCGAGGCCCGGCGCGGCCAGGTCGTCGGCGAGGTGCGACTGGTCGGCTTCCCGACCGCCGCCCGAGGCCTCTTCCCCGCCGCCCTCGCCGCGCTGCGCGCCCGCCACCCCGACCTGCGGGTCCGCACCGCCGAGTTCGAACCCGAGCAGGGGGTGCGGGCGGTGCTGCGCGGCGACGCCGACCTGGCGATCGTCCTGGACTGGAGCAACCGCCGGGCGCCGGTCCCCGGCGAGCTGGAGCGGGCCCATCTGCTCGACGACGCCGCGGACGTGGCCCTGCCGGCCGGTCACCGGCTCGCCGACCGGGAGGCGGTGGACCTGGCGGACTTCGCCGACGAGGAGTGGGTGTCCTGGCCGGAGGGCGAGTTCTGCCACGACTGGCTGATGTTCACCCTCCGCTCCCAGGGCATCGAACCCCGCATCGCGCACTTCGCCGGCGAACACCACACCCAGCTCGCGCTCGTCGCCGCGGGGCTCGGCGTCTGCGTCACGCCCCGGCTCGGCAGGCCACACCCCGAAGGGGTCGTCTGCGTGCCCGTGCGCCAGCAGGTGCGCCGGCACATCTACGCCACCTGGCGCACCGACGCCGGCCGCCGGCCCTCCCTGCGCGCGGTCGTCGAGGCGCTGCGGGAGGCGGGGCACCCGCACGCCGACTGAGCGCCCCGGACCCGCCTAGAGGGTCGCGAGCTTGCGGAAGTCCCAGGAGGCGACGGCGTCGGGGGTCAGCCGGAGCCAGGCGTGCCGGCCGTCGTGCGGCATGGCGTCGAGGCCGAAGTTCTTCGCCGCGAAGAGCCGCTCCGCGGCGTCGAGTTCCGGGCACGGCTCGCCCGTGCGGGGGGCCTCCCCGACGAAGACCGCCGTCCCCGACAGCTCGGCCCCGCGCAAGTCGCCGTACTCCTCGCCGTCGTCGACCAGCACCGAGATCCTGGGGTCGGCGCTCAGCTCGGCCCAGCGGCGGCTGCGGGTCAGCGAGTACAGCCAGAGCGAGGTGCCGTCCCAGGCGTACCAGAGCGCGCTGAGGTGGGGGCGGCCGTCGGCGGAGACGGTGGCGACCCGGCAGGTGCGCTGCTCGGTGAGGAAGGAGTCGAGCTCCTCCGGGGACATCATGATCCTGCGGCCATGGCGCTGTGCGACGGTCATCGTCCGCACCCTTCTGGATTTCTGATGAGACGTCAGAAATCATGGGTCCCTCTCGCGCGCCCGTGCAAGAGGTGGGCGGGTGCGAGGGGGGATGGGACGCGGGGAAGAACGTGACGAGCGACTGGGCCCGGACGGGGCCGTCCTGCTCACCGTCGAGTGCCGGCGGGGCGTCGTCGGCGCGGAGAGCGCCCTGCCCGAACTCGCCGCGGTCGCCCGGGAGTCCGGGGCCCTCGCCAACGTGGCCCGGCTGGTCGACGCCGCCCACGGCGCCGGCGTCCAGGTGGTGCACGCCGTCGCGGAGCGGCGCCCCGACGGGCGCGGCTCCGACGGCGACGCCCGCCTCTTCCGGGCCGCGGCCCGGCTGCCCGTGCAGCAGCACAGCGGCTCCACGGCGGTACGGATCGCGGAACCGATCCGGGTGGCCGACGAGGGCCTGGTGGTGCGGCGGCTGCACGGCCTCTCCCCGCTGGCCGGCACGGGCGTGGACGCGCTGCTGCGCAACCTCGGCTGCCGGGCCCTCGTCGTGACCGGGGTGTCCGCCAACGTGGCCGTGCCCGACGCCGTCTTCGACGCGGTGGACCTCGGCCACACCGTGGTCGTACCGCGGGACGCCATCGCGGGGGTGCCGGCCGACTACACCCCCGTGATGATCCGCAACACCCTCTCGCTCGTCGCCACCCTCGCCGCCACCGACGAACTGCTCACCGCGTGGAAGGCGCCGAGGCGTTCCTCCGCCCGCGCGTGAGGAGCGGGCGAGGGGGGCCGGTCAGCCGAAGGAGATGTCCTCGCCCTTCACCTCGATCGGCTCCGGCGGCAACGACGCCGTCGCCGGGCCGCCCTTCACGCTGCCGTCCGAGATGTCGAACCTGCTCTGATGGCACGGGCAGACGATCGTGCCGTCCTTCACCTCGCTCACCGCGCACCCCGCGTGCGTGCACTTCGACGAGAAGGCCTTGAACTCCCCGGCCTTCGGCTGGGTGATGACGATCCCCTTGCCGGCCAGGACCTTGCCGCCGCCCACCGGGATGTCCCCGGTCTTCGCGAGCGGGCCCTCCGGGGCGCCGTCCGTGCCGCCCGTGCCGGTGTCGCCCTCGGCGTTCGTGCCGCCGCCGCAGGCGGTCAGCGCCGCCGCGAGCCCCGCCCCGCCGGCGGCGACCACGGTCCGCCGTGCCACTCCGCTCATGCCTGCCCCTCTCGATGCACCGCTGGAGTCTTCCGGAAGCGACGGTAGACGGAGTTCCTGTGACGTAGGCCCCGTTCCGCACAGACTCCCCCCAGGGGCCTTACAGTTCACATGAGAGTGTCCGAACTTGGACAACCATAGGTCGAAGTGTCAAACGCGCCGAACGGAGGCGACGGGCATGCGGACGCGGACGGGATCGGTCAGCGCCCATCACGTACGGGCCGTGGTCCTCGGCGCCGAGCGGCGCGGGGTGGACACCGGGCCGCTGCTCGCCCGCGCCGGCCTCTCACCCGACCTCCTCGCCGGCCTCCCGCCGGAACCCTCATCACTCTCACCCGACCTCCTCGCCGGCCTCCCGCCGGACCGGGTCCCCTCCGCACGGTTCGGCCGCCTCGTCCGGCTGCTCTGGGCGAGCCTCGACGACGAGCTGCTCGGCTTCGGCGGCGCGCCCACCAAGGTCGGCTCCTTCGCGATGATGGGCCACCTCGTCGTCCACGGCAGCCGCGACCTGCGCGAGGCCCTGCACCGGGCCCGCGCCTTCTACTCCCTCTTCCCCGGCGGGCCGAGCTTCCGGCTCGTCGAACCGGCGGCGCCGGCGGGGGAGTCCGGCGGCCCCGACGAGGCGCGGCTCGAATTCGACCTCTCCGGCTACGACGACCCCCTGCACTTCGGCGCCGAGGCCACCGTCCTCGTCGCCCACCGCTTCGCCGGCTGGCTGGTCCGCCGCCGGATCGGACTGCGCCGGGTCGAGTTCGCCCACGCCGAGCCCCGCCACTCCGCCGAGTACGCCCTGCTCTTCGGCGCCCCCTGCGTCTTCGGCGCCGGGCGCACCGCCGCCGTCCTCGACCGCGCCGACCTCGACGAGCCCGTGCTCCGCGACGCGGCGGCGCTCCGGGACTTCCTGCGCCGCGCCCCCGACGGCGTGCTGGTCTGCTCGGAATGGGGAGGCACCGTCACCGGACGGGTGCGCCACCTCATCGGGCGGGCGCTGCCGGGCGGACCCGTGCCCACCCCGGAGGAGCTCGCCGAGCGGCTCTCGGTCAGCCCGCAGACCCTCCGCCGCCGACTGGCCGCCGAGGGCACCACGTACCAGCGGCTGCGCGACCAGGTGCGGCGGGACCACGCCCTCGCGGAGCTCGCCGCGGGGCGGGTCTCCATCGAGCGGCTCTCCCGGCGGCTCGGCTTCTCCGAACCCAGCGCCTTCCACCGGGCGTTCCGCCGCTGGACCGGCGAGACCCCGCGCGCCTACCAGGTCCGGGGGGTCGCCGCACCGGGGCCGGGGCCCGCGTCCCCGTCCTGGTCGACGCGCGGTCAACAAGGCTGAGCGGTACGGTCACGGCCCCCGCCCGCCGCCCGGCCTACCGTCCCGCCATGACCGAATGCGACCGGTCCGGGGCCGTACCGCGCCCCGGCCGACACGGCGGCCGAAGGGGCCGCCGATGAGGGCGGGGCGCGTCCTCGGCGCCGTCCTCGGGACCGGTGTCCTGCTCTGCCTGCTCGCGGGAGTGGCCGTGACCGCCCTCGGCGTCCGGGTCGACGGGTCCAGCATGGACCCGACCCTGCGGCCGGGCGACCGGATCCTCGTCTCGCCGGGCTCGGAGGGCAGGGTGGACCGCTTCGACGTGGTCCTGCTGCGCGGCGGCCGGCAGGACTCCCTCATGGTGAAACGGGTGATCGGCCTGCCCGGGGACCGGGTGGCGATCGTGTCGACCGGCGCGGAACCCTTCCAGGTGCTGCTCCAGGAGGGCGGCACGGGGCCCGTACGCCGGGTGGTCGCCGCCCAGTGGACCGATCGCGCCCGCCGCGCGGGCGCCTGCTGCTCGGCGGAGGGCACCCGGTCGGCGCGCGCGGAGCTGCGGACCGTGCCCGAGGGCGGCTTCTTCTACCTGGGCGACAACCCCGACCTGTCGGACGACTCCCGGCAGTACGGCTGGGGCGCGATCGACCGGGTGGAGGGAAGGGTCGGGCTGCGGGCCTACCCCGTCACCACCGCGCCGGGGCTCGGCAACCGGCCCGTACTGGAGGAGTACGCGGGGTCTCCGCCGCCGTAGGAGCCGTAGCGGCCGCAGCCGCAGCCGGAGCCGCAGCCGGAGAGGCGCGGCGGGTCTCAGGGGCGGGCCGTGCCGGCCGGAAGGCGTTCCGCGCCCGTGCTGAGGGCGACCCGGACCGTCGTGTCCGCGATGCGGCGGGCCGACTCCTCGGGGGAGGCGGCGGACTGCACGACGTGGCTCGCCGTCAGGCGGACCGCCGTGTCCACCGCCAGGTCCCGCGCGACCGGGTCGATCGAGGGCCAGGTCTCCGCCACGTACGTCCCCAGCGCCGTCGTCGCCAGCTCGAAGGCGGCGGCGGAGCGGGTCGTCAGATAGGGGAGGAGGCCGCCCTCGCCGGTGCTCGTCAGCATCGCCCGGATGAGCGGATTGCGGCGGGCCAGCGTCAGCGTGAAGCCGACGGCCGCCTCCACGGCCGCGCGCAGGTCGCCCGGGTGGGCGTCCAGACCCTGCTGGATGCCGACCAGGCAGCGCTCCAGCTCGCGCCGGAACAGCGCCTCGCCGACCGCCTCCTTGGAGGGGAACTCGGAGTACAGCGTCTGCCGGCTGACGCCCACGTCACCGGCGAGATGGGCCATGCGCAGCTTGTCGAAGCCGTGCTCCGCGACCCGCTCGAAGGCGGCGTCGAGGAGCCGTTCGCGCAGGAGTGTCCGGACCGTCTCCCTGAAGCGTGCCATCGCGCCAGCGTAGAACAGCGCCGGAACTCCTCAGGACGGTGACAGAACTACCAGCCTTGTCCGTGCTATTGACACAACTTCTCAGAGTGTCCAATTCTCGAACAGGCAGCCACAGAGTGTCCGAACCCACGGTTGGAGAACCCTCATGCAGAACGAGCCCAGAGGCGTCACCCGCTGGCGCAGATCGGCCTTCCTCGCCGTCCCCGCCTGCGCGGCGGTCGCGGCCATGGCCACCGCGATGGTCCAGGGCGCCCTCGCGGCGAACCTCTCCCTGACCAGCGTGCCGTTCACCCTCAGCTCCAAGACGGTGGCGGCCCCGCAGGGCATCGGCGCGGTCATGCACACCATCGACGCCGGCGGCCCCAAGGGCGCCGCCCAGGTCGGCATCGCCAAGGCCGGCCTCGACGGGATCTGCGTCCACGCCACCCAGTCGGTCGCCCTCCCGGTGATCGGCAGCCTCGGCACCTGGTCGCTCAACATCTCCTCGCCCGCCGCCGCGACCCCGCTCACCAGCGACCAACTGGCCAACGGCGCCGGGCTCCAGGCCAACAAGCTCATCCTCGACGCCCAGGCGCTCAAGGCGGCCACCGCCACCCTGAACGCCACCGACGCCACCCCGAACGTCATCGGCGCCGCGGCCGACGGCGCCGGCATCAAGGCCACCGGCATCCAGGACGGTGCCGCGGGCCAGTTCGGCCTCGACGCCACCGGCGGCCGCACCGACATCAGCAACCTGAACGCCGACGCGAACGGTGCCACGATCGCCGGGGCCATCACGCTCCCCGACCTCGCGATCGCCATCAAGCACGGCGACACGGGCTGCTGACACCCCCTCCGCACCCCATCAGCACCACCGCACGACGGCACCACCGCACGACCCGGACCGGGACGGCGCGCCACCGCGGGGCGCGCCGCCCCGGACCGGCCCCCGCCCGCCCCTTCCGGACCGCTCCTGCGAGGCCCCCGTGACCAGCACCGACCCGCCCGCCCCCGAGGCCCCCGAGGCCCCCGAGGCCTTCGAGGCTCCGCCCGCCGAGGCCATCGGGCCCCGGCCCTCCGCCCCGGCCCGCGCCCGCCGCGGCTTCCGCCGCTGGCGCCGCACCCGGCCGTTCTGGGCCGCGCTGTGGATGTCCCTCGGCGGCTTCGTGATCTTCTTCCTGCCGATGGCGCCGCTGGGCAGGATCCTCCAGGTCGGCGTCGGCGGCGTCGCCGGCATGGCGGGCGGCGTCGTCATCATGGCGATGGCCCTCCTCGTCCTCGCCCTGCCGAGCCAGCGCCACACCGCCGGCACGATCGCCGTCATCGCCGGCGTCGCCTCCTTCCCCCTGTCCAACCTCGGCGGCCTCTTCGTCGGCATGGGCCTCTCCGTCCTCGGCGGCGCCATGGCCTTCGCCTGGCTGCCCGAGAAGCCCGCCAAGCGCCCGGGACGCCTCGCGCGCCGGCGCGACCGCGTCACCGACGGGACCCCCGCGTCCCCCGCATCCGTGAGGAGCGGCTCCGCATGAACCCCCTCCACGCAGCGCCCCGCACGACGCGCGGACCGCTCGCCCGGCTCGGCGCCGGAGGCGTCCGCGCCGCCGCCGGCTGGAACGCCCGGATGCTCGCCGAGGCCGCCGACGGCACCCGCCGGGGCACCCGCTGGGGCCGTGGCGCCCTCGCCCTCGTCCCCTCCTGCCTCGCGATCGGCGCGCTCGGCACGGTCCTCGCGCAGGGCGCCCTCGCCGCCAACTTCAGCGTCACCGGACAGCCGTTCACCCTCACCTCCAACGGCGTCTCCGGCAGCGGCTTCGGCGCCATCGTCAACACCCCCGCCGTGGGGCGGCCGGACGGCACCACGACGACCGACACCGCCATGGCACGCGTCGGTTTCGCCAGCGCCGGCCTCGCCGGACTGTGCGGGATCGTCCACCAGTCGATCGCCGGCGTGCCGTACTCGCTCCTGCTCACCGGCGGCCAGACGGTGACCGCGACCCCGCCCGCGAGCTTCACCACCGACATCGACGCCTCCAACCTCTACATCCAGGCCACCGAGCTCCAGGCCTACGGCCCCACCACGCTCCAGAACGCGGTCCTCGGCCAGTCCGCCGACCAGGTCACCGTCGCCGGGAAACCGCTCACCGGCGCGCTGCCCGGCGGCTTCGGCCTCGGCTCGGCGGGCGGCGAGGGCGGCAGCTCCATCCGGCTGCACGGCCTCAACGCCACCGCGTACGACGCCGAGATGGCCGGGGCGCTGGTGCTGCCGAACCTGAAGCTGAGGGTCGTCACCGGAAAGGCCACCACATGCTGAGCCGGGCCCGGGCGGCATACGGGTGGTTCCGGGCCTTCCGGCGCACCCGCCCCTTCTGGGGCGCGGTGTGGATGGTGGCCGGCGGCTGGACCGTCCTCAAGTTCTCGCTCAGCTCCGTGCAGCTCATCGTCAGCACCGGCTTCGGCGGCGTCGCGGGCTACCTCGTCGGCGGCGGGATGATCCTCTGCGGACTCGTCCCGCTCGCCGCCCCCCGCCAGCGGTACACCTTCGGCCTCATCGGCTGCGTCCTCGCCGTGGTCTCCCTCGTCGTCTCCAACCTCGGCGGCTTCCTCCTCGGCATGGCCCTCGGGGTCCTCGGCGGCTCGATGATGGTCGGCTGGGGCGCCAAGCGCCCGCGCGGAGCGGCGCGGGCCGCCGCCGGAGCCGTACCCGAGGCGGTGGAGGGGTGACGGCCGGGGCGGGCGTCCGGGGGCGGCGCAAGACGGTCGCCGTCGTCGCCGCGCTGCTGCTCGCCGTCGCCACCGCGCTCCTCTCCGGCCGCCCGAGCAGCGCCGCCGGCCGCCCGCCCGCCGCCGTGGAACCGCTCGGCGTACCGTTCCTGCCCAGCCCGTACCCGCTCCGGGTGAGCATCGACAGCATGGTCGCCGTCTCCCTGACCGTCGAGAAGAACGTCACCGTCCGGCTCTCCGACGGCACGACCGTGGTGACGAACAAGTACACCTTCACCAAGCTGAAGATCCGCTCGCACATGAACGTGACCCAGCGGGCCGACGGCCACACCCTCGTCATCGACGTGCCGGACGAGGGCTCGCTCGGCGGCTACGACAGCGCAGGCCGGCCGGAGACCACCATGATGTGGGGGAAGATCAACCGGGTCTGCGTGCGCGTGATCTTCCAGATCTGCGAGGTCCAGGGACTGCTCGACTTCTTCGGCTCCCTCATCCCGCTCACGGCCGGCGCGGAGGAGTTCCAGGGCGACATCTACGCCATCCGGACCGTCGACGACCACGCCGAGCTCAACTCCACCGACAACCCCGTCCACCTCCCCGGAACGATCACGGTGACCACGCCATGAGCAGCTCCGCACCGCTCCGCCCCGAGGGCCGCACCCACTGGCGGCGCGCCCTCGCCGTCGCCGTCCCCGCCCTCCTCGCCGCCGGCGGGCTCGGCTCGGCGATGGCCGGCGGGGCGCTCGCCGTCGGCCTGAGCGTCCAGGACCGGCCCGTCGACTTCACCACCAGCAGCCTGTACGGCACCCAGTACGGCGCCGCCGTCGTCGACCAGGCGGTCGTCCGCCCCGACGGCACGGCCGGCAGCGTGCGGGTGCTGCGGATGGGCTTCGCCGACGGGGTCCTCAACGGGCTCTGCCTCAGTCAGCGCCAGCAGATCGCGGGAGCCACGTACACCCTGCTGCTCACCCTCGGCGACGACAACCCCGGCTCCTGGGAGATCCGCACCCGCAACACCGTCCTCGACCTGAGGAACGCCACCGGCGAGCTCGACATGGACGGCATCGTCGACCTCAACGTCAACGGCGCCGACGTCCGCACCGTCAAGGACGCCTCCGGCGCGTACGTGCCGAACCCCCTCGGCGCCCCGCAGCACCGCTTCGGCATCCAGGCCCGCTACGCCAAGTTCGACCGGATCACCGGCACCGCGCAGGACTTCCAGATCCCCGGCCTGCTCACCACGCCCCGGCTCAAGCTCTCCGTGAAGCCGGGCGCGGTCGCCTGCCCCGCCCCCGCCGCCCCCGTCGGGACACCGGGCACGCCGTGACGGACGGGGACGCGGCCCGTGCCGTCCCCGTGCCGGAGCGCCGGGGTTCTCGATCCGGGCGCGCCCGGGACGAGTGAGTCCCGGCCGAGGGGGCATCCGCAGACCGGGTGCGCACCCCAGAAGGCCGTCGCCCGGCTTCCCCCCTCCGGGCGGCGGCGCCGCCCGGAACGATCCGCCGGGCCATGTCCCCGTCCGGACGCGACCCGCGCCGACCACTTCAGGACCGGTCGGCGTGCCGGCGTCGCGTCCCCGACGGACCGAACCGACGAGAGAACACGGAAGGGGCGTACGCCATGAAGGCCGTCACGTGGCAGGGCCGGCGGAAGGTCTCGGTCGAGACCGTGCCGGACCCGCGGATCCAGGAGCCCACCGATGTGATCGTGCGGATCACCACGAGCGGGCTCTGCGGCTCCGACCTGCACCTCTACGAGGTGCTCGGACCGTTCCTCGACCCGGGCGACGTGCTGGGGCACGAGCCGATGGGGGTGGTCGAGGAGGTCGGGCCGGACGTGCGGCGGACCGCCCCCGGGGACCGGGTCGTGGTGCCGTTCAACGTCTCCTGCGGAACCTGCCCGATGTGCGAGCGGGGCCTGCACTCGCAGTGCGAGACGACGCAGGTGCGCGCCTACGGCTCGGGAGCCGCGCTGTTCGGCTACACCAAGCTGTACGGGCAGGTGCCGGGCGGCCAGGCGGAGTACCTGCGCGTCCCCTTCGGCGACACCCTTCCCGTCCACGTCCCCGAGGGGCCGCCGGACGACCGCTTCGTCTACCTCTCGGACGTGCTGCCGACGGCGTGGCAGGCCGTCGAGTACGCGGACGTGCCGCCCGGCGGCACGATCGCCGTCCTCGGCCTCGGCCCCATCGGCGACATGGCCGCCCGCATCGCGGCGCACCGCGGCGCCGGCCTCGTCATCGGCATCGACCCCGTGCCGGAACGACGCGCCCGCGCCGCGGCCCGCGGCGTGCACGTCCTCGACCCCTCCGACGCCGACGGCGGACTGATCGACCGGGTCCGCGACCTCACCGGCGGGCGGGGCCCCGACGCGGTCGTGGACGCCGTCGGGATGGAGGCCCACGGCGCCCCGGTCGCCCACGGCCTGCAGACGGTGGTCGGCCTCCTGCCGGACGGCGTCGCCCGCGGGCTCATGCGCCGCTACGGCGTCGACCGGCTGTCCGCCCTGCACCTGGCCGTCGAACTGGTGCGCCGCGGCGGGACGGTGTCGCTCTCCGGGGTGTACGGGGGACAGGCGGACCCGATGCCGCTCCTCACGATGTTCGACAAGCAGCTGACGTTCCGCATGGGGCAGGCGAACGTGCTGCGCTGGGTCGACCGGCTGCTGCCGCTGCTGACCGACGACGACCCCCTGGGGGTCGACGACTTCGCCACCCACCGGGTGCCCCTCGCGGACGCGGCGGACGCGTACGAGATGTTCCAGAAGAAGGACGACGGAGCCGTCAAGATCCTCTTCACGCCCTGACGGCCCGCCCTCCGGGCGCATGAAACCGTGCCGGCCGGTCACACGCCTGTCGACGCACCCGACGAGAAACGTCAGGAGGCCACCATGGGCAACCCCCAGCAACCCGAGCAGCGCCGCAGCGGCCGGGGCGCCGGCACGCCGCAGGACAGCGCGTCGCTCAAGGCCGACGAGGCGAAGGAACCGCGCCGGAGCCGAGGCAGGCCGCACGGGACGGACAAGGGCGAACGCGGCGGCGGCGAGGGCGGCGGCACCCCTCCCGACCAGCGGGAAGCCCCCGAGGCGGGCGCCTGACCCCGCTTCCGCGCGAGGCGCCCGGCCGTCGGCGGACGCCGGCGGCCGGGCGTGTCTCCGCGGTGGCCGGGCACGACCCGCCCGTGCTCACCCCCGGTCACCGCGCGCTCTTCGCGTCGAACGGCTTCTCGACCTCGTGGTGCCGCACGGCGCCCTGGGCCCCGGCCCCCGGCTCGGGCGCCGGGCCGCCGTGACCGCACCGGTGGGGTGGGCGTCTCACGGGACCGCCCCTCCCGGGCCCTGCGGCACAGGCGTCCCGTAGGGTGCGGCGGCGTGAGCGCATGGCAGATATCCGACGAAGAGGGTGGCGTCCTGGCCGCCCGCTGGTGGCAGTGGGCCCTGTCCGCCCCCGACGAGGTGAGCCCCGTGGCCGACAGGACCGGCGCGCACGCCGCTTGGCGGCAGCCGGACGACCTGTGGTTCCTGGCGGGCACCTACGGCGGCCGGGTGGTCCGCCGCTGCGAGATCCCGGCCGGGCGCCCCGTGTTCTTCCCGGTGCTCAACGTGCACCACTCCAAGCGACACTCCCGAAAGCCCCTCTCCCTCGACGTGACCCGCGCCGAGGCGCACCTCAACGGCGCCCCCCTCCCCCTCCGCGAGTTCATCGCCCCGCCCTTCCGCGTCGGGCTGCGCAGGCACCTCGCCTGGGGCCTCTGGTCCGCCCTCGCCCCACTCGTTCCCGGTCACTACGTCCTCGAGATCAGAGGCACCACGGCGGAAGGCTTCCAAGTGGACACGACCTACCACCTCAACGCCACGGCCGGCTGACCCGGCGACCGGAACACGGCAACGACCGTCGCCCCCGCCGGGAGTCGGGAAAGAGCCGGCGCGGGGGCGCCTTCCGGGCGGACGAGGCCGTCGCCGAGACCCGGTCGACCGGCTCGCGGGCGACCTCGCCCGCCGCGTCGCACCGGTGGCGGTCGGTGACCTGTGCGGTAAATGTCGCGACTTGATCCGTGGACGGCCCGAAGGGAAGGGCGCCTTCTCTTGTTCGTGATTTCGAACGACGTTCGTGATTTTGCCCAATTCGTTGACGCCGTGTTTCGGGGCGTCTAATTTCGCGATTCGAAGTTACGAAAGTCGTTCGTAATCTCGAACAGACTTCTTCCGGTCGTCTTCTCGAAGGAGCCTTTCCATGCCTGTCGGGCGTTCCGTCCGCCGCCGGGCCGCGGCACTCCTGTCCGCCGGCGCGGCGGCCCTCGCCTGCCTGGTCCCCCAGGCGTCGGCCGCTCCGCCGGCCGCCTACCCCGACCCGCTGCCCGTCACCGGGGACGTCACCGTCCACGATCCGGCGGCGATCCGCCTCATGGACGGAACCTACGTGGTCTACTCCACGCACGGCGGCCTCGAAGCGCGCACCTCACGGGACGGCCGCCACTGGGAACGGGCGGGATCCGCCTTCACCACGCTCCCCGCCTGGTGGCGTTCCTACTCCGCGGAGAGCGACCCCTGGGCCCCCGAGATCCTCCACCGCCAGGGCCGCTACTGGCTCTACTACGCGGTCTCCTCCTTCGGTTCGAACCACTCCGCCATCGGGCTCGCCACCTCGCCCAGCGGCAGGCCCGGCACCTGGACCGACCACGGAGAGATCTTCGCGAGCGGCACGGCGGACCCCTACAACGCCATCGACCCGGGCATCGTCGAAGGCGGAGGCAGACTCTGGATGTCCTTCGGTTCCTACTGGACCGGCATCCGCATGGTGGAGCTGGACGGCCGCACCGGGCGCCCCCTCCCCGCGGCCCCCGTCCACCACCTGGCCACCCGGCCCGACGCCCCCTACGCGGTCGAGGCCCCGTACGTCGTGCGCCGGGGCGGTCACTACTACCTCTTCGTCTCGTACGACCGCTGCTGCGCGGGCGTCGAGTCGACCTACAACATCCGCGTCGGCCGTTCCACCTCACCGACCGGCCCCTACACCGGACGCGACGGCAGGCCGATGACGCAGGGCGGTGGCGACCTGCTGCTGGCCGCCCACGGCAAGTACCTCGGGCCCGGCGGACAGTCGGTGCTCCGCGACCGCGGCCGGGACGTCCTCGTCCACCACTACTACGACGCCGAGGACCAGGGCACTCCCAAGCTCGGCCTCACCCCGCTCTCCTGGAGCGCCGACGGCTGGCCGGTGCTCGCCCGCTGACGGCGACCGCCCCGCTCCTCGCACCCCCGCCCCACGAAAGGACGTCATGACCTCCACCCCTGACCACGTCGCCCGGTTCACCCTCGACCCGGCGTTCACCGTCGGTGAGGTGAACCCCCGTCTCTTCGGCTCGTTCGTCGAGCACCTCGGCCGCTGCGTCTACACCGGCGTCTTCGAGCCCGGCCACCCCTCGGCGGACGAGGCGGGCCTGCGCACCGACGTCCTCGCCCTCGTGCGCGAGCTCGGCGTCACGGCCATCCGCTATCCCGGGGGCAACTTCGTCTCCGGATACCGGTGGGAGGACTCCGTCGGCCCCGTCGAGGACCGGCCCCGCCGTCTCGACCTCGCCTGGCGCTCCACCGAGACCAACCGCTTCGGGCTCAGCGAGTTCATGGCGTTCCTGAAGAAGGTCGGCCCCGAGGCCGAGCCCATGATGGCCGTGAACCTCGGCACCCGGGGCGTGGCCGAGGCCCTCGAACTGCAGGAGTACGCCAACCACCCCGGCGGCACGGCCCTTTCCGACCTGCGGGTCGCCCACGGCGACAAGGAGCCGTTCGGCATCCGCCTCTGGTGCCTCGGCAACGAGATGGACGGACCGTGGCAGACCGGCCACAAGACGGCGGAGGAGTACGGCCGGCTGGCGGCCGAGACGGCGCGCGCCATGCGCCAGATGGACCCGGACCTCGAACTCGTCGCCTGCGGCTCGTCGAGCCAGGCCATGCCCACCTTCGCGACCTGGGAGGCGAAGGTCCTGGAGGAGACGTACGACCTCGTCGACCACATCTCCCTGCACGCCTACTACGAGGAGAAGGACGGCGACCGCGACTCCTTCCTCGCCTCCGCCGTGGACATGGAGTCGTTCATCGAGAACGTGGTCGCCACCTGCGACCACATCGGCGCCCGGCTGAAGTCCAAGAAGAAGATCAACCTCTCCTTCGACGAGTGGAACGTCTGGTACCAGAGCCGCTTCGAGGCGGAGGCCGCCGAGAACCCGCTCGACTGGCCGGAGGCCCCCCGCCTCCTCGAGGACGGCTACTCCGTCACCGACGCCGTCGTCTTCGGCTCGCTGCTCATCGCGCTGCTGCGGCACGCCGACCGCGTGACGGTCGCCTGCCTCGCCCAGCTCGTCAACGTCATCGCCCCTATCATGACCGAACCCGGCGGCCCGGCCTGGCGGCAGACCACCTTCTACCCCTTCGCCCACGCCGCGCGCCACGGCCGCGGCGAGGTCCTCGACGTGCGCGTCGACTCGCCCACGTACCCCACCGCCGTCCACGGCGACGTGCCGCTGCTGCAGGCCACCGCGGTACGGGACCCGAGGACCGGCGCCGTCACGGTCTTCGCCGTCAACCGCTCGCAGGACCGCCCCCTGCCGCTGCGCGTCGCGCTGGGCGGCATGGACCTCGGCGAGGTCGTCGAGCACACCGTCCTCGCCGACGCGGACCCGGACGCCCGCAACACCCTCGACGAGCCGGACCGCGTCACGCCCCACCCGGGTGAGGGAGCCGCACTGGCCGGCTCCACGCTGAGCGTCACGCTCGAACCGCTGTCCTGGACCATGATCCGCCTGGCCTGACGGGCCGCCCCTGCAGGAAAGCCGCCCTCGGGCGGTTCCGCACCGGAGGGCGGCCCCGGCCGCCCTCCGCCGCACCCCGGGAAGACGAGCCGCAATGCAATCACCCCATCCCAGCCGGCGCCGTGTCCTCGCCGGCTCCCTGAGCGCCCTCGCCACCACGGGCGTCCTCGCCTCGACCGCGAGCTGCGCGCCGCCCTCGGCCGCCGCGTCCGGCCGGACCAGGCTCCGGTTCTGGCACCTCTTCGGCGGCGGCGACGGCGTCAACATGCAGAAGATGCTGGACGACTTCCGTGCCGCCCACCCGGACGTCGAACTGGAGGACACCACCCTCCAGTGGGGCGCCCCCTACTACACCAAACTCGGCATGGCGGGCGCCGGAGGCCGCGCCCCGGAGGTCGCCGCGCTCCACATGGCCCGGCTGGCCGGGTTCGGCCCCGGCCGGCTCGTCGACCCGTTCGACCTCGACCTGCTCGCCGAGGCGGGCGTCCGCCCGGCGGACTTCCCCGAGGACCTGTGGCGGCGCGGACGGATCGACGGCCGCCAGTACGCCGTCCCCCTCGACACCCACCCCCTCGTGCTCTACTACCAGACCGACATCTGCCGCAAGGCCGGCCTCATGGACGGGGAACGGCTCAAGACCGTCGAAGGAGCCGCGGAGTTCACCGAGGCCCTGCGCGCCGCCAAGAAGGTGACCGGCACGGCCGCCCTCGTCACCGAGACCCTCGGCCCCGACTGCATCACCCCCTGGCGCCTCTTCTCCACCTTCTACTCCCAGACCGGCGGGACCGTCCTCACCCCCGACGGCAAGGGCCTCGCCCTCGACGACGCCAAGGCCCTGCGGGTGCTCGAGTACATGGCCGCCCTCGTGGAGGAAGGGCTGTGGACGCGCCGCGCCGACTACGCCGCCTCCGTGGGCATCTTCAACCAGGGGCGGACGGCGTTCCACCTCAACGGGGACTGGGAGGTCACCACCTTCCGCACGGGAGGGACGCCCTTCTCGATGACGCGGGTCCCCGCGCTGTTCGGACGGGCCACGGCCCAGGCCGACTCCCACGCCTTCGTCCTGCCCCACCAGCGCGGCCGCGACACCGCGACGGACAGGGCCGCCTGCGTCTTCGTCGCCTGGATGCTGAAGAACTCCGTCGAATGGGCGGCGGGCGGCCACGTCCCGGCGTACCGGCCGGTCCTCTCGGACCCCGCCTACCTCGCGCTCGATCCGCAGTCCGCCTACCGCGACGTGATCGACGACGTCGTGCTCGACGAACCGGCCTGGTTCGCCGGGTCCGCCTCCCGGATGTGGATCGAACTCGGCGAGGTGTTCTCGACGCTGCTCACCGGCTCCCGCACCCCCCGCGAGGCGCTCTCCGAGGCGAAGCTCCGGCTCGGACGCCTCCTCGACACCCGCAACCCGCTTCCCGGAGTCGCGTCATGACCACGCTCACCCCCGCCGCTCCGGCTCCCTCGGCCGCTGGAGCGGGCCGCGGCGCCGACACGGCCCGCTCCCGGGCCGTCCGGAGGAAGTGGACCGAGCACGGCCTCGTCTTCGTGGCCCCCTTCCTGGTCGTCTACGGCCTCTTTCTCGTCTGGCCCCTGATCAGCGGTCTCGGGATGAGCCTGACCAGCGAGAACATCACCGGCACCGAGGCGGAGTTCGTCGGACTGGCCAACTACGCGGAGGCGCTGGCCGACCCGCAGATGTGGTCCTCGCTGGGGAACACCGTCTGGTTCACCGTGCTCTCCACCGTCCCGCTCGTGCTGGTCGGACTCGTGCTCGCCCTGCTCGCCCACCAACTGAGGGTCGTGCAGTGGCTCTGGCGGATCAGCTGGTTCGCGCCCTTCCTGCTGCCCTCGGGCGTCGTCTGCATGCTGTTCGCGCAGATGATCTTCCCGCCGGGGTTCGGGCTCGCCGACCAGCTCCTCGCCTCCGCCGGGCTGGAACCCGGCATCGGCTGGCTGAGCGACGAACGCTACGCGATGCTCTCCATCGTCCTGACCACGGTGTGGTGGACGGTCGGGTTCAACTTCCTGCTCTACCTCGCGGCGCTCCAGGCCGTTCCGCAGCACCTGTACGAGGCGGCCGAGCTCGACGGCGCCGGCGCGTGGCGGCGGCTCCGCCACATCACCCTGCCGCTGCTGCGGCGCACCACCGGTCTCGTGCTCGTCCTCCAGGTGCTCGCCTCGCTCAAGATCTTCGACCAGGTCTACCTGATGACCGGAGGCGGACCCGACGACTCCACCCGGCCGATCCTCCAGTACGTGTACCAGCAGGGCTTCACCGGTTACCGGATCGGCTACGCGTCCGCCGTCTCCTACGTCTTCTTCGCCCTCGTCCTGATCGTCTCCCTGGTCCAGCCCGTGCTGGCCCGGCGCAAAGAGGAGGCCGGCAAGTGAGCCTCGCCGCCGTCCGTGACCGCACCGTCCGCGCGTCCCGCACCGAGAGCCGGCGGCCCCGCTGGACCGCGGGCCGGATCTCGCTGCTCGCCGTGGCGCTCGTCCTGGCCGCCGCCTGGCTGCTGCCCCTGCTCTGGGCCGTCGCCACCTCGCTCAAGCCGGAGGGGGAGACGACCCGGACACCGCTGGAGTGGATCGGCTCGCGGATCACCTTCGAGGCGTACGCCAAGGTGTGGGAGTCGGGCACCCTGCTGCGGTGGACGGTGAACTCCCTCGTCGTCTCGGGGCTCACCACCCTGCTCACCGTCGTCCTGTGCGCGATGGCCGCCTACGGCTTCACCCGGACCGCGTTCCGGGGCCGCAGGGTCCTGTACGGCCTGGTCCTGGCCGGGATCATGGTGCCGCCCCAGGTCCTCATCGCGCCGCTGTTCACCCAGATGGTCCGCATGGGGCTCGTGGACACCTACTGGGGAGTGATCCTGCCCCAGGTCGCCGTGCCCGCCATGGTGTTCATCCTGGTGAAGTTCTTCGAAGGGGTGCCCCGGGAACTGGAGGAGGCCGCCTTCGTCGACGGCGCCGGCCGCTGGCGGGTCTTCTGGACGATCGTCATGCCGCTGTCCCGGCCGGTCCTCGCGGCGGTCGCGATCTTCACCTTCATCTCCACGTGGAACAACTTCCTGTGGCCGTTCCTCGTGACCACGGACCCCCAGGCCATGACGCTCCCGGTGGGACTGGTCAACGTCCAGTCCGGCTTCGGAGTCCGGTACGCCCAGATCATGGCCTCCCTGGTGATCGCGGGCCTTCCCCTGCTGCTCGTCTTCGCCCTGTTCCAGCGGCAGATCGTGCGGGGCATCGCCCACACGGGTCTGGCCGGCCAGTGACCCCGCCTCGACCGGTGTCATGCCCCTGACCGGCACGGCGAGAAGGGCCTGTTCCTCCCCGGGGAGGAACAGGCCCTTTCCGCGCGAGCGGGGCGTCAGAGCGTGGTGAAGGAGTGCACGGTCGAGGACCGGTGGGTCTCGCCGGGACGCAGGACCGTGCTGGGGAACTCGGGCTGGTTGGGGGAGTCGGGGAAGTGCTGCGTCTCCAGGCACAAGCCGTCCCCGCCCCGGTGGCGGCGGCCGCCGCCACCGGCCGAGGTGCCGTCGAGGAGGTTCCCGGAGGAGAACTGGACGCCGGGCTCGGTCGTCGCGATGCGCAGCATCCGGCCGGACACCGGTTCGTACAGGGTGGCGGCGGGCTCCGGTCCGGCCGTGACCCCCTTGTCGAGCACCCAGTTGTGGTCGTAGCCCCCGGCGTGCCGGAGCTGGGGGTCGTCGGCCGACAGGCCCGGCCCGATCGCCCTGGCCGTCCGGAAGTCGAAAGGCGTGCCGGCCACCGGGGCCAGACGGCCCGTCGGGATCAGTCCCGCGTCGACCGGCGTCGTCCGCGAACCCGCCAGGGACAGTTCGTGGCCGTGGACGGCGCCGGCGGACTCGCCGGCCAGGTTCCAGCAGACGTGACTGGTGAGGTTGACGACCGTGGGACGGTCCGTCTCCGCGTGGTAGTCGACGCGCCAGTCGCCCTCCTCGGTGAGGGTGTACACCACGCGTACGCCCAGGGTCCCCGGGAAGCCCATGTCGCCGTGGGGACTCGTGAGGGTGAGGACGAGGCCGACGTCGGTGCCGCGGGCGAACCCGTGCACGGTCCAGTTCCGCCGGTCGAATCCCAGGGCGCCGCCGTGCAGCGTGTGCTCGCCGCCCGCGACCGACAGGAAGTGGCGCGTGCCGTCCAGAACGAACCGTCCCCGGGCGATCCGGTTGCCGTAACGGCCGACGAGGGCACCGAAGTACGCGGTGGAGGCGAGGTAGCCGTCGATGTCGTCGAAGCCCAGCGACACGTTCGCCCGGCGGCCGTTCCGGTCGGGTCTCTCCAGACGTTGCACGATGCCGCCGAGGCTGAGCACCGCGAGGCGCGTTCCGCCGTTCTCCAGCCACCACCGGCGCACCCCCGTGCCGTCGGGCAGACGGCCGAAGGGTTCGGACACGGGGGGCGGGGGCGGGGGCGGGTGGGGGAGGGGCATCGTCGCTTTCCGTATGTCGAGGGGGCCGAGGGGACGGGGATCGGGCGGCGGGAGATCAGGCGTCGGCGGGGAAGCGGCGCAGCGGGCCGGGGAGCCGCGAACCGGGCGGCGACATGGCGTCCCCCGCTCCGTGCCTGGCCAGGAGGTCGAGGACGAGCCTGCCGCGCCGGACCCGCTCCCGCGCCGTGCCGAGCACGGTCTCCCGCAGATGGGCGCCGGACGGGTAGAGGGCCGGCGCGTTCGCGAGGCCGAACTTGAGGTAGAGGGGAGCGCCGCGCCTGATGAGTTCGGCGGTCTCGTACATCCGGACGTAGCCGCCGAGGTCGTCCGGCGCCTCCACGTACAGGTCCATCGGGGCCCGGCTGACCCGGCGGATCTCGGTGAGGTGGCCGAGCGTCAGGTCCGAGGGGACGTTGATGGAGTCGGCGCCGAGCCGTTCGTGGACGGCGTACGCGGCGGGGTTCACCGGGCCGATCAGCGCGGACACCTTGAGCGTGGTGTCCGGGGGGAGCAGACCCGCGGTCCTCGCCCGGTGCAGGGTCCACAGGACCCCCTCGTCGGCCACCAGCAGGCAGGTGACGCCGAGCGAGGTCGCGCGCACGGCGTCCTCCACGCAGCCGGCGACCGCGCCGTGCCCCCGCGCGCGCGGCCCGCCGCCCCGCGATTCGGTGCGGGTGGAGGCCCCGGTGTCCCAGGTGCCGCGGGGGCCGGTGAAGAGGCAGAGCTCGACGGAGCGTTCGGCCGCGGCCCGCACCATCTCGGTGATCTCGGTGTCGGTGAGCATCCACACGCCGCTGCCCTGGCTGACGCGGTGGACGGGGACGGAGAGCCGGTCGGCCTCCCGCAGGACGGTGTCGAGCGCCTCGGGGCCCTCCACGGAGGGGATCTCCGTGCGCCACCGTCCGCCGTCGGGGAAGGAGTGGGGAGAGGCGTCCGCGGCGACGGGTTCCGGGGCCGGGAGCCCCAGCGAGCCGAGGATCCGGGAACCGGGCGGAGGAAGCGGGAAGGGGGACACACAGACCTCCTGGGTCCGGAGAGGTGATCGCGGTCGGCGGTGGGGGCGCGGGGACGGGTGGACGTCGTGCCCTTCGGAGCAGGGGCCGTCCGGTCCCGGCTTGGTGGTCCGGTCCCGGCCGGGTGGTCCGGGCCCGGACCACGTCGGCGGATCCCGGTCCGGAGGGGCGGCCGTCGCGCTCCTCGCCGTCCGGCGGGCGACCGGACCCGATGCCACCCGCCACGGCGCCGGGCGGCGGACGAACCGGCTGAAGACCTCCGGCCCGGGTCAGTGCGGGCGGAGCAGGACCTTCCCGGTACCGGGATCGCCGCCGCGGACGAGGTCCATGGCCCGTGCGAACTCGTCGACGCGCAGCTCGTGCGTGACGAGCGGGAGCGGGTCGAGGCGTCCCGCGGCGAAGGCGCGCACGGCGTAGGTCCAGGCGCCGGACGACGCTCCGAACACGCTCCCCATCGACAGCTGCCGGACGACGACCTGGGCGGGGTCGAGTCCCTTCGCGCCCGGTGGCGGGTTGCCCGTGAGGACCACCCGTCCCCCTCGCCGCGGCAGGTACGTCGCGGCGTGTGCCGAAGAGGAGGCGCCCGCGGCCTCGATCACGACGTCGAAGCCGGAGAGGCCCGCGGCGTCGTCCCACGTCCGGTAGGAAGTGGCGCCGAACCGGTGGGCCGGACCGGCGCGGTCGGGGCGCGTGCCGATCACCACGAGTTCGCCGGGGGAGAACGAGCCGAGCAGCTGTGTGGCGAGCAGGCCGAGGGCGCCCGTACCGATGACGGCCACCCGTGAGCCGGGAAGCGGGCACGCCTTCAGGACGGCGGCGGCGGCGCAGGCGGCGGGCTCCAGGAGCGCGGCGGCCGTGAGGTCGGCGTCCGGGGGGAGGACGTGCAGCAGACGGGCGGGAAGCGTCAGGGTGGGGGCCATGGCGCCGGGGAGGGTGAAGCCGGTCTCCTCGTAGCCGGCCGTGCACAGGCTGGTCTCGCCGTCGCGGCAGCGCTCGCAGGTCTGGCAGTTCCACAGCCCCTCGCCCACCACCTTGCGGCCGATCAGGGAGGCGGGCGCCTGTTCTCCCACGGCGATGACGGTGCCGGACCACTCGTGACCCGGGACGACCGGGTACCGCACGTACTCCGGGGGGCGGTTGCCCTGGTAGAGCTCGCGGTCGCTGCCGCAGATCCCCACGGCGTGGACGCGCACCTGGGCCTCTCCGGGGCCCGGAGGCCGCGGCGCGTGCGGCACGAGCCGGAACCTCCCGGGAGCGTCGAGGACGACGGCCGTCCCCCGAGGGGTCACCGGGAGCCGCCGACGGGGGTACGCCTTTCCCAGCCGTCGGCCCACAGGTCGAACCTGGCCTGCTGCTGGGGGAACGCGGCCGCCGCGTCCACGTCGAGCTCGACGCCGAGGCCGGGGGCGTGCGAGACGGGGAAGCAGCCGGTCTCCGGGTCGATCTCCGGGGCCCCGCGGACCACGTTCTTGATCTCCGCGTCGGCGAAGTCGTTGAAGTGTTCCAGGATCTTGAAGTTCGGGGTGCAGGCGGCGAGCTGGAGGGAGGCGGCGGTGAGGACGGAGCCGCCGACGTTGTGGGGGGCGACGGTCACGTAGTGGGTCTCGGCGGTCGCGGCGAGCTTGCGGGCCTCCAGGATGCCGCCGATGTGCCCCACGTCCGGCTGGATGACGTCGGCGGCCTGGGACTCGAACAGCTCGCGGAACTCGATCCGGTCGTGGATCCGCTCCCCGGTGGCGATCGGCAGGTCGGTCTTCCCGGCCACCTTCGCCAGCGCCTTCAGGTTCTCCGGCGGCACCGGCTCCTCCAGCCACGCGGGGCGGAAGGGGGCGAGTTCGCGGGCGAGCCGGATCGCCGTGGCGGGGGAGAAGCGGCCGTGCATCTCCACCATGAGTTCGGTGTCCGGGCCGATCGCGTCCCGGACGGCCTCGATGAGGGAGATCGCGTACCGCGAGGCGGCGGGGTCGAGTTCGAGCCGCCCCGCGCCGAAGGGGTCGATCTTCAGGGCCCGGTAGCCACGTGCCACGACCGCGCGGGCCGCCTCGTGGTAGGCCTCGGGGGTCCGCTCGGTGGTGTACCAGCCGTTCGCGTACGCGGGCACCCGCTCGGTCACCCGTCCGCCGAGCAGCTGCCAGACCGGCACGCCCAGCGCCTTGCCCTTGATGTCCCAGCAGGCCGTCTCGATCACGGCGATCCCGGACATGACGATCTCGCCGGCCCGGCCGAAGTCCCCGTACTTCATGCGGCGCACGAGGTCCTCGACGGCGAACGGGTCGGAGCCCGCGATGTGGTTGGCCTCCGCCTCGCGCAGATAGCCGAGCAGGGCGTCGGTGTGACCGAGCATCCGGGTCTCCCCGACGCCCGTCAGACCCTCGTCCGTGTGCACCAGGACATAGGTCAGATTGCGCCAGGGCGTCCCCACCACGTGGGTGCTGATCCGGGTGATGCGCACGGCGGCCACTCCCGTCGTTCGATATTTCGGCATGCGTTCGAAATCTTGCCGCGACAGTACGAAGCGTCGCGCGACGATGTCAACGGGCGTGCGCCACGGGGGATTCACCGCGCGGGAGCGGCCCTTGACCGCCCCGGAGGGACGCTCCTAGCCTGCGGCGACCGAGACCGTGGACGCCGTTCGACATCACGAACGCCGGGGCGGGGCGGGACGACCGCGCTCCCGGCGTCGGGACCGCGTCCGGGCGTCCGCGGCCCACGCATCGGGGCCACGGGTCCCTCTTCAGAGGACGGACATGAGTGACACCACCACCAACTGGGCGGGGAACATCACCTTCGGCGCGGAGCGCCTCAGGGTCCCCGCCTCGGTCGAGGAGCTCCAGGAGCTGGTGGCCGGCTCCCGTGCCGTACGAGCCCTGGGAACGGGCCATTCCTTCAACGCGATCGCCGACACCACCGGGGACCTGGTGTCCACGGCGGGCCTGCCCCGCGTGCTCGACATCGACGGGCGGGCCCGTACCGTCACGGTGAGCGGCGGAACCCGTTTCGGGGAGGTCACCGGCCGCCTCCACGAGGCCGGACTCGCCCTGCACAACCTCGGTTCGCTGCCCCACATCTCGGTCGCCGGAGCCTGTGCGACCGGCACGCACGGGTCGGGGGACGGCAACGGCACCCTCGCCTCGGCCGTACGGGCCGTCACGTACGTGTCGGCCTCCGGCGAAACGGTGACGACGGAGCGGGGCGACGAACACTTCGAGGGCTCCGTGGTCGCCCTCGGTGCCCTCGGCGTCGTCACCACGCTGACGCTGGACCTGGTGCCGGCCTTCGACGTCCGGCAGTGGGTCTACGAGAACCTGCCCGTCACCGCCCTCCGCGGCGCCTTCGACGAGGTGATGTCCGCCGCGTACAGCGTCAGCCTCTTCACGCGCTGGAGGGGGGACCTGATCGACCAGGTGTGGCTCAAGCGGCGCGCGGACGACCCGGGGGCGGCGGACGAGCCGTCGCGGTGGCTCGGTGCCGTGCGGGCCGACGGCCCGAGGCACCCCGTCCCCGGCATGCCGGCCGACTCCTGCACGCCGCAGCTGGGCCTGCCGGGCCCCTCGCCGTTCCGGCTGCCGCACTTCAGGCTGGAGCACACGCCGAGCAGCGGCGACGAACTGCAGTCGGAGTACTTCGTCGCCCGTGAGGACGCCGTCGCGGCCTTCGACGCCCTGCACGCCGTACGGGACGCCTTCGCCCCCCATCTCCAGGTGGGGGAGATCCGGAGCGTGGCCGCGGACGGCCTCTGGCTCAGTCCGGCCCACCGGCGGGACTCCGTGGCCTTCCACTTCACCTGGCTGCCCGACACCGCCGCCGTGACGAAGGCCCTGCACGTGATCGAGGACGCCCTCGCCCCCTTCGCGGCCCGGCCGCACTGGGGCAAGCTCTTCGTCACGGGGCCCGACGCCCTGCGCGGTCTCTACCCCTCCTACGACCGTTTCGAGCGGCTGACGGCGGACGCCGACCCCGGTGGGGTGTTCCGCAACGACTTCCTCGCCCGCTGCTTCCCCCGGTGAACCGGGGGAAGGTTCCGCGCCTGGCCGGTGGGGCGGGGGAGGTGTGCGTCCGCCGCTGAGAAACAGCCAAGGGACGCACGGGCTTCGGGCATCTTCTGTTAGCGCTCACAACCTTTCCCCGCCCGAGGGTCGAGGCCGAGTTCCGCCTGCGGTGGCGGCTGCGGCCGAACCCGGCATGCCCCGCCTTTCCCGGCCCTCGTTCCCGAATGTCCGACAGAAACCGTGCCGGACTCTTGCCGAACCAAAATGTGAGCGCTAACAATCTGAGTGCTCCTCCATCCCCTTGCCTTGACGAGAGAGACCGCATCGTGAGCTCACACGTTCCTCCCGGCCCCACGGTTCGCCACCACCCCGAGGCGTGCACCATCGGAGTCGACTTCGGCACTCTCTCCGGCCGCGCGGTGGTGGTGAGGGTGCGGGACGGTGCCGAGCTGGGTTCGGCGGTGCACGAGTACCGTCACGCGGTCATCGAGGACCGTCT
>NZ_BMTV01000041.1:665-56346 GCF_014649855.1 Streptomyces roseolus | reverse complement strand
CACCCCATCAAACGAAGGGAACCCCTCATGTCCGAGATCCTGAAGCTCCAGACCCTGTCCCTCGGCGAGCCGGAGGGCTCGGAGGACCAGCAGGTCGCCGAGTGGTCGACGATCAGCAGCGGCTGCAACAACACCAAGGTCGAGGCCTGACCTCCTAGGCGTCACCCGTGAAGTGGCCGGCACCCCGGTGCCGGCCACTTCGGCCGTTTCCCGAAC
Source organism: Streptomyces roseolus (assembly GCF_014649855.1). GTDB lineage: Bacteria > Actinomycetota > Actinomycetes > Streptomycetales > Streptomycetaceae > Streptomyces > Streptomyces roseolus. The sequence goes on along the minus strand of NZ_BMTV01000041.1, from coordinate 56,130 downwards.
CCGGAAAGGAGAGCAGACCCATGCCGGACCCCACGTCAGCCCCCGCCCCCCTCCCCCCGCAGGCCCTCGCGCCCACCCCCCTGCACCGCAACCGGGACTACCAGCGGCTGTGGCTCGCGCACGCCCTCTCGGGCTTCGGCTCCCAGGCCAGCGCCATCGCCCTGCCCCTGGTGGTGCTCCATGCCACCGGATCGGTCACCGCCTTCGGCCTGGTGACCTTCACCGAGATCCTCGCCTCCGTCCTGGCAGGCCTGCCCGCCGGCGTCCTGGTCGACCGTCTGCCGCGCAAACTGGTCCTGATCATCAGCGACGTCGCCCGCGCCCTGGCCTACCTGGTGATGACGGCCGCCGTCCTGACCGACCGGGTCAGCCTGCCCCTCGCCCTGTGCGTGGCCGTCGTCAACAGCGTCTTCAGCGCCCCCTTCAACCCCGCCGCCTCCGCCGCCCTGCGCCACGTCGTCCCGCGCGAGCAGCTCCCGGCGGCCCTCTCCCTGAGCCAGGCCCGTTCGGCCGCCGTCACCCTCGCCGGCCCGCTCATCGGCGCTGCTCTGTACACCGTCGCCCCCGCCCTGCCCTTCCTCGTCGACGCCCTGTCCTACCTCGCCTCCACCGTGTGCGTGGCACTGGTACGCCTGCCTGCCGGACGCCCGACCACCACAACCGCCCCGCCCGCCCCGAGCCTCGTCAAAGACCTGGGCACCGGCTGGCGGGAGGTACGCCGCAGTCCCTTCCTGCGCTACACCCTGGTCAACGCCGCCCTGGTCAACCTCGCGTTCAGCGGCATCGTCCTGGTCCTGGTCGCCGGCGGCGCCCACGCCGCCTCGGGCGGCTTCCACAACGCGGTCATCATCGCCGCCTCCGGCGCGGGCAACCTCGTCGGCTCCCTGATCGCCGCCCGCACCACGACCACCCTGCCCCCGCGCACCCTGGTCCTCCTGGTGTGCTGGAGCACCGCCCTGTTCACCCCCCTGCTGGCCCTGAGCGACAACACCGTCGCCCTCGCCCTGGTCATCGGAGCGTGCAGCCTGGCCACCCCGGCCGCCAACGCCGTCATCTCCGCCGCCCGCCTGCACGCCATCCCCGACCACCTCCAGGGCCGCGTCCAGACCGCCTGCGGTCTCATCCCCGCCCTGATCATTCCCTTCGGCCCCCTGCTCACCAGCACCCTGCTCGCCCACACCGGCCCGGCCACGGTCCTGCTCGCCAACTCCGCCCTCCTGCTGGCCCTGGCCTGCTACAGCACCCTCAGCCCCGGCCTGCGCCTCATCCCCGACCTAAGGCCCCGCAAGCCCGCCCCCCATCCCGCCCCGGCCCCTGCCGCCCCGGCGCCGGACCCGGCACCCGCACCGGCCAAAGCCTGACCCCCACCCACCCCCGCGTGAACGCACCGGCCCCCATGGGGGCCGCAAGCCTCCCGTCCCCAGTCCCCAGACAGGGACCCCGCACACCCCCTCGGTGATCACGGCGCCACCACCCGACTCGTCCAGGACGTACGCGAATCCGGCAAGGCTTCCCCGGCAGCAGGCAGCAGGCAGCAGGCAGCAGGCAGCAGGCAGCAGGCAGCAGGCAGCAGGCAACCGGCAACTGACAACGGGCAGGAGGAAGCGGGCGAAGCACCGCCCCCTCAGCCAGGCCATGCTCCCGCGGATCTCTCCGCAGGAGCATGGCCGTCACGATGCCCCGTCACGTCGACGTGCGAACGCCACGGGGCACCGCTACTGCGGCAAGTCGGCCCTCGCGTCCGCCGGCCCCGACGGAACCCCCTGGGCCGTCACGCCCCCGGACCGTGGTGACCGCAGCCCACCGGGCCGTTCCCCGAGCGGGGACGCTGCCGGAGGTTACGTTTCTGCTCGGAGAGCAGACACACAGACGCTTCGGCGGCGGTACACCGAACGCCGTGCTCCCGCAGGAGAACGAGGGGGAATCGAGCCAGTAGGCACCGGTCAAGCTGGCCAGCGGTGCGGAGTCGCCATGTCCATCCATGATCGAGACAACGACGGCACAGATCGTGCGACGCGTCTGCGTGCCCTGGCGAAAGGTGGCGGATGAAAGCCCGCCCGTGCCCGAACCGCCCAGTTCGTAAAGGAAGTTACCCCCGGACCGGGCCGCCGCCTCTCCCTCTCCGAGGTTCCGGGCCTTTGACCGGGAGGACGCCGTACGGCGTGAGGGCGACGGTCTGGCTCGCCGGGAAGGGCGGCCCCCGGCGGGCCCAGGAGGTCGGCCCGTCGCTCTCTACGTCACCTGCTCCTCGCCCGCCCACCTGCCCCGGGTCGCCCCATGGTGAGGCCGGCTGCGCGGACGGCCTCCGTCCGGACGTGGGACCGCCCGCCCCGCAGCCGCAGAGCAGGCGGCCCGGCATGCCTGAGCCCGGCGACCGACCCCGGTTCTTGGGGTCGGCGGACAACGGCACCCTGCCCTGGCCAGGGGGCAGTCCACATCGGGCACTCCGTCCGTTTCGCCGGAAACGGTTCAGGAGGCGGCTCGTGCTGGGCGGAACTGCAGCCCATGGACCTGCCCCGTACCCGTGAGGGGCCTGAACGCAGAGTTCGGGCGGACGCGAGCCGGAGCTGCTCCCTAAGCGCGAGGGCGGCTCGGTCCGTACGGCACGCTTCTTGCTCGCGTACGGGTGACCCGTCCTCAGGACCTCCAGTCGGCGGCACGCCGCTGCTGCCTGAGCCTGTGGGCGCCCTCGACCACCGGCCCCCGTTTCCCGACCGGCCTTCCGTTCCCCGCACGGGACGGGACGGGACGGCCCGGCAAGGCCAGGCATCCGGTGGCTCGACGGAGTTGCTTCCTTCAGGTGCGAGGAGGCTCTTCACCGCCCCCTGCGCGGCGATCCTCGACCGGCTCGCCTTCGGCGGCAGCGTCATGGAAACGGGCACCGCTCCTACGGCCTCGCCACTGTCCGGGCACGCGCCGAACAGCAGACAGCCGGTTGACGAACACGGTGAGCAGCGCCGGACAGGGCGGTCAGCCGGAGAACAGGCGTCGCACCTCTTCGAGACGCGCACGCTGATCATCGATCCAGCCGGTCGCCGGAAAGAGGGGCACGCTGACCGTCACCTGTGACGACGGGCCGTCATGGACGGACACCGTGATCACATCAGGGCTCACCGGCTTGATCCTGAACTGCACCGTTCGTCCCGAGTTCAGCCACGACACGAACCGATTCCCCGCAAGTGCCTCCAGAGCCTCTTCCCAATCATCGAGGTCGTCGGACGTCACGTGGACGGGGAAGCTGCCCCTGACCGTATCGGTCTCCACGACGAACTCGCAGTCCAAGAAGGCCCTGCCGGGGGACGGCGGCTCCAGCACCCGCAGCGAGACGACGTGACCGCTCGTCCCCGGCGGATCGGCCAGATAAATCAGCGTGCCCAGATCGTCTTCCGCCACAGCCCCTCTCCACCGGCCTCGAACGCAAGCATCACTCCCCGGCCCACTGACACACAGGGCACCGGGGCGGGCGTCGCTGATCCCGCCGGCCTGCCGCGGCAAGCCGTGGTCGTAGCGCCTGCGTGATCGGTATGCTCCGCTTCCCTGCCCGCAGGGACAGGCCCGCCCCTCCACAAGGAGGGCAGAACTGTCCCCTTCCCGCTTCCCGCTTCCCGCTTCCCGCTTCCGAGCTTGCCGTGTGATGGACAGTGGATGTGGCGCCCTGCTCTCCGCTCCCGCGGGCCCGGCCGGGCGGCCCGCGACGACGAGACGCTGCCGTGAGCGGACGTCGGAGCGGAGTGCCGACAGACCTGGAACAGAATTCCTCGGCCGTGTGCGCGGCCGACCCCCGATGCCCCCCGGCGGGGAGGCCGCCACCCGCGCCCCACCCGCCGGCGATCCTGGTCGCAGGACGGCGAGCGGCCCCGCAGTGGCTCTGTTCCGAGTTGTGAAGTCAGTTACTCACGAGTTCGGGAGGCACCTGCGCGGTGTGTTCGATGTTCACGGGAGGTGACAGCGCCCGGTCCGAGAAGCTCGCCCCCGCCTATTGGAGGCTCCATCGGTGCGGGTGCCCCGGCTCGGTGGGGCAGGCGAAGATGTTCAGCAGGCCGTCTCGGCCGATCGTGAGCTGTGTGGGGCGGCTGTCCCGAAGGTGCTCGGCGACATCCCACTCTTCGGCGGGCATCCAGCTGCCGTCGGCGCCGTCCCACTCGCGGCTGTCGACGGTCAGCAGTAGGTCCATCGGTGCGGCACAGGCATCGCAGGTCATCGGGTGGGGGTCGGTCGTGCGCCAGGAGGGGAATCCCCCCACCCGGCAGCCCTGTGGAATCGACAGGTCATGGTGGTAGGTGACCAGCTTGTCGTCCAGGCCGCGCTTTTCCGCCTTGCGTTCCTCCGCATCCTCCCAGGCGTCGACCCTTCTCCACAGCCTGGCCGGCAGCGAGCTGGCGTACGGGTAGGTGACGACCTGCTCGGGGTGCAGCACGCACGGTTCGGCGACCGCGCCCTCGAAGCCGACCAGCGCGGGCAGCGGCGGAGCGTCCAGCGGCACAGTGACCTGGTCGGAACGGCGCCAGTGCACGTGCGGGGCCACGCCGTAGCGGCTCGGGCCATGTGCCTCGAACGGGCACCAGAGGACCTGGAGCAGGTCGCAGCCGTCCGGGCCCGGCGGAAGGCCGGGCACGTCCCGGCGGTACAGCTGGACCAAGCCGATCAGCGGGATCGGATCGGTGTCGGCGATCTCCCGTTCGCGGTGCCTGCGGCCGAGGTCCTTGAGCAGGACCCGTTCCTCGTCGCTGGGTCGGTCACGGGCCCAGGCGTCGGCGAGCACCTGACGCGCGCGACGGATGTCCGCGACGCGGTATCCACTACTGCGCTTGTGCGGCTCGGTGCAGACCGGCCACGGTTCGTCGGCCGGCCACAGCAGAGGTCCGCCGATTGAGCTGACCGATGCGTCCGGACGCCCCGGCCGCGGGTGTAGGCGGGTCGTCACACCACGGAACGCCCCCAGCTTTGGGAAGAGCCCCTCAATGTGCACCGGGCGCGGCGGCGTAGTTCTGCTCATGGCGGAAACCCTAAGTCACCACATCGGCCATGATCACCCGCACCCGTGCCGTACGAACTCGTGAGCTTTTTGATTCGAGAGAGCGGACCACATGACTCCCGATCTGGTGAACAAGTGCTGTCCGATCTCGCGTACAGAGCCCCCCGCAGTCCGGCGGCAGGCGCAGCGGGGACGGGGCCTCCGCGCAGCCGGGAGCGCGGGTGCGGCGGGGGCGAGGACGACCGCCTCGCACGCGGGTGCGCAGGTCGCGGGCGGTGTGCCACCTCAATTTCCGCTCAGATGTGATGACGATCCTTCGAATGGGTCTCTAGTGTCCTCTCAATCGAGGAAGACGGAGCAAGAGACCGATGAGCGCAGTGGCAGTGTCCGAGGAGCACGAGGAACCATCCCGGGCACAGGAGGATCCGGTCGTCCCGTCCGGAGCGAAGAAGCGCTGCGGCGTGCTGCGCGTGCGACAGGACACGAGCCGCGCGCACGGCCGGGGTGAAGCCGCCGTCGCTCCCGCGAAACTCCGCGGCATCCGCCCGGTCGGCGCCGTCGCCGGCACCGTCGTCCTCGCCCTGACCGCCACCGCGTGCGGCCTCGGGTCGGACCTCGACGGCAAGGACGAGAAGATCGCCATCGGCATCAAGTTCGACCAGCCGGGCCTGGGTCTGCGGACCGCGGACGGTCACACGGGCTTCGACGTCGACGTCGCCACGTACGTCGCCGGGAAGCTGGGGTACTCCGAGGACGACATCGTCTGGAAGGAAGCCCCGTCGGCGCAGCGCGAGAACCTCATCAAGAGCGGTGACGTCAGGTTCGTCGTGGCGAGCTACTCGATCAACGAGAAGCGCCTGAAGGAGGTCGACTTCGCGGGCCCGTACTTCCTGACCCACCAGGACCTGCTGGTCCGCGGCGACGAGGTCTCGATCACCAAAGTCGAGGACCTCAACTCCAGGAAGCTCTGCTCGGTCACCGGCTCGACCTCCGCGCTCAACGTCAAGGAGAAGCTGGCCCCGAAGGCGGCCCTGCAGCAGTTCGGCGGCTACTCCGAGTGCCTGAAGGGTCTGGAGGACAAGAAGGTCGACGCGGTGACCACGGACGCCGCCATCCTGGCCGGCTACGCCTCCCAGCAGCAGCACTGGGGCAAGTTCAAGCTCGTCGGCCTCTCCCTGAGCGACGAGAACTACGGCATCGGCCTCAAGAAGGGCGACGCCGAGCTCAAAACCCAGATCAACAAGGCTCTGGGGGAGATGGTCTCCGACGGCACCTGGCGCAAGCTCATGAGGAAGCACTTCAGCCTGTCGAGCTACCAGAGCGAACCCCCGCCGGCCATCGAGGACTGACACTCCGCCCCCGAGCGGCCGCAAGCCCCCGCCCCGGCCGCTCGTGAGCATTGCGCAACCCGGTGTCGGCCCCGGTCCCGGTCCAGGGCCGAGACCGGGGCCAGGTCCGGGGCCGGGCGTCCACCGAACCCATCGAACGGTGCCGGGCATCCCCGCACGCTCTGAAGCAGTACGCCTGGACACCTGGCTCCCACACCTCAAGATCGAAGGCGCCGCCGCGCCCCCACGTCTTTCGATCAATGGTGAAAGTCGAATCCGACCAAAGATTTTAGGTCAGGAACGTTCCCGCGACGGCCGCCGCGTCCACTCTGTCGGCGGCCGGGCTCGGCACACCCGAAGCCTTCGGGCCGCAGGCGACGGGCCCGCCCCATCGCCCCCCCAAACCGGGTGTCGCCCCCGCCGCTCCGGCGATCACGCCCCGGTCCCCACCCCGCCCCTCACCGCGGAACTCACCCTGGTCAGGAGCGCGTCGGGGCGCGGCGTGCGAGACGCTCCGATCCCCAGCCGCTCGGGTTCTCGGCCGCTGGGGTCGCTGCCGGTCGTGGAGGTGCGGCGGCCGGTATCAGGGCCGGAAGGAGGCCGCCGGCGTGGCGTGCCCCCGCGCCCACCCGTCTGCGGGGGTGGTCACCGCGCGGGAGGGGAGGGCCGACACCTCCCGCGGGACCGTACGGAAGGCGGCGAGGGCCGCCCCGTCCGCGCGGGAGCGGGCCGGCGTCCGTGGCGTCTTGCCGGACGGCGAAGAGAAGTGACAGCGCCGGGGTGCCTGGTGGTGGCAGGGCCGTCATGGGGGAGTCGTGACGACGCCCGCGGGCGCCGCGTGGTGTTCCGGTGCCGTGGGCCTCGGCCGCGGGGCCTTTCGGAAAATCATTGGCGGACCGGGATGGCCGCTGCTACGTTTTCGGCGGCCGTGCGAGAGAACGAGGAGGTGGTACCCGTGAACGTATCGACAGGGGTGCTCTCCTCCGGGGTCACGGTCGGGCGATAGGTCGTCCGGGAGCGCCGTTCCATGGCACTTCCGAAAGGCACGGCCATGCACTTCACTTCCGAACACCTCCTCGACGATGGTGTCCTTGAGCGCGCGTTCACCCTCGGTGGGATTCCCGGCATCCTCTGGACGCCCGTACCGGCATCCGCGCCGGCGCCGCTGATCCTGCTCGGTCCTCCTCCCCTCGGCCTGCGCACGGCGTACCCCCGGTTGGCGGCCCGGGCCCGGCGTTCCGCGGCGGACGGCTTCGCCACGGCCACCCTCGAGCTCCCCGGAAGCGGCGACCGGCCCCGCCTGCCTTCCGCCGAGCAGGCGGTCGCCGACCTGCGCCGGGCCATGAGGGCCGGTGAGCCGGTCGGCGACGAGATCATCGACGCCCTCGTCCTGCCGCTGGTCGACAGGTCGGTCCCGGAATGGCAGACCGCCCTGGACGCCCTTCTCGCGCTGCCCGGGATCGGCGGCCCGGTCGGGTACTCGGGGGGCGTGATCTCCATCGGAGTCCGGCTGGCGGTGGTGGAGCCGCGCGTCTCGGCCGCTGTTCTGTTCGCCGGGAGTTTCGTGCCCCGCGTCATGTTCGAGGAGGCGCGGCAGGTCACCATTCCTCTGCACGTCCTGTTGCAGTGGGACGACGAAGGGAACGACCGGCAGGCGGCCCTCGACCTGTTCGACGCCTTCGGCTCCGAGGAGAAGACCCTGCACGCCAACATGGGCGGGCACACCGGCGTCCCGCAGCACGCGGGGGACGCCGCGGCCCGGTTCTTCACCCGGCATCTGAAGTGACGCCGGACCGGCGGGTCCCCGGTCGGCGGTGAGCCTTGCCGCCGGGACGTTCCGCGTCGAGGGCGCGTCGAGGGAACGTCCTGGTACTCCTCCGCTGTCCATGCCGCAGGCTCTGGCCGACCAGAGGGGGGTACTGTCCCGGCCGGCTGCCACCGAGCCCCGCTCCTGCTTCGTCCCGACCCGCAGCGAGGACGGAGCCCGCGCCCCCTGCTCGTGCCGCACGCCCCGCGGCGCCGGGACGCGGACCGGGGCGGACAGCGACGTACGGGTCGTCGCGCCCGCCCCGAGCACGCGCGCACATCGTCCTTTACGCGGCCGGGGTGAGTTCGGCGCGGCCGAACAGCAGGGCGTAGCCGGTGGGGAGTTGGTGCAGGATACGAGTGGTCAGGTCGGGTCCTGCGTAGGCGGCGACGGCCGAGAGGACGGAGCCGGTGTCCCAGCGGGTGGTGGCCAGGGAGGCGCCGGTGCGTGCGGCGAGGTCCTTGACGAAGGCCCAGCCGGTCAGGGGCTCGGTGGCGGGGATCTGCATGGTCAGCACGCGTGCGGCTTCCAGGGGCAGGCGGCCGGCCAGGTCGACGCGTTCGTCGCCGGTCAGCTGGCGCCCCAGTCCGGCGAGAACCAGGCGGACGGCTTCGTCGGCCTTCTCGCGGGTGGGGTAGGCGCCCTCGTAGCGGACCTTCTCCAGCATCTGCTCGTATGGCGTCCCGTACGGCTGCTGGAGCGATGCGTGCCGGTCGGAGATCACTGGGATGGTTGCCCTTCTTGCTCTGGCCGGTGTCCAGGCACCGGCATGCGGGACGGTCTGGTGGTCTGGTGGTCAGATGGGACGCGGGCGGCCGAAGAGCAGGTCGTAGCCGGCCGGGAGCTGGAGCAGGATCTGGCCCAGCAGTTCCTCCCCGGCGGCGTCGGCGACGGTGGACAGCACGGCGCTGACGTCCCAGGCCGCGGTCCGCTCGGTGGCGCCCTCGATCCACGCGGCGGTGGCGCGTACGAACCGCTCCGGGGACAACGGCTCGGCGCTCTGCAGCGGATTGAGCAGGATCAGGGCGAAAGCCTCGGGCAGGCGCGCCGCCAACCGGGCACGGACGTCGCCGACCAGGTGCGCGCCGAGCAGTGCGAGCACCACGCGGGCCGCGCGCTCGGCTTCCTCCGGAGTGTCGTACCGGCCGCGTTCGGTCACGTGGCCGAGGAACGCTTCGCGTCGCAGGGTCATCTCGCCGCCACCCCTCTTCTTCTTCGGTTTGCGCGGCAAGGGTGCGGAAGGCCGGGCGGCGGTGAGATCAGGTGCCCGCCTTCCGCGCCCGTCCGGCCGTGTCAGCCGGCGATCTCCTTGCGGCCGGAGCCGACGCCGACGGTGATCTTCCGAGGCTTGGCGCGCTCGGCGATCGGGATACGCAGGGTGAGCACGCCCGCGTCGTAGTCCGCCTGGATGCGCTCGGTGTCGAGGGTGTCGGCGAGCACGATCTGGCGGGAGAAGACGCCCAGCGGCCGCTCGGACAGTTCCATCTGCACGTCGTCGGCCTTCACCACCGGCCGGCGCTCGGCCTTGACGGTCAGCATGTTCCGCTCGACGTCGATGTCGATCGCGTCCGCGCTGACACCGGGGACGTCGAAGGCCACCACGTACTCGTCGCCCTCGCGGTAGGCGTCCATCGGCATCGCCGACGGCCTCGACCAGGTGCCCGGACCCATCAGCTGCTGCGTCAGCCGGTCCAGCTCACGGAAGGGGTCAGTGCGCATCAACATCGTGAAAACACCTCCAGCGGTTCAGGCAGTTGCTGCCAATGCGCCTCACTGACACCGTTGTAACATGTCATCCAATGGATGACAAACACGATGTCGTCGACATGATGACGACGAGACGGGAGTGCCCGTGACCCCAGCCGACAACCCCCTCAAGGCCGGCCCCGGCCCCCACGGCCCGGCCTCGTTCCTCGCCGCCGCGACGGCCCTGCACGCCATAGACGACGCCCTGCGCGACGCCCAGCGAAAGCCCCCGCCCGCCCCCGACGTGCCCGGCCCCGGCGCGGAGCAGGCGCTGGCCTCCCTGATGCTGCTGCGGCAGGTGCGCGAGCAGCTCGCCGGATGGGAGACCGGCCTGATCGAAACGGCCCGGGACGCGGGAGCCAGCTGGGCGGACCTCGCCGATCCCCTGGGCGTCGCCAGCCGCCAGGCCGCCGAGCGCCGCTATCTGCGCGGCCGCCCCGGCCCCGCCGGGACCACCGGCGAACAACGCGTGACGGCCACCCGCCAGGCCCGGGCCGCCGAACGCACCACCGCCACCTGGGCCCGCGCCAACGCCGCCGACCTGCGCCGCCTCGCCGGCCAGATCACCGCCCTCACCGACCTCCCCCCGGCCGCCCGCCGCCCCCTCGGCGAGCTCCACGCGGCCCTCGCCCACGACGACCCCGCCGACCTCATCGCCCCCCTGACCGCAGCCCGCCCCCACCTGACCGCCGCCCACCCCGACCTCGCCGCCCGGCTCGACACCCTCACACCCCCCTGAACCCGCCCCTCGCCTCAGGGCACCGCGCGGCCTCAGGGCACCGCACGTCGCCTCCGCCGCCGGGGGCACCACCGCGCTCCTTCAGACGAGGGGCTCAGGGCCGACGCCATCCGTCGTCGCGCAGGTGGGACCCGGCCATGGGGCCCATCCTGAGCATCCCGCCGTCGACGGCCCAGGACGCCCCGGTGACGTACGACGCTTCCCCTCCCGCGAGGAACGCGACGACGGCCGCCACCTCGCGGGCGTCCCCGGGACGGCCCAGCGGGACGCCCGGCCGGGCGGTCCGTGAGACGTCCTCGTCCTCCTGCCCGGTCATCGGCGTGGCGATCTCGCCGGGCGCGACCGCGTTCACCGTGATGCCGTGCTCGGCGAGTTCCAGGGCCATCACCTGGGTGAGCAGGCCCAGGCCGCCCTTGGCGGCACAGTAGGGAGCGGCCCCGACCCTCGGCTGGTGCTCGTGCACGGACGTGATGTTGACGATCCGGCCCCCGTCACCCTGGGCGATCATCCGGCGCGCCGCACGCTGGGAGCACAGGAACGGTCCGGTCAGGTCGACGTCGAGGACGTCGCGGAACGTGTCGTGGGTGATGTCCAGGAACGGGGTCGCGGTCCCGGTTCCGGCGTTGTTGACCAGGACGTCGACACGGCCGAGCCGCTCTGCCAGGTCGTCGATCACGTCGGCGGCGTCCGGCAGACGGGTCAGGTCGAGCCGCGCCACGACGGCGCGCCTTCCGTGGCTCCGGACCTCGGCCGCGGTCTTCTCCGCCCCTTCCTCGTCGGTGTGCCAGGTGATCCCCACGTCCATGCCCCGTGCGGCGAGGGCCACGGCGACGGCCCGGCCGATACCGGAGTCGGATCCGGTGACGAGCGCGGCGGGCGTCGTTCGCCCCGCGAGGTTCGATCCGGCCATGACTGACTCCCCTCTCCCGGTACGAGCCGCGGCGCGACCCTTCGTGGCGGCTACCCGGCGGGTTCGAGGCCATGCCCGCCGACAGGCCGCCCCGGACAGCAGGCGGCGCCTTCGCGGCTCGGCGTGTCGGGCGAGGGGAACCTGCCCGGTGAAGGCGGGTGCCGTTCGGTGGGCAGGAGGCCGGGCCCAGAGGGAGATCAGCTGCGCCATGACGGTGACCTGGCGGCCCACGCGCTGTCGGATCTGATTCCACGTGGCGGTCCTCCGCCGGGCCGGGCCGGGCCCGCCGGACGCCCCTGCGCCGGCAGCAGCGGACCAGCGGTCACCTTCCCGCCGGAAGCCCCTGCCGCACCAGGCCCGCACCAGGCGGCAAAGAGTGAGCGGCGTGCCCACCGCCCCGCCGAGGCCGCCCGCCCGTGGAACGGGAAGATCACTCCACGCGCCTGCCGAGCACCCAAGCCGCCGCCACCCGCGCTGCTCACGAACACCGCTACGAAGCAGACCCGCCTAGGCAGCGGTCAGGTGCCCCGAAGAGGTCGGTGATCCGGCGGTTGAGCGGTGCGGTGACGTGGCCCGTGGAGCGACAGACGTACGAGGCGTAGGCGCTGCCCGGCCCGTACGCGATCAGGTCGGGGCGTCAGTCGTGGTCGAGGCCGCTGTCGCTGGGGCACCGGCGAGCTCCCTGAAGCCGCCCCGGCCGCCGCCGGCCTGTACCCGGGTGGCAAAGCCACTTCTGCCGTTGCCGGGGAGAGCCCCAGGACGCCGGAGGTGTGGCGGTCGACCCGGCCACCGGCGGCCGTGCCGGCGATGTTCCCGGCGGCCGCCGGGCGGCCGTGGACCTGCCGGCCTCCGCAGACCCCCACGCGCGTGGGGGCGGCATGGGTGGACTACCTGCGGATCGGCGCGGATGCCGAGCGAACGGGTGCCGTGCAGGCCTGATGCGCCGCCCGGGTGCTCTTGCGTGAAGATCGCTCCCGGCGTACGGACCCGGCGGGGTGCGTGATCCCGCTCCGGGCAGGTCGCAGGGCACCAGGACCGCGTCCTCCCACTCTCACGACGCGGGTGCGGGCAGTGCGTGGTCGGCGCGGGCCGGCTTGCCGTGCGACAAGTGCCGCGGCGCGCGTCGCCATCGGGCTCAGGACCAGCTCTGGTACGTAAGGCTGTTGCACGCCCAGGTGCGGAAGCCCAGGGAGCTGTCGTCGATGCAGCGCGAGGTGTGCTGGTTCTGGAAGCGGACGGTGCCGTCGTTCCAGACCTTGACCCACCAGCTCTGCTCCGGGCTGGAGTTGCAGACCGCGGTGCGGAAGCCGCTGTCGGTGTCCTCGATGCAGCGGCCGGTGTTGACGTTCCTCAACTGACGCGTTCCGTCGCCCCAGACGCGCACGTTCCACTGCTGCGGATTCGAGCCGTTGCAGCTCCAGGTGCGGAAGCCGTTGCTGGTGTCGTCCATGCACCGGCCCGTGGCCTGGTTCCTGAAGGACTGGACGGCGTCGTACGTCCTCGCCTGGCCGGCAGGGCCGGGGGCGGCGGCCAGGGCGCCGGTCGTCGGGGCGAGGGAGGTGAGGGCGAGGGTTCCGCCGAGCAGAAGCGTGGTTGCGACGCGCATGTGATCCGTCGTCTCCTTCGTGTCCGTGGAACTGGCTGGGACACAAACTAGGAGTCCGGGGACGGGGCGGAGCACCCGGAATCGGCGGGAGTGACAGCGGGCCTGTGTGCTGTCGTGATCGGTTGCCGGGCTCCGTCCCCTGGCCGGTCTCGGACCCTCACCTCGTGATGTGTGCCGGATGGCAGTGGCACCGGTGAGCGGACCGCCCGGGCCGGGCGCGGGCGAGGGGGCCGCGTCGGCCCGGGCGGGCCGACCGTCTCCTCTCCGTCTTTGTCGAACGCTTCGAACTGGATGTACGGGGGCACGGACTCCTTCCTGCCGTCCGTGCACTCGGGACAGACGTGTAGAGGGCGGTGCTTCCCGTGGGGGAGTTCGCCTTGAGCGGGGACCAACTGACCGTTCGGGCGGACGACGGCCGCCGCAACGGAACACCCGTGTGTGCGGGGACGGACCTGAGGCTCTGAGCACCGGCACGTGCTCCCCCGTGGAACGGGCGGCAGGGCCCCGCCCCGCTTCGCGGCTCCCTCGCCCTGGCCCTCCTCGCCCACGCCCTGGACCTCGCGGCCGTCTGCGCCGCCGGCCCACCGTCCGAGCCTGTACGTCGAGCCCTGCCTCGACCCACCAGCCGCTACCGGGCCCACCTCCCGCACGACGGCTGCCTGAGCGACCTTCCACGTGGATGCCGGAACCGGGCGGCGCTCAGGTCCGGTTTCCGTCGGCGTCGCACGGCAGGGCGTGGTCGGGGTGGTCGGTGGCGTAGTCCTCGGAGATGTCCTCGGCGGTCTGCGCCATCGTCTCGCTGGTGATCCTGATCTGGCCGGAGAAGGGCGTGTCGATGTCCTCGATCAGGAGCAGCGAGCCGGTGAACAGCACGGCGAGCACGCACAGGAGGGTGAGGTGGGAGGGTCCACGGTCGCGGGGGAGGCCGAAGGCGAAGGCGCCGACGGTGGCCGCCAGGGCCACGACCATGAACCAGTAGACGGACGGGGGGATGGCCGGGGTCGCCTCGGAGATGCGGGTCTGGCGGGCCCTGGAACGGTCGTCGTCGGCGTCGACGAGCAGGTCGAAGGTGGGGTCGTCCCGGTGGGCGAGCGCCTTGAAGTGCGTGCGGAAGTCGCTGGACCACACGGACGCGACGGGGGACTTCTCCCCGCCGTCGGCCATGAGCGGCCATTCCACGGCCTGGATGGCGCGCGCGTAACAGACGGCGGCGGCCTGGAGACGTTCGCGCTGCGGCTCGGGGGCGTGGTCGGCGACCTCGTAGAGCTGGTCGACCCGACCGGCCTCGGCCTCGACGGCGGTGGATGCGGCCCCGTACGACTCGGCCGCCAGGACGATGACGAAGGCGACGAGGAGGACGGCGAGGGTTTCCAGGGGGCTGACCAGGTCGCTGACGGACGCCTCCTCGCCGTCGCCTCCGTCGGCCGCCCGGCGTCGGCGCCGGACCTGGTTGGCGAACAGGCCGACGGCGAGCGCCGTGGCGATGATGACGACGGTGAGGATCATGGTCATGGACGGGCCACCCCGGGAGATCGACTGTTCGGACCGCTGTGGCCCACGGACCGCCATCGGGTCGTGCCGCGTGCGACAGAGGTGCCTCCGGGCAGGGTTCCTCGTCGGGCCGACGCCCTGCCCGGGCCCATCGCATCAGGTGCTCGCGGCGCGAGGGCGGATCGCCGACCGCGCCGGGCGGGGATCACCCGGCTGCTTCTGCCGAAGCGTTTCGACACCACGGATTACGGGTGAGCGACCGGACGTGACGCGGCCATCGGGAACCGGACGCGCGGACGTGCGTCCAGGTGAGCGCGGCGGAGCGCCCCCCTGCGCCAGGTGGGCGGTCGTCCCGACACCGATGATCAGAAGTCAGGAGACGCCCGGGCGAGACGTTCACGGCCGATACGACGATCAGCGCCGCGGACGGCTCCGCTCCCCGGCTCCGCTCCCCGGCTCCGCCCCCGGCTCCGCCCCCGACGACAGCGGCCAAGAGCGGCACTTCGCGGTCAGGTGACTCCGGCTCTGAGTCGATCGGGCGTGCTGGTCGCACTCGGCCGGTGTGGTGCCCCGGACGGTCAGGGCGGTCACGGACCGCACCTCGGCCTCCACGCGGGGGAGCGAAGCCCGCGCGCCGCGTTCGCCGAGGTCGTCGGCGGCGTCGTGCGGGGCTTCCGGGAGAGGAGTGGCGCGGCGTCCGGCGTACCGATCGGCCCGGCCCGGGTCTCCGCATCCCGGCGAGCCGGTTCCCCGGGGGTTCCGGCGCGGGTGGAGGGTGTTCGAGGACACGGTGACCTCCTGCCCCGCGCGGCCTCCCCGCCCTCCGTTTCGCTGGTGATCATCGGCGGGGTCCGCTCCGTCCGGCCGGACGCCGGCTCTCCCCGCGCGGGCCGGGCTTCGAGCGGTGCCACCGTCCGCGGCGGCGGACGACAGCCGGACCGTGGCGGACGGCGTCGGGTGACGGCGAAGGAATGGGGGCGGCGGAGGAGGGCAGCCGAGAGGGAGACCCGTGGGAAATCGAGCAAGGAGAATCCGATGGACAGCACTCCTGAGCCGGAGCTTCCCGACCCCGTCCCGGCGACACCGGACGCCGTCACGCCCGACCTGCCTCCGCCGGGCCCGAAGGCTCCCGACATCCGGAGCGCCGGTGGCGAGCGCCCCCGGTCCCAGGAGTCCGGTGGCGCCGGCGCGTCCGACGAGGACGGCGCCGGCGACGAGTCGCACGAGGGCGGCACCGGCGACGAGTCGCACGAGGGCGGCGAGCCGCACGAGGACACCGAGGCGCGGGGCGGGGGCCGTCCGCCCGCCGGTCCGGGGACCCCGGCGCCGCGGGAGCAGACCGACTGACGAGCTGGTGCGCGAGGGCGGTGGGGACGCACGGCTCCGACCTGGTGGTTTCGTCAGGCGTCGGTGTTGTGGCCCGCCCGCCGTCGCGCGGGAGGGCCGGACGCCGTGACCTCCGCGCCGGACGCACTGGACGCACTGGACGGTTCCACGGCGAGCAAGGCGCTCTTGAGGCCGTCGGCGCGGGCCTCCGCCCGGTCGCCGGGAGCGCCGGGAGCCGACTCCGTCGAGCGGCCCGAAGGCGGCTGGAATCGATCACCGTCCCTGAGAAGGGGGCTGCTCCCGCGCGCGGGGGCCCAGAACCCCCTGCGGTCCGGTACCGGTGAGGCCCGCTCCCCACCCGCGTGTGGATGGCCCCTCGTCTGTCATCAGCGCGAGGTGGGGCCTTGGCAGCTACCTCAAGCCCCGAGGAATCGAGCGCGGCGCCCGCAGGCCCCGAGGAATCGAGCGCGGCGCCCGCAGGCACCGGGCCACCTGCTCCGAGTCCTCCCGATGACGCGGTGGGGACCCCACGCGGCAGGGACCCCAGGGTGCGCCGCTGGATACGGCCGGCCGCGAAGGCTCCTCAGAACATGAGCAGCGGCGCCTTTCACCGTCACCGGTGAGCCCCACGCCGGATCGAAGCCACCCCCGGCCGGGCCCCTGCCCGGGCCCCCACGACGTCCGCGGCACCACACCCGCGCGCCGCTCTTCGGCCGGTGGCGCCCCGGCGCGCGCCGCTCGAACGCCTGCCTCCCGCGCGCTTGCCCGAAAGGATGAACAGCGGCGGTCGGCGGCGTTTCGCGCCGGGGCCGCCGCCACCCTGCTGCCGTGCGTAAGGAGCGCGAGTCCACGGTCCCCTCCCAGCGGACGCCCCGGCGTCCCCGGCCCGCCGCCGGACAGCCCGCCCGGCCGGTGCGACAACCGGTGGCCGGCCCGGGCCTGCGGGCCCGGGCCCGCTACTGGGTCGACCGGACCGTGGTGCGCGGGGTGACCGCCCTCGTCGGCTGGCTGGCCCTGGCCTGCCTCGGCCTGGTGGCCCCCGTCAGCGCCCTCCTCGTCTGGACCGACAGCAAGGCCCCGGACACCCTCCAGGGGAAGGCCGCCACGGTCTGGCGGACCGTCGGCCAGACCCTCCGCCTCGGCGGCGAGGTGGGCCCGCCGCTGCGGATGGTCCTCTCGGTCTTCCTGGCCCTGGTGTCCCTGCTGTACGTCTCCTTCCTCGTCGGCATCGTCACCACCGCCCTCACCGACCGCCTCGCCGAGCTGGAACGCGGCCAGACCACGGTGGTCGAGCGCGGCCACACCCTGGTCCTCGGCTGGTCCGAGCAGACCCCCACCGTCGTCGCCGAACTGCTGGCCGCCCACGCCCAGCACGGCCGGGGTGCCGTGGTGGTCCTCGCGGACCGCGACAAGGGGGAGATGGAGCGGGAGTTACGGGACGTCCTGCCGTCCCGCGCCCGGGTGCGGCTGCTGTGCCGCCGGGGCCGCCCCGCCGACCCCGGCGCGCTGGCCCGGGTCACCCCCGCCGCCGCCGGCGCGGTGGTCGTCCTGCCGCCGGACGCCCCCGGCGCCGACGCCCAGGTGACCAGGGCGCTCCTGGCGCTGCGGGCGGTGGTGGGGGAGGGGTGTCCGGTACGGATCGTGGCGGCCGTCAGGGACGGCGCCCACCTGGCCACCGCCCGCCTCGCCGCCGGGCCCGGCGCGGTGGTCCTGGACGTCGACGACCTCGCCGCCCGGCTGCTCGTCCAGTGCGTCCTGGAGCCCGGCCTCGCGCTCGTCCTGGAGGACCTGGTGGACTTCGCCGGCGCGGAGCTCCACATCCTCCGCCCGCCCGGCCTCCCGGGCCGGCGCTACGGCGAACTCGCCGCCGCCTGCCCGGACTCCTGCGCCGTCGGGATCGCCCGCGCGGACGGCACCCCGCGCCTCAACCCGCCCCCGCAGACCGTCCTGGCCCCCGGCGACGGCCTCGTCGTCCTGGCCGAGGACCACCGGGCGATCGTCCTCCCCGCGGCGCCGGCGCCGGCGCCCGTCACCGTCCCCTTCCCCACCCGGCCGCCGACCGCCGCCGCTCCCCGCCGGGCCCTCGTCCTGGGCTGGAACCGCCGGGGCGAACGCGTCCTGGAGGGCCTGGCGCGGGGCGGCGTAGCGGCGGTGCGGGACGACGGCGCCGGGCGGCCGCCGGCACCGGAGGCGTACGACCACGTGGTGGTCCTCGCGGGACCGGACGGCGACGGGCACCCCGACCCCGACGGTCCGGCCCTCGAAGCCCTGCTCCACCTCCGGGCGAGGGCACGGGAGTCGGGCCGGAGCGTGTCGACGGTGGCCGAGCTCACCGACGCCCGCAACCGACGGCTGGCCCCCGCCGGACCCCGCACCGACCTCCTGCTCACCGGCCGGCTCGCCGCCCTCCTGATCGCCCAGGTGTCCCAGGACGTCCACCTCGCGGCTGTCTTCGACGCGCTCTTCGCCGCCACCGGCGACGGCGTCCGCCTCCGCCCCGCCACCGACTTCGTCCCGCCCGGCACCGAGGCCCCCTTCGGTTCCCTCGTCACCGCCGCCGCCCGCCAGGGCGCCGCCGCCATCGGCTACCGTCCCCGCGACGCTCCCCGCCCCCGCCTCAACCCGCTCAAGACCGAGACCCGTCATTGGGGCGCCGGAGACGTCCTGATCGTCGTCGGGCCGACCCCGGGGCGTCTCCCGGGGCTGTGCCCCTGATCGGTGCCTCTCCTTCGTGGGGATCGAGGAGAGCTTCTCGGTCCCGGTCGTCGGCCCGGGCGGCAGGGGGAACGACTGCTGCGGCTCCGGGACGGTGGACGCCGGGGCGCACGTGGGCCGGGCGGTGGAACGCGGCCGGCGGGCGCGCGGTCGGAGGCCGCACGGAACAGCGGTGCGATCCCAGCGGTCGGCCGGCCGCGGCGATGCCCGTTCCAGTTGTCCAGGGAGGTGGCGTGGTGCGGCAGCAGGGGGAGTGCGTGCCGTGCTCCGTCCAGACCTCGACCACGTGCCGGTGCGCGTCGTCGAACGTCTCCTCAGCGGGTCCTTCGGCGGCACCCGGCAGCTCCGGCACGGGGGCGCCGTGGTGGACCGTCTTCGGACTTCGCCGTAGAACGGTCCGGCCGGGAAGCACTATCCCTTTTCTGCCGCCGGCCCGGGTTGAACTGAACATTTCCTGCCGGTGAAGTAATTCGGAAGCGCTCGTGCGTCGAATGCGCTCCGGGCGCACGTCTCGACCCTGGCGAAAAAACGAGACGGTCCCTCCGAAAGGATTGATCCAGTATGTCCAGAATGGACCGGTGCCAGTGAAATCGCCGCAGTGTACCGGTAAAGGGAGGTGGCCCTTCTGTCAAGGGGGCCTTTCTTCGATGGGCTCTTGTGGCGAGATCGAAGTCGTGTATACGGTTTCCTGGTGCGCCCCACGGGGCGACAGGGAAGGAGAAAGCGGACATAAAGGGTTATTTCCCTTGTCCGTGGTGGAGTCGTCGCCTTATCGCACTTATGCGGTGGGCGGTGTAAGGATTTGCTGAGCGGGATGGCTTTTCCCTTCGTTCCGCAGGGACTTTCAAGCAAAAGAGGGCGGTCCTGATCTCAAAAGAGGATCAGCCCTGTATGGTGTTGTCGAGCGGTCCGATTCCCTGTGAGTGAATCGGGGCGAGTGGTTTTCCATGAGGATCAGCGCGTGCGTACGACCTGTAAAATCCGCCGCTTTACGGGGGTCAGCAGAGAGTGTACGACCACGAAGATCCGTATTACTTAGCCGCCCGGTCGACGGACCGGAATCCGCCGCCCGCACCGCCGGGGACCCCGGCTGTCCGCGGCGGCGACCCCGCCGGCCGGACGGCCCGAAGCCACGGGAGCACGCCGTGCGGGTCGGTCGCGGGCACGAGGCCGCGTCCCGGCGGGAGACGAGGGCCGCTGCTGTGAGCGGTCCTTCGGTGGACCCGCTGGCCGGCCCCCATCTGGTGGCCGCGATCTCCGCGACGGCCGAGGCCGACCCGGGGCGCAAGGCCGTCGGCCTGGTCCGGGATCCGGAGCGCGAGGGCGAGGAGGCGCTGCGGAGCTACGCCTGGCTCGACGACACCGCCCGCCGCGTCGCCGTCCTCCTGCGCGCGGCCGGACTCGGCACGGGCGCACGCGTGCTGCTGCTCTTCCCGCAGTCCGCGGAGTTCGCGGCGGCCTACGCCGGGTGTCTCTACGCGGGCATGGTCGCCGTCCCCGCGCCCCTGCCGACCGGAACCTCCCTGGAGGCCGCACGCGTCGTCGGCATCGCGAAGGACTCCGAGGCGGGCGCCGTCCTCACCGTCTCCGAGACCGAGGCGGACGTCCGGCAGTGGGCGGCCCGCACGGGCCTGGGCGCACTGCCCCTCCACTCCGTCGACGAACTGCCCGACGACGCCGACCCCGGCACGTGGCGGGAACCGGAGATCCGGGCCGACACCGTGGCGGTCCTCCAGTACACCTCCGGCTCCACGGGCAGCCCCAAGGGGGTCGTCGTCACCCACGGCGCGCTCGCCGACAACGTGCGCAGCCTGCTCACCGGCTTCGATCTGGGATCCGGCGCCCGGCTGGGCGGCTGGCTGCCGATGTACCACGACATGGGACTGTTCGGGCTGCTGAGCCCGGCACTGTTCAGCGGCGGAGCCGCCGTGCTGATGAGCGGCAGCGCCTTCCTGCGCCGCCCGTCCCAGTGGCTGACGCTGATCGACCGCTTCGGCCTCGTCTTCTCGGCGGCGCCCGACTTCGCCTACGACTACTGCGTGCGGCGGGTGAAGCCCGAGGAGACGGACCGGCTCGACCTGTCGCGCTGGCGCTGGGCGGCCAACGGCTCCGAACCCATCCGCGCCGAGACGCTGCGCGCCTTCGCCAAGGAGTTCGCCCCGGCCGGACTCCACCCGAACGCCACGACCCCCTGCTACGGACTGGCCGAGGCGACCCTGCTGGTGTCCCTGTCCGCGGGGGAGCTGCGCACCCGGCGGGTGGACGTCGCGGAACTGGAGAACCACCGCTTCGTCGAGGCGGCGGCGGGACGCCCCTCCCGCGAAGTCGTGTCCTGCGGCCGGCCCCCGGCCCTGGAGATCCGCGTCGTCGACCCCGAGACCGGCGAGCCCGTCACGGACGACGGAGTGGGCGAGATCAGAGTGCGCGGCGCGAGCGTCGCCAGGGGCTACTGGCAGAAACCGGAGGCGACCGCCGAGGCGTTCGTCAGGGACGCGGACGGCTCCGGGCCCTGGCTGCGCACCGGCGACCTCGGCGCCCTGTACGAGGGCGAGCTGTACGTCACCGGCCGCATCAAGGAACTCCTCATCGTGCACGGCCGCAACATCTACCCCCACGACATCGAGCACGAACTGCGCGCCCGCCACCCCGAACTCGGCACGGTCGGGGCGGCGTTCTTCCTCCGCACCGAGTCGGGAGAGGCCGTGGTCGTCACCCACGAGGTGAGCCCGTCCGTCCGGCCCGAGCAGGGACCCGAGCTGGTGACGGCCCTGCGGGCGACGCTCGCGCGGGAGTTCGGCCTCGCCCCGGCCGGGGTGGTGCTGGTGCGCCGCGGCCGCATCCCGCGCACCAGCAGCGGCAAGGTGCAACGCCGTCTGACCGCCCGGCTCTTCAGCACCGGGGAACTCGCCCAGGTCCATGCCGACCCCGGCGCCCACCGCCTCCTGGCGGCACTCCGGGAGGCGGACGACCGCGACGGCGCCCTCCCGTCCCCCACATGACCGCGCCCCACGCGGCCGTCCCCCTGCCATGACCGTCCCCCTGCCATGACCGTCCTCCCCACATGACCGCGCCCCTGACATGACCGTCCCCCCGCCCTGAACCGCTCCCGGCGGCGGGCTGCTCCGACCCCCCCGGCAACGCGAACCCCGAGGCGCCGGCCCGCTCCCCCGAGGGCCGACCCTGGCGCCGTCCCGAGAACCGACCGTGCGCGCCCACCGAAGGCAGAGGTCCTCCCCGCATGTCCCTGTCCCCGCCCCCCTCCCCGCCCGCCCACCGCGACCCCGACGCCCTGCGGCAGCGGCTGCGCGAGCTGTGCGCCGACTGCCTCGGCGTCCCCGTGGACTCCCTCGCCACGGACGTCCCCCTCACCGACTACGGGATGACCTCCGTCACCGGCACCGCCCTGTGCGGCATGGTGGAGGAGCACCTGGCCGTCGAATGCGAGCTGGGACTGCTCTGGCAGGAGCCGACGATCGACGGGCTCACCTCCCGGCTGGCCTCGCGCACCGTGCGCTGACGGCCGCCGCCCCCCCCGCACCACACACGCCCGTGCCCCGGCACGCGTGCGCCCGGACGCCTCCGCGCGTCCGGAGGTGACGACACCCCTTCAGTCCGAGAGCGGGAGAAGCATGTTGGAGTCCCCGGCACACCGTGTGGCCGCCACGTCGGCCCAGTCCGGGATCTGGACGGCACAGCGTCTGCGCTCGGACGACGGGCTCTACGCCTGCGGCCTCTACCTCGAACTCGACCACGTGGTGGAGGAGGTGCTGAGCGAGGCGGTCCGCCGCGCCGTCGCCGACACCGAGGCGCTGCGCACCGCGTTCCGGGAGGACGCGGACGGCGCACTGGAGCAGCACGTCCTCGCCCGGCCGCCGAGCAGCCAGACCCGCCTCTTCCGCGCCGACCCGAACGGCGGAACCCCCTCCCGCTCCGCGTCCCTCGACTGGATGGACCGGCAGCGGGCACAACCCTGGGACCTCGCCTCGGGCGACACCTGCCGCCACACCCTGATCCCGCTCGGCGACGACCGCGCCCTGCTGCACCTGCGCTACCACCACCTCGCCCTGGACGGGTACGGCGCCGCCCTCTACCTGGACCGGCTCGCGGCGGTCTACCGCGCGCTGCGCACCGGCCAGCAACCGCCCCCCTGCGCGTTCGCGCCGCTGGCCCGCCTGGTCGAGGAGGACCGCGCCTACCGGAGCTCCGCCCGTCACCGCGCGGACGCCGACCACTGGCGCGACCGCTTCGCGGACCTCCCGCGCCCCACCAGCCTCGCCGACGCCACCGCGCCCGCCGCGCCCGACGAACTGCGGCGCACGGTGCGCCTGTCCGCCGCCCGATCCGCCGCGCTGCGCCGCGCCTCGGACCGGAGCGGCCACCCCTGGCCCGTGTACGCCACGGCCGCGGTGGCCGCCTTCCTGAGCCGTCTCGCGCCGGGGGAGGAGGTCGTCGTCGGCCTCCCCGTCACCGCCAGGGCGACACCCGCCGCGGTGCGCACGCCGGGGATGCTCGCCAACGTCGTACCGCTTCGCCTGCCCGTCCGGCAGGGCATGTCGATGGCGGCGCTGCTGGAACTGACCGCGGCCGAGATCAGCACCACACTGCGCCACCAGCGCCACCGCACCGAGGACATCGGGCGGGCGCTCGGACTCCACGGCGCGCCGCCGGCCACCACCCTCGTGAACGTCATGGCGTTCGCCCCGGTGCTCGACTTCGGCGACTGCCGGGCGCCGGTGCACCAGCTCTCGGCCGGACCGGTCGAGGACCTGGTCGTCAATCTCCTCGGCACCCCGGGTGACGGCGGCGAGCTGGAGATCACCCTCGCCGCCAACCCCCGCCTCCACTCGGCGGACGCGGTGGCCTCGCTGGCCGCACGGCTCGCGGAGTTCCTGACGCGCACGGGGCAGGACCCCGAGGCGCCCCTCGGCCGGACCCGGCTGCTCGACGCGGAGGAGGAGGCCGGGGCGGTGGCCTCCGGGCGCAGCCCCCGACGCGACCTGCGCGCCCGGACCCTGCCCGACCTCTTCGCCCGGCAGGTCGCCCGCACCCCGGACGCCCCGGCCGTCTCCTCGGACCGTGCCACCTGGACGTACGCCCAACTCGACGCCCACGCCGAGAGGGTGGCCCGGCGGCTCGCCGCGCGGGGCGTGGGGCCGGAGAGCGTCGTCGCCCTCGCGGTGCCGCGGGGCGTCGAGCTGGCGGCGCTGATCCTCGGTGTCCAGCGGGCCGGAGGGGCCTACCTCCCCCTCGACCCGGAGTACCCGGCGGAACGCGTCGGTTTCCTGCTGCGCGACGCCCGTGCCGCCCTGCTGGTCGGCGGGGCCGGGGCCGAGTTCCCCGCCGCCGACTGCCCGCGCGTGCCGGCCGAGGAGCTCCTCGACGCCGGGACGCGGTGCGCCGAGGCCGACGTGCCCCCGCCCGGAAGCCTCCCGGTGGACCTTCCGGCGTACGTCGTCCACACCTCCGGCTCGACCGGGCGGCCCAAGGGGGTCGTGGTCACCCACGCGGGCATCGCCGCCCTGGCGGCCGAGCAGATCGAACGCTACCGACTGGGCCCCGGCTCCAGGGTGGCGCAGCTCGCGGCCCTCGGGTTCGACGTCGCGGTCGCCGAACTCGTGATGGCGCTGACGTCGGGGAGCTGCCTCGTCCTCCCGCCGCACGGCCTCGCCGGCGACGAGCTGGCCGCGTTCCTGCGCGACCGGCGCGTCACCACGGCCCTCGCCCCGGCCGCCGTACTGGCCACCCTGCCCCCCGGCGACCTCCCCGACCTGACCGACCTGGTCACCGGCGGCGAGCAGCCCCCGCCCGCGCTGATCGCCCGCTGGGCGCCCGGCCGACGGATGTTCAACGTCTACGGGCCGACCGAGGCCACCGTCCAGGCCACCTCCGGGCGGTGCGCGGCCGGCGGCGACCGGTCGCCGGACATCGGGAACCCCGAGGCCGGGGTGGACGCCTACGTCCTGGACGCCGCGCTGCGGCCCGTGCCCGACGGGGTGACGGGAGAGCTCTACCTGCGCGGCAGGGGTCTGGCCCGCGGCTACCTGGGCCGCCCCGGCCTCACCGCCGACCGGTTCGTCGCCGACCCGTACACCGGGACGGGCGAGCGGATGTACCGGACCGGGGACCTGGTGCGCCGGGTGCCCGGCGACGGAGGCACCGTGCTGAGGTTCGTCGGCCGGGCCGACGACCAGGTGAAGATCCGGGGCTTCCGGGTCGAGCCGGGCGAGGTCGAGGCGGCCCTCGCCGAACTCGACGGCGTCGACCAGGCCCTGGTGACCGTGCGCGAGGAACGGCCCGGCGACCGCAGGCTCGTCGGCTACCTGACGCCCGCCCCCGGGCACCGGGGAGGACTGGACGTCGAACGCCTGCGCCGCGCGCTCGCCGACCGGCTCCCCGCCCACCTCGTCCCCTCCCTCCTGGTGGAGCTGGCGGAGATCCCGCGCACCGCCCACGGCAAGGTGGACCGCGCGGCGCTGCCCGCCCCCGCGCCCCCGCCCCCGACCGCCGGGCGGGCGCCGCGCGACGCCCGCGAAGAGGCCCTGTGCGCGCTCTTCGCCGAGGTGCTGGGCGTCGAGGAGGTCGGCGTCGACCTCGACTTCTTCGCCCTGGGCGGCGACTCCCTGCTGGCCGCCCGACTGGCGAGCCGCATCCGCGGCCGGCTGGGCAGGGCGGTCACCGTACGGGAGGTCTTCCGGTCCCCGACCGTCGCCCGCCTCGCGGAGGAACTGGGCGACGGGGCCGTGACGGACGACCGCGTCCGCCCCGCCCGGCCCCGCCCGGAGCGGGTGCCGCTCTCGTCCGCGCAGCGCCGACTGTGGTTCATCGGCGAACTCAACGGCGCGTCGGCCGCCTACAACATCCCGACCGTCCTCCACCTGGAAGGACCGCTGGACGTCCCCGCCCTGCACGCCGCGCTGGGCGACGTGACGGACCGGCACGAGACGCTCCGCACCACCCTGCGGCCCCCGGCGGACGACGACCCGTCGGGCGCACCCGAGCAGCACGTCGCGCCCCCCGGCGGCCACCGGCCCCCGCTGCCGGTGCTCGACGTCGCCCCCGAAGCGCTCGCCGGGGAGCTCCGCGCCGCCGCGGGCCACGTCTTCGACCTCGCGCGGGACCTTCCGGTGCGCGCCACGCTCTACCGCACCGGCGAGCAGGAGCACGCGCTGCTGCTGCTCGTCCACCACGTCGCCGCCGACGGCGCGTCGATGGGACCCCTGATCGGCGACCTGGCCACCGCCTACACGGCCCGGCTCGCGGGGCGCGCACCCGTCCTCCCGCCGCCCGAGGTGACGTACGCCGACTTCGCGCTGTGGGAGCGGGGGAGCCGGGAGCGCTCCGCCGCGCAGGCCGAGGGGATCGACTACTGGCGCCGGGCCCTGGCCGGGCTGCCGGACCACATCCGGCTCCCCGCCGACCGCCCCCGCTCGCAGGAGCCGGTCCGCCGGGGCGGGACCACCCGGTTCGAGGTGCCGGCCGCCCTCTACGCCAGGCTCGCGGAGCTGGCCGGAAGCGTCGGCGCCACCCCGTTCATGGTGCTCCAGACCGCGATAGCCGTCCTGCTCAGCCGGATGGGAGCCGGATCGGACATCCCCCTGGGCACGCCGGTCGCCGGCCGCCCGGACGAGGCGCTCGACGGACTCGTCGGCTGCTTCGTCAACACCGTCGTCCTGCGCACCGACGTCTCGGGCGACCCGACCACGGCCGAACTGCTGGCCCGGACGCGCGACGGCGACCTGGAGGCCTTCGCCCATCAGGACGTGCCCTTCGACCGGGTCGTGGAGGCGGTCAACCCCGTCCGCTCCACCGCACGGCACCCCCTCTTCCAGGTCATGCTGATCCTCAACGGCCCCGAGCAGGACCGGGCCCGGCCGCGGTTCCCCCGACTGGCCGACCGCGTCGAGACGGTGGAGCCGGGGGAGACCAAGTTCGACCTCTCCTGGCACTTCACCCACCGTGACGGGCCGGACCGGGCGCTGGAGGGGGCCCTCGTCCACGCCGCCGACCTCTTCGACGACGCCACCGCCCACCGGCTCACCGAACGCCTGCTCGACGTCCTGACCGCCATGGTCGACGACCCCGCCCGGCCCGTCGGGACCCTCGACGTCCTCAGCGCCGCCGAGCACCGCCTCGTGCGCGCCTGGGGGACCGGCGCGCCCCGCCCCCGTGGCGGCCGCCCGGAACCGGTCGCCGCGAGGATCGCCGGCCAGGCCGCCCGCACACCGGACGCGCCCGCGGTGGCCGAGCCCGGACGGGTCCGGAGCTACGCCGAACTCGACGCCCGCGCCGACCGGGTGGCCGCGGCCCTGGCCGCACGCGGCATCGGCGCCGAGGACCTCGTCGCCGTGCTCCTGCCCCGCGGCGCGGAACTGGTCGCCACCCTGCTGGGGATCCTGCGGGCCGGCGCCGCCTACCTCCCGCTCGACGCCGGACACCCCGCCGGCCGCAACCGCTGGGCCCTCTCGGACTCCGCCCCGGCCCTGCTGGTGACCGACGCCGAGCGGCTGCGCGCGCTCCCCGGAGCGACCGGCTGCGCCGCGCTGGTCCTGGGCGAGGAGGACGCCGAGAGGGAGCTGGCGGACCTCGCCCCCCTGCCGCGCGACGGCGCCGGCCTCGTCCGCCCGGTGACCGGGGACAACGCCGCCTACACGATCTACACCTCCGGCTCGACGGGCCGCCCCAAGGCCGTCGTCGTGACCCGGGACTCGCTGGACGCGTTCGTCGAACGCGCCCTGGACACCTACGGCGACGCGCTGAGGGGAGGGGTCCTGCTGCACTCCCCGGTCGCCTTCGACCTCACGGTCGTCTCCCTCTACGGGCCGCTGGCCGCGGGCGGGTGCGTCCGGGCCGGCGACCTCGACGAGTCCGGGATCGCCCGGTGGGAGCGGGAGCGCCCGGCCTTCGTCAAGGCCACCCCCTCCCACCTCGCGCTCCTTGAGGAGTTCGGCGGCTCCACGGCCCCCGGGACGGTCGTCCTGGCGGGCGAGCAACTCATCGGCGCCCGCCTCGACCGCTGGCGGACCCGCCACGGCGCCACCACCGTCTTCAACAGCTACGGACCCACCGAGACCACCGTCAACTGCCTGGAGCACAGGATCGCCCCGGACGCCGACGTGCCCCCGGGACCCGTGCCGGTGGGCCGGCCGGTGGCGGGCGTACGGGTGCTGCTCCTCGACGACCGCCTGCGCCCCGTCGCTCCGGGCGTCACGGGCGAACTGTACGTCTGCGGGCCCGGCGTCGCCCGCGGATACCGCGCCGGGCCGGCCGCCACCGCCGAACGGTTCGTCGCCTGCCCGCAAGGGCGGCCGGGAGAGCGGATGTACCGCACCGGCGACCTGATGCGCTGGACCGCCGACGGCGAACTGGTCTACGAGGGACGGGCCGACGCCCAGGTGAAGGTGCGCGGCTTCCGGGTCGAGCCCGGCGAGGTGGAGGCCGCGCTCCTTGACCTCCCCGGCGTCCGGGAGGCGGCCGTCGCCCTCGTCGAAGGGCCGGAAGGGACGCCCGGGCGGACGCCCGCCCCCGCCCGCCTCGTCGGCTACGTCGTCGGCGCCACCGCCGGCCAGGCCGCCCTTCTCGAGCGGCTGCGCGTCCGGTTGCCCGACCACATGGTGCCCGCCGCCCTCGTGGACCTCGACGCCCTGCCGCTCACCCCGAACGGCAAGCTCGACCGCCGCGCCCTGCCCGCGCCCGACTTCGGCCGTCACACGGGCCGCCGCGCCCCGAACGGGCCGAAGGAGGAACTGCTCTGCGCGCTCTTCGCCGACGTGCTGGGAGTGCCCGAGGTCGGCGCGGACGACAGCTTCTTCACGCTCGGGGGCGACAGCATCGTCAGCATCCAGCTCGTCGGCCGCGCCCGCAGAGCCGGACTGCGCCTCACCGTGCGCGACGTCTTCGAGCACCCCACGGCCGCCGGTCTCGCGACCGCCGCCCGGCCCGCCGGACCGGACGGGGACGCGGACCGACCCGCGCCGGAGGCGCTCGCCCCGAGCGGGCCGCTGCCCTACGTCCCGGCCGCGGCGCGGCTCGTCGCCAGGACCGGCTCGATGCGCGCCCGCGGCGCCGACCGCTTCCACCAGTCGGTGGTCCTCACCACCCCCGCGAACGCGACGGCCGACGACGTCCGGCGCGTGCTCCAGACGCTGGTCGACCACCACGGGGCGCTGCGCCTGCGGACCGCCGCGGACCGGGACGGCTCGCCGGACGGCCTGGTGATCACCGAACCGGGGACGGTCGCCGCCGCCGACCTGCTGCGCCACCGCGACGCCGCCGGACTCGACGGCGCGGCGCTGCGGGAAGCGGTGGAGCGGGAGGCCGGGCACGCGCGCGACGCCCTCGACCCGAGCACCGGAGCCGTGCTGCGCGCGGCCTGGCTGGACCGCGGCAAGGACCGAAGCGGCCTGCTGGTCCTGGTGGCCCACCACCTCAGCGTGGACGGCGTCTCCTGGCGCATCCTGGCGGACGACCTCCGCCAGGCCTGGACCCCGGCCGACGCCCCCGCCACGGCGGCCGCCCTGCCGCCGGAGGGCACCTCCCTGCGGGAGTGGGCCACCCGGATCGCCCGGCGCGCCACCGAGCCCGCCGTGACCGGCCGGCTCCCCCACTGGCGCGCGACCCTGGCGGGCCTCGACGACCCGGACGGCGACGTGGTCGCCCTGGAGACGCGGCTCGACCCCGACGCCGACACCCACGGCACGGCGCGCGAGCACGCGCACGGCCTGTCACCCGACCTGACCGACGCGCTCGTCCGCACCGCGCCCGCGGCGCTCCGCGCGGACACCGGCGAACTGCTGCTGGCCGCCTACGCGCTCGCCGCGTCGCGGGCCCTGGGCGACCGGCCCGTGTTCGTGGTGGAGACCGAGGGCCACGGCCGCCAGGACGCCCTCCTGCCCGGTGTCGACCTGTCCCGCACCGTGGGCTGGTTCACCTCCGTCCACCCGGTGCGCCTGCGGCCCGGAGCCGGGGCCGCACGGCTGCTGAAGGAGACCAAGGAGCGGCTGCGCACCGTGCCGGAGGCCGGTCTCGGCCACGACCTGCTCCGCCTCGGCGGCGCGGCGTCCGCCCCGGAGGAGGGCGGCCGTGAGCTGCCCCGCCCGCAGTTCGGCTTCAACTACCTCGGCCGGGTCGCCGTGGCCGGAGCCCTCGCCGACGGGGGCACCGAGCCCGCCGGTGCCTGGGCGTTCGCGGGCCACAGCGTCACCGCGCAACCGCCCGAACTGCCGCTCGCGCACGAGGTGGAGCTGACCGTCGTCCTGGAGGACGGCCCGCGGGGACCGGTCCTCGAAGCGCGCTGGAACGCCTCCGCCCGCTGCCTGACCGCGGCGCGGCTGACCGCGCTGGCACAGGAGTGGGAGAAGGCGCTGCACGAGCTGACCGCCCTGGCCGGCACCGCCGGGAGCGCCGGCCTGATCCCCTCGGAGACCGGCGCGGGCGACCTGGACCAGGACGGGATCGAGGAGTGCGAGGCGGCGGCGGACTTCGAGGTCGCCGACCTGCTCGCCCTCGCGCCCGCCCAGGAGGGCCTGCTCTTCCACAGCACCTTCGACGACGCGGCGGAGGACGTGTACGTCGGCCAGCTGGCGCTGGAGTTCCACGGCGAGCTGTCGGCCTCCCGCATGCGGGAGGCCGCCCAGCGCGTCCTCGACCGGCACGACGTGCTGCGCGCGGCCTTCCTCCAGCGCCGCTCCGGCGAGTGGAGCCAGGCGATCGCCGCCAGGACTCCGGTGCCCTGGGAGGAGCACGACCTGTCCGCCCTGGCCGGGGAGGAGCGGCAGCGACGCCTCGACGCGCTGCTGGCCGGGCAGCGCACCCGCCGGTTCGACCTCGCACGGCCGCCGCTGGTGCGCTTCCTGCTCCTGCGGACGGCGGCGGACCGGCACGTGCTGGCCGTGACCAACCACCACCTGATCCTGGACGGCTGGTCGCTGCCGCTGGTGGTGCGCGACCTCATGGCCCTGTACGGCACGGACGGCGCCGCCCTGCCCGCCGTACGGCCGTACCGCGACTACCTCGCCTGGCTGGCGGACCAGGACGCCGACGCGGCCCACGCCGCCTGGGAACGGGCGCTCGCCGGGCTCCAGCCGTCCCTGATGGCCCCGGACGCCCCGCGCGACGGCGCGGCCCCGCTCGCGCACTACCGCACCATGGACCCCGACGTCGTCTCCCGCCTCACCGCCTGGTCCCGCCGGGCGGGCGTCACCCTCAACTCGGCGGTCGAGACCGCGTGGGCGCTCCTCCTGGGCCGGCTCACCGGCCGGGACGACGTGAGCTTCGGCATCGCCGCCTCCGGCCGCCCCACCGACCTGCCCGGCGCGGGGGAGATCGTCGGCCTGCTGATGAACACCGTGCCGGTGCGCGTCACCCTGGACCCCGCCGAACCGCTGGAAGCGCTCGTCCGGCGCGTGCAGCGGGAGCAGGCCGCCCTCCTGGACCACCAGTTCCTCCCCCTGGCGCAGGTGCAGCAGCGCCTCGGGGCGGGCGACCTCTTCGACACCACGCTCGTCTTCGAGAACTACCCGCTGGGCCCCGCCGACGGCCTCGGCGACGGCGACGGACTCCGCCTGCACGGGGCGCGCGGCCACGACGGCAACCACTACCCCCTCAGCATCACCGTCGGCCCCGCCCCCGACCTCCAGCTCCGCTTCATCCACCGCCCCGACCTGTTCGCGCCCCCGTGGGTGGAGGACCTGGCGGCGCGGTTCGAGCAGGTCCTCGACGCCATGGCGACGTCCGGCGACACCCCGGCGGGCCGGCTGGACGTCCTGCTGCCGCGCGAACACGCCACGCTGCTGGGCGACTGGGCGCGCGGTGAGGCGGCGAGCGCACGGGAGTGCCCCGTCGCCCTGTTCGAGGAACAGGCCGACCGCACCCCCGACGCCCTCGCGCTGATCGAGGGCGGTGACGGTGCCGGGCTGAGCTACGCCGAGTTCGACGCCCGCGCCAACCGCATGGCGCGCTTCCTCATCGCCCGGGGGCTCGGGGCCGAGGACCTGGTCGGCCTGGTCTTCCCGCGCGGCGCCGACCTGCTCACCGGCCTGTGGGGAGCGCTCAAGGCCGGTGCGGCCTACCTGCCGGTGGACGTGGACTACCCGGCCGAACGGATCGGGCTGCTCCTCGACGACGGGAACCCCGCCCTCGTCCTGACCACCTCCGCCCACGCCCACCTGGTGCCCGAGGCGCCGGGGCGGCAGATCCTCTGCGTCGACCTGCCCGGTCCCGCGGACGAACTCGCCCGCGCCGCGGAGCGGAGGGTGACCGACCGGGAGCGGCCGCGCCCGGTCGGAGCCGACACCCTCGCCTACGTCCTCTACACCTCCGGCTCCACCGGCCGCCCCAAGGGCGTCGCGGTCGGCCGGGGTTCGCTGGCCGCGCACGCCGTCCGCTCCCGCGACCGCTACCCGGACGCGGCCGAAATGTCGCTGCTGCACTCCCCGGTCGCGTTCGACCTGACGGTGACCGCCCTGTTCACCACGCTGATCTCCGGCGGAACCCTCCTCCTCGCGGAGCTGGACGAACACGCCCAGGACTCCGGCGTCACCTTCGTCAAGGGCACGCCCTCCCACGTCGCCCTCCTGGACGAGCTGCCCGGCGTCCTCGACGCCACCGGAGAACGCGCCGGCACGCTCGTGCTCGGCGGCGAGCCGCTCACCGGAGAGATGCTGGAGCGCTGGCGCGCCCGCCACCCGCGGGCCCGGGTCTTCAACGACTACGGGCCGTCGGAGACCAGCGTCAACTGCTCCGACCTGCTCTTCGAACCCGGTGACCGGGTGCCGGAGGGCCTGCTGCCGATCGGCCGCCCGCTGCCCGGCAACCACATGTTCGTCCTCGACCACCTGCTCCAGCCCGTGCCGGTCGGCGTCGTCGGGGAGATCTACGTCTCCGGCGTCGGGGTGGCCCGCGGCTACCACGGCCGGCCCGGTCTGACCGCCGAGCGCTTCCTGCCCTGCCCGTTCGACGCCCCGGGCGCCCGGATGTACCGCACCGGGGACCTGGGACGCTGGCGGCCCGACGGGATCATGGAGTGCCTGGGCCGCACCGACGACCAGGTCAAGGTGCGCGGCTTCCGGGTGGAGCTGGGCGAGGTGGAAGCCGCGCTCGCCGCCCGCTCCGACGTCGCCCGCGCCACCGTCGTCGTGCGCGAGGACGAGCCGGGGGACAGGCGGCTGACGGGCTACGTGGTCCCCGAAGGCGGACCGGACGCGGACTTCGACCCGGCGGCCGCGCTGCGCGACCTGGCGGCCGCCCTGCCGCCGTACATGGTCCCGGCCGCCATCGTGGTCCTGTCCGAACTGCCGCGCACCGAGAACGGCAAGCTCGACCGCAGGGCGCTGCCCGCGCCCGAGTACGGCACCGCCTCCGCCGGACGCGCGCCGCGCACCGCCGCCGAGACCGCCCTGTGCGCCCTGTTCGCCGAAGTGCTCGGCGTGCCCGGGTTCACCCTGGACGACGACTTCTTCGCCCTGGGCGGCCACTCCCTGCTCGCCGTCCGGCTCGCCGGCCGCATCCGGGCCGAACTCGGACTGCGGCTCGACATCCGGACGATCTTCGACCACCGCACGGTCGCGGACCTCCTCGCCGATCCGCAGATCGCCGCCCAGCTCACCCCCGGCGGGACCACCACGGGGACCACCGCCGAGACGCCCGGCGAGACCACCGCGGAGACCCCCGGCACACGCGTCCCGGCGCCGCCCGCGCCGGCCCCCGACCCGGGGGCGCGGGCCGAACGGCTGCCCCTGTCGCCCGCCCAGCGCAGGCTGTGGTTCCTCAACCGCTACGACAGGGAGGCCGGCGGCTACCACATCAGCGTCGCGCTGCGGCTCACCGGCGACCTCGACGTCGACGCCCTGCACGCGGCCCTGGGCGATCTGACCGCCCGGCACGAGAGCCTGCGCACCGTCTTCCGCGAGGACGAGCAGGGGCCGCACCAGATCGTCCTGGCCCCGGGGGCCCCGCCCGCCCCGGCCGTCGTCCCCACCGCCGCCCACCGACTCGACGCCCTGGTGCGCGAAGCCGTCCGCCGCCCCTTCGACCTGGCCGACGACACCCCGCTGCGCCACACCCTCTTCGCGTTCCCGGAAGGCGAGCACGTCCTGCTCCTGGTCATCCACCACATCGCCGCCGACGGCTGGTCGATGGGGCCGCTGGCACGGGACCTGGCCGCCGCCTACCGCGCCCGCGCCGCCGGCCGCGCGCCCGACTGGCCGGCCCCGGCCCCCGGCCCCGCCCACCTGCTCGGCCGGCACCGCGACGCCGGGGACGACGCCGGCGACCCGGTGGACCGCCGCGTCGCCCACTGGGCCGAGGAACTGCGCGGACTGCCCGACGAACTCGCGCTGCCCTACGACCGGCCGCGCCCCACGACACCCCCCGGCCACGCCGAGCGGGTCTCCTTCCGCGTCGACGCCGGGCTGTACCGGGACGTGCGGGCGCTGGCGGCCCGCCACCGGGCCACCCCGTTCATGGTCCTCCACGCCGCCCTGGCCGCCCTGTGGCACCGGCTCGGCGCCGGCCCCGACATCCCCGTGGGCACCCCGTCCGCCGGCCGCGACCGGCCCGAGACCGCCGACCTCGTCGGCTTCCTGGTCAACACCCTGGTCCTGCGCACCGACACCTCGGGGGACCCGGCCTTCGCCGAACTCCTCGACCGGGTGCGCGAGACCGACCTGCGGGCCTACGCCCACCAGGACGTGCCCTTCGAGCGGCTGGTGGAGGCGGTCAACCCCGCCCGCTCGCCCAGCAGGCACCCGCTCGTCCAGACGATGATCACCTTCGACAACGCCGCCCACGGAGCGCTCGACCACCTCCTGGACCTGCCGGGCGTGCGCGCGGAGCCGCTGCCGACCGCCGAGGGCACCGCCCACACCGACGTCGAACTGACCTTCACCGAGACCGCGGCGGACGCCGACGGGAACGGACTCGACGCGTCCCTGCGCTACCGTCCCGACCTGTTCGACCGCACGACCGCGGCGGCTCTGGCCGAGCGGTTCGTGGCGCTGCTGCGCACCGTGACGCGCGAGCCAGGCCTGCGGCTCGGGCAGCTCGACGTCACCACCGCCGAGGAACGCCGGCGGCCGGCCGACGCCGCCGCACGGGCGCGGGCCGCCGCCGCCACCACCGTCGCCGACCTGCCCGCCCTCTTCGCCGCCGCCGCCGGTCGCGCGCCCTCCGCCCCCGCCCTCACCGACGGCCCGGCGACCCTGGACTACGCGGAACTCGACGCCCGGTCCAACCGCCTGGCCCGGGCCCTGCTCGGACTCGGCGTGGGACCGGAGGACTTCGTCGCCCTGGCGGTGCCCCGCTCGGCGGACCTGGTGGTGGCCGTGCTCGCCGTGCTGAAGTCGGGCGCCGCCTACCTCGCCGTCGACCCCGACCACCCGGCCGAGCGCACCTCGTACATCCTCCACGACTGCCGGCCGGTCGCCGTGCTCTCCACGACCGCCGTCCGCGAGACCCTGCACGGCACGGTCGGCGAGGCGGTCGGCGAGGTCCCGTGGCTGCTGCTCGACGCGCCCCCGACCGGAGGCCCGGCGGCCGGCCGCTCGGCCGCGCCGGTCACCGACGCCGACCGCCGGTCCCCCCTGCTCCCCGACCACCCGGCCTACACCATCTACACCTCCGGCTCGACCGGGCGGCCCAAGGGCGTGGTCGTCAGCCACGCCAACGTCTCACGCCTGCTGACCGCCTGCCGCGCGGCCGTGGACTTCGGACCCGACGACGTCTGGACGCTCTTCCACTCCAGCGCCTTCGACTTCTCGGTGTGGGAGATGTGGGGGCCCCTGGCGCACGGCGGCCGGCTGGTCGTCGTCCCGCACGACGTGGCCAGGTCACCCGGCGACCTCCTGGAGCTGCTGGGCCGCGAACGCGTCACGGTGCTCAGCCAGACGCCCTCCGCCTTCCTCCAGCTCCTGCGGGCGGAGTCCGACCTCGGCGTCCCCCCGGGGACCACCGCCGCGCTGCGGTACGTCGTCTTCGGCGGGGAAGCGCTGGACACCGCCCAACTCGCCCCCTGGCGGGGCCGCCCGGTCCGCCTGGTCAACATGTACGGGATCACCGAGACCACCGTCCACGTCACCCACCTGGAGCTGGACGACGCCGCCGTGGAGCGCGGCGGCAGCCCGATCGGCACGCCCCTGGACGACCTGCGCGCCCACGTGCTCGACCAGGGGCTGCTCCCCGTGCCGGTGGGCGTCGTGGGCGAACTGTACGTCGCCGGCCCCGGCCTGGCCCGCGGCTACCGCCGCCGCCCCGGCCTGAGCGCCACCCGCTTCGTCGCCGACCCGTTCGACGCCGGCGGCCGTATGTACCGGACCGGCGACCTCGTCCGGCGCACCCGGGACGGCGGCCTCCACTACGTCGGCCGGTCCGACTCCCAGGTGAAGCTGCGCGGCTACCGCATCGAGCCCGGCGAGATCGAGGCCGCCGCCCGCCGCCACCCGGACGTCGCCCAGGCGGCCGCCGCCGTGCACGGCGGAGGACCGGACGACCGGTACCTGGTCTGCTACGCGGTGCCGGCCGCCGGCGCCGACCCCGACCCGCACGAGGTGCGCGCCCACCTGGCCGACGCCCTGCCCGGCTACATGGTCCCCGCCGCCGTGGTGCTGCTGACCGCCCTGCCGCTGACCCCCAACGGCAAGCTGGACCGGGCGGCGCTGCCCGCCCCCGACCGGGCGGCGTGGGCCACCGGCGGCGCCCCGGCCGGACCGCGCGAGGAAGCGCTCTGCGCCGCCTTCGCCGACGTCCTCGGCGTCCAGGAGGTCAGCCGCGACGCCGACTTCTTCGCCCTGGGCGGCCACTCCCTCTCGGCGGTCCGGCTCATCAGCCGGATCAGGTCGGCGCTCGGCGTGGAGATCGGCATCCGCACGCTCTTCGAGGCGCCCACGCCCGCCGCCCTGTCCCGGCGCCTCGACACGGCCGGGACCGGACGGCCCCGCCTCCTCCCGCGCCGGCGACCGGACCGCGTCCCGCTCTCCTCCGCCCAGCGCAGGCTGTGGTTCCTCGGAGAACTGGAAGGACCGAGCGCCACCTACAACATCCCGCTCGCCCTGCGCCTGCGCGGCCGTCTCGACGTCGACGCCCTGCGCACCGCCCTGGCCGACGTGGTGGGCCGGCACGAGGCCCTGCGCACCGTCTTCCCGGCCGAGAACGGCGACCCCCACCAGCACGTGGTCGCGCCCGGACGGGCCGCGCCCGCCCTCGACGTCGTGGACGTCACCGAGGAGGAGCTGCCCGCCGCCCTCGCCGAGGCCCGCGGACACGCGTTCACCCTCACCGAGGACCTTCCGCTGCGGGCCGTGCTGCTGCGCACCGGCCCCGCCGACCACGTGCTCTCCCTCGTGCTCCACCACATCGCGGGCGACGGCTGGTCGCTGGCCCCGCTCGCCCGCGACCTGAGCACCGCCTACGCCGCACGGCGGGAGGGCCGCGCCCCGCAGTGGCGGCCCCTGCCGGTGCAGTACGCCGACCACACCCTCTGGAAGCAGGAGCTGCTCGGCTCGGCGGACGACCCCGACAGCCTCTTCGCCCGCCAACTCGCCTTCTGGCGCGACACGCTGGAGGGCGCGCCGGAACAGATCGAGCTGCCCACCGACCGGCCGCGTCCCGCGATGGAGAGCCACCGGGGCGCGATCCACCGCTTCACCCTCCCCGCCCCGCTGCGCGACCGGCTGCGTGCCCTGGCGCACTCCCGGGGGGCGACCCTCTTCATGGCCCTGCAGGCCGGACTCGCCGCGCTGTTCGCCGCACTGGGGGCCGGACGGGACGTCGTCCTCGGCGCCCCGGTCGCCGGCCGCGGCGACGAGGCGGCCGACGACCTCGTCGGCTTCTTCGTCAACACCCTTCCGCTCCGCACCGACCTCGGCGGCGACCCCACCTTCGAGGAACTGCTCGACCGCGTCAGGGACGCCGACCTGTCCGCCTTCGCCCACCAGGACATCCCGTTCGAGCAGCTGGTGGAGGCGCTCAACCCCGCCCGCTCCCTCTCCAGGCACCCCGTCTTCCAGGTGCTCCTCGCCCTCCAGAACAACGAGCGCGGCGAGGCCGTCATGCCGGGCCTGGAGGTCACCGTCGAACGCCCCGCCCAGGCGGCGGCCAAGTACGACCTCTTCGTCAACCTCGTGGAGACCCGGGACGAGGACGACGGGGCGACCGCCGTCGAGGGCGCGGTCGAGTACGCCACCGACCTCTTCGACGCCCGCACCGTCGCCCGGCTGACCGAGCGCTACCACGACCTGCTCCTGGCCGCCGTCGAGGAGCCCACGACACGGCTCAGCCGGATGCCCGTGCTCGACGCGGCGGAACGCGCCGCACTCACGGCCGAATGGGACGCCACCGCCGCGGGCCCGGCCGAGGACCTGATCGGCCTCTTCCGCGCCCGCGCCGCCGAGACGCCCGACGCGGTGGCGGTCCGCAGCGCCGGGGAGGACCTCACCTACGCCCAGCTCGACGAACGGTCCGGACGGGTCGCGGCGGCCCTCGCCGGGCACGGCGCCGGCCCCGAGAGCCGGGTCGCGGTGTGCCTGCCGCGCACCGCCGACCTGGTGGCCGGGCTGCTCGGTGTCCTGCGGGCCGGCGCCGCCTACGTACCGCTGGACCCGGAGTACCCGGACGAGCGCATCGCCGCGATCCTGGCCGACACCCGCCCGGCGGCGCTGCTCACCACGGCGGACTGCCGCCCCGCGATCACCGGGGCCGCGACCGCCGCCGGCGGAGCCGTCCTCCTCGCGGCCGACGCCGCACACGGCGCGGGCCCCCTGCCCGAACCCCCCGCCCCGCTGCCCGGCCAGGCCGCGTACGTCCTGCACACCTCGGGCTCCACCGGACGCCCCAAGGGCGTCGTCGTCAGCCGGGGCAACCTCGCCAACCTCCTGGCCGACATGCGGGACCGGCTGCGCCCCACCGCCGACGACCGGCTGGTCGCCGTCACCACGGTCAGCTTCGACATCGCCGCCCTCGAACTCTTCCTCCCGCTGGTCAGCGGCGCCGGACTGGTCCTGGCCGACCGCGGCGCTGCACGGGACCCCGAGACACTGGCCGCCCTGCTCACCGCGAGCGGTGCCACCCTCCTCCAGGCCACCCCGACCACCTGGCAGCTGCTGGCCGAGACCGCCCCCGACGCCCTGCGCGGGCTGCGCAAGCTGGTCGGCGGCGAAGCCCTCCCCGCCTCCCTGGCCTCCCGGCTGCGCGACCTGGGCGGCGAACTCGTCAACGTCTACGGACCCACCGAGACCACCATCTGGTCCACCGCCGCCCACCTCGACCGGGTCACCGGCGGCGCCCCGCCCATCGGCCGGGCACTGCGCGGCACCCGCGCCTACGTGCTGGACGAGTGGCTGAACCCGCGCCCCGAGAACGTACCCGGCGAGCTGTACCTGGCCGGCGCCGGCGTGGCCCGCGGCTACCTGGGGCGCGGCGCCCTGACCGCGGAGCGCTTCACCGCCGACCCCTTCGGCGCGCCGGGCGGCCGCATGTACCGCACGGGCGACCTGGTCCGCCGCCGCGCGGACGGGGAACTGGAATTCCTCGGACGCACCGACCACCAGGTCAAGGTCCGGGGCTTCCGCATCGAGCTGGGCGAGATCGAGACGGCCCTCGGCGCGCACCCGCACGTCGCCGGGGCGGTCGTGGTCGCCCGCACGCCGTCCGGCGCGGCCCCCGTGCCGGACGCCCCGGCCCCGCGACGGCTGGTGGCCTACGTGGTCCCCGAGCCCCACCGCGCCGCCCCCGACGACAGCCGGGAGCAGAACCGGCTCGACGAGTGGCGGGAGGCGTACGACACCCTCTACGGCGGCTCCGCGCCCGCCCCCCTCGGCCACGACTTCGGGATCTGGCGCAGCAGTCACGACGGGCGGCCCATCCCCCTGGACGAGATGCTCCAGTGGCGGGCGGCCACGGTGGACCGCATCCGGGCGCTGCGGCCCGCACGGCTGCTGGAGATCGGGGTCGGCACCGGACTGCTGCTCTCGGAGCTGGCGGAGGACTGCGTCGCGTACCACGGGACCGACCTGTCCGCACGGGCGATCGAGACGCTGCGCGAACAGGTCGACGCGGAACCCGCCCTGAAGGAGAAGGTCGAGCTGCACGTCCGCCCGGCCCACGACTTCGGCGGCCTGCGCCGGGGCTTCTACGACACGATCGTGCTCAACTCCGTCGTCCAGTACTTCCCCGACGCCGGCTACCTCACCCGCGTGCTGCGCGGCGCGCTCGACCTGCTCGCCCCCGGCGGGCGGCTCTTCGTCGGCGACGTCCGCAGCCTGGCCCTGCTGCGCGCCTTCCGCGCCTCGGTGGAGACCGGCAACAGCGCCGTCTCCGAAGCCCCCGCCGCGGTGCTGGCCGCCGCCGACCGCAGGACGGCCGCGGAGAACGAACTCGTCATCGCCCCCGGCTACTTCGCGCGGCTGCGGCGGGAGGCCGGCGAACCGCTCCTCCTGGACGTGCGCCTCCGGCGCGGAAGGACGTACAACGAGCTGACGCGCTACCGCTACGACGTCCTGCTGGCCAAGCAGGAGCCCGGCGCCGCGCCCCCCGCCGTGCCCCCGGCCACCGAACTGCGCTGGACGCCGGAGGCCGGCGA
The DNA here is from genome assembly GCF_014649855.1 of Streptomyces roseolus. Lineage (GTDB taxonomy): Bacteria > Actinomycetota > Actinomycetes > Streptomycetales > Streptomycetaceae > Streptomyces > Streptomyces roseolus. The sequence goes on along the minus strand of NZ_BMTV01000041.1, from coordinate 15,919 downwards.
CGCCGGGCGGCTGGCCGGGATCTGCGCGGCGCACCCCGGCGCGCTGCGCGTCACCGCGATCCCCAACGCCCGCGTGCGGCGCGAGACCGCCGCCCTCGCCGCCCTGGAGGGCGGGCGACCGGTCACCGAGGTGCGGCGGCTGCTTGAGGGCCCCGCCGACGGAGTGGATCCGGAGGACCTGTACGACGCCGCGGCCGCCGCCGGACGCACCGCCTGGGTGACCTGGTCGGCCGAGGGCCCGCCGGACACCGTGGACCTCGTGCTGGCCCCGGCCGGCGGGGACGGCGCGGCGCCGGTGGCGCCGCCGGCCGAGCTGTGGCCCGGCGAGCCGGACGCGGACCGGCCGGAGACGAACGACCCGACCGCCGGGTCGCACCACCGCGAACTGGCCGCCCGGCTCCGGTCCCACCTGGCCGAACGGCTGCCGGACTACATGGTCCCCTCGGCCGTCGTCGTCCTCGACGCCCTCCCGCTGACCGCCAACGGGAAGGTGGACCGGAACGCGCTGCCCGACCCCGACCCGGCGGGCACGGACGCCGGCCGCCCGCCGCACACGCCCCGGGAGAAGCTGCTCTGCGCGCTCTTCGCCGACCTGCTGGGCCTCGCCCGGGTCGGGGTCCAGGACAGCTTCTTCGGCCTCGGCGGCGACAGCGTCCTGTCCGTCCGCCTCGTCAGCCGCGCCCGCGCACACGGGCTGCCGCTGACCACCCGCGACGTCTTCGAGCACCACACCGCGGCCGCGCTCGCGGCGGCCCTGGAAGGCAGGGAACCCGAGGGCGGACCGACCGGCGGCCCGCCGGACCCCGACGCCACCGCCCCGCGGCCCATCAGCGCCGACGAACTCGCCGAGCTGGAGGACGAGCTCGGCGCGGACTGGGAGGAGACGCAGTGAACGGTCCGCAGCGCAGGGTCGAGGAGGTCCTGGCGGTCACCCCGCTCCAGGAAGGGCTGCTCTTCCACGCGGTCTTCGACGAGAACGTCCCCGACGCCTACGTCAGCCGGCTGGTCCTGGCCCTCTCCGGGGAGCTGGACGCCGACCGGCTGCGACGGGCCGCCCAGGCGCTGGTGGCACGCCACCCGGCGCTGCGCTCGGCCTTCCGCCAGCGCCGCTCGGGGGAGTGGTTCCAACTGGTCGCCACCCGCGCCGCGGTGCCCTGGCAGGAGCTGGACCTGCGGTCCGTGGGGAGCCCGGCGGAGGCGGACAAGCACCTGGAGGCGCTCCTGGACGAGCACCACCGCACCGGGTTCGACCTCGGCCGCCCGCCCCTGCTGCGCTTCCTGCTGGCCAGGACCGGCGAGGACCGCCACCAGTTGGCCGTGACCTATCACCACCTCGTCCTCGACGGCTGGTCCATGCCCATCCTGATGCGGGAACTGGCCGCGCTGTACGGCAGCGACGGCGACCCCTCCGCGCTCCCGCCCGTCCGCCCGCACCGCGACCACCTCGACTGGCTGGCCCGCCGCCCGCCCGAGCAGAGCGCCCACGCCTGGCGGCAGGCGCTGGCGGGACTGCCCGGCCCCACCCTGATCGCCCCGGACGCCGACCGCAACGGCCCGCCTCCCAGGTCGGTGTGGACCCGGCTCGGCGGGCGGGACACCCGCGCCCTCGGCGCGTGGGCGCGTGCCCGCGGCGTGACGGTGAACTCGGCGGTGCAGGCCGCCTGGGCGACCGTGATCGGCCGCCTCACCGGACGCGACGACGTCGTCTTCGGGACGACCGTCTCGGGGCGGCCGCCGGAGCTGCCCGGCGCCGAGGAGATGGTCGGGTTCTTCATCAACACCGTGCCGACGCGCGTGCGGATGCGGCCGGCCGAGCCGATCGGCGACCTCGTCGTCCGGATCCAGTGCGAGCAGACCGCCCTCATGGAGCACCAGCACGTCCGGCTCTCCGACATCCAGCGCTGGTCCGACCGGACCGTGCTCTTCGACACCTCCACCGCCTTCGAGAACTACCCCGCCGACGACCTGTCCGCCGTCGGCTCCGCCGACCACGCGGGCCTGCGCGTCGAGGGAGGCTCCGGCCGCACCACCAACCACTTCCCCCTCTCCCTCTACGCGCTCCCCGGCCCGGCGCTCCGCCTGCGCCTGGACCACCGCCCCGACGCCGTGGACGACGTCACCGCACGCCACGCGGCGGACCTGCTGGAACGCGCCCTGACCGCCGTCCACAGCGCCCCCGACACCCCGACCGTCGCGCTCGCCGCCCCCGCGACGGCACGGGCGGCGCGCCCGCCGGTACCCCGCCCCGCACCGCCGGGCGCCCCGGCCACGATCGTGGACGCGTTCGAGGCGCGGGTGCGGGCGACCCCCGGGGCCCCCGCCGTCCTCGCCGACGGCGAGGAGCTGACCTACGCCGAACTCGACGCCCGGGCTAACCGGCTGGCGCGCCTGCTCCTGGAGCGGGGGGTCGGACCCGAGAGCCGGGTCGCCCTCACCGTCTCCCGGAACGCCTGGCTGCCCGTCGCCGTGCTCGGCATCCTCAAGGCGGGCGGCTGCTACGTCCCCGTGGGCGCCGCGCTGCCGCGGGAGCGCGCCGCCCGCATCCTCCGCGAGACCGCACCGGTCTGCCTGCTCACCGACCCCGACGCCGAGGCCGCCCGGACCCGGCACACCGCCTCCACGGGGCACGACCGGCCCGAGACCGCGCCGGGCGGCGTCGAGCGCGTCGTCCTGACCGGAGCGCTCCTCGCCGCGTACGACCCGGCCGCGCCGACCGACGCCGAACGGGCCGGGCCACTGCTCCCCGGCCACCTCGCCTACCTCCTCCACACCTCCGGCTCCAGCGGCCGGCCCAAGGGGGTCGCCGTCGAACACGCCCAGGTGACCGCCCTGCTGTCCTGGGCCGGCACCGGCGTCGGAGCCGACCGGCTGCACCGGACCGTGGCCTCCACCTCGGAGAGCTTCGACGTGTCGGTCTTCGACACCCTCGTCCCGCTGCTCACCGGCGGCCGCATCGAGATCGTGGAGAACACCCTGGCCGTCGCCGACCGGACCGGCGGCGAACCCTCCCTCCTGAACGCCGTCCCCTCGGCGCTGCAGGCGCTCCTCGAGCGCGGCGAGCCGCTCGCCGTCCACACCTTCCTCTGCGCCGGCGAACCCTTCCCCGCCCCGCTGGCCCGAGCCCTGCGCGCCGCGTTCCCGCGGGCGCGCGTGGCCAACCTCTACGGACCGACCGAGACGACCGTCTTCGTCACCGCCCGCTTCCTGGACGGCACCGACGACGGCGCGCCCTCCATCGGCCGCCCGCTGCCCGGCGTGCGCATCCACCTCCTCGACCCCTGGCTCCGCCCCGTGCCGGACGGAGTCGTGGGGGAGCTGTACATCGCCGGCGACCACGTCACCCGCGGCTACTGGCAGCGCCCGGACACGACGGCCGAACGCTACGTCGCCGACCCCTTCGGCGCGCCCGGCGCCCGCATGTACCGCAGCGGCGACCTCGGGCGGCTCCGCCCCGACGGGGAGATCGACCTGGTCGGCCGGGCCGACGGCCAGGTGAAGGTGCGCGGCCACCGGGTCGAGCTGGGAGAGGTGGAGGCCGCGCTGGCCTCCCACCCGGACGTCCTGCGGGCCGCCGCCGCCGTGCACGACGGCGGACCCGCCGGACCGCGCCTGGTGGGCTACGTCGTCCCCCGCGGCACGACGCCCGACACGGCCGCGGTCCTGGACCACGCGCGACGCCAGGTGCCCCCTTACATGGTGCCCTCGGCGCTCGTGGTCCTGGACGAACTGCCGCTGACCGTCAACGGCAAGCGGGACCGCGCCGCGCTGCCGCCTCCGCCCGACCGGAGCGACGCCACGCGGGCGCGCGCCCCCCGGGGCCCGCACGAGACGATCCTGCTCGGACTGTTCGCCGACGTGCTCGGCGTACGCCCGGCCGGCATCGACGACGACTTCTTCGCCCTGGGCGGCCACTCGCTGCTCGCCACCCGCCTGGTCAGCCGGGTGCGCACCACCCTCGGAGCCGAACTGGCGGTGCGGGACCTCTTCGAACACCCCACGGTGGCCGCCCTGTACGCCAGGATCGCCCGTGCCGGGGCGGCCCGGCCGCCGGTCTCCCGCGTCCACGAGCGGCCCGACCGCGTCCCCCTCTCCTTCGCCCAGCGGCGGCTGTGGTTCCTCCACCGCCTCCAGGGCCACAGCGCCGCCTACCACGTCCCGCTCGCGCTCCGCCTCACCGGACGCCTCGACACGGCCGCGCTGCGCGGCGCGATCGCCGACGCGGTCGCCCGGCACGGAAGCCTGCGCACCGTCTTCGACGAGGACGCCGACGGCGTCCGCCAGGTCGTCCGGGACGCCTCGGCCGCCGCCCGGCTGATCACCCTGGTCCCGGAGCCGGTCGAGGACCCGCTGCGGGCGGCGGAGGAGGCGGTGGCCGAGCCCTTCGACCTGACGGCCGGACCGCCCCTGCGGTGCAGGCTGTTCACCCGGTCCGAGGACCCGGCGGACCCGCGCGCGGGCCAGGAGCCGGAAGAACACCTGTTCCTGCTGGTGGTGCACCACATCGCGGCCGACGGCTGGTCGCTGCGGATCATCGCGCGGGACGTGGCCGCCGCGTACGCCGCCCGCGTGCGCGGCGAGGACTTCGCCCCCGCCCCGATCCCCGTCGACTACGTCGACCACACCCTGTGGCAGCACCGGGTGCTCGGCGGCCCCGACGCGGACGGCGGCCCGCTCGACGCCCAGCTCGCCCACTGGCAGCGGCAGCTGGCCGGCCTGCCGCAGGAGATCGCGCTGCCGGCCGACCGGCCGCGCCCGGCCGTCTCCTCCCACCGGGGCGAGGACGTGGACTTCACCGTCCCCGCCGCCGTGACCGCACGGATCGGGGAGCTGGCGGGAACCACCGGCACCACGCCCTTCATGGTCCTCCAGGCCGCACTGGCGGTCCTGCTGCACCGCATGGGGGCGGGAGCCGACATCCCGCTGGGCACCCCCGTCGCCGGGCGCACCGACAGCGCGGTCGAGGGGGTCGTCGGACTCTTCGTCAACACCCTGGTCCTGCGCACGGACCTGAGCGGCTCGCCCACCTTCGCCCAACTCCTGGGCCGGGTCCGCGCCACCGCCCTGGACGCCTACGCCCACCAGGACGTGCCCTTCGAGCGGCTGGTCGAGGTGCTCGCCCCCGAGCGCTCCCTGGCCCGCCACCCCCTCTTCCAGGTCTCCCTCGTCCTGCAGAACCTCGACGAGGCGGCGCCGCCGGTGGACGGACTGCCCGGGCTGCGCGCCGAGGCGGTCCGCACCCGGCGCGACGGCGCGAAGGTCGACCTGTCCTTCGTGCTGGCCCCGGGCGGACCGGGGGGCGGCGACATGCCCGGAGTCCTCACCTACAGCGCCGACCTCTTCGACCGCGCGACCGCGCAGGGGCTCGTGGACCGGCTGCTGCGGGTGCTGGACCAGGTGCTCGCCGCCCCCGCCACCCCCGTGGGGCGGGTGGACGTGCTCCTGCCCGGCGAGGCGCGGCGCGAGCGGGAGCACAGCCGCGGACCGGACGCGGCGGGAGACGCGGACGAACCGCTGGCACTCTTCGAGAAGTGGGCGGCGACCGCCCCCGACGCCCCCGCCCTGCGGTGGGACGGCGGCCGGCTGACCTACGCCGAACTGGACCGGAAGGCGGACGCGGTGGCCCGCGTGCTCATCGGGCGCGCCCTCGGGCCCGAGGACGTGGTCGCGGTCGTCGCCCCGCGCGACCCGGACGTGGTGGCCGCGCTCCTCGGGGTGCTCAAGTCCGGCGCCGCGTACCTCCCGATCGACGAGGCGTGGCCGCTCGAACGGCGCCGGCGGGTGACCGCCGACGCCGGGGTGCGCCTGCTCCTGGCAGCGGGGGACACCGCCGCCGCCCGGGCCGCCTTCGGCCCCTCCTGCGGCCCGGACACCGAAGTCCTCGGCCTCGCGGACCCGGCCTTCCGCACCACCGGCGGTCCGGCCCTCCCGGCCGGGCGGAGCCACCCGCGCTCACTGGCGTACGTCCTCTACACTTCCGGCTCCACCGGGCACCCCAAGGGCGTGGGCGTGGAGCGCCGGGCACTGGCGCACTACGTGGAAGGGGCCGTCCGCCGCTACCCGGACGCGGCGGCGACGGCCCTGCTCCACTCCCCGCTGACCTTCGACCTCACCGCCACCGCCCTGTTCACCCCCCTCGCCTCGGGCGGCTGCGTCGTCCTGGGGGAGGTGGACCGTGCGGCGGAGGCCCACCCGGTGGACTTCGTCAAGGCGACGCCTTCCCACCTGCCGCTCCTTGACCGGCGTCCCGGACTGCTCGGGGAGCACGGCACCCTCGTCCTGGGCGGTGAAGCCCTCGACGGGCGGGCCCTGCGCGACTGGCGGGCCGCCCACCCGCACGCCGAGGTCGTCAACGCCTACGGCCCCACGGAGCTGACCGTCAACTGCGCCGAGCACCGCATCGCCCCCGGCGACCCGGTGCCGGACGGGCCGGTGCCGATCGGCCGCCCGTTCGCCGGCGTCCGCGCGATGGTGCTCGACACGGCACTGGCACCCGCGCCCCCGGGCGTGGCCGGGGAGCTGTACGTCGCCGGGCCCGGGGTGGCCCGCGGCTACCTGGGGCAGCGCGCCCTGACCGCCGAGCGGTTCGTGGCCTGCCCGTTCGGGGAGCCGGGGGAGCGGATGTACCGCACCGGCGACCTCGTCCGCCGCCTTCCCGGCGGCGAACTGGAGTACGTGGGCCGGACGGACGAGCAGGTGAAGCTGCGGGGCTTCCGGATAGAACTGTCCGAGGTGGCGCGCGCCCTGGCCGCCGAGGAGTCGGTCGCCCGCGCGGTCGCCGTCGTACGGGAGGACCGTCCGGGCGACCGGCGGCTGACCGGCTACGTGGTCCCGGCGGCGGGAGCCCGCCCGCACGAGGACGACCTGCGCGGCGCGGTGGCCCGCACCCTGCCCGACTACATGGTGCCCTCCGCCGTCGTGGTCCTCGACGAACTGCCCACCACGCCCCACGGAAAGCTCGACCGGCGCGCACTCCCCGCCCCGGCGCACCGCTCGCGGGGCGGCCGCCCGCCGCGCGACGAGCGCGAGCGGGACCTGTGCCGGATCTACGCCGAGGTGCTGGGCCTGCCCGAGGTCGGCGCCGAGGACGACTTCTTCGCGCTCGGCGGCCACTCCCTGCTCGCCACCCGGCTGGTCAACCGCATCCGGGCCGAACGCGCCGAAGAACTAGACGTACGGACCGTGTTCGAGGCCCGGACGGTCGCCGCGCTGGCGGCCCGGCTGCGGACCGGCCGCCCTGACACCCGCCCCGCGTTGCGACGGATGTCGCGGTCGGAGGACTTGTGATGCTTCCCCTCTCCCTCGCCCAGCAGCGGCTGTGGTTCCTCCACACGATGGACGGCCCCAGCTCCACCTACAACATCCCCACGGCGCTGCGGATGACCGGCGCGCTGGACGTCGCCGCGCTGGGCGAGGCCCTGCGCGACCTCGTACGGCGCCACGAGACGCTCCGCACCGTCTTCCCCGACACCGACGACGGTGCCCGGCAGCACGTCCTGCCCGCCGACGGGACCGCCGTCGAGCTGGCCGTCACCCGGTCCACCGAGGACGAGCTGCCCGCCGCCCTGGCCCGCGAGGCCGGCCACGCCTTCGACCTGGCCCGCGAAGTCCCGATCAGGGCGAAGCTGTTCGCGCTCGGCGAGCGGGAACACGTGCTCTGCCTGGTGATCCACCACATCGCCAGCGACGGCTGGTCGCGCACCCCGCTCGCCCGCGACCTCGCCACCGCCTACGCCGCCCGCAGCGCCGGACACGCCCCGCGGTGGGAGGAGCTCCCCGTCCAGTACGGCGACTACACCCTCTGGCAGCGCGAACTCCTCGGCTCGGAGGACGACCCCGAGAGCCTGCTCAGCCGCCAGACGGCGCACTGGAAGCAGCGGCTCGCGGGCCTGCCGGACGCCATCGAACTGCCCCTGGACCGTCCTCGCCCGCCGATCGCCGGCCACCGCGGCGACACCGTCCCCTTCGCCCTCCCGCCCCGGACCCACGAGCGGATCGCCGCGCTCGCCGCCCGCCACGGCGCGACCACCTTCATGGTGGTGCAGGCGGCCCTGGCCGGCCTGCTGTCCCGGCTGGGCGCGGGCACCGACATCCCCCTGGGCACCCCGGTCGCCGGACGCACCGACGAAGCGCTGGAGGGGCTGATCGGCTTCTTCGTCAACACCCTCGTGCTGCGCACGGACACCTCGGGGAACCCCACCTTCGACGAACTGGTCGAACGGGCCCGCGCGTGCGCCCTGGACGCCTACGCCCACCAGGACGTGCCGTTCGAGCGGCTGGTGGAGGCCCTCGCCCCCGAGCGCTCCCTGGCCCGCCACCCGCTCTTCCAGGTGAGCCTGAGCCTCCAGCACGCCACCGACCACACGGCCCTCCTGGACGGTCTGGAGATCGCCCCCCTGGACACGGGATGGCGGGCGGCCAAGTTCGACCTGTCCCTGGACCTCCTGGAGAAGCGCGGCCCCGACGGCCGCCCGGACGGCATCGCCGGCACCGTCGAGTACTCCACCGACGTCTTCGACGCCGCCACCGTCCGCGGGATCGGGGAACGCCTCGTCCGCCTCCTGGAGGCCGGGACCGCCGACCCCGAGGCGCGGCTGCTCTCCATCGACCTGCTCTCCGCCGACGAACGGCGGCGCGTGCTGGAGGAGTTCGCCGCCGTACCCGCGGCCGCCGAAGCCGTGGCCGGCGAGTCCGTGGCCGGCGAGGGACCGGAGGCGGTGTGCGACGCCTTCGCCCGCCAGGCGGCGGCCACCCCCGAGGCCCTGGCCGTCGTCGCCGGCCAGGTCGCGCTCACCTTCGCCGAGGCCGACGCCAGCGTCTCCCGGCTGGCCCGGCTGCTGATCTCCCGGGGCGCCGGCCCCGAGGTCCGCGTCGCCGTCTGCCTGGACCGCGGCGCCCTGTGGCCGACGACCGTCCTGGCGGTGCTGCGCAGCGGCGCGGTCTACGTACCGCTGGACCCGCGCTCCCCGCACGAGCGCCTGGCCGCCGTCGAACGCGACGTCGCCCCCCTCCTCGTCCTCGCCGAGCACGCCACCGAGGCCGCGGTCGCCGGACTCGCCGCCCCCGTCCTCGTCCTGGACGACCCCGGCACCCGGGCCGCGATCGACGCCCTGGACCCGGGCCCGGTCACCGACGCCGACCGCACCGCGCCCCTCCTGCCCGGGCACGCGGCGTACGTCATCCACACCTCGGGCTCCACCGGCCGGCCCAAGGGGGTCGTGGTGGACCACCGGGGCCTGTCGCGGCTGCTCCAGGCGCACCGCCGGGTCACCTTCTCCCGCGTCCGCCCCTCCGCCGGCGGCCCCGGCCGCGCCGCCCACGTCTCCTCCTTCTCCTTCGACGCCTCGTGGGACCCGCTGCTCGCGATGGTCGCGGGCCACGAACTGCACATGATCGACGAGGACCTGCGGTTCGACCCGCCGGGCGTGGTGGCCTACTTCCGCGACCGCCGCATCGACTACGTCGACCTCACCCCCACCTACTTCCGCAGCCTGCTCGACGCCGGACTGCTGGAGGAGGGCGCCCCCTGCCCGTCCCTCGTCGCCCTGGGCGGCGAGGCGATGGACGGCGAGCTGTGGGAGCGGCTGCGGGCGGCCGCCCCCCGCGTGACCGCGATGAACACCTACGGCCCCACCGAGACCGCCGTCGACGCCGTGGTGACCGTCCTGGGCGACCTGCCCCCGGGCACGATCGGCCGGCCCGTGCCCCGCTGGCGGGCCTACGTCCTCGACGCGGGACTGCGGCCGGTCCCGCCCGGCGTGCTGGGCGAGCTGTACCTCGCCGGACCCGGAGTCGCCCGCGGCTACCTGGGGCAGCACGCGCTGACCGCCGAGCGGTTCGTGGCCTGCCCGTTCGGGGAGCCGGGAGAGCGGATGTACCGCACCGGCGACCTGGCGCGGTGGCTTCCCGACGGCCACCTGGTCTGCGTCGGACGCGGCGACGAGCAGGTCAAGATCCGGGGGTTCCGCATCGAGCCCGGCGAGGTGGAGGCCGCCCTGCGGGAGCTGGAGGGCGTCGCGGCGGCCGCCGTGACCGTCCGCGAGGACACCCCCGGAACGCGCAGACTGGTGGGGTACGTCGTCGGGGCCCCCGACGCCGACGACCACCTGCTCCGGCCCGCCGAGGTGCTGGCACGCCTGCGCGACCGACTGCCCGACCACCTGGTGCCGTCGGCGGTCGTACGCATCGGCGAACTGCCCGTCAACGCCAGCGGCAAACTGGACCGGGCCGCGCTCCCGGCCCCCGACCCCGCGGACTTCCCCGCCGGCCGGCGACCGCGCACCGCCTCGGAACGGGAGCTGTGCGCGCTGTTCGCGGACGTCCTCGGCGCCGGGAGCGTCGGCGTCGACGACGACTTCTTCGGCCGGGGCGGCGACAGCATCCTCTCCATCCAGCTGGTGGGCAGCGCCCGCCGGGCGGGCCTGGAGTTCACCGTCCGGCAGGTCTTCGAGCTGCGCACCCCCGCGGCCCTGGCCGCCGCCGCCCGCAGGACCGACGCCGCACGCGACGAGGAAGCCGCCCTCGCCGTCGGACCGCTGCCGCCGCTCCCCGTGGTCGTCGAGACCCTCGCGGCCGGCGGCCCGGTCCACGCGTACAACCAGTCGGTCGTCCTCGGGTCCCCGCCGGACGCCGCGCCCGACGACGTACGCGACGCGCTCCAGGCCCTCCTCGACCGGCACGACGCGCTGCGCGTCCACGCCGCCCCGGCGGCCGGCCCCGGCCGCCTCTGGGACCTGCGGGTGGCGGAGGCCGGCACGGTCACGGCCGAGCGGTGCCTGCGCCGGATCGACGCGACCGGGATGTCCGACGAGGAACTGGCGCGGGCGCAGGCAGCCGAGGCCGTCACCGCGCGCGCGTCCCTCGACCCCCTCTCCGGAGCCCTCGTCGCCGCCGTCTGGTTCGACCGGGGCGACCGGCCGGGCCGGCTCGTCCTTGTGATCCACCACCTCGCCGTCGACGGCGTCTCCTGGCGCATCCTGCTCGGCGACCTCCGCGAGGCGTGGCGGGCGCTGCGCGCCGGCCGCCGCCCCGAACTCCCCCGTACCGGCACCTCGCTGCGCACCTGGGCCACCCGGCTCACCGAACGGGCCACCGACCCGGCCGTCACCGCCCAGCTGGACCACTGGACGGCCACGCTCGCCGACGACGGCCCCGCACCGGGCAGCCGCCCGCTGGACCGGGCCCGGGACACCGTCGCCACCTCCGCCGTCCTCAGCGGAGAACTGCCCGCCTCCCTCACCACCGCCCTGCTCGGCCCCGCCCCGGCGGCCTTCCGCGCCGGGGTGAACGACCTGCTGCTGACCGCCTTCGCCCTCGCCGTCGCCCACTGGCGGGGCGAGGAGGACGCACCGGTCCTGGTGGACCTGGAGGGCCACGGCCGGAACGAGGAACTGGTTCCGGGGGCGGACCTGTCCCGCACCGTCGGCTGGTTCACCGCCGTCCACCCGGTGCGGCTCGCCGCCGGGAGGGTCACCGCCGCCGACCTCGCCGAGCACGGTCCGGCCGTCGGCGACGCGATCAAACGGATCAAGGAGCAACTGCGCGCCGTCCCCGACGGAGGGCTGGGACACGGCCTGCTGCGCCACCTGAACCCCGACACCGCCCCCCGCCTCCACGGCCTCGCCCGCGCCCGCTTCGGCTTCAACTACCTCGGCCGGTTCGCCGCCGAGCAGGGCGCGGGCGAGGACGGCTGGCCGCTGCTCGGCAGCGGCCCCGCGGGCCTGCACCCGGACACCCCGCTCGACCACGAGATCGAGGTCAACGTCGTCACGGCCGAGGGCCCGGACGGGCCCCGGCTGATCACCCGCTGGACCTACGCCACCGGCCTGCTCACCGAGGAGGAGGTGCGCCGCCTCACGCGGTCCTGGTCGCTGGCGCTGCACGCCGTCGTCGACCACGCCACCGCCGCCGGAGCGGGCGGCCTCACCCCCTCCGACGTGGCCGTCCCCGACCTCGGCCAGGCCGAGATCGAACAGCTCGAACGCCGCTCCGGCACCGCCCTGGAGGACGTCCTGCCGGTCGCCCCCCTCCAGGAGGGCCTGCTCTTCCACAGCGTGTACGACCGGCGCGCCCTGGACGTCTACGTCGGCCAGCTCGCCTTCCGCCTGGACGGAGAGATCGACCGGGACGCCCTGCGGGCGGCCGCCGCCGCGCTGCTCGCCCGCCACACCAGCCTGCGGACGGGCTTCCACCAACGGGAGTCGGGCCAGTGGGTGCAGGCCGTGGCCCGGACGGTGGAGCTGCCGTGGCGCTTCCACGACCTGCTCGACCCGCACGGCGGCCCCGCGGACGCCGGGTCCGCGCGACGTCTGGAGGAGCTGGCCGCGGCCGAACGCACCGAGCGGTTCGACCTCACCCGCCCGCCGCTCGTCCGCTTCCTCCTGGCCCGCACCGCCCCCGAGCGGTACCAGTTCGTGATCACCACCCACCACACCGTCGTGGACGGCTGGTCCATCCCCATCCTGCTGCGCGAACTGCTCGCGCTCTACGGCGGGGACCCGCTGCCCCCGGCCCCCGGCCACCGCCTCCACGCCGACTGGCTGGCCGCACGCGACCTCGAGGCGGCGCGCGAGGCGTGGACGCGTGCGCTGGCGGACACGGACGGGCCGACCCTGCTCGCGCCCGGCGCGTCGCGCGTCGGAGACGTCCCCGAGTCGGTGCGGCTGAACCTGCCCGAGGACGTCTCCGCACGGCTGCGGACCCGCGCCCGCGAGGCCGGCGCCACCCTCAACTCCGTCGTCCAGGCCGTCTGGGCCCTCGTCCTCGCCCAGGAGACCGGCCGCTCGGACGTCACGTTCGGCATCACCGTCTCGGGCCGCCCGGCGGAACTCCCCGGGGCCGAGGACCTGGTCGGCATGCTGGTGAACAAGATCCCGCTGCGCGTCCGCCTCCACCCGGCCGAACCCCTCATGGAACTGGTCCGGCGGCTGGAGAAGGAACAGCTCGAACTCCTGGAGCACCAGCACGTCCCGCTCACCACCCTGCACCGCTGGAGCGGCCTGCCCGAACTCTTCGACACCACCATGGTGTTCGAGAACTACCCGGCGGAGATCACCGCCCGGCAGGCGCCCTTCCGCGCGACGGGCACGGCCGGTCACAGCCGCAACCACTACCCCCTCACCCTGGTCGGCTCCATGCGCGGGACCGAGCTGACCGTCCGCGTCGACTACCGCCCCGACCTCTTCGCCGAGGACTGGGCCCGCTCCCTGGCCGAGAGGGTGATCGCCGCCCTGACCGAGGCCGCCGACCGCCCCTCCGCCCCCGCCGGCACCCTCGACCTGCTCGGCGCCGAGGAGCGCGCCCGCCTCCTGGAGTGGGGCACCGGCGCCGCGCCGGAGGACGCCCCGCGCACCTACGTCGAGCTGTTCGAGGAGCAGGCCGCCCGCACCCCCGACGCCCCGGCGGTCCTCTCGCCCGGCGGCGTCCTCACCTACGCCGAGCTGGACCGGCAGGCGAACGGCGTCGCCCGGTGGCTGGCCGACCGCGCCGGATCCGTCGCCGGCGCCGAGGTCCGCGTCGGCGTGCTGGCCCCCCGCCGCCCCGAAGTGCTCGCCGTCCTCCTCGGCGTCCTCAAGTCGGGGGCCGCCTACGTCCCCCTCGACGAGCAGTGGCCCGCCGAGCGCCTCCGCACGGTCCTGGAGGACTGCCGCCCCGCGCTCGTGCTGGCCCCCACGGGCGCCGGGAGCGACGCCGCACGGGAGTCCGGCGCGACGGTGCTCCCCGTGGACCCGGCCGCCCTCGCCGCACACGGCCCCCAGGCCCCGGCCGACGCCGAGCGGATACGCCCCCTGACGCCCGGCGGAGCCGCGTACGCCCTCTACACCTCGGGGTCCACCGGCCGCCCCAAGGGCGTGGTGATCGACCACGGCGCCCTGGCCGCGTACGTCGTCGGCGCGCGCCGCCGCCACCCCGACGCGGCCGGGACCTCGCTGGCCCACACCTCGCTCGCCTTCGACCTCACCGTCACCACCCTGCTCACCCCGCTCACCGCGGGCGGAGCCGTGCGCCTGGGCGAACTGGACGAGTCCGCCCGGGCCGCCGGAGCCACCCTGATCAAGGCGACGCCCTCCCACCTGCCCCTGCTGAGCGAGCTGCCCGGAGCCCTGCGCGACGGGGGCACCCTGATCCTCGGCGGCGAGGCGCTGACCGGCGGACGGCTGCGCCCCTGGCTCGAACGGCACCCCGACGCCCGGGTCGTCAACGCCTACGGGCCGACGGAACTCACGGTCAACTGCACCGAGTACCGACTGCCGGAGGGAGAACCGGTCGGCGAAGGACCGGTGCCCATCGGCCGCCCGTTCGCCGGGGTACGGGTCCACGTGCTCGGCCCCGGCCTGCGCCCGGTCCCCGCCGGGGGACCGGTCGGCGAACTGTACGTCTCCGGCACGGGGGTGGCCCGGGGCTACCTGGGCCGGCCGGGACTGACCGCCGAACGGTTCGTGGCCTGCCCGTTCGGGGAGCCGGGGGAGCGGATGTACCGCACCGGCGACCTCGTCCGCTGGCGGAGCGACGGCCAGCTGGAGTACGTCGGCCGAAGCGACGACCAGGTCAAACTGCGCGGATTCCGCATCGAGACCGCGGAGGTCGCCCGCGTCCTGGAGGCCTGCCCCTCCGTCGGCGGCGCGGTGGTGGTGCTGCGCGAGGACCAGCCGGGCGACCAGCGCCTGGTCGGCTACCTCGTACCGGCCGCCGGAAGCGGCGCGCTCGACAAGGAGGCGGTGTCGGACGCGGTCCGGGCGGTGCTGCCCGAGTACATGGTCCCCTCGGCGCTGGTGGTGCTGGAGGACGGGCTGCCGCTGACGGTCAACGGCAAGGTCGACCGGCGCGCGCTGCCGGCGCCGGAGGCGGAGCCGGTCCGCCCCGCGGGCCGGGCGCCGCGCGGGCCGCGCGAGGAGATCCTGTGCGGGCTCTTCGCCGACGTGCTGGGCGTGCCCGCGGTCGGCGTGGACGACGACTTCTTCGCCCTGGGCGGTCACTCCCTGCTCGCCATCGTCGTGATCAGCCGGATCAGGGCCCTGCTCGACGTGGACGTGGCCATCGACGCGCTCTTCGAGGCCCCCACGGTGGCCCGGCTGGCCGCCCGGCTCGACGGGCCCGGACGCGGTCACGGCGCCGTGCGCCCGGCGGTGCCCCGCCCCGGCCGCCTCCCGCTCTCCTACGCCCAGCTCCGCCTGTGGCTCCTCCACCGGATCGAGGGGCCGAGCGCCACCTACACCGTCCCGCTGGCGCTGCGCCTGTCCGGTCCGCTGGACGTGGCC
>NZ_BMTV01000041.1:0-632 GCF_014649855.1 Streptomyces roseolus | reverse complement strand
CCGCGCTGGGGGACGTGGTCGCCCGGCACGAGAGCCTGCGCACCGTCTTCGCCGAGGACGAGCACGGCCCGCACCAGATCGTCCTCGCGCCCCGGCACGCCGAGCCCGGCCTGAAGGCGGTCCCCACCACGGAGGACCGCCTGAGGGCCGACCTGGAGGCCGAGGCCGCCCGCCCCTTCGACCTCGGCCAGGCGCCGGTCCACGCCCGCCTCTTCGTCCTCGACGAACGCACCCACGTCCTGCTGCTGGCGGTCCACCACATCGCGATGGACGGCTGGTCGGTCCGCCCCCTGGTGCGCGACCTGGCGTCCGCCTACGCGGCCCGCCGCCACGGCACCTCCCCCGACCTGCCCGAACTCCCCGTGCAGTACGCCGACTACACCCTGTGGCAGCACGAGGAGCTGGGCTCCGAGGACGACCCGGACAGCCCCGTCGCCGCCCAACTCCGTTACTGGCGCCAGACCCTGGACGGACTGCCGCAGGAGTCGGCGCCGGCCGCCGACCGGCCCCGCCCCGCCACCCCCTCGTACCGGGGCGGCCGCGTCGCCTTCACCGTCCCGCCGGGGTTGCACGGGCGGGTGGTGGAGGTGGCGCGGGAGTTCCGGGCGACGCCGTTCATGGTGGTGCACGCG
>NZ_BMTV01000040.1:30168-60108 GCF_014649855.1 Streptomyces roseolus | reverse complement strand
GGCCGTTCGTCAGATCCCCACGTCCCACAGGACGTGATCATCAACGAACAAGATCCACTTTCGCAACAGACCCTAGTCGGAAAGGTCCTGGCCAACCTGCATTGGCGTGCCGTCCAGCCTGCGCTGTCCCTCTCCGAACATGACGGAGAGCAGCTCCGCACCGCCACCGCCGCGTACCTGGAGCGCTTCCCCGACAGTACTGTCTTTCGGGCCGTCCAGATCGGACCTGAGGACGATCCCCTCAAGAACATTGCCGACGAACTACGTCGTTCCCATGAGAACACTAAGGAGCTCCACCGCAGGACCGCCGCCGGCGAACTGCCCGCTGGCATGCTCGTCCTGTCCTCCGGTCGCAGCTACGCCGAGATCCTGCTGCGCCCCTCCGCCGAACGTCCGCATGTCTACGCTGCTGACGCCGTCACCCACCCGGCGGAGGCCGCAGCCGTGCAGGCCGCTCGCTCAGGACGAGTGGCCGTGGACACCAGCGCTGCTGTCACCCTCGCCCTCCTGGAACCGGGCGTCGCCGAACGACTCATGGGTCACCCCCGATCACTCGTGACGACCGACCAGCTCTTCACCGACGCACTGCACGCGCAGGAATCACTCGCTCTACGTTCCGACATGGTGCTCACCTGGGACGAAGGCGATGCCCGTCCTGCCGTCCGTACCACCTCTGCCGAACAGCTCACGCAGATGCGGACCACCTCGGCGCGTCTCGTCGAGGTGGTGCGGGCAATGCCTCGCGTGCCTCGGCCGGAACTACGCAGCCTGCGGCAGCTGCCTGTCCACAGGACCAACACACAGTGGCTGACGGCTCTCGATTACGCCAAAGAGCACGGTCTCGTCGTGTGGTGCGACGACCGGGTCCTACGGGCCGTCGCGCGGTCCGAAGGCGTGGGGACCTTCGGCACCCTCGCGCTCCTCGACGCCCGTGTCGACGCTGGCTTGACCACGCCAGAGGAAGCTGTGCTGACTAAGGCGGAGCTGCTGCGGAACCACTACGTCGACATCCCCTTCTCCGCCGGCCTCTACGACGCTGCCGCGCTGGCCGACGGCTGGCAGGCCGGAGCCGTCGCCATGGCCCTCTCCCGTCCCTCGGCCTGGACCGACGCAAAGGCAACCGCCGCTTTCGCCCTCGACGCCGCCTCCCGCGCCATTGGCACTCTGCCGCACGAGGCCACAGGATGGATCAGTGCCGCGTACGGCGGTCTTCACCGAGCCACGCTCCTCAGCCACCGGCAGCGTAACCTCCAGGCGTTCTCGCTGCAGGTCCTCATGCAGCCCTGGATCTCATCAGCAACCCTTCCCTTCGCATGGGCAGGGCTGCGCGCTGGCGCGGAAACTGTAGGCGACAGCGGTACTTCTCTGGAAGAGGCACTCTCCCTTTACTACCGTGCCCTCGCCGAAGAGTTGACCCCCCTAGTTGCCGCCGGCACCTTGACCGCCATGTTCGTCCATACCGATGAAGCGGACCGAGCCATGGCAGCCCGCGTAGTGCTGACCTCCCCCGAGCACTGATCGGTTTCCACGCTGCCATTGATCGGGCCAGAAGCCGATCGCCCGTCCGTGGCGCCGACCGAGGCCGGCGCCGACTCCTGCCGAGGCGTCCGAGCGGGATCTCGACCTGCTGGTGATCGGTGACGTCGGGTGAGGATGAGCTGGGCAGGGTCGTGGCCCTGCTGGCTCGTCTCTCGGGCGAGGAGCGTGATCGTGTGGTGCGCGTTCTGGACGGCTCGTCCTGGCGGGAGCCTTCGGTGTGCGCGCCGCGGTTCGTGCCCTTGCCGGCCAGAGCGGGTTCGTCTGCGGTTGTCGTCCGAACACGCATCGTGGAGGGCTGAGCCTGCAGATGAAGCAGGCTGGATATCGGGTGAGGCGCTGGCGGTCACCTCACCCTAATCACGCCTTAGCATCGTGGCCCTGGTCGCCTGCTCGCCCACTCCCTCACTTGCTTGATCGTCTCGTCCGGCGTAGGCATCGCCGAGTACACCACAAACTCCGCGTAGTTCGGATTGTCGATCGGCAGCGGCGGCAGAGGATGCTCGCGTAGCCTGGCCACCAGGTATCCGGCCGCTAGCAGATCGCGGGACTTCTCGATGTCGAGATCGACCTTGCCCGCGTGCCAGTAGGAACCGTCGTATTCGATGGCCAGCTTGTGCTCCTCGAATGTCTCAACCGTGATGTCGACGAGCCAGTTCGCGCGCCGGGTGAATGCCTCATGTCGTATCGACTGGCCAGACGACGCCCGGCCGAAGGCCCGCTCAGCAGCGGACCAGTGATCAAGCTCTATACGGGACTTACCGTGCTCTCGGCACTCGGGGCAGCCGCTGCCGTTCGCCCGTGAGGCCAGGGGAGCCTCCCATGTGTGATCCAGGTTCGCGGAGCAGATCCAGGCCGGTGTGAACGAGGTCTGAGCGGTGGGCCGCACCTGCCACGCGGACAGAGGATTGGTGGGCGACCATTCCTCCGCCAGATCAGGGAAGTGGTAGGCGAGCGAGTCGAGGATGGTGCGGCACTCCGGGCAGCGTAGACGTTGGCCCTGCTCCCGGCGGGCCGGTGTCTCCTGCCATTCATGGCCGCAGTCTTCATTCCGCCACCACACGAGCTTGCGTGAACGGGGCGACACCTTCGACAACTGAGTCTTGCCGTTCTTGGCCGGGTGCCACTGTGCGGCGATTTCGGTGTTGAGTCCGAAGGCATCGGGATCGGCCTCGACTGCCTCGAGACGCGTCGCGCGTGTGTCCTGGCCGCGGCAGGACGGGCAGCCGTTACGCAGATACGTAAGCGGCGACTGGCGAGGGCGGTGCCCTCGTGGGCAGCGTAGCTGGCGCCGCTGGTAGTCCGCGACCATCACGATGCGGGGATCCGCGTCATCGTCCCAGGCGGCGAGTAGTTCGGGTATGTCTGCGACCGCCGTGGTCTGGTAGCGGGCGTGCTGCGCTTTCCATTCGGCGCGTCGCTTCGGTTCGCACTCCGGACACTCGCTCATGTTGACCATGTCGAGGATCCGTTTCCTGAACTGCAGTCCGCAGTCGGGGCAGCGCCAGGCCGCTTCCCGCAGAGCCTTGACGGTGACGGTTTCCCAGGTGGCGGTGTCATTCTCCTCATGGTCCCACCAGTCGAGGACGGGCAGTTCGCTGTCCTTGAGGAGGTTGCGCTGCTTGGACCCGGCGCGCTTCGTCGTCTGCCGCTCACGCCGAGGGTTGATCTGGCACTGGCAGCCGAACCCGATGTCCCCGAGTCGCTCGGCGCTCACACGACCACAGTACCGGCACCGGACATGGTGCGGGTCGTCAGAGAAGGAGGGGCTGGTCAGTGCGCTGAGGTAGTCGTATCCGTTCTTCTCGGCGTGCTCCCGCGCCTTGCCCTCGGGAACCGGGCTCAGGTCCACGTACGCGCCCATGGCCTGCCGAGCCTTGCGCGCCCACTGCCGCCAGTAGCAGGCCCGGCACGTCGCTTCCCCGTACGTGTTCTTTTCCAGGGTGTACTCGAAGCGGTAGTGCGCCTCGCAGCCGCATGCCAGGCATCGGGTCAGCCGCCACGCTTTCGGCTTCGTGAAGGGCTCCAGCGGCTCCAGGCCGCCCTCACGCAGCATGTGCGTGATGTGAGTGTCGCACCAGGTGCTTTTCGTGCGTGTGGAGAATGCAGCAGGCTGCCCGCAGTCCGGCTCGGAGCACAGTTGGGGCGACTTACGGGGCAACGTGGAACTCATGCGAGGATTTTCGCAGGCCGGCGACTTCAACGGCACGAGAACAGCTCGTTGCCGATGGTTCGGCAACGAGCTGGTGCATGGTTAGCGGCGAGAGGTCGAGAGCCTCGGTGGCACCGATGCTCACCTCGGCCATTGAGGGCCCAAGGCCACAGTCTGCTGGTGGGAGAGCAGGCCGGCGACGGCCTGGACTATGTCACTCATGTGATCGCGGCGGCCGAGGGGGACGGGTCAGCGCCCGCCGGTTCTTGAGGTGGGCGATGCCGTGCCTGACCCAGATGCGTCGGGAAGAGTAGGCCGTGTGCTGTCGCTCCTGGGGGAGAGTGACTGCAGTGGTGGTGGTCATGCGGTTAGGCCGCATCAGCGGACGTGAGTGCGGGAGCTGCTGGGTGCGCCAGACGGCAGTCCCGTGCTCAGGCTCGTCTGACGAGCCTGAGCACGGGACGGTGCGGTCCGGACGATCAGACTGCCTTCGGCTGGGAGTCGGCGAGGTCGTTCAGCACCGCGTTGACCACGGGCCAGCACATGTCCAGGGTGTCGCGGTCCGGGGCGTGAGCTTCCCGGATCTCAGCGCGCGGATGCACGAAGTTGCGGTACTTGCGTAGCTCGTGGCAGAAGCGTTCGACGTCGGCCCCGATCCAGCCGGCGTCGTGACAGGTCTTGATCAGGGAATCCAGGCTCACCCTGTCGGGGGAGGTGCGGCCGAGCAGGGAAGCGTCACGCTCGTGAACGACGTGGACGAGGACGCCTTCGAGGAGGCTGCCGAGCATGATGATGGCGGCCACGTGGGCGCCGTTGGCGTAGCAGGTGTGGGCCTCGTCCAGGCGGTGTTGGAGGAGGCCGGCCATGTTCTTGTCCGTGATGAGGTCGGTCATGGTAGCTCGGAGTTCGACTGGGCCCTGGCTGCCCGGATGGGCGAGAGAGGGGTCGCAGGCGACGAGGCGGGGTCGGCCGCCGGGGTTCTCCAGGCGTACACCTTCATGGATGAGGAAGGCGTTGACGGCGGAGACGACGGCGGGGAGTTGTTCGGGCTCGTCGAGGTACTCGCGTGGGTCAGCGAGCCGGAGCAGGACCCTCTCCAGCTCGGTGGGGTCCTCGCGGCGCCCGGTGAGCTGTGCGAGGGCCCACTCCATGCGGTACTCGCCGTCGTACTCCGGCACGCGCTGCCAGCCGGCGTGTTCCAGGAACCGGGCGATCTCGTAGCCCTTGCGGTAGTAGAGGTGTTCGTCGCCGCAGATGACGCGGGCCAGTTCCTCCAGGGTGTTGGCGTCCAGGATGCCGAGAGGGGAGTGCGGGGTCATGCCGAACCTTCCGTGATGCCTTCGAGTTCCTCGTCCTCGGCCGTTTGCAGGACAGCGAGGGGATCTGCTGCGTCGGTGGTGTCCGCGGCTTCCGCCGTGTCCTCGGTCAGGTCCTCGTCGGAGGAGAGGTCGAGCGGGGTCCATTGCACAGCGGAGGGCGCGGTGGATGGTGTGAGGGAGCGGGCGTCGTCGAAGATGGCCGGATGGATGCCCAGCCGGTTCAGCTCCGCCCACAGCCCGGTCAGCGACTCGTCGGGGTCGAAGCGGAACTCGCTCTCTCGGATACGCCAGAACGTCCAGCCCACCCGCTGGAGTTCACGGTCGCGTCGTTGGTCGCGCCGGATCTGCTCGGGCGTGGAGTGGAATCGGTCGCCGTCGCATTCCACTGCCAAACGGCTGCGGGCACCCACCACCACGAGATCGATGCGCCTGTTCCCAGCGGGGAACTGCGGGATGACGTGGTAGCCGCGTGCCTTCAGGCGCAGGTAGACCTGCTGCTCGAAGAGGGACTCGAACGGATCCTGCGGGATGTCCGCCGAGACATCGCCGATCTGGTCGGCGGTCGCCAGAACGGCGGGCGGGTTCTCCATGTAAGCGAGGAGATTGAACCGGAGGTCTTCATTCTTCAGGCGGTCCGGCGGAATCGAGTAGAACAGCCGCATCTGGTCCTGAGCCCGGGAAGCGGCGACGTTGTACGCCTGCCGTTCGCTGCGTGCACCGCCCGCGATGCGTGGCGGGTTCGTCGCCACCATCGACAGCAGGATGACGTGTCGCTCGTCTCCCTGGAACGAGGCGGGATTGCCCACCCGAATCTGGTGGCGTTCGCGTACCGGCGCCGGAATCCTCTCGTTGATCAGCTGTTCCAGGAGCTTGACCTGCCCCACCGGGCCTTGCAGGGCGATGACGCCCATGGTCTTGTCCTGGTAGGCGGGATCCTCGACCAGCCGGGCCAGACAGTCGGCAACGGCCTCGGCTTCCTTGGGGTTGCGTAGGCGGCTGTCGCGGCCCTGGGTGACGGCTCCGTCGACGAAGTGCGTCACGAGCGGGTCGAGGCGCTCACCGCCGAACTGTCGAAGTGGTTGCAGCTTGTCGTTGTAGAAGGTCCGGGAGGACCAGCCGATGATTTCGGGCATGCAGCGGAAATGTTCTTCCAGCCGGATCACCTTCGGGAAGAACGTGGACAGCAGCTGGTAGAGATTGGTGGCAGGGGTGTAGAGCTGGCGCAGCATGGGCGGCATATCCGGCAGGTGCGTGAGGAGCCGGTCCTGGATCGCCTGGAGCCGGCCCATGCCGCTGACCGGGGGCGCGCACTGCTTGTCGTCACCGACGACAATCACGCGGGGAGCGAGCCACAGCAGGAACAGCGCGTCCATGCCGGCCTGGCTGGCTTCATCGACGATGACGACGTCGAAGACGTCGCGCTTGGGCGACACCATCTCCGCCACCTGAGAGATGGGCATCACCCATGCGGGCACCGCTCCCTGCGCCGTCCGCATGGCGTCGTGCGCTGCGGCACGGTAGCGGCCCGCGTTGCGCCCCTTGCCCTTGCCGTATGAAGCCATGTGATTGCGGTATGCCTGCAGCGCCGAACGCTGCTCCTGCGTCATGCGCTCCAGGCAGTGCAACCGGCCCCATGCGGCCGCAAGATCGCCGGTTAGGGCCTCCAGACGGCGCTCGCACTCACCCAACTCGCCTTCCAGCTGACGTTCCCTACCCGGCGTGCGTAGGCGCTTCACGAACGCGGAGGCCGTCGCCCAGGCCCATGCCTCGGCCAGGGAGCCCAGTCGCTTTTCCCAGGTCGGGTTGTCGGAATCCTCCGTCAGCTGGTCCGCGAGCAGCGGGTGTGCCCGGCGCAGACTGTCCAGGAGCACAGCGCATCGTCGCTGGCGGTGCTCGCGCCGATGCGCCTCCCGCAACGCGTCAAGTTCCTTGGAATAGCGCTCGGTGTCCTGTTCCCGGATGGCATGTGCTGCGGCCAGCGCCTCGGGGGCGGGACGCGAACCCTCCGACGGGGTACGCAACTGATCTTCCCACGAGGCCAGTCGGATCAGCGCCTCGTCCGCGGCCCGCCGATCCGACAGCGCTGCCAGTGCCTCGGCGAAGTCCTGCCAGGCCATGCGTGAGGTGAGATCAATGTGCAGGCCGTGGCGGACGAGGACGTCGTCGATGCGCTCGCGGGCGGCACCGAAGGCGTCGACCTGCCTCAGGCGCGTGTATGCCTCCGTCAAGGACGCCAGTCGGAGTTCCAGCGGACCGTCGGAGAGGGGGGCGTCTACCTGCGCCCACCGGTGCGCGATCGCGTCCACGATGGAGAGGGCCTGCAAGTGTGCAAGGACGGCGTCGAGTTCGCTCGTCGTACCGGGCGAATGACCGTCGACAGAGCAGACGTCGAGGAGGTCCTGGGCATCCTTCTGAGCCTTCGAGGCCAGGAGGCTGCCGCGCTTGCGTAGCCTGCCACCCCCGGCGAGATGGGTTCGCAGGGCGGCGCCGGCGGTGCTGAACGCGTCGGCCTGCCGCCCCGTGAGCGCCTGGGGCAGGACCACGCGCCGTGTGACAACGGCTTCCAGCTGCTGTGACACCTCGGTGAGCTGGTCGTTGAGAGCGTCCACCTGACGCCACATGGCGAAGTTTTCGCGTGACAGGCGGTCGGACAGGGCTTTCGTCGTCCATTTGCCGGTGTCCCACTGCTTGGCGTTTGACGGCAGGCCGAGGTGGTGCAGGGCCGTACGGCAATCGCGCGCGAGCGAGGCCAGTTCGTCGGTGACGGAGGTGTCGAGTTGCGCGAGACTGTCGCGGATGCCGACCGCCTCGAGGGACAGGCCATCGTCGGTGATGCGTCCCGCCTCAATAGCCTGACTCAGATCCTCGGGAGAGGGGAGGGTGTCAGGATCCGGCAAAGTACCCCCGGCCCGGGGTTCCGCGGCGCCCTCGCGCAGCAGGCTCAGCAGTTCGGCTGCCTGAGCGGGTGACAGCGGAGGGAAGGAGGGTGCCGGATCGCCCTCCGGAATCAGGCCGATCCAGGAGTGGTGCTCGGCGTTGTCGCGGACGCGCTGCACGATGACGGCGAGAACACCCCCGTACCCTGGAGCGATCTCCGGGTGCCGGTAAACCTCTGCCTCCCGCAGTGAGATCACCTCCTCGGTGAGCGTGGCAATCCGTTCACGTACCTCCTCGCGCTGCCCCGCAAGTTGGCGGATCTCGTCCCGCAGCTGCTCCGGATCGCTGGCAGCGACCTGGTCAGTCAGGGCATTGATCGTCCGCTCCAGTTCGTCCGCCCCGTCCTGGCGGGCGGAGCTGAGCAGGAGGACGCACAAGTCGCGTACGGCAGGCGGAAGTTTGTCCCGCAGGACGGTCAGGGCCTGGTCCCGGGCGCTGGTCACCAGGACCCTCTGCCCCTGGGCCAGCAATGCCGAGACGAGGTTGGCGATGGTGTGCGTCTTGCCGGTGCCTGGTGGACCCTGTACGACCACGCCGGTGTCGTGTTCCAGGCGCCGCAGCACACTGCGCTGGCGTTCATTGGTCTTGCCCGGGAAGAGCGGGTCGTCCCCGAACAGGGGCGGGATCTCTCGCCCGTCCCAGTTCGCACGAGCCTCCGCGTCCAGGGGTAGCACCAGCTGTGCCAGCGCCAACGGCGCGTGCGCCTCGGAAGCCACGCTGTCGGCGATCCGCTCATAGAAATTCAGCAGGGCGTTTCGGTCCCGGGGACGCAGCACCAACGCCGGGGCGTACGTGAGGCGTGCCCCCGGCTCCGGCTCGCGAGGAGGCTGCCACTCGGCGCTGAACGTCACAGGACGCTGCAGTATGCGTTCCTGCCACTGGGCCAGGTGCTCCAAGGTTTCCGAGCCGAGGAGATGCAGTGACTGGGCCGCGATCTCCTCGGCGAGCGCGGCCGACCGCTCGGGGATCCAGCCGTCGTCGGTGTCGAGAAACGCCTGGTCCTCCAGTCGTACCGCTCCTTCGGCCGTCAGCCGGACAGTGAGCCGGGCGGTTTTGCGGTCTACCGAAGTCTCCACCCGGTGGGTGAGGATGTGACGATGAACTGCGTCGCCGCGTGGGTCACTCCAAGTCAACAGACCTGTTACTAAGACAAGTTCGAGCTGGTCGTCCTGCTGGGTCAGTTTCTGGTGCCAGTGGTAGACCTGCTCGTACAGCTCCCGCAGGGCCCGCTCGGCGCGCTCCCGCTCGGCCCAGCGTCGCCACCGCGCCAGCCACGGTCCGTAGGCCCGTAACACTTCGGCCGCGTCTTCGCGGCGAACGCTGTGGTCGTCGGTCTCCTCCCGCCATTGGCGACCGTCCTCGGCCCGCACCAACTCCTTCCCCGGTCCCTCGCCCGCGAGCGGCGGATCCTCACCGTCCGCGTCCCGGCACAGTTCAGGGGACACCCACCCGTCCAGCACTTCCGGCAGCGGCGGCGGGGCGGCCTGGGGCACGTGGTCGAGGGTGAGCAGGACGCCGTCGGGCCGGTCGACGGGGCGCCGTACAGAGGCCGGCAGACTGGCGAGCCACAAACGCTCCCGCGAACGCCGGTCGTCCCGTAGACGCTGGTGGCTGCTTTGGACGACCTCTCGCAAGAAGCCGATCAGCCCAGTGGTCTGCCCGATGACATCAGGGCTGTTCGCGGCGTACCGTGGCACCTTTACCTGTCTCCCCTCAGCTGGTGACGAACGTTCCAGAATCGGGTGACTGAGGAGGCACGACAACACGGTCCGGGAGAATGGCGTGATCCACACGCTGTATAGGCTGGATTGGCGCACTGTAACCGTACGGTGAGAGACTCGCTCCTCAGGTGCCCGTGCGGAGCGTAGGATCTTTGCGCGATTCAGGCCCTTGCGCTGTCCTCGCTACGCGGCTCTTCTCGCACTGTCGTCCGAACGTTCAGCCGGTGCCGCAGAAGTGGGGTGCGGCCGCGGGGCACGTAGGTGCGGCGGACCTGCGGCAGCAGTGACACGCCTGATTCGCCGAGGAACACGATCCAGGCACGTGTGTTTACCGCCCCTTTTTGATCCGTGGCCACTCGTGAGCGATCCAGCGGGCGACCTCGGAACGGACCTGTTTCCCACCCAACGAACTGCGAGGATTACACCCTTCGCAAGTGCACGATTCCCCTGCCTAGTGCGGACCCGCTGTTCACCCGTCGCCCGTCGAGACGCTGCCAATATCCCCACCAGCTGCTACGGAGCGGCCGCCGACTGCGGTTACGCCGCCAGTTGCTGGGTGCCGTGTCGGGGGCATAGCGGGTGCAGGTGCGGGTGTCGCACCGTCGCCTGTCACCGCGGAGCCGATACTCCCCCCGGCGGCGATCGAGCGCTCCCCGGCGGCACTGACCACCATGCCACCGGGGGAAGCTGACGATGCAAAGTGGGCGTACAGGGCCAGGGCGATCCCCAGCAGACCTGCGGCGCCGCCGCCGACGCTGGCCCACGGGTCAGCTGCCTCGATGTCGATGACTGCACCGGCGACGAGTGCTACCGCGCCAGCAGCGCACAGCCCGATCCCTGCATACATCAAGGCCCTCATGCCCTCATCAACTCCTCTGCGTGGTCCTCGGCCGACAGGTTGGGTCCGCGGCTATTGTGTAGACCCCAGTGTCTATGTAGCTCATTCATGCCTGTGTCCTGTGCTGTTAGATACGGAGCTGGCGAGCGCAGCATCTTCCTCTTCGTACAGCACCGCGCTGAGGGCTGCCTGCATAGCTTGGGGCGCTGTCCTGTGCACGGCATGAAGGCAGACGTGCCATGGAGCCAGGCTGAGTGCTTCGATGGCGGCCGCACAGCCTGCGGGGCTCTCGCCCCATCCTTCAGCGACAGCGGCTTTGAGGCTACCTCGCTGCCTCCTGGCCCAGTCTTCCGTCTCTGAGGCAGGAGACAGCAACGCATCGAGCTTACTGGTGAGCTCATCGACGAAGTCCTGGTCGCCCTGCTGGCTGGCTGCTGCTGAGATGGCACACAGTGCACGCACCTGTTCGGAGGTGTCAGTCAGGGCGTGAGCGGCGACAGCCGCTTCAGCGTACTGCTGTTCCTTTATCGCGAGGCGGACGGTGGTGAGCAGGGCAAAGCTGTGCTGCTCGTGGAGGTTGCTGCCGGCGCCTAGGTCGACAGCAGTGAGGAAGTCCCCGCGCTGGGCGGCCCAGCAGGCAACGCTGCTCAGGACCTGGTCCCGCTGTAGGGCCTCCGGCAAGCTCCGTGCCAGCTCGCAGCCCTGCGTGTAGTACCCGAAGGCGGCAAGCGCTTCAGCGATCGACGCTACGGCCTCGTCCTTGTTGATGCCATCCGGCAGCGCGTGCGACAGGGATCGGGCTCGGTCGTGCTGACCGGTCCAGGCCAGCGCGGCCGCAACTGAGGCGACAGCTTGTTGATGGCCGTGTGCATCGGTGGCCTGCGCAACCAAGAAAGATGCCTCGGCCTCCACATCCTGCTGGTCGTCCAGGGCGGGTGGAGACGATGTCATCGGCCGTACAGCAACATCACTCAAGGCAATTGATTGCAACCGCAGTTGCGTCTCTTCAATGTGCTGGCTGACGGCCATGGCAAGATTGAGATGGCCCTGACGGAGTAGCAGCTTTACATGCTCGGACAGCACATGATCAGGCCAGTTGGAAGCGGTCAACGCGTCGGCCAAGGCGTGCGCATGATGCGCCAGGACCGAGCCCTGTGAAGTGCCGTCCGTCCCGGCCAGGGACTGCGCGGTCAGAGCCAGAGCCTCGGCCTGATCTGCCACATGAGGAAGGAATTGAATAGCTTCCAGCGCGCGAGGCGCTGAGTCGGCTCGTACCCAGATAGCGGCCACCGACGCAAGATGGCGGGAAGCCAGCGGAGACGCGGCGATTTCCCGTACCAACGAAAGAGCCTTTTCATCCTCACCACGCGCGACAAGACTTCCAGCCATGGCCGTTAGGACCTTTGCTCGGAGCCAGCTGTGTTGGGCGGTGGCGGCCACGGTGTCTGCGGCATCATCCTGGCCCGCATCAGTGAGTGCGCTGGCCAGTTCAGCAAGGGCAGCTTGGGTGTGATCGGCTGAGAGAAGCTGCCCTGGAGGCAGGGATCCTTCGGCCTCCCGCATCTCTTGCACCAAGTTGCCTGCGAGTTGCAATGAACCACTTCGGGCAGCGGCTGCTGCTGCCCAGCCGAGCCCCTGGGCCCGCCAACGCGGATCAGTGATCGCGCGAGCGATGTCCGCACCGTAGGGGGGTCCGTTCGAGGCAGTCGCGCCGGCGGCCGCCTCCAACAAGGCCATGGCCTGCATGTCCGGCTCGCTGATCCTCCGAGCAGCTTCGATGGCAAGGACCGGCGCGCTCGATTTGGCTAGGATCGCTGCCAGTCTGGCGACATGATGAGACTCTCCCCAAGAAGTGCTCCGCCGGGCCGCGTCGGACGCCTCCTGGGCCAGGTCCTTTGCTTGCTCTCGACTTCCGGCGTACAAGTGGGCGGCTGCCACGTTTGATAGCGCCCGACTCCGACTGCGGGGGACACTCAAACTTCGGGCCAGTCGGGTGGCAGGGCCAAGATCGCCTGCCGCTTGCGCCAAGCCAGCCACCACATCCGCCACAGCTTGTTCCCACTCATCAGGCCGCTTCAGGGGCTGCAGCAGTTCGACTGCCTGCTCGTGATGGATGGTGAGAGCTAGAGCCTGCGCTGCCATGGTCAGGCCATGGGTACGCAAGTTACCTGCGATCACTTGGCCGGCAAGCCCGGCGGCCTCGTGAGCGAGCTTGACGGCACTGTCAGCCTCGCCGGAAACAGCCAGAATTGTTGCAATACAAGCTAGGGAAGTCATCTGAGCGTACGGATCGAACAGTGACCTGCAGAGCTCGGCCGCTCGCTGGTGTTCGCCAGCGTAGGTCAGTGCTACAGCACTGGCTGCCAGAGCGTCGGCCCTTCCCCCCGAGAGGGCCTCTTCGGCCACCGCGACAGCATCCAGATGCCCATCTTTGGCCATGGCTGCAGCGACGTCCGCCAGCAGACGAGCCCGTAGACCGTCATTACCCACCGTTCGAACTACCGCTACAGCCTGCAGATAGTTGCCGTCCATGGCCAAAGCTTGAGCTGTCACGGCGGGCACGATGTCGGGCATCGATGAAGCGGCCGCACGCGCGAGGCTCTCTGCCGTGCTGCGCTGCCCGGCCTGTAGCGCGGCATCGGCAGCCTGCGCCAGAACCTGGTCACGTGCCTCTCGGGGAACTAGCGTGCACGTCATGTCAACCGCCCGGTCTGCGGCACCGGCTACAGCCAGCATGGCCACCGCGCACGCTGCTGCTTCCCCGCGCCGCGGCCCAACCGCATTACCCGCGATGTGCGCCGCCTCACCGGCTACCTCTGCCGCCTGCGGCAGAGCACCGATAGTGACCAGGGTCTGCACCACCCCCATCAGTGCCCGCAGACGTCCCAGTTCGTCCTGACGGGCACGGGCCAGACTGACCGCGCGCCGCACATGCCCCAAGCCCGCCCATACCGCGATCAGCGCATCCGGCAGACTTTCGCTGCGCGAAAGCAAGGTATCGCGCCGGACGGCTAGCAAGAAGGCGTTGCCGACCTCAGCAGGGCTGCAGTTACCGCAGACCACCAAGCTGTCAAACGCCGCAGACAGCTCCGCCAACGCATCTACGTCGGAGCCTGAGCGCTGCCACAAGCGGCTGTGGCGGTGAGCGTCGCTAGCCAGCCTAACGAGTCGTTCCGTATCTCCCTGTGTGCGCAGCAGTTGGCTGTACCCACGTAGCAGGTACTCCGGTGTACCAGGCGGCCAACGTCGTACCTGAAAAGAGTCTGCCCACTTATGCAGCCGTTCTCGGAGCGTCGTCAGCTCCTCGTCGGTGAGCAGCTCGATCGCGCTACGCTGGATCTCTTCGTGAGCGAGGGTGTAGACACCAGCAGCCAACACGCCGTCTTCCAAAGAGGACCAGTGAGGCGAGCGGACCCGAAAAGCGCGACCTGTGACCGTGCTCAACTCCCGCTCAACCAGCCGGGGACGCGTACCCGCCAGCTTGGCGAGGTCTGCCGCCGTCAAACCCCCGCCAGCGGCCGTCACCAGCCCGAGCAGCTCCCGTGCAAGGCCACCAGCGTCCAACATGCGCACGAGGCTGTCCTCCGCTTCCCGACGCACCGCAGCCGCAAACGGTGACGGCAGTAGCCATCGGCTGATGGTGCTGCGCCTCAACGGATGAGCATCCGCTACGTCGTCGGGGATGGGGGGATGCGGCCGCCCAGCCACCACCACCCGCATCCCGTGCGCAGGCGAGCCCGGTAGCAGGGCAGCAATGCTGTGACTGTCCGGTCCAGCCAGCACCCCCCGATCCTCATCCAACCCGTCGACGACGAGCACCAAGCGTCGACCGCGCCCTTCGCACATGGCTGCTGCCCGCTCCATCGCGGCGAGCAGGCTTGCCTCGCGCGTGTACTCGGTGACTGCTGGCTCCTCCTCGCCAAGCAGCGCATAGAACTGGCGGTGGACCACCTCGCAGAATGCGGCACGATCGTTCTGCCGGTTCAAGCGCGACGTGATGAAGAACGACACGATGTCGACTCCGGCAGGAGGCTCGAGGACGAAACGGGCCATCAGAGCTGTCTTGCCGGCCCACGCGGGGGCCAACCACCGCCAATACGCGTCGGCGCCGCTGCTTACCGTCCCCGGTGCACTGCAGAACTCCGCCATCGCTGCCAGCTCGTCATCTCGCCCCCGAAACTCGGCCGCCGCGAGGGACTCTACTTGGTAGCGGTAATCGGAAGTAGTCACGCGTGGTGGCGCAGTCACGTGGAAAATGTGATTACCGTTGCCCGTGACGGCCATGCCGATATTCCCACCGGCCGCCACCGATCGCGCCCCGGCTGCCGTAAGAAACCCCGCGGCCGGCAGCGCCTTCTGTCGGCCTGGACGGCCCCACCGTCTACCCCACACAGGTGCCGATCCTCCCCCTCGTTGCACGCTGCCTCACCCGTTCTGACGCAGATAATCCTGGCACGACGTCGCTGTCGGCAGTCAGGCGTCCCGACAACTTGAGAAAGGTGCTTCCCGGGCCGCAGCCTGGTAAGTTGGCATGTGGCAAAGAGCTCGTAACACGATCACGGTTTGTGCTTCTTGAGACGTCTCCAGCAGATGAGGCAGCAGGCCAGGGAGACGAAGGCGTCGTGTAGTTCGGTACGGCGTTCCCAGCGCACTGTGAGGCGCTTGAACTGGTGAAGCAGGGCGAAGGTCTGCTCGACGACGTAGCGGAGTTTGCCTAAGGGCTGTCCCGTAAATGATCTTCTGTCGGTCTCAAGCGTGGTGGATCGCCGTGCGGTCCGCTTGCCTATCCGGCGAGGGCGAGGTTGTGCATCCGGGCGATGCCGAGCATGGCGTGGTGGACGCCGTCGCCCTTCAGGCGGCAGTCGCGGAGGATCTTCCAGGTCTTCATGCGGGCGAAGACGTGCTCGACGCGGGCTCGGACCTGCTTGTGGGACTTGTTGTGCTCCTCTTTCCAGTCGGGGAGTTCGGTCTGGCCGCGCCGCCGGCGGTGGGGATGACGAGTCCGGTTCCGGGGTAGCCGCCGTCGGCGATCGTGAGGGTGTTGCCGACGGCGGCCTTGGCGCCGGATTCCTCCCATGCCTTGAAGTCGTTGCGGTTCCCGGCGAGCGGTCGGCCGACTACGACGACCCGGCGCGTGTCGGCGTCGATGACGACCTGGTGGTTGGTGGAGTACCGATAGTTCTTCGACCGCTCGGCGATGGCGTGATCACGGGTGGGGATCAAAGTGCCGTCCACGATGAGCACGGCGTCCTTCGCGAACCGCTTGCGGGGCTGGAGCGCGAGTAGCGGCCCGAGATGGTCGATGATCCGGTCGGCCGCCGACTTCGACACCCCGAACAGCGGCGCGAGCTGCCGCATGGTCAGGTTCGTGCGCCAGTAGGCTGCGACCAGCAGGGCCCTGTCTTCCAGCGGAAGGCTCCAAGGCCAGCCCCTGCGAACCGTGTCCGCACCCTCGCGCCGCAACACCATCACCAGTTTCCCGAAGGCACGCGGGCTCAGCCCGGAGAACGGGGCTATCCAGGAAGGCTCCGACGCTGTGATCACACCAGTCACTGCGTGATCATTCCACTGCTTCAGGTTCTCCCTGCTCGAACGCAATGCGACAGCGTTCTACCTGGTCGGCCACCTGCTCCATGTACCAGCGCATGACCTCGTAGGGGACGACGCGCTCGTCAGGGCTCCAGACGCGGACGGTCGGTTGCAGATTCGGGTCCTCGTCCGGGACATGTGTCACCAGGAAGGCAGCGCCAGGCAAGTGGGTCACCGCGGCGTCGGAGCTCTCGGCCGACGCCGGCTTGGCTTCGCTCAGTTCCACAGCCCAGGCGTCGTCAGACAAGGCGTAGTGGAACAGGACGGCGTAGTGGCGACCTGCGTGCTCTTTGAGTTCCCATGGCATGTCGGCAGGCTGCCACAGGTGCCCTGTTGGAGGCTCGCGGGTATCCGGGGCTCACCTGGGCGCAACCCGTCCAGCGTTTGCGGGACAGCCCTTAGGTCCTGGATGTTCGGGGCACCCTTGCGGGAGATGACGGGCAGGATCCGGCGCTTGCACAGTTCGCGGCGGTTGGGGTTGGAGTCGTGGCCCTTGTCACCGAGCAGGGCTTCGGGACGCCTGCTGGGACGGCCAGGCCGTCCGGCGACGGGCGGGATGCCGTCGACGAGGGCGAGTGTCTGGGTGACGTCGTTGACGTTCGCCGCCGTCGTGATGACCTTGAACGGGGTGCCACGTCCGTCGCAGATCAGGTGATGCTTGCTGCCCGTCTTCCGCCGGTCGACCGGTGTCGGCGCCCCATTTTCGTGCGGATGTGGGAGCCGTCCACGCATGCCCTCGACCAGTCCAGCTCGCCGGCCGCGTTCAGTTCGGCGAGCAGGATACGGTGCAGCTGGTCGAAGACCCCGGCCTTCTGCCAGCGGTCCAGTCGCCGCCAGCAGGTCTGACCTGAGCCGAACCCGAGCTCCAGAGACAGTAGTTGCCAGGCGATGTCGTTGTGCAGCACGTACAAGAAGCCCTGGAGGCACAGACGGTCCGGCACCGGCGGTGGCCCAGCCGACCGCTCGGGCCAGGGTGGCAGAAGCGACTCAATCAGAGCCTACAAGTTGTCGTCCACGATCCACGGTCGGGTAGTCACACCATCCCGAACGGCCGGTCACACCGGTCACGGCCTACCAGGACTGTTCAACAAGATCGTGTTACGAGCTCTAAGGGCTTGCCGGGAAACAAGTCGTGGCTTTCGGCTGCGGGAGTCGTTGGTCTGGTATGGGGAGACCAGAGGGGATCGAGGCCGTCCTGGCCGCGAAGTTCCAGGCGTTGTTGCCGCATCTGGACGAGCGTCAGCGCCGGCTGGCCATAGGGGCGGAAGCGCGGTCGCTGGGACATGGTGGGATCAGGATCGTCGCTGTCGCGGCCGGGGTCCGGGAAGGCACGGTCTCGCGCGGAGCGGCTGAACTGGATTCTGGTCAGGCTCTGTTGGGGCGGATCCGTCGTCCTGGTGGGGGCCGCAAAAGGGCTGTGGACCTTGATCCCAAACTGCGACCGGCGCTGCTTGCGCTGGTTGAGCCCGACGAGCGGGGCGATCCGATGTCGCCGCTGCGATGGACGACGAAGTCGACCCGGAAGCTGGCAGCGGAGCTGACCCGACAGGGCCACAGGGTCTCCGCCGACACCGTCGCCGGCCTGCTGCGAGAGGAAGGCTTCAGCCTGCAGGCCAACACCAAGACCATCGAAGGTGCTCAGCACCCCGACAGGGACGCCCAGTTCCGCTACCTCAACGAGCAGGCACGAGACCACAGAGACGCCGGTGACCCGGTGATCAGCGTCGACAGCAAGAAGAAGGAGCTGATCGGCGACTACAAGAACGCCGGGCACGAATGGCTGCCCGCGGGGCAGCCCGTGAGGGTCAAGACGCACGACTTCCCCGGCCAGGCCGAGAAAGCGATTCCGTACGGAATCTATGACATGGTGGCGAACACCGGCTGGGTCAGCATCGGCACCGACCACGACACCGCGGCGTTCGCCGTCGCCTCGATCCGCCGCTGGTGGCAGGCGGTCGGCCGGCACGACTACCCCCGCGCCCGCCGACTACTGATCACTGCCGATGGCGGGGGCTCCAACGGCTACCGCACCCGCGGCTGGAAGACCCAGCTCGCCGACCTCGCTGTCGAGACCGGCCTTGAGATCACGGTGTGCCATTTGCCGCCCGGCACATCGAAGTGGAACAAGATCGAGCACCGGCTGTTCTCCCACATCACCATGAACTGGCGTGGCAGGCCCCTGACCAGCCATGAAGTCATGCTCCAGACCATCGCCGCGACCACCAGTCGCACCGGTCTCACCGTCCAGGCTGAACTCGACAGCGGCCAGTACCCCACCGGCATCCGTGTCAGCGACGACGAGATCGCCGCCCTGCCCATCACCCGCCACCGCTTCCACGGCGACTGGAATTACACCCTCCACCCCCAGCACTCGATGGACACGGCGACCATCAACAGCACGCCGGAGGAGGCCCTGGCGGACAGACCGACTCGCCTCTCGCGGCATTCGCTCCAGGACCCGGAACTGACCGGGATGACCCGTCGGCAGCTCAGCGAACTCATCGACGTGTTGACTCCAGCGATGGAGGCTCAACGCGAGCAAGTGCTCCGCACACGTCGAGGCCACGAGCGCCTGGTGGCCCCTGGCACAGGAGCCAAAGCCAAGCTCACCTCAGCCGACCGAGTCCTGGTCACCGTGCTCCACCTGCGAAAACTCGCGACCATGGACCTCCTGGGCCAGCTCTTCAACACCACCGCCATGACCATCAGCCGCGCAGCGAAAGAAGTCCGCCCGCTCCTCGAAGCCCACGACGTGCATCCCCCTGCCTCAACAGCCCGTTTCCGCACACGGGAAGACATCGCCAGGTTCCTCGACGCCGACCAAACCAAGATCAAACCAACGTGTTGATTCCCGGCAGGCCCTAAGCTGGCCAGGCCGTCCTCACTCTCGCCGACCTGCTCAAGGTGAGGTTGGAGAAGGTTCTGTAGTCGCTCCTTCTCCTTCCTGTGGGCCGTCGGCTGTGGCGGCTGCGTCCTCCTGATCATGCACGCGCAGGGATTCTGTGCCCAACGTGATGACAACCTCGGGGACGAGGCGGACGAGTGCTGGCAGACAGATGCTCCAGTGCCCCACGCACAAGGCCTGTGCTACCAGTGCTTTCGCACGGTCGCCATCGGAATCGAGTGCGACCGTCGTCAGGGTTCTCGCCCGCTCGGCGGGCTCGGGGATGCCGGCGGCGATCTCCGCGGCCCGTGCGGTGTTGCCGCGTCCTGCGTGGCTGCGGGCAATCTCGCCAAGTGCGCGGGATCGCTGGAGCGGTTCGGTGATCGACCGCGCGACGCGCTCTGCCTCGTCGAGGTCGTCGTACTCCACCATGGACCGTGCGATGGCCGCGAGGGCCTTCGCCCTCGGTGATGCGTCGGAGATGGTGCGGGCAAGGCGCTCCGCCTGGGTGAGGTGACCGGCGTGCGTCGCGGCTGAGGCGATGGCGCTCAGGGCCTTGTGGAGGAGTGGCGGGCTGGTGATCGAACTGATGAGCCGTTCCGCTCGATCCAGGTCGCCCGTCAGGGCTGACTCTCTCGCGATCATGGTGATGTGCCGGTCTCGGCTTGTCGTGTCGAGCAGCGTGTCGGCCACGGTGAGGGCACGCTCGATGAGTTCCTCGGCCGTCTGCGTATCTCCTGCTGCGGCGGCCCTCGTAGACAGGGATACGAGAGCTTTGATCCGGAGTGTGGGAGAGCCGATAGCCTCCACGGCCTCTCTGGCCCCCCGCATATCACCGCGCTGCGCGGCCGTACGAGCACGGCTCATCAGATCATCAGCCTGTCGTTGGTGTGAGGTGACGGACGGAGAGGAATCTGAGGAGTACTCGGGTTCCGGGGGAGTCGGGTTGCTGGACCGGACGGAAGGATGGTGCTGCTGGGGTGACCTCTCGTGCGTACGCGGGACGGTCCGCGTACCCCGCGACAGTGCGGCAAGGGCCCTCCGTCTGCACTCCGCATCCTCGATCGACCGGGCGACCCTGGCCACTCGCTGTCGGTCGTCACGGGTCACGCCCGCTCTGACGATCAGCAGCAGTGCCGTTGACCGTTGCGCCACGTCGGTGATGGAGGCAGCGACGCCTTCGGCCCGGCCGAGGTCACCGGCCAGAGCGAAGGCCTCCGCCACGACAGTCAAGGAGCGATCCCTCTGGGGTGCGTCGGAAATGGCGCGGGCGATTCCTTCGGCTTGATACAGATCACCTGTCGAGGCCGTGGCCTGGGCGAGAAGGGCCTGGTCCCTTCCCATGTGATGGCGGCCGTTCATGGCTCGGGCCCTCGCCTCCGCCTCTGCGGCCAACTCCTCGGCACGCTGCGTCTCACCGTTTGCGGCCAGGCCCGAGGCCACGACAGCCAGCGCCTTTGTCCGTCGACGAGGAGTGTCGAAGCCACCCGCGAGGGTCACGGCGCGATCCGAGGCACCCGAGAACGCCATGGTCCGGGCGATGGTGATGAGGCGGTCGCACCTATCTGACGTCCGGGTCACTTTATGAGCCGACTCCTCGGCCCGGCGAAGGACCTTCTTCGCTCTTCTTGCCATCCCAGCCTCCGCCACCTCGTGTGCGACTCCGGCGAGGATCCAGGCTCGGCGGCTCGGATTCCGGATGGACATAGCAAGAGACACGGCTTGCCCCGCGATGTCCGCGGCAACCTGTCTGTCACCGGCCGCACTCGCCGCCCGCGCGACGACAGCGAGCGCTTGCGCCCAATCCGAACGGGGGCCCGCTGAGCGGGCGATGTCCTGGGCCCGACGCCAGTCGCCGGCGTCGGCCACCTCCATCGCCACGACACAGAGCGCGTGGGCACGCTCGGATGCATGTGGCACGGACTTCGCGAGCGCAAGACCACGCTCCACGTCCCCGCCTGCCACGGCAGCACGCGCGACGGAGCCAAGCACATCTGACCGCTGCCCTCCGTCTGCCATCGAGCCGGTCAGTTCTTCCGCTCGTTTGACCAGAAGTCGGGCACGGGCCGGGTTTCCGGCACGGGCGTGGGCCCGGGCGATCACCGCGTACGCGCGCGCCTGCTCGCCGAGCTCCGTCACGGCGAGGACACACCGCTCGGCCTCCTCGGCCACCTTCCGCGCCCGCTGGATGTCTCCGGCAGCAGCTATCTGGCGTGAGACCGAAGCGAGCGCCCGTACCTGCCGAGCCGGCGTGGTGATCGAACGGGCAAGGGCCTCAGCACGGCTGTGTCTGCCAAGTTGCGCCCAGACCACGGGCAGGTACGTAGGGATGTGATCGTTTCGTCGGCTGAGTTTGGCCCGATGGACGGCCAACCGACTCAACGCAATGAGGTCCGGCGTGGGCGAACGGACCAGGAGCTCCTGCACGGTTGCGATCTCCGTGAGTGCCACGCTGTCACCGCCGATGGTGTCCAGCATGCGGTGGTGCCGGTAGGGATCCGTCGCGCATGCCACCATGCGAGGGACGTCACCCGTGCTATGAAGCAGCTTGAAGTAGCCGTGAAGGAGGTACTCGGGCGAGCCGATCGGCCACTTCGCCGCGTGAAACCCTTCGGCCCACGCGTGGATCCGTTCCCGGTACTCGTTCAGGCGGCCCTCTCCGAGGAAGCGTAGCGCCTGTCGCTGGATTTCCTCGTGGCCGAGGACGTAGATCGCCACCTGTGACCGCCAACGTCCGGCCCGGGAAGCGAAGGTACGACCGGAGACAGCCCCGAGCTGACTCTCGATCTCTCCCTCTGAAACGCCGGTGAGCTGTGCCAGGTCCGCTTCGGAAAGCCCTCCTCCGGCTGCCACCAGCAGGCCGAGCAGGTCCTTCTCGATCGTAGTTCCGTGCAGGAGCCTCTTAAGCTCGCGCTCCGCGTCCTGGCGGACCACCTCCGCGTGCGGGGAGGCGGTCAATGTCCGCACGATCTCCGGCCGGCGCAGCGGGTGGTCGTCGGGGACGTCGACAGGGATCGGCGGACGAGGCCGCCCGGCGACGATCACGCGCATGCCCGACGGAGGGGCGGCCGGCAAGATCGCCGCGATGCTGTGCGCGTCCGGACCGGTGGTTACCCCGCGGTCCTCGTCCAACCCGTCCACGACGAGGATCAAGCGCTCGCCCCTCCGCCGACACAGGTCTGCCGCACGTTCGAATGCGCCCAGCAGATGCGCCTCGCGGGTGGCGTCGGTGAGCAGCATCGGCATGGGCTCGCCCATGAGGTCCAGCGCCTGTTCGAGAACCACCTCGGTGAATGCCTTGCTGTCGGCCTGCCCTGCCCATCGGGCGGTGATGAAGAAGGACAGCACCCGTACTCCGGGCGGCGGATTCAGTACGAAGGTCGACAACAGCGCCGACTTGCCGGCCCAAGCCTCGGCACGCCACCACACGTACGCCGACCCTGGTCCGGGATCTGTGCAGTAGCGCGTCAGCTCGTCCAGTTCGCCCTCCCGTGATCGCAGTCGCTTCGGTGCGATCCGTCGCACCTGGGACACGTAGGCGGAACGCACTACGGGAGGGTGCGGCGCTGGATCACCCGCGTGGTGGATTTCCTCGGCCTTCGACGGGTTCACGGTGAGGGGAAAGCCGATCAGGTCGCGTCGTAGGGAGTCGACCGACTTCGTCGCGGCCGCCGGTGCGTAGCGGCCGACGAGTTCGCAGAGCCGGCTGAACAACCGGTCCGCGGCGTCCACGGTGCCCGTCCCGACGATGCTCCGGAGGCGTCCCACCGCGATCGCGCGGTCCGTCTCCTCGACACCTTCGAACCGCAATTCGCGAAGCCGCAATGCCCCGAGCACGCGCCAGGTCATCTCGGCCGGAGATATATCGGTGGTGTCGATCCCCGCGCCCGCCGCAGCCGAGGCGACGACGGCGTCGAGGTGCCGTAGCCGCTCCCGTACCTCTCGATGCGTCCGTCCGGCGCGGGAGACTTCGAGGCGGAACTGGTCCGAGCTCTCGGTGTCCCGGGCGATCCCGGCCAGTTCCTGGAGCTGTCGAACGTGCGTATTGGGACTCGCCACGACCAGGGCGAGCCGCCAGGTGCCCTCGGCTATCTCCCGTCCGCGTTCTTGCATCACCCGGAGATAGGAACCCATCAATTCGACGGTCGACCGGTCACTGGGTATGAAGGACGGGTCCCTCCGGACACCGATCGAAACCCGACGCCGACCACCACCGGTCGAACGTCCGCTCAGCAGAAGGTCGTCCACCGCGCTGAAGGCACTCGCCTGGAAGACTAGCTCGTCCGGGGTGACGTCGTCCCCCAGCTCGCTCAAGGGGTCGCCCGTCAGTAGATGGCACAGCAGCAGCGCCCCGTAGCGGTGCTCGAGGACGGTTCCGCCACCGCCCGTGGAGTACGGGCTTGCATGCCTCTCGTGGTTCCGGATACGGGATTGATCAGCCACCCGCTCAGCCTACGTGCTGATGGCCTGCGCATGTCCTGCTGGAGTGGGTGGGTGAGGTCAGCACGGTCAACGAGTGGATCGGAGGGGTCCCGGACCTCACCAGACAGTCGAGCCGCACAGGATCTCGCGCCGCTCTGGAGGGATTGGCGGTGGGGCCGATGCGCTGCATCCTTCGGTGCTTACCTTCAGGTCTGAGCGATGCTCGGTACTGGCTGCTTGGGGTGAAGAACTCCGAGGTCGGGCGGCCCCAGGTGCGGTATCGACCGTTCAACGACCCCGGAGTAACGCGTTGTAGCCCAAGAACCACACGGACTATACGCCGATGTCTGGGGCGTGGCCAGACATTCACATGACGCCTGCGCAGGGGGTCCAGGCCCATCTTGACCTGCAGGGAGGTGCTCCGTCCGGTGTGATGCTGCCAATCCACTGGGCCACCTTCAACCTGGCTCCGCACCCGTGGGCGGAGCCGGGGGAGTGGACGAAGGACGCGGCGGAGGAGGCGGGGCAGGCGGTGGCGTTCCCCCGTCCCGGTGAGCCGTTCGAGCCGGCGGGCAAGCTGCCCGCGGATACCTGGTGGCGCGGGGTGTCTCAGCCGATCGCCCGTCCGTGGCGCCGGCCGAAGCCGGCGCAGATTCCTGCCGAGGCGTCCGAGCGGGATCTCGACCTGGCGGGTGACCGGTGACGTCGGGCGAGGAGGAGCTGGGCAGGCTCGTGGCCCTGCTGACCCGTCTCTCGGCCGACGAGCGTGATCGTGCGCTGCGTGCTCTGGATGGTCCGTCCCGGAGAAAGCCTTCGGCGAGTATCCAGCAGTTCGTGCCCTTGCCCTCCCGGGCAGCCTCGTCCGCGGTTGTCGTCCGAACATGCATCGTAAGTTCGTGAGCATGAACCCGGAGGGGCCTCGCCGGTTTGGCGGCGGGGCTCCCTTTTCGTCCTGTATCGGGTTACTCGGGTGCAGCTGAAGCGTTGAGGCTCTTCGTTGCTGACGCTTCCGGTGAGGGTGACGGCAGTGATGGTGGTCATGTGGTTGGTCACTGCGGAGGACGCGAGTGCGGAGGCTGCTGGGTATACGGGACGGTCGCCCCGTGCTCAGAGAAGGGTCCGTGTCGCGCGGCTGGTCCGTGCGGAGTACAACTACGACCTCGCAAGTTCACCGACGGAGTCCCCGCTGCCCCACGAGGTACGGCTTCCCCAGCAGCCCAAGAAGCGACGGCTGGTGTGCGGACGGTGCCGCAACGACGACGCGGACGAGAGGGAGCGTCCGGCCGCGCTCGCCACGCGTCCTCGTGACCGGTGCCGCCACGGGGCTGAGGGCGTGAGCCAAGTCACCGCTTCGGCTACGTATCCGGCGTGAAGGCTGTCCCGTCGTACCGGTGTGTACAGCCATTCACCCCGCAAGGAGCCGTGAAGCGATGCCTCAACCCCCTCTGACCCCAGCCACCGGCCGACTGCCGCAGCCCCTGCTGACGGCGGCGCAGGCCGCACGCCGCGAGTTCCTCGTGGCGCTGGAGCCACTGCGTGGCGAGTTGTTCCGCTACTGCCGGCGGCTGACCGGCAGCGTGTGGGACGCCGAGGACCTGGCCCAGGAGGCACTCGCCCGGGCATTCACACGGGCGGCACAGACCCACCAGCCGGTCGAGCGGCCGATGGCGTGGCTGGTGCGGATCGCGACCAACGCCTACCTCGACCAGGTGCGCCGCCCGGCCCCGCTCCTCGTGGAGCCGGCAGAGCGGGCTGCCCCTGCCGGCGCCGATCCCGCCGAGGTCCGCGACGCGCTCGCGGAGATGACCACCCTGCTGGCGCCGCAGGAGCGTGCCGCCGTCGTCCTCAAGGACGTGTTCGACCTGCCGCTGAAGGAGATCGCCGCCATGCTGAGCACCACCGAGGGGGCGATCAAGGCCGCACTGCACCGTGGCCGCGGGCGCCTGGCCGATCCGAAGCGGGCAGCTGCGCTCGCCCGCCGTACGGCTCCCGACCGCGAGACCCTCGACGCCCTCGCCGCGGCATTCACCGCGTACGACCTGGACGGACTGACCGAGCTCTTCGTCCAGGACGCGGTCAGCGACGTCATCGGCGTCGCCCACGAAGTCGGACGGACCCAGATCGCCGCCGGATCGCTGCACCACACCCTGGTCCTGGAGTCCTCCGTCCGGTGGCGCGCCGAAGTCCGGGAGCTCGACGGCGAACCGCTGCTCCTGATGTGGGCCACCCCGGCCGACGGCAGCGACCCCGAGGCGGTAGAGGACGTCCTGCGCGCCGAGATCGTCGACGGCGGGATCACGCGCCTGCGCTGGTACTACTTCTGCCCCGACGTCCTCGCCGAGGTCGGCGACCGGCTGGACGTGCCCGTCCGAACCCACGGCCACCTCGTGTGACGAGTGTGGGCACCGTTCTTGCCTTGTCGCAGATAACAGGGCCGACGCGTGGTTACTGCCGTCCTGCGGTGGCACCTTTGGGCCCGTGCCGATCTGGAGCGCCGCACCGCAGGCACAGCGCCCGCCGGCGAGCTTCTGGATGCGGCGGTGAGCCGCTCGGGCCACCCGTTCCAGCTGGAAGTTCTCGGTGTCCATCGCGTAGTGCACATGAACGGCCTGCTCGCCGCAGTACACGACGTCGACCATCTCGGGCTCGTCGTAGGCCGCTTCGATCAGAGCCGTCTTGACCGGAAAGAAGGCGCCCTGGGCGACGGCGGCCGCGATCAGTCGGTCGCCCTCCTTTCCCGGCGGCACGGCGGCGGGGTCACCCATGAAGGCCGTCGAAGTCGCCGTCCGCGACGCCTCCGGGCTCGACAATTCCCTCGTCGGCGTCGCGCTGATGCGCAAGGCGTTCCAACCGCACCAAAACGGCAAGCCCGGCGGCCCGCTGGCCGACGCCGGCGCAGAGGGCGGCGAGCAGGAGGCCGAGTCCGCGCTGTTCGCCGGCGCCATGGGCCGCTACAAGAACCCCTCCAGCCACCGCACCGTAGACTTCGCCGACCCGATCGAGGCGGCCCAAATCATCCAGTTCGCCGACCTGCTGTTGCGCCAGGTCGACCGGGCCCGGGCCAGGAACAGCTAACGAGGAGCATTGGAGCCCGCATCGTCCAACCAGCCCGGAGACATGTGGTGACCTGGTGGCTTCCTGCAGTCGTGATTATGGGGTCGGCAGGCGGCGGGCGAGGTCGGGGGCGAGTTGCCCGGCTGCTTGGCCGAGTCCGAGGGCGAGGTCTCGCCGACGGGGGATGCGGCGAGACCTCGCCCTCTCATGTTACGTCGTACAT
The DNA here is from genome assembly GCF_014649855.1 of Streptomyces roseolus. Taxonomy (GTDB): domain Bacteria; phylum Actinomycetota; class Actinomycetes; order Streptomycetales; family Streptomycetaceae; genus Streptomyces; species Streptomyces roseolus. The sequence continues at coordinate 33,433 of NZ_BMTV01000040.1, read as the reverse complement.
GCCCCGCAGACCCCTTGTCCTGACGGTTTGTTCGCTATGCACACAAACGGGAGATGACTGGTTTGACCTCAGGGTTCGTGGGGGCCGGGGGTGCCACCTGCTCTGATGGGAGCCGCGCGCATCACACAGCCGCGCTGCCGAGTAGCTGGCCGCCCTCTGCTCCGTCCGGGCCTCGAAGTGCTGACTGCCGTGCCCGTGGAAACGACAGTCGGCGCGTTCATCCCTGACCCCCGAGGCCAGCACTGATCGTCTGGACGTGTGCGGCTGTATCAGGCGAAGGCGAAGGGTGTGAGTTCAGCCTCTGCGATGCGCTCACGCGCGAAGAGTGGTGCGACCAGTACCCAATCCTCCTTCGGGGGCGCACCGAATGATGGGTGAAAGGGACTGAACGTCCGGACGCGATCCGGCCTCGTGCCGGTGAAACCTCCCCGGAAGGGGATGCATCGCGATGACAATCAAGCGCTCCACCCGTCTGACCGCCCTCATGGCCCTGCCCGCGGCCCTCACCCTCGCCGTGGCAGCCCCGGCACTGGCCCATGACACCAACCACGCAGGTCAGCAGACGCAGCACGGCCGGAGCTACAAGGTCGACCTGCGGCAGCTGAACGACTCGGGCGCCCGCGGCACCGCCCAGCTCACCCTGCAGGGCCGCCAGCTCACGGTGAAGATCAACGCCCAGGGTCTGGTCCCCGGCCAGCCCCACGCCCAGCACATCCACGGCTCCACCACCGGGCACAACTTCACCTGCCCCGACGCCAGCGCCGACAAGAACGGCGACGGTATCGTCACCACCGCCGAGGGACTGCCCGCCTACGGCGACATCACCATCTCCCTCACCACCAAGGGCGACACCACGAAGGCCAGCGGTCTGGCTGTCGACCGGATGCCGGTCGCGGACAAGAACGGCAACCTGTCCTACTCGCGGACGATCGCCGTCTCCCAGGCCGTCGCCGACAACATCACCCGCCTGCACGTCGTTCAGCACGGCATCGACCCCAATGGCAACGGGGTGTACGACTTCGGCAAGGGCAAGAGTGAGCTCGACCCCAAGCTGCCCCAGGAAGCCACCGCCCCCGCCAGCTGCGGCACCATCGAAGGCCACGCCGGCGCCTCCATGGGCAAGAACTACTAGCCCTCAGCGAAGGGGTTGACGCCCACAGCCACAGCTATACGGGCCGTAGCCGTTCCGCCCGTATGACGGCCTCGGTGACCACTCGCCGCCGGGGCCGTCACCGCCCCTTGCTGAAGACCTCGACCGCACCTGGTTCGCGCGCCGCCGCGGTTTCAGGGAGCCCCGCTCGCATCATCCAGCCTCTGTGGCCGTAGGGCCTCCCGCTCAGCGCACCCAGGAGGATCCCATGCTTGTCCGTCCCCGCTCCCGCACACCGCACATGGTCGTGGCGATCGCGGTGCTGTGCCTGCTCATCGCCCTCGCCGGCTGTTCCTCCTCCGGCGGGCCCGCGCCCACCTCAACGTTGCCCTCGGCGCCGTCCTCCACGTCGGTCAGCGAAGAGCGCATCGTCATCAAGGACTTCCGCTTCGAGCCGGCCGACCTCACTGTCGCACCAGGAGCCAGGGTTTCCGTGGTGAACGAGGACTCCGCTCCCCACACCGTGACAGCCCAGGCCGCCGATGCCTTCGATACCGGCACCATCGAAGGCGGCGAGACAGCCACGTTCACCGCGCCGTCCGCTGCCGGCACGTATCGCTACCTCTGCGGCATCCATCCGTCCATGAGCGGCGCCCTCACCGTCCGCTGACCCGCGCGGCGTCTCACCATGGAGCGATCCCATGCATCACGATCCGACGCGGCCGGACAGCGGCCACCGGAGGCTACACGCCGCCGCCCGTCTCCTGGCGGCGGCCGGTCTCGCAGCCGACGCCTACCTTCACGCGCGTCTCGCCGAACGCTACGACGCCGTCAGCGCCACCCTCAGCCAGGGCACCCTCTTCAGAATCGAGGCAGCCATCGCCGCACTCGCGGCGCTGCTGCTCCTCGTCCGGCGCCGCCCTCTGGCCGACGCCTTCGCCTGGACCGTCGCCGCCGGCGGACTCGCTGCTCTCCTGCTTTACCGCTACGTCGACGTCGGCGAACTCGGCCCCCTGCCCAACATGTACGAGCCGGCCTGGTTCACCGAGAAGAATCTCGTCGTCATCGCCCAAGTGCTCGCACTTCTCGCCACCTCATTGCTCCTTCTCACCCGTCGTCGCCGACGAGGCCACGCTTGACGTCCTGCAGACCGGCGTGGCGGGCCCAGAGAATCAGCGGAACCTGGAGGGGAAGCCGCGCGTAGGCGACGGCTCTTGCGGTCGTCGAGCGGTGGCGCCAGTCGTAGGCCATCTTGACGTTCGCCGGGAACACTCCGGCGAAGAAGAGGGCGGTCGCGTGGGCGCTCGCCCTTCGGGTCGCCGGCAGCGCGAGACCGGCTGCCAGAGCCAGCTCGACCACGCCGCTGGCCGTGGTCCAGGCCCGGGGGCCACCCGGCAGAGAGCCCGGCACGATGGCGTCGAACTGCCGGGGCGCGGCAAAGTGAGCGAGGCCCGCCGAGGCCATCAGACCGGCGAGCAGAAGCGCGGAACGAGCAGGGGACATGGGGTTCCTTCGGTCAAAAGGGCGCCGGGGCAGGCGTCCGGGAAGCGTTCAGTGGCTGCGGCGCAGGCGGATCGGGTGACGTTCACCGGCGGACGGGATGAACATGGCGGCGTCCAGCGGTCCTGCCCCCCACATTGTCTCCGGGGTGGAGGTACAGGGCGGGGAATCCAGACCGAGGGTTTCGGCTGTGCTGCGGGCGGCAAGACTGTGCCAGAGACCCGAGCGGCTGATCATGGCGTGGCGGCCGGCGGGCATGCGGATGCCTCGGACGCGGGCCCCGGCCACTTCGGCGCGATGGAGGTAGGCCCACGTGTCGGTGGCCGAGGTGATCCGGTCGGCCGGATCATGGAGGGCGATCACGGTGCGGTGCGCCAGGTGGGTGGCCGGCTCACCGGGAGGGCGCGCCGGCCGCAGGCAGAAACCTGGGCTCGGGCAGGTGGAGAGCCGGGAAGGCGCTGCTCCGATCGGATCCGCTCATGTCATACGCTCCGGCTTTCCGGGAACGGCTTTGCGGGGTGGCAGGGGGAGGAAGCCGCTGGTGCGCGCGGTGTACGCGGCGTAGCCGGGGCGGTGGGCCATGTGCTTCTCCAGGAGGCGCTTGCCGCTGCCGATGGTGAGGAGCAGGGTCATCAGGACCGGGGAGACGAGGACGGCGAGGGCCGGCTGCCAGGC
>NZ_BMTV01000040.1:25548-30141 GCF_014649855.1 Streptomyces roseolus | reverse complement strand
AGGCGAGGAGGTACAGGCCCCACCAGACGAGGCTGTCGCCGAAGTAGTTGGGGTGCCGGGTCCAGGCCCACAGGCCCTGGTCCATGATCCGTCCCCGGTTGGCGGGGTCCGCCTTGAAGCGGGCCAGCTGGTGGTCGCCGACGGCCTCGAAGACGAGACCGGTCGCCCACAGCGCGAGCCCGCAGTACGCGAGGGCGTCCAGGGGCGCGGAGCTGTAGGAGGCGGCCTGGACGGGGAGGGAGATCAGCCAGACGAGGGCCGCCTGGCCGAGGTAGACGATGCGCAGCGCGTACAGGGTCCGGTTTCCGGGCGCCTTGTCGAGGAGGGCGGTGTAGCGGGGGTCCTCACCGTGTCCGCGGGAGCGGTGGGCGATGTGGGCGGCCAGCCGCAGCCCCCACAGGAGGGTCGCCGCGGCGACGAGCAGGCGTCGGCCGTCGTCGCCGTGGCCGGCGGAGAGCAGCCAGGTGACGGCGGCGACGGCGGCGAAGGCGAGTCCCCAGGCGATGTCGACGAGGCGGTGCAGTCCGCGGCGCACGGCGATCGCGAAGGTGGCGAGGAGCACCGCCCCGGCCGTCGCCGCGGCGGCGGCGAGGTTGACGCCGAGGGCGCCCCAGTCGGTTCCGGTCACGCCGGCCCCTCCTCGGCGTACCAGGCGGCGGGGGTCGCCGGCATGGCCGACGCCCCTTCGCGGGTGGGGCGTACGGCGAGGATCTGGTCGACGCCCATGCGGCGTTCGGAGAAGGCGAGCGACGCGCCGGCCAGATAGAGGCGCCAGACGCGGGCGGTGGTCGTTCCGACGAGGGCCTCGACGTCGCTCCAGCGCTGTTCGAGGGTGGAGCGCCAGGCGTCGATGGTCGTCGTGTAGTGCTCGCGGAGCGATTCGACGGAGCGGGCCTCCAGGCCGGCGGTCTCCAGGATGTCCACGGTGCGGCCGACGGGGCGCATGTGCATGTCGGGGGCGATGTACGTCTCGATGAAGGCGCCTCCGCCGGGTGCGTGGGAGCCGCGGGACATCTGCTGGATCAGGAGCCGGCCTCCGGGACGCAGCACGTCGTGGAGCTTGGCGGCGAAGGCGGGGTACTCGGCGTCGCCGACGTGTTCGCCCATCTCGACGGCCGCGGCCGCGTCGTAGCCGCCGCCGTCGATGTCGCGCCAGTGCCGCAGCTGGACGTCCACGAGGTCGGACACCCCCTCGCGTGCGGCCCGCGCGGTGACGAACTCGTGCTGGGCGCGGGACAGGGTGACCGCGGTGACGCGGGCCTTGTGCGCGCGCGCCGCGTGGACGGTGAGGGAGCCCCAGCCGCAGCCGACGTCGAGCAGCCGGTCCCCGGGGCCCAAGCCGAGTTTGCGGCAGATCAGGTCGAGTTTGTCGCGCTGCGCGTCGGCCAGGGTGTAGGCCGGATCGCCGGGCCGGGTCCAGTAGCCGCAGGAGTACGCCATCGTCTCGTCGAGGAGGAGGGCGTAGAAGTCGTTGGAGAGGTCGTAGTGATGGCTGATGCCCGCCCGGTCCCGCGCGACGCTGTGCAGGCCGCCGGTCAGGCGGGCCCGCCCGTCGGGCCGCTTCGGGGGCGGTCCGACGGCACCGAGGCGTACGGCGAGGGCGGTGGCCGCGGCCATGCCCGCCGGACCGGGGCGTGTCGCGGGCCGGTCGCGGACGCTGCGGCCGGCTCGGGAGAGGGCGTCGGCGAGGTCGCCCTCGACGTCCAGGTCGCCGGTGACGTACGCCTCGGCCACGCCGAGCTCGCCCGGTTGCCACACAAGGCGGCGCAGCGCGTCGGGCGAGCGGAGGACCACCAGGGGCGCGTCGGCGGGGCCCGTCTGGCTGCCGTCCCAGGCCCGGACGCGCACGGGGAGCGGCCCCGGGAGGAAGTGGCCGAGGAGTCGGGCGAGTCGGTCGGCGGCGGACTTCATCGGGGGGTTCCTTCGGTGAGGAGGAGCTGGCGGACGTCGAGGTAGCGGGAGCGGAATCCGGCTTCCGAGTAGGCGAGGTAGAACTCCCACATGCGCTGGAAGACCGGGTCGAAGCCGAGGCCGGTGACGGCGGGGCGGTGGGCGGCGAACCGTTCCCGCCACAGGCGCAGGGTCTCGGCGTAGTGCTCGCCGAAGCCGTCGTCGGCGACCGTGCGCAGACCGGCGGCGGCCGAGTGCGCGGCGATGGCCTCGCGGGAGGGGATCAGACCGCCGGGGAAGACGTACTTGCTGATGAAGGTGTGGGTGGCGGCGGTGTGCAGCATCTGCCGGTGGCCCATGGTGATGGCCTGCAGGGCGATCCTGCCGCCGGGCGCGAGCGCGCGGCGCAGGGCCCTGAAGTAGGCGGGCCAGTACTCCGCGCCGACCGCTTCGATCATCTCGACACTGATCACGGCGTCGTACCGCCCTTCCGCGTCGCGGTAGTCGCGCAGCTGGACGTCCACCCGGTCGGCGAGTCCGGCCGCCGCGATCCGCTCGCGGGCCAGGGCCGCCTGCTCGGCGGAGAGGGTCAGGGTGGTGACTCGCGCGCCGCGGGCGGCGGCCCGCAGGGCGAGTTCGCCCCAGCCGGTGCCGATCTCCAGCAGCCGGGTGCCCTCGCCGACGCCGGCGAGGTCCAGAAGCCTGTCGATCTTGCGGTGCTGCGCGGAGGCGAGGGACTCGAAGCGGGCGGGGAACCCGGTGAAGACCGCCGACGAGTACGTGAAGGTGGCGTCGAGGAACGTGGCGAACAGGTCGTTGGAGAGGTCGTAGTGGCGCTGGATGTTGGCGCGGGCCCCGTCGCGGGTGTTCCGGTCGGCGACGGGGCGGGCCGACACCCACAGGCCCCGGAGCCGGCGCAGCGGAGCGGGCACCAGCTCGTCGGCGTGGGCGGCGAGGACGGTCAGGACGCCAGCCAGGTCGTCGCTGTCCCATTCGCCGGCCAGGTAGGACTCGCCGAAGCCGATCAGCCCGTCACGCCCGATGCGCTGGTAAAAGGCATCGGAGTCGTGGAGCGTCAGGTGCGGGCCCACCGCCGAAGGACGCGTACCGGCCGGAGGACCGGTCAGGGACAACTTGTCCAGGGCCCGGCTCACCAGGTACCGGGCGACGGCGGTCCGGGCAGGGCCGGCCGAGGGGATCCGGACCACGTCCGGCCAGTGGTCGGCGTCGACGTCCGCACGGCTGAGGGGCGCAGCGGTCGCGGGGCCGCCCGGCGGCGTCTGCTCGGGGACGTCGAGGGTGCGGCCGGCGAGCCGGGAGCGGCTTTCGGAGGTGAGGGCGGGGCGGGTCACGACAGCGTGCCTTTCTGCGGGGCGGAACGGGGACGTGGGTGCACGGGGAGTCCGCGCAGCAGCAGGTGGACGCCGTGGCGGCGGATGCCGGCCGAGACCGCGGCGGTGGACCAGGGTCTGCGCGCGGCCGCGGCCAGCAGCGCGGGCACGGTGGCGGGCCGGCGGCGGCCGCGGACGACCGCGGTGAACGCCCTGCCGTCGTCGTTCTCCAGGTGGACGGTCAGGGCCAGGCGCTCCCCGGGCAGCGGCAGGCGCATCCGGTAGCGGCCGTCGACCGCGAAGAACGGCGAGACGTAGAAGGTTTTGTCCGCCACGGCCTCGTCCGCATCGTCCGTCCGCAGCAGGTAGCAGTGGCGCTGACCGTAGGTGTTGTGGACCTCCGCGACCACGCACACCAGGGAGCCGGAGGCATCGCGGCACCAGAACACGCTCAGCGGGTTGAAGACGTACCCGAAGACCCGGGCGTGCGCCAGCATCACCACCCGCCCGCCGCCCAGGTCGATGTCGTGCGCGGCGAGGAAGGCGTCGAGCCCGGCGCGGAGGGAGTCGGCGGTGCCGGCGAAGTGGTCGCGGGCGTCGAAACGGGCGAGCGGACGCAGTGGCCGGGGCAGCACTGGCAGGTGGTCGAGGTCCACGCACCACAGGTAGGTGCGGTGCCGCAGCGTGTGGTGCAGCGGCGTGCGGCGGACGTGCGTGATCACGCAGTCGTACAGCGCCGCGACGGGCTCCGCGCCCAGGGGGCCCGCGGATATGACGTCTCCTTCGGTGCGGGTCACCAGTCCACCCCCAGGGACCGGGCTGCCTCGACACCGGAGCGGCAGCCGTCCTCGTGGAACCCCCAGCCGTGCCAGGCGCCCGCGTACGCGGTCACACCGGTGTTGAGACGGGGCAGTTCCTTCTGCGCCGCGACCGACGCGGGCGTGTAGACGGGGTGCTCGTAGACCATCCGTTCCACGACCCGGTCCGGGGCGATGCCGGTGTCACCGCCCAGCGTGACGACGTAGCCGGAGCCTGCGGGCAGGCGCTGGAGGCGCTCCATGTCGTAGCTGACGTGTACGGGTGCGGTGGAGGGCTCGCAGCCGGTCATGCGGTAGTTCCAGCTGGCGCGCGCCTTCGGAGAGCGGGGCAGGAGGGAGGTGTCGGTGTGCAGCACGGTGGGGTTGCGCGAGTACGTGAAGGCGCCCAGGAGCCGCTTCTCGTCGGCGGTGGGGTCCGCGAGCATGCGCAGCGCCTGGTCGGGGTGCGTGGCGATGACCACGGCGTCGTACGCGTCGGTGGCGCCGTCGCCGGTGGTGACGAGGGCGCCTCGGCCCGTGCGCCGGACGGCGTCGACCGGGCTGGAGGTGCGGAT
>NZ_BMTV01000040.1:17519-25520 GCF_014649855.1 Streptomyces roseolus | reverse complement strand
GTGGACGCGTTTGGCAGCGGCAGTCACGTAGGCGGACGAACCGCCGGTGACGGTCTTCCACTGCGGGGAGCCGGTGATCGACAGCAGACCGTGATGGTGCAGGAAAGCGAACAGGTAGGCGGCCGGGTACGCCAGCGCGGTGCGGGCCGGGCAGGACCACACGGCGGCGACGAGCGGCAGGGCGAAGTGGCTGACGAAGTAGGGGGAGAACCCGCCCTCGCGCAGGAAGTCCCCGAAGGTGACACCCGCATGAGTCCCCCGCGCGAGCAGCCGCCGGGCACCCCGGTGGAAGACCGGCACCTCTGCCAGGAGCCGAAGGTACCGGGCCCGCAGGGCCGCACGGGAGGCGAACAGTCCCGCAGCGCCCCGGGCACCCGCGTACTCCAGCCCGCACCCGTCACACCGCACCGACATGCTCATCTCGGCGTCCTGCGTGCCGATCTCCAGCTCCCGGAACAACCTCAACAGGGTGGGGTAGGTGCGCTCGTTGTGGACGATAAACCCCGAGTCCACGGCAAGTGCCCGACCGCCGGGGCCGGGCAGCTCACGGGTGTGGGCGTGGCCGCCGAGCCTCCCGTCCGCCTCGTACAGGGTGACCTCGTACGAGGACGCCAGGACGTAGGCGGCCGTCAGGCCCGCCACGCCGGCGCCCACGATCGCCGCCTTGCGCTGTTCGACCACCATCGCTCCCGCCACTCGACACGCCGCCCGACTGCTGCGTTTCACCCGTACTTCGCAGCAGTCGGGCGATCGGATTGGCGTGATGTGTGACCGCGAGGTGGAAGGTCCGGTCGAAGAGGTGTGCCGGTTCAGCCGGTGAGACCGGCGAGATGCGTGCTCAGCGTGACGGCGGGCGGGTAGCTGGCGCCTATGGCGGTGACGTGCTTCCAGTGCAGGCGGCCGTGGCCGTTGACGATGAACACCGACCGGCGCAGGCCGATCAGGGGTGCGCTGATCCCGAAGGACTTCGCCACCACACGCTCCTCGTCGGACAGCAGGGGCATGCTCAGCCTGCGGTTGCGGGCGAACTTCTCATGACTGTCGAGCCCTTGTGGGCTGATGCCCCACACGGTGGCACCGGCGGACTGGAGTTGGTCGATGCCGTCGGAGTAGGAGCAGAGCTGTGCGGTGCATACCGGTGTGTTGTCGCCGGGGTAGAAGACGAGAACGAGCGGCTTGCCGCGCTGCTCGCACAGGGTGTAGTCGCGGCGATGGAAGGTTTCGCCGTCCAGATGTCCGCCGGGCAGGCAGAAGTCGCCGACGATGTCCCCGATCTCCGGGATGCTTGCCATGAAGTACCTCGATCACTGATCGATGCGGAGCGCCCGGTCAGGCGGGCAGGGCCATCAGCAGCAGCGGGTCGGTGGTGGGCTGGGGGGATCCTCCGGCGGGTTCGAGGGTGAGGCCGACGGCGCCCGCGTCGGCAGGGTTCCCGGCGAGGATGACGGTGCCGTCGTGGTCGATCAGACCGGCCGGGAGCATCGTGCCGTCGTGGTCGAGCCACAGCTGGTAGGTCTTCCCGGCGCCGGGCGCCGGCAGGTTGGCGGCGGTGAAGACGGCCTGGTTCCGCTGCTCGGAGGAGACGACGGTGGTCAGGGCCCCGTTGGCGGCCTTGCCGTGCACGGTTTGGGCGTCCGGGGCCGCCAGGACGGCACTGACCGCGTCGAGCTGCTGCTGGGCCTGGCGGGCCTGCTGCTCCAGCTCTTGTTCGTTCTGTGTCTGCCACACCGCGACACCGCCCAGTGCGACGGCGGCCACAGTGGCGGCCAGCGCCAGGGACACGGCACGGCGGCGCAGGATCCCGCCGAGGACGGGTGCCGCACCGGCGGCGGGGACGCGTGGGGGCAGCTGACGCACGCCGTCGACGGCGGCCATGACCTGTGCTTTGGCTCCGGGAGGCGGCGGCTGGGCGACCGCGGCGGCCAGGCGCGCCGTGGTCGCCTGGAACTCGGCTGCTTCCTGGCGGCATGCCTCGCACGTTTGGAGGTGGGCGTCGAAGTCCTTGCGTTCGTCGTCGTCGAGTGCGCCCAGTGCGTAGGCGGCGGCGAGGGTGTGGGCGTCGGTGGTGTGGTGGTTCATGTGGTCACCCCCATGCAGTCGCGGAGCCGGATGAGCCCGTCGCGCATGCGTGTCTTGATGGTGGGAAGAGGCGTGCGCAGGGCTTCGGCGACTTCACGGTAGGTCAGCCCCTGGTAGTAGGCCAGGGTCACGGCTTGGCGCTGGAGTTCGGTCAGGCCGCGCAGGCAGCGGCGTACCTGTTCGGACTCCAGGCGGGTCTCGACCTGTTCGGCGACCTCGTCGAAGGCGGTGGTGTGTTCCCGGGCCGCCTGCGCGTGCTCGCGGTCGGCGGCGGCCTGGGCGGAGCGGACGCGGTCCACGGCCCGGCGGTGGGCGATGGTCGCGGCCCACGTCTGCACGCTGCCGGCGTCGGGCCGGTAGCGGGCGGCCTGGCGCCACAGGTCGATCATGACCTCTTGGGCGACCTCCTCGGACTGCGCCCGGTCGCGCACCACTTTGAGGACGATGCCGAAGACCAGGGGTGCGAGTGCGTCGTAGAGGGCGGAGAACGCCTGCTTGTCACCGCGCGCCACCTTGCCCATGGTCTCGGTGAGGTCGCTGGGGGCGGCGCGGCCGTTGCGGCCGGCGCCGAAGGGAAGCGGCTGGTTCACCTGCACCGCTCCGCCCGTGGGGAGAAGGCGCAGGGGCGGCCTGGGCCGGCCGTCTGGGGGCGGGGCGTCCATCGCATGCCGGTCCTTGTGTCGTCGCTCGATCGTGCCGGGCCGCCCGGCGGCGGCCCGGTCGCGAAACCTGTGGGTGCTTCGTTGATTCTTCGTAGCGGACCGGCGGGTGGATGGGTGGTGCTTCGTCACCCGCGCCATCGTCGAGTAACTCGTTCGAGGGAAGGCGGGCGCAGGGGCCAAGCCGAAGGGCGGACGGCGGCGAAGACGGTGCGTGAGGTGAGCGGAGCGACGTTCTCCCGCTCTCCTCACCGGCCGCGCGGGTTGCTCGGCCGAGGCACCTTCATGGGAGGTAGTTCACATGGTTCGTGTGCGGAATGGTCTGGCGGTGGCCCTGGCGGCCGGTGCGGTGGTCATCGGTGGCGCGTCGATGGCATCGGCCGATGCCGGTGCCCAGGGCGTGGCCGCCCACTCGCCGGGAGTGGGCTCGGGCAACCTCGTGCAGGTTCCCGTTCACATCCCGGTCAACGCGTGCGGTAACACCGTCAGCGTGATCGGGCTGCTGAACCCGACCTTCGGCAACACCTGCGTCAACGCCTGATCGAGCACCGCGAGAAGAGCTCCGGTCCGCCGCCTTCAAGACGGGGTGGCGCGGACCGGTGATCCGCCCGGAAGGCAGTGTGCTCCGAGCGGGTCGGCCGCGGGCGGCTGTCGGCACAGCCGCCCGCGGTACCACGTCCTCTCCGCCCGGGCTACCAGGTCAGGACCGCGATGACCTGCTTGCCCCGGCCGGAGCGGCTGACGAGGAGGTCCGCCCCCAGCGAACGAACAATCCTCAGCCCCCGGCCTCCCGTCTCCTTGCACCGCCCTTCTCGATGGCTCCCGGCCAGGTCCGCCGTCCCGTCGCTGACGGCGATGCCCGCCTGACCTCGTTCCAGGCTCAAGGTGAGCGCGTAGGGTCCGGCGGCGTGGAGCACCGCGTTGCCGACCAACTCCGAGACGATCAGTACGAGATCCTCGGCGACCTCGCGAGGGCAGGCGTCCGCCTCCTGTTCCAGGAGTCGTGCCACGGCTTGGCGGGCCTGGCGGGCCGCGCGTTCGTCCGAGAGGAGCGGCAGATGCAGCGTGACCGGACATCCGCAGGGAACGGTGGCGGTGTCCATGATGATTCCTCGCAGTGAGTGGTCTTCGTCACCGAAAACGGGTGAAGGGGAACGTCGTGGGGCTGTGATGGTGCCGTGGAATCCGCGCATGGTTACCCATCGTCACAGTCCAAGGGTCCGGGAACCCAGTGGCTGACGCTGCGGCCGGCCATTCAGTGCTGCTTTCAGTAACGATTCGTGACGATTGCCGCGATGGATTGCCGGAATCCGGGAAAAGTCCCGAGCCGCCGTCCAGGTGATCTCCAGCGCTGCCTGCCATCCCTGCCCCGCTGCCGTGCCGAAGCGGATGAGGACAGCAATCAGGTGCCGTGCTCCGCTGCCGCCGGCGCCCGCAGCACGCCCCCGGCAGCAGTACAGAGGGATGGCTTCGTGCTGAGGCTCAACCGTGCAAGGCCGTACATCGTGTTGCTGCTGTGGCTGATCCTGGCGGTCGCCGCCGGCCCTTACACCGTCCGTCTCGGCGAGGTCGCGCAGGCCGGCGGGGACGTCACGCTGCGGGAGACTACGGAGTCGGCCCAGGTGGAGCGCCTGCTGAACCCCGCGGGGGCGCAGGCCGCGCTGCCGCTGGCCGTGATCTGGACTTCCCGCCCGGAGGGCGAACAGATCACGGCGCGCCAGCAGCAGGCGGCGCGTCAGATCGTCGTCCGCCTGACCGGAACCGCCGGAGCTCCGGTGCTTTCCCAAGACGGCCGCGCCATGACCGCGGTGATCGGCGCCGAACCCGACGGCGGGGCCGCCCGCCTGGCCGCCGTCGCGAAGGCGGCGGCCTCGGTCGGCGGGACGAGCGTGCACCTGGCAGGACCCGCGGCCGCTCAAGCAGACCTCGACGCAGCCTTCTCGCATACCGACGGCACCCTCCTGGCCGTCGCTCTCGGCGGAGTCCTGTTGATCCTGATGCTGGTCTACCGCAGCGTGATCATGCCCCTGTTGGTGATCGTGAGTTCTCTCCTGGCCCTCGCGGTGGCCTGCGCCGTTTTGTACGCACTGGCCCGGACGGACTGGCTGTCCATCGACGGCCAGACCCAGGGCATCGTGTTCGTCCTGGTAGTCGGTGCCAGCACCGACTACGCCCTCCTCCTGGCCGCCCGCGCCCGCGAGGAACTCGCCGAACAGCCGGACATCCGCCGGGCGATGACCGCAGCGTGCCGCGCCACCGCGCCGCCCGTGCTCGCCAGCGCCGCGACCATCGCCTGCGCCATGATGACGCTCGTCCTCAGCGACCTGCCCTCCGAGCGGGCCCTGGGCCCGGCGGTGGCGATCGCCATGGCGTGCTGCACCGCCGTGTCGCTGACCTTCCTGCCAGCCGTACTGGCACTGTGCGGGCGGCGCGTGCTGCGGCCACACGCGGGCACACCGGGAGACTGGTGGGCACGGCCGGCCCGGGCGCTCGAGCACCGGCCGCGCCGGGCCTGGGCCGGCTGCCTCGCCCTCCTCGCCGCCGGAGCGGCTATGGCGCCGCTACTCGCCCCTACCGGCGTCCCCCTCCACCAGGCCCTACCGGCCCAGGCCCCCTCGGTTGCCGGGCACACCGTCCTCGTACGCCACTTCCCCGCCGGCACCGCCAGCCCCCTGATCGTCCTCGCCCCTGCCGCCCGGTCGGCCGAGGTCCGCGACCGGATCGCCTCAACACCGGGCGTAGCGGCAACAGCCACCACGCCGGCCGAGACCGGTGGGAGGGCGCAGATCCTGGCGACGCTGTCGGACAGCCCGGACAGCGCCCCCGCCCGGAACACGGTGGCCCGGCTGCGCGGCTCGCTGGCCGGGACCGGGGCACTGGTCGGCGGACAGAGCGCCCAACTCGCCGATCTTCACCAGGCATCGGTGCGTGGCCATCGGCTGATCATGCCTCTGGCACTGGCCGTGGTGCTGGCCGTCCTGATCGTCCTGCTGCGCTGCCTGCTGCTGCCACTGCTGCTGGTCGCCGCCGCCTGGGTCAGCCTGTTCACCGCGTTCGGGGCCTCCGCGCTCCTCTTCCAACTGGTGTTCGGCAGCAGCGACACGGAGCCCGCCGTGGTGCTGTTCTCCTTCGTCTTCCTCGTCGCGCTGGGGGTCGACTACAACATCTTCCTCGTCCACCGGATCCGCGCCGAAGCGACTAGGCACGGCACCGCGGTGGGGGTCCGCCGGGGGCTGGTGACCACCGGCGGCGTTATCAGCGCCGCCGGCCTCATCCTGGCCTCCACCTTCGCCGCACTGACCGTGATGCCTCTGCTCTACCTCGCCCAGATCGGCTGCATCGTCGCCCTCGGCGTCCTCATCGACACCCTCCTCGTGCGCCTCTTCCTCGTCCCCGCCCTCATCCTCGACCTCGGCCCCCGCACCTGGTGGCCCACCCACCTCCCGGGCGACCGCCGCCCGCCCGCCACAGCCTCCGCTCCGCGCACCCGTACCCCTGGCCGCGCCGCCGCCTCCACACCCACGCTGTAAGGCAACACCGGCAAGAGATTTCACTCTTTCGAGGGTTGGACCAATCCGCCGGGCGGAGGATGCCGAATGCAGCAACGTGAGCAGCCTCCGCAGCAAACTCGTCCGCGTCGCCTTCGGCGCACTGGCCGGACTCCTGGCCGCGTTCACGGCTCTGGCCGTGGCCGAGCTGGTGGCCGGACTGGTGCGGCCCGCAGCGGGGCCGGTGACGGTGGTGGGCGGCGCGGTGATCGACCGGACCCCCGCTCCGGTGAAGGACTTCGCGATCCGCACGTTCGGGGAGAACGACAAAATCGTTCTCCAACTGGGGATCCTCGCGATCCTCGCCCTCATCGCCATCGGCCTCGGCATCCTCGCCCTGTCGCACCGACGCGCCGGTGCGGCGGGGGTGTTGCTGTTCGGGATCGTCGGCGCTGCCGCGGCTCTCAGCCGTCCCGACTCCACCGGCACCGGTGACGTACTGCCCTCGATCGCCGGAGCGCTGGCGGGAGCTGTGGCTCTGTACATGCTGGCGACCAAAGCCGCTCCCGTTCACGCCCCGGACGGGCAGCCAGGCACTGGGGGGTGGAGCAGGCGCGGGTTCCTCGCCGCGGCCGGTGTGACCGCCGTCGCCGCTACCTCGGCAGGTGCGCTGGGCCGGTACTTCACCGGCCGGCAAGGCCAGGGCGCCGTCGCCTCCCGGGAGAACCTGGTGCTTCCCAAGCCGGCCTCCCCGGCCCCCGCGGTCCCGGCCGGTGTTCAGCTGAAAGTGCCCGGCATCACCGCCTTCACCACCCCCAACGCCGACTTCTACCGCGTCGACACCGCCCTGACCGTGCCCAAGGTCGACGCCGGAACCTGGCGGCTGCGCATCCACGGCAAGGGGGTCACCCGTCCCCTCACCTACACCCTCGACCAGCTCCTGGCGCGCCCCCTCATCGAACGCGACATCACCCTGACCTGCGTCTCGAACGAGGTCGGCGGCCCCTATATCGGCAACGCCCGCTGGCTCGGCGTCCCTCTCGCCGACCTCCTGAAGGAGGCCGGCGTGATCCCTCCGTCGCGGGGAGGGAAAGCCGATCAGCTGGTGGCGCGCTCCGTGGACGGCATGACCCTCGGCTCCCCGGTGGAGGACGTGATGGACGGCCGCGACGCGATGCTCGCGGTCGGCATGAACGGCGAGCCGCTCCCCTTCGACCACGGCTTCCCCGTCCGCATGCTCGTCCCTGGTCTGTACGGCTACGTCTCTGCCTGCAAGTGGATCGAGGACATCGAACTCACCACCTTCGACGCCTACGACCCGTACTGGGTCAAGCGGAAGTGGGCCCGCAAGGCGCCGATCAAGACCCAGGCGCGCATCGACACCCCCAAACCCTTCGCCCGCCCCGCCGCCGGAACGGTCACCGTCGCCGGCGTCGCCTGGGCCCAGCACCGCGGCATCACCCGCGTCCAGATCCGTGTCGACGACGGGCCCTGGCAGGACGCTGACCTCGCCGCACAGGCAGGCGTCGACACCTGGCGCCAGTGGTCCTACCGCTGGAACGCCACCCCTGGCGGACACAACCTCACCGTCCGCGCCACCGACGGCACCGGTCAGGCCCAGACCGAACAGCGCACCCGGACCATCCCCGACGGAGCGAGCGGCTGGCACAGCGTCTTCGTCACCGTCCCCTAGACCACCCGGACGGCCGCAAGGCCCGCACCGGGCAGCACGACCAACCCCCTCGATACCCAGAGAAAGTCCCAAGGAGCAACTG
>NZ_BMTV01000040.1:0-17489 GCF_014649855.1 Streptomyces roseolus | reverse complement strand
AACAGCATGAAGATCCGCCGTACCGCGATCGCCGTCGTCGCCGCAGCCGCGCTGCCCTTCTCCCTGGCCGCGTGCTCGGACTCCGGCAACGACACCAAGGCCGCCCCCAGCGCGGGTGCCGAGGACGCCGCGAAGACGACGGAGGCGAGCACCCCCTCGGAGGCGCCGATGACCGACGACCAGCCCTTCGGCCCCGCCTGTGCCGGTGTGCCGAAGGAGGGCGCGGGCTCCTTCGACGGCATGGCCAAGGACCCCGTGGCCACCGCCGCGTCGAACAACCCGGCCCTGTCCACCCTCGTGACCGCGGTCAAGCAGGCCGGCCTGGTCGACACCCTCAACAACGCGGAGAACATCACGGTCTTCGCGCCGACGAACGACGCCTTCGCCAAGATCCCGAAGGCCGACCTCGACAAGGTCCTCGCCGACAAGGCCACCCTCACCAAGATCCTCACGTACCACGTCGTCGGCCAGAAGCTCACGCCGAAGCAGCTGGAGAACGGCTCCTTCGAGACCCTCCAGAAGGGCATGATCACCACGAAGGGCTCCGGTGAGGAGTACACCGTCAACGACGTCTCCAAGGTCGTCTGCGGCAACGTGAAGACCGCCAACGCCAACGTCTACATCGTCGACACCGTCCTCATGCCCAAGTAGGGCTTCGCGCACGGTCCGCACGTCACGGTGGCCCTGCACTAGCCCTCCTCGGAAGGGTGCAGGGTCACCGGCATGATCCCTGGGCCGATAGCCGTACCAGGAGCCTGGGCTCGGCAGGGTGCCGCGCCCAGGCCGGCTGCGGGCGGGGGCTACTTCTGGTTGATGGGCAGGGCCAGGTCGGTGACCTGGTACTTGGCCGGGAAGGCGCCCTCACCGGTGGCCTTGCCGGTCAGGACGTCGACGGCGTAGAGGCGGTAGGAGCCACCGTTGCCGATGGCGGCGAAGCCGTGGTTCGTGCCGGCGGCCGGGTTGTAGTAGATGTCGAATCCGGCGTCCAGGGCGGCGTCCACGCCGAGGTTGCCGGTGGAGGCCAGGGTGCCGGCGTTGGCCGGGGACTGCAGGGAGATGCGGTCGGCCATCGTGTCCAGGTCGAACAGCGTCGTCGCGGTCGCCGCGTTCAGATCGTTGTTGGTGTAGGCGGCTCCGGTCACTCCCATGGCGGTCGACGGCGGCATGGTCGGGTTCGTCAGGGTGCCGTCGACGGTGGTCGTCAGCGGGGCGGCCGCGTCGTCGATGTTGTGCCGCAGGTTCTGCCCGGTGTTGGAGATGACCCGCAGTCGGTTGGCGGCGGGGTTGAAGTCCACGCCGAACGCCACGCCGGCCAGGGCCACGGTCAGCTGGGAAACCTTCATGGCCTTGGCGTTGGTGGTGTTCAGGGTGTAGATGCCGCCATTGTCGCCGACGCCGTACAGCTTCTCGTTCTGGACGCGGAAGTCGATCCCGACGAGCTTGGTGTCCCCGGACAGCCCCGAGACCTTGCCCAGCGACCAGGTCTTGGAGGGCCTGTGGACGTCGAACTCGACCAGGCGCTGGTCGCCGGTCAGGCCGATGGCGTGCAGGGCCTTGTGGTCGTGGGCGGGCGGCATCTTCGAGGCCGTGTCGGACACCGCCAGCGCGGGTGCCGCGCACAGGGCGGCCAGGACGACTGCGGAAGCCGCGGTCACGGTCCGGTTGCGCATGATCACTCCTTCATCGGAGCTTGGGCCCAGGTGGCCCAGGTCTCGTGGTGAATTCGCCGCCGGCGTAGCAGGGGATGGGCGCCAGGGACGGAGGCCACCCGCACGGCCCAAGGGCACTGCCTCGGGCTGCGCCATCCAGGTGGGACCGGCCGCGCGCCGGTCCACCGACGGGAGGATGCGACGCTGCCGGTGGTGACGGTGTGGTCGTGGCTAGAGACGAGACATGGCGGCCCACTGACTGTGCGGGACTTGAGATCTGCTGTCATGGGAGCGAGGTGCGCGGGCTGCGGCTGCTGGGCTGGCAGGAGGCCCTGCCCCGCTCTCTTGCAGCCGTCCTGGACACCTGGCCCGCACAGACCACGCGCCGGCCCGAGGGAACGAAGATTCCCTTCGCCACAGACTCTGTCCGGTCCTGGATGTGCGAGAAGCGGTTCCTCGGCGCCACGCCGCCGGCGAGCCGGTGACAGCGATCGACCCGCGTACACGGCGGCTGCCACGCCGTGTGAGCACCCTCACCCCCTCGCCCTATGGACCCAGAGGTCATCCATGCGGCAACGGCAACTGAACAGACACACTCACCACCAACGCTGCACGGTTGCAACTGAGTTGCAACAAGCGGTTTTTGGCTCATTCGGGCTAAGAGCGGCACTGCGTGTCGCGCCCACCTTGAAGCCGGGACAAGAAATCCTCTGGCCTGCACAATTGTCGCTCCTCGCGGGCCCGGGCACGTCGGCGGCGGGCGGCGGGCAGGCGCGCGGCGATGTCCGGGCGTGGTTTCCTTCGCCCTGCGCAGCCCTGCGCGATGGTGTGTCTGGACGTGGTCAGTCCCGTTGCCTTTCCTGACCATGCCCGGGCAGTGCGAACTCCCCCGTTCGCCGCGGTGCCGACCGCCACCCGATAAGCCCCTAGCGACACCGACGCCCGCCCTATCAGGCCGGGCTTGGTACGCACCTTGCTGGGAAGGAAGCACCTCTTCGTGAAGGCAACCTCCACGGCGTCCGGCCGGCGCCGGATGCTGGACCACTCCCTGCTCGTCCTCGGCTCAGGCGCCCTGGCGACCGCCATGGCCGTCCTCGCCCTCGGCCCCGGTGTCAGTTCCGCCTCCAGCCACCGTGAGGCCCCGCTGATCGCCGGTGATCCGCGCGCCGACAACACCGACGTGTACGCGTTCACCAGCCCCGACAAGTCCGACACCGTGACCCTGGTGGCGAACTGGATCCCGTTCGAGGAGCCCAACGGCGGCCCGAACTTCTACGCCTTCGGCGAGGACCTCCGCTACAACATCAAGATCGACAACACGGGTGACGGCAACGCCGACGTCACCTACACCTGGCGGTTCAAGAACCAGATCCGCGACGCGGCCGACCAGTTCCTGTACAACACCGGCCAGGTGACCACCCTGGACGACCCGGACCTGAACTTCCGGCAGGTCTACGACCTCATCGAGACCCGCGGCAAGACGAGCAGGACCCTGCTGTCCAACGTGCCCGCCGCCCCGTCGCGCGTCGGCCCCGCCTCGATGCCGAACTACGCCTCCCTGCGCGCCCAGGCCGTACGCGGTCTCCCGGGTGGCGGGAAGGCGTTCGCCGGGCAGGCTGAGGACCCGTTCTTCGCCGACCTGCGGGTCTTCGACCTCCTCTACGGCGGGAACCTGTCCGAGCGCGGCCAGGACACCCTGGCCGGCTACAACGTCAACTCCGTCGCCCTGCAGATCCCCAAGAAGTACCTGGCGCTGAACTACACCCCGTCGCGCAATCCGGTCGTGGGCATCTGGTCGACCACCGACCGCAAGGGCGTGCAGGTCTCCGACTCGCGCACCGGGCACGGCGACAAGTGGAAGCAGGTCTCCCGCCTGGGCAACCCCCTCGTGAACGAGGTCGTCGTCCCGCTGAAGTACAAGGACGCCTTCAACACCCTCAACCCCGACCAGGACCGCACCGTCCAGCCGGTCGTCGACAAGGTCCTCGACCCGATCCTGCCCAAGCTGATCCAGCAGGTCTACGGCGTCCCCGCACCGCCCGCCCCGCGTAACGACCTCGTCGAGATCTACCTCACCGGGATCTGCAAGGCGTGCGGGCCGATCCAGGCCGACCTCAACGCCCACCGTCTCAACCGTGACGCCAACCTCCGCCGCATCGTGCCCGCGGAGGAACTGCGTCTGAACATGGCCGTACCCCCGGCCTCGAACCCGAACCGGTACGGCGTCCTCGCCGGCGACCTGGCCGGGTTCCCCAACGGACGCCGTCTGACCGACGACGTCATCGACATCTCCCTGCAGGCCGTCGAAGGCGCCGCCCAGACCGGACAGCTCATCCCCGCCCTTGCCGACGGCGACAAGGTGAACGCCAACGAGGTCCCGTTCGGCACCTCGTTCCCGTACCTGGCCCTGCCCCACACCAAGTCCGTCAACAGCGGACCCTCCGGCATGGCCATGAGCAAGGAGAAGTCTGCGGCCTCCCTCGGCGGTGTGGGAGCAGCCCTGCTCGCGGCGGCCGGATGGCGGATGCGCCGCCGCAACCGCGCCTGATGTGACGCCACCGCACCATCAAGGCTCCCGGGGCCGGACCACGCCCGGTCCGGCCCCGGGAGCGCGTCACTCACGCAGGAAGACACCCTCCGATGACCCCTGACCCGCCCACGCCCGCCCGCGGCCGACACCGACTGACGAAAGTCGCCGTCACCCTCGCCCTGGGAACCGCGATGTTCGCCGCCGGAGCCGTACTCATCCAACCCGCCATCCCTAACACACCCCCTTTCCCCGCCTCCGCACCTACCGGCACAGCCGCCCGGCCCGAGGCCCCGGCCGCGGCGCTCACCGCTCGCCTGGAGCGCCTGCCCGGCGACTGGAACACCTGGACGGCCCTCGGGATGGCCCGCATCGAGCAGGCCCGCACTACCGCTGACCCCGCCCTTTATGTCGCGGCCGAGAAGGCCCTGCGCCGCTCTCTTTCCGTGCAGCCTGGCGGCAACAGTGGCGCCGAGACCGGCATGGCCGCACTCGCCGCCGCCCGCCACGAGTTCACCGCCGCCCGCACCTGGGCCGAGAAGGCCATCACCAGCGACCCCTACAACCCGGCCGCGTACGGGGTCCTGGCCGACGCCCACACCCAGCTCGGCCACTACCGCGACGCCGAGCGGGCCGTGCAGAAGATGAACGACCTGCGCCCCGACGCAGCCTCCCTGGCTCGCGCCTCCTATGTGTTCGAGCTGCGCGGCAGCACCGGGCGGGCGGCGGAACTGATGCGGCGTTCCCTGACCGCGGCCACCACCGACAGCGAGCGCGCCTTCGCCCACGCCTGCCTGTCCGGCCTCGCACTCGAGGACGGCGACGCGCGCCAGGCGCTCAGCGAAGCCGAACAAGGGCTGCGAAAAGCACCGGCCGACCCCGCGCTCCTCGATGCCCGAGCACGCGCCCTCGCCGCACTCGGCCAGACGAAACAGGCACGCGCCGACTGGCAGCACGCGACGGACATCGCACCCCTGCCGCACCTCCTGCTCGCCCTCGGCGAGACGCATCAGGCTCTCGGACACGACGAACAGGCCGAAGCCTCCTACACCCTGCTCAGGGCACAGGACACCCTGCGTACCTCCGCCGGCGGCTCGCCGGACACCGACGCCATCCTCTTCGAAGCCGACCACGGCAGCCCCGTGCGCGCCGTGGCGATGGCCGAGCAGGCCCTGCGGACAAGGTCGTTCGTCGCCGTCCATGACGCCTACGCGTGGGCCCTGCACCGCGCCGGACGCAACGAGGAGGCCCTCGCACACGCCGACCAGGCCCTCGCGCTCGGTACCCGGAACGCCCTGTGGCACTACCACCGGGCCGCGATCCACCACGCCCTGGGCAACGACCAGGCCGCCACCGCCGACCTGCGGTCGGCACTCGGTCAGGCTCCCGCACTCAATCCGCTGCACGCCGCCCAGGCGCGTGCCCTGTCCCAGCGAATCGGCACCCAACCATGACCCCAGCACACCGCACCGCCGTCACAGCCGCCGTCTTGCTCACCGCTGCCTGCAGCCTGACCACCCCCGCCGCAGCGGCCGCACCGGCCCATCCACTGGGCAACTTCACCGTCAACTACCACACCGGCCTCGTCCTGCATCCAGACCGCATCGACGCCACCGTCATCGTCGACCGCGCCGAGATCGCCGCCCTCCAAGAGCGCCCTCTCATCGACGCCGACCGCAACAACACCCTCACCGAAGCTGAAAACGCCCGGTACGCCCGCACCACCTGCACAGCACTGGTCGACCGACTCACCCTGCGCACCCCCGCCGGACCCGCCCGCTGGAGCCCCAGGGTCGCGCAGCTCACCTGGGAGCCCGGCGAAGCAGGACTCAAGACCAGCCGACTCACCTGCGCCTACACCACCGCCGCCCCACTGGAGCGCGGCGGCGCCATCAGCGTCGACACGCGCTACGACACCACCCGCATCGGGTGGCGGGAGATCACCGCCAAGGGCATCGGACTGCGCATCACCGGAACCGATCTCCCCGCCACCTCACCCACACAGGAGCTCCGCCGCTACCCGCCGGATCCCCTTGCCACAGCACTGGACCAGCGCACCGCCGAACTGCACACCACCCCCGCCGACGGCACCACCAACACCCCCACACCTGCAGCCGGTCCCGCGGGGACAAGCGCCAACCGGATCGCGAACTGGTTCGACATCCTCGTCTCCCGGCACGAACTCACCCTCCCCGTCGGCCTCCTCGCCCTCCTCCTCGCCATCGTCCTGGGGGCCTCCCACGCCCTCCTGCCCGGCCACGGCAAGACGATCATGGCGGCATACCTCGCCGGACGCCGCGGAACCCGGCGCGACGCCGTCACCGTCGGCGCGACAGTCACCCTCACCCACACCGCGGGTGTCCTGATCCTCGGCCTCGCCCTCCCCACCGCCACCCACCTCGCGGGCGAAACCATCCTGGCCTGGCTCGGCCTGACCAGCGGACTCATCGTCACCGCCATCGGCCTATGGCTTCTGACCCGAGCCCTCCGCCACAAGCCCACCCACGGCCACCACCATCACTCCCACGGACACAGCCACCACCATCATCACCAGCACAGCCACCCTCACGAGCACGGACACGAGCACGGGGGAAGCCACCATCCGGCTCCTTCCACGGCGCCCCATACCGGCGCGCCTGAATCCGCTGCTGCCGCCACGCGCACCCTCACCGCTCCAGCCCAGGCCCCTGCCTCGCACAGAACGCACGAGCATGCGCCGTCCGAGCACACACACGCTTCTCGTCCTGCCGGGAAAGCAGGCCTGATCGGGATGGGCATCGCCGGCGGACTCGTGCCCAGCCCCTCCGCCCTCGTCGTCCTCCTCGGAGCAGTCGCGCTCGGCCGCACCGCCTTCGGCATTCTCCTCGTCCTCGCCTACGGCCTCGGCATGGCGGCCACCCTCGCCCTCGCCGGAATGCTTCTCCTCCACGTCAAACATCGCATCAAGAAGGCTGGCGACCGCCCCCGGCTGCGCTGGCTCGTAGGTACCGCCTCACGTATCGGACCGGTGGCCACCTCCGCCCTGGTCGTCGTCGTGGGGCTCGGGCTGGCCGTACGAGCTTTGGCCCCCTGAGACCGTCCCTGTTCCACCACGCTCCACGCACTGCAGAGAAGGCCCGCACGCCCCGGCGGCGACGCCCGCACCTGTCACCGACTGCACCTCATGTGGCGGGGAGCGGCGCAGCGCCTGTCGCTATACGGCGGCCAGCTCAGAGCCTGAAACGGCAGCCTGAGCGCATGATCTGAGAGAGATCGTGAACGCGATCCACTACGTCGACCGCAGCCGGATCCCGCGCCGCTCTGGAGAGGTCGGTCCTGGGACCGATCCGTCGTCTCCTTGGGCGCTTGGTCCCTCGGGGCCTGTGTGATGCCGGCCGGTTCAACGATTTCGATGTAACGCGTTGTGTCCGGACATCCACATGACCCCCGCCGAAGGCGTCCGCGCCCACCTGGACCTCCAGGGCGGCGAGCCCGGCGGCCTCCTCCTCCCCATCCACTGGGGCACCTTCAACCTGGCCCCTCACCCGTGGGCGGAGCCGGGGGAGTGGACGAAGGACGCGGCGGAGGAGGCCGGGCAGGCGGTGGCGCTTCCCCGTCCCGGTGAGCCGTTCGAGCCGGCGGGGAAGGTGCCCGCGGACGCCTGGTGGCGGGGTGTGTCCCAGCCGATCGCTCATCCCTGGCGCCGGCCGAAGCAGGCACAGACTCCTGCCGAGGCGTCCGAGCGTGACCTCGACCTGGCGGGCGATCGGTGACGGTGGAGGAAGACGACCTCGGCCGGGTTGTGCACCTGCTGACTCGTCTTTCGGATGAAGAGCGCGGACGTGTGGTGAGCGCGTTGGACGGCCCGCCCCGGCGGGAGCGTTGGGCGAGCGCCCAACAGTTCAGGCCCTTGCCGACCAGAACGGGATCACCCTCGGTTGTAGTCCGAACACACATCGTGGAGCGCTGAGCCTGCAGGCAGAGCAGGCTGGACGGTGTTCGACTGCGTTGCCAGTGGCAGAGCGCTCATAGCGCGACTGCCTGCGGCGAAGTGCTGTACATGTGCCTTGAGCGGTTCGGTGTCGCCGCTGACCGCCCGATCAACGACGCAAAGCACGCTCGGCCTGCTGTGCCGGTTCTCGTGTCCCTTCTTCGGCCAGTGGCCTCGTCGACACTGTCTATCGCTGTCCGAACCCCGATCCCCTGCCTCGTCCTGGCCCGGCGCCGCTCTGTCCAGGCCTGCGCTGGGACCCGTTGAGCCCGGATGCGGCTTTCCGGACACGCGGGGGCCGACCGCAAGGATCTCTTTTCCTTCAACACCCCGGACGTGTTCTTCACCAAGAACCCCATCTGGCCGACGCTCCACGGGAACCGACGCGGAGGGGCTGCTCGCGCTCGGCAGTCGACAGCGTCAGCGGCAAGCGCCCTTGCTGAAGGTCGCGTGGGAGACGTAGAAGGCGAGCATGTCCGGGCCGGGCGGCGGCAGGTCCTTGGCTTTCGGAATGACCACGGGCGGCTCCGGGTCCGGAGTCAGCGTGACGCGCACGCAGTACTCGGTGTCGGTGTCCTCGGTCCCGACGGTGTAGCCGCCGTCCTGCCCCTCGTTCGTCTCGACGCCGTACCTGGGGCCGATGCCGGTTTTCCTGATCGCCTCGGCGATCAGGGAGCCGTGGTCGCCCGCGAGAGTTGTGTAGTGCGCCTTGCCGTCCAGGTCCGCGACGCCCTGGTGGACGGCGTCGCGGAACTCGCCCTCGCTCCACGTCGACTCGGCCCGCACTCCGTACAGCACGCCGAGCGCGACGAGCGGCGCCAGGACGATGAGCGCGCGACCGACCGGGTTGCGGTGGTTGTAGACGTACCTGCCGGTTCCCCATCCACTCCTGACGAAGACCGGCTCCTCGCTCACGTTGCCCCGCAGCCCGCGAGACGCGCGAGGTTCATGGCCGCCTCGTGGACGATCGCCGAACTGTTGCGGATCGCGGTGTCGCGCTCGGCGGAGTCCTTCTCCTGTTCCTCGTCCTTCTTCGAGGGCCCGATGAAGGTCACCGTGATGTACGGGGCGGTCGAGCCCATGCGGGCGGCGCAGCCGGCGGGCAGCCACGCCTTGGCCTCCTCGGGGAGCGCCCAGCCCTTGAACCCGGGGCCGAGGGGGACGGAATCCTTCCTGGAGCCGGGGTCGTGCCGCTCGTCCGCGACGACCAGTTTGAAGATCTCTCGGCGGTAGTCGTTGTCGGGGTCGGCGCGCTGCACACTGCACGCCCTGAACACCGCGTAGTCACTGCTCTTGCCCTTGCTCTCCCACTCCTCGGCGCTGACCTCGCCTCCCTTGTCATCGTCGATCAGCTCCGCCGTCCGCCGGCTGAGCGCACCCTGACACAGGGTCTGCGGCAGTGGCGGCTTTCCCTCGTCGTCGGGCCAGAGACTTGCCGTCACGACCGCCGCTCCGGCGACGCCGAGAACGGCGGTCAGCGGCAGCCACTTCCTGTCCACCGGTTACTGCTCCATCCGCTTGTCGGCGTTTTCCATGCCGTTCTGGTACCACTGCTCGGTGATCGCCTGGAAGTGGTCCTAGGTTGACTTGACCAGGGTGTGCGCGTCCTGGAGGAGGTCGCGGACGGACTCGGCCCCAGTGACCGCGTCACCGGGCTCCTTCGCCGTCTTCGTGGCGAACTCCTTCGTCACCGAGGCGTTCTCGCCCCGCCATGCCGACTTGTTCGCCTTCGCCTTCGCCTTCATCGCCGACGCCGAGCCGCCCGTACCGTCAGCTGGTTCAGTCTCATGGCTGCGGCCTCCTCGGCCGCCGCCCGTCCACCCTCGAACGACATCGTCGCCACTCCCGTGTCTTGACGGCCGGAATCGCGCCGTCGCGCAGGACCCGTAGGGAGCGATCGATCATACATAGGGGCACTTTCGGCCTGGCCGACCTGCACTCCTCCCGCACGAGAGGGGAGCACATCAGCGACGGACACGGTGCCGCGACACGGCGTCAGTCGCCTCCTGCGCCGCGCGCCCGGGTTACGTCCTTCGTGACCCGCTGGGTGAGGCCGGTGCCGGATGCCTTGCGTGACGGACCGTCCGCGCGCCACCACCGACCGGGGTGCCGATGCGCCGAGGGCTGCCGATGGACGTGTCGGCCACCTCTTGGCCGTGCTTTCGCGCCAACCAGGCGAATCAGAGTTCGTCGCACTGGCTAAAGTGATCATGGGCCGACACGCGACACTTCACCGATGGGGGCGGAAGTACATGGCTTGGGCCGAGCCGGAACGAAGCAATACAGAGTCGGATGCGCAGCAGATGCGGCTGAACCAGGTCGTCCCGGCAGGCGGGGGTGGTGGCGCTGCGGACCTGGTGTCAACGCCTGCGCAGAAGAAGGCTGCAGCCGATGCCATCGAGAAGCACCTCGAGCCCGGCACGAGGAAGGCCGGTGACGCGGCCGAGGCGAGTGCGGGTGCCGCGGTAAGGAAGTTCGGCGGCAAGGACGGCGAAGGCTGGGACACCTCGCCGGCACTGAAGAAGGCGCACGAGGCGTGGGACAGACAGGTCAAGGCTCTGATGGGTCGGCTGGGCTCGGAGAAGAGCGCTCTTCGCAGCACCTCGATCCTTCTGCGGAACACCGATGCCGGCGTCGGCGTGCAAACCCGCCAGTCGTCCGCACTTGACAAAATCTGAGCCCGACACGTCCTGATCTTTCTGCGCCCTGGGGGGAAATGCCGACGTACCACGAAGAGATGACCACCGACTTGTCCAAGCTCACCACCACTGCCGGTAAGTGGGACGAGATGGCCGGTGAGTTCAAGAAGCTGGAAGAGCGGTACGAGCGGGACGTCCACGGCATATCCCTGGGTGAGACCTGGCAGGGTCTGAGCGCGGATGCCGCGAACGGCCGGTTCACGGTGACACCCAACGAGTACAAGGCCGCGCAGAAGGAGGCGAAGGCGATCGCGGCGCTGCTGCGCGACGCGCACGCCCAGTTCGTCGATCTGCGCGGCAAGGTACGGAGCGTCCGTGACGACGCGGTCAAGGCCGGGATGGCGGTGTCCGAGCAAGGGCACGTCTCCTTCGACACCTCACGGCTGAGCGACAGCGAACGCAGCGCCTACGTCCACGACCCCAGCTACCAGGAGTCCGTGCGCTCGTCGGTCGGCGAGTGGAACGCGGCCATCACCGCCGCGGTGAAAGCGGTGGCCGACGCGGACGACGGCGTCCGGCTCGCCCTGGAGGCTGTCGTCGTCGGCAGTGATCCGCTGGACGGCACGTTCGACGGCTTCAACGCCGGCGCGAAGGGCGACGTCGAGCTGTACGAGGCGGAGAACGCGAAGGACATCGCCACCCGCATCAACGGCGGCGAGAAGGTCTCCGCCGCTGACCTCGCCGAGCTCCAGCGTTCGTTCCGCGACAACTCCTCCCGTCCCGAGTTCACCCAGACCTTCCTCAACGGGATGGGCGCGGAGAACACGCTCACGTTCACGAACCGGCTGAACGACCTCGCCTACCACGACGACAAGAAGCAGCGGCAGACCTACCTCGGGCTGGAGAAGGGCCTGGCGAACTCCCTGGCAAACGCCATGCAGGACCCGAAGTCCCCGTTCTACAAGGACTTCCGGGAACAGCTGAGGCAGGCCGGTACCGAGAAGTTCGACTTCAAGGAGGCCGGTGAGCGTCCGAACGTGATCAGCCGCGACCACGGTCAGCAGGTGCGCGGCTATCAGAGCCTGGTCACGCTCATGCAGCACGGCGACGGCTACTCCGCCTCCTTCCTGCACGACCTGGCCGACGACATCCGTTCGGCCGAGGACAAGAAGCGCGGCGGCGACCCCGGCGTCTGGGACCTGCAGGGTGACTTCAGCGGCAAGGACGGAGGGTGGTTCGCCAACGATCCGCTCGACGGGGTGCTGGGCATCATGGCCAAGGACCCCGATGCCGCCACCTCCTACCTCGACCCGGGCTCGGACGGCAAGAACGACAACCTGCAGTACTTGCTGAAGGAACGCGACCGGAGTCTCGTCGACACCCCGGAGTGGCGCGGCAACATCGAGACCAACTCCGACCGCGAGAGCGAGGAGCGGGACGTCCGCACGGGTCTGGGTCTGCTCCTGGAGTCGTCGACCACGGGCCACCCGCCGCTCGGCCCCCACCAGGACCCTTGGCCTGTGACTCCGCACACCGAGGGGCAGGCCCGCATCATGCACGACGTCATCACGGGGCTCGGCCCCGACCAGAAGGTGCACGAGAACATGCGGGAACCACTTGCCCGCGCTCTCGCCTCGTACACCGAGGACACGCATCAGAACCTGGGCGGCATGGGCAGCAGCCAGTACGTCACCGCCGCGACGGATGAGGGCTTCTTCCGGGACGGCGACAAGATCCACATGGCGGCGAGCCAGAAGGACCTGACGCAGTTCATGCGCGGGCTTTCCGACGATCCGGAGGCGTACGCCACGCTGCACAAGGCCGAGTCCCGGTACATCAGCCTGGAGATGGAGAAGATCCCGAAGGGCGCCGACGGCTTCACCCAGAGCAACCCCCTCAGCAACGCAGGAGCCACCCTGGGGGCCTACAGCGCCATCCGGGAAGACGTGATCAACGACGAGCGCATGTCCGCCTACAGCGCGGCGGACTGGAAGTCGAAGATGGCCTACCACGTCGTCGGCGGCGCCGTGACCCCGCTGTACTTCACCACCGCCGGCGGGGTCTCCATCGCCTTCGGCGACTCGATCCAGCGCGGCGTCGACACCTGGGCCTGGGTCATGGGCAACAACCTGAAGGCCGAAGCGGACGCCACAGCCAACGCGGGCATCGCCGACCACTACCTCAACGCCGACAACCAGATGAACCTCATGGTCGACTCGTGGGCCGACGGCAGGCAGGACATCGACACCGACGAGAGGGCGGGTCTCAAGAGCGAGATCCTCGACGGGCACGACCGGGGAGCCAACACCGCGCAGAAGTACCTGACCGACACCACCAACTGATCCGGCGCGCCAGGAGGAACCCGACCATGCCGAAGGAAACAGCCCGTCGACCGAGAACAGCCGTCGCGGTGATCACGCTCGCTGTGAGCCTGGTGCTGCTCGGCGGCGGAGCATGGCTGCTGTTCGGCCGGGACGTGACTCCTCCGTGCGGCGACCTGACGGAGAACCCCCGCGTGCAGAAGTCGGTCGGGGAAGCCGTCCGGCCCGGCATGAGCTGCCAGGCCCTGGGCGAGGCCATCGTGAAAGCCTCGGCCGGCGACGGCCATGGCCGCCACACCCTGGGCCAGGCGCAGGCGCTCAAGGACGTCCTCGTCGTACTGGGGGACCAGGGGACCGGCGGCGCCACCGTCGATCCGGCGCTGCGCCGGCCGCTTGCCGCTGCCCTGTCCGACTACGCGCCCGACCTGCACGCGATGCTCGGCGGCATCGCCGTCCAGGACTTCGTGACGAAGGCGGCCCCTCACGAGCCGCCGTGGGAGTCCGAGGGCACCTACCACCTGACTGTCCTCACCGACACCCTCAGGAACGTCCTGCGCGAGGTCTCCGAGGACCCCCACGCGTATGCGACGCTGCGTCTGGCCGAGACCCGGACCACCGGACAGCGTCTCGCGGCCGTCCCCGCCGGTGCCAAGGGGTACGGCCTCAGCGTGCCCCCCACCGAGAGCGCTCGTGCCCTCGGCGCCCTCGACGGCATCGCCGACGCGGTCACCCGCGGTCTGGAGGAGAACCAGGCGCAGGAATGGCGCGTGGTCGTCGTCGAGGGGCTCCAGGACGGCCGCGCGTCGGCCGAGAAGGGTATTGCGGAGACGTGGTTGAGCGATCTCCATGGCGCCCCGGAGGCGCAACGATACGAGCGTCTGCGCACTCAGGGGGTCGACATGACCCGCCTGTGGGCAGAGCAGCGGAACATGGACGAACCCACGCCGCAGGGGCTCCTCGCCCAGGTGGAACGAAGCGCACTCAGCGCCTACCGGGAGATCAAGCCCTGATCCGAGCTGTCCCGAGCGGCCGACACGGTCATCTCGCGGCAAAGACGCGCGAAGACGTCCAGGGCGAGCGAGGTCTGAAACTGTTCCCCGGTCGAAGGCCGACGCGCACTACGCTCGTCACGCCTGCGGACGTGTCGATCTCCTGACGTTCGTGGAGCAGCAGGCAGGCGGCGAGGTGCTCCTCGCAGCAGCCGCGTACCCGTGCCTGGGCGGTGGGTCTCCGGTGCACCGACGACAGCACGCCCGCATCGTGGGGAAGGTGCTGGGTACGGCGCAGATCTGTGGGTAGGGTGACGGCCGTTCTTGACACAACGCCGACACGAGGCCGATGTGCGACCGAAGAGCCCGGCAGCTCACCCACGCCGCCGTCGCCGACGCCACCGACCCCGACGTACTCGGCCAGCTCGGCGTCCACGAGTTCACCAGCGCCGTGGTCGGCATCGGCAGCGACATCGAGGCGAGCATCCTCATCAGCTCCAACCTCCTCGAAGCCCGGGTCCCCAACATCTGGACCAAGGCGATCAGCCGCCAGCACGGCCAGATCCTCGAACGCCTCGGCGTCCACCACGTCGTCCTGCCCGAACACGAGATGGGCGAACGCGTCGCGCACCTCGTCACCGGCCGGATGCTCGACTTCATCGAGTTCGACGACGACTACGCCCTGGTCAAGACGGTCGCCCCGAGCGCGGCGACCGGCCGGCCCCTCGGTCAGTCCCAGGTCCGCAGCCGCTTCGGCGTGACCGTCGTCGGTATCAAGCGTCCGGGTGAGGACTTCACCTACGCGACCGCCGAGACGGTCGTCGCGACGGGCGACATCATCGTCGTCACGGGCAAGACCAGGGCGGTGGAGGCCTTCACCGAGCTGTCCTGACGTAGGATCGTCCGCTGGTGAGCCGGGAAGCCTGGTCGGCACTGTCTTCCGCCTGCCCCGAAAGAGCCCGGCCGTGCCCTTCACCCTGTTCCTGATCGCCCTGTTCGCCCTCGCCTTCCTGGTCTTCGACGTCGTCCTGTGCGTCCGGGTGTGGCGAATGACCGAGCTGCCCCGGTGGCGGCGCGCCCTTCCCACACTGCTGCTGTGCGTGGCCCTCGCCGCGAGTGCGGGCCGCGCCTGGGGCGTCACGGGCGTGGCCGAGGCCGTCGCGTTCCCGCTGAACGCGGCCACCGCGTTGCTCGGGATGTACGAGGTGGATCGGCAGCGCCGACGACGTGAGCGTCCGGGCGCGACCATATGAGCACGTCGCAGAGCTGGGGACTCATCGTCGGCGGAGCGCTCTTCCCCCTCGTCCCGAGTGTCGCCGTGATGGCCGGCCGGCGCCCGAGCTTCCTGCGCGATTCACGGGCTCCGGTGCCGCTGCTGGGCGCTGTCGGTCTGTGCGTGTATGCGGCCGTGCCGCTCAACGAGATCCCCCGCCTGGCCGGTGCTGCTCCTGACGTGCGTGGCACGTGCTCCCACGTCGGGCTGGGACTGATGGGCACGGCCGTCGGTCTGTTCATCCTCTACGAAACGCTCGCCGGCTCGGACCGGCGGGACCGGAAGCGACGGTGGGGCGGGAAATGAGAGACGACTACACACCCGAGTACGCGTCCCTGCTGGCGGACGTGGCAGCCACCGGCCGGCGTCTGACCAGGGACGAGATCGAACGGCGCCGTGAGGCCGGCGAAGATGCGGCCGGGAAGGGGCGCGCCTTGCGGGAGCTGGTCGGCAGCCACCTGAGCGCGGTCCGGACGGCCTGGCCCGAACAGCCCTTGAGCCGGAGGACGGTCATGGACCTGCTCGCCGCCGTCGAGCAGTCCGTCGACGCCTTCTCCACCGGATTCGAACGGGCCCAGCGGCTCGCCGTCCGGCAGGAGGAGGCCGAACGCCGGGAGTTCATCGACGACCTGCTCTACGGGCGCAGCGACCTGGGCCGTACCGCCGAACGGGCCGAACGCTTCGGCCTGCGCCTGTCCCAGGCGCACGCGGTCGCCGTCGCCCGTGGACCCAAGGCGTACACCGAGGCGGACCCGGTCCCGCAGCAGGTGGAGCGGGCCCTGATCGGAAGGTTCGGCGACCGGCACATCCTGCTCACCACCAAGGGCGGCCGGATGGTCTGCGTCGCCCCCGGAGACCAGCCCGAGGTCCTCGCCCACTTCGCCAAGCAGGCGTTCGCCGCCACCGGCGGGGGACAGGCGGCCATCGGCCGGCCCCAGCCGGGACCCCGTGGTGTGGTGCACTCCTACGAGGAGGCCCTCGGCGCCCTCGACCTCGCCGACCGTCTCGGCCTCGACGCCCCCGTCCTGCACGCCGTCGACCTCCTCGTCTACCCGGTCCTCACCCGGGACCGGCAGGCCATGGAGGACCTCGTCCGCAGCACCCTCGGGCCGCTGCGCTCGTCCCGCGGCGGCGCGGAACCGCTCCTCGACACCCTGACCGCCTACTTCGACAGCGGATGCGTGACGACCAAGACGGCTCAGGATCTCAACTTGTCGGTCAGGGCGGTCAGTTACCGCCTGGAGCGCATTCATCGGCTGACCGGCACCGACCCCGCCGACCCCGCCAGCCGCTACACCCTCCAGACCGCCGTGATCGGAGCCCGCCTGCTCGGCTGGCCCGAGAAGGACTTCTGAACGCGGACCCGAAGGCAACGGACTGCCGGACATCGGCCGGCCCATGACGAGATCCACGTCTCTCGGTCCTCTGCGCCGGTGTCAGAGGTTTGGATCCGCCTCAACGCAGCCGATCGGCGCAAGAACGGGTGCTGGACGGCCTGGCTCACCCTCGTGTGGGCCGAGGTCGTTCGGGTGGAGAAGCGCGGTCATGCTGCCCGAAGCAGCACGTGGTGGGGCGTACGTGTGGTCCGCCTCCGTGGACGGGACCCGCCCGTGCCGGGTGCTTTCACCAGCCGCCGGTACGACGGCGAGTTCGATCGGAAGCTCGTACTCATCGAGGACTACATGAGGCGCACGGTGGAGCGGTGACTTCTCCGGACTAGGGAATCAGTGAGCTCTTTCCGACCACATCACCCCCCGTGGTGAAGGACGACGGCCTTCACCACGGGGGTGATGTGGTCGGTGCTGCAGCGGAGCTTCCACAGGAGACGCCAGCCCTTCAGGGTGGCAGAGAACCCCGACCAGGAGCCGGTGAGGACCACCGTCTGACAGCCCCCGGCGGCCCGGCTCCCGAGGGTGCCCGAATCCACCTCGCGCCTTGGTGGAAACGGGCACCCTCACCCCTTGTGTCCGGCCACCGTCCACAGGGTGCCCTGGTGAGCCCCACGGCCTGCCGATAGGGTGTGAAGAACGCATCAAGAAACGATCGATGCTGGTGTGCCGGGAAGTCTGGTCGGCGTCCGAGGGGCCCGTGTGCCCACCTGCCGACACGCCCCGGAGGGTT
>NZ_BMTV01000039.1 GCF_014649855.1 Streptomyces roseolus | reverse complement strand
CCGCTACGAAGCGACCGTGCTGGTCGCAGCCATCAACGAGTGGCTGTGACCAGCACTTTCACAACAGACCCTAGGCGTAATCCCCGCTTGGGCCGACCCCAACCCTCATGCCAAACCGTGTGACAGGTTCTTCTGTGTCAACGTCACGGTTCCAGGTGGCGGAGGCGGCGCGAGCGGCGGCACCGGTGGCGGGAGCAGCGGCGGGAGCGGGAATGGGAGCGGCGGGACGAAGGCCGCAGATCCGTCCACGGATCCTGCTGGCGGATCTGCGGAGCCGGAGCCGGAGTGCACGTACGAACTGGCCGACCCTCAGCCTCCTGCGGGCAGCCACTTCTGGGAGGGGCACGACCCCTCCGAGGGCGGTGCGGTGTACGAGGGGCTGTGCGGTCCCCTCACTATCTGGGTCTACAGAGGACCCGGCGCACCTCCTCCTGCCGCGATCGACCCTGCAGTGCTCGCCCAACGGGCGCTGGACAAAATGCTGCTGCGTCCTCCAGCGATTGGGATCACCCCGAAGCCCGGTGGCAAGGGCGTGGTGGGTCTGCCCGTCTACATGTGGACCGAGCGCGGTGTGGAGACCTACGGCCCGAACACGGCTTCCGCGTCAGCCGGCGGAGTCACCGTGAGCGCGACCGCGAAGGTCACTCAGATCGTATGGAATATGGGCGACGGCACAACGGTGACCTGCACGACCCCCGGCACCCCGTACAAGGCGGAGTACGGCAAGCAGCCGCCGCCGGACTGCGGCCACCGCTACACCAGCCCGTCCTCGACCACCCCGACGGGCAAATACCACGTCACTGCGACGTCGACCTGGTCCATCGACTGGCAGGCGACGACGGGCCAGTCCGGCCAGCTCACCGAGACCCGACAGAGCGCCGTCGACATCACCGTCGTCGAGGTCCAGGTCCTCAACTAGCTCCCGCCGTTCCTCTTCGCTTCCTGCTTTCTGAGAGGCACCATCCATGGAAACGACCACGTCGGCGCCGGTCCCGCGCCCTTCCAACCCCAGTGGCCCCACCAGTCCGTCGCGTCCGGAGATCCCGATCACCACGAGCGTGCCGGTGAAGAAGGAGCGCCGCTGGTCGGTGGCGGCACTGTGCGTGGTCCTGGCGGCCGTCGCGGGTCTGGGGTCGGCCGCGGCGGTCACGTCGGCGAGCGACCGCACCAAGGTGCTGGCCGTCGCCCGGGACGTCCCGGCCGGCCAGCCGCTCACCGCGGCGGACCTGACCGTCGCCGAGGTGTCCGCGGACGCGGCGCTCACCCCGATGCCCGCCGCGCAGAAGGCGTCCGTGGTGGGCAAGCGAACCGCGGTGGAGCTGCGCAAGGGCGGTCTGCTCACCGCGTCCCAGCTCTCGGCCGGTACCGGTCTGGGGGACGACAAGCAGCAGGTGGGTGTGCAGGTGAAGCGGGGGCAGGCCCCGGCCGGGACGCTCGCCCCGGGCGACAAGGTCCTCGCGGTCACGACTCCGGCGCAGAACGAGCAGACCGGGGGCAAGGCGGAGGCGCCGCCGTCGACGGTGAGCGGGGTCGTGGTGAGCGTGTCGCGGCCCGACGCTTCCGGCAGCGTCGTCGTCAACCTCGCGGTGGCGCCGTCCGATGGTCCGCTGCTCGCCACT
Source organism: Streptomyces roseolus (assembly GCF_014649855.1). Lineage (GTDB taxonomy): Bacteria > Actinomycetota > Actinomycetes > Streptomycetales > Streptomycetaceae > Streptomyces > Streptomyces roseolus. The sequence goes on along the minus strand of NZ_BMTV01000039.1, from coordinate 60,432 downwards.
CGTGCCTCCCAGGGCCGGGTCGCGATCGTCCGTCAGCCGCGGAGCAGCTGATGCCGGTCACCGCTCTCGTCTCCGCGAAGTCCTGCGGTGTCACCACCAGCGCGCTCGCGCTCACGCTCGCCTCGAAGCGTCCGTCTCTGCTGGCCGAGTGCGATCCGGCCGGCGGGACCCTGCGGGCCGGGTTCCTCCAGGGCGAGGTCGGCGCGGGCCAGGGTCTCTATCATCTGGCGGCCGCGGAGCGGACCGGGCCGGAGGCTCTGGCCAACACGTTCGCGTCGCATCTGTGGCCGCTGGACGAGGCCGGGCACCGCAAGCTTTTGCCGGGTCTGACCGACCCGGGGCAGGCCGGTGCGCTGAGCCGGACGTGGCCGATGCTGTCCGAGGTGCTGCACGTGATGGCCGAGGAGGCCGGGCACGACGTCTTCATCGACGCCGGGCGGGTGGCGCTGGAGTCGGGGCGGCTGCATACCTCGCTGACGCCGGCGCCGCTGCTGCACCAGGCCGACCTGGTGCTCCTCGTCGTACGCGGCACCGAGCAGTCCCTGACGCTGGCCCGGCACATCATCGAGCCGCTGCGGACCGAACTCGCCGAGCACGGCAGCGGGATGGACGCGCTCGGGCTGCTGCTGATCGAGGAGGGCCCGGCACGGGCCCACCAGGTCGCCGACGCGCTGAAGACGCCGGTGCTGGGTGCGCTGCCGTTCGAGCCGGCGGTGGGCTCCTTCTTCACCAACGGGGGCCGGCCGCCGCGGGGGTATGCGCGCAGCGGTCTGTTGCGGCATGCGCGGACGGCGACGGAGCAGCTGGAGGCGGCGGCGTCGAGGCGCCGGATCCAGCAGCAGTACCCGGCCCGGACCGGCAGCGTGCAGATCAGCGGCATGCTGCAGCGGCTCGCGGAGCGAGGGGGACGTCGTGGCTGACACGCAGCAGCGTCCCGGCGCGGAGGGTTCGCCAGCGCCGATGGGGCCGGCGGACATCGCCGGTCTGCTCGCCGGCCGGATCGGGCAGCGCCGCCCCACCGCCACCGGCTCCCCGCAGCCCGCCGTTCCGTCGGCCGTCTCGCCCGACGCTCCCGCCGCGGCCTCGCTGGCGGCCGCGGACGGTGGGGTGGGGGCGGTGCCGTCGCTCGCGGGCCTGCCCGGCGCGCTGCCGGTGGAGTGGGAGGTGATCGAGCACCTCCAGTCCCTGGTGTCGACGAAGCTGAGCGCCGAGGACCCCGACAAGCTGCTGGAGGAGGCCGACCGGCGCGCTTTGGCCCGCCGCCTGGTGCGCAACGCGGTCGCGGACTGGGCGACCGCCTACGCGCAGGGCAACGTCCCGCTGACGGCGGAGCAGGAGACGGCGATCGGGACGGCGGTCTTCGATTCGATGTACCGGGGCGGGCGGCTGCAGTCGCTGCTCGACCAGGACGGCGTCGAGGACGTGATGGTCGACGGGCTGCGCGCGCACGTGGAGTACCACGACCGCCCCCGGCAGACGATCGAGAAGGTCGCCGACAGCCACGAAGAGCTGATCACGTGGGTCAACCGGATGGCGCGGCTGTCCGGTCACGGCGAGCGGGCCCTGACGCAGGCCACCCCCATGGTCGGCTTCCGCATGCCGGACGGGTCACGGGTGACGGCGAGTCTGCTGACCACGCGGCCGTCGGTGGTGATCCGCCGGCACCGGATCCGTCAGCACGGGATCGCGGAGCTGGTGCAGTGGGGGTCGATCAACCCCATGCTGGAGCGGTTCCTGACGGCGTGCGTGCACGCGAAGATGAACATCCTGGTCGTCGGCGACATGGGTGCGGGCAAGACGTCGCTGCTGCGGGCGCTGGGGCGGGAGATCCCGCCGTCGGAGCGGCTGGTGACGCTGGAGTCGGACCGCGAGCTGTACCTGGACGAGCCGGGCCCGAAGCCGGGGCCGGTGACGTACGCGTTCGAGGCGCGGCAGTCCAACGGCGAGACCCGCGGCGGCGGCGCGGCCGGCGAGGTGACGATCTCCGACATGTTCGCGACCGCGCTGCGGTACAACGCGACGCGGGTGATCGTCGGTGAGGTCCGCTCGACGGAGATCGTGCCGATGCTGCAGGCGATGTCCGCGGGCGGGTCGGGGTCGATGTGCACGCTGCACGTGCGGCGGCCGCACGGCATCATCAGCCGGCTGGTGCAGCTGTGCACCGAGGCGGGGATGCAGACCGAGGCCGCCCACCACCTGATCGCGTCTTCCATCGACCTGGTCGTCTACCTGACCTATCTGGACGAGACGGCGATCGGCGGGCAGAAGCACCGGTTCGTCTCGCACATCTACGAGGTCCACGACGTCGTCGGTGAGGGCGGGCGGCCGGTGACGACCGAGCTGTTCGCGCCGCAGGGTGGGGAGATCCGCGCGGTGTACAAGAACATGCCGTCCTTCATCGACGAGCTGGAGCTGACCGGGCTGATGCGCAGGGAGTGGCTGACCGACAACCCCTATGGGGCCTGGATGGGGCCGCTTGCGACGGTGGGGCGCCGGTGAACACCTCCCAGCTCGCTCTCGTCGCGGCCCTGTGTGCCGTCGTCGCCGTCCTCGCTGTCTTCGCCGCCGTACGGGAGGCCCGCGGCCGGGTCGTCGACCCGGCGAAGCCGGCGTCCCGGATGGCTGGGCGGATCCAGCGTGCCCGTGCGGGTCTGCCCGACAAGTGGCAGCGCCGCTGGCGGCACCTGCTGGCCGCTGCGGGCATCGTCACGCTGGTGGTGTGGGCGTGGACCGGATGGCCCGTCCACGGCCTCCTCGCGGGCGCCGCCGTCCTCGGCCTGCCCTACGTCCTCAACCCCGGCACCGCGGCCTCTTTGCGGATCGAGCGGCTGGAGGCGCTGGGGCAGTGGCTCAACCACCTCGCCGGCATCCACCAGGCCGGCATCAGCCTTCCGCAGACCATCCGCGCCTCCGCCAAGGCCGCGCCCGGGCCGATCGCAGCGAACGTCCAAGCCCTGTCCGACCGGCTGCGCAGCGGCATGGAGGCCCAGGACGCCTTCGCGCTGTTCGCCGACGAACTCGCCGACGGCGTCAGCGACCACGTCGTGCTGCTGTTCCAGTCGCACGCCGTCTACAAGGGGCCCGGCCTGTCGGACGCCCTCGAAGCGCTCGCGGTCACGATCCACCAGCAGGCGGCGGACGCCCGTGGCATCGAGGCCGACCGGGCGAAGGTCCGCAAGTCCTCCCGCATGGTGTCCATGGTCATCTGCGTCGTCGTCATCGGCTGCATGCTCAACGACGCCTGGTCCGGCTGGTACCAGTCCCCGCTCGGGCAGCTCGTCCTCGCGGGCCTCGGCGGGGCGTTCGCCTACACGCTGCGGTGGCTGCGGACGATCGCGCGGACCGAGCCCGACCCGCGGCTGATCGACCCGCTTCCCGCCTCCACCCTGCTCGCCCTGACGGGAGGTCCCCGGTGATCCCGATGCACGCCGTCCTGCCCGCGGCCGCCGCCGGCGCGCTGATCGGACTTGCCGTCCGCGCGCTGCTGCCCGTCCGCCGGGACCTGGCCTCCGCGCTCGACCGCCTCGACGTCGCCAAGGCCGGCGGCCCCACCGTGGCCTCGGCCGCGCCGGTGTCCACCGGGAGCCTGCCCGAGCGGGTCGGTACCCGGCTGCTCGGCGAGTTCGGCGGCCGTATCACCCTGCCCGCGCAGGACCTGGCGCTGCTGCGCATCAGCCCCGCCGAACACCTCGGCAAGCGGGTGCTGTTCGCCCTGTACGGGCTGCTGCTCCCGCAGCTGCTGCAGGGGCTGCTCGCGCTGGCCGGCGCTCCGCTGCCGTTCGTGATGCCCGTGGTCGTGTCGCTGGCCCTGGCCGCGCTGTTCTGGCTGTGGCCGGGCAAGGAGGTCGCGCGCGACGCGGCCGCGGCCCGGCAGGTCGTCCGGCATGCGGCCGCCTCCTACCTGGAGCGGGTCGCGCTCGCCCGTATCGCCAACAGCGGCGCGGCCCAGGCCCTGACGGAGACCGCGCAGGTCGGCGACGGCTGGATCTTCGCCCGGATGCGGCAGGTCTTCCACCAGGCCGACCTCGCCGGCGTCACCGTGTGGGACGCGCTCAAGCAGCTCGGCGACGAACTCGGCATTCCCGAGCTGACCCGCCCGGCCGACACCCTCGCGCTCGCCGGAGAGGGCGCCGCCGTCTACACCACGCTGCAGGCCCAGGCCCGGCAGCTGCGGATCGCGCTGCTGTCCGACGCGAAGGCCGAGGCGAACGCGGCGTCGGCCGCGATGGTCCTGCCGGTCACGGCCGGCGTCATCCTCATGCTCGTCTTCGTGATGATCCCGGTCACGATCACCATCCTCGGAAGCTGAACACCCAAAAGGGGGAAATCACCATGGACATCCAGACCCTGACCGTGTGGATCAAGAGCCACTACCAGGCCCTGAAGAACCGCGGCGACGCAGGCCAGACCTCTACCGAACTCGCCCTGATCGCCGGAGCCCTGCTGGTCGGCGCCGGACTGCTGGTCCTCGCGATCCGGTCCAAGCTCCTGGAGAAGATCGGCATCATCAGCGGCGGCTGAGCCCGTCGCAGCCCGGCCGCTATCCCCTTCCTCACTCAGGAGAGCCTGTGCCCCCGCGCCCCGTGCCTTCGCAGGGCCCGCCCGCCTGGACGGCGCTCGACGAATACCTGTGGCACACCTGCGAGATCGTCGCCGACGTCGTCCAGGGACAACTCGACCGCCGTCCGCTCGTCGCGACCGTCGCCCCACTGCCCTCCGGTGACCGGGCGCTGGCCACCGGTCCGGCCCGGTCCTACAGGTGGCGGGCCCTGGGAAACGGCAGCTATCACCACAATCAGGTCGTGGCTGCGGGTCCGCCGGCGTTCGTGATCGGCAGTCTCCTCGGCGCCGCGGTCGGTAACTCCAGCCGGCGCAGGGAGGCTGCCCGCAACGCTCAGCCGCGGTGGGTCGCGGAGGTGTCCGGCGAGGTGACGGTCAGCCGGGAGGGGGCGTTCATCGTTCACCCCGTCCGCCCGGCCGGCTCGGTCGTTCTGTATTGGTCCGGCCTGGACTTCATCGACCTGGTCGCACCCGACGTCTTCCAGACCACCTACATCAGCACGGCCAACAATCAGGTGGCGATGCGTATCGCCACCCCCTGGGCTTCCCTGATGTTCGCGCTGGCCGCGCTCACGCGGTTCCCGGCGCATCCCCGGCTTCTCGGCCGGGGGTGGCTTCCGCCGGGATTCGAGCAGCGCAGCGCGGCTATCGGCCGACCCTGCCGGCCGGCTGCCGACCTCGTCCTGGGCGGAGGGGGAACGTGAAACGGTTCCTTTCACGGATACGGGGCGCCGGCGGCGACCGGGGGGTGGGCAGCGTGGAGTTCGCGGTCCTGGCCGTCGTCGTCCTCGCGCTGGGCTTCACCATCATCCAGACCGGTTTCTACTTCCACGCCAAGAGCGTCGCGCAGTCGGCCGCCCGGCAGGGTGTCGAGGCCGGGCGGCAGTACAACGCGGGCGCGGGTGACGGCGTGGCGCAGGCCCAGACGTATCTGGCCCGGTTCGGGGACAGCGTCCGGGGGGCGAGCGTGTCCTCCGGGGGAAGCACGGCGGAAACGGTCCGCATCACGGTTCGCGGCCACGTCGCGACCCTGGTCCCGGGGCTGACCCTGGAGGTCGCCGAACACGCCGACGCTCCCGTGGAGCGGGTGACCGCCCCATGACCCGAACGCTGTACACCCGGCTGGCACGAGCCGTACGGGGCCCGGGCCGCGACCGCGGTTCCTACGCCCTGGAGACCGCGGTCCTGGCCCCGGTGGTGATCGGCATGCTGCTGCTGATGATCGCGTTCGGGCGGGTCACCAGCGCGGCCGGCTCCGTGGACGGCGCCGCCCGCGCCGCCGCCAGGGCGGCGTCCCTGGAACGGGACGCCGGCAGTGCGCAGGCCAGCGCTCAGGCGGCCGCGGCCAGCAGCCTGAACGGCGAAGGCGTCACCTGCCGGGCCTCCAGCGTCACGGTCGACACCTCCGGCTACTCCCTCGACATCGGGCAGGAGGCGACCGTGACCGCGACGATCGCGTGCACGGCGGACCTGTCCGACATCGGCCTGCCGGGCCTGCCCGGCTCCAAGACCCTCACCGCGTCCTGGAGCAGCCCCCTCGACACCTACAGGGGGCGGCAGTGACCCCAGTGACCCTCCTGCTGCACCGGGCCGGGGCCCGGTGGCGGGCGGCCGCGGCCGCCCGCGTTTCCCGCGCCGAGCGTGACCGGGGCTCGATGTCGCTGTACTTCGCCCTGGTCGCGGTGGCGCTGCTGATGGTGATGGGCCTGCTGGTCGACGGCGGCGGCGCGCTGAACGCGGCGAACCGTGCGACGTCGGGCGCGCAGGAGGCCGCGCGGGCCGCCGGCCAGCAGCTGGACGTGGCCCAGGCCATGGAGGGCGACGCGATCACTCTCGACCCGGACGCCGCGGTCGCGGCCGCCCAGGACTACCTCGCGGCCGCCGGGCTTCAGGGCAGCGCCGAGATCACCGGGGACGGGCGCAGCCTCACCGTGAACGTCCAGGACAGCTACACCACCTACTTCGCGCAGTTCGTCGGCGTCGGCACGATCCACGTGACCGGCACCGCGACCGCGCACCTGCAGACCCAGGCCGGAGGCTGAGCCCCCTATGTCCCCCGCTCCCTTGCCCACCGCCGGACTCCTGATGCGGGCCGTGCTCGGGCTCGTCGTCCTGGCCGCCCTCGTGGCCGGTGTCCCCTACCTGCTGCTCACCGTCGGGCATCAGCCCACCGAACTCGCCGACGGCGGGTTCAGTCTGCTGGAACAGGACGACGGCCGGCTGTTCCTCGTCGTGCTGACCTGTCTGGGCTGGGCGGGGTGGGCGGCGTTCACGTTCTCGGTCCTGGTGGAGATCGTCGCCGTGCTGCGCCGCCGGTCCGCCCCCAGGATCCGGGGACTGGGGTCGGTGCAGTCCCTCGCCTCCTTCCTCGTCGGCGGCATCGTGCTGCTCGCCCCCACTGCGGCCTCGGCCGCGACCGTGGCGCCGGCGGTCGCGGCGAGCGCCACCCACACCGTGGGCGAGGCCACCACGACGGCCGGTGTCCCCTCTGCGGTCTCCGTGCGGACGGGCGAGACCGGGACGCTGCAGCACACGGTCGCCTCCGCGAGCGAACTGCCGTGGGACCTCGCGGAGGACTACCTCGGCGACGGCAAGCGGTGGAAGGACATCGCCGCGCTCAACCCGCACATCCCCCAGCTCGCCGCGGGCGACCAGTACCTCCCCAGGGGCGCCGTGATCAAGCTTCCGGCCGACGCACGGCCCGCTGCGGCCGCGGCCCCGGCCGCGGCCGCGGAGAGCTCCGGTCAGGCCCCGGCGTCCGTGACCCAGATCGGCGCTTCCCCGGCCACCGACGCCACCGCCCCGAAGGCGACCACGACGAACACCGCAGGCACCGCGGGCGCGACGGAGGCGGCGGACCGTGTCACGGTCCGGGCCGGTGACAGCCTCTGGTCGATCGCCGACGCCCACGGTGACCCCGAAGACTGGCCCGTGATCTACGAGGCGAACCGGGGCGAACCCGTCCCCGGCGGCGGGACGTTCACCGACCCGAACAAGATCTACCCCGGCCAGGTCCTCGACCTCGGCCCCACCGCCAACGACGACGGCACGGGCCCCGAGCGGGCCGCACCGAAACCGAAGGTGCCCGCACAGACCGAAACCCCCAAGCCCTCCACCCCCGACGCCGATACCGAAACCGACGGCGGGAACAGCGCTGGAGGCGGGAAGACGACCGGCCCCGCTGCGGAAACGCCCGCTCCCTCCCGCAGCGCCCCGGCCCCGGAGCGCACCGGCACCGCACCGGCCACCCCCGCCCCCAACCAGGAGACGCCCTCGGCCGCTCCGGCCACCCCCGCACCCCAGCCCACCGCCCCGGCCCCCGCGAGCGCCGCGCCGGCCACTGCCGAGCAGACCGCTGCGAGCAGCACCCCGAGCACAGTCCTGGCGGTAGCGGGCGGCATCGCGGCCGCAGGAAGTGTCGTGCTGATGCTCCAGCGCCGCCGCGCTCTGCAGCGACGCCGCCGCAAGGCCGGAGAGCACATCGCCATGCCGACCGGCCGGGCCGCGGTCACCGAACGGGCACTGCGCAGCGTGGACAGCAGCGCCGAACTGCTCCTGCTGGACGCAGCCCTGCGCACGCTCGCCGTCCAGCTGGCGGCCCAGGGCCGGGATCTTCCTGCTCTCGCCGCTGTCCAGCTGGGCGACGAGGGAGTTCTGCTGCACCTGTCCGACGCCACGGAGGACGGGGAGGGCCCCGGCCCGGTGGTCCCGTTCAGCCCGGTCGCAGACCGGCCCGGCGTGTGGTGGTGTCCGGCCGATTCCGGCGAGCTCCTCGACGAGGACGTCCTCGCCGACATCGCCGCCCCCTACCCGGCGCTGGTTCTCCTCGGTGGTGACACGGCCGGCGGACTGCTTCTCGTCGACCTGGACGAGTTCGGCGCGGTCCACCTGACCGGCAGCCGCCACCTGCAGATGCTGCGCACGCTGGGCATCTCCCTGGCGCTGTCTCCCCTCGGGCAGGTCGACGTCGCCGTCGCCGGCGAGGACACCGCCCCCGGGCTCGGTCTCCTCGACGCCCAGCGCGTCCAGGAGCACCAAGACCTGGAATCGGCAGCCGACGCCACCCGCAGGCACCACACCGGGCAGCAGCAGCTCATGGCCGACGCGGGCCTGCCGAGCATGTCCCATGCCCGGCTCTCACCGGAAGCCGAGGAATACACCCCCCTGGTGGTCCTGACCGACCTGGACACCTGCCCCGGCCCCGAGGCCGTCAGCCGTGTCGACGCCCTCCTGCGCGACGAGCCCCTGTCCTCAACCACTCTCATCACCAGCAGCACGCAGCCCGCCCGCGGCACGGGAGAGGTGTGGGAGATCGACACCGACCACCCCGACTTCCCGGTCCCGAACTCATCCCTGCGGTGCGTGCTGTCGATGTGCGATGACGACGAGTACGCCGACATCCTCACCCTGGCCATGACGGCGGACTCCCCCACCGGCGTCCCCGCGCCGCCGGCCGTCCCTCTCGACCGCCTCCTCCCCGGCGCCGAAGCCGCAGGTGTGGCCGCCCCCGCACCGCCGGGAGCCGTGCCGCAGGACGGCGACACACCGAGCCTTCTGTCCCGCCTGGCCGACCTCGACGACGAAGACGAGGACGAGGACGAGGACGAGGACGACTCAGACGAGAGCGACGGGCTGGAGGACGCCTCGATCGAGCGCACCCGGGACGACGCCGGGGACACCGCGGCCCCGGCAGCCCTCAAGGCGCCGGCCGATCCCGCGGACGCCACCGATCCCGCGGACGCGGACACGGCGGCCGGATCCGGCGCTGCACCCACCCCGGTGACGCTCCTGCCCGCCTCCGCCTCCCCCGGCCACATCGTCCTGCCCGCCGCCCGAGCCCTGCCCCAGATCACCGTCCGGCTGCCCGCCGCCTCCACCACCCCGCCCCAGCCCGCCGAGGCCGCCACCGGCACTGACGGTGCCGGTGCGGAGCTTCCCGAGATCGTCTTCCCTCAAGGCCAGCCCCTGATCAGCATCCTGGGCACCGTGGAGATCACCGGAGCGCGCGGGACCGTCGACTCCAACCGGCGCACCAGGGCCACCGAGCTCGCCGCCTTCCTGGTCCTCAACCCCGGGGCCACCGCACCTCAGATCGACGAGGTCCTCTCACCGCGCGGCGGCCTGACCAGCCCCAGCACCCGCAACACCCGACTGCGGGACGTCCGGCGCTGGCTCGGCACCGACGACGAAGGCCAGCCGTACTTCCGGCGCATGGCCAAGCACACCGACGGCCACCGGCTCGTCGGAGTGGAATGTGACTGGATCCAGTTCCAGCTCCTGCACGACGCCGCCCTGCAGCTCCCCCGCCCCCAGGGACAGGTCCTGCTGCGCCGCGCGCTCGAACTGGTCCGGGGCCGGCCTTTCTCCGGCGTCAGCTCCACCTACTACAGCTGGGCCGAGCCGATCATCGAGGAGATCAACGACAAGGTCGTCAACTCCGCCGCCCTGCTCGCCGACTGGTGCCTGGAGACCGGAGACGGACGCGGGGCACTGTGGGCGGCCGGCCGCGGCCTCGACGTCGCCCGCGAGCGCGAGGAACTGTGGCGCCACCGGTTCCGTGCGCTGGCACTGCTGGGCGACCACGACGGCCTGGAGCAATCCATCCAGCGCCTGGAGACCCTCCTGACCGATCACGGATGGGCCATGGAAGAAGAGACCGCCGACACCATCCGCATGGTGCAGGCCACCCGCGCCTGACCGGCAACAGACACCGCCCTCCCCACGTTGTACGCGGGGAGGGCGGTGTCGTCACTCCTGGAGCCACAAACGCTGCGCCGGCTGTACCGAGTCGGACGGTGTGGCGCTCCAGAGTGCCCGGGTCCGGCAGATCGTCCTGACCGTCGAGGACCTCGCGGCCGCCGAGGAGGGCCCCGGCACCCAGCTGCCCCTGGATCTCTGAGCGAGAGGCGAGACTGCGCATCGAACCCGTCCTCGACCGGCTCAACGCCCGCTGGGGCCACCGGGTGGTCCAGCCCGCCACCACCTACCGGCACGTGTCGTAAGGGGCTGCCGGTGGCGGGGATCCCGGGCGGGCCAGCAGCCCTTAGGCGGGAGTAGCTGGACCACGGAGGCTGTGTCAGTGTCTTCTGGGATCCTCCTTCGATGATCAACGAGTACGAGAAGCTGCTGGCAGGACTGGACGACGTGAACTGGGCCGGCCTGGACCACGCCTACGGGTCGGCAGAGGATGTCCCAGGGCATATACGGACCCTGTGCGGGAGCGACGACGAGGCGCGGGAGCAGGCTTTCAGGAGCCTGTTCAGCAGCATTTTTCATCAGGGCTCGCGGTATTCGGCCTCTCCGGTCGCCGTGCCGTTCCTCGCGAGGATCGCCGTCGCGGGGCCCGCGGCCGCCCGCGAGGACGCGATGTGGCTGCTGACCCGCCTGGCGGTGGACTGGCACGACGAGTACGACGTGACCACCGGCATCAACGTGACCGGATGGCGTGCGGCCGCGGCGGAGTGGGGTCCGGAGGAGCTTCTGCCGTGGTACGACGAGCAGCTGGCCGCCGAGACGGATCCCGACAAGCGCGCGGAGCTGCAGGAGACGCGGGACTGGGTGGCCGCCGGCAACTCGTTCGACTCCCGGTGGTCGGCGCTGCAGTCGTACGATGCGGTTCTGGCCGAGCTCCCGGGCCTTCTGGTCCTTCTCGATGACGGCGACGCCCGTCTGCGGACCCGGATCGCCTACCTCCTGGCCTGGTTCCCCGAGTTCGCCGCCACCTCCATGCCCCGCCTGACTGCCCTTGCCGGGCAGGACGAGATCCCGGTCACCGCGGCCACCGCGCTGCTCGCCGCCGGCCTCCTCGGCCCCTCCTCCATGGTCCGGGACATCACCCCGTACCTGGAGGCCGAAGACCCGCTGGTGCGGTGGGCCGCGGCCACCGCCCTCATCCGCCTCGCCGGCCTCGACGAAGCGCCCGTCGGCCCCGGCCTGGTCGACCGCGCCGTCGCGGAACTCGCCGCCGCGGCCCGCCACCCGTTCGACCGCGTGACCGACTACTGCGAGGGCGACCTCCACGCCCACATCGAACGCACCCTCCAAACCCTTCCGCCCGGCCCGGATTCGGCCGCCGTGCGCGAGACGCTCGACGCATGCCTGCCCCGCATCGTCTGGGACCACTACGGGTTCCGCACCCGCAGCGCGATCGAGAAGCTCTTCCCCGCTCCCCAGCCGCACCCAGCGCCCCGCTACGCCGACCTGACTACGGCGCAGCAGCAGCTCCTGAGCGATCTCGCCGGCCACCGGCACGACTGGCTCATCCGCTCGTCCGCCGACCGGCTGCGGGACCGCGGCCTTCCACACACGCGGGAAGCCCTGCAAACCTTCGTCGGAGCGCCGTCTGAAACCCCCGCGCAGTGACCTGGGCCGCGGCATCAGCGCACCCCGTACAGTGGTCTGATGTTCGACTATCTGGAGATCAAGGCGCTGCCGCCGGGGCCCCGGTTCGCTGCCACGCTGCGATTCTGGGTCAATGGTGAGGACGTCGTTCAGGAAGCGGTCGACGACGGTGGTCGCGGACCGTACGCGGCTCAGATGCTGCCGGCGGGGCTGCCCAGTCTGTTGCGAGCGACCGGTGAACCGCGCCGCCTGGAGCTGGGGGAACCCGAGTGCACGGGCGGCTGCTGCGGCTTCCTGACCGTGGTCGTACAGCGGTGCGGCGAGATCGTTCAGTGGTCGGACTGGGAAGTACCGGGGTTGTCCCCTCTTACTCCCAACCCCTACCCGCCGCCGGAGCTCCACTTCGACGCGAATCAGTACGACGCCGAAGTGGCTCGCGCTGAGGCGGACCGCTGGTGGCAGGTCTACTCGTAGTCCACCACGACGGGCCTCGCTCGTCAGTAAAGGCCAGGAATCGATGAGTGACCCGATGCCAGTCGGCGTGACGCTGCTGGTGCTGTACTCGCCGCGGCTTGAGGAATGCCGGCGCTTCTACCAGGGCCTTGGCCTGGACTTCGCCGCGGAGCGGCACGGCCAGGGTCCCGAGCACTATGCCGCGATCCTTCCGAACGGCATGGTGTTCGAGCTCTACCCAGCCCGCCCTGGACGCCAGACGGACGCACTGCGCCTCGGCCTGACCGTCGACGGCAGCACAGCCACTCCGCCACTCACACCGGGACGCCATATCCTCACCGACCCCGACGGCCGCACGGTCGAAGTCCACTCGACCTGAGCACGGTCCATCGCTCTCCAGGTCGGAAGTGTGGCTTTGTCCACGAGAACGGGTTCTGGCACAGGTTCCGTGCAGCAGTGACTGAGCGTTGCGAGCCGGGAGGTGGCTGCCTCGCTGGTCAGGACTGGATTTGATCCGGCCCGACGAGGTTAAGGGCTGTCCCGCAAAGATCTCGGTTGCGAGTGCGGAGCTGCCTGCCGAACTGGCGAGGTGCTCAGCCGGTGGTTCGTGAGGTGTCCAGGGACTGGGCGAAGTCGGCGAGCGTGTGGAAGTCGTTCTCGCGTAGGCCGATCCGCGGGTTGACGTGGTGGAGGGGCCCAGGTCCTTGGTGGTGGGCGGTCACGTAGGTCTGATCCAGCTCGCTCTGCTCGTCGTCCACCCAGGCGAAGGGACGGCCGCCTGCGTAGCTCACCAACGGTCCGGTCTTCCAGTGGACTCCATCAGGGCGCTCTTGGAACAAGGCGTCACCGAAGTCCACAAAGGGAAGTTCCGGAAGGCCCAGGACCGGTGCGATCCACCGGTTCGCGTCGTCCATCCATGTGGTGGCCCAGCACAGCTCGAAGCCGAGCCGGAGCAGGATTCGTCCGTGCTCCGGGTTGAGCCAGACCCGCAGGGGGCGCCGTCGGGACGCAAGGCCCCTGTCGTCCTCATGGGCATCGTTCCGCGGAACTCGGAGTGTGGTGTAGCCGTCGGGACGCCTCTCCGGCTTGGCCGCATAGGGGTTGAGCGGCCCGTCCACGTCGAGGAACAGCAGAGGTCGGTTCACGGTTCCCCCCGGGTCTTGCTCACTGTGGACTGCCCCCAGCAGCGTAGCTGTGGGAATGTCTCGGCATGAGGCCGGCCTGCGCGATGATCATGACGTGGCGAGTGTGATCACGGCATCGGAGCCGTCCTGGATAACCCCGTTCGCGGGGCTGAGCCCCCGCTGCTTCGGCAAACTGCTGACCATGCTCCGGCGCCTTGGAGCAGATGCGGTCCACCAAGGGCGGCCGTGGAGCCTGCCTCTGGAAGACCGAGTGCTGCTGGTCACGGCCTACTGGCGACCCAACCTGACGTTGCGGCAGCTCGCTCCGCTGTTTGGTGTCTCGAAGTCGACGGCCGGCCGAGTCATCAACCACCTCGGCCCCCTGCTGGCCCTCCAGCCCCGCAAGCGGTTCGCCAAAGACACCGTGCTCATCGTGGACGGCACCTTGGTCCCCACCCGCGACCACGCCATCGCCGAGAGGTCGAAGAACTACCGGTACTCGACCAACCACCAGGTCGTCATCGACGCCGATACCCGCCTTGTCGTCGTGGTCGGTCGGCCGCTTGCCGGGAACCGCAATGACTGCAAGGCGTGGGAGGAGTCCGGCGCCAAGGCCGCCGTCGGCAAGACCACCACGATTGCCGACGGCGGCTACCCGGGTACCGGCCTCGTCATCCCGCACCGCCGACAGCGCGGCCAGACCGAACTTCCGGACTGGAAAGAGGAACACAACAAGTCCCACAGGCAGGTCCGTGCCCGCGTCGAGCACGTCTTCGCCCGGATGAAGACCTGGAAGATCCTGCGTGACTGCCGCCTCAAGGGCGACGGCGTCCACCACGCCATGCTCGGTATCGCACGGATGCACAACCTCGCTCTCGCCGGTTAGGCAAGCGGGCCGCACGGTGGCCCGCCATGCCCGAGGCGCCCCGGAGATCATTTGCGGGACAACCCTTAGGCAGTGTCGCGGTCCACCAGCTCCGCGAGAACACCCACACCCGCTACGCCGCCTGCGTCCGCCTCCACCTCATCCCCAGCCTCGGCACCAAGAAGATCGCGCGGCTCACCGCCAAGGACATCCGCACCTTCCTCGACCGGCTCCGCGCCACCTGCCAGTGCTGCACCCAGGGACTCGACACCGAACGGAAGAGGTGCTGCACGGTCGGCGAATGCTGCCAGAAGCGACTGTCCGCCTCAACCGTGACCTACGTGCACTCGGTCCTCAAGTCGGCGCTGGAACACGCCGTCCGCGAGGATGAGCTGCCGCGCAATGTCGCCCGGAACGTCAAAGCCGGCACGCACCGGCCCAGGCGCTTCCGGCCCCTGACTGCGACGGAGGCCCGTCGGTTCCTCAACGCCGCCCGCACGGACCGGCTCCACGCGTTGTACGAACTCGCCCTGCGCACCGGCCTCCGCAAAGGCGAACTACTCGGCCTCCGCTGGGAAGACCTTGACCTCAACAGTGGGACCGCCAGCATCCGCCGCTCGCTTCAGCGCACCCGCAGCGGTGGCCTCACCCACCTGCCTACCAAGACCCGCGCCTCCGAACGCCGCATCGCCCTCCCCACCGAATGTCTCCGCTCCCTCAAGGAACACAAGAAGCGGCAGGGCAAGGAGCGTGAGACGGCAGGACCGGACTGGAGAGGCAGCGGCCACGTCTTCACCACCCCGACTGGCGGCCCGCTCGACCCGGCCAACCTCACCCGCCGTTTCCGTAGCTTCCTCGACCGAACCGGACTCCGCCGCATCCGCTTCCACGACCTACGCCACTCGACCGCGACGCTACTCCTGGAGCAAGGCGTGGACCTCGTTGTGATCAAGGAGCTGTTGGGCCACGCACACATCGGCGTCACCGCTGGCGTCTACGCCCACGTAAGGCTCCGCCTCCAACGCCAAGCCATCGACACCCTGAACGGCGCCCTCGGCCCTGTCAACGACAACCCGGACGACCCACCCGCCGCGGCAGGCGTCCGCTGACGTTGCCGTCAGCGTTGCCGTCAAACGCCCGAGAGGCCCCACCGAATACCCATTCGGTGGGGCCTCTCGAAATGTCCACAGCATGCTATGGACTGAGGCTGACTTACCGAGTCACCTGAAGGTGCTCCTCCAGTGTTTCCAGTGAAATCTCACCTTGCACCCATGCCGTGACGTATTGCAGGTCACGAACCGAAAGACCGAAGGCCGATCGAAGCACTTGGGCCAGCCGGAACGGCGCCAACCTCAAGTTTGGATGCTTGTCGATTAGGAAATCAGCGATCTCTGCGATGCTGCACCCAATTCCGCGGTACTCGACGGCCAAGCGCGCCAATCGTTCAATTTCCTCGTCCATCAGTTCCCTTATCTTCGGAATGTGGCAAGGACTTGCTGGAAGTCCCCGTCGAGCCTCGGAACTGCTTCATCGATCCTCGCACGAGTGAAGCCATATCTGGCTGCCTGTCTTCCAGTCCAGGTTCCCTTGGCTGCCGACACAAGGCTCGCACCTCCACGGACAGCTTCATTGAAGCCTCCAAGGTTATCTCCGTAGACCCAGATTCCCTGAACGCCCTGAACTCTGTCCCCGAAGTGTCCCATAACTTCGTCGAACATCGCCTTACCCCGCAACGGCGAACCCTTGTCGGGATTGTTGTGCATCATCATGGTCAGAATGCCATCACTATCGAGGTCGGCAATCACGCCACTTCCACTCGCATCATGCGAGATAGAGTAAGTGCTTTCGTTACCGCCACGCGTAACTCCACAGTTATGAACCAGGACCGGAGTAGCCCCCGCCAGCACATAGTACGTGTGCTGCGCGAGCCCCTCGACCTGCTTTTTCGCTGGTCAAACCCAGCCTGCTGGTCCGGCGACGTGCGTGGGTGTCCGTGGTTGTGCGGGGTTGTTGCCGTCAGCTACTGCCGTCAGACAGTTCAGCCCAGGTACGGCTTCTCGCGGTGTTCCAGGAAGTGCTGGATCCTGAGCCGTTGGGTGTGGTGCATCGGCAACTGCTCGATCTCTTCCGGCGGCACGAACCGGAGTTCGGTGGACTCGTCGGAGATAGCCAACTGACCGCCGGTGATGCGGGCGGTGAAGCAGACGTTGAACTGGCGGCGGACCTCGCCGTCGGTGTAGGCGATGATGTGTTTCGGGTCGGTGTAGGTGCCGACCAGGCCGGTGATCTCTACGTCGAGGCCGGTTTCTTCCTTGGCCTCGCGGACGGCCGCGCCTGGCAGGGAGTCGGTGAGGTCCATTCCGCCTCCGGGCAGGGCCCACAGGTCGTTGTCGCGGCGGCGCTGGAGGAGGATGCGGCCGTGGTCGTCGGTGACGACGGCGGATGCGGCGACGACCATGCTGTTCGGCTTGGGCGCGTTCGGGTCGTCGTAGTACTCGGTGCGGGCCACGGTCAGCCTTCCTCTCGTACGGGGGTTGCTGTCGTCCACACGGCGTCGAAGCTCTCGGCGTAGGTGTCGAACATGCCGCCTGCCTCGTGTCGGCGAAGATGCCATACGGGGGCGGCGTAGGCGTTGACACCCCAGACGTGTGCGTTGACGAGTTGCTGGTCGTCGGCGCGGTAGAGGGAGTTGTAGAGCGTGGTGCTGTGGGTGCGGACTTCGATGCCGGGGGTGCCGGCGAGGGGCCTGTAATGCATGAGCGCGAGGCGACAGCGGGATTCGATGCCGTGGCCGAACCGCTCCTCCTGACCGCGGGCTTGGACGTTGTCGCTGTCGGCATCCCCGATCGCGACGCGGACCGTGCAACCTTCGGCGGCGCGTTCGGTGAGGAGTTCGTTCAGTCGCGGGTACGCCTCGTGGAGGAAGACTGCCGCGTAGACGAGGATGTCGATCCGTTCCCGGGCCTGGGCCATCAGGTCGGTGAACGTCGAGGCGGGGATGTCGGCCCGCTGCTCGTAGAGCGCGACCAGTTCGGGGCTGATGGCGCGGGCGGGGCGGGCTTGGCGGAGTGCCGGCCAGAGTGCGTGCACGTCTTCTCCCAGGGCTTTGGCCGCCTGGAGGGCTGTGGCACGACGTGGGATACGCCCGAGGTTTACCCAGCGCTCGACCGACTTGGGGTCGACCTCCACCTCCTGGGCGAGGGTCGCGTACGTCCAGCCTCCCGCCGCCATGACGGCTCGTAGTCTCTCGTTCGGCACGAGTCTCCCCCTTGTCTCAGGACGACACTAGGGACGTTCTACACGGTGCAGGACGTCCCGAAGTGGGGTTTGGTGGAGGTTCCTTCGTCCCGGTGACCGGCGTGAGGATCGGTGCCGACCCTGCGGCACCAACAGGCCCAGGGGTACACATCAACGCCGCCGAGGAGCGTCACCGTGCGAATGAGCGCCACCCCATGTGTTCCCGCCCTGCGACTGGACGCCCGGTCGCGCGCCGCCTCGCCGGGGTGGTCACGATGACGTCTCCCACCCCTAATGCCGACGGGCACACCGACTCGCCCGATGCCGGCGCCCTGGTGGTCGACCGGCGGAGCGGCAAGGTGGGCGTGGTGATGGGGCACGTGGGGCCGTACGTGCAGCTTCGGCCACCGCGCGGTGGCCGGGAGTGGGACGTGCCGCCAGAGGACGTACGTACGCCGACTCCGACGGAGGAGCTGAGCGCGAAGGTGGCCGTGGCCAACCGGCGGTGGGGACGGTGACCCCTCGCTCGGTCCTGCGCTACGAGACCTGGACTCTCCAGCCCGACCGCGAGCCGGACGCGGAGCCGGTCCTGTACGCGATGCAGTGCGCCGTGGACGGAGAGACCTCGCCGACAAGCGAGGACTTCGCCGAACCACAGGAATGGGTGCTGCGGCACTGCGGCCAGAACCCGTCCCACCACACCTACCGGGAGATCATCACCCGCCCCTGGCGGACCTGGCGCCAGATGTGACCTGCCTCGCTCGCCCAGGCGCCGCACCACGCTGACCCACCCGACTCCCGTCCCTGCCGGGCGCGGCCAATCGAGGCTCCCCCGTCCTCGTCAGCCCCAGCAGGGACGGGCCTTCACATGTGCGCCGTGCCCATGACCGTGAGGTTCTGGCCTCAGCCCCAGAAAGTCAGCCACGACGGCGGGCGCGCCAACGGATCACCCGCCACGTGTGTCTCGCTCAACCCCGCACCGGCATCAGCCCAGTCATCTCCATCGTCACGGCCCCAGCCAAGCACAGTGGCCGCGTTCCGGACGACAGCTCCGCCGGGGTGCCGACGCCGCACGGTACGAGATAGCCGGACGGCCTCTCGGGGACCCGGTCGGACAGCGGGGCTTCCGATTGACAGTCCGGCCTGTGCCTCTGGGCCCTGCGCGCCGAGTGGTCGACGGCCGTCGCCAGCGGGGCGGCAGACAGGAGCGGGCGGCGGTCACCGACCGCCGGCGCGCGGCGGCCCGCGTCAGCGGGACGCCCTTGATCAAGTAAAGAAACTCTGAACAGCTCTCCGGAAGTCAACCCCCTGCTGCCACGCCGTGGCGTGGTTCGGGGTCAGCGTCGGCGTCGGCCTTCGGCAAGTCTGTCGCGGAGGAGTTGGGCCTTGGCGGCCTTCTCCTCGGGGCTGTAGTTGCCGCTGAGGCGCTTGCGTTGCTCCATGACGGCGCGCATCGCGTCCCTGTGGGCTGTGGCGGCTTCGAATTCGACGCTGGCCTTCGTGAAGCGTTCCTCGGCGGCTTCCAGTTCGGCGGCGACTTCATCGTCGGTCTTGCCGCTAAGGCGTACAGCCTCTTCGTCCGCGCGGCGCTGGGCCGCAGACTTGTCAAGCATCTCGTGGTAACGCTTGAGGAACTGGTCGTGCGCGCTGAGTTGGCGGACGAACACACCCCGGCCCTGGACCGAGTAGATCAGCCCCTCGTCCTTGAGTAGCCGCAGGGCGTTCTGCGCGGTGGAGTTGGCGATGCCGAACTGCTGTTGCAGCTCGCGGGCGGAGGGGAGCTTGGCCCCTGGTGCGAGCCGGCCGTCCTGGATCTGCTTGCGGAGTGCGTCCGCGGTCTGCACGTACGGGGGGCGGGGGTCGTCGGTGGGCGCCACCTGCCATCCCCGCCGAAGGTCACCGAGTCCGACGTACGCGGGGTCAGACTCGCTGGCGGCGGCCTCTTCCTCTTCTGGCTCGGGCTCGCCGTCGTGGGCGCGCACGTAGCTGCCCCGCCCCAGGACGGAGTAGATCAGCCCCTCCTCTTTGAGCAGGCGCAGGGCGTTCTGGACCGTCGAACTCGCGATACCGAAGCGCCGTTGCAGCTCGCGTGCGGAGGGCAGTCGCTCGCCCGGACGCAGCTCGCCGTCACGGATGGCGGCGCGTAGGACGTCGGCGGCCTGCACGTAGGGCGGCCGGGGGTCCTGGTCCAGGGGCAGCGTCATGACACGAGGGTAGCGGCGGACCGGCACCCACGGCATACCCGGCCGCCCCTGCGTCCGAGACGCACAGGTGTATCGATACGAATCGAGTGTTGCGGGTGTAGCGGGCGTGCGGTTATGGTCGTGTCGAGTCGATCAAGCGGCTCCATCTCGAACGATGAGGATGTGATGGCATGGCCATGTCTCGAATCCGTGTTGCTCTGCTGCCGTCGGCGGTGTGCATCGCGGGCACCGAACCGGTGCTGAAGATCAAGGACCAGCAGACCGGGGAGGTCGCCTCCGACCGGGAGACCGGCGCATCGCTGTACACGGTGACGGTGATGCTCATGGAGGACGGCCGGGCCGAGGTCCTGAAGATCACGGTCCCGGAGACCGGCCTGGCGGCCGGGCTGAAGCCGGGCGTGATGGTCCGGCCGGTGGAACTGTTCGCCACCCCGTGGGCGCGGATCTTCAACGGTCAGCTTTCCGACGGCGTCGCCTACCGCGCCGCCCGCCTGGAGCTGGTCGCGGCGGAGGCCGCCCAGTGACCGGCCCCGCCAGCCAGGGGCCGCAGCGGGAGCTGCATGTGCTGCGGCCCCTGCCGGGCACCGAGGGCAAGGCGACGTTCTCCGCCTCCGGCGCGGTGCTCGCCCTGCTCGGCCTGACCCCGGCGGACGCGGCCGGGCTGGACCTGGCCGACATCCTCCGCCTGATATCCGAGACCGAGGGGGACTGACATGGAAGCCGTGACGGATTACGGACCGGATGCGCTGCTGGTCGCGACCGTGCTGGTCAGTGTGACGCTGCTGCTGGCCGTGGTGCGCTACGTCCGCGCCGACCGGGGCACGCGCGCCAGCATGCGGCAGGCCCTGCTGGTCCGCTGGGGCTGGGCGCGCCTCGCGCGGATGGCCGGACTGACGGTCACCGACAAGACCCCGGGCCTGCTCGCACAGATCACCGCACAGAAGGACGGCCCCGCCCCGGCGCCCCGGGTGCTGACTCCGAAGATCAAGGTGAAGCCGGACCGGTTCGGCGTGATCGTACGGGCCAGGACCCTGCCGCAGGTCGGGCTGGAGGAGTACCAGAAGGCGGCACGCTTCCTGGCCGACGCCTGGCGGTGCACACGGGTCTCCGTCCTGCCGGACGGGCCCGGCAAGGTGGTGATCCGTGGCGTACGCTCCGACCCGTTGACCACGCCGACCGAGCACCGGCCCACCGGCCGCCCTCCGGGGGACGTGGCCCGCTGGGAACTGGGGGTGGACGAGTACGCCGCACCCGTCTGCGTGTCTCTGGCAAACGTGCCCGGGGTGACGGTGGCCGGCACACCCGGCGCGGGCAAGACCTCGGGGATCAACAAGTTCGTCTGTGACCTCGCGCCGTCGGCGGCCGTGCAGATCGTGGGCTTCGACGGGAAGGTGTCGCGCGCCGCCGAGGGCGACTACGCGGACCTGGTCAAGCGGATGTTCGCGTTCTGCGGCGATGACCTGGACGAGGCCAACGCGCTGTTCAAGCGCCTGGTTCAGCTGCGTCGGCGGCGGTCCTCGGTGATCCGGGACGTGCTGGGCGTGAAGAACATGTGGCACGTCGGCCCCTCGCGGCTGTGGCCGCTCACCGTGGTGCTCATCGACGAGGCGCACACGTACTTCCGCGAGTACAAGGGCAGCGACGCCGAGACGAAACGTTTGGCCGCGCTCACGGCGGAGAACGCCCGACTGGTGGAGGACCTGGTCAAGAAGGGCCGCAGCGTCGGCATCCTGACCATCCTGATCAGCCAGAAGCCCACCGGCGACGCCATCCCGACCTTCATCCGCGACGTGTGTCCGGTCGGGCTGTCGTTCGCGCAGAAGACGGTGGAAGCCGCGGTGGCCGCACTCGGTGACGACATCCGCAACTGGCCCGATGCCAGCCCGGTCACCTTGCAGGACCCCGCCTATGTCGGGGTCGCGGTGATGGCGATGCAGGGCCGTCCCAGCTTCACCCGCATCCGCACCCCGTACGTCTCCGACGCCGACGCCGCCCGTATCGCGGAAGCCACCTCCCACCTGACCGCCGACCCCGCCCTGTGCCTGGACGCCCTCCTCGACACCGCCGGCCACACGGGCCCCGGCGACGACGAAGGACCGGACGGTCCAGCCGTCTCCCTGTCCAAGCCCTGAACGCCCCGATCCCCACGCCCCGAGAGGAGGTTCCGCGCATGGCGGAGGAACGGTTCACCCGGCGCACCGTGACCGTGGTCATGGCGGTCATCGCGGCCTTGGCCTTCGTCTTCTCCTTCGGCAACGTCTGGGCGCTCGCCCTGCGGCTCGGCGTCCCCCGCCCGATCGCGCCGCTGATCGCGCCCATGGTGGACCTGTCCGTCGTCGGACTCCTCGTCGCGCTGCGGTTCCTGGCCCTGCGCGGCGTCCCCGAGCACGACCTGAAGGCCAGCACCCGGCTGTTGCACCTGTGCGGGCTGCTCACCCTGGCGCTGAACACGGCCGAACCCCTGTTGACCGGACGCTACGGCCGGGCCTGCCTGGATACCGTCGCCCCGCTCCTGCTCCTGGGCTGGGGCCACGTCGGTCCTACCTTCCTGGCCCACTTCCACACCGCCGCACACCTGGAGGACGCCACCACATCTGCCCCCGCCCTCGCACCCATCGCTGAGCCGGCGCCCAGCTCGGCGCCCGCTCCCGAGACGGCGGCCTCGGCCCCTGAGCCAGACCCCGCCGCGACACCTGCGCCGACCCTGGCCGAAGTGCCTGCCGTGATCGAGGTACCCGGCTCCGTCACAGTCCCGGCCGTCGCCAAGGCGCCTGCCTCCGGCTCCCGTCCGGCCCTGCCCGCCGCACTGCTGAGTGCGGCCCGGCGCATCGCGGACACCCACCACGCCGAGCACGGAACGCCGGTCACCGCCGCCCAGCTCGCGACCCGCATGGGCGTCGCCCTGCCGGTGGCCACCGCCGTCCTCGCTCAGCTCTGAGCCACCCCGGCCTCCGGCCGGATCGCCCCTCCCTCGAAATTCACGCCCACCCGATGGGCCTGGTTCGTCATGCCCCGAGCAACACCAACACGCCTTCCTGGCTGGCTGGTTGCTGCTCGGGGCCATCCACCCGAACAGAAGGGACACGCCCCGAATGGTCACCCTGGACCTGCGCCAAGTGGCAAGCCCCGCCGTGCGGGACCTGCTCCACCTCGTCAACCACCCCGACTTCGACCGCGCAGAGCAGCAGATCGAACGCCTCGGCGGCTGCACCGAACCCGTACGCCTGACCGGCCAGAGCGCGACCGTCGACACCATGACCGGTGAGGTGCTGCGCTCCTACACCTCGTCCGAGGAGCCCACGGGGAGTCTGCTCACCGCGTGCGGAAACCGCCGCGCCTCCCGCTGCCCGGCCTGCTCCCGCCTCTACGCCGCCGACACCTACCACCTCATCCACGCCGGCCTCTCCGGCGGCAAGAACGTCCCCGACACCGTCCGCACCCACCCCCGCGTCTTCGCCACCCTCACCGCCCCCTCCTTCGGCCCCGTCCACAACCGCCCCACCACCCCCGGCGGCGACATCCGGCCCTGCCGCTGCCGCAAGCTCCACGAACCCACGGACGCCCTGCTCGGCACGCCCCTGAACCCGGCAACGTACGACTACACGGGCGCCGTCCTGTTCAACGCCCACGCCGGAGCCCTGTGGGCCCGCTTCACCACCTACCTGCGCCGCGAGCTCGCCGCCCGACTCGGCATGACCCAGAAGGCCGCCCGCGCGGTCCTGCGGGTCTCTTTCGCCAAGGTCGCCGAGTACCAGCAACGCGGCCTGGTCCACTTCCACGCCGTCATCCGACTCGACGGCCCGGACGGCACCAGCCAGCCCCCGCCGCCGTACGCCACCGCAGCCATGCTCACCGACGCCGTACGCGCCGCCGCCGCACGGGCCCGCGTCACCGTCGAGTCGGACGCGATCGGGGAACGCGAACTCGCCTGGGGCGAACAACTCGACGTACGCGAGATCGCCGCCTTCGGTGCTGACGCCGAATTCACCGACCAGGCCGTGGCCGCCTACGTGGCCAAGTACGCCACCAAGTCCGCCGACGCCTCCGGCGCCCTCGACCGCGCCCTGTTCTGTCGCCCCTGCCAGGGACACGGCGCCACCCCCCTGCCCCACGGCACCCCGCTCCCGTGCACCGCCTGCGACGGCACCGGACAGGCCCGCCCACTGCCACGGCTCGCAGTCGCACGCCATGTGCGGCAGATGATCCGCACCTGCTGGGAGCTGGGCAGGCTGCCGGAGTTCGCCGAACTGAAGCTCTGGAAGTGGGCACACATGCTCGGCTTCCGGGGCCACTTCTCCACCAAGTCCCGCGCCTACTCGACCACCCTCGGCGCGCTGCGCGCCGCCCGCCGCGCCTGGCGCACCGAACAGGCCCGCTCCCACGCCGGCCTGCCCGAGCCCGACCCGGACACCACCCTCGTCGTCGGCCACTGGACCTACCTCGGCTCGGGCTACAGCCCCGGCGCCGCGCTCCTGGCTGCCGCCGTCTGGCATCGCAGGGAGCTGGAACGCCGGTTCATCGCCGAAGGGGGCTGCTGATGACCTTGCCCCCGCCCGCTGTCCTCCACCCGGAGACAGAGCCAGCGCTGGACCTGCTGACGGTGCCCCAGGTCATGGCCCGCCTCCAGCTCGGCCGTTCCGCCGTCTACGACCTGCTCCGCACCCGCCAGCTCGCGTCGATCACCCTCGGCCGCGCCCGCCGCATCCCTGCCCACGCCCTCGCCGACTTCATCCTCGCCCGCCTCGAACAGGAAGCCGCCGCCTGATGACCACGTCCCGAGACACCCCCGCCTCCCGCCGTGTGCGCGCCAACGGCGACGGCACCGTCTACCAGCGCAAGGACGGCCGCTGGGAAGCCGCCGGATACGTCCTCGCCCCCGGCAACACCCAAATGCGCGTCCGCGTCTACGGCACCACCCGCAAGGAAGCCCTGGCCAAGCTCACCGAGAAGATCGCCACCAGCAACCGCGGCCTCCCCGTCCCCTCCGCGCAGGGCAGCCTGGCCGCGTACCTGACCTACTGGCTGGAGAACGTCGCCGTCCACCACCTCCGAGAGAACACCCACACCCGCTACACCACCTGCGTCGACCGCTACCTCATCCCCGGCCTCGGCAAGAAGAAGCTCACCAAGCTCACCGCCAAGGATGTCCGCACCTGGCTCAACCAGCTCCGCACCACCTGCCAGTGCTGCACGCGCGGCATCGACGCCCGGCGCGATGAGCCCCGCTGCTGCGCTGCCGGCCAGTGCTGCCACAAGCTGCTCTCCCCGCTGACGCTCACCTACATACACTCCGTGCTCAAGTCCGCCCTGGAGCACGCCGTCCGCGAGGAAGAGATCCCGCGCAACGTCGCCCGCAACGTCCGCACCGGCACCCCACGACCCCGCCGCTTCGAACCCCTCACCGCCGACGAAGCCCGCCGACTCCTCACCACAGCCCAGGGCCACCGGCTGCGCGCGCTGTTCGAACTCGCCCTCCACACCGGACTCCGCAAAGGCGAACTTCTCGGCCTGCGCTGGGAAGACCTCGACCTTGACGCGGGCACCGCCGCAATCCGTCGAACCTTGCAGCGCACCGCCGCAGGCGGGCTC
Source organism: Streptomyces roseolus (assembly GCF_014649855.1). Lineage (GTDB taxonomy): Bacteria > Actinomycetota > Actinomycetes > Streptomycetales > Streptomycetaceae > Streptomyces > Streptomyces roseolus. The sequence continues at coordinate 35,059 of NZ_BMTV01000039.1, read as the reverse complement.
ACCACGCTGCCCACCAAGACCCGGGCCTCCGAACGCCGCATCGCCCTCCCCACCCGCTGCGTCCAGTCGCTGAAGCTCCACCACGAGCAGCAGCAGCGCGAACGTGCGGCCGCGGGCACGACGTGGCGGCACGACGGGCACGTGTTCACCACCGCGCAGGGCCGACCGATCGACCCGACCAACCTCACCCGCGCCTTCACCACGCTCCTCCGCAAGGCCGGCCTCCGCCGCATCCGCTTCCACGACCTCCGCCACTCCACTGCCACCCTCCTTCTGGAACAGGGCGTCGAACTCGTCGTCATCAAGGAACTCCTCGGCCACGCCCACATCGGCGTCACCGCCACCGTCTACGCTCACGTACGCATCCGCCTCCAGCGTGACGCCATCGACACTCTCAGCACGGCCCTCGACGGCCCGACCGGCGCTGCTCTCGTCCGTTGACGTTGCCGTCAACTACTGCCGTCACCCCGTGCAGAAGCCCCGCCAGGAGTCACCTGGCGGGGCTTCTGTTTGCTCGTGTTACGACATAATCGGCACTCTGCTACCGCGTCCAGACGACGCTTTGCGGCAGCACGCCGTCCTCCCAGAGTCGGTCGAGCCTAGCGAAGAGCCTGGGCAGGCTGGTGTCGAACTGTTCCCACGCCGCCGGATCCAACTCCCGCCATGGATCCGAGATGGTCAGACCGGGTGGCAGAGGACCGGTTGAGCCAGACATCTTGCGGCATGCAGCACACCACGTGTAGCTGATTACTGCGGGACGATTCGCGTGTTTCGTATTTCTGAGGTAAGTGCGAACCGAAACCTCTCCACACGAAGGGCAAAGCCACTCTGACTGGTCTCGGAGGAAGTTTCGATCTCGCCCGAGTGCCTCGACTTCCGAGGGAGTGAAGCGCGTTAGCTGAATCATGAACCCGTCCTTCGCCTGAAAACGCCGAGCATAGATTGCCCGAATGCCTCCGCAGCGGACTCTGTTCCACCCATGGATCCTGGCCAAGTGGCATACATCCGGTGATGATGGATCTCGTGGAAGATCGTGGCCACAGCCGTATCCATATCAGCCAGTCCCATGTTGGAGATCTGGATTACCGGACGTCCTCGCGGGCCCAGATTCGGCATCCCATTGCCGTCGTGAGGACTGTTCCCATAGGCAGGCAGACCGTCTCCTGCAGTGCGGATCTCTGGCACGTGCACGATGTCGTACCGGGAAACGCTCATGCCAGCCCTACCCAGTGCCATTTTCACCTGCTTGATGCTAACGGCAGCGCCGTTCTTCCCCCCAGGGGCGCTCTGAGGGTCTACATTGCAGTTGTGAACGAGGATCGGAGTGGCGCCTGCGAGCACATAGTACGTGTGGAGGTCGGAGACAGTCAGGTTGTGAACTGTGGCGGCCTGGGCGGTCCATCGCTCGATCGACGCGATCTGGACGTAGGTGCCCGTGCTGGTACGGAGCCACTGGCCGGACTTCAGGTCGGTGGCGTCGATCCACTTGCCGACTTCGGGGGCCCAGAAGGGGTGGCCGTCGGTCGCGGTGACCTGGGTCTTCTTCGTGCCAGTCTTGCCGTCGGTGTCGATGGTGACCTTGACCAGGTGCTTGAGGCCCTGGCCCTTGATCTCCGCAGTGACCGTTTCGACCCGGGTCTCCCCGGTCTTCTCGTCGGTCGCGACGATCTTGTCGCCGGTCCTGACCTGTTCAATCGGCTTTGTGGAGCCGTCGGCCATCAGGACCTTTGTGCCCGGCGTGAAGCTGTTGTCCGAGGTGGAACACGAACCGCCGCTCGATCCGCCGTTGCCGCGTGCGGATGCTCCGTTGGAGCCGCCGCCCTTGGAGCCGCCGGACTTGGAGCTGCTGGACTTGGTCGTGCCGGCCTTGCTACCACTTCCGCCTCCCTTGCCGTTGCTGGCTGATGAGACCTTCGGGGCTGCCTTGGCCTGGGCCTGCTTCTGGACCGGGTTACCGGTCTTCTTCGTTTTCTGGGCCGCTTGGTCGGCGATCTTCTTGGCTTGTTCCGCGGCTTTCTTCTTCGCCGCCTGAGCCGCCTTCTTGGCTCTCTCTATCGCCGCGATCTTGGCTCTCAGCGCTGACGCTTCGGCCGCCTTCGCTGTCCTGAGGACGACCTCGGCTGCCCGCTTCGCAGCCCGGAACGCCTGGACCGCGTCAATCGTGCGGTTGACGGCTCTCCAAACCGACGGAATCTTGCCGAGCTTGGTCCACGGGATCGCCTCAACGATGAGGCCGCCGCACGACCACATGTCGCCGCCGAAGCAGGCCCTGGCGCTGTCGAGGCCGATGAACTCGCTGAGCGTGCTCCAGGCGACCGAGAGGATCACCGAGGTCAGGGACTTGCCCATGGTCGCCTGTGCCTGCGCGACCTGTGCCGGACTCAGCCCCGCTCCCGCGAGGGCCGCAGCGCGTTCCGACGCGGTCAGCGAGATCGCCAGACCGGTCGGGTCCGAGTGAGTGACGGGGTTGTTGTGCGCGTACGCATAGCCGCTGGACTGCTGCGGGTCGGTCAGGTCGACGATCGGGTCAGCGGAGAGGAAGCGTCCGACCACCGGGTCGTACAGACGTGCGCCGAGCGGTGTGAAGCCGGAGGCGTCGTCGTTCGTCGCGCCGAGGAACCCCTGGTGGCTGAAGAGGCCGGCGGCGGTTGCCGTCGGACTGCGCAGGTTGCCGAAGGGATCCTGCTTGCGGACGCGGACCGGCTGGGTGCCGTACAGCGCCACCTCGGCGTACGGAGTGCCCTGGTGGTCCATGGTGATGGCCACCAGTTGCGAGGCGCTGGTCCCGTAGGAGATGCGCATGACCGCGCCGCCCGGAGCAGAGTACGTGCGCTGGGTGGTGACCAGCGCGCCGCCCTTCTGGACCGTCACCTCGGCCTCGCCGAGGTGCAGCGTGGCCTCCTTGCCCTTGATGGTCAGCAGCCGGCCGCCGTCGGGACCGTAGATGTGCCGGGTGTCGTCCTGCGCCGCCCACTGCTGGGCCGCAACACCGGAGGCACAGGTCGCCAGGACCAGCGGCGTGCTGTTCACCGTGGCGGCGTCCTTGACCGCGATGCACCGACCCGACGCGACATGCGTCAGCTGCCCGGAGGCGTTCCGCCGTACCTGCTGCGCGGCGGTGCCGTCACACTTCTGGACCTGCACCGCCGAACCGGCTGTGTCGGCCGCGGGGTCGGCACACCAGGTGTCGTGCACCGTCAGCGTGCCGAGGTTCGGGTCGGCCTGACCCGGTGCCACGACGAACCTGAACTTCTGCGCCGCCGAGGCGTTGCACTGGTACAGACTGAGCGCCTGGCCCGCCTTCGCCACACCCGAGTTGAGGTCGAGGCACTTGTCCCCGAGCCCCACGTACGAGGTCTTGCCGCCGGTGCCCGTGCCGGTGATCCGGTCGATCTGGCCGTCGTGGGTCCAGGTCAGCGTCTGGCTGTCGCCGTTCTGGATGGACGTGACCGACTTCGTCTCGCCCGTCAGCTCGTACAGCCGTGTCGCCTCGGCCTTCACCGATGCGCCGGCGGGCGTCTTGTAGGCCTTGGACACCTTGGTCAGCGTGTGCGGCTGGGTGCCGTCCGCCTTGCCGTAGGTGTAGTCGGTGACGGCGTCCTTGGTGGTGTCGCCGGCAAGGTCCTTCTCGGTCAGCTTCTTGCGGTTGCCGAGGAGGTCATACTCGTACTCCTGCCAGTAGCCGGAGCCGTCGCCGGCGGAGACAGTCGTGGCCGTCGGGGCGGCCGTGCATGCGGTCTGGTCCTTGCTGGTCCAGGCCTTCTTCAGCTGGCCGAGCGGGTCGTACGTGAAGCACTGCCGCTCGGCGATGCTGGCGGCGTGCTCCCGGATCCCGGTGACGTTGCCGGCCGGGTCGTAGCTGTAGGAGCGCTCGGAGACGAGGACACCGCCGCCGAGGGAATCGTCCCCCGTCTGCTCGCGGTAGACCTGCTGTTTCTGCAGCTCACCGCTGGCCTCGTCGAAGGTGTTCTGCGTCCACACCCGGTACGGCTGGGCACCGAGCGTGGAGCGCATTACCTGGCCGTACGGCGAGTAGACGGTCTCCGAGCCGTACCAGTCCTTGCCGGATATCGAGAGCGGCAGGCCGTCCGCGTTGTAGCGGGCGACGACCTTCTCGGCGGCCAGTCCGCCGACGGCCGGCAGCGTAACCGACTCGACCTGGCCGGTGTCGGAGTACTGGTAGTTGTACGTGTACGAGGGCTCCAGACCCCACGTGTCGGCGATCGACTGCGGCAGGCTCAACGTCGTCGAGGTCGGCTGGTAGTCCTTGTCGTACCCGTTGACCTGCTGCTTGTAGGCCAGACCGTCCGTATAGCGGGTAGCCGCCTGCGGGAGGCCCTTGCCGCCCGGGGCTCCGTCGTAGGTGAAGTCGGCCAGGAGCGTGCCACTCTTGCCGCCGAGCCTCTGCTGCGTGGGACGCGACAGTTCGTCGTAGTCGTTCCATACCGTGACGCCCCGCGCGTTGGTGAGCGTCAGCGGCCGGTCCCTGTGGTCGTACGTCATCGTCGTCGTGCCCGTGTCCGGGTCGGTGGACGAGGACATCCGGCCGCGGTGGTCGTACGTCCAGGACCACGGGTGCCCCGGGGTCGCCGAGGCCGTGGCCTTCGCCAGCTGGCCGCGGTCGTCGTACGTGTAGCGCATCGATGTCGCCAGCGCGGGCGTGCGTGCCGCGTCGGTGTACGTGTCGATCCGGGAGGAGCGGCCCAGGGCGTCGGTGTAGATCCGGTAGGACGGCGAGCCCTTCGGGTTGATCACCGTGGACCAGTCGGAGCCGTACTCGTAGCGGGTGGCCCGGTCCGGGAACGCCTGCGAGGTCGCCCCTTCGGAACCGGGGGCCTCGTACTTGAGGTAGGGCATCTCCTCCACGACGCGGCCGAGCCCGTCGTAGGCGTACTGCGTGACGTTGGGGACGGCCGTGTCGGCGTCAGGGGTGAACAGTTCGCCGGGCACGGCCTTGTGGGTCAGGTAGGCGTTCCGGGTGCGCCAGATCTCGCCGGAGCCGTTGTACAGCGTGTCCGTGAGCAGCCAGCCGCTGCCGGTGGCCTGTTCCTGGGTCTGGCGCTGGCGGCCGAGGCCGTCGTAGATCACGACGGAGGTTTCGATGCGGTTCTCGTGGCCCCGCGTCTTGGTGGTGACGTAGGGCGGTTTGCGCACCGGGTTCGCCGGATCGACCAGGGGGATCGAGTAGATGGCCTGGAAGTCGGGAACGGACGAGGTCGCGCGGCCCACACCCCATGCCTTGGAGAGACGTCCGAGCGGGTCGTACTCCGCCTGGGTGACGCGGTCGTTGAGGTCGGTGGTCTTGAGGCCGACGGAACGGCCGGGCTCCAGCTCCTGGGTCTGTGTGTGGCCCAGTGAGTTCTTCTCGGTGACCGAGAAGACCTGGCCCTCGGACGGGGAGTAGGAGATCGTGGAGATCTTCCCGTCGGGGTCGGTGCGGGAGATGACGCGGCCGATGTCGTCGAAGTGGGTGGTGCCGTCGCTCTGGAAGCCGGTGCCGTCGCCCTTGAGCGACCAGGTGTCGGTGGCCAGACCGCGGGAGCCCGCGGAGAGCGCTGCCACGTCGTAGGGCTGGTGGTCGTAGGCCACGCGGCTGCCGCCGCTGAGCGTCGTCCAGTTGTCGGCGTCCGCCTCCGTGCAGGTGGCGGGTGCGGTGAGGATCTCCTTGGTGACGCCAATGATGTGTTTGGCCGGCTGGTCCAGGTAGGTCATCCTGGTGCAGGACTCGTCGCCCTGCTTCCCTGTGTCGCCGAGGGACTCGACGAGCGTGGGAAGGCCCCTGTCGGCGTCGAAGGTCGTCCTGGTCTCAACGCTGCGCAGGGTTCTCGTGTCGTCTCCGGTGCCGGAGGACTTGGTGAACGACACCGTCTTCGGCTCGGTGACGCGCCAGGACCGCAGCGGGCTCAGGCCGTCGTCGCGCTCGCGGCGGGCGAGTTCGCGGGCGTGCGGGTAGGTGACGGTGCGGGTCAGCCAAGCAGTGTCACCGGCGTTCGCGTAGGTGAGCTCCTCAGCGATACGGCCGGCGAACGGCTCTGCGTCGGCGGCGATCGGCTCGCCCTCGCTGTCAAGAACCGTGCCGGAGCCCATGCCCCGGAAGAATCGGGCGACTGTCTTGGTCCGCTTGCTTCCTGTGCTCGGGGCGTCCACGCCGGTGATCGTGGTGGTTGAGGCGAAGCCCGCGAACTGGGAGTACGTGCGGGTGGATTTCTTGGTGAACTCGCTCTCGGCGAGCTTCCAGCCCGCGCCGCCATAGGTGTAGGACGTCCGCGTCGGGTAGGAGCCGCCGATGTTAGGGAGTTCCTCGACCGATTCGACGACGTACTTGTGGAACCAGTCGATGTCCTCGACGTTCGGGTCCGGGTGCCAGAACGCTGGGTAGCACAGGCGGGTGTTGTTCTTGAGCGCGGTCGTGTCGGTCTTGCCGGGCAGCCCCGCGCCGTTGCTGGGACACTCGGGTCCCGGCTTCTTGTACGTGACGACGGTCTCGCCGCCGTACTCGTTGATGACGCGCGCGATGCGCAGCCGGGAGAACGACGGCTTGTTGTCGTCCTTGATCCGGTTGGGCATGTCCTCGGCGTTGTGCTCGAAGCGCACCGGGTTGAGCTTCGTTTTCGTGTCGCCGGCACCATTCCGGGCGAAGCCCGTGCGCTGGATCGACTCCAGCCACAGTGCGGTGTTGACGCCCGTCGCGTGGACCGGGAAGTTCTGCTTCAGCTGGTACTCGTCCACGTCCTGGCGGGCGGTGGTCGAGGTGAGCCGCTGCGCCGACGTGGTGATCTTGTCGAGGCGCTTGCGGGACCAGAAGGTGGGTCCGGCGTTCCAGCACGTCCTGCCCGACGCGGCGCAGCGCAGGCCCGCGGGTGTGTCGTACCAGGGGCGGAAGTTCCGGGGCAGCTCGGACGTAAAGTTGGCCTCGGTGCAGGTCACCGAGTCGACCGTGTAACAGCGCTCCTCGACCGAGAACCGGACACTGGCCGGTGCCGTCTTCGAGAAGAGGCTGTCGGTGCGCTGTCCGTAGTCGATGCGAGAGAGGTAGCCGTCACGGTGGTACCGCGCGGGCTTGAGCCAGCCGAAGTTCTGCGCGTAGTAGTTGTCGGCGCGATTCCACCATAGGGACATGGCGTTACCGTGGACGTCCTCGACGTAGTCGAGGTTCCACCGCCAGGCCTGAAGACAGTCTGAGTCCTCCCACTTGGCCTGGTAGCAGGGCTCGCCCGGGTGATTGCCGTAGACCGGGACGGCGAGCACGGAGTCCGTGTACGGGTCGTCGGCGGCGGTACCGTGGTCGGACCAGCCTGGCAGCTTGTTGAGGCCGAAGTAGTACTTCGTGCCGCTCCTGTCCGTGACGACCCAGTACTCGCCGTCGGCGTCCTTCAGCCCCGCGCGCGGGTCGTTGGCGGTGTTCTTGAGGCGCTCGACCTTCGAGCCGTCGCCGTTCGCGGTAAACCAGGCGCCCAAGGGCTTGCCGTCGGACCCCTCGGGCCCCTTCGTCTCGTCCCACACCAGCTCGGTGGTCATACCGCCGAGCGAGAGGGTGGCGTTCTCCGAGCCGTAGCACAGGTCCGCCGGGCCGTGTTGCGGGTTGTTCGACCCGGCCTTCTTGCCGTCCTGACGGCAGCTGGCATAGGCACGGGTGATCGAGCCCGCGTTGTAGTCCCAGCCGTCACCGATCCAGGATGCCTGGTTGTTGGTGGCCGAGGTACGGCCGTCGACCGTCTGCGAGGAGTACGACAGTTGCACGTTCGGCGCGAGGCCGCCGGCGACCTCGGGGATTTGCACCTGATAGCCGTAGGTGAAGGCACCACTCGACGAGCCCGACGCCCAGGAGCCCGAGGACAGCAGGGGCGAGGCGGTGTAGTCACCGGCGCTAGAGGCGCCGGTGTCGGCGACACCGACGGTGGTGGCGCCCGGTGTGCCGGTCGCGGCGAAGGCTGCGGTGCGGACCTGGGAACCCGTCGCAATGGGGGACGGCCCACTGTCCAGCATCCTGGAGACAGGAAGGACGCCGCTGACGATCGTGCGGACCGGCTCGTCCGTGGCCGTCGTCGCCCGTGTGGGGGCCTCATCGGCGGGCACCACCTTCACCGAGCTGGTGAGGTGCTCAAACGCGTCGGTGTCCGCCACGCCCGACAAAGTCTGGGTACCGGTCTCGGTGCACCCTCCCGTCGAAGCCGCGTCGAAGGCGCAGTCGGGCAGCAGCATGGCCCCGAAGCGCTCGGCGGCCTGAGGACCGTAGAGGTCCTTGAACTCGCTGGTATCGACATCAAGCACGACCTGCGCGTCAGGGTCGACGCCCGTCGGCGGAGTGATCTGCATGATCAGTCCGGAGAGGCCCGCCTCCTGGGAGGCGGCGGGCGCGGCGAGGTCGACCGTCCACTGGCCCGCGAGGGCCGACGGTTCGGTGCCCGCAGGGACGCCGAGGGCGATCGGCAGGCCGTTGGAGACCGGAACCGAGGTGCCGGCAGCCGCGTTGCTCAGATCAGCGGTTCCTGTTCCCGCCTGCCAGGGAGTGATCTTCTTGGGCTCGTACGGGAGGACAGGGACGTCCTCGGAGGTGCCCAGCTCCGTGACGCTCGGCAGTTCGGGGAGGACCGGCACGCTCTCGGGCAGCTTGGGGAGTTTGACCTCGCTCGTCTCCCCCAGGCGGTTCATACCGGGCCCCGGAGCGGCCCATGCCTGGGCGCTCAGGCTCGTCACCGACAACGTCGAGGACAACAGAAGGACGGTCGCCGTGCGGCCTGGCCGCCGGCGCCGTCGTAGTGACTCCGTCATGGCTGGGCGTCCCCGCCCCAACCATGACAGCGGACCTGAAGCACGCATACGCGGCGACTCCCACTGAAGCAAATCCAAACAACGGATGAGGTGCGGAAACACCAAAGAGCGCACGCCCGGACCAGGCGCACGCGGGTGAACCCTCCGTCATGAACACCCCTGGTCTCAAGGGGAAGAGGCGACGGTTCCGCGCTTCGGTGTGAGGTCAGACACGGGTCATTGTGCGACGAACAGTCGTACTGGCGATCTTTCACCTGGATCATCTGTTTCGCCTTGAACCAGGTTCAAGGGGGCGCCCGAAAGCCGCAGGAGGGACCGCATCGCCCGCGTCCCGTCCGCCCACCGGCTCCACGTCACGAGTTCATAAATCCTTCATGAATGGACAGCCTGTGAAGTAAATGTGATCGTTTTCGCGCATCCGCCCCGTGACTGTCGTCCGGGGCTTTCCGTGCTGCCCCCCCATTCCGCTTGGTTCCCACGGGAGTAGACCGCCGTGACCGCGCCCCGCCTGCTCAGCCCCTTCGTGCGCACGCGCACCAGGCTGGCCTGCACCCTCGGCCTCGTACTGGCCGCACTCGCCGCATCCCTGCTGCCCTGGTGGCAGCCTGACGGCCCGCCGACCGCGCAGCCGAAACAGCCGATCGAGGCGAAGCCGGCCGCGGCCGCCCCCCGCGACGCCCAGACCGCCGCCGTCCAAGCCCGCCGCACCGGGAAGCCGGTCCTCGTCGAGACCGCGACCACGGCCACCGAGCAGACCTGGGCACTGCCCAACGGGCGCATGCGCACCAGCATCCACGCCGTCCCGCAGCGCGCGAAGAACGCCGAGGGGCAGTGGGCACCCATCGACAACACTCTGGAGCGGACCGAGAACGCGCCCCGCGGACTCGGCGTCCGGCCCAAAAACCCGGCCACGCTCGTACGCTTCTCCAGCGGCAGCACGGACACCTCCCGAGCCGACCGCTCCTTCACCCGCGCCCCGCGGCCCGGCGAGACCGTGCTGGCCGAGATGGACCTCGAAGGCCACACCATCACGTACACCTGGCCCGGCACCCTGCCCGAGCCGGTGCTCGACGGGCCACGCGCCCTCTACCCCGAGGTCCTGCCCGGCGTCGACCTGCTCGTGATCGCCCGTGAGAGCGGTGGCTTCGCCCAGCTCCTCATTGTCAAAAACCGCGAGGCCTCGCAGCAGGAGGCGCTCAGGACCGTGACGTACGGCTTGCACTCGGACACCGCCGTTTTCCAATACGAGGAGTACGGCAGCCTCGTACGGATCCTTGACAAGGCAGGAGACGAGGTCGGCTCCCTGCCGACCCCCTTCGCCTGGGACTCCAGCGGCCGCAACCCTGAACTCCGCGCCTCCGGAACCGCTCCGCGCACCTCGACAGCCACCCCCGCTGATGTCCTGAGGCTCAGCGGTCTGAGCGGTATCGAACCCGGCGCCCGGCGCGCCCCCGTCGCCGTCCAGCTGGACGGCGACGGCACCGGCGACACGCGCCTCCAGCTCCACCCCGCCGCCACCGGCCTCTTCACCGACGAGAACGTCCTCTTCCCGGTCTTCATCGACCCGACGATGAAGACCCCGAAGGAGTCGTGGACGATCGCCTACCGTCCCTACCCGAACAGCAGCTTCTACGACGGCACCAACTTCGGCTCCGGCACATCCGACGCCCGCGTCGGATACGAGTCCGACACCGGCGGTCTCGCCCGCTCGTTCTGGCGCATGGACTTCCGCACCATCACCGGTGCCACGGTCCACAAAGCCTCCTTCAAGGTGCTGAACAACCACTCGTGGTCGTGCAGCCCTCGAGAGTTCAAGCTCTACCTCACCGGCGGCATCTCGACCAACACCACCTGGAACTCCCAGCCGAGCTGGGCCACCTGGCTGGACAGCAACTCCTTCGCCCACGGCTACGACCCGGACCCGAACTGCGACGACGACTACGAGCTGTTCGAAGACGCCAACGTGACGGCCGCCGCCCAGAAGGGCGCCGACAACGGCTGGGGCAACATCACCTTCGGCCTGCGGGCCACGGCTGAAAGCGACACCCACACCTGGCGCAAGTTCCAGGCATCGTCGGCGGAGTTCGTTGCGGAGTACAACCGCCTGCCCAGCGAACCCACGCTGGTCGCCGGCAGCATTTGTGTGCAGTCCCCGGGTTCCAAGGTCATCGCGACGACGAGTATCTCCGTCTCCGTCAACGCGAAGGACGCCGACGGCAACCTCAGCAAAATCCGCTTCCGCTACGGCAAGGTCGGTCAGACCAAGACCGACCTGCTGATCACCCCGAACTCCAGCGGCACGGCCACCGCGTACATCACAGGCCTGGACGACGGCGCCACCTACAGCTGGATCGCGCGGGCTGAGGACTCGTACAGCCCACCAGGTCTCTCCACCTGGTATCCGGCCGGCAGCGAATCCTGCCAGGTCACCATTGACACCACGGCACCCCAGAGTCCCGACGTCGACAGCACCGTCTTCCCCGAGGCCACCAGCGACGGCCAGACCTGGGCCTCGGTCAAGTTCGGTGGCACCGGCGCGATCACCTTCCGGTCCCCGGGCGCCACGAAATTCACCTACAACTTCGAGGGCGTGACCAGCACCGGGGGAACGGTGTCCGCAACCAACGGAACGGCGACCGTGCCATATCTGCGGCCTCCGCACGCCGGTCCGAACGGCCTCCAGGTCTTCGCCCACGACGCCGTGGGCAACGTCAGCGCGCGGACGGACTACTCCTTCTACGTCCGGCCCCGCGACAAGGCCGACGGCCCCGGTGACGTCGGCGGCGACGGCATCGTCGACCTCCTGGTGATCGATGCGAACGGGAACCTCCGCTCCTTGAGCGGCGCCAAGGGCGGTGACCTCTACAGCACCATGCGCGGCTCATACATCCTGCGGCCCGACCCGAAGAACCCGGAGGTCCTCAAGGCGCACGAACCCCCGGCGGGCTACTGGTACGACGATGCCACCAACAAAACCGCCCTGATCAGCCACTACGCCGACGTCTACCCCGGCGACGGCAGCACCGACCTGTTCTCCGTCGCCCCCAACGGCACCTTCTGGCTCTACCCCGGCGACGGCTACGGCACCTTCAACGTCGAGAACCGGGTCAGCATCAAGCTCCCGTCGAACGCCCCCGCCCCGTCCACCTGGACGCAGCTCAAGGCCGTCGGCGACGTCACCGGCGACAAACTCCCCGACGCCTTCGTCCGCGCCGACTCGAACCTCTGGTTCCTCTCCGGCTACACCGGAGCCACGTTCCACACGGCCACCCAGATGATCGGCGAGACCTGGAGCAACCGCGACATCGTCAACCTCGCCGACATCGACAAGGACGGCACCGCCGACCTGCTGTTCCGGGACGTGACCAGCGGCGACATGTACCTGCGCCACGGCAAGCCGAGCGCCACCCCCGGCGGCGTCAGCCTCAGCTCTCTCATGACAGCAGCGGCCTCCCGACAGGGCGACGTCACATACGGCACCGGGTGGACGAAGTCGGCAGTCTCGACCGTCATCGGCATCCCCGACCTCCAGCCGGACGACACCGCCCACACATCCCACGAGGTCCCCGACCTGTGGACCCGGGACGGGGCGACCGGCAACATCCGCGTCTATTACCCATCCACGACAAACACCCACCCGGCAGTCAAGACCGTCCTCTCCGTCGACTGGAGGAGCGTCAAGGCCTTCGGCTGACAACCGAGGCGGGTGACACGAAGGAGGGCCCGGACGGCAGCCGGGCCCTCCGCCTGTATACCTCCCCCCATCCGGGCTGGGCGGCCTGCGCAGTTCACTGGCATCCGATGCTGCACCGTGGGAACTGCGGTCAGTACCTCGGAGTGGCCAGCCTCCTCGTCCGCAGCGAGGTGATCATCGCGGTCGAGGAGTTCACCAACCTGGAGATGTGCGGCATCTGCTCCCAGTGGGGGAGTCTCGCATCGGCCAGCCCGTCGGGCGTCCAGCCAGAGCCGGGGAGTGGGAAGTCGCTTTTCCCTAAGGGATGTCCCGTATAAGGACGTGAGCTGGAGGTTCGCCTGACGGTACGGTCGACGCGTGGAGTCGAAGAGGGGAAGCGAGTGCCCGTTGCACGGGGCCGGCGTGCGTCCTGACTACCTGATCGGACGCCGTCTTGAGCACGTGGTCGCCTCGTGGCACCTCTACGACTCAGAGGCTCCGTCCGGCCCGCTGGACGTGTGGCTGATCGACAGCGAAGCGGTCGCCACGCGCATCACGACCGGGTCGGACTGGTGCCTGATCGTGGAGACATCGGCCCCCTTCGCGGGATACGACATGGCGGAGTCAGGCCGCGTCAAGGTGGCACCGAACAGCGGCGAGACCCCGTTCGCCGGCCACCTCGGCGAGACGGTACTGGCAGTCAGCGAAGAGAGCGTCCGGGGCAACGGGCGGATTGCACTGGAGATCACTTTCGACTCCGGCCGTGTCCGGTGTGAGACCTGGTCCGGCGACCTTCGCCTGTCCAGCAAGTGATCAACGCACCAGCCACTGCGTGAACCGTGTCAGGCTCCCGCAGTGGCTGGTGTGATCACGGCGTCACAGCCGTCCTGGATAGCCCCGTTCACCGGGTTGAGCCCCCGCTCCTTCGGCACGTTGGTGGCACAGCTGCGGCATGAGGGGGCTGACGCGGTTCGCAGAGGCCGGCCGTGGAGCTTACCGCTGAAGGACCGGGTGCTGCTGGTCACGGCCTACTGGCGTACCAACTTGACGCTGCGGCAGCTCGCCCCGCTGTTCGGCGTCTCGAAGTCCGCGGCCAACCGCATCGTCAGCCACCTCGGCCCCCTGCTCGCGCTCAAGCCCCGCAGGCGATTCCGCAAGAGCACCGTCCTCATCGTGGACGGCACCTTGGTCCCCACTCGCGACCACACGGTGGCCGAGCGATCGAAGAACTACCGGTACTCCACCAACCACCAGGTCGTCATCGACGCCGACACCCGGCGCGTCGTGGTGGTCGGCCGGCCGTTGCCCGGCAACCGCAACGACTGCAAGGCGTGGGCGCTGTCCGGAGCCGAGGACGCCGTCGGCCGCACCACCGTGATCGCCGACGGCGGCTACCGGGGCACCGGCCTGCTCATCCCGCACCGCCGTGAGCGCGGGCAGAGCGAACTGCCGGCCTGGAAGGAAGAGCACAACGCTTCCCACCGCCAGGTCCGCGCCCGTGTCGAGCACGCCTTCGCCCGCATGAAGACCTGGAAGATCCTCCGAGACTGCCGGTTGAAGGGCGACGGCGTCCATCACGCGATGAGAGGCATCGCCCGCCTGCACAACCTCGCACTCAGCCGATGAGCGAGGGATTCAGCCCGGCTCAGCCGCGCCGGAGCCCGCCGGCTCCGGGGGTCTCTGGTGCCCGCACTCCAGCCGTTTGCCGTCCGCGTCAGTCACTGTGTATTCCAGGACGACCTTGGCTGGGTCACCGTCCTCATAGAGCCACACCGTGATGCCCTCCTGACTGACAGCGGTAGAGAACCAGACATCGATGCCCTCAACCTCCGGAGCGACCGTGAAGACCTCCCCGGGTTTCAGCCAGTAGTCCTCACCGTACGGCTCGACAAAGAGCCAGAGGTCGCCGGCGCCCACATTCTCCACAGGCAACCTGCTGCGTCCCACTTGTCCCCCAAGACCGCTGCCTCCATGAACCTCTACACGGTATCCACCCAGCCCGCATCGGCGCCTTCAGCTGACCCTCGCCCCACCGACCCTTTGCGGGACAGCCCTTAGCCAGTACGTCAGGTAGTCACCGAGCGTGCTGTCAGCGGTGGCAACCGGCAGCCCGCGGTTGCTGTCGGCGATCTTCTCGGTGAGCTTGTCAGCCGCGTTCTTGCGCGTGGTGCCGTAGACACGGACACGCTTTCGTCTGCCGTCGGCGGCGAGGACATAGCCGGCAGCTTCCCAGCGGCCGTCCTTTCGCTGGTAGATGGTGCCTTCGCCGTTGGCGCGGGCCTTCTTTCGCTTGGGGGCGGTCATCGGGCGGCTTCTTCCAGGTGGCGCTTGACGTAGTCGTCCAGGGCGTGGGTGGGGATGCGGCGGGCGCGGCCGATGGTCAGCGAGGCCAGGCGGCGGGTGCGCAGGAGGTCGTAGAGGGCGGAGCGGCCGATCTTGAGGCGGGCCATCGCCTCGGGGACGGTGAGGAGTTCGTCGTCACGCACCGGCTGTCACTCCCTGTTCGCATGTCGGGCCGCCGTGGATGAGTGCGGCGAGGCGTTCAAGATCGGGAGTGAGGCCGGTGCCGTCATAGGCCCAGTCGGCGATGACGAGGGTGGTCGGGGAGGGCGGAGGGGTGTGGCGGCGGTGCCAGGCGGCTCGGGCGGCCCGGAGGGCGCCGAGGGTGGTGGAGTAGGCGCGGGTCTTGGTGGAGAAGTGGCCGCGGAAGCCGAGCATGTGGGCCCACTTGCGCAGGTTCAGGTGCTTGAGGTCGTCGCGGGCGCCGAGGGTCCAGGCGGTGCGGATCATGCGGGCGGCGTGCTCGGGTACGGACTCGAACCAGAGGTCGGTGATCCTCTTCAGCCGGTGGTCGAGGGTGCCGGTCGCGGCTTCGGTGCCCTTGGTGGCGTACTTGGCGACGTATCCGGCGACCTTGCCCTCGGTGATCGTGGTCCCGCCCTGGAAGGCGGAGGACCGGATGATCCTGGTGTCGATCTGCTCGCCGAAGGCGAAGGAGCGGGCGCGGCCGTTGATTTCGGGCCCGTCGATGTGGGCACGGGTGGCCGCGATCCGGATGGCGTCGGCGAGGAGTTCGGGGGTGGCCCAGGCGGGCGGCGGGGTGTAGGGGCCCGCGCGGCCGTCGAGACGGATCACGGCGTGGAAGTGGATCAGCCCGCGCTGCTGGTACTCGGCGACCTTGGCGTACGAGACCCGGACGACTTTGGAGAGCAGTCGTTGCGAGACACCAGCGGCGGCGGCGATGGTGCGGCGCAGGTGGAGCATGAAGCGGGCCCACAGGGCCGGGGTGTGGGCGTTCCACAGCACGGCGCCGGTGTAGTCGTACCGCTCGGGGTCGAGAGGGGCGCCGAGGAGCGGGTCGCCCTTGGTGTGGGTGCGTCCGCAGCGGCAGCGGGCGGAGCCGCCCACGCGTCGCCCGTGGACGGGGCCGTATGAGGGCGCGGTGAGGGTGGCGAAGACGCGGGGGTGGGTGGCCACCTGTTCGGGGATGTTCTTGCCGCCGCGCAGGCCGGCGGCGATGAGGTGGTAGGTGTCCTGGCGGTAGAGCTCGGCGCAGGAGGGGCAGCGGGTGGTGCGGCGGTTGCCGCAGCGGACCAGGAGATGTCCGGCAGGGAGGTCCTTGGACTTCAGTTCGTGCAGGATCTCGCCGGTGAAGGCGTCGATCTCGGTGCGGTGGCCTTCGAGCCGGATGGGCTGGGCGCAGCCGCCGAGCGAGGACAGCTGCCGTATCAGGCCGAGCAGGTCCCGGTACCCGGTGAACGTGGGCAGCGCGGGTGCGGTCGGTTCGGGTCGGGGGATTGTGGTGGTCGGGGTGTGCGGTGGCATCCTGGCGGGATCTCTCTGCACTGCGGCACACGTGTGCCGTGGATGGATGGGAGGGAGCCCCCGGCAGGGGCGAGGGTTTGGCGACTACACGCCCTTGCCGGGGATCACTGCGAAGCGGGACCGGGAGGCGGCGGTCACGCGGCCTTGTCCAGGTCGACGTGGTCGGGCAGGTCGCGGACCTTGAGCCCTTCGGCGCACATGAGGTCGTTGATCTGCCAGCAGGCTTCGGTGGGCAGGTAGACCGAGCGCAGCCGGACGGGGGTGCGCATGTCGCCGACGGAGGCGATGGAGACGCCCTGGGGCATGGTGCGGTCGGCGGCGGTGATGTCCAGGTCCCGGCCGTCGGGGAAGAGGTGCAGGAAGTCCTCGATGGTGTCGACGCGGTGGCAGATCCGGGCGGACAGGTTGGTGCGTACGGCGGTGGTGAGCACGTCGGCGGAGGGTTTCTGGGTGAGCAGCCACAGCCGGATACCGAACTTGGCGCCCTGGCTGGCGATGGCCAGCAGCTCGGCCTCGAAGCGTTCGCGGGCCTTGCGGTCGGGGTGGCGGGTGTAGTTCGCGACCTCGTCGATCACCACGAGCAACAGAGGCAGTTCGGGGCTGAACTCGGTGATGCGGTCGGTACGGCCGGACCAGAACAGCCTCTCCCGCCGTTGCATCTCCTCGCGCACCCAGCGCAGGATCTCGGTCGGCTCGTCGGGATGGGTGGCGTCGGAGACCTTGGAGGCGGTACGCCACCAGGGCGCGACCGCAGCGAGGTTGGGGTCGATCACGATCAGCCGCACGTCCCGCATGAGGGAGGCGTAGGCGAGGAGGGTGTTGACGGTGATTGATTTGCCGGAGCGGGTGAGGCCGGCGATGAGGGCGTGGGCGGAGTAGGCGAGGTTGAGCACGATGGGGGTGCCGTCTTCGTCCCAGCCGAGCAGCACGTCATCGGTGGAGACGAACTGCCCCGGTCGGCAGACGGGGGAGCCGTCCGGGCCGAGGAGTGGTGAGCGGATCACCGCTTCCAGCGGCTCGCGCCGGAAGCCGCGCGCGACGATCATTCCGGGCTTGGGCTGGCTGATCCGGATGCGCCGCATGCCCCAGGCGTCGCACAGGCCCTCATTGGCGTCCTGCCAGGCGCTGAGCCCGACCTGCGGCAGGGCATCGGCGGTGACGGTGACGCCGAAGGTGTCGGCGCGGGTGTGCAGGCGCGGGACCAGCACGCGCGGCTTCGGTGGTTGTTCCTGTGGGGCGTACTGCTGGAGCACGGTCGGGGTGGCGTCCTTGACCGCCAGGCCGAGCATCGGCGCGAGCCGCTTCCAACCCCACCGCATCCGCCGCGCCTGCCTCAGACTGACCCGGGTCTCGGCATCGGCCCGGTACCAGCGGGCGAAGCAGTACCCCGCCCAGCCCAGCAGCCCGACCACGCCGAGGCCGACCACGGCCAGGAGCGCGAGCCCGAGGGAGTTCCCGGTCATCAGGCACCGACCTTGGCGGTGACGGCGTCGGCGCGCAGCGAGATACCGTGCCGGTCCTTACCGTTGATCTCGTTCTCCCAGGCCGACGCGACAAGCCCGGTGAAAACGACCGGCAGACCGACCTTCAGGCCCTTGCCGAGACCCGTCTCCGGGACCTTCACGGTGATCACTTCGGCGCGGCCGTTGAAGGCGAACATCACGTCCACCAGGTGCAGGTGGGCGCCGGTGGCCCGGTCGATCGCGGGCTGCTGACCTTCGCGGTCCTTGAAGTGCGGCCGGGACTCGGAGGCCAGGATCACCAGGGCCTGGGACTGGTCGATGGGCATGGTCTTCACGGCAAACCTCCAGGTAGAGGGGTGCGAGTCACCCGTGTGGGTGATCGCGTGCCGCAACCCTACATTCATTCCATCCTAAGTCCATCCCTATTGAGTTCCATCCGTTCGTGGGGTGGTCCATCCATACGGCGGTTACCCTGACCAATGAGGCCGCTGAACTGGTGAAACACGACAGGCAGCGAGCGGCCCGCGGCTGGTGGAATCGGACTGGGACCAGGGATGGACATGGCTGCTGCTGACGAAGCGCGCTTGACGTTCGAACGCATCGCGGACGACCTGCGGCAGCAGATCCGGGACGGCGAACTGCGACCCGGCCAGCTCCTGCCGACGCAGAGCCAGCTCATGCAGACCTACAAGGCATCGAGCCTGACCGTGCAGAAGGCGATCCGGCTGCTCAGGAACGAGGGCTGGGTCATCGCCCGCCAGGGGCGCGGCACGTTCGTCACGCGCTCGGCCGACTTCGAGGACGCCTTCGAGAAGGTCGCCGGCGATCTCACACAGCAGATCTACTCCGGCACTCTGGCTCCCGGCTCCCGGCTCCCGGCCCGCGAGGTCCTGGCGGAGCACTATGCGGTGCCGCTCAACGTGGTCACCAACGCCATCGCCCTGCTGGCCGGCAACTTCCTCCTGCGATACCCCGGTGAGCTGCCCGGCGACGAGGTCTACGTACGCGACTGGGACGACCACGGCTTCGCCACCCAGCTCACCCACGGCCGCCTGGTCCGCAAGATCAGAGACGGATCACTGGCCAGGGGCGCCAGAGTCACCGTGGACGAGGTGGTCGACACGATCGGCGGCGACCCGGAATCCGCAGACCAGGCCCTGACCTTCCTTACCCTGGAGGGCAGGATGAAGAAGGCTCACCAGCGCAACGGGTCGATGGCGTATGTCGTCGTGGGGGGCGAGTTCGGCACAGAGGTACCGGTCACGGTGCAGCCGCCGGACGAGCCGGACGAAGCGTCGACTGCTCCGCAGAACGAGTTCCCGGCAGCTGCCGAAGTGGCGGATCTGACCTACAAGCTGGAACGAGCCCTGGAGCGGATCGAGAAGCTGGAGGAGCGTGTCGAACGCCTCGAAGGCCGCGACGCCAACTGAGGCAGGCACGTGAACGACGGCGTCCCCGAAGGCCGCAGGCTGGCTTTCGGGGACGCTTCGCGTTGATCGGTCAGGGCTGGTACTCGTAGCCGATGGTGAATCGAGGCGGCAGGCACCATTCCCCGTACTCGATGATCCCCTCCGCGTCCGACCAGCGGTGGGCGCCGGCCAGGATCGGGGAGCCGACCGGCAGGCCCAGGGCGCTTGACTCTCGGGCGTCGGCGGGGCGGGCGTGCATGTCGTCGCGGGCGTGGGTGATCGTGCGCCCGGTGGCTTCCAGGACCCGGGCGGACAATCCGTGATTGCGGCCCGGGGCGGTGTTCAGCAGGTCCGGCACGAGGGCGGCGAACGGGGCCGGGTACCAGGTGACCGCGAACACGGTCCGGGTCTTGCCCCGTCCGGCCAGCCACTCGCGCCGAACCACCTGATCCCCGACCTCCAGATCGAAGATCTCCGCCACGTACAGCGGCGGGATGATCAGCTCGGCCGCCGTCACCCGGCTCGTCTCACCCTCCGCCAGGAACGACTTCACCCGCTGGACCCGGGCCAGCCGGTCCCGCGCCGACAGCGTCCAGCGAGGGTCATCGGCGACATAGGTACCCCGGGGGGTGGTGCGGATGAAGTTCTCCACCTGGAGAGCCTGCAAGGCCCGCGAGACCGTGGCGGCCGCGGCCTGCCACTGCCCGGCAATCTCCCGGTTCGTCGGCAGCTTGGCGCCCGGCTCAAGCTCTCCCGACAGGATGCGCTCCCGGAAGTGATCCGCGATCTTCGTGAACGTCTTGGGACTGGGCATAAGGCTTGCCCCTCCGTTGAGTTGACGTGCTGTCAGTGAGGGCACACTAGTGCACTACGAACCGTAGCGGGAGTGCTTCGGCCACTCGAATACTGAACTAGAGCACCGACCTGTCAAGAGGTCGGCCATGTGACGTTCGAGAGGTGGCGATGTGCAATGACGGAGCCGACCAGATACTCCACCCAGCCGGTCGAACTCCCCTTGCGCCTGGAACTGGAGCCGACTCCCGTTGAAGGCTGCGCGGGCTGTACCGAACTGGCCAACGTACGCGACCGGGCCCGCACGGTCGGCGACATGACCACCGTCAGCGACTGCAACGTCTACATGCGACGCCACCCGGAGGGTCACCAGTGAGCCCCCGCGCTATCTACCGGCACGTCGTTCACACCATCCGCCACGCGCCCGAAGGGGGCATCACCTACGAGGCGTTCTGCGTCACCGGCGGCTGCGGAGCCGAATCCGGACCCCACCCCGAGCAGGAAGCCGCACAGGACTGGGCACTCCGCCACACCGGACGCACCGGCCACGACCTGTTCAGGCGCGTCTTCACCGACCATGCCGAGGTCACCCGAGCCGAGTAGAACCACCACCGCCAGCCGGAACAGGACCCACAACCCGCAGGCCATCGCACCAGGCCAGCAGCCCAGCCGAACGCTCAACCGACAGCCACGGCGTACCGCCGAAGCGGGATGCGTCCAAACTTTCTCTACGTCTTCAAGGCGACCCGCTGACGCGGGTCGCGCGCGGCACGGCCGCCCACCCGGCCCGCTCTCGGCTCCGCCACCGCGGGCCGGCCAGCGACCAGGCCGCGCAGAGACAGCACAGCGGACGACCGGAAGCGCGGAGAAAGCCGGACACGCCAGCACGGCGAACGCCAGGCCGACGGCGAAGCGACGGCGGGGAGTTGGCCGGGGCGTAGGCCCGGGGGTGGGGCCGGTCGGCTCCGTGGGCTTTACCCACCTCCCCGGGCCGGGGCCCGCGTCGGGCAAGGCCAGGGGGCCACTCGTTCAAATTCCGGGCAGGTCCAAAGCCTGCCCGAGTTGCCGGCCAGCGTACGGCCCCCTGACCATGCCCGACCCCAACCCGGGCAGGACACCGGCCAAAGCCCACTCCACCGCCCTCACGCGCGTAGCCGTCTGACGGCAACGCCGACGGCAACAGAGGCGCACAGCACGGCACTTCCATGCACGCCCACGGACAGGCCGGAATTCGCTGACCAGCGAAAATGCAGGTGACGCCCGCCCGGCGAGCACACGTACTATGTGCTGGCAGGGGCCACGCCGGTCCTGGTCCACAACTGCAACATCACGGTTTATCGGAAGCAGGATACGTCGATTCCCGAAACTCAGAGACTGTCTGTTGACGCGGACGGAAATGTCTCACACTCGGGATCTGGATCGCTCTACCTCAACATGACTGGCGACATCAGCCATTCGACCGGATTTAAGGGCGATCAGCTAGTTGCCTTCGATGTGCCGGCCTCCTTCGTTCGGCAGCTTTCGGCAGCCTCCCTGCCTCAACGCAAGCCGCCCGGCTGGCCGGGAACGAGGCGTGAATGGAATCGTGCCCTTAAAATGGCGCCAGACCAGTCTGATGGGCCTGGGCTATTCGGCCTCCGTGATCACCACATCCCCGGCCTAATGGAGGCCATTATCCCGGGATCGGGTCGGATCATTGGATAGGGGTGGATTTGATGAGTCGTAACGATTCTGCAAGTGAATGGCACCGCTTGAGGAAGCGCCCCTCGGAGGACCCGATCAGTCTCCTGGGAGTGTTTGTGGTCACACCTGTGGCGGATAGTGTGACATATGCCCAGCGCCTCAGGGACTTGATTGCCGGAGCCGTAGAGATCTCCAGGTCGGCCGACTTTGAGAGCGGTGACGTATCGGACGACACGCTGCCGTCCTGGTTCCTGGAGCTTTCAAGCGGTGAAGCCGGGGATGTTCCGGGGGACCCAGTTGGAAGTGAAGGTAAGCGTCGATATCGGGACGCGAGGGATGATCGCCCCTGGGATTCAGGGGATTGGATCTATTGCTTCGACCCGGATCTTCGGGCTTGGTCCTGGTGGGATATAACCGTCGATCAAGATGGGAGAGTTTGCGTTTGGATAGACACGAAGGGGGAGGCTCATATTCCCTGCGAAGAGCTCTGGTGGGCGATTTTCGTGTCAGGAGCAGTGGATGCTGATCCGTTGACGCTGGAATTTGCTTCCGCGTGGAGCGGTCAGTGGAGCATTGGTCTCGCAAAATAGACTCACCGTAGTTCGAGGAGCCCCGCCGGAATTGTTTCCGACGGGGCTCCTCGGGTGTCTGACGGCAGTAGTTGACGGCAACGTCAGCGGACAGGTGACGCGCAGAGTGGCGGGGCATCGCCCTCGCCCGTCGGCCCCACGGGGTCGGTCGGGTCGGGGTACATGAGCACCATGTGCTCGGTGGACGTCTTCTCGGCGGTGGTCGTCGGGTCGCACCTTCCGTCTCGCAGCCGTGGGCGGCCAGCCGCCGGCCGACCGCCTCCATCTGCTGCTTGGCCTGCTCCCGCGTCCTCCTCGGTCAGCAGCTCGCTCCGGCGGCGGGTCAGACCCAGCCTGTGTCGCCCTGAACACCCCACTCGGGGTCAAAGCCCCATCCGACGTCCGCGCGCCGGCGGTTCCGCTCGGGGGCGGCCACACCCCACCCGGTGTCGCTGCTCATGACGTTCCCCTCCCTGTGTCCGGCGCCCTCGGTGCTGCGGCGTTGGGGTGACCGTAGCCGCAGCTCACGCGCCACACCGGCCCATGAAATCGAAGGGCTGCCCGCGGGCGGGGCGGGGCGCGCGCTTCAGATGGGCAGGGAACCGGCCACCTCGTAGTAACGGAGTAGCCAATCTCCGCTTCCCTGAGAGCAGTTGGCCGGTTGCGCCCCGGGCGGTCTCCCCTCTCGGGCACCATACGCAGCGAAAGTGATCAGCTACTTAAAGCAACATTTGGGGGAAAGATGGCCCGGAGCTCCGGTTTCGCCGAGATGGTCTCCATGCTGCACAACGCCGTCCTGCATGGGGACCAGAGCCTACGCGAAGCTCTTACCGAGAGCGTCGAGAAGATCGACGAATCCGGGCGCGATGCCCAGGAGGCCACCTCCCGGGCCGTCACGGAAGGTCTCACCCAGGTCTTCGACGAACTCAACCTGCTGCGCAAGGACGTCAACAGGGCGGTCAAGCCCGCCTCCGGCGACCTCTTCGCCAGCAAGACCGAGGAGGTCACCGGCCTGCTGCGCGTTGAGCTGACCGAGCTGCGCACCACCCTCAACCACCTCAACGCCCTCGCCCTCGCTCCGCTGGCGCCCGCCGGCCCCGGCGTTCCCAGCTCCTCCCAGGCCGACAGCCAAGGTGCCCATCTTCCGCAGGCGATCCCCGTCCAGCGCGGCCCCGGCCACGAAGACCCCGCCGTCGTCTCCCCCTCGGTGCCGGCGCCCACATCCGGTCCCGGGGCCGACGACGGGCGAGAGCCCGGGGCGCAGGAGCCGGACGGCGGCACGGCCGGAGAGGAACCGGCCGCCGAGACCACGCCGGAGGCGACCGCGCCGGCGCTGTCGGAGGAGACCGTGCGCCAGGCCGTCCGCGAGGTCCTCGCCCAGGAGCTCACTCCCCTTGTCGAGCAGCTCACCACCCCGGCCGCCACGGCCGAAGAGCGGCCGGACGGCGCCGAGCAGCTGCGCCAGGCGGTCCTCAAGGTCGCCGGGCAGGTCCGGGACGAACTCGCCACCGTGATGGAAGCGACCCGTAACGGCTTCGCCTCCCTCGCGCAGGAGATCGCCGGGCTGCGCAGGGCCGTCGACGAGCTCCAGGCCCACCCCACTGAGACCCCCGAGCCGGTGCTGCCGAACGAGAAGCACACCGCGCTGCTGCGGACCGCGGCCCGTATCTCCTCCGCCGACCTGCGCTGCCACCGCGACACCTGGGAGTTCCTCACCGCCCGTACCGCCGGCCACCCCCACTTCCGCGTCCCGCCGCGCGTCACCGACGAGGCCGACGAGCGCGTCTTCGCCCCGCTGTCCGGCCGCTCACTGATCGCCCTGCTGATCAGTCTCCACACCGTCACCAGCTCCACCCCGGACGGCAGCGGCGACCATGAGCTCGCCGCCACGCTCTACGACCGCATCGAGCAGCGCCTGACCCGCCTTGGCCCCGGCGACGGCGAGCGCGTCACCATCGCCCTCGACGACCGCGTCACCCCCGAACCGGACGACGACGGCGACGACCAGGACGGCGAGACCGGCGGGACCGGGGCACCGAGCAGCTGGGGAGCGTAGGAGAAGCAGGTGGGCCGGCGCCGGGCCCGCGCTCATCGGCACACGGCACCGGGGTGGCGGCGGAGCGCATGGCGGGGTGACTTCGTGGATCACGCCCCGCCCGGGCCCGGGTGCGCCGTACGGTCGTTACACAGATGGGGACCAGACCAGGCGGTGACGCCAGGTCAGAGGTGGGAGGGATCCCGAGGATGGTCAACGCCCGTACGTACCCGTTGTGGCGGGAGCTCGCGATGAGCGAGGACCTCCCCAAGGAAGCCCTCAAGGCCGCGCTGCCCGCGCTGCTGGCCCGGACGTCGGCCAAGCGGCTGCGCGGCCGGCTCCTGGTGCACGCCGACGAGAAGACGCTGGCCGCCCTGGCCGCCGCAGGCACGGTGACCGCCGCCGACGTGCCCACCATCCTGCGGCACCGCAGGGCCTGGGCCGGGCTGGTCTCCGCACTGGCACGACACCCCGAACAGGTCCAGGCCGCCATCGCCCTCCTGCCCCTGCTCTCCAGCCATGAGGTGGAGCAGGTCGTCCGGTTCTGGGATCCCGACCACTTCACCCGCACCGAAACGGACGCACCGGCCCCGCCCGTGCCGCAGGAACTGTTCGACGCCGTCCTCGAAGCGTGCCTGACCCCGCTCGCCGCGCTCCTGCTCCACCCCGAGCCCGAAGAGGGCTGGGAGGCCGTGTCCGACTTCTCGAAGGACTGGTCGCTGGACCTGACCGGTCACAGCGGCCGCTGGGAGATGCTGGCCCGGTGTCCCGAGCGGTGGGCGGAGCTCGCCGCCCACCCCACGCTCGGGCCGGCCGTCCAGCACCTGCTGCTGGACCAGGCCGAGACCCAGGCCCTCGAGGACGCCCGCCTCCGCGCCGCCGGCGCCGACCCGGACAGCGAGGAACCCCCTGCCGATTCGGCTCCCGCCCTGAGCGAAGAGCTGCTGCTCGCCTGCCTCCCGGCCCTGTGCCTGCCCGAGCTGGCCGAACTGCCCAACCCGCAGGTGACAGCCCGCAGGACCCTGCACCACATCGCCAACCGCGTCCACAACAACCCCCGCCTGAAGACCCTGGCCGCCGACCAGCTGCACGCGGCCGCCGACGCCCTCGTGACCCACGGCCGGCTGCTCAACCCGCCCGAGAAACAGGACGGCAACTACGACTTCGACGGCCGCGTCCTGCGCCTCGCCGAGGACCTGGCCCTCCTCAGCGCCAACCCCGACCATCTCGCCGGGGCCTGCGCCCAGCTCGCCAGGCTGGAGCAGTCGGCCGTCGTCTCCCCCGCGCCGAGCCGGACCCTGATCCGCGTCCTCGACAACGCCGATCCCGACCACGACCGCCCGGTCCGGCTCCTGGAACGCCACAACGAGCACCGCCGCGTCCAGACCCTGACTGTCCTCGCCGCCAACCCGTACACCCCGCGCGCTGCCGTCACCGGCGTCCTGGACGGCCTGCACCCCGCGGAGCTGGCCTGGATCATCGAGAGGTCCGGCGGCCCCGACTGGCTCCTGGACGCGGCGGCGGCCGTCCCGGCCGACGAGGACGAAGACGACGGTGTGCTGCGCCTGGTGAGCGACGACGAACTCGACCAGCACCCCGACCCCGCCGCCGTCCTGCAGTCCTGGCTCGACTCCCCCGCCACCGGAGACAGCCTCTCCCGCTCCGAGATCTACCGGGCCGTCGTCCAATCCCGCCACCACACCCTGCAGCACCTGCTCCAGATCCCCGCCGACGACGTCCTCTCCCGCAGCGAACCCGAGATCGCGGCGAAGATCCTGCTGGACCGCTGCGGCCGCAACGCCGACCGGTGGGCAGCGCTCGCCGCCGCGATGACCTCCGAGTACGACGAAGAGAAGATCAGCTTCGGAGAGCTCCTCGACTCCCTGGACCCCGCACCCGCCGACGCGCAGACCACCAAAAGCAGCGCCACGTGACGGACCCAGCAGGATCATGGGCCGAGGCTCTGGCCGAAGAGGTACGGGCGACCTACCCAGATGTGCGCCTTGAGCTGGGGATCGATCACGGCCCGTATCTCGTGCTCTTCTCGATCGTGCTCCCGGAGAGCCGGCGAGGGAACGGGATCGGCAGCCGCGTCATGCAGCACATCACCACCGCAGCCGACCTCCGCGGCGTGCCGGTGACACTCAGCCCGAGCGACGCCTTCAGCGGAGACCCGGTCCGGCTGGAGGCGTTCTACCGGCGTCTCGGCTTCATCACCAACACCTGGCGCGGCGAGCTCGGAGCCCCACGTGAGAGCTTGGTCCGCGTGCCGCCCGGCTCCGCCGCAGCCGACGAAGCCCCGCCGGTGTATCCGTGGCACACCTGCTGACGTTCTCGCCCCTGAGGAAGCCGCGCGCTGCGCGGGCCGAAGGCTGGCGCCTGAGCACTGGTCAGTCCGCGGTCCGGCGGTCGTCGTCGAGGTGGGCCATGGCGTAGACGTGTTCGTCCGGATGCCGGGCCAGGAGGGCCATTACCCACGCGGTCCGGGTGTCCATCCCTTCGCCGAAGTCGGCGGCCAGGCGGCGTGCCTGCCACGTCGTGCGCGGAGCCAGGACCCACCGCGCGAGCGAGAAGCGAACGCGGCCGGTACCGGCCTGTCGTCCGGCCCGCCCGGCCGGGGAGGTCCTCGGAGGCAGCGCCGGGGATGTTCAGGTCGGTCACAATCGCGAGTGTGGCGACGGCCAGGACATCCTGGCCGTTGCCGGGCCGCACTTCGGCCGTCACGGCTTGCTCGGTCGGCACGCCTTACACAGCCGGCAGCCCCATCCTCCGCGCGGTCCGATGTTCGCCGTAGGCAGCGGCGGGTACCGAGCCCGTCCCGCCGGCGCCCACCGTGGGGCGGACGTCCCTGCGGCGGAAACTCCTGTGCCCGCAGAGCCTCTTGCGGCCGCGGCCGCGGAGCCGTCCCCGTCCGTGGGCGCCGAGCCGTCCACGGACAAGGCGGCGGCCCCCGCAGAAGCGGAGGCGCCCCCGACCCCTTCCACCGATGAGCCTGCCTGTAAGCCCTGGTCAGACGACGAATCCCTGGAAACCGAGGCGCCGCTGCACAGGTGGACAGAGGAGCCGATGATGCGGAACCCGCAGGGGTTGGTCGGCACCGCGGCCATCGAGGCGGGCGCGGTGTACGGCTGGGCGGCGGCCGGGTCGGGCCTTCGGCCGCCCGCTGACCGATGATCTCGGAGCAGGACGCGCCTCGGTTGAGTTCCGATTTCTGAAACCTGCGCAGGTCGGGCCTACTGCATGCGAGTCGGGCCCGGCCCTTGTGAGGACCAGGCCCGAGTGGGGGCTGTAGGGCGTTTACGCGACTTCTCGATAGACGCCGGCGACACGGACGTCCACGAAGGCGTTGGTGTCGACGATGAGCTGGACGGACTGGGTGTAGCCGGTGGTGTTAGTCGCGACTCTCACGCGGTCTCCAGGCCCCATCCACTTACAGCCGAGATCCCAGCCGCCTCCAGCAGGTTCGACACAGACGTGCACGGGATAACCGCCGGACTCATGCAGGTCGACCTCGAGGGTTTCTCCACCCCCGAGATGGATACCCATCGCGCACACGGTGTAGATCGCAGCCCCAGCCGGATTAATGCAGCCGAAGCCATAGTCAGCGTGCGCTGGTGCGCTGCTCATGGTGGTGAGCAGGGCCGCCGCGGCTGCGGCAGCGGTCAAACTACCTCTGAGTTTCATGCCGGTGCGCTACCCAGGGAGAGACCCGTGGCTAACGGCAGTGTCACCCTGTCGGGGGAGCGCATCGGAAGCTGTCGAGAGGCGTGGACGCGGGAAAGGTGAGCGCTCCCGGGTCCTATGCCACCGAGACCACTCGGACAAAACGTCACGGGAATGAGCGGAAGTGCTCAGTGCACGTAGGTGTTGCGCGGGTTGCGTCCTGGGCTTTGCCGATCGACTTCGCGGATGCCTGCTCAAGACCGCACCAAGGGCGCCCCGTCCTCGGAGCCCAGCCCGGCCTTCTGCCGCACCCGCCGGCCCGGCGCCTCCACGGTGCCGCGGGCGCTCGCGGTCATCCCGGCGACATGGAGGTCTTCGACGGCCACGACCGCGAAGGCGGTCGCGAGCCGCTTCGTCACCGCGTGCAGCACGCCTTCGCGGCGTACGGCGACCTCATGGTGGAACCGGGCGACCTTCCGACGAGCCCGGTCCCGGCGCCGGGAGCCCTTCTCCGTACGGGAGAGCGCCCGCTGCGCCTTCGTCAGCCGCACCGGACCCGAGCTCGTCCTGACCGTTCGGGACGATGGCCCCGGCATACCGCCCACTGACCGGGCCCGCGTCTTCGACCGATTTACCCGCCTCGACGAAGCCCGCGCCCGCAGCACCGGCGGCGCTGGCCTCGGCCTCCCTATCGTCCGGGGCCTGGCCGCCTCCCACGGCGGCACCCTCGCAGCCGAGGAACCCCCAGGCGCCGGTCCCCTGCTGGTGGCCCGATTCCCCTCTTGGACATGACCACCGCCAGCGGTCCATCCCCAGCTCGCCTGCGGCGGGCAGAAGCGCTGTTCAGGAAATCTGCTCCCCACGCGCGCGGAGGTTTTCCGGCGGCGGCATGGTTTGTCGATCTACGCCTCACCCTTGCCGCAACCGGCGACAGGACGTGCACGACTGCACATGTGTACCCGACAAATTTTCCTGGCAGCCGCGATGATCAGGGTTCGGCACGGGCCGGCAGGATCACGGCGACGCGGAGGGCCTCGTTGGCCTGGTCTTGGGAGGTGCCGTGGGTGGCGTACAGTTGGGTCTTCCGACGCGGGGTGGAGCAGCTCGGTAGCTCGCTGGGCTCATAACCCAGAGGTCGCAGGTTCAAATCCTGTCCCCGCTACTGAAGTGACGTGAGGCCCGGATCCTGTGGATCCGGGCCTCACGCGTACGCCTGCATCTCAAGCTGCTTGTCCGGTTCTCGTCGCGCGAGCCGGCCAGGCCCACTGACATGTAGGAGGCGGGGCCATCCGGGCACGATAGGGCCCGAAGCGATCTCATCGGATCGACTTCAGCGAGTCACTGGCCCAATTGACCTCACCGTCCCGGAGATCCGCCGCCTGCTCGCAGCCGCATTCCACCCAGCGCTCCAGTCCCTAGCCTGGATCCTGCCCTGGTCAAACTGGCGCAGACGCCACTAGGCAACAACCCGGCGCAGCCAATACCGACGACGGCTCGCCCCCGCAGTCAGCACGTAGATCGCGAAGTCGGACTGGAGCATTAATGGGGGAGCGCGGATTCACCCGACACGCCCCAAGGCGCATGTACTGCCAGGCACCTCACCTAAAAGAGCTGTTGGCGATCTTGCCCCTCCAGGGTGCCACGCCAGTGAAATCAGCTCAGTCAGGGACCTGGATGTCAGCTATCCACTCGACATGACTCGTGGTCTCGATATGGAATCGACCCTTTCGACTTTCCGCCAAATCAAGCTGATTGACGCCGATATGAGACTTGTCGCTCGGGCAGGTGATGGTGAATTCACCTACCGTGTCGATGGTCAGTGTGAGCTGCCCCTTCCCATCGGAAGCGACGCAGTTCACATTCACCCAGGAGATTCCCTTGGTGAGGTTCACCGACCCCAGATCCCAGGATCCGCGACGAGGCCCTCCTGACGCGATCCGATGATGCCCTGGCCGGATCTCCGGAGCGGTTAGTTTTACGGCGGGGGCGGATGATGTGGTCGACAGCTGGGGCTGGGGCCGCCCTGCCGCCGAACAGCCGGCCACCGCTACTGCCGTCGTGGCGACTACAGCGCTCGCTAGGATCCGGCGGAGTGGGTTCATCAGTAGCTGGTCTCCCAGTAGCGGAATCCGATGGAGTTGTTTGCGATCTTCACGGCGCCCGAGGTTCGCTGCGACTTCGAGCAGCTGGGAAGCTCGTAGTACTTTTCCCAGGTGGCGTTGTGGCCCCAGGAGCCGTACTGGGTGTTCCCGTACTTCCCCGAGGAGATGTTCCGTCGGTACTGATGGTCGGTGCCCCAACTGATCTCGTCGGTAGCTTCGCGGCTGATCTCTGCCTTCGCCTCGCCGACGGCGAAGCTGATGGATACTCCCGCAGTCCCCGTGACCGAGGTCTTCGCCGATCCCGATTCGCTCCTGGTGACCACGATGGTTCCGCCGGGCCCATCCTTGTAGATGGGGCCACTGCCGATGTGGGTGGCGCTGTAGCCGTACACATTGCTGCGCCATCCTCCCGAGCAGACCCCTTCCGGGGCGGGTTCGGGACCTTCCTCGGCTAACGCAACCGTCGGGGAGATTATGCTCCCCATCATCATGGCCGCTGCCGCCAGCGTAATTACCTTGCTAGACCGATTCATTTAATTCCTCCCGTTTTGAAGCATTTAATTCACGCGCTTTGATGCGTACACCTATCCAAGCGGCGCAGGGGCTCGGACTGACTGATTCCGTGCAAGCGCTTATTGAATCGCAACGACTTGAGGTCCGGGGATTCGCTGCCTACTGAAACGGCGAACACGCACCACAGGTGCGAAAGTCACCGTCTTGAGTTACATCCCCCTTGCAGTCGATTAACGCCGCCAGGTTGGCGTCACTCAAAATAAGTTAACGACCCAGGAGGTGGCGCGCGAGAGATTTGCAGAAGTTTGAGCTTCACCTGAGGCGGCAATCTTGCGCAATAACGGACAGACCCTCACGTATCCCGCTCGAGAACCCATCTATTCGAAGTCGCTGAACTTGCGATTCCGATTGAAATTCCAGCCGATTGGCTGATTAAAGACCTGCCGAGCAGATTCGATCGGACCGCGACGCCCCACACAACCGCTACGGTCCGGGTGGACCTGGCGGAGAGACGCGAGCCGAGCCAGTTCTTCCACGCCCGGTCCGCGTCGAAGCCCACCACCTTCACGTGCCCGGCGAGTGCGGCCGCGGCCGCGGTGAACATGGTCTCCCACTGGGCCAGGACGCTGCCGTCGGCGGCCGGGGCGACCAGGCCGCGCTCGGTCATCATCATGCTGATCGCCGCGCCGCGCCGCGCCGAGCCCGAGCGGCTCGCGGCCGTCACGGCGTACGGGGGTGCCGGTGCGCCGCTTCGGCTTCTTGGTCGTGGCGCCGTTCTTCTTCGCCGCCTTTCGGGCGGCGAGCAGGGCCTGGCGGGCGAGGTCGACGCCGGACAGCTCCGGGACGGCGTTCACGCGATCACCTCCAGGGCTTCGCCGTCCAGCGGGCGGGCGGCGAGCTCGGGCAGGCGCTGCGACCACGGAGCGGGCCGGACCGGCTCGGGCCGGGCCTGCGCGTGTAGCTGCTCCAGCCGCACGGCGAGCAGGTGCTCGGCGGTGCGGGTCTGCGCCTTCGCGGCTGCCTCGGTCGCGGCGCGCTGGGCGTCGTCGCTGTCGGGCAGGGCCTGGAACCAGGGCTTGGCAAGCTCGGTCGTGTACGCCTTGCGGGCCTCGGCCTGGGCCTCCGTGCTGCGGCCGAGCATCACCAGGGCCTCGTGCCGGTACTCCCCGACGGCGCTCTCCGCGACCACGAACGCGTTGTGCGCGGCGGCGTCCTCGAGGGCCTCCGGGCCGGCTGCCTCCAGGGCGACCGGGTCGGTGATCTCCTGGAACTGGGCCCACGAGGCGGCGATGGCGTCCTCGATGGCCGTACGGACCTCGGCGGCGACGACCGCGACGGCGATTGGGTCGCTTGGGTCGGCCGACCAGGTCGCCGCGAGGAGACCGGTCTCGCCGATCAGGGCCTCGGTCTGGCGCCGGTGGTCGCACGCCTCGCACAGCCCGGCCGACCGCTCCCGACCGCAGTCCTCGCATGCCACGGCCTGCCGGACCGCCGCCTCGACCGCCGCCCGCTCCCGCTCGATGGCGGCCTGCGCCTCGGCCTCGGCACGGGCCGCCGCCCGCTGAGCCGCCCGCTGCTGGGCCTCGGCCTGACGGGCCACGAAGTCGGCGGCCTCGGCCTCGGCGTGACGGCGCATCCTGGCCTCGATCTCCCGGTACCGCGCGTCCGTCTCCAGGCCAGGCAGCTCCCGGTCGACCTCGGCCGCGATCCGCACCCACTGGCCTCGCAGGCGATCACCCCGTTCGCCCCGCCGCACGCGGACCACAGAAGCACGCACCCGGTCAGACCCAAGACGGCGCGGTCGGCACCGGCCGTTCGGCGCGCTCGGGACGGACGCGCAGGATCGAGGTGGAGCGAGCTCGTAGCGGCCTTGGTCCTGACATACGACGACCGCCAGGACCCGGGCCCTCCTGGCGGAACCTCAGCGGAACCCGACGCACTTACACACCCGCTCGGTCGTTCCACGCGCCGGGCCGCACCTCCCGACAGCGTATGCCGATGCGCTTCGCGGTCGTCCCCCGCGCGCGTGGGCCGCACGCAGCGAGTGCTGCGCGGCTGTGGTGGCCGTGGGATCGTCCCCTGCGTGTGTGGGCCACACCCATGGCGGCCTCACGGGTCTCGGCGGCCGTCGGATCGTTCCCTGCGTGTGTGGGCCCTACCCTTCGTGACCTGCTGGTTTAGAAGAGCGTGGCCTGGCTTTGCGCATGTAGGGACGCCAGCGGATTGCTCCGCTGGGGTGGCACCTGGCTGGGTGGCCGGGTGTCTTCCCGCTTCGTCGCTCCGTGCCGGGCGGCCTTGCGGTCGTCTGGTCTTACCGGTGCTCGGCGAACGTTTTGCGTCTCCCTTCTATCAAGGGCGACGGGTGGTGCTTCTGCCACGGTGGCGTGGCGGGCGATGTTCCGGG
Source organism: Streptomyces roseolus (assembly GCF_014649855.1). Taxonomy (GTDB): domain Bacteria; phylum Actinomycetota; class Actinomycetes; order Streptomycetales; family Streptomycetaceae; genus Streptomyces; species Streptomyces roseolus. The sequence continues at coordinate 2,156 of NZ_BMTV01000039.1, read as the reverse complement.
CGGCGTTGAGGTCCCGGTCGATCGTCAGCCCGCAGCCGGGGCAGGTGAACGTCCTGTCGGTGAGCGTGAGGCGTGGGTTTTGCCATCCGCAGGCCGAGCAGGTCTTGCTGGAGGGAAACCAGCGGTCGCAGATCGCGAGCTTGGATCCGTACCAGGAAGTCTTGTAGGTGAGCTGGCGACGGAACTCGCCAGGGGCGGCGTCGAGGATGCCCCGGTTCAGGCCGGCCTTCTGCCGCACTCGCCGGCCCGGCGCCTCCACGGTGCCGCGGGCGCTCGCGGTCATCCCGGCGACATGGAGGTCTTCGACGGCCACGACCGCGAAGGCGGTCGCGAGCCGCTTCGTCACCGCGTGCAGCGCGCTTTCGCGGCGTACGGCGACCTCGTGGTGGAGCCGGGCGACCTTCCGCCGGGCCCGGTCCCGGCGCCGGGAGCCCTTCTCGGTACGGGACAGGGCCCGCTGGGCCTTCGCCAGCCGCTGTTCGGCGCGGGCCAGGTGCCGGGGGTTCGCGATCAGGATGCTGCCCGGGTCGTTGGGGTCGAGGGGCTGGGAGAGGGCTGCGAGGGTCTTCACCCCGAGGTCCACGCCGACAGTCCCGCGCTCGCGCTGCCGCCGCGATGGCTGCTCGGGGACGGTCATGGTGACCTTGCACAGCACGGAGGCGTACCAGCGGTGCCCGGCGCGGGAGACGGTCACGGACTGCACGACCGCCAGGCCGCGGTCGACGAGCCGGCCGAGACGTTTGCCGGAGTCGTGCAGGCGGACCTCGCCGATCGTCGGCAGCCGCAGCCGCCGGTACGTCGCCAGCCGGATCGACGGCTTCTTCACGTCGTGGTGGAGGCGGAAGGAGTCCCGCGAGCGGCCCTTCTTCTTGAACCGCGGATAGCCGACCTTCCGGCCCGCCCGCACACCCCGCAGCGAGTCCAGCCAGTTCTTCCACGCCCGGTCCACGTCCGCGAACGCCGACTGGAACGCGTAGGTGCTCACCTCATGCCACCACGGGCACGGCCGCTCCGGCCCGAAGACACCCTCCGGCAGCCGCCCGTCGACCCGGGAGTCGCCCTTGACCTCGTTCAGCCGCTTCTGGATCTGCGGCTTCGACGGCACCGGCACCTTCACCCGCCGCCGCGCCTCCGCCTCCTCGACCCCTTGAGCGACGAGCTCATCGACCTCGGCTCGCCACCGCTGGTGCGCGGACACCTTCACGGCGAGTGCGTAGTTGAACGCCCACCGCGCCGCGCCGGCGTGCCGGGCCAGGGCGGCGGCCTGCGCCGGGGTGGGGTCCAGGGCGAACTTGAACGCCCGGAGCACTTCCCGCTCCATGAACCCACCTCCTCGCACGTCGGCCTGGTTGCCCATCAGCTCGGCAGGACCGTACACGGCCCCACTGACAACGCCGCTGAACTGCGACTATCCGCCATGGAGGGTCATGCGGCGGTGCGTTCGGCGCGGGCCCGGCGAATGGCGGCGTCCTGGGCGGCGGAGGCGGTCTCGCGTGCCTGGGCCCGGTAGTCGGCGAAGGCTGAGCGGTCATCGGCGGGGATGCGGGAGAAGTCTCCGGCGTCGGGTGCGGCGGGACGCTGGAGATCTGCCATGCCCCCTTCGCTGCAACAGCAGCAGGACCGTCAGGCCAGCACGCGGGTTCCACTTTGAGGTCGACGTGTGGCTTCAGTGGAAGGAAGCGGTCACTCCCGGCGTGCACCAGACCCGGACGGCAGGAAGAGGGCTTGATCACGATCCAGGGGGCCGTCGCTTTCCGTCGGGCTCTGGCCGATGCGAACCCTGACGCCTGCCTGCCCGATCTCGCCATGCCCCTCGACAACATCTCCATCCAACTGGGCAAGGCGGGGCGGCGGGAAGAGGGCTTGGCCGCAGCCCAGGAGGCTGTCACTATCCGCCGCATCCTCGCGAAGGAAGGGCCCAATCTCTCTGGAGATGATCTTCAGCGGTCCCTTGGGATAGCCGCATGGCTTGAAGAGCTGGAGTAACCGGCATCAGCCCAGACAAGGAATATCGCCGTAGCCGACCCGAGCGGCTTGCGGCCGTCCCGCCGCAGAAAGGGTCAGGGAGAGGACATCGGCACTAGGGTCTGTTGCGAAAGTGGATCTTGTTCGTTGATGATCACGTCCTGTGGGACGTGGGGATCTGACGAACGGCC
>NZ_BMTV01000038.1:41550-64487 GCF_014649855.1 Streptomyces roseolus | reverse complement strand
GCGGCGGCGACGTCCTTCGGGCCGGTGGTGCCGCCGGTGCCGGCGTCCGGGTCGTCCGAGCCGCAGGCCGTGGCGGTGAGGGCGATGGCGGAGACCGCGAGGAGCGTGCAGAGGAGTCTGCGGGGGGTGCGGTTGCCCATGGGGTCTGCTCCTGAGGGGTGACGTGCGGGTGGGACGGGCGGAAGGGCGGAGGGTTCGTACGCCGCGGGGCTGCCGCTCCTCGGCCCCGTCTGGCCGCCGGGTAGCCGCGCCCGCTCCGCGGGAGGCGGCGGAGGCATGGCGGAGCCCGGTACGAAGCCCTGGGAAGGAAGGCCCGAAGGGGGAAATGTTTACGTAATCATCAGATGCTCGATGGTTGCACCGCCGCAGAGGGGCGTCAAGTGCGGGGAGAGGAGCACCGAGCCCTGGCCAGCCGGTGCTTCCCTTCCCCGTGACGGGCTGGACCGGGCCCGCGACCGAACCGCACGGCGGTCTCGCGCGCGGCATCCGGTCTGTCGGATCCTCCTCCACCCGGTGGGCGGAGACCTGTCACGTCGCCGGTCTCCAGACGCCGGCCGGCGTGGCCTGGGCCGCGTACGGCAGCGTCAGCATCTGGTGCGACCGGTTCGACGTCTCCTCAGGAGCGGCCCGTCCCGCCGGTGCGTGAGGCGCGTGTCGCGCCTCGGCCGAGTCCGGCCCTCGACTGCGCGTGAGGTGTGCCGCGCGGCCGAGGCCGGACCTTGCCCGGGTGCGGGACGCGTGGCGGGCGGCCCGGGCCGGTCCTCGTCGCCGGGGAAGCGGTCAACGGTCGGCGTCCAGGCACGCACGGGTCTGGCGGGCGACCTCGAAGACCTCCCCGGTGGGAACGACGACGACGGGGACGGCCGCGCCCGGCCGGCTGACCACCATGGGCTCCCGCGGGTCGGCCGTGGCGAGACCGCCTTCGATGCCCAGCACGCCCAGTCCGGCGGCCACTTCCTCGCGCACCTCGGGCTGGTCCTCGCCGATCTCGCCGGTGAAGACCAGGGCGTCGACGCGGTCCAGGGACGCGGCCACGGAGGCCAGACCCCTGCGGACGCCGAGGGTGAGGACGGCGAGCGCCAGCGCGGCGTCGGCGTCGCCGCCGGCGCGCGCCCGGACCAGCTCGCGGGTGTCGCCCGACGTCCCGGAGACGCCGAGGAGCCCGGACTCGCGGTTGAGGAGACGGGCCGTGCGCCGGGGATCCATCCCCGTCTCGTCCTGGAGCCACAAGAGCATCCCGGGGTCGACGGTGCCGCTGCGGCTGCTCATGGGCAGGCCCTCGGAAGGGGTCATCCCCATGGTGGTGTCGACGCTTCTGCCGTCCCGGACCGCGCAGGCGGAACAGCCGCCGCCGAGGTGGGCGAGGAGCAGTTGGAGGTCGGCCGGGGCGGTGTCGAGGAGTTCGCCGGTCCGGCGCAGGGCGTGGGCGTAGGACAGGCCGTGGAAGCCGTACCGGCGCAGGCCGTGGCGGCGGGTCAGTTCACGGGGGAGCGCGTAGGCGCGGGCCGGTTCGGACAGCTCCCGGTGGAAGGCGGTGTCGGGACAGGCGACGTGCGGGACGCCGGGCAGGAGGGCGCGGGCGGCGTCCAGGGCGGCCAGCGCGGGCGGCATGTGCAGCGGGGCGAGACCGGCGGCGGCCCGGAGGCGTGCGCCTACGGTGTCGTCCACCACCGTGGGGCGCGTGACGTGCGGGCCGCCGTGGACGACGCGGTGTCCGCAGGCGTCGACGGCGGGCGCGTCGTCCAGGAACCGCCGGATCATCCGTTCGGCTTCCTCGTCGGGCGGGTCGTCGAAGTCCCGGGCGGCCACGATCTGTTCGTCGGCGTCGAGGACGGCGAGGTGGAAGCTGGAGGAGCCGGCGTCGGCGACGAGGACGGTGCCGGTCATCCCGACCACCGCCATGCGGTGATCTCGGCGGGGTCCACGCCGGTGCGGCGCAGTTCGCGGCGGAGTTCGTCGCGGTGCCGTGCGTACCGCTCGGAGAGCTGCCGGGCCCGGCCGGAGTGCCGGCCGAGGCGGTCCAGGTGGTGCAGGAGGGTGAGGGCGAGGTCGTGGCGGGTGGTGCCGTTGAGGGCGAGGAGGTCGTACGGGGTGGTGGTCGTCCCTTCCTCGACGTAGCCGCGGACGTGGAAGCGGTCGGGGCGGGGGCGGCCGTGCAGGAGCTGGTGCACGGCCGAGGGGTAGCCGTGGAAGTCGAGGACGACCGGGGTGTCCTCGCCGAACAGGTCGTGGAACCGTTCCGGCGGCATGCCCTGGGGGTGGCGGTCCGGCGGGGCGAGGGCGCACAGGTCGACGATGTTGACGAAGCGGATGCGGGCGTCGGGCAGATCGCGGCGCAGCAGGTCGGCGGCGGCGAGCGATTCGACGGTCGGGATGCCTCCGGCGCAGGCCAGGACGGCCTCGGCGGGCCCGTCGTCGACGGTGCCGGCCCAGGTCCACGCGGACGCCCCGGCCCGGCAGTGTGCGCGGGCGGCGTCGAGGCCGAGCCACTGGGCGGCGTCGTGCTTGCCGGCGACGACGGCGTTGATCTTCCCGGTCTCGTCGAGGAGCCGTTCCATCGTGACCAGCAGGGTGTTGGCGTCGGGCGGCAGATAGACGCCGGTGACGGTCGACTTGCGGTCGAGCAGGTTGCTGATGAAGCCGGGGCCCTGGTGGCTGTAGCCGTTGTGCTCCTGGCGCCATCCCTCGCTGGTGAGGAGGTAGGTGAGGCTGCTGACCGGTTCCCGCCAGGACACCTCCCGGGACATCTTCAGCCATTTCGCGTACTGGTTGGCCATGCTGTCGACGATCGAGGCGAAGGCCTCGTAGGTCGGGAAGAGGCCGTGGCGGCCGGAGAGCAGGTATCCCTGCAGCCATCCCTGGCAGTTGTGCTCGGACAGCGTCTCCATCACCCGGCCGTCCCGGGCCAGGTCCTCGGCGTACTCCTCGACCGGCCAGACGTACGCGCGGCCGCTCGCCTCCAGGACCGCGTCGAGCTTGTTGGAGGCCAGCTCGTCCGGGGAGACGATACGGAAGTCGCGCCGCCGGGCCGTGGCCTCCATCAGCTCGGTCAGCCAGCCGCCCAGGACCCGGGTGGGGCTCGCCGTCGCGGACCCCGGGCCGTCGGCGAGCGCGACGGCGTGGGGGCCGAGGGCCGGGAGCGGGAGGGGACGGCGCAGGCGTCCGCCGTCGGCCGCGGCCTGGGCGCCGATCAGGGCGCCCGGCTGCGGCAGCCCGGCCAGGACCTCCGGTACCGGCCGCCCCTCCTCGTCGAACAGTTCCCCGGGCCGGTACGACCGCAGCCAGGACTCCAGGGCCTTCAGCTGCACCGGGTCCTCGCGGGCGTCGGGGAGGGGGACCTGGTGGGCGTGGAAGGTGCCCTCGACGGCGGTTCCCTCGACCTCGGCCGGCGCGCCGGCCCCTTTGAGGGTGCGCAGCACGATCATCGGCCAGGCGGGGCGCACGGGAAGGTCGCCGGCGCGGGCGCGGCCCTGGAGCTCTCGGACGGTGTCGTGGGCGCCGAGGACGGCGGCGGTGAGGGCGGCACCGGGCGCGGGCCCGGTCTCGTCCACGAGGTACGGATCCCAGCCGTAACCCCGGAAGAGGTCGGAGAGCTCCGTGTCGGTCATCGTCGCGAAGAGGGTCGGCGAGGAGATCTTGTAGCCGTTCAGGTGGAGCACGGGAAGGACCGCTCCGCAGGTCACGGGGTCGAGGTACTTGGTGGAGTGCCAGGCCCCCGCCGTGGGCCCCGTCTCCGCCTCCCCGTCGCCCACCACGCACGCCACGATCCGGTCGGGGGCGTCGAGCGCCGCCCCCACCGCCGTCGCCAGGGCGTAGCCGAGTTCCCCGCCCTCGTGCAGGGTGCCGGGCACGGCGGGGGAGAGGTGGCTGGGGAAGCCGTCGGGGGCGCAGTAGCGGCGCGCCAGCTCCCTCAGCCCGGCCGCCGTCCTGGCCAGCGCGGGGTCGTGGCGCTCGTGGGTGCCCTCCAGCCACAGGTTCGCGTGGACGGCGGGTGCGCCGTGGCCCGGGCCGGTGACCAGCAGGACGTCGGCCCCGCGCTCGCGGATCAGGGTGTTGAGGGCTGCGTAGACGAGGGTGATGCCGGGGCAGGACCCCCAGTGGCCCAGGAGCCTCGGTTTGACGTGTTCCGGCCGCAGGGCTTCGTCGAGCAGGACGTTGTCCTGGAGGAAGATCATGGCCGCGGCGATGTAGTCGGCCGCTCGTACGTAGGGGCTGGGCCCTTCGGGCCGGGTCTGCGCGGACAAGGTCACGGCACCTCCGACGAACCGGGGAGAGGCTTCGTGAGGGCGCCTGCCCCGCTCGACGCCCCTCAATCGCCCTGCGTACGGGCACGGCGAGTGCCGTGCGACAGCGAGGGCGTGAGCGGGGCGCACCCGCCCGCGGCGGGCGGTTCCGCGCCCCACCGCGCTTCGACCGCTCGTCGGACGGCACCGCTCGTCGGACGGCACCGCGCGTCGGCCCGGACCGGACAGGTCCGGGCGCCGTGCCCTCCGTCGCCCGCGACGGCCGCGGTTCCCCTGCCTGGGGCTCACCTCAGGCTGGCGCCCTGCGCGCGCAGTTCTCGCTGGACCGCGTCGACCGGGATGTCACGGGGCAGGCCGCCCCGGGCCGAGGCGAGGGCCGCGCAGACGCCGGCGGCCTGCCCGGTGGCCATCGAGATGGGCATCACGCGGTAGGAGGAGTGGGCCACGTGGTCGCCGGAGATGCACCGGCCGGCGACCAGGATCCTGTCCAGGCCCCTGGGCATCAGGCAGCGCAACGGGATGTCGTACGACTCTCCGCGCGGCAGACGCCGCAGTGTGGTGCCGCGGCCGCTCGGGTTGTGGATGTCCACCGGGTAGGCGCCCCGGGCGATGGCGTCGTCGAACGTGCGCGCGCCCAGCACGTCCTCGCCCGTGAGCTCGTACTCGCCCGTGATCCGGCGGGTCTCGCGGACCCCGACCTGCACGCCGCTCTGCACGACGTACGACTGCCCGAAACCGGGCACGCGGCTGCGCAGGAAGCGGGAGATCTGTTCCATCTGGCGGTGGGCGGCGAACTCGGCGCGGGTGAGGTCCCACACGCTGGTCCCCAGCACCTCGGTGACGCGGGTGGAGTTGACCGCGATCTCGCCGTCGTTCGGGGTGGCGAAGAAGAGGATGTCCTCGCGGGGCAGGTCCAGCTCGCCGGCGTCGGTGGCGGCGCGGACGAGGTCCCACAGGCCGTGCACGCCCTTCCACTGGTCCGGGTGGGCGCGGGCGTACCCGGCGAACTCCTCCTGGTCGAAACGGGCCATCCGGAACATCAGCGTCATGGGCTGCGTCCAGCCGTCCTCGGGCCGGCCGATGTCGTACGCGGCCCCGGCCGCGGCGGCGATGTCGCCGTCGCCGGTGCAGTCGACGATCACGTCGGCGTCGATGACGACCGGCCCCGACTTCGTCTCGAACACCGCGCGGGCGCGCTCGGGGTGCGGGGCCACTCCGGAGGCGAAGGCGTGCAGCAGGGTGCGCACCTCGTGCTTCTCCAGCAGGTCGTAGACGACCAGCTTGAACAGCTCCGCGTCGAAGGGCACCGTGTAGCCGGTCTCGACCGACGGGCGGATCGCCGCTCCGGCGTGCACCAGCTGGTCGAGCAGCGTCCACAGGACGCCCGCGACGACCGGTTCGCCCTCGCCGTGGTCGGGCGGCAGCAGACGGGTCGCGTCCCCCGCGGTGGCCTGCCTGACCTCGTTGTGGAAGCTCATCAGCGGCATGACGAGCGCGGCGGTGGCGTTGCCGCCGAGGAACCCGTACCTCTCCACGAGGACGACCTGGGCGCCCGCGTTGGCGGCGCCGATGGCCGCCCCGATGCCGGCCGGCCCTCCGCCGACGACCAGCACCTGCGTGCTGCCCCCGTGCAGGGCCCGCCGTGGGGGCAGCTCCACGTGCCGGGCTACGCGGGGCGCGATCAGGTGGGTCACGGGTCCTCCTGGGGCCGGGGCGGTGGGGGGTCAGCCGACGGCGGCCGGGGACGTCGGCAGGCCGGCCGGGGCGGGCGGCGGGGCGATGTTCGCCAGATAGGTCAGGAAGCGCTCGGCGGTCCGGTCGGCCCGCGTCCGCATGGCCGCGGTCCGGCGGGCGATCTCGGCCAGCCGTGCGGGCCGCTCGTCCCACAGCCGGTCCACCTCGGCGAGCAGCAGGCCGACGTTCTCCCTCGTCACGCCGCGCAGGGCGGGCGCGCCGATCTGCTGGGCGAAGTCGAAGACCTTCCCGGCGTACGGCAGGGGCAGCAGGGGGACGCCGGCGAGCGCCGCGAAGACGAGGAAGTGCAGCCGCATCCCGATGGCCAGGTCCAGCCGCTTGACGATGTCGAGGACCTGCTGCGGGCGGGAGGCGCCGCGCAGCACCGTGCAGGCGCCGGCGTCGGCCATGTGGGACGCCACGGCGTGGGCGTGCCGGATGTCGTCGCGTTCCATGGGCACGAACACGACGTGGGCGTCCAGCCGGTTGACGAGGAAGTCGCCGACCTGGGCGAGGAGCTGGTGGTAGCCGTGCTCGTCGAGGTGTGAGGCGGCCCGTCCGGGTTCGCGCACGCTCATGCCCACCAGGCGAACCCCGCGCGGCACGGCCTCCGCCCTCAGCAACTCGTCCCCGCCGTCGCCAGGCCGCAGCAGCAGGGCGGGGTCGGCGGTCACCGTGATGGGACGTTCGAGACCGGCCTCCTCCAGGACGAGCTTCGACTCCTCGTCGCGGACCGTCACCGCGGCCGCGTCGGTCAGGGTCGAGCGGACCCACTCGCGGTCGACCTCGTCGGTGAGGGGCCCGGCGCCCATGGCGTACGTGAAGACGGGTACGCCGTGGCCCTGGGCGGTACGCACCAGCCGCAGGTACCGGCGGGCCTCCGTGTCGTAGAGGATGCCCCCGCCCCCGAGGACGAGGACGTCGAGGCGGCGCAGGTGCTCGGAGACCCGTTCCCGCGTCACCCCCTCCCAGCCGACCACCTCGACGTCCGGGCGGACGCCGCGGCTGTACTCCGGGTCGCGGGAGAACACCACGACGCGGGCGTCCGGCCGCGCGCCCTGCACACGGTCCAGCATGGCGGTGAGGATCGCCTCGTCGCCCACGTTCTTGCCGCCGTAGGAGCCCAGCACTCCCACGGTCACACCCTTGCCGTCACGCATGACACCCCTCGTGATCTCCAGCGAGTGCGGTTGCTCCCTCTGCTCCCTCACCAGTTCACCCCATCGGGAGATTTACGCATCTCGGGACGCTTCGATCGGCGAGCCCGCCTCTGCTCGTGCCGGTCACCCGGGGCGACGATCCTGTGCACGGCGGGCGGCGGGCGGCGGGTCGGACACATCCGGGTGGCGGGGTACGTGTCTCGTGCGGGGGGACCGTCGGCAACCGCCGGGCCGCCATTCGGATGGAGACGGGGAGGCCGTCCGGTGGTGTCCGTCCGGCTCCGATCACGGCGGGTGTCAGGGTCGTCGCATGGAAATCGGTTACAAACTGGCCTCGGAAGCCTATGGCCCGCAAGAGCTCGTCCGGCAGGCGGTCCGTGCGGAGGCGGCGGGTTTCGACTTCGTCGAGATGAGCGATCACTACCATCCGTGGCTCGACGTCCAGGGGCACTCCTCCTTCACCTGGACGGTGCTGGGCGCGATCGCCGCCAGGACGGAACGCGTCGCGCTGGTGACCGGGGTGACGTGCCCGACGATCCGCTACCACCCGGCGATCATCGCGCAGGCCGCGGCGACGCTCGCCCTGGTCTCCGACGGTCGTTTCGTCCTGGGGGTGGGATCCGGCGAACGGCTCAACGAGCACGTCGTGGGACGCGGGTTCCCCGACACCGTGCGCGAGCGGCACGAACTGCTCCGTGAGGCGCTGGAGATCATCCGCTTGCTGTGGCGCGGCGGCTACCGCTCGTACGACGGCAAGCACCTGCGACTGTCGGACGCCCGGGTGTTCGACCTGCCCGAGGAGCTTCCGCTCATCGCCGTCGCCGCGAGCGGCCCGCGCTCGGCACGGCTCGCCGCGGAACTCGGCGACGGCCTGTTCGCCACGGAGGACAAGGCGTCGATCGTCCGGGACTACCGGGAAGCCGGCGGTTCCGGTCCCAAGTACGCGGAGGTGCCCATGGCCTGGGCGCCGGACGAGCGGACCGCCGCCCGGGAAGTGCTGAGGACGTCACGGTGGGCACTGACCGGATGGAAGGTGATGAGCGAACTCCCCAACCCGGTCAACTTCGACGCGGCCACCGCCACCGTCCGCGAAGAGGACGTCCTGGAGAAGTTCGCCTGCGGCCCCGACCCGGAGCGCTATGTGGCGGCGGCCCAGCGGTACGTCGACGCCGGGTTCGACCGGCTGGTGCTGCAGAACGCCGGCCCCGATCCCGACGGATTCATCGACTTCTGTCAGAGCGAACTCGAACAGCCCCTCCGCCGTCTGCGCCCGTCCGACACCGCTGCCTGAGCCCCCGGCCCGCCTTGGGCTCCGGTTCGGGCGTGCGCTGCGCCCGGACGGTGCCGATGCCCCTCCGCATCCGTTTCCGTGAGGTCGCCGGCGGCCGTCCTCCGGGAGCCGTCGTGCCGCGTCCACCAGCCCACCAGGGGCGTGTTCCTCTTCCGGCGCGGTGACCGGGCTGGGCGTGTCGGCGGGGAAGGACGCGCGGTCGAGGTGACGTGCGACCTCGGCCCGGAGGCTGCCCACCGGTCACGAGACTCACCGCGCCGGTGCGCGCCGTGCCGGCGTACGGGAGGGCGGGGCCCTCACCTCTGCCGCTGCTCGCGGGCTCCGTGACGATCCAGCGTTCCCCAGCGTCCGGGCTGCTGCTCCACGAGGTGGACGGCTTCGGTGATGACGTCGTCGCCGATCCAGACGAGTGGCTCCACATCCGCGACCAGGGGCTCGTTGTCCGGGCCCCTGCCCACTTCTCTGCCGCAGAGCACCCAGGGTCTCGTGCCCGGGTCCTTCAGCCGGGGGAGGTGGCAGTAGTCGTACAGGCGTCGGGCGATCCACAGGCGGGCCGGGCGTTCTCCCCACCAGTCCTCGACGCCGAGCGGGCTGGCCGACAGACCCGGCAGGCGGACGCCCGTCAGGTCGTCCGAGCTGGAGGTGCTCCGAAGATCCGGATCGGGACCGCGCGACCAGCGGACGTAGAGGTCGTGACGGCCGGCCACCAGGCGGACGAGGTCGTCCAGGCGGGAGAGGGACGCCATGCGAGTGGTGCTCATGGGTGTCCTGCGGGGCTCGTGGGTCAGAGGGCGAGCGCGAGACCGTTCTCGGCCGTGACACCGGTTCCGGGGCCGGACAGCTGACGGCGGGCGGCGGTCAGCGCGGTCTCGACGTCACGGGTGCCGGTGGACACGCACAGCGTGTAGGCGACGTCCTCCAAGCGCCTCTGTGCCTCGGCCGAACCGTCCTCCGCGCGCGGGAGCAGCGTCTCGTACTGTGCGACGAGGTCGTTCAGCACCGCGGGGTGGGGCATCAGCATCAGCCGTCTCCTTGCTCCGAAGGGGGACACGTGTCCCGTGCCGTTCGTCTGCCCCGGCCTCACCACGGTAATCACGCGGCGCGTGACGGGGGCGGAACCGTCCGCCGCCCATCGGCGGACGGCCTGGAACAGACGGTGGGTCTTCGCGCCGGGCGGCGCACGGGCCGGACCGGTCCGTGGGCCGTGTGCTCCCGCCCCGGCCTTTCCTGTCCGCGGCGACGGTGCGGCGTCCTCGTTCGGTCGCGGTCCGATCGCGCCTCCGGGGGATGTCGCGTGGGATGGGAGCGGTGCCGAGTGAGGCACCGGTCGCCGGGTAACCGGACGGGCACGTGCGGCCGGACGGGCCGCGACCCACGGAGAGGGAGACGTGATGCCGGCAGGATCGAACGCGAAGCGCGAACGCCAGTACGAGCACATCAAGGAGGGCGCCGAGAAGCGAGGCGCCTCCGAGAAGCGGGCGAAGGAGATCGCCGCACGGACCGTGAACAAGGAGCGGGCCCGTTCCGGCGAGTCCTCGACCGCGAGCAAGACCTCCACACGGGACAGGAAGTCCGCATCGCAGCGCGGCGGAGAGCGCTCGCACAGCGGCTCCCAGGGGCCGACGAAGGACCAGCTCTACGCCGAGGCGAAGAAGCGCGGGGTCGAGGGCCGCTCGTCCATGAACAAGCAGGAGCTCAAGAAGGCCCTCGGCCGCTGAACCGGCCCGGCCGGGAGGGAGGGACGGCCTGTGACCTCCCACCGGGGAGCTGCGGCGGGAGCGAACCGCCGCGCGTTCCGTCGCCGTCCGGCCGGTCCCACCGTCGGGGCTTCACCGCTCCGGGAGCGTGGGGCGCCGCGGGCGGCCGCGACGAGGGGCGCCGGATGTTCACCGGCGCCCCTCGTCGTGCGTGTCGGCCGCGGTGGCCGGACCGGCCGCCTTTCCGTGGGCTCAGTCCGTGGAAAGGGCCTGCAGGAGGTCGCCGACCTGCGGGTCGGACAGGGCGCGGGCGACGTCGGCCTGGGCGACGATGCCGACCAGGGTGTGACCGTCGATGACGGGCAGGCGGCGGACCTTGTGCTCGCTCATCGTGCGCAGGATCTCCTCGGCGTCGTCGTCGGCGCCGATGGTGACCGCCTCGCCCTGGGCCAGGTCACCGGCCTTGACCTGGGCCGGGTCCTTGCCGGCGCCGAGGACCTTCACCACGATGTCGCGGTCCGTGAGCATGCCCTTGAGCTTCTCGTCGGTGCCGCAGATCGGCAGCGCGCCGACGCCGAGTTCGGTCAGCTTCCTCGCCGCGTCCAGCACCGTCTCGTTCGCGCCGACGCACTCGGCGCCTGCCGTCATGATCTCTCGCGCGGTCGTCACTTGGAGTACCTCATCCTTGTCGGCAGTCGTGTACGCAGCTCTTCACTTGCGCACCTTTTCTCCCTTTTGGGTCTGACCTGGGTTCCGCGTGGTAAACCCCCGATCCGGACGGCGGTCCCGTCGTCCGGACACCCGCTCCGCGTCACTCCCCGACCGCTCGCGTCGCCGTGGGTCCGGGTGAGCCGGCGGTGGTGCGGTGCGCGCGACGGTGATCCCGGGGGCTCGGGGAGGGAGACGGGACCGGCCGGGCGAATCGGGTGGACGCCTCCCGGGTCCTGAAAGGCGATCCTGCGGGGCGCGCCCGCCACGGGGCCGTGGCGGGCGATCCGGTGAAGGGGGTCCCCGGTTCTGGAAACCGGTGCGTCGCGCGTGCCGGGACCCGTCCCGGCCGGCGGATCCCGCCCGGCGGGCGGGGGGTCAGATGCCGCGGAGCTGGGCGAGCGTCCGGTTCAGCTCGTCCCGCAGGACGGTGCCCGCCGCTGCGGCGTCCGAGCCCGCGACGGCGTCCACCAGGGCGGCGTGGCCGGCGTCGCCGTGGTTCGGATCGCCGGAACGCAGGCCCAGGAGTTCCACCAGGTCGACGAGGGCCTGGCGGAGCGCGGGCATGAACTCGGTGAACAGGCCGGTGAGCACGGGGTTGTGCGCCGCGGCCACGACCGCCGCGTGCAGGGCGATGTCGGCGTCGACGAACCCGATGGTGTCGTCGCCCGCGGCCTCGCGGCGGCGTGCCAGGGCCGCACCGATGACGGCGAGGTCCTCCTCGGTGCGGCGCTGCGCGGCGAGCTGCGCGGCCTCGACCTCGATGAGCATGCGGACTTCGTAGACGTCGGTGATGGCCGCCTGGCGCAGCCGGGTCGGCCAGTCCTCGGCCGGTTCGGTGGCGACGACGAACACACCGGAGCCCTGGCGGGCCTGCACGAGACCGGCTCCGGCCAGGGCGCGCAGGGCCTCCCGGACGGTGGAGCGGCCGACGCCGAGCGTCTTGGCCAGGGCGGTCTCGGCGGGCAGTTTGGTGCCGACCGGCCAGTGTCCCCCTGTGATCTGGTCGCGCAGGTGCTGTGTGGCCTGTTCCACCAGAGGGCTGGGGCGGAGGGCACCGAGTGGCATGTTCTTCACCTGTCAGGTTGTCTGAGGAGCTGAGCTGTGGTTAGTGTACCGGCCATGACGCTGCGCGCCCTCCTTCTCGGCCGCCGCCGCGGGGCCTGATCCGACCGGCTCCCCGCGGCGGGGCCGTTCCGCGCCGGTCAACCGATGGTCGACCGAAGGAAGTTCAGAGTCATGGAATCCCCGCGAAGCACGGCCTTCCCCACCCTGCGCACGCCGTCAGGCGACGTCCCCGCGAGCGCACCGTCCTGGAATCCCCAGCGGCCGAGCGCGATGCCGCACGACCGCTACCGGGCCGCGCACGAGCGGGTCGCCCTGCCCCCGCAGGACCGGTCCTGGCCGTCCCGACGGCTCCTGGAGGCCCCGCTGTGGGTGCCGGTCGACCTGCGGGACGGCAACCAGGCCCTGGCCGAGCCCATGGACATCGCCCGCAAACGCCGGATGTTCGACCTGCTGTGCGCCATGGGGTTCAAGGAGATCGAGGTCGGCTATCCGTCCGCCAGCCGGACCGACTTCGACTTCGTGCGCCATCTCGCCGAGAGCGGCGCGGTTCCCGAGGACGTCACCGTCTCGGTCTTCACCGCCGCCCGGCAGGACCTGATCGACCGGACCGTCGCCTCCGTCGAGGGCCTGCCCCGCACCCTGGTCCACCTGTACACGGCCACCGCGCCCACCTGGCGGGACGTGGTCCTGGGCCGGACCCGTGACGAGGTGCACGCGCTGGTCCGGGAGGCCGCCACGTACCTGATGCGGCGCGCCGAGGAGCGGCCCGGGGCCGACATCCGCTTCGAGTTCTCCCCCGAGGTCTTCAACCTCACGGAACCGGACTTCGTCCTGGAGGTCTGCAACGGGCTCACGGACCTGTGGGAGGCGAGCCCCGACCGGCCGGTCGTGCACAACCTGCCGGCGACGGTGGAGATCGCGACCCCGAACGTGTACGCCGACCAGATCGAGTACATGCACCGCCACCTCGCGCGCCGCGAGTCGGTGATCCTCTCCGTGCATCCGCACAACGACCGCGGCACCGGTGTCGCCTGCGCCGAACTGGCCGTCCTGGCCGGCGCGCAGCGCGTCGAAGGATGCCTGTTCGGCAACGGCGAGCGGACCGGCAACGTCGACCTGGTCACGCTGGCGCTGAACCTCTACGCGCAGGGCGTGAATCCGATGGTGGACTTCTCCGACATCGACGCCGTACGGGACGTGGTCGAGCACTGCACCCGGCTGCCGGTCCACCCCCGGCACCCCTACGGCGGCGAACTCGTCCACACCGCCTTCTCCGGCACGCACCAGGACGCCATCTCCAAGGGAATGGCCCACCACGCCCGGCAGGCCCGTGAGCTCGGCGTGCCGGCCGAGGAGGCGCCGTGGGCCGTGCCGTACCTGCCCATCGACCCGGGCGACATCGGCCGCACGTACGAGGAAGTGATCCGGATCAACTCGCAGTCCGGCAAGGGCGGCATCGCCCACCTGCTCCAGGCCCACCACGGCCTGGACCTGCCGAAGACGATGCGGCCGGACTTCTCCCACGCGGTGCAGCAGGTCACCGACGCCGGCGGTCTCGAGCTCTCCCACAAGGACCTGTGGGAGCTCTTCCACCGCACCTACATCGCACCCGCCCAGGACGGGCCGGTCACCCTGGCCTCCTGGCAGACCGGGCAGACGGGCCCCGCCGCGCACGAGTTCCGCTGCACACTGGCCGTCGACGGCACGGAGCGGGAGTACCGGGGGACGGGCAACGGCCCGCTGTCGGCGCTCTCCGACGCCCTCGGCGCCGCCGGGATCGCCGTCGACATCCTCACCTACGCCGAACACGCCACCGCCGTCGGCCCCGGCAGCCCCGCCGTGGCCTACGCCGAGTGCCGCGTGGCAGGCACCACGGTCTGGGGCGCGGGATGGGACACCTCCCTCCTCACCGCCTCGGTGCACGCCGTCATGGCCGCGGTCAACCGCGCGGGGAAGGCGCGGACGTGAGCGAGGCGCCCGTGCTCCGCGCCACCGGCGTGGACTTCGTCCGCGACGGCGACCCCCTCTGCGCCACGTCTCCCTGACCGTGCGCCCCGGCGAGCACGGGGCGCTCCTGGGCCCCGACGGCGCGGGCAGAAGTACCCTGCTCTCTTCTGCGGGCGCTCCCACACCCCATCCGGGGGACGGTCGAGGTCCTGGGGGAGCGGCCGGGCCGCGTGGACGTGCGCGGCGCCGCGGCCCGACCCTGGACGACACGCGGCCCGTCCCGCGTACCGAAGGGCGGAAAGCCGTGGTGAGCAGGGCGATCCCTCTCCACCACGCTTTCGCGCGGTGATCCGCCGGGGCGGCGGGCGTTTCCTCACTCCGTCGCGAACGCGGACGTCCCGCACCCGGGCGGAGCCGCTGGACCGGGTCGCCGCCGAGCCGGCGGCCGTACGCGTGGAGGCGCTCGGTCCGGTCTCCCGGGCGTCCGCGGGCGAGGGGCCGTACGGGCCCCCGGCCGTCGCACCGTGCGTGCGGCGGTCGCGGCCCCGGGGCTCAGTCGCGGGCGGCCCGGCGGCGGGCGATGACGAGGCCGAGGAGGATGCCGACGAGCAGCGTCACGGTGAGCACGATCCAGAGCGGGAGCGTGACCGTCGGGATCCACAGCCGGATCGTGACGGAGCCGGTGTTGGCGGCGATGAACCAGACGGCGAGGGCGGCGACCAGCAGCAACCCGATGTTCCGCAGGCGCATGTCCCGCCCTTTGACCGTGACGGTCGCGGGTCCGTGCGGCTGCTGGGCGGTCTTCCGGGACATGGTCCGGTTCCTCTCTCGGGGAGGGAGGGTGCCCTTCCCAGTATCGGGGCGGCGGGCGCCCCTGTCCCGGCGGGAGCCCGGCGGAGGGAGCCCCTGAGGGTGATCCGGGAGACGGGGGCCGGGAAGTCGTCCACAGGCCGCGGTGGGCGGGCCGGGGGAGCGGCGCGGGCGGCTAGGCTTTTCGGGTGGCCCTCATCGACGCTTCTTCCGACGTCTCCTCCCCGCCGAGTCCCGACGGTTCCTCCGACGCCCTCGACGTGCTCCACCGGGTCTTCGGCTACAGCTCCTTCCGGGGCGAGCAGCAGGAGATCATCGAGCACGTCGTGGCGGGCGGCGACGCCCTCGTGCTCATGCCGACCGGCGGCGGCAAGTCGCTGTGCTACCAGATCCCGGCGTTGGTGCGGCCCGGCACGGGCGTGGTGGTCTCCCCGCTGATCGCGCTGATGCAGGACCAGGTGGACGCGCTCAACGCGCTCGGGGTCCGCGCCGGATTCCTCAATTCGACGCAGGACCCGTACGAGCGGCAGACCGTCGAGCAGGCCTTCCTCGCCGGTGAGCTCGACCTGCTGTACCTCGCCCCCGAGCGGCTCCGCACGGAGGGCGCGCAGCGGCTGCTCGACCGGGGCACGGTCTCCGTCTTCGCGATCGACGAGGCCCACTGCGTCTCCCAGTGGGGCCACGACTTCCGGCCCGACTACCTCGCGCTCTCCATGCTCCACGAGCGGTGGCCCAAGGTGCCGAGGATCGCGCTGACCGCGACGGCCACCGAGGCCACCCACGGCGAGATCGCCACCCGGCTCGGCCTGGACGAGGCCCGGCACTTCGTCGCCAGCTTCGACCGGCCCAACATCCAGTACCGGATCGCCGCCAAGAACAACCCGACCCGGCAGCTCCTCGACCTCATCCGCACCGAGCACGCGGGAGACGCCGGAGTCGTCTACTGCCTGTCGCGCTCCTCCGTGGAGAAGACCGCCGCCTTCCTCGCCGAGAACGGCGTCGACGCCATCCCGTACCACGCGGGCATGGACGCCGCGACGCGCGCCGCCCACCAGGCGCGCTTCCTCCGCGAGGACGGTGTCGTGGTCGTCGCGACCATCGCCTTCGGCATGGGCATCGACAAGCCCGACGTCCGCTTCGTCGCCCACCTCGACCTGCCCAAGTCCGTCGAGGGCTACTACCAGGAGACCGGTCGCGCCGGCCGCGACGGCGAGCCCGCCACCGCCTGGCTCGCGTACGGCCTCCAGGACGTCGTCCAGCAGCGCAAGATGATCGACGGCTCCGAGGGCGACGAGAACCACCGGCGCGCCCTCGCCGCCCACCTCGACGCCATGCTCGCCCTCTGCGAGACCGTCGAGTGCCGGCGCGTCCGGCTGCTCGCCTACTTCGGCCAGGAGTCCGGGCCCTGCGGCAACTGCGACACCTGCCTGACCCCCGCCGAGTCCTGGGACGGCACGGTCGCCGCGCAGAAGCTCCTCTCCACGGTGTGGCGGCTCGCCCGCGAGCGGCGCCAGAAGTTCGGCGCCGGCCAGATCATCGACATCCTCCAGGGCAAGAAGACCGCCAAGGTCCTCCAGTTCGACCACGACACCCTCACCGTCTTCGGCATCGGCGCCGACCTCGGCACGCCCGAGTGGCGGAGCGTGATCCGCCAGCTCCTCGCCCAGGGCCTGCTCGCCGTGGAGGGCGACTACGGCACCCTCGTCCTCACCGAGGCCAGCGGTGACGTCCTCGGCGGCCGGCGCCAGGTCCCGATGCGCAAGGAGGCCGTCAAGGCCCCCGCGCCCCGCAAGGAGAGCGGCGGCACGTCCGGGAAGACCCGCGTCCCCGTCGACCTGCCCGCCGCCGCCGTGCCCGTCTTCGAGGCCCTCCGGGCCTGGCGCGCGGCCACCGCGCGCGAGCAGGGCGTGCCCGCGTACGTCGTCTTCCACGACGCCACGCTGCGGGAGATCGCGACCACCCTGCCGGGGAGCGTCGCCGAGCTCGGCACGGTCGGCGGCGTCGGCGAGGCCAAGCTCGCCAAGTACGGGGAGGGCGTCCTGGAGGCCCTCGCCGAATGCGCGGCAGCGGCGGGCGGCGGGTCCGCCCCGGCGCCCGGGGCGGAGACGGCCCCGGCCACCACGGCGGCCGAGGCGGTGGAGGCGGTGGAGGCGGTGGAGGACCGGCGGGCGGCCCGTGCCGCGGGTGCGCCGCGCACCCCCGTGCCGGCCGGACGCGCCGACCGGTCCGCCCGCCCCGCGCAGGCCGCCGCCCGCCCCGCCGCCGTGGCCGCGCCTCCCGAGGACGAGCCGCTCTTCTTCGGCGACGACGAGCCCGAGCCGACCTGGGACGACTGGGAGTGACATCCGCCGGGCCCGGCCGGACCGCCGTCCGGCCGGGCCCGCGGGCGCGAGGCGGCCGTCTCAGGCCTCGGCGGCGGCCGAGGACTCCTTGCCCGCCACCCGCTCCGGCTCCCGCGCCGACGGGCGCCCCGGATCCCGGGCCGCGTCCCGCGTCGGGCGGTCGAGCCGGGCGAGGCCCCGGATGGCCGGGACGCAGAGCATCGCCGCCAGCAGGACGAACGAGACCGCCGAGGAGAAGAGCAGCACCCGGTCCGCGCCGAAGGACTCCGCCGCGGGACCGGCCAGTGCCCGGCCCAGCGGGATCACCATGATCGAGCCGGCGATGTCGTACGCGGAGACCCGGCTCAGCACGGCCAGCGGAATGTGGGACTGCACACTGGTCGCCCACATCACGCCCCAGAAGGCGAAGCCGCAGCCGGCCACCACGCCCGTCACCGCCGTGAGGGCGAAGTTCCAGCCGAGCGCCGGGGCCAGCGGGTTGAGCGCGAAGAAGAACATCGCGCAGACGCCCGCCACCAGCGGCCGGCGCGGCCGGACGCGCATGCCGAGCAGGCCGCCGATGATCGTGCCGAGACCGTCGGCGGAGGCGATCCAGCCGTAGCCGGTGGCGCCGTGCTGCTCCGTGAGCAGCGCCGCGCCCAGCGGCAGCGACGGCCCGAAGACGAACAGGCCGTACACCGCCCACAGCGAGATCACCCCCCACAGCCAGGTGCGCGACCGGAACTCGTGCCAGCCGGTGGCGAGCCGCCGCCACATCGGATCGTCGCTCTCGTCGACCGCGCCGCCCTTGTCCGCGCCGCCTTCGGTCGTGCCGTCCTCGTCCGGGTCACCCTCGACCGCGCCGCCGGCGGAGAGCCGGCGGAGAGGCAGCAGCCCGCCCGCGCTGACCGCGTACGCCACCGCGATCACCACGAACGAACCGGCGAGGTCCCCGTACGCCACCAGGAAACCGGCGAGGCCGGGGCCGATGAGCGTGGCCATCGACTCGGAGACGCGCAGCAGCGCGTTGGCCCGCTGGATGTCCTCGGCGACCCGGGGCACGATGCTCGCGAGCCCCGGCTGGAACATCGCGGTCGCCGCGCCGCTCACCCCCATCAGGGCCATGATCTGCCAGAGCCGCACCCCGCCCCCGGCGAAGAGCGCGGCCATGACGAGCATCGTCACCACCCGGACCGCGTCCGCGCCCACCATCATCACCTGCGGGGTGAACCGGTCGGCGAGCACACCGCCGAAGAGGATCAGCACCACGATCGGCGCCATCCACGCGGCGAGCGCGTACCCCACGCCGGTCGCCCCGAAGCCGGCGCCGAGGACCGAGGTGGTCACGGAGACCATCAGCATGCCGTCGGCGAGCAGAGAGGCGCTGCGCGCGGTGAAGAACAGCCGGAAGCGGGGCGACCGCCAGGGGCTGGCCGGCGGCGCCGCCGTTCCCCGCGCGGCGACGGTGTCGTCCGTGGTCATGTGGCATCTCCCGGCTCCCGGCCGGTCCCTTCCCTGAGAATCCGCCGTGCCGCGGCGGCCTGCCGCGGCGGGCCCTCGACGAACACGTACCGGTGCGGGGCGAGGACCCCGGGCCGCCCCGGCAGGACGCACATCAGGGCGGAGTGCGCTCGCTCCGGCGTCCACTCGTCCTCCGGCCGGGCCCGCTCGTCCGCTCCGACGTACGCGGTGAGGCGGGGACCGCCGCCGGCGGTGCCGGCCCCCTCCTCCACCACGACCTCGACCAGCCGCCCCCGCAGCGCCTCGGTCAGGGCGGCGGCGACGGCGGCGGGGGAGACCCAGCAGCCGTCCACCCGCGTCCACTCCGGCCCGCGCGCCACCGGACGGACCCCCGTCACCTCGGTGAGCGGCCCCGGCGCGTCCAGCGGTACGTCGGCCTCCGCGACGGCCTCCAGGAGCCGCACCAGACCGGTGGCCAGCTCCTCGGCCGCCGCCCGGGGGAAGAGCGCCGGGTCGGCCCAGGTGGCCAGGCGCAGGACCGGCTCCGTCTCGTACACGAAGGTCAGCAGCCGGGTCGGCAGCGGCTGACGGCCGCCCCAGGAGAGCGCGAGCTCGGGGGCGTCCCCGTCGGGCGCCGCCGCGCCGGCGAGCGTGCTGGGCAGGCCGCTGATGTCGTTGAAGACGGCGTCGCGCGTGAACCGGCTGCCCCGCTCGGTGGTGACCCGGCCGATCAGCTCCCACAGGTCGAGCGCGTCGAAGCGGCTGTGGCGGTAGGCGTTCATCGCCGCTCCCCACGCCCTGGCGAGCAGCGCGTCGAAGGACGGCTCCCGCACGTCGAGGGCGAGCAGGGCGTCCTGGGAGAGGGGGCTCACCGAGCGGGCGAGCTTCGGCTGGAAACGGTTCGCGGTGGGCACGGCCGCCACGCACACGGACTGGCCGGCCCGGTGGGCGGTGAGCAGGCACCAGGCGGTGAGCAGCACCGTGCCCGGCAGCGCGCCGGTGCGCCGGGCGGCGGCGGCCAGGGCCCGGGCCCCACGCGCCGAGCGCAGGGTGAGCCCCGGGGTGTCGGTCTCCGTGCCGGTGGCGCCGTCCTCGGCGAACATCGCCTGGGGACCGGTGCGCAGGATCCGCTCCCAATGGGCCAGGCAGGCGGCCGACTTGCGCCGGCCGGCCGGGCTGTGTTCCTCGGCGGCGAGGTCGAGCGGGGTGAGCGCGGTGACCGGCGGCAGCGGCGCGCCCGCCAGAAGCGCGAGCCAGTCGTCGCGGAGGACGCCGAGGGCGCTGCCGTCGGTGGCGGCGTGGCTGGCGGCGAGGGCGACGCGCACGGGCCGTCCGGCGCGGGCGATGATCCGCAGCCGCAGCGGGAAGTCCAGATCGAGGCGGAAACGCGTGTCGCGGGCCGCGCGGGCCACCGCCTCGGCGTAGCCGTCGGTGTCCTCGGGGAGCTCGTCGTGGTCGAGGACGGTGACCGTGAACTCTCCCTCGGAGGCGACGACTTGCTCGATGGGTACGGAACCGCTGCCCGCCGCGTCCGGGAACGTGGTGCGCAGGGCCTCGTGGCGGACGGTGAGTTCCGCGAGGGCGCCGAGGACGCGGTCCATCCCGGTGCCGTCGGGAACCGGCCACACGTCGTGGATGTTGATGGACGCGGGTTCGTCCCGCAGGACGCAGCGGATCATGTTGGCCTGGCCCATGGTGACCGGGCCCCGGCGCGCACCGCCGCCCGCGTAGGGCACGGTGACGGTGCGGGCCGCGGTGACGCCGTCGGCGGCGGTGATGCTGTCCGCGTCGGTGGAGGCGGGGGCGAAGGCGGGGGTGCGGGCGGCCGTCATGAGGTCACGGCCGGGGCGGCAGGGGTGCTCGGGGCGGGCGGGGGCCCGGGGGTCGGGAGGTGGTCCACGGAGGTGCCTTTCGCGTGCGCGGTCAGGGCGGCCCAGGCGTCGACGAGCAGGGCGAAGTCCGCCATGTCGGAGCGGGCTTCGGCGAGGAGCCGTGCCCGTCGCTCGGCGAAGCGGCCGGCGGCGGTCGCGTACCGGCCGCCGAGGGAGCGGTAGCGCCGGTCCAGGACGTCGAGCCGGGCCGCGTTGCCGGCCGGGCCGATCAGGGCGCTCTCCCGGGCGAGGGCGGCGACCACGGCGGGCCGCACCCGCCCCCGCTCGTCGAGGAGCGCGTCCCCGGCGGCCGTCAGGCCCGCGTAGACCGCTTCGAGGTGGGCGGCGGCGAGCAGGTACTTGGCGAAGCGGAGCTGGTACGCGAGGAAGCCTTCGTCCGAACGGCGCTCGCCCGGGTGGTAGTTGACGATGTGCCGGTTGTGCAGCACGCCGGGCAGCCCGGCGGCGTGGACCAGGTGCAGGAGGAAGTAGTCGGTCCCGATGGTGTCGACGGCGGGGGGCAGCGGGACGCGGGCGTACACCTCCCGGCCGAGGGCCACGTTGCACATGTCGACCCGGGTGGGGCCGACCAGGGTCAGCGTGGTCAGGTCGGTGGTGAAGGGGGTGGTGCCGGCGCCCCGGAAGGCCTCGTCGACGAGGTGCCGGCGCCAGGGCTCCGGATGCGAGGAGGACACGGACAGCCCGACGACCTCGCGGTACGCCTCGGGGTCGAGGGCGCGGAGCTCCGCGAGGTCCACGGAGGGCTCGCCGATGAAGGAAGCCCCGGCGAGGGCGACGGTCCGCTCGGCGAGGCGCGGGTCGAGCCGGCTGCGGGTGACCGAGCCGGCCACGTCCGCCGCTCGCCGCCCGAGGGCGGCGAGCTCGTGGTGGATCGGGAAGACCGTTTCGCCGTCGCGGAGCTGGTAGCGGCTGTCGGAGTCGCGGCGGTGCACGGAGACGCAGCCCAGCGCCTCGGCCAGGAGGAAGGCACGGTTGGTGCAGGCGCCGTACGACACCCCGGCCGGGAGCATCAGGTCGAGCAGCCGGTCCGCTCCGGCGAGCCCCGCCGCCGCGATGACCTCCCGCAGGAAGGCGCGCTGCCGGTCCTCGTCGAGGTGGTGGACGACGACGCCGGGCGCCGGAGGCAGGGCGGCGACCGCGGCCCGGTGCGCGGCGAGGTCGGCGGGTGCCGACGAGTCGAGGACCAGCAGATGCACCTCGACGGCGAACTCCCGCGCCCCGTAAGCCGCTTCCCGCGCGACCGCCGTGATCGTCGCCGTACACGCGCGGTTGGTGGGAAGGGTCAGGCAGACGCGGCGCACGAGGGCTCCCCGGTGGGTGCGGGCGGTGCGGGCGACTCGTTCGGAGCGTTCGGAGCGGAGGGTGCGGCGGCGTGGTCGGGCCCCGTGCCGGAGCCCTCGCCGCCTCCGGCCTCCTCGTGCCAGGAGGCGAGCCCGAGCAACCGGGCTCCGAGAGGGGTGAGTTCGGCGGTCGGGTAGCGCTTGGACTCGTGCAGGACGGGGTCGCCGACGAGGGTGCGGTTCCAGCGCGGGGTGCGCAGGTGGCGCCAGGACTCGACGCGGGAGCGGCGCAGCTTCGCGTGCTCCTCCAGGGCGGGCATCATCGACAGGTACTGGACGGCGCGGACCCCGTCCGCGGAGGTGTTGCGGGCGACCCCGTGGGCGAGCAGGCCGTTCCAGATCAGCAGGTCGCCGGGGTGCAGGTCGGGGCGGATCACGGGGTACTCGGCGCGGTCCACGTCGGGGCGGAGGGGGTCGCGCCCCTCGGGCTGGGCGGGTTTCCACTCCTCGAAGCGGCGGAAGAGTTCGGGGTCGCACTGGAAGCCGCCGGTCTCGGCGGTGGTGTCGTTGAGCGCGATGATGCCCTGGACCCGCTGGGGCGGCACGCCGAGGGTGGTGTCGATGTCCCAGTGCAGCTCGATGTCGAAGCCCCGGTCGGTGGGTTCGATGAGGGCGCGGTCGCGGTTGCGGACGTTGGGCGGGTTGAGGTTGAGCCGGTCGAGGGTGACCCAGAGCTCCTCGCAGTCCCAGACGTCGACGAAGGCGTCGTAGACCCGCTGGGACTGGCGGCTGTCCCAGAGCAACTGGTGGTGGTAGGCCTCGACGAAGCCGTAGACGTGCAGCTGCCGGTCCAGCTCGGAGCGGAACGGCCGGTCCTCGTACCAGCTTTCCGGCCGGTCGGGGTCGAGCCCCTGGAAGTCCCAGGCGAAGTCGAGGAGCCCGCGGGCCGCCTCGGCGGGGATCGCCTCGCGCACGATGACGTACCCGTACGTCTGCCAGTGCGCGAAGTCCGCCTCCGAGAGCACCCGCAGCGGTCGGGTCTTCTTCAGCTCCCGCAGGGTCGTCGCGGCGAGGTAGGACTCGCCGTCGTCGCTGAAGTAGGGGCGCTCGGTGGCCGCGCGGTGCAGATACGGGGTGCGGGCGCGGCGCGGGGCGGGGGCGGGTGCGGGGGCGGGCGCCGGAGCGGCGTCGGATGCGGGTGCGGGCGTCGTTGTCACAGGTCCCTCCAGGCGGGAGTCGGACGGCGTGCGGGCTGGGGGGTGTGGGGGCACGGCGGACGGCGTGGCGGGGCGCGGACGTGGCGGGGTGCGGACGGGGGGCGGAC
>NZ_BMTV01000038.1:33236-41528 GCF_014649855.1 Streptomyces roseolus | reverse complement strand
GGGGGGCGGACGGGCGCGGACCCGGTGACGGGGGAGGAGCCGCGGGGGACGAGGGAAAGAATTGGTGTAGACCATCGCCGGTGTCAAGTGACCCGTCGGTATGCCCCGCGTGTCGGCCGTCCGCCCGAAAACGACGCGTACCGGGGCCGGTTGGGGGATGATCTTTGGTCTAGACAACCTTCGGTCGACTGTCCTACTGTCCCCTTGCGCAGAGCCGGCGCCGACCCCACCGGTCGGGCCCGGCACGACCGCTGCGCCCGGTCGACGGCGACCACGCGCAGGGCCCCGCCCGCCGCCCCGCCGACACCGGTACCGACAGGGGGACGGGCACGGCCCGCCCCGGACCTCCCACGCCCCCGGATCTGCGACGCCCCGGACCCGCGACGCACTCGACCGACACCCTTGACCGACCGCCCACGCCGAGAGGGAACGGTTCCATGAGCACACCCAGCGCCACGACCCCACCTGTCACCGGCCTCAAGAGCCCCGGCCCGGGCCTGCTCACGCTGGACCCGGCGCACACCGCCCTGCTGGGCGCCCTCGACGTCCTCCTCGGCGGGCTGGCCGCACGGCTCTCCGCGCCCGAGGTCACCGGCCCGCCGCTGCTCCCCGCGGACGGCCTCGCCCGCCTCGACTACTTCCGCAACTTCCCCCACCTCGGCGTCGCCGCAGGGAGGTTCGCTCCCGACGCCCACGACCTCCTCGCCGCCGGACAGGCCCCCGGCGACCGGTCCCTCGAACCCACCGGCTACCTGTTGCCCTCCGCCACCTGCTACGGACTGCTGCTCTCCCTGGAGGGCGCCGACGTCGGCGAGGACGGCCTCCGGCTCTCCGCCGCCGGACGCTGCTTCCGTAACGAGACCCACTACGACGGCCTGCGCCGCCTCTGGGGCTTCCACATGCGCGAGGTCGTCTACCTCGGCACCAAGGAAGGAGCCGTCCAGCACCTGGAGAGGGGAGCCGAGTTCATCCAGCGGACCGCCGCACTCCTCGGCCTCGACCTCACCCGCGCCGCCGCCGACGACCCCTTCTACGACAAGGGCGGCTCCCGGGCCCGCCTGATGGCGCTCGACCCCGTCAAGCACGAGTACAGCGCACCGGACGGCACCGCCGTCGCCTCCGTCAACCGCCACCGCAACTTCTTCGGCGAGCGCCTCGACATCCGCGCCGGCGCCCACGGCCCCGCCCACAGCTCCTGCGTCGCCTTCGGCCTCGAACGCTGGACGCACGCCATGCTCCTGGCCCACGGCGGCCCCGAAGAGGCCCTCGCCCGCGTCCGCGCCGCCACCGCCTGACGAACCGTCATCACACCCCCACCCGCAGGGAGGACCGCACCATGGAACGCGTCACCGCCTGGATCCAGGACAAGAACCCCGGCCTCGAAGGCCCCGTCGACGCCCACGAGGACCTCATCGAGGCCCGGCTCATCGACTCCATGGACTTCCTGGAGTTCATCGACCTCCTGGAGGACATCTCCGGCACGTCCATCGACCTCCAGGAGGTCACCATCGACGACTTCCGCACTCTCGCCCGCGTCCAGGAACGCTTCCTCGCCCCCACCGCGTGACCCCCGGCGCCTTCGTGGTCGTGGCGACCACCCGGGAGGTCCTCGACGCCCCCGGCCTCGGGCCGCACCTCCTCGCCCCCTGGGAGCTGCGCCGGCTCGCCGCGATCCGCGTCCCCGCCCGCGCGGACGACGTCCTGGCCGCCCGGCTCCTGCTCCGCCTCTGCGCCGCCCGCGCCACCGGGCGCCCGCCCGCCGCGACCGGCCTCGCCCAGCGCTGCCCCGACTGCGGCCGGTCCGGCCATGGCCGCCCGCACCTCCCCGCACACCCCGGCCTCGGCGTGAGCGTCAGCCACGCCGACGGTCTGGTCGCGGCGGCCGCGGCCCCCGGCCCGGTCGGCGTCGACGTCGAACCGGCCGCCCGGCGCCCCGGCCCCCTCCCGGTCCTCCGCCGCGTCCTTCCCGGACCCGACCTCCACGAGGCCCTGGCCGCCCCCGACCCGGGCCCCGCGCTCCTGCGCGCCTGGGTCCGCGCGGAGGCCCGCTTCAAGGCGGGCCGACCGCCCCCGGAGGACGTACGCCTCAAGGAGTGGACGGATCACCGCCGCGCCGCCGTCGTCGCGGTGGCGACGGCGACGGAGACGGAGACGGCGACGGAGGCGGTCGCCGCCGGGCCGGTCCTCCTACAGCCCTCGGCGCTCCTCGGAGGACCGGCACCGGCCGGCGGACCATGAGCTCCCGGACCGAGGCCGAGGAACGGTCGGGCCCGGGGGCGGTCAGGCCCCGACGTACTGGGCCAGATGCTCGCCCGTCAGCGTCGAGCGGGCGGCGACCAGATCGGCGGGGGTGCCCTCGAAGACGATCCGGCCGCCGTCGTGGCCCGCGCCCGGGCCCAGGTCCACGATCCAGTCGGCGTGCGCCATCACGGCCTGGTGGTGCTCGACCACGATCACCGACTTCCCGGAGTCGACCAGCCGGTCGAGCAGCCCGAGCAGCTGCTCCACGTCGGCCAGGTGGAGGCCGGTGGTCGGCTCGTCGAGCACGTACACCCCGCCCTTCTCGCCCATGTGCGTCGCCAGCTTCAGACGCTGCCGCTCGCCGCCCGAGAGCGTCGTCAGCGGCTGGCCCAGCGTGAGGTAGCCCAGGCCGACGTCCACGAGGCGTTCCAGGATCCGGTGCGCCGCCGGCGTGCGGGCCTCGCCCGCGCCGAAGTACGCCTCCGCCTCCGTCACCGACATCGCGAGCACCTCGCTGATGTCCCGCCCGCCGAGCTCGTACTCCAGGACCGAGGCCATGAACCGGCGGCCCTCGCACTCCTCGCAGGTGGTCGCCACGCCCGCCATCATCGCCAGGTCGGTGTACGTGACTCCGGCGCCGTTGCACGTCGGGCAGGCACCCTCCGAATTGGCGCTGAACAGCGCCGGCTTGACGCCGTTGGCCTTGGCGAAGGCCTTGCGGATCGGGTCGAGCAGGCCCGTGTACGTCGCGGGGTTGCTGCGCCGGGAGCCGCGGATCGGCGTCTGGTCGACCGTGATCACCCCGGCGTCCGCCGGGATCGAGCCGTGCACCAGCGAGCTCTTGCCGGAGCCGGCGACGCCGGTGACCACGGCGAGCACCCCGAGCGGCAGGTCGACGTCCACCTTCCGCAGGTTGTTCGCGGTCGCGCCGCGGATCGCCAGGACGCCGGTCGGCTCGCGCACGGTGTCCTTCACCGAGGCCCGGTCGTCGAGGTGACGACCCGTCACCGTACCGCTGCCGCGCAGCCCTTCGAGCGTCCCCTGGTAGGAGATCGTGCCGCCGCCGGTGCCCGCGCCGGGGCCCAGGTCCACGACGTGGTCGGCGATCGCGATCGTCTCCGGCTTGTGCTCCACGACCAGGACCGTGTTGCCCTTGTCCCGCAGCCGCAGCAGGAGTTCGTTCATCCGCTGGATGTCGTGCGGGTGCAGACCGGCCGTCGGCTCGTCGAAGACGTAGGTGACGTCGGTGAGCGAGGAGCCCAGGTGCCGGATCATCTTCACCCGCTGCGCCTCGCCGCCCGACAGGGTGCCGGCGGGCCGGTCGAGCGCCAGGTAGCCGAGCCCGATCTCCACGAACGAGTCCAGGGTCCGTCGCAGCGACTCGAGCAGCGGCGCCACCGAGGCGTCGTCCAACTCGCGCACCCACGCGGCGAGATCGCTGATCTGCATCGCGCAGGCGTCCGCGATGTTGATCCCCTTGATCTTCGAGGAACGGGCGCCCTCGTTGAGCCGGGTGCCGTCGCACTCCGGACACACCCGGGTCGTGGTGGCCCGCTCCACGAAGGCCCGGATGTGCGGCTGGAGCGACTCGACGTCCTTGGCGAGGAAGGACTTCTTCAGCTTGGGGATCAGGCCCTCGTACGTGACGTTGACGCCTTCGACCTTGACCCGGGTCGCCTCCTTGTGGAGGAGGGTGTCCAGCTCCCGCTCGGTGTACTTCCGGATCGGCTTCGCCGGATCGAGGAGACCGGAGAGGCGGTACGTGCGGCCGTACCAGCTGTCCGCCGTGTACCCGGGGATGGTGAGCGCGCCCTCGTCGAGCGACTTGGTGTCGTCGTACAGCTCCGCCAGGTCGATGTCCGAGACCCGCCCGCGGCCCTCGCACCGCGGGCACATGCCGCCGGTGATCCGGAAGCTCGCCTTCTCCTTCACCGTCCGGCCGCCGCGCTCCACGGTGACCGCGCCCGCGCCGCTCACCGAGGGGACGTTGAAGGAGAAGGCCCGCGAGGAGCCGATGTGCGGGGTGCCCAGCCGGCTGAAGAGGATGCGCAGCATGGCGTTGGCGTCGGTGGCGGTGCCGACGGTGGAGCGCGGGTCGGAGCCCATCCGCTGCTGGTCGACGATGATCGCCGTGGTCAGGCCGTCGAGCACGTCGACGTCCGGGCGCGCCAGCGTCGGCATGAACCCCTGGACGAAGGCGCTGTACGTCTCGTTGATCAGCCGCTGGGACTCGGCGGCGATCGTGTCGAAGACCAGTGAGCTCTTGCCGGAGCCGGAGACTCCGGTGAAGACCGTCAGCCGTCGCTTGGGGATCTCGACGCTGACGTCCTTGAGGTTGTTCTCGCGCGCGCCGAGCACACGGATCAGCTCGTGGCTGTCGGCGACGTGGCCGTCGGTGACAGGGCCGTCGGCGGCGTGGCCGCCGGCGACGCGTGAGGAGGATCGGGTCGCGGCGCCGGTCCGCTTGGCCGTGCTCAAAGGTTTCTCCCTCGTCAGGGTGGGCCGGGTACGCGACCACCTTAGGCGGGCTCCGCGTCCCGGACGGAGCGCGTCGGAGAGCCTCCGGGGACGCCCGGCACGGCCGTCGACCCGTCGACTTGATAGGCAAGCGTGGACTTGCCTATCGTGGCGGCATGGAGGAGGATCTGTTCAAGGCGCTGGCCGACCCGACGCGCCGGGTGATCCTCGACGAGCTGACCGAACGCAACGGGCAGTCGCTCTTCGAGATATGCGCCCGGCTGGCGACGCGACACGGCCTCGCCCTCTCCCGGCAGGCGGTCAGCCAGCACCTCGCGGTGCTCGAGACCGCCGGTCTGGTCACGCCCCGCCGTGAGGGCCGCTACAAGTTCCACGACCTCGACCCCCGCCCGCTCGAGCACATCGTCACGCGATGGCTCACCCCCGCACCGCCCGAGGACACCCCATGAGGATCAACATCACCAGCGTCTTCGTCGACGACCAGGAGAAGGCGCTCCGCTTCTACACCGACGTGCTCGGCTTCGCCCCCAAACACGACGTGCCGCTCGGCGAGGACCGCTGGATCACCGTCGTCTCCCCCGAGGACCCCGGAGGCACCGAACTCCTCCTGGAGCCCTCCGGCCACCCCGCCGTCCCGCCCTACAAGGCGGCCCTCGTCGCCGACGGCATCCCCGCCACCTCCTTCGCCGTCGACGACGTCCACGCCGAACACACCCGCCTCACCGCGCTGGGCGTCCGCTTCACCCAACCCCCCGTGGACATGGGCCCGGTCACCACCGCCGTCCTCGACGACACCTGCGGCAACCTGATCCAGCTCGCCCAGTACACGTAGGCGGGGGCCCCGCGGGGCGGGGGAGCGGACGCTCCGTGCGCGGGGCGCCGCGCCGCCGACGGCGGGCAGCGGTCGCGGCAGCGGAGCGGCCGGGCGGGCCCTGCCCCCGGCCCTGGCCCGGCCCTGCCCCCAGCCCCGTCCCGT
This sequence comes from Streptomyces roseolus, assembly GCF_014649855.1. Classification (GTDB taxonomy): domain Bacteria; phylum Actinomycetota; class Actinomycetes; order Streptomycetales; family Streptomycetaceae; genus Streptomyces; species Streptomyces roseolus. Next base: position 35,833 of record NZ_BMTV01000038.1, on the reverse strand, counting down.
CCCGGCCGGGGTGAGCGCGTCCGAGCAGCCGGTACGACGTGCTCGTCGACGCCCTCCGGCGACCGAGGAGCCGTCCGACCGGTCCGGCCCCGCGCCGTCGACGGTTCGGCGAAGCCCCCCGGCCCTGCCCGCCGCCCCCGCCCCGCGGCCTCCGCGCCCCTTCGTAGGCTTCCCCCATGAAAGAACTCTTCCTGACGGAACACCAGGCCCACCTGCGCTGGCTCGACCTCCCCGGGGACGGGCCCGTGCGGGTCTTCCTCCACGGGCTCGGGTGCACCGCCGCCTCCGACTTCGCGCACATCGCGACGCACCCCGCCCTGGGGGGCGGGCGGGCGCTCCTCGTCGATCTGCTGGGGCACGGACTGAGCGACCGGCCCGGGGACTTCGACTACCGGCCCGAGGGGCAGGCGGCGGCCGTGGCCGAGTTGCTCGACCACCTCGACCTGAGCGGCGTCGAACTGGTCGGGCACTCGATGGGCGGCGCCGTCGCGATCCACCTGGCGGCGGCCCGGCCCGGGCGGATCGCCCGGCTGGTGGTGGCGGAGCCCAATCTGTACGGGGGCGGGGGCGCGTTCAGCGGGCCGATGGCGCGGCAGCCGGAGGAGGCCTTCGTCCGGAGCGGGTACGCGAAGCTGCTGGTCCTCTCCGAACGGGCCGACTACGCGGCGCGGTTGCGGCTCGCCGACGCGCGGGCCGTGCACCGGTGCGCGGTCGCGCTCGTCGAGGGCGGCGACCCGGAGGCCGGCGAGGTGCTGCGGGCGCTGACGCTGCCCCGGGCGTTCCTGGTGGGGGAGCGGAGCCTGCCGGACCGGGCCGCCGAACAGGCGGCGGAGATGGGCGTGCCCGTCCTGGAAGTGCCCGCCGCCGGGCACAACCTGATGCTCGACAACCCCGACGGCTTCGCCACCGCCCTCGCGCGCGCCCTCACGCTGCCGGGGTGATTCCCGGCCATCCGGCCGGTCTGGCGGGGCACGGGGTCTTGCGCGGGCTCCCCGCCTCTCTCTACGCTCGGCGCGCCGATAGTTAGGAATCTTTCCTAACGAGCGATCGCCCTGGAGAGAAAGGGAGTTGTCATGCGCCGACGAAGCGCCATCCCGCTCGGACTCGCCGCTCTGCTGGCCCTGCCCCTCGCCGTCCTGCCCGAGAGCGAGGCCGAGGCCGCCGACGCCCTCGTCTCCGCGGGCAAGCCGGCGACGTCCTCGTCCGTGGAGGGCTCGGGCTTCTCCCCCGGGCTCGCCGTGGACGGCAACCGCGCCACCCGCTGGGCCAGCCTGGAGGGCGTCGATCCGCAGTGGATCCGGATCGACCTCGGGGCGAACCACACGCTCTCCCGGATCAAGCTCGACTGGGAGGCCGCCCACGCGACGACCTACCGCCTCCAGACCTCGGCCGACGGCTCCACCTGGACCGACGTCTACGCGACCACGAGCGGCGACGGCGCCGTCGACGACGTCACCGTCTCCGGCAGCGGCCGGTACGTCCGCATGTACGGCACCGGCCGGGGCACCCCGTACGGCTACTCCCTCCACGAGTTCGAGGTCTACGGCTCCCCGGCCGGCGGCGGGGGCGGCACCGGCCCCGGCGTGCCCTTCGGCAGTCACCTCAAGCCCTACGCCGCCGGCATGCTCAAGCCCTCCGGCACCCAGTCCGGCATCGACCAGAAGGTCGTCGACTACTACAACCGCTGGAAGGCCGCCTTCGTCCGGCAGAACTGCGGCAACGGCTGGTACCAGGTCATCTCGCCCGACGCCGACCACCCCTACGTCGCCGAGGCCCAGGGCTACGGGATGGTCATCGCCGCCACCATGGCCGGCGCCGACCCCGACGCCAAGAAGATCTTCGACGGCCTCGTCAAGTGGAAGCTGGACCACCCCTCGTCCATCAACCCCGACCTCCTCGCCGCCGAACAGGACGTCAACTGCCGCAGCGTCAACGGCGGCGACGGCGCCACCGACGGCGACATGGACGTCGCCTACGGCCTGCTCCTCGCCGACAAGCAGTGGGGCAGCGGCGGCACGTACGACTACAAGGCGCTCGCCCTCAAGCACATCGCCGCCATCAAGAAGGACGAGCTGAACCCCACCACCAAGCTCCTCAAGCTCGGCGACTGGTCCAGCTCCGGCGATCAGTACTACTACATCTCCCGCACCTCCGACTGGATGGTCGACCACTTCCGCGCCTTCCGCGCGGCCACCGGTGACACCACCTGGGACGCGGTCCGCACCGCCCACCAGACCCAGATCGCCAACCTCCAGTCCGGCTACGCGCCGACCACCGGCCTGCTCCCCGACTTCGTCGTCGACACGAACACCAGCCCCAAGCCGGCCCCCGGCCAGGTCCTGGAGGACCCGAACGACGGCCAGTACTGGTGGAACGCCTGCCGCACCCCGTGGCGGATCGCCGACGACGCCGTCACCAGCGGCGACGCCAAGTCCCTGGCCGCCGCGCGGAAGCTGAACGGCTGGATCAAGAACAAGACCGGCGGCGACCCCAACAAGATCGCCATGGGCTACAAGCTCAACGGCACCCAGATCTCCGCGGGCAGCGAGGCCGCCTTCTTCGCCCCGTTCGCCGTCGCCGCCATGACCGACTCCGGC
>NZ_BMTV01000038.1:0-33206 GCF_014649855.1 Streptomyces roseolus | reverse complement strand
AGCCAGGCCTGGCTCGACGCCCTCTGGAACAAGATGGTCGCCACCCCCGTCGACACCGGCAGCTACTTCTCCGCGAGCATCCAGCTCCAGGTGATGATCACGGTCTCCGGCAACCACTGGGTCCCCTAGCGCCCCGCCCCCTCGGTCAGCCGGGGCCGACCAGGCCCTTGCGAGGATCGACGCGGACCCCCGCCTGCCAGACGGTGGGTCCGCACTTCTCGCCGTTCGGGGTCGCCGCGCGCAGTGCGACCCGCGTCGAGAACGCGTGGACGACCCGGCCGCCCCCGGCGGGCTCGCCGCCCGCCGACTCCTCGCCGGCCGGCTCGTCGGGCGGCGCGATGACCGCGAAGCGCACCGTCACCTCCCGCGGCCCGTCCTCCTCCGGCAGCCGTACCTGGAGGAAGGCGGTGTCGTCGCCCGCCGCGGGGGCCGAGGGCTCCCGGCACGTGCCGTCGGCGCAGATCCTGTAGCGCGAGCCCGCGGGGAAGTCCGCCGGGCGCCGGCTCACCGTCACGCCGGAGTCGGCGCCGATCAGCGTGCAGATGTTCCCCGGCGGGCCCAGGCAGCCCGCCGTCAGGAGCGCCGCGGCCGCGGACGTCACCGCGGCGACCGCGGCGCGGCGGGTGACGGGGGAGTGGAGGGCGAGGCGCGCCGGCTCGGTGGGCATGAGTAGGCAACTACCTCGGACGGAGGAGGAGTTCCAGAGGATTCACGATCCTCGCACCGCACATCCCGCGGTGATCACCGGAACTCCCGGCCATGATCACCTGAACGAGTGAGCGCGGGTCGGGAACGCCCCCGTCCATGCCCGATGCTGGCCCGGTACCCACCCCGATCCCCCTCTCTTCCCGAGGAGCCGGCCGGCATGACCCACCCCACGCCCCCGGGCGAACGCCCCGACGAGAAGGCCCTGTTGCTGGCCGCGGGCCTCGCCGACCTGGTCGTGGAGACGATCGGCACCGCCGCCGGTTCGCTCCGCTCCCTCCTCGGCCGCGCCGACTCCGCCGACATCGCCCAGGACGCCGCCGCCGACCTCCGCGCCCGGGGCCGGCTGGCGCTCGACCGCCTCGCCGCCGACCGCGACGGCCCCCGGTCCCTCCCGCACATGGAGCTCCTCGCCCGCGAGGCCGCCGCCCGCCGGTCCGCCGCGGAAGCCTCCGCCACCGATCCGGGCACCCGGCACCCCGGCACCGATCCCGGTACCGACCCCGCCACCCGGCACCCCGCCACCGAGGCGGGCCCCGGCGCCCAGGCGTCAGGCGCCGAGGCGGGCCCCGATGCCTGAGGTCCGGGTGCCGTGGGTGCCGGAGGAGTTCAAGGCGCGCACGGACGCGGTCCTCGCCGGATTCCTCGACGACGAGGCCGCCGAACTCCTCGCCGTCGACGACGCGCTCGACCCGCTCGCCGAGGCGCTGCGCGCCACCGCCCGCCACGGCAAGCGGCTCCGCGCCGCGTTCTGCTACTGGGGCTGGCGGGCCGCGGGACAGCCCGACAGCGACGCCCTGATGCGGGCCGCCGCCGCGATGGAGCTCGTCCACGCCGCCGCCGTCGTCCACGACGACCTCATCGACGACAGCCCCCTGCGGCACGGCCGCCCCACCGCCCACCACCTCTTCGCCGCCCTGCCGCACCTCGGCCGGAAGCCCCGTACGGCGGCCCGCGCGCTCGCCCTGCTCCTCGGCGACCACCTGATGGCCCTCGCCGGCCGCCTCTACGCGGAGTCCGGGCTGCCCGCCGCGTACCTCTCCCGGGGCCGGCCCCTCTGGGCCGCCCTCGCGCGCGAACTCGTCGCCGGCGAGGCCCTGGAGATCCTGCACACCGGCGGCCCGCCGGACACCGGCACCTCCCTCAAGGTGATCCGCTACAAGACCGCCAAGTACACCGTCGAACACCCCCTCCTCCTCGGCGGACTCCTCGCCGGCGCCCCCGCCGCCCTCCGCGAGGGGTACTCCCGCTACGGGCTGCCGCTCGGCGAGGCGTTCCAGCTCCGCGACGACCTCCTCGGCCTCTTCGGCGATCCCGCCCGCACCGGAAAGGCACCCCTCGACGACCTCCGCGCCGGCCGGCCCACCGTCCTCCTCGCCGAGACCTGGAACGCCGCGGATCCCGCACAGCGCGCGCTGCTGCGCCGCGCCCTCGCCGGCGACGGGCGGCCCGACGACGGCGAACTGCGCGAGGCGCGCGCCCTCATGGCCGGTCTCGGCGCGCCCGCACGGGTCGAGCGCATGATCGCCGGCCGGGTCGAGGAGGCCGTCCGCACCCTCGACGAGCTCGACCTGCCGACCGCCGCCCGCCGTGCCCTCACGGACCTCGCCCACCGCGCGGCCGTCCGCCACCACTGACCTTCCCCACCGCCCCTGGAGCGCCCGCCGTGACCGGCACCCACGCCATCCACCCCCCGTACACCGACGCCTCCCTCGACGCCCTGCGCCAGAGCGGCGACGAGCTCGCCGACGCCGTCGTCGCCACGCTCTTCGAACGCGGCGAGGTCGGCCTCTTCAACTCCCTCATGCGGTACGTCGCCGTCTCCGGCCAGGAGCTCCCCGCCGGTCTGCCCGACGTGGCCAGGGAGTACCTGGAGACGACGGCCGTCCCGCCCGCCTGGGTCGACTGGAACGAGATGGAGAGGGCCCGGCTCTTCTTCACCGACAACAACGTCCACATCAACACCGCCCTCTCCTTCGCCTCCATGCCCGCCTGCTACGTCGTCCCGCGCGTCGCCCGGCTGCTCTCCGCCACCCACGGCCTGCACTACCCGAGCAAGCGCATGGCGGAGACCGGCCAGTTCACCACGTACCTCATGCGGCCCGACGCCTTCGAGGCCGGCGGCCGGTTCGTGCCCGCCGCGCAGAAGGTGCGGCTCCTGCACGCCTCCATCCGCCACCACCTGATCCGCGCGGACCGCTGGGACACGGCCGCCGACGGGGTGCCGATCTGCCAGGAGGACATGATCGGCGGGCAGATGTTCTTCTCGATGCTCGTCCTCGACAGCCTCCACCGCCTCGGCGTCCACATGTCCGTCGAGGGCGCGGAGGCGTACCTCTACGCCTGGCGGGTGGTCGGCGCGATCCTCGGCGTGGACCAGACGGCCGTGCCGAAGACCCTCGACGAGGCGCGCGCCTTCCTCGACCTCTACCTCCTCCGGCACATGGGCCCCTCGGAGGAGGGCGTGGTGCTGACCCGGCAGCTGATCGACCTGTACGAGGAGGTCGTGCCCGGCACCTTCTTCGACCCCGTCGTCTCCGCCCTGATCCGCCACCTCGTGGGCGACACCGTCGGCGACTGGCTCGACGTGCCCCGCAGCCGCTGGGACACCGCGGTGAAGGCGCTGCCGCCGCTGCTCGGGGTGCTGGAGTCGGTGGAGGACGCGTCACCGTTCGCGGCCTGGGCGCTGGACCGGATCGGCCACCTGACCTCGGTCTTCGAGCTGTCCACGCTCACCCGGGGCCGGGTGATGCACTATGCCGTTCCGGAGCACCTGAGGAAGGAGTACGGCGTCGACACGGGGGTCGCCCGCAACCACCGCTGGACGCCGCCCCCGCCCACCGTCTGACCCGCCGCCCCGGCCCTCTGCTCGCAGGGTCGGGCGTATGGTCGGAAAATGGACTCACCTGGTGGAGGTGAGGCGTGCATGGACGGCAGCAGGGACAGCGGGGAGGGAGTGTTCGGGAGCGGTCCGCCGCACCGGCCGGGCCGGTTCAGGGTGGACGTGCTGCCCGACCGGGGCCGGCAGGCCGTCGTCGTGGCACCGCTCGGCGAGCTCGACCACGACACGGTCGAGCCGCTCGACACCGCCCTGGAGAAGCACGCCGACGCGGCCCGGATCGTCGTCGACTGCGCCGGGCTCGACTTCTGCGACTCCACCGGCCTGAATCTGCTGCTCAAAGCCCGCGCCCGGGCCCTGGAGGCGGGCGCCCGGCTCGATCTGGCCGGGCTGCGGCCCCCGGTGGACCGGATGTTCGAGATCACCGGCGCCCTGCACGTCTTCCAGGTGTACGGGGACGTCCGCGAGGCCTTGGCCGACGACCCCTGGGCCGACCCCTCCGCGACGGCCCGGCCCGCCGGCCCCGCCGCGGACCCGCCGCCTCCCGGCCCGTCCGCAGGCGGGGGCACCGGGGAAGGCTCCGGTGACGCCCCGGCCCCCGGAGCGGGCGGCGGCCGCCCCGGGGACCCGGTCTGACGGGCGGCCCGTGATGGAGGAGAGCGACGAGATCCGGGGTGACGGACCACCCGTGGCGCAGACGCGCCGCCTGGTGCTGCACGGCAGCGCCGGCGCGGTCTCCCGCTGCCGCGCCTTCACCGCGCGGGCGCTCGCCGACTGGGGCTGGATCCCCGCCGAGAGCGCCCAGGGCCGGGAGCGGGCCGACGACGTCCTGCTCCTGGTCTCCGAGGTCGTGACCAACGCCTGTCTGCACGGCGGCGGCCCGGAGGAGTTCGTGCTCCGGCACGCGGACGGACTGCTCCGGGTCGAGGTCGCCGACCGCAGCCCCGAGCGTCCGCGCCGGCTCGCCCCGCGCTCGCCGTCCCTGCCCGGCGGGCACGGGCTGATGGTCCTGGACCGGCTGGCGACCGACTGGGGCTCCTCGGACCGGGGGCCCGGGGCGGTGGGCAAGGTGGTGTGGCTGGAGGTCAGTCGTCCGTCGCGTCCGCCGTGGCGTCGTCGTCCAGCAGACCGTCCCTGAGCTCGCCGAGGATGCGGGCGAGCAGCCGGGACACGTGCATCTGGGAGAGCCCGATCCGCTTGCCTATCTCGGCCTGCGTCAGCTCTTCGCCGAAGCGCAGGGAGAGGATCAGCCGGTCCCGGGGGCAGAGCCGGTCGAGGAGCGGCCGCAGCGAGTGGAGGTCGTCGATCAGCTCGTAGGCGGGCTCCTCGACGGCGGTGCGCCGTCCGGCCGTGCCCTGCGGTGCGTGGGAGTCGTCGTCGCCGACGGGGGCGTCGAGCGAGTGGGCGCTGTAGCCGTTGGAGGCGAGCTCGCCCTCCGCCACCTCCTCCGGGGTGAGGTGCAGCCGCGCGGCCAGTTCGGCGCGGTCGGGCCGATGCCCGTCGCGCTGCTCCAGGTCGTCGGAGGCCTTGGCCAGGTCGATCCGCAGCTCCTGGAGCCGGCGCGGCACCCGCACCGCCCACCCGGTGTCCCGGAAGAAACGTTTCATCTCGCCGACGATCGTCGGCAGCGCGAAGGCGGAGAACTCGACTCCGCGGCTCGGGTCGAACCGGTCGATCGCCTTGATCAGCCCGATGGTGCCCACCTGCACGATGTCCTCCGCCGGTTCCGGGCGGCCCCGGAACCGCCGGGCCCCGAACTTCACCAGGCTCAGGTTCAGCTCGATCAGGGTGTTGCGCACGTACGCGTGCTCGGGGCTGCCCTCGTCGAGCTCCCGGAGCCGCACGAACATCGCCGCGGAGAGGGTCCGCGCGTCGTCCGTGGAGGACGCGAGCGGATTCTCCGGCTCCGGCAGCCCCCCGAGTGCCCGTCGCCGCGTGGCGGCGGACGTGGTCGCCTCTTCGTGGGTGGATGACGGAGGCGGGGATGCTTCTACGACTCGGCCCGTGGCCATGAGGTTCCTCCTAGCGGAGAAGATGCCCACTAAGGATCTCTTGACCCATATGAACCTATTTTTAAACGTTTGGGAGGATTTGGAGAGGTCAGGTGCAGGCCATGGAGACACAGGGAAGCAACCGTGGGACCGGCTCCAGGCGGTACGCGCTCGGCGGCGGGCCGGGCACCGCCGGTTTCCTCCGGCGGCTCTCGGCACAGGCCGTGGCCGACTGGCACGGGCCGCTGTCCCCGTCGGCCAGGACGGCCGTCGCCGATGTGCAGCTGCTCGTCACCGAGCTCGTCGTCGACGCGGTGCGGCGCGGCGGGGTCCCGTACGAGTTCCGCCTCGACCGTTCCGCCGACGGTGTCCTGCTCCAGGTGAGCGACACCGCGCCGCCGGCACCCCGCCCGGAGGGCCGGCACCGGCCGGGAGCCCCCGGCCGCACCACCCTCCACCTGGTCGGGCGGCTCGCCGCGGCCTGGGGCTGGGTGGCTCGCGACCACGGGTGGACCGTCTGGTGCGAGGTCCGCGTCCCCCGGGTGTCCGCGGCCCCCCCGGCTCCTGTCTGAAGCGGCCCCCGGCGGGTAGCCGCCCGGAGGAACGACCCCGCCGCCCGCGCGGGATCCCGGACCGGAGGAGGTGCCCACGATGGACGAGGCCCGGCTCTCCCCGCACGAGCAGCGCGTACTGGCCGAGATCGAGGCGGACCTGAACGCCGACGCCCGGCTCGCCCGGCGCATGGCCGGACGCCCGCCGGCCCCCCGGTCGCCCCGGATCAAGGGGCGCCGGGGGGCGGGAGCCGCGCTCCTCGCGATCGTGACGCTCACCCTGCTCGTCCTCGCCGCGGCGACCTCGGCCCCGGCCCTGATCTGGGCCTTCGCCGCCGCCTGGGTGGCGACGCTGATCCTGCTCCTGCGCGCGGTGGTCCGCTGGACCCGGCGCCGGTCCGCCGACGGGCCGCCCGACCGCTGACCCGGGCGCGGGGCGCCGGATCCGGGACCCCACGGGCGTCCCGGACGTCCCGTACGGACGGGACAGGCCGGCACGGAGCACGGCGCGCCGTCGGGCGGCCCGGCCGCCTCAGCCGTCGGCGCGGCCCCCCTCCGGCACCGGCCGGGCACCGACCACACCCCGTACCACCCCCAGGGCGACCAGGTCGTCCGGGCGCAGGCGCAGGTCGTCGGCGGTGGCGTCGGCGTCCTCCGGGGCGCGCTTCAGGATGGCCGTGGCGAGCTCGGGGGCGATGACGGAGAAGTACGAGTCCGGCGTCGCCCAGGTGGCGCCGGGTGCCGCGAGCGCCAGCGCGCCGCCCGAGCCGCCCTCGCCCACGAGCAGCGCGGTCACCGGCACGGGGGCCTCCGCGACCGCGCCGAAGAGCTCCGCGATCGCCGGGCCCGCGCCCGCCCGCTCCGCCTCGGCGTCGTTCGCGGCGCCCGGGGTGTCGATCAGCGTCAGGACCGGGATCCCCAGCCGGCCCGCGAGCCGCACCAGCCGCGCGGCGGTGCGGAACCCGGCCGGCCGCGTCGCCGTCCCGCACTGCGCCGCGTACGCGACCGTACGGCCGTCCGGCAGCCGGCCGAAGCCGCACCGGGTCCCCGGATCGGTGCCGCCGACGCGGTCGCCGGACAGCTCCGCCCGCTCGGTGAACACCTCGGCGAGGTAGCGGTCGGCCCGGGGCCGCTCCGGGCGGCGGGCGCGCGCCACCGCGTCGCGCCCGCTCGCGGCCGGGTCCGTGGCGCCGAGCGCGTACGGCGGCGGGACCGGCCCCTCGGCCGGCCGGGTGAGCAGCGACAGCCAGCGGCCCAGCACCCCCCGCAGCTCCGCGGCGGGGACGACCGCGTCGACGTGACCGTGGGCGAACTGGGACTCGGCCGTGTACGCGGCGGGGTCGGCGTCCCGGGGCCGGACCCGGGAGCCGGCGAAGCCGACCTGCGCGCCCGGCAGCGCGAGGACCACGTCCGAGCCGGCCCCGAGGGTGGCCCAGCCGCCACCGGTCGTCGGATCGCGCAGGACGGCGAGCTGCGGCAGCCCCGCGGCCCGGGTGCGCGCCGACTCCCCGGCCAGCCGCTGGAGCTGGACCAGCGCCCGCATGCCCTCGTGCATCCGGCTGCCGCCCGTCGCCAGGAGGACCGTCACGGGCAGCCGGTGGGCCCGGGCGTGCGCGTGCGCGGCGGCGACCCGGTCGCCGGTGCCCTCGCCGATCGAACCGCCCAGGTAGCCGAACTCGAAGGAGACGAGCACCGTCCGCGTCCCGCCGACCGTGCCGGTGCCGCAGACCACGGACTCGTCCTCGCCGGACCGGGCGGCCGCGGCGGTCCGCGCCCGTCCGTACCCGGGCCAGTCGATCGGCCCGTCACCGCCGGGCCCCGCGGCGGTGGGGAGTTCGGTGAAGTCGTCGGTGACGAGGGCCAGTGCCCCGCGGGCGCTCACAGCTGCTGTCATCGGGGGCCTCCCGCCCGTAGCCGGGTACGCCGGGTCACGCCGCCGGGTGCCGTCACCGTACCGTCGGGTAGCCGGCCGGGAAGGTCCCGCGCTCCCGGTGCGGCGAAGATCACTCCGCCCGCTCCGCCGGCTCCCCTCCAGGCGGGTCCGCCGACCTGCGGACCCGCGGTCGGTGCGCCGCCCGGGCCGACCCCGCCCCGGAGGTCCGGCCGCTCCTCCGCCACCCCGGACCGCCCCGGCGCGAGCGCCCCGCCCGCCGTCCCCGGCGCCGTCCCGAGGAGGAGACCGCCGAGGTCGGGCGCCACCCAGGAGGCGGGCGACGCGAGCACGCCGACCGTTCCGTACCGCCGTCGCCGGCGCGGACCGCCCAGGACCGGCAGGCCGTGGCCGAGCGTCGTCAGCGGCACCAGGCACCGGAGCCCGCCCGTGGCGAGCGCGGCGGGACCGGCCCGCCGGCCCGGCACGATCCCGGCGCCGGCCGACCCGAGCACCGGCCCGGCGGCCGGCGGCGCCGCCACGATCACCACCGCTCCCGGAGGCCGGGTGGGACCGTGCGGTGCTCCTGGCGCCGGCGGCGGAGCGGTACGGCGGGAACGCCGCCCGGCCGTACGGCCCCCGCCGCGAGGGGGCGACGCGCGTGCTCCGGGAGACCTCAGGCCATGATGCCGCTGCCGTGCGGCGCGTACAGGTCGAGCAGCCGCACCCGCGTCACCTGGAGCCGGTGCGCCAGGATCGACCCGACCCAGTAGTAGATCGCCGACCCGAACTCCACGTCCGTGCGGCACATCGCCCGTACCGCCGTCGCGTCGAACTCGTACGCCCTGACGGGGGTCGTCGCCTCCGCCCCCGACTGGCACAGATACGGCGGGAACAGCCAGGACAGTCCCACCAGTTCGCCGTGGCGCAGCGTCTCGATCACCGGCGACCCCCGCCCCGGCACCTTGGCGTCCAGGCTCACCGCGCCGGTCTTCACGATCCAGAACCGTTCCGCGTGCCGCTGCTCCTCGAAGAGCCGGTCACCCGACTCGAAGCGGACGTCCTCGGCGAAGGCCATCAGCCGCTCGCGGTGCTCCGCCGGCAGCGAACCGATCTTGGGTGCGGCACTCCTCATGACGGGCCCTCCTCGTCGCGCGCGTACGCCCCCGATCCCAGTCTCCGCCCGCCGGGCCCGGAACGCAGGCGGCGCGGGTGCGCGCTCACCCCGCCGACCGTGACGTCGCCGGGGAGGGGCGGCCTCCGGGGCGCCGCCCGGCCGAGCGGGCCCTCGGCTCCGGCGTGCGCCGGGGCCGTGCAGGGCGGAGCATGAGACCGAGGAGAGAACGGCCGAAGGGGGCGGGAGCCAGGAGGGTGACATGCCCGACCCGGAGACGCCCGGACCGAAGGCGCCCGACCCCGGGACGCCGGGCCCGAAGGTGCCCGGTCCGAAGGTTTACGGTCGGCAGGCATCCGCCCCGGGCGACGGCGACGCGCTCGTCGTGCTCCGCGGAGTCGACAAGCACTTCGGGACGCTCCACGTCCTCCGGTCCATCGACCTCACCATCCGGCGCGGCGAGGTCGTCGTCGTGATCGGGCCCTCCGGCTCGGGGAAGTCCACCCTCTGCCGCGCGATCAACCGCCTGGAGACCATCGACAGCGGCGAGATCCGCATCGACGGCAGGCCCCTGCCCGCCGAGGGCAGGGAACTCGCCCGGCTCCGGGCCGATGTCGGCATGGTGTTCCAGTCCTTCAACCTCTTCGCCCACAAGACCGTCCTGGACAACGTCACCCTGGGGCAGATCAAGGTCCGCAAGAAGGACCGGAAGACCGCCGAGGAGAGGGCCCGCTCCCTTCTCGACCGCGTCGGCGTCGCCGCGCAGGCCGACAAGTACCCGGCCCAGCTCTCCGGCGGCCAGCAGCAGCGGGTCGCCATCGCCCGGGCCCTCGCCGTGGACCCGAAGGTGATGCTCTTCGACGAGCCGACCTCCGCCCTCGACCCGGAGATGATCAACGAGGTGCTCGAGGTCATGCGGCAGCTGGCGCGGGACGGCATGACCATGGCCGTCGTCACCCACGAGATGGGCTTCGCCCGCTCCGCGGCCCACCGCGTCGTCTTCATGGCCGACGGCAGGATCGTCGAGGAGACCACCCCCGAGGAGTTCTTCGGCAACCCGCGCAGCGCCCGCGCCCGCGACTTCCTCTCCAAGATCCTCCACCACTGAGCCCCACGGGGTGATCGCATGAACCCGCTCAGGACCACCCGGACCCTCGTCGCCTCCGCGACGGCCGTCGTCCTCGCCCTCGGCACCGCCTCCTTCGCCCAGGGAGCCGTGCCCGCGGACCACGGCGACGACGACAGGATCACCATCGGCATCAAGTTCGACCAGCCCGGCATCGGCCTGAAGACCCCCGACGGCACCTACACCGGCTTCGACGTCGACGTGGCCACCTACGTGGCGAAGCAACTCGGCCACGAACCGAACGAGATCGTCTGGAAGGAGGCGAAGAGCGCCGACCGAGAGACCATGCTCCAGCGCGGCGACGTCGACTTCATCGCCGCCTCCTACTCGATCAACGACGAGCGCGCCGAGAAGGTCGACTTCGCCGGCCCCTACCTCCTCGCCCACCAGGACGTGCTGATCCGCGCCGACGACGACTCCGTCAAGCGGCCGTCCGACCTGAACGACAAGCGGCTCTGCTCCGTCACCGGCTCCACCTCCGCGCAGAACGTCAAGGACGACATCGCCCCCGACGCCCAGCTCCAGGAGTACGGCGGCTACTCCGAGTGCCTGACCGGCCTGGAGAACGGCGTCATCGACGCCCTCACCACCGACGACTCGATCCTCGCCGGATACGCCGCCCAGGAGGAGTTCAAGGGCAAGTTCAAGCTCGGCGGCTTCGAGCTGAGCAACGAGAACTACGGCATCGGCGTCCAGAAGGGCAGCGACCTCAAGGACAAGATCAACACCGCTCTGGAGAAGATGGTCGACGACGGCTCCTGGGACGCCGCCGTGAAGAAGAACTTCGGCCCGGCGAACTACCAGAACGAACCCGCCCCGAAGATCGGCGTGATCGTCGAGTGAGCCGGCCGCCGTGTTCGACTTCCTCGAGGGCTACGACCTCCTGGGCGCCTTCTGGGTGACCGTCCAGCTCACCTTCTGGTCCGCCCTCGGCTCCCTGGTCTGGGGGACGCTGCTCGCCGCCATGCGCGTCGGCCCCGTCCCCCTCATGCGGGGCTTCGGCACCGCCTACGTCACCGTCGTCCGCAACATCCCCCTCACCGTCATCATCGTCTTCACCTCCCTCGGTCTCTTCCAGACCCTCGGGATCAGCCTCGGCGCCGACCGCTTCACCACCATCAACTTCCGGCTCGCCGTCCTCGGCCTCACCGCCTACACCAGCGCCTTCGTCTGCGAGGCGCTGCGCTCCGGCATCAACACCGTCCCCCTCGGCCAGGTCGAGGCCGCCCGGGCGATCGGCCTGAGCTTCCCCCAGATCCTCCGGATCATCGTGCTCCCGCAGGCCTTCCGCTCCGTCGTCGGCCCGCTCACCAACGTCCTCATCGCCCTCACCAAGAACACCACCGTCGCCGCCGCGATCGGCGTCGCCGAAGCCGCCCTGCTCATGCGGGAGATGATCGAGAACGAGGCCCAGCTGATCCTCATCTCGGCGATCTTCGCCTTCGGCTACATCTGCCTCACCCTGCCCACCGGCCTCCTCCTCGGCCGGCTCGCCAAGAAAGTCGCGGTCAAACGGTGAGGCGCACCGGCAGCGGCCGCGCGGCGAAGCGCCGCACCGACCGGGACGAGGCCCCCACCGTCCTCTACGACGTCCCGGGCCCCCGCGCCCGCCGCCGCAACCTCCTCTGGACGCTGCTCTTCCTCGCCGCCCTCGCCGCCGTCGTCTGGTGGGTGATCGCCGGACTCGGCGCCAAGAACCAGCTGGAGGCGGAGAAATGGGAACCGTTCCTCACCGACGGCCGCGTCTGGCAGACGTACCTGCTGCCCGCCCTGAAGAACACCGTCATCGCCGCCGCGCTCGCCATGCTCCTCGCCCTGCCGCTCGGCGCCCTCCTCGGCATCGCCCGCCTCTCCGACCACCGCGCCGTCCGTGCCGGCGCCGGCACCGTCGTCGAGTTCTTCCGCGCGATCCCCGTCCTCATCCTGATGCTCTTCGCCAACGCCGCCTACGCCGAGTTCACCGACATCAGCCCCGAGACCCGCCCCCTGTACGCGGTCGTCACCGGCCTCGTCCTCTACAACGCCTCCGTCCTCGCCGAGGTCGTCCGCGCCGGCATCCTCGCCCTCCCCGCCGGCCAGACCGACGCCGCCAAGGCCATCGGCATGCGCAAGGGCCAGACCATGGCGTACGTCCTCCTGCCGCAGTCCGTCACCGCCATGCTGCCCGCCCTCATCAGCCAGCTCGTCGTCATCGTCAAGGACACCGCCCTCGGCGGCGCCATGCTCGGCTTCGCCGAACTCCTCGCCTCCGTCCGTCCCATGAGCGCCAACTACGGCGCCAACACCATCGCCTGCTTCACCGTCGTCGCCGTCCTCTTCGTCCTCCTCAACCTCGCCCTCACCACCTTCGCCGCCCGGCTCGAACGCCGCCTGCGCCGCGGCAAGCGCTCCACCGGCGCCGTCGTCACCGCCGAAGCCGTCGACGACCTCGCCACCCCCGGAGAACCCCCCGCCCCCAAGCCGTGACGACACCCCGCCCCGGTGCGGCCCGCGCCCGAAACCATGACGAAGCCGCTCGGCAGCAGCATTCGGCCCGGACATGAGGGACACTGCTCCCGTGCGTGGACATCTACCGGACGAGAACCCGGGTTTCACAGGCCGCCGCACGGAACTGACGCGCATCACCGCCGCGTTGGCGGAACACCGCCTCGTCACCGTGACCGGCGTCGGCGGCGTCGGCAAGACCCGGCTCGCGCTGCGCGCCGCCCACCGCGTGCGCCACCACCACCCCGACGGCGCCTGGTGGACCGACCTCGGACAGCTCGACGGCGAACGCCTCCTCGTCGCCCTCGTCTCCGACTCCGTCGACCTCGCCGACCACACCCCCGGCACCGACACCGGCGCCCTGCGCCGCCGCCTCGCCGAAGCCCGCCTCCTCCTCGTCCTCGACTGCTGCGACCACCTCGCCGACGCCTGCGGCCGGCTCGTCGCCGAACTCCTCGACGCCGCCCCCGGCCTCACCGTCCTCGCCACCTCCCGCCGCCCCCTCGGCGTCCCCGGCGAGCACACCGTCCTCCTCGACCCCCTGCCGCCCGCAGGCGACGACGCCCTCGCCCTCCTGCGCACCGCCACCGGCGAGGAGCTCCCCGCCGGGCCCGCCGCCGAGATCTGCGTCCGCCTCGAAGGCATACCCCTCGCCCTGGAGCTCGCCGCCGCCCAGATCCGGCTGCGGGGCGCCGAAGCCGTCCGCGACCAGCTCGGCAGCCGCCTCACCGCGCCCCCCGAGGCCCGCTTCGACCTCCTCGCCCACCCCGGGCGCGTCTGGCCCGCCCGCCACCGCACCCTGCGCGCCGCCATCGGCTGGAGCCACGAACTCGCCGGCCCCCTCGAACGGCTCCTCTGGGCCCGCCTCTCCGTCTTCCGCGGCCCCTTCGACCTCGCCACCGCCACCGCCGTCTGCACCGGCGGCCCCCTCACCCCCGACACCCTCCCCGCCGCCCTCGCCGGCCTCGTCCGCGCCTCCGTCGTCCGCCCCGCCGACGGCGCGGGCCGCCACCGCCTCCTCGACACCATCCGCGAGTACGGCGCCGGCTGGCTGGACCGCCTCGGCGAGACCGGCACCGTCGCCGACCGGCACGCCGCCCACTTCGGCGCCCTCGCCGCCCAGGGCAGGGCCGCCTGGCACGGCCCCCGCCAGCTCCACTGGCACCACGCCGTCGACACCCACCACACCGACCTGCGCACCGCCCTCGACCACCTCCTGCGCACCGACCCCGACGCCGCCCTCGACCTCATCGGCTCCGTCGCCTTCGCCTGGTCCTGCCGAGGCCGCCTCCGCGAGGCCCGCGCCGGACTCGAACGGGCCCTCCTCCTCAGCGAGGCCCGCGGCCGCGCCCGCACCCGCGCCCTGTGGGCCCTCGGCATCACCCTCGTCCTCCAGGGCGACCTCGGCCCCGCCCAGGACGCCGCCGAACGCTGCGCCCGCGAAGCCCGCCACACCGAGCACCCGCCGGAACGCCCCTGGGCGCCCTCGGAGCCGTACGGACCCGGCGAGCTCACCCTCGACGCCGCCGCCCTCGCCGGCCTCCTCGCCCTCACCACCGGCCGCGCCCACGCCGCCCTCGTCGTCGTCGACCACGTCCTCGCCTCGGCGCGCGGCACCACGGCCGGGTCCGCCGCCACCCTCCGCTGCCGGCTGGTCCGCGTCTTCGCCCTCACCGGCCTCGGCCGCCTCGCCGAGGCCCGCGCCGACGCCCTCGCCCTCCGCACCCTCTGCGACACCCTCGACGAGCACTGGACCCGCACCGCCCTGGAGTACCAGCTCGCCCTCGCCGGCCTCCTCGAAGGCGACCCCGCCACCGCCGCCGCCCACGCCCGCGCCATGCTCGCCGGCACCCGCGCCCTCGGCGCCGGCCTCGGCGTCGCCCTCGGCCTCGACGTCCTCG
This sequence comes from Streptomyces roseolus, assembly GCF_014649855.1. Lineage (GTDB taxonomy): Bacteria > Actinomycetota > Actinomycetes > Streptomycetales > Streptomycetaceae > Streptomyces > Streptomyces roseolus. Next base: position 18,625 of record NZ_BMTV01000038.1, on the reverse strand, counting down.
CCACCGCCCACGCCGCCGCCGGCGACGGCGAACGCGCCGCCGACGTCTCCGGCACCGGCGAGGCCCACTGGCGGGCCACCGGCCAGCCCCGCCGCGGCCTGCCCGGCCTGCGCGCCCTCCACGCCCACTACACCGCCGGCGTCCGCGCCGCCCTCGGCGAACCCGCCTACGAGGAGATCTTCCTCCGCGCCCTCACCGACCTCCCCCAGGCGGGCCTCGACCGCGCCCTCGGCACCGCCTGACCGCCCACCGGGCGGAGCCGCCCCGCACGGCGCACCATGGGTCCATGGACCGATCGCCGGGCGACCTCGGTGCCGTCAGCGGTCCGGCCCGCGTCGCCGGACCGGACGAGGGCCTCACCCCGCAGGAACTGGCCCTCGCCACCCGCAACCACGGACTTCCGCTGGAAGCCCTGCGGTACGACGTCACCCCGCCCGGCCTCCACTACGTCCTCGTCCACTACGACATCCCCGACACCGACCCCGACGCCTGGCGGCTCACGATCGGCGGCCGGGTGCTCCGCCCGCTCGACCTGGACCTCGACGCCCTCCGCGCCCGCCCCGCCACCACCCGCCGCGTCACCCTGGAGTGCGCCGGGAACGGCCGCGCCCGGCTCGCCCCCCGGCCCGTCAGCCAGCCCTGGCTCGTCGAGGCCGTCGGCACCGCCGACTGGACCGGGGTCCCCCTCGCCGCCCTCCTCGCCGAGGCCGGTGTCGCCGAGGACGCCGTCGAGGCCGTCCTCACCGGCGCCGACCACGGCGTGGAACGCGGCGTCGAACAGGACTACCGCCGCTCCCTGCCGCTCGCCACCGCCGCCGACCCCGCCCGGGACGTCCTCGTCGCGTACGCCATGAACGGCGCCCCGCTGCCGCCCCAGCACGGCAGCCCGCTCCGGCTCGTCGTCCCCGGCTGGTACGGCATGGCCCACGTGAAGTGGCTGCGCGACATCACCCTCACCGCCACCCCCTACACCGGCTACCAGCAGAGCGCCGCCTACCGCCTCCGCCAGGAACCCGACGAGCCGGGCGAACCCGTCACCCTCGTCGCCCCCCGCGCCCTCATGGCCCCGCCCGGCTTCCCCGACTTCCTGTCCCGCGCCCGCGTCGTCCGCCCCGGGCCCGTCCCCCTCACCGGCCGTGCCTGGTCCGGCCACGGCCCCGTCACCCGGGTCCAGGTCAGCGAGGACGGCGGCGCCGCCTGGACCGACGCCGAACTCGTCCACGACCCCGCCCACCCCTGGGCCTGGGCCGCCTGGCACACCACCTGGAACGCCACCCCGGGCCTGCGCCACCTCACCGTCCGGGCCACCGACGCCACCGGCCGCTCCCAGCCCCTCGCCGCCCCCTGGAACCGCGGCGGCTTCGCCAACAACCTCGTCCAGCGCGTCGAGGTGCTCTGCGCCCCGGGCCCCTGACCGGGCCTTCGCCCCGCACCCCGCTAAAGTCGGAACCGTCGCCCGCACCCCCTTCCGACGAGGAGCCCTCCGTGACCGACCCGGCGCCCATCGCCCGCCAGCAGCAGATCGCCCGCGAGCTCCAGGTCCCCGAGTCCTTCGACCCGGCCGTCGAGATCGAGCGCCGGGTGGCCTTCCTCACCGAGCGCCTCACCACCACCGGACTGCGCTCCCTCGTCCTCGGCATCAGCGGCGGCGTGGACTCCACCACCGCCGGCCGGCTCTGCCAGCTCGCCGTGGAGCGCGCCCGCGCCGCCGGCCACGAGGCGACCTTCTACGCCATGCGCCTGCCGTACGGCGTCCAGGCCGACGAGAAGGACGCCCGGACCGCCCTCGACTTCATCCGCGCCGACCAGGTCCTCACCGTCGACGTCAAGCCGGCCAGCGACGCCGCCCTCGACGCCGTCCGGGCCGCCGGGGCCGCCTTCCGCGACGCCCACCACGAGGACTTCGTGCACGGCAACATCAAGGCCCGCCAGCGCATGATCGCCCAGTACGCGGTCGCCGGCGCCCAGGACGGCCTGGTCGTCGGCACCGACCACGCCGCCGAGGCCGTCTCCGGCTTCTTCACCAAGTTCGGCGACGGCGCCGCCGACCTCGTCCCGCTCACCGGCCTCACCAAGCGCCGGGTCCGCGCCGTCGCCGCCGAGCTCGGCGCCCCCGACTCCCTGGTCTGGAAGGTCCCGACCGCCGACCTGGAGACCCTGGACCCGGGCAAGCCCGACGAGGACGCCCTGGGCGTCACGTACGACGACATCGACGACTTCCTGGAGGGCAAGCCGGTCGCCGAGGCCGCCTACGCCTCGATCGTCCGCCGCTACGAGCTCACCGAGCACAAGCGCCGGCTGCCGATCGCGCCCTGAGCGCCGAGGGGGCGGCGAACGCCCGGGCCGCCCCGCGCGCCCCTCGCCGGACAGGCGGATCCTGGAAGGGTGGGAGCCCCGCCACCCGGGGCCCCGGAAGGGAGCACCATGTTCGGCGAGACGACGGCGTACAGCAGCTTCGCGGTGGACGACCTGGATGCCGCACGCGCCTTCTACGGCGACCGGCTCGGCCTGACCGTGGGGGAGAGCGGGACCGGGGACATGCGGATGCTGTTCCTGACCCTGCCGGGCGGGGCCCGGGTCTTCGTCTACCCCAAGGAGGACCACACCCCGGCCTCCTTCACCGTCCTCAACTTCGAGGTCGACGACATCGACCGGGCCGTCGACGACCTGGTCTCCCGGGGCGCCACCTTCGAGCGCTACCCGGAGTTCGAGGCCGACGAGAAGGGCGTCGTCCGGGGCGCGGGCGACGGCGGCCCGGCGGGCATCGCCTGGTTCACCGACCCGGCCGGAAACGTCATCGCGGTGATGCAGGCCTCCTGAAGCCCGCCGCGCCGGTCCGTGATCCACTGGGTGCGTACGGAGCAGGACCACCCGCAGGAGCACCGTTGACCACCTACCGTCAGCCCGGCGTCGTCGTCACCGACCACCAGTTCCCCGTCCCCCTCGACCACGCCCGCCCCGACGGCGAGCAGATCGAGGTGTACGGCCGCGAGCTCGTCGCCTCCGGGCTCGGCGAGCGGGAGCGCGAGCGGCTCCCCTGGCTGGTCTACCTGGAGGGCGGCCCCGGCTTCGGCGCCCGCCGCTTCATCGGCCGGCAGGCGTGGATCGGGCGGGCCGTGCGCGACCACCGGGTCCTCCTGCTCGACCAGCGCGGCACCGGCCGCTCCACCCCGGCCAACCGGCAGACCCTCCCGCTGCGCGGCGACGCCGCCGCGCAGGCCGACTACCTCGCGCACTTCCGCGCCGACTCGATCGTCCGGGACTGCGAGCTGATCCGCCGCCGCCTCACCGGCGGCGCCCCCTGGACGGTCCTCGGCCAGAGCTTCGGCGGCTTCTGCGCCGTCCACTACCTCTCCACCGCCCCCGAGGGCCTGGAGCGGGTCCTGATCACCGGCGGCCTGCCGTCCCTCGACGCCACCGCCGACGAGGTCTACACCGCCGCCTACCCGCGGATGCGGCGCAAGAACGAGGCGCACTTCGCCCGCTACCCGCGCGACGCCGAACGCGTCCGGGCGATCGCCGCCCACCTCCTGGAGCACGAGGTCACGCTCCCCGGCGGCGGCCTCCTCACCGTCGAGGCGTTCCAGTCCCTCGGCATCCTCCTCGGCTCCGGCGACGGCACCCACCAGCTCCACCACCTCCTGGAGGGCGCCTTCGTGCCCACCCCCACCGGACCCGCCCTCGCCGACGCCTTCCTGGAACAGGTCCAGGCCCAGCTCTCGTACGCCGGCCACCCCCTGTACGCCGTCCTCCACGAGGCCATCTACGCCCAGGGCCAGGGCCCCACGGACTGGGCCGCCGAGCGGGTCCGCGCCGACTTCCCCGAGTTCGACGCCGCCGGTGCCCTCGCCTCCGGCGCCCCCGTCCTCCTCACCGGCGAGACCGTCCACCCCTGGCACTTCACCACCGACCCGGCGCTGCGCCCGCTGCGCGAGACCGCCGAGCTGCTCGCCGGGCGGGACGACTGGACGCCGCTGTACGACCCCGAGCGGCTCGCCGCCAACCGGGTGCCGGTGGCCGCCGCCGTCTACCACGACGACATGTACGTCGACACCGCCCACTCCCTGGAGACCGCCCGGGCGATCCGGGGGCTGCGCACCTGGGTGACCGACGAGTTCGAGCACGACGGCGTCCGCGCCGGCGGCCCGCGCGTCCTCGACCGCCTCCTCGCCCTCTCCCGCGACGAACTCTGACGCCGTACGCCGTACGCCGTACGCGCCCCGCACGGACGCGGCCACGGCCCCGGGTCCGGCGCGCGCGAAAGTCCAAGCGCCGGACCCCGATCGCACATGGTCCCGGCGGGTCACGGACCGCTACAACTCGGTGCATGAGCGCACACGTCACCGCCGAGATCGCCGGCCAGCCCGACTCCTGGCGCCGCGCCGCCGCCCTCGCGGGCCCGCTCGCCGACCGGCTGCCCCGGTCCGGCGAGCGGGTGGCGGTCGTCGGCTGCGGCACCTCGTACCTGATCGCCCGCGCCTACGCGGCCCTGCGGGAGTCCCTCGGCGCGGGCGAGACCGACGCCTTCCCCGCCTCCGAGCGGACCCCGCTCGGCCGGGGCTACGACCGGCTCGTGGCCCTCACCCGCTCCGGTACGACCACCGAGGTCGTCGACCTCCTCGGCGGCGCGGCGGGCCGGCTGCCCACCCTCGTCCTCACCGGCGTCCCGGACAGCCCCGCCGGCCGGCTCGCCGACCGGGTCGTGGACCTCTCCTTCGCCGACGAACGCTCCGTCGTCCAGACCCGTTTCGCGACCACCGCCCTGCAACTCCTGCGCGCGGGGCTCGGCGTGGACCTCGGGCCCTCCCTCGCCGACGCCGAGCTCGCCCTCTACGAACCCCTGCCCCCGGCGTGGGAACGGCGCGTCCAGTTCACCTTCCTCGGCACCGGCTGGACCGTCGGCCTCGCCGACGAGGCGGCGCTCAAGCTCCGCGAAGTCGCCCGCGTCTGGACGGAGTCGTACCCGGCGATGGAGTACCGCCACGGTCCGATCAGCATCAGCGACCGGACCAGCCTCGTCTGGTGCCTCGGGCCCGCACCGTCCGGGCTGCGCGAGGAAGTCGAGTCCACCGGCGCCCTGTTCACCGCCGACGCCGTCGACCCGGTCGCCGCCCTGGTCCGCGCCCAGCGCCTCGCCGTCGCCCTCGCCGCCCGGCGCGGACTCAACCCCGACCGCCCCCGCCACGTCTCCCGCTCCGTCATCCTCGCCGGAGCGTTCCGCCCGACCGCGGCCGACGCGGCCCGTATCCTGCGGGCATGATCGACACCGAAGCCACCGACCTGCCCGAGCTGCCGGAGCTGCCGGGGGACTGGCAGCGAGCCCTCGCCGTCGTCGCCCACCCCGACGACCTCGAGTACGGCTGCGCGGCGGCCGTGGCGAGCTGGACCGACGCCGGCAAGGAAGTCGTCTACCTGCTGGTCAGCCGTGGCGAGGCCGGCATCGACACGCTCGCCCCGGAGGTGTGCGGCCCGCTGCGCGAACGCGAGCAGCGGGCGAGCGCCGCCGTCGTCGGCGTGGACACCGTCGAGTTCCTCGACCACCGCGACGGCGTCATCGAGTACGGCACCGCGCTGCGCCGCGACATCGCCGCCGCGATCCGCCGCCACCGCCCCGACCTCGTCGTGACCCTCAACCACCGGGACACCTGGGGCGACGGCCCCGGCGCTCCCCGCAACACCCCCGACCACGTGGCCGTGGGCCGCGCCACCCTCGACGCGGCGTCGGACGCGGGCAACCGCTGGATCTTCCCCGAGCTGACCGAGCGGGGCCTGGAGCCCTGGGACGGCGTCCGTCACGTCGCCGTCGCCGCCTCCAGCACCCCGACCCACGCCGTCGACGCGGGCCCCGGCCTGGAGCGCGCCGTCGAGTCCCTGCTCTGCCACCGCGCCTACATCGAGGCCCTGACGGAGCAGGAACCGGAGGAGTACGTCAGGGAGTTCATGACGGCCGCCACCTCCCGGGACGCCGCCCGCTTCGGCGGCCGCCCGGCGGTGACCTTCGAGCTCTTCCCCCGCTAGGGCCTGTCTGACCATGGGCGTCGGATCAGGCCCTGGGGGACGTCCTGCCGGTCAGCCCGTCGGCGCCGGCTTCAGGACGGCGAACTCGGCACCGGAGGGATCGGCGAACCAGGCGAGGCGGCCGACGTCGGGGATGTCGGCGGGCGGGAGCAGCACCGTGCCGCCGGAGACGGTCACCGCGTCCGCCGTCGCGTCGGCGTCCTCGACCGCGAAGTAGGGGACCCAGCGGGACCGTTCGCCGGAGCCCTGGAGTTCGGCGGCGCCGCCGAAGGAGGCGTCCTGCTGGTCGCCGTCGGCGGTGGAGATCACCCGGTACGTCATGCCGGGCGCCGCCATCTCGGCCCACCGCCACTCGAAGAGCGAGCGGTAGAAGTCGAGCGCGGCCTCCGGATCGGGCGTGTGGAGCTCCACCCACACCAGCGTGTTGGTGGACGAGGTGCGGTCGAGGCCCTTCACCGAGCCCGGCTGCCAGACGGCGAACTCGGCCCCCGCGGGGTCGGTGAGGGCGGCCATCCGCCCGGCGTCCATCACGTCCATGGCGCGGACGCGGACCCTGCCACCCTCGGCGGCCGTCACCATCTGCGTCGTGTCCGCGTCCGAGGCCTGGAAGTACACCGTCCACGCGCTGTGGGCCCCCTCCTCGGTGAGCGGTCCGAGGGCGGCCACCGTGGCCCCGTCCTGCTGGAAGAAGCCGTACCCGCCGGCCTCCGGGCCCGCCGAGCGGTACTCCCAGCCGAACACGGCGGCGTAGAACTCCGCCGCGGCGGTGGTGTCCGGGCTGCCGAGGTCGATCCAGCAGGGGGAGCCGTGGGTGTACCGGGTGTCGAGCATGGGCGGGTGCCGTCCTTCCGTCGTCCTGCCTCCGGGCCGGTTTCCGGCCACCATGGCCGATCCTGAAGCCGCCGCTGGAGCGACGCGACCGCTGCCGGCCCGGTTCATCCGACCGGCGCACCCTCCGGGCCCGGGCACCGGACGAGGCCGGGCCGGCCGGACGGACACCCCGGCACCGGTCAGCCGGCGCGCCCGTCCGCCTTCGCCGCCAGGTCGCCCATCAGCAGCTCCCCGTTGATGACCGTGCCGGCGCGGTAGCCGAGGCCCGCCGCGTTGACGACCTGCTCGGTCGGGCCCGTCACGTTCCCCGCCGCCCACACGCCCGGCACGCTCGTCCGGCCGGTCTCGTCCACCTTCACGAAGGAGCCGAAGGGCGTCTCGTACAGCTCCGCGCCGAGCTGCCGGAGCACCCCGTCGCGGGCGAGGAGCCGGGTCGCCGCCGCGAAGACGACCTCGCAGCCGACGGTCCGGCCGTCGGCGAGGCGGACCCCGGTCAGCCGGTCGTCCGCCACCGCGATCCCCTCGACCGCGCCCTCCACGGTCCGCACGCCCGCCGCGTCGAGGAGCCGGGCGTCCTGCTCCGTGAGGGCGGCGTCGTTCAGGAAGAGGGTGACGTCGGGGGACCAGTGCGAGACCATCAGCGCCTGGTGGGCGGGCATGGCCGCGTGGGCGATGACCCCGAAGGGCCGGTCGCGGACCTCCCAGCCGTGGCAGTACGGGCAGTGCAGCACGTCCCTGCCCCACCGCCCGGCCAGGCCCTCGATCTCCGGCAGTTCGTCGACGAGACCGGTCGCGACGACCAGCCGCCGGGCCGACAGCGCGGTGCCGTCGGCGAGCGTCAGGGCGAAGCCGTCACCGTCCCGGACCGCGCCCGTCACCTCCCCGGGCCGGACCTCGACCCCGTACGCGCGCAGTTCGTCGCGGCCGGTCGCCAGGAACTCCGCCGGGCTCATCCCGTCCCGCGACAGGTAGCCCTGCATGTGCGCGCTGGGCGCGTTGCGCGGCGCGCCCGCGTCGACGACCAGGGTGCGGCGGCGCGACCGGCCGAGGACCAGCGCGGCGCTCAGCCCGGCCGCCCCGCCGCCGATCACCACGACCTCGTAGCTGTTGTCCTCCATGAGTGCGTTCATGTGGGGAGAGTGGCCCGGCAGCCGTGCTCGCGGCAAGGAAACTTGCCGTTCCTGCAACACTGGACGCATGACCGAAGACGACCGCATCGACGCCGTGCTCACCGAGGTCGGCCCCCGGCTGCGCCGGGTCCGCCGCGACCGGGGGGTGACCCTGGCCGAGCTCTCCGCCGCCACCGGCATCTCCGTCTCCACCCTCTCCCGCCTGGAGTCCGGGCAGCGCAAGCCCAGCCTCGAACTCCTCCTGCCGCTCGCCCGCGCCCACCAGGTCCCGCTGGACGAGCTGGTCGGCGCCCCGCCGGTCGGCGACCCCCGGGTGCGGGCCCGCCCCATCGTCCGGCACGGCCGCACCATGTACCCGCTCACCCGCCAGCCCGGCGGCCTCCAGGCGTACAAGGTGGTCCAGGAGAAGGCCTCGGAGCAGCCGGACCCGCGGGTCCACGAGGGGTACGAGTGGCTGTACGTGCTCTCCGGGCGGCTCCGGCTCGTCCTGGGGGAGCACGACGTGGTGCTGACCGCCGGCGAGGCCGCCGAGTTCGACACCCGGGTGCCGCACTGGTTCGGCCCGACCGCCGACGGGCCGGTGGAGTTCCTCAGCCTGTACGGACCCCAGGGCGAGCGGATGCACGTACGGGCGCGGCCGAAGAAGTCCGGCTAGCGCCCGCTCCGGCCGGTGCGCGCCACGAAGTCCGGCCGAGTGGTTCCCTCAAGGGCAAGCGACCGCTTAGTATGCGGCCGACCGCTCGGTACGGACGGAGGCTCGACGGATGCAAGCATGGCGAGTGCACGAGAACGGCGAACCCGGCGCGGTGATGCGCCGCGAGGAGGTGGACACCCCCGAACCCGGCCCCGGCCAGGTCCTCCTCAAGGTCCGCGCCGCCAACGTCAACTTCCCCGACGCGCTGCTCTGCCGCGGCCACTACCAGGTCCGCCCGCCCCTGCCCTTCACCCCCGGCGTCGAGCTCTGCGGCGAGACCCCGGACGGGCGCCGCGTCATCGCCACCGCCGCCCTCCCGCACGGCGGCTTCGCCGACCACGCCCTCGCGGACGCCGCCACCCTCCTCCCGGCCCCCGACGCCCTCGACGACGCCGAGGCCGCCGCCCTCCACATCGGCTACCAGACCGGCTGGTTCGGCCTCCACCGCCGCGCCGCCCTCCGGGCCGGTGAGACCCTCCTCGTGCACGCCGCGGCCGGCGGCGTCGGCAGCGCCGCCGTCCAGCTCGGCAAGGCCGCCGGCGCCACCGTCATCGGCGTGGTCGGCGGCCCCGACAAGGCCGCCGTCGCCCGCGCCCTCGGCTGCGACGTCGTGATCGACCGCCGCGCCGAGGACGTCGTCGCCGCCGTCAAGGCCGCCACCGGCGGCCGCGGCGCCGACGTGATCTACGACCCCGTCGGCGGCGACGCCTACCAGCAGTCCGCCAAATGCGTCGCCTTCGAGGGCCGGATCGTCGTCGTCGGCTTCGCGAGCGGCACCATCCCCGCCCCCGCCCTCAACCACGCCCTGGTGAAGAACTACTCCGTCCTGGGCCTCCACTGGGGCCTCTACGCCCGGCTCGACCCGGCCGCCGTGCTCCAGTGCCACGACACCCTCACCGCCCTCGCCGCCAAGGGGACCGTCAAGCCGCTCGTCGCCGAACGCGTCCCCTTCGCCGGTGCCGCCGACGCCGTCCAGCGCGTCGCCGACGGCACCACCACCGGCCGCCTGGTCGTCCTCCCGGAAGGAGCCCGCGCATGACCGACGCCGCCGAACTCAAGGCGCGCACCCGGGCCCTGCTCGCCGAGCACCCGCCCGCCGAAACCGACCGGCCGGACTTCCTCCGCGCCCGCTTCGACGCCGGCCTCGCCTGGGTCCACTACCCCGCCGGCCTCGGCGGACTCGACGCCCCCCGCGCCCTCCAGGCCGTCGTCGACGCCGAACTCGCCGCCGCCGGAGCCCCCGACAACGACCCCCGCCGCATCGGCATCGGCCTCGGCATGGCCGCCCCCACCCTCCTCGCGTACGGCTCCGACGAGGTCAGGTCCCGCTTCCTCAAGCCCCTGTGGACCGGCGAGGAGGTCTGGTGCCAGCTCTTCAGCGAGCCCGGCGCCGGCTCCGACCTCGCGGCCCTCGGCACCCGCGCCGTCAGGGACGAGGCCACCGGCGACTGGATCGTCGACGGCCAGAAGGTGTGGACCTCCAGCGCCCACACCGCCCGCTGGGCCATCCTCATCGCCCGCACCGACCCCGACCTGCCCAAGCACCGGGGCATCACCTACTTCGTCTGCGACATGACCGACCCCGGAGTCGAGGTCAGGCCGCTGCGCCAGATCACCGGCGAGGCCGAGTTCAACGAGGTCTTCCTCACCGGCGTCCGCATCCCCGACGCCCACCGCCTCGGCGAGGCGGGCGACGGCTGGCGCGTCGCCCAGACCACCCTCATGAACGAGCGGGTCTCCATCGGCGGCGCCCGCATCCCCCGCGAGGGCGGCATGATCGGCAAGGCCGCCGGCGTCTGGCGCGACCGCCCCGAACTGCGCACCCACGCCCTCCACCGCCGCCTCCTCGACCTCTGGGTCGACGCCGAGGTCGCCCGCCTCACCGGCGAGCGGCTGCGCCAGCAGCTCGTCGCCGGCCAGCCCGGCCCCGAGGGCAGCGCCATGAAGCTCGGCTTCGCCCGCCTCAACCAGGCCATCAGCGGTCTGGAGGTCGAACTCCTCGCCGACGAGGGGCTGCTGTACGGGGACTGGACGATGGTCCGGCCCGACCACGTCGACTTCACCGGCCGCGACGCGGGCTACCGCTACCTGCGCTCCAAGGGCAACTCCATCGAGGGCGGGACGACCGAGGTGCTCCTCAACATCGTCGCCGAACGCGTCCTCGGCCTGCCGCCCGAGCCCCGCAACGACAAGGACGTCCCCTGGAAGGACCTCGCCCGATGACCCGACAGCCGGACCTGCTCTACTCCGACACCGAGGACGACCTGCGGGCCGCCGTCCGCTCCCTGCTCACCGACCGGGCGGACACCCGGACCGTCCTCGACCGCGTCGAGGAGCCGAGCCCGTACCTCCCCGGCCTCTGGGAGGCCCTCGCGAGCGGGATCGGCGCCGCCGGACTCCTCGTCCCGGAGAAGCTCGGCGGCCAGGGCGCGAGCCACCGCGAGGCGGCCGTCGTCCTGGAGGAGCTCGGCCGGGCCGTCACCCCCGCCCCGTACCTCACCGGCTCGGTGATGGCGACCGAGACGCTGCTCGCCCTCGCCGCCGACGGCGGCCCGGCGGCCGACCTGCTCGCCGCGCTGGCGAGCGGCGAACGCGTCGCCGTCCTCGCCCTGCCCTTCTCCACCGCGCCCCGGAAGCCGATCGAGCCCGGACACCGCGTCCCCGCCGTCGCCGACGCCCTCGCCGCCGACGTCCTCCTCGTCCCGCGCCCCGACGGCCTGTACGCCGTCGACGCCGCGGACGCCGTGGTCACGCCCCGGTCCTCGCTCGACCTGACCCGGCCGCTCGCCGTCGTCGACACCCGCGACGCCGAGGGCGTCCGCCTCGCGGGCCCCGAGGCAGGGCCCGCCGCGGTCCGCCGCGGCCTGCTCGCCGGCGCCGGTCTGCTCGCCTCCGAGCAGCTGGGCATCGCCGAGTGGTGCCTGGAGGAGACCGTCCGCCACACCAAGGAGCGGTACCAGTTCAACCGGCCGATCGGCTCCTTCCAGGCGCTCAAGCACCGCATGGCCCACCTCTGGCTGGACCTCGTCGGAGCCCGGGCGGCGGCCCGCGCCGCCGCCGACGCCCTCGCCACCGGCGCCCCCGACGCCGAACTGACGGTGGCCGTCGCCCAGGCGTACTGCTCCGGGGTCGCCGTCCGCGCCGCCGAGGAGTGCGTCCAGCTGCACGGCGGCATCGGCATGACCTGGGAGCACCCGGCCCACCTGGCGCTCAAGCGCGCCAAGGCCGACCAGCTCGCCCTCGGCTCCGCCGGCCACCACCAGGACGTGATCGCCGCCCTGGCGGACCTCCCCGCCCCGGCCTGACCCGCCGCAGCGCGGCCGGGGACCCCGCGGGCCCCCGGCCGCCGCGCCTCACCCGCCCGCGCCCGCCCCGCGGCGCGCGTAACAGAACAGGTGCTCCTCGGGCTCGCCGCCCTCCACCTCGGGCGTGAAGACCGACAGGTCGTGGTGGAGCACCTCCAGACCGCCCTCCTCCCGCAGCAGCCCCAGGTACGCCTCGGCCGAGAAGCTGGAGACCCGCGCCCGGCGCCCCATCCAGGTGATCTCCAGGCCCTCGACGTCCGCCGGGACCGTCGCCGACACCAGCAGCCCGCCCGGCACCAGCCACGAGGCCATCCGGCGCACCGCCAGGACCTGGTCCTCCCGGTCCATCATCAGCAGCGGGAAGAAGGCGCACACCGCGTCGTACCCCTCCTCCGGAGGAGTGTGGTCCCGGACGTCCACCTGCTCGAACCGCGCCCCGGGCACCTGCTCCCGGGCCAGTTCGACCATCGTCGGGGAGACGTCGATCCCGGTCACCTCGCATCCCGCGGCGGCGAGCAGCGCCGCGACCGGCCGTCCCGTACCGCTGCCGACGTCCAGCACCCGGGCCCCGGCCGGCAGCCGCCCGGTCAGCCACTCGACCGCCGCGAGCTGCGCGGGCAGCCGCCCGAACGCCCGCTCGTAGTCGAGCCCCACCCCGTCGAACAGCTCGGCGGCCCCCAGCACGGCCCCCGCCCCGGCCGGACCCGCCGCCCCGTCCTCGTACCCGTCGCCCATGCGTCCGCTCCCGTGTCGTCGGTGTCCGGAGCGGCCTACCCCGCCCTGGGCCCCGCCGCACCCGTACGGTTTAATTGCGAGTTGTTCGCAATAACAGTTGATCTTCAAAAGGGGTGTGGGCACGATGGCCGCCCGAACCGTCCGCCGCGCGACCGCCGCGACCGTCACCGGGGCCCTCGCCCTGGCCACCGCGGCCTGCACGAACCCCGGCGCCGACACCGCCGGCCCCGCCGGCCCCAAGGACTCCGCCGTCGTCGGCATCGCCTACGAGCCCGACACCCTCAGCCCCCTCCTCGGCTACGGCAAGGACGGCAACTCCAAGATCTTCGACGGCCTCCTCGCCTTCGACGCCGACATGAAGCTCAAGCCGGCCCTCGCCCGCGAGCTCCCGCACGTCAGCGACGGCGGCCGCACCTACACCTACACCCTCCGCGACGGCGTCACCTTCAGCGACGGGGCCCCCTTCACCGCCAAGGACGTCGTCTTCACCTACCGGACGATCCTCGACCCGAAGACCAACAACCCCTCCCGCACCGAACTCGACGCCCTCGACAGCGTCGAGGCCGTCGGCGACGACACCGTGGTCTTCCGCCTCAAGTACCCCTACGCGGCCTTCGCCGAGCGCACCGTCCACGCCATCGCCCCCGAACACGTCGCCGCGAAGCAGGACGTCAACACCGGCGCCTTCACCACCCACCCCATAGGCACCGGCCCCTACGTCCTCACCGGCTGGTCCAAGGGCGAGAAGCTCACCTTCAAGGCCAACCCGAAGTACTGGAACGGCGCCCCCGCGGTGAAGAAGTTCACCATGGCGATCATCAAGGACGACGACGTCCGCGCCACCCGCCTCCGCGCCGGCGACCTCGACGGCGCCATCCTCCCGCCCAACCTCGCCGCCGGCTTCGCCGACGACAAGGCCAAGCGCACCTACACGGCCAAGACCTACGACTACCGCACGGTCACCCTCCCCACCCACAACCCCGTCGCCGGCGACACCGCCGTCCGCCGCGCCCTCGACATCGCCGTCGACCGCCAGACCATGGTCGACAAGATCCTCGACGGCGCCGGCAAGCCCGCCTACGGCCCCGTCCCCACCGACAGCCCCTGGTTCGCCCAGGGCACCGAGCGCCGCCACGACCTCGCCGGCGCCCAGAAGATCCTCGACGAGGCCGGCTGGAAGCCCGGCGCCGACGGCGTCCGCGCCAAGAACGGCGTCCGCGCCTCCTTCCCCCTCTGGTACCTCTCCGGCGACAAGCTCCGCCAGGACCACGCCCTCGCCTACGCCTCCGACGCCCGCAAGGCCGGCATCGAGATCAAGACCCAGGCCGGCACCTGGGAGGTCATCGAACCCCGCATGAAGACCGACGCCGTCCTCGCCGGCGGCGGCTCCCCCGGCGACCCCGACTTCGACCAGTACCTCCTGCTCAAGTCCACCCTCGCCGGCGACGGCTTCAACAACATGGCCTGGTACGACAACAAGGCCGTCGACCGCGCCCTCGAAGACGGCCGCCGCACGAACGACCACGCCCAGCGCAAGGCCGCGTACGACACCGTCCAGCGCGAACTCGCCGAGAACCCCGGCTACACCTTCCTCACCCACATCGACCACCTCTACGTCGTGAACGACTCCTGGGACGGCCTCGGCACCCAGGTCGAACCCCACGACCACGGCCTCGCCGCCGGCCCCTGGTGGAACGTCGAGACCTGGAAGCCCAAGAAGAACACCGGAGACACGAAGAAGTGAGCCGCCGCCTCCCCTGGGGGGCCATGGCCCGGATGACGGGACGGCGCGCCCTCGCCGCCGTCCCCGTCCTCCTCGGCGTCACCCTCGCCGTCTTCGCGGTCGCCGAAGCCTCCCCGTTCGACCCCGTCAAGGCCTACGCGGGCACCGCGGGCCTCACCGCCTCACAGGACAACCTCGACCAGCTCCGCCAGAACCTCGGCGTCGACCGGCCCCTCCTCACCCGCTGGTGGGAATGGCTCGGCTCCGCCGTCACCGGCGACCTCGGCGACTCCTCCGTCATGCGCCGCCCCGTCGCCGACGTCATCACCGAACGCCTCGGCTGGTCCGTCCTCCTCGCCGCCACCGCCTTCGCCGTCGCCATCGCGCTGGGCACCCTCCTCGGCGTCCTCGCCGGACGCCGCCGCGGCGGCCTCCTCGACCGGACCGTCAGCTCCCTCGCCTACACCCTGGAAGCCGCCCCCGCCTTCTGGCTCGGCCTCCTCGCCATCTGGTTCTTCTCCCTCGAACTCGGCGTCCTCCCCGCCGGCGGCCTCACCGACACCGCCAGCGACACCGTCACCCCCGACCAGGTCGCCCGCCACCTCGTCCTCCCCGCCCTCGTCCTCGGCCTCACCCAGCTGCCCTGGTTCTTCCTCTACGTCCGCCAGGGCGTCGGCGACGCCCTCGACGAGGACCCCGTCCGCGGCGCCCGCGCCCGCGGCCTCGCCGAACGCACCGTCCTCACCGGCCACGCCCTGCGCTCCGGCATGCTCCCGATGCTCACCCTCATCGGCTCCCGCGTCCCCGAGATCATCACCGGAGCCCTCCTCGTGGAGACCGTCTTCAGCTGGCCCGGCATCGCCGCCGCCACCGTCCAGGCCGCCACCGCCGTCGACTTCCCGCTGCTCGCCGCACTCACCGTGCTCGCCACCGCGGCCGTCCTCCTGGGCAACCTCCTCTCCGACCTCCTCTACGGCCTCGCCGACCCGAGGGTGGGCTTCGATGGCTGACCCCCGCACCCACCGCCTGCGCCTCTGGACCTCCGCGACCGTCGTCGGCGCCGTCGCCCTCGCCGTCCTCCTCGTCCCCCCGCTCGTCCACCTCGACGAACAGGCCGTCGACCTCTCCCAGAAGCTCCTGCCGCCCTCCTGGGACCACCCCTTCGGCACCGACGACGTCGGCCGCGACCTCCTCCTCCGCTGCGTCTACGGCCTGCGGATCTCCCTCCTCGTCGGCCTCGTCGCCGCCCTCGTCGCCACCGTCCTCGGCACCGCCGTCGGCGCCGCCGCCGGCGCCCTCGGCGGCTGGACCGACCGCACCCTCATGCGGCTCGTCGACGCCTTCTCCTCCGTGCCGCACCTGCTCCTCGGCATCTTCGTCGTCGCCCTCTTCCGCCCCGGCGTCTGGCCCGTCATCGCCTCCGTCGCGGTCACCCACTGGCTCTCCACCGCCCGCATCGTCCGCTCCGAGGTCCTCTCCCTGCGGACCCGCCCCCACATCGAGGCCGCCATCTCCGGCGGCGCCTCCCGCCGCCGCGTCGCCACCCGCCACCTGCTCCCCGCCGTCCTCCCGCAGGCCGGCCTCGCCGCCGTCCTGATGGTCCCGCACGCCATGTGGCACGAGTCCGCCCTCTCCTTCCTCGGGCTCGGCCTCCCCAGCCACCAGGCCAGCCTCGGCAACCTCGTCCAGTCCGCCCGCTCCTCCCTCCTCGCCGGCGACTGGTGGCCGACCCTCTTCCCCGGTCTCTTCCTCATCGTCCCCACCCTCGCCATCGCCGGCCTCGCCGGCGTCTGGCGCGACCGCCTCAACCCCCGCCGCCGATCGGAGCTCATGCTGTGAACGCCCGCGTCGCGCGCGCCCTCGACGCCGTCACCGCCGAACGCGCCGAGGACGCCCTCCTCAGCGTCCGCGGCCTCACCGTCCGCTTCCGCCTCCGCGGCGGCCGCACGGTCGCCGCCGTCACCGACGCCGACTTCGACCTGGCACCGGGGGAGTGCCTCGCCCTCGTCGGCGAATCCGGCTGCGGCAAGTCCGTCCTCGCCTCCGCCCTCCTCGGCCTCCTCCCCGCCAACGCCGAGACCAGCGGTACGGCCCTGATCGGCGGCACGGACCTCCTCGCCGCCGACGAGAAGACCCTCGCCCGCTCCGTACGCGGCCGGCGCATCGGACTCGTCCCCCAGAGCCCCGCCGCCCACCTCACCCCGGTCCGCACCGTACGGGCGCACCTGGAGGAGACCGTCCGGGCCCTCACCGACACCCCCCGCCCCGGCCGCCGCAAGGCCGCCGAGGACGCCGCCGAGCGCGCCGCCTTCCCCGCCACCCACCTCGACTCCTACCCGCACGAACTCTCCGGCGGCCTCGCCCAGCGCGCCGCCACCGCCCTCGCCCTCATCGGCGACGCCCCCCTCCTCCTCGCCGACGAACCCACCACCGGCCTCGACCGCGACCTCGTCGAACGCACCGCCGACGAACTCCGCCGCCACGCCGACGACGGCCGCGGCCTCCTCCTCATCACCCACGACCTCACCGCCGCCGCCCGCATCGCCGACCGCGTCGCCGTCATGTACGCGGGCCGGATCGTCGAGCTCGCCCCCGCCCACCGCTTCTTCGGCACCACCGGCCCCGACCACCCCTACGCCCGCGGCCTCCTCGACGCCCTTCCCGACCGCGCCTTCACCCCCGTCCCCGGCATGCCCCCGGAACTCTCCGCCCTCCCCGAGGGCTGCGCCTTCGCCCCGCGCTGCCCGCGCGCCACCGACCTCTGCGCCACCGTCCCGGCCCTCCGCGCCGGCGTGGCCTGCCACCACCCGGAGCGCCCCCGTGCTTGAACTCGACTCCGTCACCGCCGGATACGAGCCCCGCAGGCCGGTCTTCCGCGACGCCTCCCTGAGCATCGCCCCCGGCGAATCCGTCGGCCTCCTGGGCCCCAGCGGCTGCGGCAAGTCCACCCTCGCCCGCGTCGCCGCCCTCCTCCACCGCCCCGACGCCGGCCGCCTCGTCCTCGACGGCACCGAGGTCACCGCCTGGCGCCACCGCGCCCCCCGCGCGCAGCGCACCGCCGTCGGCGTCGTCTTCCAGCAGCCCCGCACCGCCGCCGACCCCCGCCTCACCCTCGCCGACCTCATCGCCGAGCCCCTCCGCGCCACCGGCCGCAAGGCCGAGGCGGCGGACCGCGTCGCCGAGCTCGCCCCCGCCGTCGGCCTCACCCCCGAACTCCTCACCCGCCGCCCCCACGCCGTCAGCGACGGCCAGCTCCAGCGCGCCTGCCTCGCCCGCGCCCTCACCCTGCGCCCCCGCTGGCTGGTCTGCGACGAGATGACCGCCATGCTCGACGCCTCCACCACGGCCGCCCTCGTCGCCGCCGTGGAGACCTACCGGCGGGAGACCGGCGCCGGCCTCCTCGCCGTCGGCCACGACCGCGTCCTCCTGAACCGCTGGTGCGACCGGACCGTGGAGTGGAAGGACTGCCTGCCGCACCCCGGCGCATGATCCTTTCGCCTGTCACCCGGATGGCCGCCCCGTCGTTCCCCCGGACGGATCGCCCATTCCGCCACACTGTCCGCCGAACGCCGCAATTCCGGTGCGGCAGAAGAAGGACGTGAGAGCGATGGCCGTTTCCGTTTCCGTCGTGGTGCTGCTCCTCGTACTGGCCGTGGTCTTCATGCGCAGCGGAGGCCTCAAGGTCACCCACGCCGTGGTCTGCGCCCTGCTCGGCTTCTTCCTGGCCGGTACGAGCATGGCCCCCACCATCCAGAACGGCGTCGCCGCCACGGCCGAGGTCGTGTCCAGCCTCCGCCCGTGATCACCCGTGGGGGTCGTCCGACCTGCGGGGTTGACACGGCTTCGCCCGATGCGTAATGTTCTTCGGGCTGTCCGACGTGAGCACCGACTCCGGTCGGCCCCGGACGGCCATTCCGCAGGAACCAACAAGAGCCTTACGTCCGCACATTCATCGTGTCGTGTCGTTCTGCTTTCCGTTCGTTTTTGCGAAATGGGGATCCGAAACCCCCGATTCGCATCGGGGGCGGGGAATCCGCTAATGTCTCACTCGTCGGAACGGCCCAACAGCCGGGAAGGCAAACCCCCTCCGACGGGGAATCGGACGCCGAAAGGATCTGATAGAGTCGGAAACGCAGGAAGCGCCCGGAGGGCCCGGAGACGGGAACGAAGGAAGCGTCCGCACCTTGAG
>NZ_BMTV01000037.1:37274-65021 GCF_014649855.1 Streptomyces roseolus | reverse complement strand
CCGCTACGAAGCGACCGTGCTGGTCGCAGCCATCAACGAGTGGCTGTGACCAGCACTTTCACAACAGACCCTAGGGCAAGAGCCCGCGAGGCATCTTCAGAATCATCTGTTACTCGCCTGGTCGACGAGGGACCACCGGCCCACGACGCGGTCCCTCCCGCCGGATCCCGGCTCCTCCCAAGGAATCCACGGGCCCGACGCCGCAGCCGACCCTCCCTTCGACCTCGTTCGGGCTTCGCCTGCGACGTGTCCCCGCGTGAGCGTGCAGCGTCATCAGCCAGAGGGCGGCAGCCGCCGGGCACCGGTTCGTTGACGTGCGCAGCGCGTTCAGCGGCCACGAGATCTGCCCGGGAGACGCGTGGATCCACAGCACGCGTATCCCCATGGACGAGAGTTACCACCCCAACAGCAAGGGTCGGCAGTACGGCTACTTGCCCTCCTTCACGCGATCGCCTGACCGCGTCGCTCCGACGGCGGGCGGCTTTCCCGCCCGCCGTCGGGCCCCGCTCCCGCTTGGCCGCGGGCGCGGATCACGGCCTCTCAGTCCCGTTCCCGGATCCGGAGCGAGAGGGTGGCGAAGGGCGCCAGGTTCCAGGTGGACTCCTTCGCGCCCTGGCGCACCGCCTCCTGCCCGGTGGGCCGCTCGTCCAGCCGGACGGGCACGAGGAGCGTGTCGGCCGGGACGTGGACCCGGGCCTCCGACGCCACCGGGGTGGGGTTGCCGAGACGGAGGATCAGCCCGTCGCGGTCCTCGGCAGGCTTGAGTGCCGTCAGCAGCGCGCCCTCGACGCGGATAGCGCCGGAGGACGGTTCGGCGGTGGTTCCCGGCCGCAGCTGCCAGGCGCGCAAAGGCGTACGGAAAGCGGCGGCCAGGCAAGTGAGACCGGTGTCGGTGGCGACAGCCTCCCCGAGGGCGAGCGCGAGGTCGAAGCTCTGCGGGCCCTGGCATTGGGCTTCGGGGGTCGCGAGCATCGGGCCGGCTCCGGTGGTGCGGCTGCGCAGGTCGAAGCGGGAGAGCCAGCCCACGGACCTCAGCAGGGTGACCGCGATCTCCTGCTCGGCTCCGGTCGCCGTCTCCTCGCCGGCGAGTGCCCGCATCTCGGGCAGGCCGGGGGCCAAGAGGGCCGTGCGGTCCGTGCCCCGCCCGACCGCGCCGAGGCTCTGCACGGGGGCGGAACCGCAGACGGCTTCGTGGCCGCGTTCGGTGGGCAGGGGTCCGAGATCGGGGCGGACCGGGCGTTCGATCAGACTCCACTGTCCGTCGCCGGTCCAGGTGTCCGCTCCATGGGGGGTGGGCGCGTGGAAGCGCAGTCGGTGGTCCCGCGCGGTGTTGTCGAGGGCGATGTGCCAACGCAGCAGCGGATCACCGTGCCAGTGTGCGACCTCGATCCGGACCGGGACCGCTGCGGTCCGCTCGCTGCGGCTCGTGCGGTCAGGGGTGATGCCGACGGGGAGGTCGAGTACGGCGTCGAGTTCCAGGACGGTGCGTACGGCCGAGGTGCGGGTGCGGGACGCGACCAGCAGGGGGGTGATCACGGTGTCCTGCTGGGGCGGGTCGTAGTTGTAGGTGTCGCCGCTGTCGCCTCCGTCGGTGAGCAGGCCCAGTCCCGCCAGCTCGCTGCCGTCGGCGCGGGCCAGGGTCAGCGAGGCGTCGTCGGCCGCGGTGAGGTCGCCGCCCCAGGGCGCGGGGATCGTACGGGCGTGGGGGACCGTCCTGGCGACGGCGCCGTCGGCCGGTGCGTCGCCGAGCCGGACGTGCAGGACGGTCCGGCCGAGGCCGGGCACTGCCGGGACGTTCAGGTGGAGGCGGTGGCGGAGTGCGGGGCGGGAATCGGGCAGCAGGTCGAGGTCGGCCTCGAAGGCCGTCTCGACGCCGAGAGCCTCGGCCTCGAACGGGACGGGGTGGCCGTCCGGGGCCGTGACCGCGACGGGGTGGCGCCCGGGCGCGGTGAGGAGGTCGACCGTGACGGGGCCGCCGGCGCCGTCCGGGTGGGGGTTGAGCACGGCGAGGTCGGTGTGGTCGTGGGCCGGGTCGCCATAGGCGCGGACGTCGAGTCCGGAGGCGAGCAGGGCACGGCTGACGACGTGCTCGCCCAGTTGGTGCACGCGCTCGTAGCGGACGGCGTTCTCGCGGTGCACCTCGTCCACGCTGCACCCGCACAGCGAATCGTGCGGGGCGTTGCGCAGGAGCAGTTCCCAGGCGTGGTCGAGGTCGGCGCGCAGGGTGAGGTCGTCGGGTGCGTGGAGGGCGAGCGCCGGTTCGGCCCAGCGCTCCAGGAGGTTCTGGGCGGAGGCGTTGGCCTGCTTGAGGTAGGTACGGGCAGAGAGGGTGCCGGGAAGGATGAAGGTCAGGTACCCCGCGGGTTCGCGGAGTTCGCCCTCGACGACGGGCAGCGGGTCGCCGTGCGACGCACGGGTGTCGGCCGCGGCGCGGGCCGCCGCGAAGAAGTCCTCCAGGGTGCTCTCGTGGAGCACGGCGCCGGTGGCCGCCGCGCCGCCCGCAGCCTCGCGAATGCGTGCGCCCGGCCCGGAGGGCGCGAGGTGGTCGCCGCCGTTCATCAGCAGCCACGGTCCGTGGGGCAGACGGGCGTGTTCGGTGCGGAGGAAGCCCCCAAGGCGGTCGGCGGCGTCGGGGCCGGCGGGCCCGTCGGCCCAGAGGACCTCCGCTCCGTGGTAGCCCTGGTTGACCGCGAAGACCTCGGAGCCGTCGGGAGAGCGCCAGCGGAAGCGGGCCACGCCGTCGGGGGCGCCGCGCCAGACCAGGGCGGTGTCCATGCCGAAGCCGCGCAGCAGCCGGGGCAGGTCGGCGGGGTGGCCGAAGGCGTCCGGGGAGTAGCCGACGCCGGCGAGGGTGCCCGGGGCCAGGCGGCGGGCGGTCAGCAGGTTGCGTATCAGGTTCTCGCCGGACACGAGCTGGTTGTCGGCGAGGACGTGCCACGGGCCGAGGGTCAGGCGGCCGGCGCGCGCGTGGTCCCGCAGGCGCTCGGCGAGGTCGGGGCGGAGGGCTTCGACGTCGGCGAGGACGATCGTCTGGCCGTCGAGGTGGAAGGACTTCATCCGGCCGTCGTCGAGTTCGGCGCAGACGCGTTCGGCGAGTTCGACGAGGCGGGCGCGGAAGGCCTCGAAGGGGCGGTACCACTCGCGGTCCCAGTGGACGTGTGTGACGACGTGGCACTCGGGGGCCGCGTCGGCCACTGCCGTGCGGGGCCCGGGGTCGCCGGCGGGAACGGGGACGCCTGGGAGGGTGGTGCTCATGCGGTGGGCTCCTCTGCGGTCCGGCGGGCGACCGGGGTCGGTGCGTGCGGGGACGGTACGGGCGGGGGCGGTGCGGTGAGCTCGGGGGTCGCCTCGGGGCCGGACGTCGCCTCGGGTCCGCGTGCCGCCGCGGTTCCGGGCGCCGCTGTCCGCTCGGGTTCCACCGCGCCGGACAGGGGTGCAGCGGCCCGGGGCAGGGCGGCGGCGAAGCGTGCGGTGATAGCCGTCGGTCGGGTGATCGCGCCGCCGACCACCACGGCGTGCGCGCCGAGTGTCAGGACGCGGACTGCTTCCTCCGGAGTGCCGACGCGGCCCTCGGCGATGAGGGGAACGGCGAGGACGGCGGCGAGTGAGGCGACGAGTGCGAAGTCGGGGCCGTCCGGCGGCGTGCTGTACGCGGTGTAGCCGGAGAGGGTGGTGGCAACGGCGTCGGCGCCCGCCGCCGCGGCGGCCACGCCCTCCTCGTGCGTCGAGACGTCGGCGAGCACGCCGATCCCGAGGCGGTGCAGCGCCTCGATCGTGTCCGCGAGGCTCAGGCCGTCCGGGCGCGGCCGCCGGGTGGCGTCGATGGCCACGAGATCCGCGCCGGCCTCCGCGACCCGGCGGGCGTGCTCCAACGTCGGGGTGATGTAGACACCGTCGTCGCCGTCCTTCCACAGTCCGATCACCGGCACCGCGACGGCCTGCCGTACGGCGGCGACGTCCTCGGGCCCGTTGATCCGGACGGCCGCGGCCCCGCCGGCCACGGCGGCCCGCGCCATCCGGGCCATGATGTCCGCGCCGTGCAGGGCCTCACCGGGCAGCGCCTGGCAGGAGACGACCAGCGATCCGGCCAGGTCACGCAGGGCGGCCGTGGTCCTGGCGGGGTGGGAGGTACGGGTGGGGGGCACCGGGTCCCTTTCGGTGATGGCGGTGGTCACGGGCCCGGCGGGCGTCACGCGCCCGGCAGGCGTCGCGGTGTCAGGCATGGGCGCCGTGGGTCGTGCGGGCGGGCCGGCCCAAGGCACGCTGGACGCGATCGGCCAGTGTCACGGCCAGGTCGCCCCATCGCATGGCGGTGTCCGCCGGAGCTGCGTCGGGCAGCATGATGGTGGTCGGGTCGCCGAGCAGACGGGCCGCGGCGGTGTGCAGTGCGTGCCGGTCTGCGGCGTCCGCCGGGTCCTCGGGTCGGACGTCCAGTTCGGCGGCCCGCCGTCCGGTGAGCGCCCCTGCGCCGGCGAGCAGCTGCACGGCCGCGAACCGGGGATCGCCGGGTGGGACGTCGAGGGTCCAGGCGAGCGGTACGCCGTGAGCGGCCAACTGCCCTTGGAGCAGGGTCAGCTCGCGCCGTTCGCCCACGATGCGGGCCGGGGGGAGAGCGCGTGCGCACGACCGGGCGGCCAGCGCTCCGGCCGCCTCGCCCACGGCCCATTCCCCGTGGTGCACGCGGTAGGCGGAGGCGGCGACCTGGGTGGCAGCCAGGTTCTTCGCGGCGGCCAGCAGATTGTCGGGTTCGGCGGCGACCAGCGAGGAGAGCGGCACCTGGAACGGGGCCGTGGGGGCGTACGCACTGGCAGGGTGGCCGACTCTGCTGTGGAGGTCCATGTGGTACATCGCGAGGCCGCCGGAGTCGGGGCGATTCGCGGCCCGCGCCCGGCCGGGGATCGGCTCCAGGTCCTGCTGACGGACGGGGGTCGCGGTCCGCAGCCGGCGTGACTCGCGCAGGTAGGGTTCTTCGGCGTAGCCGTCGGGGGTGCCCGCGATGTGGGGGGCGAGGGTCAGTCCCGGGTAGCCGTGGCCGCCGTCGTCGCGGGGGCACTCGGTGCGCAGCCAGTGCAGGAAGGCGGCCGAGAGACGCTTGGCCTCGGTGTACGCCTCTTCGGGGTGATCGACGGAGGAGCGGTCGGCGTAGTCGTTGCCCGCCCAGTTGATGAGGGCCGCGTCGGGGCCGCCCAGTACCGCGCCGTCGCGCAGCCGCCGGTAGGTCCAGAACGGCGGGTGGCCGTCGGGGCCTTGCTCGAACATCCGGTAGCGGTGGACGCGGTCGTCCCAGCCGGCGATCTCCAGGGTGAACGGCTGGCCGTCACGCCACCCTTCGTACCCCTCCGGCGCGGATCCGACCGGCGCGCACGGGGCCCCTTCCGGGACGTGTTCGACGACGAAGCCGACGGTGCAGGACTGCACCGCGTCGGGGCGGGGGCCGCCGGGCAGGGCCAGCGGCTCACCGTGGGCGTCGCGCCCCTCCGAACCGACCACCCAGGGGGCCCCGGCCAGGGGAAGCAGGTCGCCCGCTTCGGTGGCGTCGCAGAACACCTCGGCGAACAGTTCCACGACGGGCGCCGCGGCTCCGTCGGCGTGCAGCCGTACGGAGGTGAGGCGCCGGCCCTCGCGCCGTACCGCTCGTGGGGCGACACCGGTGAGGATCGTCAGCCGGCCGGAGGCGACGTGCGGTGCGAGGAGGGCCTCGATGGCGTGCTCGGCGGCGGCGGGCTCGAAGCAGAGCCTGCTGACCCAGCCGCCGCCGGGGTTGGCGAGGCCGTCGTACCGGGCGCGTATGAGGTCGCGGAAGGCGCGGTAGGAGGCGGAGACGCCTCCTGTCTCGACGTGGGGGTGCTCGTCGAGGGCGGGGACGAGTTGGGTGGTGGCCTGGCCCCCCAGTCGGTGGTGACGGGCCGCGAGGACGACACCGCGGCCGGCGCGGGCCGCGGCGAGGGCGGCGGCCACGGCACCGAGGCCGGCCCCGATGACGGCGACATCGGTGTGGAGGGCGCGGACGTCGGGGGCGGGCTGGTTCACCGGGTCTCCTCGGCGGTCGTGGTGGAGGGGGCGGCGACGGTCACGCCGGCTGTCGGAGCCGCGGAGCCGGTGGTGACGTCGAAGTCGGCCTCGAAGGTGCGTCGCCACGGCAGGCGTACCGATCCGGGTGTGATCCGGGCGTGGAAGCCGGGGAGCTCCTCGGCGTACCGCGTCAGGCCGGTGGCGAGCCGGTCGAGGAGCGGATGGCCGTCGGGGACGTGGTCGTGCCGTCCGGGGGTGCTGCCGAGTGCGGCGCGGAGCTCGGCACGCACCCCTGTCATATATCCCCGGTCCTCGATGAACCGGTGCGCGAGCAAGTCGAGCTGGGCGCGCTCGTCGCACCGGCCCGCCCGGCGGGCGGCGACGGCGGTGACGGCGTGGGCGACGGCCGTGCCGAGGGTGTTGCCGGCCGTGTTCCATCCGGCGTAGGACATCAGCCGGTGGGCCAGGCCGGTCCGGAGCAGCGCGTCGACGAGGAGTGGGTCGGCCCCGTTGGGCTGGGCGCAGTCGGCGACCGCGACGTCCTGGCCCGCGCGCAGGAGTTCGGCCGCGCGGTCGGCGAGCGCTCGGGCAGCCTGTGCCGCGGTGGCGGAGCGCTTGGTGAGGGGTTCCACGGCCCAGTCGCCGTCCCCGTCCGGGGTGTGGACCAGCAGGTGCAGGTCGGGGTCGGGGCCCGTGTGGACGGTGGCGCCGCACGCTTCGATCTGACCGGCCGCGGTCCGGCCGACGGGGATGTTCTCGTACGGGGCGACGCGTGCGAGTCCGTGCGGGTCGACGGCCTCGATCCGTACGGTGACGGGTCCGCCGTCCAGCAGGTCGAGCAGCGTGCGGGCGACGAGCGTGGCGGTGGCCTCGTCGGCGCCGGGGCGGACCGACACCCGGTCCTCGGTCTCGAGGCGGGTGCGCCAGAGCCGGAGCTGCTGGAGTTCGGCGGTGGCCAGGGCCCAGGAGGCGGTGTCGTCGGCGCCGACGACCAGGCTGTCCAGGACGCCGGCGGCCGCGAGTTCGAGCGCGGTGAGGTTGAGGGCGTGGTTGCGCAGGCGCCGCCGGACGAAGTCCGAGCGAACGGTCGCGGGTACGGCGGCGCGGGCGGCGGTCAGCTCGTCCGGGTGGGAAGCAGTGGGCTTTTCTCCTCGGTGGAGTTCGGCGGAGAGGTGGTGGAGCGCGGGGCCATGGGGGTCCCAGTACTCCGGCTCCTCCATCGCGTCGTCGGAGTCGGGGGTCCGGGTGACGAGCGTGACGGCGTGTACCGGAGTACCCGCCGCGGCGATCTCGGCTAGGACCTGCCAGCGCGCGGTGACCTCGGCGACCGTACGGGGCTGCGTGCGCGAGGCGATGAGCCCGCCGTGCCCGAGCGTCTCCAGACTGACCACCGCGGCGTCGGCGTTCGACGCGGCCCTCACCAGCCAGCCGCCAAGTGCGTCGACGTCGCCCGGTTCACGCAGCCGCGGCATGAGCGCGGCGGGAGGCAGCAGCACTTCGGCCCCGGCCACGGCGGCGATCTGCGCGGGCAGCCGGGAGCAGGCGGGGCGCTCGTCGAGCGGGAGCAGGGCGACGCGCAGGGGCTGGCGCGCGGGGGCGGTGCTCACGGGAGTTCCTCGTCCTTCGGGTCGTACGGGGGCGGTTCCGCGGTGGTCGTCGGCCGTGTCACGGTCGACGTTCAGCGGACGGCCGGAGGGATCGGGTCGGTCGGAGAGGCAAAGCCGTCGTACGGGGTCGCGCCGCTGTGCGAGGCCGCGCCGAGCAGGACCGCGTCGGCGCCGAGGCCTGCCCGTACGAGACGGGTCCCGCGCAGCAGGGGGAGGGTCCGGGCGGCGAGTTCGACCCGGGCGGCCTCCTCGTACCAGGGGCCGGCGTGGAGGACCCCTCCGGCGAGGACCACCACGTCCGGATCGAGGGTGCTGACCACTCCGGCGAGCGCGGCGCCCAGAGCCCGGCCTCCGCGCCGCAGGACCGCGCGGGCCGCCGCGTTCCCGTCGGCGGCCGCCGCACCGACCTCGCGCAGGTCCTGGACGTCGGTGTGGGCGGCGTCGCGGCGGAGGAGAGCGGTCATGGCCGGGCCGGAGGCGACGGCTTCCACGTGTCCCATGGCGCCGCACGGGCACCGGTGACCCTGGGCCTCGGCGACCGGGACGTGGCCCAGGTGCCCGGCCGCTCCGTGGCTGCCCCGTACCACCGTCCCGTCCAGTGCGATCGCGCCGCCGATGCCGGTCCCGGCCATGACGGCGACCGCGCTGCGCGCACCCCGGGCCGCTCCTGCCGCCAGCTCCCCGGCCAGGAAGGCCTGGACGTCGCCGAGCAGGGACGTGGGGGCGCCCAGCGCCTCCTCGAGGAGGGCCGCGAGCGGAGTTCCGGCCCAGCCCGGCAGCGCCTCGGTGGCGGAGGCGATGGTGCGGCCGTCCGGTGCCACGACTCCCGCCGTGCCGACGCCGATCGCGGTCAGTCGGGTCCCGGCGGCGGCCGGTTCGGCCAGGGCCCGTATGGCGAGTTCCCGTACGCGGTCGAACACGGCCGCGGCGCCCTCGGCGGCCGGGGTGGCGGCCGTGGCGCGGGCGAGGAACCTGCTCCCCTCGTCGAGGACCGCGACGGCTGTCTTGGTGCCGCCGATGTCGATCCCCAGCCGTACCGCCGGCCCGCGGGAGGCAGAGGCGGTTCGGGCGCCGGGCCCGGTCCCCGGTCCGGTCGTACGGGTCGTCATCCCCGGCGCTCCCTGCTGATCGTGAGGCGGTAGTCGTAGCGGTCCGCGCGGTAGAGGCTGACGGCCCGTTCGACGGCCCGGCCGCGGATGTCCCGGGTGACCCGCTCCACGTGCAGTGCCGGGAACTGCGGGGGGACGTCGAGCAGCGCCGCCTCGCGCGGGCCCACGACGGTGGCGCGGATGGTCTGGTCGGCGGTCTCCGGCGTGGCGCCGACCTGTTCCAGCCAGCTGTACAGGCTCTGCGGTTCGCCGTGCTCGACCAGGCCGGGTACGAGTGCCTCGGGCAGCCACACGTTCTCCAGGCACATCGGCTCGCCGTCCGCCGTGCGCAGGCGCTCCAGGTGGACCACCGGCGAGCCGGGGGTCAGGAACAGGTCGCGGGCGCAGTCCACGTCCGCCTCGGTGCGTTCCAGGACGAGGAGCCTGCTGTCGGGGACCATCCGTCGGCCGCGGATGTCCTCGGAGAACGAGGTGAGGTGCAGCGACTTGCTGATGGTGGCGGGGTCCGCGACGAAAGTGCCGGCACCCTGCACGCGGTAGACGCGGCCCTCCTGGGTGAGCCGCTCGACGGCCCGCCGCACGGTCATCCGGCTGACCGAGTAGCGCTGCATGAGGTCGCGTTCGCTGGGCAGCGCCTCGTGCGGTGCGAGGCCGTCGTCGATCAACGCCACCAGGGCGGTGCGCAGTGCCTCGTGCTTGGGTTCCCGCTCGGTCCCCGGGCCGTTGTTCGTCCCCGTGTCGGTGTTCATCCCTTGACCGCTCCTTCGCCTACGCCCCGGAAGAAGTACCGCTGCAGGGTGAAGAAGAGAAGCAGCAGCGGGACCACGGCAATCATGGTGCCCGCGGCGACGACCCGCTGGTCGTTGGTGAACGTGCCGGAGAGGTACTGGATGCCCACGGTGAGGGTGTAGTTGGCCGGGTCCGACAGCACGATCAGCGGCCACAGGAAGTCGTCCCAGGCGAAGACGAAGCTGAAGATGGCGACGACGGCGGTGGTGCCGCGTACCGAGGGCAGGGCGATCCTCGCGTAGCGCTGCCACTCCCCCGCGCCGTCCAGGACGGCGGCCTCCTCCACCTCGCGGGGCAGGCCGAGGAAGGCGTTGCGGAAGAGCAGGATGGACAGGCTGGTGACGGCCAGCGGCAGCATCACGCCGACGAGGGTGTCGTTGAGGCCCAACGAGCGCATCATCAGGAACTCGGAGACCATGATGGTCTCGAACGGGATGATCATCGTGGCGAGGAAGATCCCGAAGGCGATCCGCCGTCCGCGGAACCGCATCCGGGCCAGGGCGTAGCCGGCCAGGGATCCGAACAGGCAGTTGGTGACGGCGCAGCCCACCGCCACGAGGAGCGAGTTGAAGGCGTACGAGAGGACCGGAACGGTCCGGGCGGCCGACGCGTAGTGGTCCAGGGTGGGGTCGTGCGGCAGCAATTGGGGCGGATAGCCGAAGACGCTCTCGCCGGCGCCCTTGAGCGAGGTGGACAGCTGCCAGAGGAACGGTCCGACCGTGACGACCAGGACCACGAGGAGCAGCAGGTACCGTACGCCGGTGCCTCCGGCCGCGCGCAGGCGCAGCGCGCGCGGCTTGGGCGTGACCGGAGCGGGTGTCTCGCGGGGGGCCGGCGCGGACGGGTGGGCGGAGTCCGCGAGCGGGATCGTGGTGGGGGCGCTCATGCCTGCTGCTCCCGGGAGTTGAGGCGGGTGACGAAGACGGACAGGCCGAGGGTGCCGAGGAAGAGCGCCAGGCTCATCGCGGAGGCGTAGCCGGCTTCCCCTCCCAGGCCGAGCCCCGCCTCGCGGATGGTGTAGACGAGGGTGCGGGCCTCGCCGCCGGGGCCGGCGCTGCCGTCGCTGAGGGTGTAGACCTCCGCGAAGACCTTGGCCGAGGCGATCGCGGAGAGGGTGGCGACGAGGACCATGGTCGGGCGCAGCAGGGGCACGGTGACGCTCGTGAACCGGCGTACGGGTCCCGCACCGTCGACCTCCGCCGCTTCGAGGAGCGAGCGCGGCACGTTGGCCAGGGCGGCGAGGTAGACCACCATGTAGTAGCCCAGTCCCTTCCACACGGTCATGGCCATGGCGCTGAACAGCAGCAGGCGGGAGTCGGTGAGGAAGGGCAGCGGCTCGGCAACGAGGTGCACGGCGCGCAGCAGCGAGTTGACGAGGCCGTCGCTGGACAGCAGCCAGGACCAGATGAGTCCGGCGACCACCATCGAGGCCACGACCGGTGAGTAGAACACCGCGCGGAAGAAGCCGATTCCAGCGATCCTGCGCTGCACCAGGACGGCGACGAGCAGGGGCAGCACCACCATCAGGGGGACCACGACCACGAGGTACAGAGCGGTGTTGCGCAGCGACAGCCAGAACGCGTCGTCCGACAGCAGCCGCCGGTAGTTGTCGAGGCCCGTGAAGTGGCCGCCGCCGAGGGTGCTGGCGTCGGTGAAGGAGAGGACGACCGTGTTGCCGAAGGGGATGAGGAAGAACGTCACCGCGACGGCGAGCGCGGGGGCGAGGAACAGCCAGGGGGCGTACCAGCGTCGGCCGGTCACGGGTCCTCCACGGTGTGCGGGTGGGGCGGGGCCGGCGGCAGAGGGTTCGCGTCCCCGCCGCCGGGGTGGGCTCGGTGGCTCCGTCGGAGCGGGCCGGTGCGGGCGGCTCCGACGGAGGTGGTCCGGCTCGGTCAGCCGGTGATGGCGTTCGCCGCCTCGACGGCCTCGTCGAGGGCCTTCTGCGGGCTGAGCTTGCCCTGGAGGGCGAGCTGGACCTTGCCGATGACGGCCTTGGTGACGCGCTCGTCGTACTGGACGGGCACCAGGTTCCGTCCCTTGGCGATCTGCTCGGCGGAGATCTTCCGTGCCTGGGCCTCCACGGATCCGTCGCCGGCCGCGGTGAAGTAGGGGTCCTTCAGCGCGGCGGAGACGCTGGGGAGCACGGTCACGATCTTGCTGAACGCGAGCTGGTTCTCGGCGTTGGCCATGTAGGAGGCGAAGGAGACCGCCGCGGCCTGGTTCTTGCTGGACTTGGGGACCAGCAGGCCCATGACGGACATGTTCGTCGCCCCGGAGGCCCCGGTGATCTGCGGGCCGACGCCGGTCTGCTCGGCGATCTTCGGCGCGTTCTCCTTGATGATGGTCAGGAAGTTCGGCCCCGACGGCAGGACGCCGATGCGACCGGCCTGGTAGGCCTCGGTCGACTTGCTGTGGTCCTGGGTGATCGAGTCCTTGGGGAAGACGCCCTTCTCGTAGGCGTCGACGAGCTTGCCGAGGTAGGCGGCGGCCTCGGGGGTGTTGAACGTCCACTTCTCGCCCGACTCGTCGAGCAGCGGCACGCCCTGCTTGGCGAGGTCGGTGATGAAGCGGTTCTCCAGGGCCGGGTGGAGGCCGTACGACCTCCCCTTGCCCGCGGTGGAGAGGCCGGCCCCAACGGTGAGCAGTTCGTCGAAGGTGGCCGGGGGCTTCGCGGGGTCCAGGCCGGCCTTCTCGAAGAGGTCCTTGTTGTACATGGTGACCTCGGAGGTGAGGTACCAGGGGATGCCGAAGGACCCCTTCTTGCCCGGGACGGTGAAGGCGTCCCACGCGCCGGGCACGTAGTCGGCCTTGATGTCCTTCGCCACGGTGTCCATGTCGACGAACAGCCCCTTCGCCTCCAGGGCCTGGGCGAACTGCGGGTTGAGGTTGACGACGTCGGGGAGGGTGCCGGCGACGGCGTTCGCCGTCATCTTCTCCTGGGCTCCGGCGAAGGGGATGTCGACCCACTTGACGTCGACGTCCGGGTGCTTCTTCTCGTACGAGGCGATGACGCCCTCGATGTACTCCGTGAACGTCGGCTTGAGTTGCAGCGTCTCGAAGGTGACGGTCCCCTTGAGGGCGCCTCCGGAGCCACTCGTCTGCTGGGCGCCGGCGTCGCCGTCCGCGGTACCGCCGAGTCCACAGGCGGTCGAAAGGGCTCCGAGGGCGAGGGCGACAGATGCGAGACGAGTGCCTCTGCTGGAGGGCATGACGCTCCTAGGGACGATCCGGACACCAGCCGGAAGGGGGAAAGACAGGCCGGGGCGAGGGCCACAGCGCGAGAAAGTGGTCCGTACCACTTGCTCGCTAGAGTCTGCTGAGGGTCGGCCTGCGCGTCAAGAGCCGCCGCGCGTTCTTCTTGAGGCCCGCACGTCCGGAGCCTTCGCGTTCTCCCGCCGACCGGCGGGGAGAACGCGGCCGCGGGTCTTGCCTTTCCTTACCAGGCCATGGGTTGATGTGCGCCGTCACCCCACCGAAGGGAACACTCCGCAATGTCTCTCACCCCCGGTCGACGACGTCTGCTGCTCGCCGCTCCGGCCGCTCTGGCCGCCGCGTTCACGGCCCGTACCACTGCCCTCGCATCACCTTCTTCAGGTACGAACCACTTGTCGGGCGCTTCCGTGCCGGGCACCACCATCACCGAAGGCCAGTGGACGCCGGGCACGCCCACGGCCCCCGGCCCGACGGTCGCCAGGGAACTGCTGCGGCCGCTGCCCGGCTCCATGGCGGGCCCGGAACTCGTGGTGTCCAACAACCCGGAGACCGTCACGGGACCCGGCTGGCTCATGCAGCACGCCCGCACCACCAGCACCCGCGGCGGCAGCGCACGCGCCCTCTCCGGCACGTTCCCGCTGTACCTGTACCACCAGAACAGCACGGGCGGCACGGCATGGCTGCACGTCCTCGTCTCCAACCCCGGAACCTCCACCGTCACGGTGAGCGCCCGGGGTTCGGCGTGGACGAACGCCGACAAACCCCTGGTCCAGGACCCGGCGGGGCGTGCCGGTACGGGCCCCTGCTACGCCACGTCGGCCGACTGGGTCACGGGGAACCTGCGGGGCTACCTCTCCCCCACCTCGGTCGGGCCCAAGAAGGTGGTGCAGGCCGCGCGGATCCCGATGACCGGTTCGATCCTGGACGGGCTCCTGGAGATCACCTCGAGCGGCGGGGTGTACACGTACACGGTGGTCACCACCGACGGCAGCCTCACGACGGCGATCAACCTCTCCCAGACCGACGGCGCCGCCGCGCCGGGCAACATCATCGGCCAGACGGAGACGACGTACGGCCGCGAGGCCGGCGTATACGGCGGCTCCCACTGGTCCACCGGCCGCACGACCATCGACGTCCCCGCGGCCGGCAGTCATCTGGGGCTGGCCCTGAACACCACCGTCCGCCAGGTCGCCGCCCTGGACCAGACGGTCCCGGCCACCGCCGCGCTCCGCGACTCCTCCCAGCGCAGCTGGGGCAACTACGGAGCCCGGTACTCCATCGAGCTGGCCCTGCGCAATCCGTCGGCACAGCCGCGCACCGCGCGCCTCGTCTTCGGCTCCAACGTCACGGGCTCCACCGACGTGCCCGGCAACACCTGGAACGGGGCGATGGCCGTCTCCGTCGACGGCGCCACGGCGGGGATCCAGACGGTGTACGTACGCCCGACCGCCCCGCGCGACACGGTCGGTACGTACGCACTGCCCGCCGGCACGACCCGGACCGTCACCCTCGACTTCATCGTCCCCGGCCTGATCACCGCGGGTTCGCAGTTGCTGCTGGAGAGCGTGGCGGAGTAGCGCGTCGGAATGGGACAGCGCGCGACGAAGTGATCCCCGGCGCGCGCTGCCCCGTTCTGTTCCGTGCGTCACCCGCAGCTCGTGACCGGGGTCCCGTTGTAGAGGTTGTCTTCGGGGACGCTGCGCCGGCAGCCGCATGCGAGGCGGGTTCCGGCAAGAGAACCGCGGTGCCGAAGGCCCACCCGCCTTTCGAGCGGGTGACCTCGATCCGTGTGCCCGAGTCGGGAGCGGCGGCCTCGGCGGGGACCGCCGCGTGCAGGCGGGCGGAGACCGTCTCGTTCAGCGTCGGCCGGACCGGAGACGCGGCGTGGGCGCGTGCGGTGAAGGCGAGCGCGGCCAGGTGGACGGCGGCGCGGTCTGCAAGCCGGCCACGCCGCCCGCGAAGCCGTACTGGGCTCCCTCGCCTCCTTCGGCACCGCCGCGAACGGCTGGCGGACATCCACCGACACCATGGGCGTCTACGGCAACAGCTACTTCAAACGAGCCGCGGTCGCCGCGGGAGGACTCGGCGCGAACCCGCCCGAGGACGCCCTCTACCCCGTCCTCGCCACCGACACCGACGGCAACCCGGCGACCGGGGAGAACGACTACATCCTGCACTTCGACGCCGACGCGCTGCCACCCGCCGACGCGTTCTGGTCCATCACCATGTACGACGCCGAAGGCTTCCAGGCCGCCAACGAACTCGACCGCTTCGCCCTCGGCGACCGCGACAACTGGAACCCGCCGCCGGTCCGCAGGACCAACTGACCGATGCATGCCGCTCCCCGACAACCGACGACGAACTCGCCGCGGTCGGGGCACCCGCACCAACGCGCCGGCGGCAGCCGGTACAGCGCACACAGCCACCGCGAAACCACCGCGACCCTCCAGGGTTCCGCGCCACCGTACGCACCCGGGTCGAGGTCATACCCCCAGGCCAGACAAGTACCGAAGCCGACGCACAGATGGACTGCGCAGGAGCCGCGTGGAGCACCTCACCCCCTGAACACACAGCCCGGGCCGCCCCACATTCCCGAGCCACTATCTCAGGCGTTACCGATTCTGTAGCGACAGCCCACACGATCGCCGACGCCTCACGTCCTCGTGTCGTGTGCGGCAGCCAGCTCGGTGTTGAGCGCGCGGAGGAAGTCCGCGATCGTGCCCAGCTGCTCCGGAGTGAACCGGCTGCGTGCGTTCTCGGTGGCTCGGGCGAGCGGTCTGAAGTACTCACGGGCCAGTGCGCGAGCGTCCGAGTTGTAGACGAGATGAACGACGCGACGATCCGCCGTGTCGCGGACGCGACTGACGTGACCCGAGTGCTGGAGCCGGTCGAGGCAGGCGGTGATCGCTCCCGAGGTCAGACCGAGCTCTTCCCTCAGACGGGTGGGAGTCACGGGACCGTCGGCGGACACCGACGGGTCCATGATCGCAGCGAGGGCGTGGATGTCCGTGCTGTGCAGCCCCTGCTGATGAGCGAAGTCCAGGGTTGCCCGGTTCAGCTCGCGACTGAGCGCGCGCAGCAGGACTGCGTAGGCGAATAGGTCGCTGGCCTGGTCGGAGGGGTCCGGTGAGCTCGGCTGCATGTTCCCATCATAGTTTAACTCAACCATTGAGATAGTTTATCTTTGAGAGACCTTTACTCGTTCGTTCCGATAGGGAGTCGATGAACAGCGCGCGTCGACCAGTCCGCTGGCTGGTCCCTCTTGTCCTCGTGGTGGTCTGGCTCGGCCTGGGAGGCGCCTTCGGCTCCTACGCGGGCAAGCTCGGTGAGGTGTCCACCAACGACCAGGCTGCCTTCCTGCCCCAGAACGCCGAGTCCACGAAGGTGATCGAACAGCAGAAGGCCTTCAACCAGCAGGAGACCCTTCCCGCGATCGTGGTCTGGACAGCCGCCGACGGCGGCGCCGTATCGCCGGCCCAGCAGAAGGCGGCAAGCGCCGCGCTTCAATCGCTGAACGGCACCCAGGGCGTCGAAGGGGCCCCTTCCCCGGCATTCCCGTCGGAGGACGGCGAGGCCCTCCAGGGCGTCGTGCCCCTGGCACCGGACCTGGGTGAGGCACTCGGCGACACTCTGGACAAGATCCAGGCCGCCGCAGACACGGTGCCAGACACCCGAGCCCAGCTCGCCGGACCCGCAGCGACCCAAGGGGATCTGGGAGAGGCGTTCGCCGGCATCGACGGGCTTCTCCTCGGTGTCGCCCTCGCCGCCGTCCTGCTCATCCTGCTGCTGGTCTACCGCAGCATCCTCCTGCCGTTCCTGATCATCATCAGCTCCGTATTCGCCCTCGGAGTCGCCGGCGCGATCGTCTACGTCCTCGCCGACAACGACATCGTCCGCGTCGACGGCCAGGTCCAGGGCATCCTCTCCATCCTCGTGATCGGTGCGGCCACCGACTACGCCCTGCTCCTCACGGCCCGCTTCCGTGAGGAACTGGCCACCACCAGCGACCGCGCCGCCGCCGCCTGGGCCGCCACCCGGGGATCCTTCGGAGCCATCACCGCGAGCGCCGCCACCGTCGCACTCGGCCTGCTCGCCCTGCTGCTGAGCGACCTGACCAACAACAGGGCTCTCGGGCCCGTCGGCGCGATCGGTGTCGTCTGTGCCGTACTCACGACGCTCACCTTCCTCCCCGCCGTCCTGGCCCTGACGGGCAAGGTCGCCTTCTGGCCCGCCAAGCCGAAGTCGGCCGACGCCGAGACCGGCGGCCACGGCATCTGGCGCCGTGTCGCCCATTGGGTGGATACGCGTCCCCGCCAGCTGTGGATCATCACCACGGGCCTGCTGCTGGTCGGCGCGGCGTTCTTCCCCGCCCTGCAGTCCAAGGGGGTTCCTCTCGACGAGCTGTTCGTCAACGACGCGCCGTCCGTCGCCGCCCAGCAGACACTCGGCAAGCACTTCCCCGGTGGCTCCGGCCAGCCGGCTGTCATCATCGCCGACGCCGACAACCAGGCCACCGTCCAGCAGGCCGCAGCCCGGACGCCGGGCGTCGCCGACGCCCAGGTCGTCACCGCTCCCGGCGGAAAGCCGCTCGTTGTCGACGGCCTGGTCCGCATCGACGCGACGCTGTCCGACGCACCGGACAGCGACACCGCCAAGGAAACCGTCCAGAAGCTCCGCGACCAGGTCCACGCCGCGGACGCGAACACACTCGTCGGCGGTTACACGGCTCAGCAGTACGACACCCAGCGCACCGCCGAGCACGACAAGAACCTGATCATCCCCGTCGTCCTCGCGATCATCCTGGCCATCCTGATCGTTCTGCTCCGCTCCCTCCTCCTGCCGATCCTTCTGGTCGCCACCGTGGGTCTGAACTACCTCGCGACCCTCGGCATCGCCGGCCTGGTCTTCGAGCACGGCTTCGGGTTCTCAGGCACAGACGCCTCGGTCCCCCTGTACGGGTTCGTGTTCCTCGTCGCCCTCGGGGTCGACTACAACATCTTCCTCATGTCGCGCGTACGCGAGGAGACTCTGCGGCTGGGCACCAGGCAGGGCATGCTGCGCGGCCTCATCGCCACCGGCGGCGTGATCACCTCGGCGGGAGTCGTCCTGGCCGCGACCTTCGCGGCACTCCTCGTCATCCCCCTCGCCTTCCTCGCGCAGATCGCCTTCATCGTCGCCTTCGGCGTACTGCTCGACACCATCGTGGTCCGCTCGCTGCTCGTGCCCGCTCTCGTCAGGGACATCGGCCCCGCGGTCTGGTGGCCCAGCCGACTGAGCCGAGAGGCACAGGACGACCACACGGATCCGACGGCGGCCAATCCCGAGGAGAACAGCCTGGCAGGCAGCTGAGGCACCCACCGGCGGACGCCGTGGCGGAAGCACCCGCCGCCACGGCGTCCGATGTCTCTCTCCCCCGGTACAGGCACCTACGGTTGCGTCATCGGAAAGGCGTCGACGACAAGCCCGCGGTTCGAGCAGGCGCACTCCGGCTAACGCCTTACACCCGCCCTCCCGGCGCCAAGCTTCGGCACTGTCCTACAGACGGTGACTCAGCATGCCTTTCACGGCGCCGCCGATGGGTCGACCTCGCTTGCCACGACGGCCCGCCACAAGGGCACTCTCTGGGGAGAATCCGGGGAGTACCGACGGCCCTGGGGAGCGCGTGGAAAGAACCGACCGCCCGATGCCGCCCGATCCCGAAAGAAGCTGAAAGACTTATCCGGTCAGGTCAGAGGTGGGTGCAACCGCATCAACGCAGGTCAGCGCCACCCCCTAGACACCTTCATGACAAAGTCCTCCAGGCCCGAGCGAGCCAAAAGCATGGCTTCAGCACCACAGCCGTGCCAACACAGCCAACCTTGGCGTCTGCCGAAACTTGGGCTGCCGAGCAGTCGCAAGGCGCTCGCCCGACCTGCCACGGCCGACTCCCCTCGGGCGACGTCGGGAGCCGGCTGCTAGGGGCGCGTCACGCCGCTTCCCAGAGGCCGGCATCCAAGACCCGGGCGGCCTTGGACCGTGTCCTATGTGGTGAGGCGGTCGTTGAGACCGGCATGGGGCGGGGTACGTGGAGTTGGATTGTTCCGGACGGCTTGTGGGAGATCGCGAAGCCGCTGATCCCACCGTCGAAGACGCGTCCGCAGGGCGGGGGAACACAGGACACGCCTGATGAGACGCTGTTCGCCGCGATCATCTACGTACTGGTGTCCGGATGCGCCTGGCGGGCTTTGCCGCCGTGCTTCGGGATATCGAAGTCCACCGCGCACCGCCGCTTCCTGATCTGGTCCCGGGCCGGCGTCTGGGGCCGGCTGCACGAGGAGATCCTGCACCGCCTCGACGACGCCAGCCTGCTCGACCCGTCCCGGGCGGTTCTCGACTCCGCCCACGTGAGGGCGAAAAAGGGGGCGGACTCACCGGTCCGAGCCCCGTGGACCGGGGCAAGCCGGGTTCCAAAATGCACGTTCTGTCGGACGCGAACGGCCTGCCCCTCATCGTCGGTGTCTCGGCCGCCAATACCCACGACAGCCAAGGGCTGAAGCCCATGATCACGGGCCTCCAAACGAAACACGACCCCCACCGAGGCCGTCATTTCAAACCCCAGCGCCTGCACGCCGACAAGGCCTACGACATCCCTGAGCTGCGAAAATGGCTCCGCGGCAGACGCATCAGTGTCCACATCGCGCGCGAGGGCATCGAGTCATCAGAGCGGCTCGGGCGACGCAGGTGGGCCATCGAGCGCACGATGTCCTGGCTGACCGGCTACCGCCCGCTCAACCACCGCTATGAGCGCCACCCCCGCAACTACCTGGCCTTTCTCGGCCTGGCTGCAGCCATCTGCTGCTACAAGCGACTCGTCCGCCTCACCACATAGGACACGGTCTAAGGCGCTCGATCGCATCGTCCTGCGTGTTGTAGCCGGCCTCTTCACGCTGCTTGCCGAGAGCGTCCCGGAACCGAATCGTGTACGGGTGCGGGCAACGGGTCGGACTGGAACAACCGCGCTCCTTGAAGAACGACCCCATCCCACGAGCGAGCTGTCGAGCCACGTATCAAGCCTTCCGAGCAGGGCGCCGGGCGGCGCAGCAGGCCCCTGCCACGGGTGCAGGTCAGCAAGCGGACATCGTCCGGCCTGATGCTGACCTGTTGCTGACCCGGAGGCGGCGATCAGGGCTCTGACCTGAAGAAACACCCAAAC
Organism: Streptomyces roseolus; assembly: GCF_014649855.1. Taxonomy (GTDB): domain Bacteria; phylum Actinomycetota; class Actinomycetes; order Streptomycetales; family Streptomycetaceae; genus Streptomyces; species Streptomyces roseolus. Next base: position 45,099 of record NZ_BMTV01000037.1, on the reverse strand, counting down.
GCTAGATCTTGGACCTGAACATGGTACGAAACATGAAGAAGCTCCCGTTTTATCTGCTCCCTGCCTGCTCATTGCAGGTCAAGGGCGGTCTCCGCAGGTTACAACCATTCACATGTTCGGTCAGCTCCCAGGGACGACGTCCGCGGCCTTCGCGATCTCCATGTCGACGATGATGGTGTCGTCGGTGGCGGTGCAGCCAACGCGCAGGGCCCGGTCGGCATTGGCCCGTGAGCACGGGAGGGCAGCCGGCTCCTCAACGGCCGATCCGATCCATGACATGACCAGTCCGGTCGCCGGTGCGCTGAAGAGGGTTCGGCGCCACTTGCAGGGCACGTTCCCGGGTGCGGGCAGTGTCCCCAGCCACCGGGAAGCCCAGTCCGCCGAGTGCGCGACCGCCCCCGCCCCACCTTCCAGCGCGGTGGTGACGACGTCGGCGCGCAGCCGGTTCTCCGCGTCGGTGCCCGCCCGGAAGCGGAGTACGCGGAGGGCTATCAGCTTGGCCGCCTCCAGGAACGCCTTCTGCCTTCGGGGGTCAGCGGCTTGCGGAGCGCCGCCCACACGGAACCCAGGAACTCGTCACCGGCGCGCACCGCCACCGCGACCCGCGGCAGCGCCACCTCATTACCGAGGTCCGGAAACCTCTCCTCCCTGGTCACGGCCGGACACCGCCCGACGCCGCCACGGTCCGCACGACCGGCTCCTGATCGCCGTCTCCAACCAGGCCCACTCGTCCACCGGCAACGCCCTGCGCATCATCGGCGTCGAACCGCTCATGGTTCCGACCGCGGACCACCGCCTTACGGGCTCCGCGCTCCGTGCCGCCCTCCTCACCGATGCCGGTCCGGCGGGCGTCATAGCAGTGGCCGCAGGCGCGGGCACGACCAACGCCGAAATCATTGATGACCTCGAAAGGAATAGCCTTCGTGGCCCGGGAGTTCGGCCTGCGGTTCCACAGCGAGGGCGCGTACGGAGGCGCCGGTCCCCTCGCCCCGAGCGTGCGGAACCGACAGGCCGTCGGCAGGAATCACCGCCGAGTCGCCGACGCGGTTCGCAGCGGCTTGCCCTCGTCGTCACCGCCTCACAACACGGCACCCACGACGTCTGATGCATGACGATGCATATCTGCTGAACCGACGCGCAGTTCTGTCAGGACCTCCGCCAGGCGGTGGACGCCTTCGGTGATCACCTTTTCATCTGCGCTGAGGCTGATTCGGAAGCATTGGGTTGCGTGCGCGCCCAGGCTCGGAGAGGAGAGGGGGTCCACGAAGAAGTGCCGGCCCGGCACGACAAAGACCTGACGCTCCTTCAGGTGGTGGTAGAGGGTGACGTCGTCGAACCACGGGTGGTCCACCCAGAGCCAGCAGAACATCCCGCCGACGCCGGAGTGCATCCGCCAGTCGATGTCCTTCGGCAACAGTTCCGACAGGAGTTCCTCGGCAAAGCGCTTCTTCTGCCGATAGTAGGGTGCGATCGCCGTGTGCGTGACGTGGTCGAGCTGTCCGTCCCTCAGGGTGCGGGCCAGCGCCGCCTGGGTGAGCTGCGGTGCGTGGAGGACGGAGTTGGACATGAACGACGCCAAGGCGTCGATGTACTGTGGCGCGCCGATCGCGAAGCCGATCCGCTCGCCAGGGAGGCCCGCTTTCGACGCCGAGAAGCAGTGGACGACCTGGCTGTGCAGCATCGGCTCGGTGTGCACCTCGGCGACCTGCGGAAACGGCGAACCGTAGGCATGGTCGATGAAGAGCGGGACGTCACGTTCCACCGCCAGCGCGGTCAATGCGTCCACGTCTGACCGCTCGAGGGCCCGGCCGGTGGGATTGCCGGGGCTGGAAACCAGCAGCATGCCGATGTCCGACTGTCTGTGCAGTGCGTCGAGGTCCAGCGCGTAGCGGAAGCGATGGCTTCCCTCCCGCTGGATCAGCGGCGCGATTCCCACGATGCCACCGTCGTGCATGCACAGGCCCTGATACCCAGTGTAGTCGGGGACCATGGGCAGGACCACCCGCCGGTCCCCGAGGGTCCCGGGCCCGGCGAAGAGAGAGGCTGCGGCGAAGCAGACCATCTGGCTGCCGGGGCCGACGACTATGTTCTCCGGTCCCAGCTCCCAGCCGTACCTCCGGTTGAAGTAGCCGGCGATGGCCTCGACGAGGACCTGGCTACCGCGTGAGGGGCCGTAGTGGCAGCTGGCCTTGCCGAAGTCGTCGGCCAGCGATTCCGCCAAGGCGGCCCGCCACATCTCACGTGCCGCGGGGATGGGGGCCGGATTGCCCACGCTGAGGTTCAGCCAATCGTCTGCCGAGGCCCCCGCAGTGCTGGCGGCGACGTCATCCATGATGCTGCGCAATCCGGAGACGCCGGCCATCTTGGCCCCGCTCTGTGACAACTGCATGTACCTCTCCTCATCGTCCAAACGATCCGGCGTCAGGTCCGGCCCCGGGGCGCGTCACCAGCGGTGGTGCACCTGTCCGCGGATCCGGCGGTCGTACAGGTCCTCGACGGCGGCGAGCGTGTGCTCCGGCAGCTCCGGCAGGTGCGCGGCTGCGGAGTTGGCCCGTACCTGCTCCACCTTGGTCGCGCCGGGAATCACCGTGGTCACACCAGGCTGCTGAACGATCCAGCGAAGAGCCGTCTGCGCGGTGGTCGCACCCTCCGGAGCCAGTGCGGCAAACTCCGCCGCCGCCGCCAGACCCCTGTCATAGTCGACACCGGAGAACGTCTCCCCGACGTCGAACGACTCGCCGTGCCGGTTGTAATTGCGGTGGTCGTCCGCGGCGAAGACCGAATCGGACCGGAACCTGCCCGACAGCATTCCCGAGGCGAGGGGCACCCGGGCAATGACCGCGACCCCTGCGGCGAGCGCCGCCGGGAGCACCCTCTCGAGCGGCTTCCGTCGGAACGGATTGAGAATGATCTGGACGCTGGTCACGTTCGGACGCGCGATCGCGGCGAGTGCCTCGTCACATGTCTCCACGCTGACGCCGTATGCCGCGATCGCCTTCTCCGCCACCAAGGCGTCGAGCGCGTCGTAGACAGCGTCCCGCACAAACACCGGCGTGGGTGGACAATGCAACTGCACAAGGTCCAGCATGTCAACGCCGAGATTGGTGCGCGAACGATCCGTCCACGTCCGGAAATTGTCCAGGGTGAACTCATCCGGCTCCTGCGGGGCCCGTCGGCCCATCTTCGTAGCGACGAAGATCTCCTCGCCCCCGGCACCGCGGCGCTCGCTCAGGAACCGCCCGATCAACTTCTCGCTGCGGCCGTCCCCGTACACATCCGCGGTGTCGAAGAATGTCACACCACTGTCCGCCGCAGCCGTCAGGATTGCCAACGCATCCTGCTCGTCGACCACGCCCCAGTCCGCGCCCAGCTGCCAGGTCCCGAGACCGACAACCGACGCCGACCTGCCCATTCTGTTGAACTCTCGCTGCTCCACGCCGGGCACACTAATCCACTTCGCACCCGGTCCCGCAAGGGAGTTGATCAGAACCAGCGGTTCAGCTCCATGGCCACGCCGTCCTCGGTGATCGAGCCGGTCACGGCGTCCGCGGCTGCCTTCACGGCGTCCTTGGCCTGTCCCATCGCGACGCCACGGCCCGCCCACTGGAGCATCTCGATGTCGTTCATCCCGTCACCGATGGCCAGCACGTCCTGGCGCCCCAGACCGAAACTCTCGGCGAGCACCGCGAGTCCGGAGATCTTCGACACACCCTCGGGGGCGAACTCCTGATGCCGGTGGGGTGCCGCCGCCGGGTCACGCACGAGCACCCTGGTGACGGGCTCGGCCATCAGCTTCTCGATCGGATCGATCCACATTTCCCCGCCTATCTCCCCACTGGGAAAAGGCTGGTTGACCCGATAGCCGCGGCCCACGACCTCCACCGCGACGAGCGCCTCGGGAAGCTTGCGTAGGGCGGCCTCGACGACGGGTCGGGGATCGAACGTCAGGGTTCTCGTCACCTCGAAGGGCTGATACGAGAAGGTCACCGCACCGTTACTGGCCACACAATGGCCGGTTTTCAACTCAAACATGCGGATGACGCTCTGGGCGGCGAACATCCCGCGTCCGGTCGCCAGCACCACGTGCGCGCCCGATTTGATCACGTTGTGCACCGCTTCGATGACCGACCTCGTCGCCTCGTCGTCGAAGTTGATGAGCGTGTCATCGATGTCCAGCGCCACCATGCCGTACTTGCCTGTGGTCATGAATGCGCAACCCCGCTTCCTGTCCGGCGATCGTTTCGGAGCGGCCAGTCTGAGTCACCGCCGACCCCGTGGCAACAGTGATCGACTTGCCCGGAAAGCCTCTGAAACAGGGTGGTTGGGACCTTGTGGATCTTGCAGGTCGGATCCAGAATCGACTCTTTACGTTGCCAGTCGATCTAGATATGGTCGCGCCGTGTCCATCGTAGAAGTTAACAATCTTAAACGCTCATATCGGACTCGCACCGGCATCTTCAGCCGAGAACGCAAGGTGGTGGACGCCGTACGCGGCGTGAACTTCACCATCGAGCGGGGCGAGTTGTTCGGCTTGCTCGGCCCGAACGGCGCAGGCAAGACCACGACGATAAAGATGCTGACCACGCTGCTCCTTCCGACCGGAGGATCTGCAACGGTACTTGGCCACGACGTCGTCACCTCGGCGCGCCAAGTCCGTCGCGACATCGGGTACGTCTTCGGCGGTGACCGCGGCCTGTACGACCGGCTCTCCGCCTGGGACAACCTTCGCTACTTCGCGGAGCTTTACGGGCTGCCGCCCGCCACCCAGCGCGCCCGGATCGGCGAACTGCTCGAACTTGTCGGCCTGGCCGGACGCGAGAAGGAACGCGTCGAGGGGTTCTCCCGCGGCATGAAGCAGCGCCTGCACATCGCGCGCGGCCTGCTGCACGACCCGGAACTCATCTTCCTCGACGAACCGTCGATCGGCATCGACCCGGTCGGCGCGCGCGAGTTGCGCGGTACCATCGCCCGGCTCAAGGAGTCCGGGAAGACGATCCTGCTCACCACGCACTACATGTTCGAGGCCGACGAGCTCTGCGACCGCATCGCCGTCATCCAGAACGGGAGCGTCGTCGCCGAGGGCAAGCCCGACGAACTCAAGAAGCGCGTCTCCGCGGGGCGCGTGCTGGAAGTGGAGACCTTCGGCCTGGCCGAGGGCGAGCTCGAGGCCGTCCGTGCCCTGGCCGGCATACACACCGTGGCAGTTGAGGAGCGGGAGACCACGCAGGTCCTCAACATCCAGGCCGAGGCCGACGCCGAGATCACGAGTGAGGTGCTCGCGGCTCTGACGGAGACACGCGTGGGAAGGGTTGCCTGGCGCGAGCCCACGCTTGAGGACGCCTACGTGGAACTCGTGACCGCCTCATGACCCGCCGCTCACCCCTGCTCGCCGTCCCCCGGTTCCTGATCGTGGCCTGGTGGATCCAGATCAAGATCATCGCGACCTCTGCCTTCGACGGCTTCCTCCAGGTGGTGTGGCCGCTGTTCTTCGCCACCTCGGCCTTCCTGGTCTACCGGGTCTCGCCCGATCCCGACGTCATGGTGTACGCCGCATTGGGCGCGTCCATGATGGGTGTGTGGTCCGCCATCGCCACCACGGCCAGCAGCGCCCTCCAGCGCGAACGTTTCGGCGGAACCCTGGAGTTGATGGTCTCCTCACCGACGCCCTTCGCGCTGACCCTGATTCCCATCACCGGGGCCATGGCCTCGCTCGGGCTCTACAGCATGGGCGCGACGCTGCTCTGGGGCTGGCTGGTCTTCGACATCCCGCTGCACATCGCGAGCCCGGTGGCCTTCGTGGCCTGCGTGCTGCTCTCGATCATCTCGGTTTCCATGGTGGGCTTCATGCTTTCCGTCACGGTCGTCCGCTACCGCACGGCCTGGGCACTGGGCAACGTGTTGGAGTACCCGGGCTGGCTGCTCTGCGGCTTCCTGGTCCCGCTCAGCATGTTCCCCGACTGGGTCGCCGGCGTCTCACGGGTCCTGCCGCCCACGTGGGCGGTCCAGGCCATCCGGGAGTCGGCGAACGGCGAGTCCCCGTGGGTCTCTCTCGGAATCTGCGCGGCCCTCGGTTTGGCCTACGGCATCGTCGCAGCAGTGCTCTCCGAGAACATCCTGCGGTCCGCCCGCCGGCAAGCCACCCTTTCGCTCACCTAGGAGTGTTGTGTCCTCGATCCGACTGTTCTTCGTCGGTGGACTGATCAGCTTCCGTGCGTTGTTCAGCTGGCTCAGCCCGTGGATCTACATCCCGAGCCTGCTGATCGCCCCGATCTTCCAGATACTGCTGTTCGTCAACCTCGGGCGTGCCGCCGACGTCGGCTCCGACTCGTTCTATCTTGTCGGCAATGCCATCCAGTACATCGCGATCCCCTGCCTGTTCGGCATCGCGAACACCATCGCCGGTGAGCGTTTCACCAGCACACTCGGGATCATCCTCGCGAGCCCTGCGCGCCGGATCCCCTTGTTCCTCGGCCGTGCCCTCCCCACGCTGGCCAACGGCTGGATCGTCGCCTTGTTCGGTCTGTCGGTCGGCTCCCTGCTGCTCGGCGTGCAGGTACCCGGTTCGGCATGGCCGAAGATCATGCTGATCGCGCTGGTTGCTGCGGCCTCGTGCACCGGACTCGGCATGCTCAACGCCGCAGTGGCACTCAGGGTCCGTGAAACCTCGGTGCTTTCCAACATCACGTTCGGCATCCTTCTCATCTTCTGTGGAGTAAACGTACCGCTGGAGATGCTGCCGGACTGGATGGCGCACATCAGCTCCGTCCTTCCGCTCACGCATGCCATCGAGGCGGCCCGTGCCGTCGTCGCAGGCGCCGACCTGGGCACCGTGGGCTCGTTGCTGGCCAAGGAAGCGCTGATCGGCACGGTGTTCTGCGTGCTGGGCCTCGTGGCCCTGCGGTTCCTCGAGGACCAGAGCCGCCGAACCGCATCGCTCGACCGGATGTGAGGGCGGCCCATGTCATCCTTCGAAACCACAGGTCTGAGGGTCACCGCGGTCGCGCACCCGGACGAGCTCCGGGCCGAGCTGGAGCACGCCGGGCCGGAGCGGCCCAACATGGTGCAGCTCACGCTCGATGACGACCGGCACTGGGAGGCCCTGCGCGATCCGGACCTGGTGGTACGGCCGACGTGGCTGCACTGGGTGGCGTCGGCGTCGGGCGGCTCGGCCGGCCTCGTCGAACGGCAGAGCCCGAAGCAGCGGAGACGCAGCCGTACGGCCTTGAGCCAACTGGACCGGATGACGATGGAGATCTCCGAACCCATCGACGAGTCACGCTACGACGAATGGGCCGAGCTCTATTCGGCACAGGTGGGAAGGATGCGGCTCGGCCACGACTTCGCCGCCCAGTACCGCTCGGGAACCCTGGCGCCGGACTCGCCGTTTCTGCTCGTCACCTGGCGGGAGGACGGCGAACTGGCCGGAGGTGTCGTCGTCCGGTTCGACCCCGGACTCTCCGCACTCGTGACCCGTTTCAGCGCGGTGGCACCGGACCGGCGTGGCGCTGAGATCCCGCGCGGGATGTATCTCGCGCTGGCCGACCTCGCGGCGTCGCGCGGTATGCGCTGGCTGTCGCTGGGAAACGACATCAACCTGTACGGGACGGTGACCCACCCGGGGCTCTGCGCGTTCAAGCTACGACTCGGTTTCCGGCCGGTACCGGGTGACCTGTTGGGCAACGGCTCCTGCCGCACCGTCGCCGAGCGTCTGGTCGACGTGCGCGACATGGATCTTCCGGTGCTGCGCTTCGAGTACACGGGCCGGCGGGACGCGGATGCGGAGCTGCCCGACTTCGTCGACGGGGCGCAGGCCCTGCGGTTGGTC
>NZ_BMTV01000037.1:0-37102 GCF_014649855.1 Streptomyces roseolus | reverse complement strand
GCCCTGTTCCGCTGTGCCGTTGCGTCAGACCGCCGTCTTCGCCCCGCGGATGATGCCCATGGGGGCGTTGTACTGGGTGAACATCGGGAAGCCCCAGTAGACGCTGTGGACCTCCCTGCAGCCCACCGCGCGGAGCTGCTCCTCCCATTGCGCGATGGAGCGGTAGGTGAAGGGGAAGGGGATGGTTTCGTACGTCGTCAGGCACGACGAGGCGTCGAGCAGAGCGATCAGGGCGTACTTGTCCTCGTCGCCGAGGCGGTTGAAGCGCATCGTGAGTGCGTTATCGTTGAGGGCCGGGGCATCCGTGTACGAATCCTCGATGATGAGGATCTCGCCGCCCGGACGCAGGATCCGGCTCGCCTCGCGCAGCAGTGCCTCCTGCACGTCGGTCGTCATGTGGTGCAGCGCGAGCCGGAAGCCGACGACATCGGCGCTGGCGTCGGGCAGTGGAATGACGGACTCGTCCTCCTGGTGGGCGAAGTGCAGGCGCTCGCCCGTCAGCACACCGGGGTCGATGCGGTGGTCCACGCCGGTCACCTTCTCCAACCGGCTGTTGTTCCGCAGGAGGAAGTCGCCGAACTTGTTGTTGGGGTTGCCGACGTCCACGAAGTGGCCGGAGGCGGCGTCCAGGCCGGCGTTCCTCATCGTGCGCGTCCAGCCTCCTTCCTTTTCCTTCGTCAGGAGCGAGGCGAAGCCCTCCCTCTCGTACACGTCCCTGGAGGAGGCGAAGACGGCGTCGATCTCCTCCTCGGTCGTGCACTTCCGGAGTTTGGCGAGCCCCTCGGCGATGAGTTCACGGACCTCCCGGCCCATGTGGAGCTCGTAGGACAGCGGAAGCATGTCCTCAAGCAGGTCGTACGCCTCGGTGTTGCCGTTGAACCGCAGATATATATGCTGTGCTTCGATTCCGATATGAGGGATACCGGGGAGGGCAGACATGAGAGAGGGAACTCCTGTTCCAGGTGTGGGCGCGGCGCATCACCGCGAGAATTCTTGGTGGCAGCGCACCAGGTGGACGAGGCCGAGGGCAATCCTGAGAAGCCGTACGTCATCCGTGTATCAACGTCATCGAGTGCAAATGGGTAACGACACCGAGGGGCTGCGAGACGACCCTAGTCGCGGGGTGCGAAGAGCGTCAAGGATGCCTTCGGAGGGGCCAACCGGCAAATGAGGGGAAGCAGTTGGGTCGCATTCTGAGTTACGCTGACCGGTATGATCACCAAACCTGCCAGAGTTGCACTTCAGCTCCAGCCGGAGCATGCGTCCTACCGCAAGATCCGTGACTGCGTCGCCGAAGCGGAAGATCTCGGCGTCGATGTCATCTTCAACTGGGACCACTTCTTTCCCCTGAGCGGCGATCCCGATGGAATGCACTTCGAATGCTGGACGATGCTGGCGGCCTGGGCCGAATCGACCAGCAATGTGGAGTTCGGCCCCCTGGTGAGCTGCAACGGCTACCGCAATCCCGAGCTTCTTGCCGATATGGCGCGCACGGTCGACCACATCAGTGACGGGCGGCTCATTCTCGGCGTCGGTGCCGGCTGGTGCGAGCGGGATTTCGTCGAGTACGGATATGAGTTCCCGCCGGACGGCAAGCGGCTGGATGATCTCGCGCAGGCACTCCCGCGCATCGAATCGCGCATGTCCCGGATGAATCCGGCACCGACCCGGAAGATTCCCGTTCTGATCGGCGGCGAGGGGGAGAAGAAGACCCTCCCGCTGGTCGCCCGGCACGCGGACATCTGGCACAGCTTCGCCGACCCGGACACGATCGAGAGGAAGCTGGCCGTACTGCGCGGGCACTGCACCGCGATCGGCCGCGACATCGCGGAGATCGAGGTGTCCACCGGCGTGTGGGGCGGTCCCTCCCACGTAGGTGATCCCGATGTGCTCGGGCCGCGCCTGCGCAAGCTGGGCGTCTCGCTGTTCACCGTCGGGATCGGCGGGCCGGACTACGACCTCGGCATCCTGCGCAAGTGGATCGACTGGCGCGACCGGGACCGGGCCGGACAGGGCTGACGGCGTGCGGCCGAGCGGCGCGGGACGGTCCCTGCCGCCCGGCGCGGCCGAGTGGGCTGCGGCGCCTGCCGCAGCCGCTCACACCGCCGGCTGGAGGTCCGCGAGGACCTCGTCGACGGCGCGCTTGCTGAATCCGGCGAGCACCGGGTTCGTCCGCATGTAATACGCGTAGGCGATCACCCCGACGCACAGGGCCCAGCCGCGTCCGCGTGCCCAGGTGTCATCGTCCACGACCAGGTGTTCCCGGAAGGTGACGCGTGCCGAGGCCGACAGGTAAGTCCAAGCGACCATCACGTCCAGCGCGGGGTCGCCGACACTCATCAGCCCCCAGTCGATGACCGCCCCGATCCGGCCGTCCTGTACGAGCAGGTTGCCGGGGTGCAGGTCGCCGTGGGTCCAGACGGGCGCGCCGCGCCAGGCGGGTACCGCGATGGCGTTCTCCCAGGCCAGCGTCACCGCGTCCACATCCACAATGCCCCGCAGGTTGGCGATGGACTCCCGGACGACCGGGTCCCGGACGGGCAGCGGCACTCCCCTCAGTCCGCTGTGCAGACCCGAGCGGTTGCCGTCGGCGGTGCGGATCCCGTGCAGGGCGCCGACGAAGTCGGCCAGCGCGCGGGCGGCCTCGTGCTCGTCGGCCAGCGGGGTGTCGATGGCGTCCCGGCCATCCAGCCACTGGTAGACCGACCAGTGCCACGGATATCCCTCGCCCGGTGTTCCCTTGCCGAGCGGGGTGGGTATGGCCAGCGGAAGCTGCGGGGCGAAGACCGGCAGCCACCGCTGCTCCTTGCGAATGTGTTCGGCGCTCCACGGGGACCGGGGCAGGCGCACGGTCTTGTCATCACCCAGGCGGTAGAGCGCGTTGTCGACTCCCGCGGAGTCGACCCTCTCCACAGGCAGGTGCGTCCACTGCGGGAACTGGGCGGCAAGCAGCCGCCGGACCAGAGCGGCGTCTACGTCGACTCCGTCGGAGGGCGCGTCGGCACCTGACATGGGTAACTCCCTGAATTTCCGAAGGCCGTGCGGGACGTGCGGAACCAGCGCAGGATACGCCGACGCATAGTGCGCCGGTCAACGTCCGGCCGACGTCTGTGAGGTTGATGACGATCTTGTCCGACACAACGGGATTTTCGGCCGGAAATAGTCCCTGACGGTGCGTCACATATGCTGGCAGCTGCGATGTTTGCCGCAGCGGAAATTCATTGACAACCTCCCGGCCCCTCTCTTAGATTCCAGAAACACACGCGATCTGACGGTGAAGGGTTCCCCGGCCACACCCGCCGGCACAGACAGCGGCTGCTCTCCCCTCCTACGGCCCGACCGGCCCTGTCGCGCATCCTGTTGAACCCTGCGACGCCTTCACCCTGTGAGTGCCGCCAGCCGTCCGTACAACGAGGAGACCCCATGACCAACATCGGTGCGGAGCGGACGGTCGACACGGTGGTGTCCGTCGCTTCGGGCATCTGCGACACCGAGCTCGCCGTCGACACCGACCTCATCGCTTTCGGCTTCGACTCCATCGAGATGATCCAGCTCGCCGGCCGGTTGAGCGAGGAGCTCGGGGTCACCTGCTCGATCGAGGACGTCTTCGAGACCGACTCCTTGGGCGAGCTCGCCCGGATATTGGAGCAGCGCATCGAAGAGATCGGCGCCCGGTAACCGGGGCCGGCCCCATGACAGCGACCATGACGTGTCCCATCGTCACCCGGTTCCGCGACGTCGCCGCCCGGCACAGCGCCCTTACCGCGGTCGTGGGCGCGCAGCAGCGCCTCACCTACGCTGAGCTGTCACAGCAGGTGGAGCAATGGCAGCGCCGTTGCTCCAGGCTCGGTCTGCCACCGGGCTCCCCCGTCGTCATCCTCTGTGACGGAAGCCCCGAACTACCCGGGGCGTTCCTCGGTGTACGGGCCGTCGGCATGGTGCCGGTACTGATCGACGCCGCGCAATCGGCGTCCCGGGTGACCGCCGCCATCGACGCGGCCCGTCCGAGCGCCGTGATCCGCCTGCCCGGCACCGAGGTCGAGCCCCTGCCCGGGGTGGAGCCGCGGATCCTGCCCGACGGTGCCGGCTACGTCGTCTTCTCCTCCGGCAGCCAGGGCACTCCCAAGGGGATTGTCGGGCTGGCGAGCGGGCTGCTTCAGTTCCTCGAATGGGAGATCGAAACGCTCGGCATCCGTCCGGGGACCCGTACCGGGATGCTGACTTCGCCCTCCTTCGACGTGGTCTTCCGGGACCTGTTGCTGCCGCTCATGGCGGGCGGCGAACTGCACATCGCGGAGGCCGAGGTCCGTTCCAGGCCCGACGCCGTGGTTCCGTGGATCGCCGAGCACGCGGTGAGCGTCGTCCACATCGTGCCGAGTCTCAGTGCCCGGTGGATCTCCGCGGCCACCACACGGATGCCCGAACTGCGCTGGACCCTGTTCGCCGGTGAGCCGCTCTACGGACAACACGTGACCCGGTGGCGCTCCGCAGCACCCGGCACCGCCGTCATCAACCTGTACGGGCCTTCCGAGACCACGCTCGCCAAGTTCTTCCACCTGGTGGTGGGCGACCCCGGCCCCGGGCTGCAGCCCGTGGGCCGGCCGCTGCCCGGCACCGAGGTCGAACTGGAACCGATCGCGGCCCCCGATCGAACGGTCCGGACCCACAGCATCACCATCAGCACGCCGCACGGCTCCCTGGGGTACCTCCCCGGCAGCTGCTCGGCAGACGACGAGCGGCGGCTGCGGCGGAGCGGCGGGATCACCCGCTTCCGGACCCAGGACCGCGGCAAGTTGGACGATCACGGCAACCTCTTCGTCACCGGCCGGCTGGACACGCTGGTCAAGCGCAACGGCACCTTCGTGGACATCGCGCGCATCGAGTCGGCCGCGGTCGACCTGGACGGTGTGCGTGCGGCCTGCTGCCTCCAGCTCGCCCCCAGCGGCCGGATCGTGCTGGCCGTCGAAGGGGTCGAAGGACCGGCGGCGGCGCTGCGTCGCAGGCTGCAGCCGATCCTGGACATGGAACTGCCAGACCGTATTCTCGCCTTCCCTTCTCTTCCCCTCCTGCCCAGCGGCAAAGTGGACCGCCAGGCACTGCGTGCCGCGCTCGACGAGGGGGACGAGCCCACGGCCTCTTCCTCACGGGTGCTCCGCGCTCCCCTTCTTCGTACCGCCCCAGAGGAGCATTGATGCAAGCGAACGGCAGACGGACCGTCGTGGTCTGCAAGTGGCAGACGGAGATTGTGAGTTCTCTGCTGGACTGCGGCGCGGGCGTCTACCTGGTGCTCGACCGCTACGACCTGCGGCACGAAGACCTCGAAGAGGAGCTGCTGGACCGCTGTCTGGGCGTGTACCGCGTGGGCAGCTTCGACTCCCTGGAGGAGCTGTCGGGGGTCGCCGTCGACATCCGGCTACGCGACCGGGAGGTCGATCTCGTGATCGGACACGGTGAGCTGTGCCAGTTCGGCGCCGGCTATCTCGGGGTTCTCCTGGGAACCGTGGCCGACCCGCTGTACCCCGTCTCGCACCGGGACAAGCGTCTGATGAAGCAGCGGGTGCGGGACGCCGGAGTGCCGGTCACCGGCTTCATGTCGCTGCCGGATGCGACCGATCGGGCGGCAGTCGCGGCCTTGGCCGAGGCGCTCACCATGCCCGTCATCGTGAAGCCCGCGGCCGGCTACGGCTCCATGAGCACGGTGCGTGCCAAGGATGCCGAGGAACTCGCGGTGGTGACGGCCGACTTCACCTTCGAGCCGCTACTGAACTCCAAGCAGCTGATCGTCGAGGAGTTCGTCACCGGCAGCGAGCTGTGCGTGGACGCGATCTGGGCGGACGGCGAACCGCTCACCTTCGTGCTGCACCAGTACCACACGCCGAGGCTCGCCATCGCCGACGACGAGGACGCGGCGAGCATGGACGGTTCCCGGGTGCTGCTGCCCGAGGAGCATCCGGACCTGGTGCGTCAGGCACGCGAGATCCACCAGCGGATCAACGGCGTGCTCGGCATCAAGGAGGGCGCCACGCATATGGAGACCTTCATCCGGCCGAACGGCGAGCTCGTCTTCTCGGAGATCGCGACCCGGGTCAGCGGCGGCTGGATCCCCGACATGCTCAGCGCCCATCTGGGGCACTCCATCTGGAGCCTGGTGGGCCAGGCCGCCGCCACGGGCACCTGCCCGCCACCGGACCGGAAACACCGCTACATCGCCGGTGTGCACCTGCGGCCGGAGAAGCCGGGCGTAATCACTTCCATCCCTTCGGACGAGGAGTTCGCCGCGTTCCCCGGCGTGATCAGCTGGCGGTGCTCGAGGAAGGTCGGCGACCGGGTGCGGCTCAGCCACCCCTCCGAGTGGTACCTGTTCGTCGTGTTCGGGGCCGAGACGCCCGAGGAGCTGGAGGAACTGCGGGTGCGAGTTGCCCGGCGCTTCGTGATCGAGACGGCGGTGCCGGCCGCACGGCGCTGACCGCACGGCGCGCCATGACGAACTGGCCGGGAGGAGCCCCTGGGCTCCTCCCGGCCAGTTCGTCATGGCGCGCCGTCACTCACTCACCGGTGACGCACCGCCTCGCGACGGTGCACGTGAGCTCCTCGATGAAGGAACGGTCGTACATGCCCTGCGGGTGGAAGCTGAGCAGTACCCCCGTACCGTCGCGGTGGATGGCAAGGTTGAGGCCGATGCCGGGCGGGTTGTAGACGCCCGGCCGGGTCGGCAGCGACACCCGCGGGGAGGGCAGTCCGGCGATCGTCGGGACGGTGCGCTGCTCCATGACGTTGAGGAGCAGGTACGGGGTGTGCGGCTGACGCTCCCACGAGTCGGGGAACCGGGTGCGCATGTACTCCTCGTGGCTGTACATGCTGTGGTGTATCGCCTTCATGGACGCGGCGCGCACCCTCCCGGCCACCGAGGCGACCGAATCGGTCCGGGCGGCGTCGAGGCGCAGCAGCGAGCGGTTGGCGCAGTAGGCCACCAGCTCCTTCGTGGAGGGCCACGAGCGGCGCGAGTTGGAGAACAGGAACGCCACGTCGTCCGTGGGGGCGTACTCGCGCAAGGTGACCGTCACGGCCGCGGCGGCCAGCATGAAGGGCGACAGCCGCAGAGCGAGCCTGCGCGATTGCAGGCTCGCCACCTCGTCCTCGGCCAGCGGGACCGAGTAGTAGATAGTCGTCTCGTCGGGGTCGAACGGCCCGGTCTCCGGAAGCTGGAGCCGCGGATACGGGCCGAGACCCGCGTTGTGCTCGTCCCACCACGCGAGTGCGGCGCCACCCTCGTCGCCGTCCAGCCACCGGCGCTCGTCCCGGGCGAACGCCACGGCGTCCGAGGCCAGGACGTCGAACGCCGACTCGGGCCGGCTCTCCAAGCCCTCGTAGACGGTGGACAGGTCCTCGATCAGGATGCGGGCGGAGTGACCGTCGAAGAGGCTGTGCTCGACGGACAGGCCCAGGACGTCGTCCTGGGACCGGCGCAGCAGCAGCGCACGGACCAACGGCCGCTCGTACGGGTCGAAGTCGGCCTGCAGCCAGGTGTACGCCTCGGCCTCCTGCGCCGCCGCCTTCGTCTCGTCGGGGTCTGCTTCGACGAACGTGAACGGCCAGGAGGCCTCCTGCGCCGGCAGGCAGCCGGCCTCGTCGATCGACCCGTCGGGCAGGAAGTGGGTGCGCAGCCCACTGTGCCGGCGTGCCAGCAGGCTAAGTGCCGTCTGCAGCCGGGGGACGTCGAAGCGGCCCGGGTAGGACATGGCGTGCACCAGCGGCGGCTTCCACCAGCGGTCCGGTCCGTGCAGCAGCGCCAGGCGCTTGGTCTGGGTGGTGCTGGTGGGTATCCGGGTCATGCCGCTGTCCCCTACAGGCTGGAATTCGGTCAAGGCAGTTCAACTTCCGCTGAGTACATGGCTGTTGTCGGCGGTGACCGGCAGTTCGCCCAGGAACAGGTCGAGCGGTGGTTCGGGAGAGAGGTAGAAGTGCCCGCCCGGGACTACCACATGTGCAAACCGGCCCTGGGTGAGCTCCCGCCACAAGTCGGCCTGTGGGGCGCGCACGTGGTCGTCCTCCACGCCGTGCACGACGAGCACCTCGCAGGAGAGGGCGGTCGCCGGCTGGTACGCGTAGCGCTGGAAGAGCTCGAAGTCGGCCCTGAGATAGGGAAGCACGAGCTCCCGGACCCGGGGGTCGGCCATCAGCGCCGCGTCCGTCTGCCCCATGGCGACGATGCTGCGCACCGCTGCCTCATCGTCCCATTCGGTTCCGAGCGCCGAGACGTGACGGGGGTCGTGCGGTGCCCGTGCGGCCGAGGCGACCAGGCGGCGGACCGCGCCGTCCGCCGCCTCGATCCGGCGGACGGCCTCGAAGGCGACGATCGCGCCCATGCTGTGGCCGACGACGGTGACCGGCCGGCCGTCCAGCAGGGGCAGCAGTGCGGCAGCACTCTCCTCGGCGAGTTCGAGCAGGTCCCCGTGGGCCGGCTCGGCGAGCCGGTCCGCACGGCCCGGATACTGCACCGCCAGTACCTCGATGTCCTCGCGGCCTGCGCCCCAGTCACGGTAGAAGCTCGCCGAGCCACCGGCGTGCGGGAAGCATACGAGGCGCCGCGGGGCCTGGGGCCGGGCCTTGAGGATACGAACGGTTTTCATGCGCGCTCCCGCTGAGACCGGTCCTGAACCATCACGAGCAGCTCATCGAAGTCGCGCAGCCCGTAGACGTCCTCGAAGTCGAGGAACACACCGAATCCCGAGGAGATGTTGTCGATCAGGCGGATGAGGTCGAGCGAGGAACCGCCTGCGCTGAAGAAGTCGTAGCCGTCGTGAGCGGAGGCGCCACCCGTGCTCTCTTCCCACATCCGGGCCAGCCGCGACTTCACGTCGGCGTCCCCGACGACTCCGGCGCCCCCACCCGCCGCGGCTGCGGTCCCGGCTGACCGCTCCGGCCGGTATCCGGCTGCCAGAGCCGTCGTGTCGATCTTCCCGGACGCCTTCAGCGGGAAGCCGGCCACCAGGATCAGGTCGTCCGGTACCAGATGCTGCGGTGCGCGCTCGGCGACCCGCGCCCGGATCTCCTTGGCATCCGCCGTCACCACCCGGGGGCGTACGAAGGCCACGACCCGGCGGTCATGCCCGGTACCCACGGGAATGGCGACCGTCTCGGCGACATCCTCGTCGTCCACGACCAGTGCCTCGACCTCGGCGAGGTTCACGCGGAAGCCGCGCACCTTGATCTCCGCGTCCTCACGGCCCCGGAACTCCAGTGTTCCGTCGGTGTTCAGGCAAGCCCGGTCACCGGTCCGGTACATGCGGGCGCCGGGCGCCGCCGAGAAGGGATCGGTGACGAACCGCTCCTGTGTGAGGCCGGTGTCACCGACGTACCCCACGGCCAGCCGGTCGCCTCCGACGTAGAGGTCACCGACCTCACCGGGCGGCAGCGGCCGCAGTTCCTCGTCCAGCACGTAGCAGGTCGAGCCCGCGACGGCCCCGCCGATCGGGACCGAAGTCCCGGACGGCTCCCAGTCCTTGAGCGAGAAGGCCGTGCTGACGATGGTGTTCTCGGTGGGCCCGTAACAGTTGACGAGTTCGAGCGCCGGGCACAAGTTCCGGACCCGCACCGCGTGCTCGAACGGCATCACGTCGCCACCGACGATCAGGCAGTGCAGTGCGCGCAGGGCCTCCACATGACTTTCGGCCACGAGCGCGAAGACGGCGGGCGTGAGGACGGCGGTGGTCACCCGGGGGTCGGCCAGCAGTGCCGCTGTCTCGTGCAGGCTCAGCGCCGTGCGCGGCGCGCACAGCACGGAGGCGCCCACGAGCAGCGCCGACCATATCTCCAGCATCGACGGGTCGAAGGTCAGGACGGTGTTGACGAGGAAGACCTCGTCCGGACTCCGTCGGACCGGCCCGTCCCGCAGACACAACGCGGTGAGTGCCCCGTGCGGGACTCCCACGGCCTTGGGGGCACCGGTCGACCCCGAGGTGAAGAGCACATAGGCGAGCCGGTCGGGTGAACCCGCAGGCAGTCCGGCGGGGTCGGCCTCGCCCGCGGGGGTCTCCGCGATGAGCTCGCGCACGTGCGGAGTCCCGAGGCCGACCGTGCCCGGCAGCGGGTGTGCCGCCGTGCGGAGCAGCAGTGACGCACCCGAAAGTGCCATCATGCGCTCCACGCGTTCGGCGGGGTACCCGGGGTCTACGGGCACGAAATGGCCGCCGGCCAGCAGAATGCCGAGCATGGCGACGATCGAGTCGCGGTCGCCGACGCCGTGGAGGCCGACGGCGTCGCCGGCGTCCACCCCTCGCAACCGCAGGGCGCCGGCCAGTCGTACCGCCTGTTCCCACAGTTCGGCGAAGGTGGAACTGCCGTCCGCGTCCCAGGCCGCGATCTTGTCGGGATGGGCGACCACCTGCCGCCGGAACGCGGTGCCGATGCACTCGAAGTGCTGCTGATGGCTACTGTTACTCATCCGATACCTCCGGGGATGACGACGTCACGAGCCGTTCGACGAGGCGGACCTGGTCACCGAAGGCCTGCGCCAGCATCAGTTCGCGTAGCGGTATCTCCAGGTCGAACGTCTGCTCCAGGCGGCGGGCCAGTCGGATCAGCAGCAGCGAATCCCCGCCGCTGTCGACGAATCCGGCGTCCTTGGCGAGATGGGTGTGCCCCAGCAGGTCGCGCCAGGCGGCCGCGACCTCCTCGGCAGGCACCGGCGCGGCGCCGGACCCGGCCTCTGTCGCAGGCGCGGACTCCGGGGCGCGCGCTGCCAGTGCGCCCGGCTCCGGGACGGCGGCCGCCTCGGCGGCGGGCCACTTGGTCTCGGGGGCGATGTGCCGGGCGCCGCCGAAGACGGTGCCGGGCAAGTGGAGGCGGCGCCCCGCCGGGGCGAGCACGGCCGGGTCGAGCGGCTGCCCCTGGGTCCACAGGGCGGCGAGCGCCATGGCGAACTCATGCCCGGGCCGCGGATCCTTGCCCGGCGACAGCGCCACCGCGTCCATCCCCGTGGCGACGGCCATCGCCGACAGCGCCTGCCCAGGCCCGACCTCGACCGCAAGGGCGTCCGGGAAGACCGCGAGCAGGGCGGCCAGGCCGTCACCGAAGCGGACCGGGGCTCGGACACTGTCGGCGAACCGCGTCAGCGGCACCTTCGTGCCCTGCGGGACCACCGATCCGTCGACGTTGGTGACGAAGGGCAGGGACGACACCCCGGCCGCACCGCTCGGGAGGCAGCCGCGAAGCGCGGCAGCCGCCGGTTCCATGGCGGCCGAGTGGAAGGCGTGTGCAGTGAGCAGCCTGCGGCTCGCAACCCGGTCTTGGATCAGCTGCGCCAAGGCGTCCACGGCATCGACCGGACCGCTGATCACACAGTTCTCCGGACCGTTGACCGCGGCGATTCCCAGCCCGACGGCACCGGTGGTGCCCGCCTCCCGCAGAAGGGCACGGGCACCGTCCTCCGAGCACGCGACTGCAAGCATCGCGCCGGGTGGGCAGTCGTGCATGGACCGGGCCCGCAGGGCGACGAACTCAACCGCGGTGCGCAGGTCCATGACCCCGGCCAGGCAGGCCGCCGTCACCTCACCGAGGCTGTGACCGGCGAGGGCCACCGGCCGCAGTCCCACTCCGGCGAGGGCCCGCACGGCGGCGTATTCCACGGTGAAGAGCGCGGGCTGTGCCAGGTCGGTCTGCTGAAGCCGGGAGACGGGGAAGTCCCGGTCGAGCAGGGCGCGGCGCACCGTCTGGGCCAGAGCCGGCTCCATGACATCCAGGCACTCACACATGGCGGTGTCGAATCCGGGCAGCCGTTCCAGGAACGGCAGCGCCATGCCCGGTCGCTGGGACCCCTGGCCGGGCAGCACGAAGACCAGGGGCCTGGCGCCCGTCAGCGGTACCCGGCCGCGGACCGCCTGCCGGCCATCGCCCCGCAGGGCCTCGGCGATCTCGCCACGAGTGCTGCCGGCCACGGCGAGCCGCTCCCGCAGGGGGGCCCGCCCGACCGACAGCGTGTGCGCCACGTCCACGACAGCCACGTCGTGGCGCTGCAGATGCTCGGCGAGGCCGGCCGCGACGCGCTCGAGCGCGTCGGGGCGGACCGCGGAGAGCAGCACGACCGGGGCTCGGTCCGCCGCGGACGGCAGCGGCGGAGCGGGATCCGGGGGCGCCTCGATGACGACGTGAGCGTTGGTGCCGCCGATGCCGAACGAGCTGATGCCCGCCCGGCGCGGTTCGGGGCCGCGCCACTGCTGCGTCTCCGTCGGAACGTAGAGCGGGGAGTCGATGTCCACGAGATGGGGGTTGAGTGCGCCGAAGTTCGCGACCGGCGGCACCTCGCCGCGGCCCACCACCTGGAGGGCCTTGAAGAGGGAGGCCAGCCCGGCGGCAGCGTCGAGGTGGCCGATGTTCGCCTTCACCGCGCCCACGGCAATCCGGGCGTCGCCCGCCCCGGCTGCCCGCAGGGCGTTGGACGTGGAGGTCCACTCGATGGGGTCACCGATGTAGGTGCCGGTGCCATGGGTCTCGATGTACCCCAGGGAGTCGGCCGGAACGTCGCCCGCCTGCAAGGCGGCCCGGATGGCGGCGGCCTGGCCCGCCGCCGAGGGAGCGCTGAAGCCCGCCTTGCCCGAGCCGTCGTTGTTGACGGCCGAGCCGATGATCACTCCGTACGCCGGGGCGTCCGCAGCGATGTCCTCCAGGCGGCGCAGGACCACCGCGACGACACCCGACCCGCCGACGGTGCCGCCGGCCTGGGCGTCGAACGGCCGGCAGCGGCCGTCGGCCGCCATGATCCCGCCACGGACGTATGTGTAGCCGCCCTGCGGGAATCCGACCGACGCCGCGACGACGACGGCTTGGTCGCAGTCGCCGTTGTTGAGCGCCTGTACGGCCAGATGGACCGCGACGAGCGAGGACGAACACGCCGTCAGCACACTGACGGCAGGGCCCTGCAGGCCGAGCTTGTACGCGACGCGGCTGGCCATGAAGTCCCGGCCGGTGCCGACGGTCAGGGCTTCCATGGCGTCCGAGGAGACCTCCTCCGGGTTGCCCAGGATCCGTGCCATGTACTTGCTGGTGCTGGACGACGCGAAGACCCCCGTGCGGAGCGTGTCCGCCACGGGACTGCGACCCGCGTCCTCCAGCGCCGCCCAGCTCGCCTCGAGCATCAGCCGGTGCTGCGGGTCCATGAGCTCCGCCTCCCGAGGGCTGATCCCGAAGAGCTCGGCGTCGAACCGCTCGCTGTCCGGGATCCGGCCGCGGACGGGCACGTAGGACGCAGACTCCAGCACGCGCCGGGGTACGCCCGCCTCTCGGAGCTCCTGCAGATCGAGCTTGCTGGTCAGCACTTCTCCGGCACAGACGGCCGCCCACCACTTCTCGGCATCCTCGGGACCCGGCAGCCGGGCGTGCATCCCGGTGACGGCGACGTCGAGGGACTGGTCCCTCACGAGCCGTCCCCCGCCGTAGTCACCCGGCGGGAGCGGCCCGCCGCGAGCCGGGCACGGCGCGCGTCGGCGGGCTGTGCGGCCGCGGCCGACGCCGCAGGGGCGGCGTCCGTGGCGAGCAGTGCCACCTGCGCGTCGACTGTCGTGGCGGTGAAGAGGTCGACGATGGCCACCTTGACCTGTGCCCGGTCCTCGATCTCCGCCTGCAGTGAGGGCACGAGCAGGGAATGGCCGCCCGCGTCGAAGAAGTTGACGTCTGAGGGCACGGAGGAGACGGCCAGTACGTCGCACCACGCCGCCACCACCGCGGCCCGCAGACCGGTCACCGAGGCCGGCTCACCGGCGGGGGCGACAGCTGCCTCCGCCGCACCCGGCTCGGCGGTGGACTCGTCGGACGCCGGGCCGAGGGCCAGCAGGGCGTCCTTGTCGACCTTGCCGTGCGCACTGCGCGGCAATCGCGGGACGACCCGCAGTACACCCGGCACGGCCGGCGGCGCCAGTATGTGCGTCAGCTGGGCCCGAACCGTCGAAGCGTCGAACCCGGGGCCGACGACGAGAAAGGCCGTCAGGCTCGCGCCACCCGGTGCGAGCAGCACCGCCGCGTCCAGAACCGCCTCCGCGGACCGCAGCGCGGCCTCCACCGCTCCCAGTTCCACGCGGTGGCCCCGGACCTTGACCAGCTGGTCGCGCCGGCCGAGGAACCTCAGGGAGCCGTCATCGTCCCAGCGCACCCAGTCGCCGGTACGGTACATCCGGGCGCCCTCGTCCGCGCTGAACGGGTCAGACAGGAACGCCTGGGCCGTCATGTCGGGACGGCCCAGGTAGCCGCGGGCGACACCGGTGCCGCCGACGTAGAGCTCACCGCCGGTGCCGTGCGGCATGACACGACCCTGCCGGTCGAGGACATAGAGGGCAGCGCCCGGGGCGGGCCCTCCGATGCCGACCGGTTCCAGCCGGTCGAAGGGGCGGTGGGTACACCAGACCGTCGTCTCCGTCGGCCCGTACTCGTTCACCAGCCGCGTCGGACCGAGCAGATCGAAGTGACGGGTCAGCAACGTCTCGGGCAGTGCCTCGCCCGCCGTGATGACGACCTCGAGCGTGCCGAGGCGCTCCGGGGCGGTGCGCATGGCCACGTCCAGCAGGCCGGCGTAGAGGGCGGGAACACACAGGAGGACGGAGACGCCGTGCTTCTCGATCAGCTGCACCGTGCGTTCGGGGTCGAGGATGTCGTCCGTCTGAGCGACCACGAGCGAGCCGCCGGTGGTCAGCGTGCCCCAGAGACCGGCGACGGAGGAGTCGAACGACAACGGCGAGACGAGCAGGAAGGTGTCGTAGCCTCCGTACGTCATGCGCCGGGCCGCGGTCGAGGCGGCCAGGGAACCGTGCTCGACCACCACGCCCTTGGGTTCGCCGGCAGTTCCGGAGGTGTAGATCGCGTACGCCGCGTCGCCGCTCGCGGCGGCATACGGCACGAAAGGCACCGACCCCTTACCCACGGCTTGGCACGGGGAAAGGACCGGCACGCCGAGCCGCTCCTGCCAGCCGTCGTCGCCCACCACGGTCTCCACCCCGGCGTCCGCCAGGACGGAGGTCAGCCGTGCGACCGGGTGGCCAGGGTTCAGCGGGACGTAGTAGCCGCCGGCCCGCAGAATGCCCAGGACCGCGACGGCTGTATCGGCCGACGGCTCCATCAGGACGGCCACCGGCGTGCCCGGGGTCACGCCTCGGCCCGTCAGCGCCGCAGCGAGGGCGTCGGCCCGACCGATGAGTTCCGCGTAGGTCAGGGTGGTGGAACCCGAGACGACGGCGGTGCGGTCGGGATCGGTGGCGGCGATCTCGGCGACCGCGTCGTGGACGGGGCGGAAGGTCTCGGTCACGGCTGGGCCACGGCCGATCGCCAGCTGCCGCGCCTGCTCGTCCTCGGAGAGGAGCTCGAGCGAACCCACCGCGGCCTCGCCGTCGGCGAGCAGGCGCTCGAGCATCACGGCGACGTGTCTCGTGAGCTGCGCGATCTGTGCGTGCTCGTACCGGGCAGTGCGGTACGTCGCCAGCAGCTCACCGGTGGTGCCGTTGTCACGCAGCACCAGCGTGAGGTCGTACTTCGAGACCCGCACCGGCAGGTCGAGACTGTCGATCTCCAGGCCGGGGATCTCGCTCTTGGGCGGGGCGGCCTCGAAGTTGAACAGCACCTGGAAGACCGGCGTGCGCGTCACGTCGGGGGT
This sequence comes from Streptomyces roseolus, assembly GCF_014649855.1. Classification (GTDB taxonomy): domain Bacteria; phylum Actinomycetota; class Actinomycetes; order Streptomycetales; family Streptomycetaceae; genus Streptomyces; species Streptomyces roseolus. Next base: position 21,468 of record NZ_BMTV01000037.1, on the reverse strand, counting down.
GACCTGGAGCCGGCGGACGACCTCTTCGAAGGGGACGCCGCGGTGGCTGAAGGAGCGGAGCAGGCTGCGCTGCGTCGCCTGGCAGAACTCCCGGACCGGCTGGTCCTGCGTGACACGTACCCGCACCGGCGTCGGATTGACGAACATGCCCACGGTGTCGGCGAATTCGCCGGACCGGGTGTCCATGGTGCCGCCGATCACCAGGTCGTCGGTGTCCGTGTAGCGGCCCAGGGTCAGGGCGAGGGCGCTCAGGCCCAAGACCTGGGGCGTGGTGCGGTGCTCGCGCCCAAAGGCGCGCACCGCCTCCCACGTCGCCTGCGGCAACGGCACCCGGACGAGCGCACCCTGCTTGTCGGCGGACCGCTTGCGGGCCTCGAGACCGAGGGGCTCGGCGCTCTCGGGAATCCGCAGTTCTTCGATCCACGCGTGGAAACGGTCCGAGCCAGGTCCTGCGGCTCCCTCTTGCTCGACGTACTCCAGGTAGGGCCGTGAGGGGGCGCCCAGGTCTCGTCCGGCATAGGCCGCACAGAGGTCCTTGACGATGACCGACATGGCGCGCCCGTCGACGACCGCGTGGTGCGCGTTCAGCACCAAGACGTGTTCCGAGGGGCCGAGGGTCAGCAACTCGGCGGCGACGAGGCGGCCTTCGACCAGATCGAAGACACGTGTGACGGCCGCCGCGAGCTCGTCGTCCAGTTGTTCCGGTGCGATGACCCGTGTCGTGAGGGGGAAGTCCTCGACGGGCCAGGTGGAACGCCTGGGCTCGCCTCCGGTCTCGTAAAGTCGCAGTCGTAGCTCGGCGTGCCGCTCGACCACGGTCCGCCAGGCCCTGGCGAGGGTGTCGACGTCGAGCCGCCCGCTGAGCCTGCCGACCCACGGCGCAGTGAACTCCGCGCTGCCCGGCTCGACTTTGCTGGCGAACCAAAGCCTCAGCTGGGCGGACGAAAGCATCCGTCCGGTTCCGTTGTGTACCTGCTCCGCGTTCACTTCTCTGTTTCCTCCGTGTACACGTACGTGGGCTCGTAGGCGCCCTCGATCGCCTTGGCGAGCCGTTCGAGCTCTGCGTGGTCCGCCACTTGGCCGTACAGCCGGCCCAGTCGGCCGGCCGCGCCCCACCGCCAGTCGAGCGGCTGCCCTGGAGTGGCCCTCACGTCGGCCACGTCGACGCCGGGCAGGGCCCGGAGGCGGTCGGTACCGGCGACCCGCACCACGCTCCGCGCATCCGCGGGCGGGACCAGCGTGTATTGATAGGTGACTTTGTCGAAGACCGGCTCCGCCTCGACGGGCGACCCCAGCGCCAGCAGCATCGCGGCCTCGACCAGGTCGAAACCGGCGCCGCGGCGCAGTAGATCGGCTACGAGACCTCCCACGCGCCCGTTCACTTCAATGATCCTGGGGCCCTGCGCCGTCAGTTTGACCTCGGTGTGAACGATGCCGTCCCGCACGCCGAGGGCCGATATCGCGGCCTCAGCCAGGGAGTTGACCGCAGCTGCCGAGGACTGGTCGAGCGTGTGCGGGACGAATGAGCCACGTTCCCGGAACGGCTCGACCAGCGGGAACTTGCCCGTGATGCACAGCGCCCGACACACACCGTCGTGCACGGCGGTTTCAACCGACACGTAGTCCCCCCAGGCCGCGCCGGCCTGGCCGGGATCTCCCACGAGCAGGCGCTCCACGAGAAGGGGGACCGCGCCCCCGGTGCCGTCCCGGAAGTACTCCCGCGCGGCGGCCTCCGCCTCCGCGGCCGAGGTCGCACGCCGTACCGAGCTGCTGCCGGTGCCTGTACACGGCTTGAGTACAAGGGGCAGGCCGACGGCTTCGACGGCGCGCGCGATCTCCGTCTCGTCCGTCACCACGGCGCAGGCCGTGGTGTCGATTCCCGCAGCCGCCAGCGCCTGGCGCTGACGGTGTTTGTCCGTCAGCGCCAGGCAGGTCCGGGGGGAATGCCAGTGCCGGACACCGGCTGCGGCCGCCAGCCTGCCGGTCGTGGTCAGGCATGGCTCGCTGAAGGTGACCAGGCCGTCCGGTCTTCTGTCCGACACCGCAGCCTCGGCCCCCTCGGGCGTGAGCCCGGTGATGTCGCACAGGTCGAACCGGTTGCGCAGACCTGGCAGCAACCGCCTGATGTGCGGGGACATCTGGTCGACGATCAGGAAAGGCACGACACCGCAGGCACGGGCCGCGGCCGCGATCTCGCCCGGCCCGGCCGCCCCCTCGTCGTAGAAGACGCCGAGGCGCGGCAGGGCGTTCAGTCTTTCGGGCATACGATCCGTCCGTCGCAGTGTGGGCCGTCCGTGTGCGGTGGTGTGGTCTACCGCTTGGCCGGAGCCGACTGCTCGTCACGGGCCGGCCAGAACCGCTCCGCGGTGATGTACAGCAGCTCCGAGGGCACACCACGCGCTCCCGCGAGCCCGCGGAGGATGACCTCTTGCTTGAGCTGCTCGGCCTCCGGGTCGTACCAGCAGCCCGTCAGGTGCTTGAGCCACGGCTCGATGCCCAGCGCGTACACGAAGATCTGCTGAGCGCCGAGCTGCTCCGCGATGCGGTCCGCGGGGGCTGCGAAGGAGCCCTTCAGGCCACGGTCCACACTGTGCTCCCGGCTGATCGGCTCGTCGAGGAGCGGCCCGTAGAGCCAGCTCATCGGCGCCCCGACACATTCTAGGCCGATGAACAGCGCGTCCACCGTGCCGATCTCCTCGGCGACGAGGTCGTAGATCGTGGGGTCCACCGGTGAGGTGTCGGTGGCGAACATGAAGCCTCGGCCGCCCATGCGCACCATCGGGACCATCTTCGCCCGGATGTCGAGCTCACCGTGCTCGCCGAGGAAGGGCAGCGCGGTGATGGTCGCGGGTCCGGTCTCCAGCACCTGCATGTCGGCGAGTTCGACCACGTTACGGAAGCCGTAGTGCTCCAGCATCGAGCGCAGGCCGACGTCCGCCAGACTGCCGCCGGAGGCCTGCGGGACGACGATGGTGCCGATCCGGCGGCGCAGCTGGAGCAGCGTCTCCAGGGAGAAGTGGTCGGAGTGGCCGTGGCTGAGGATGACGACGTCGATCGTCTCGGGCAGGTCGGCGATGCTGTAGTGCTGCTCGAAGCCGTCGCCGTCATAGCCGACGGTCGGGTCGGTCATGACCGTGAACCCGCCGAAGTCCAGCAGCACCGAGGCGTGGCCGAAGAACTGCATGCGGACGTCGCCGGTGAGGTTGGGCGCGTAGCGACGCGGCTCTTCTTCCGTGAACAGCCGGCGGAACCCGACGCGCTGCTCCTCGGTGAGGCCGAACCGGTCGGCGAGCTCCTCGACGTCGACCGAGTGCAGCCGTGCGGCGAACAGTTCGTCCAGCAGCTCGGAGGCGAAAGGCACTTCCAGGTCGGTACGGTCCGGGGCTCCGGGGAGTACCGGGGAACTGTAGATGAAGGGTTGCCGCGGGTCGTGACGTTCCAGCAGTGAGACGACCTGGGCCTCGGGCTGGGTGGCCGACGTCCGGTACAGAAGGCTCTCGAAGAAGCGCAGGCTCGGGTGGTTCGCCGTGTCGTACACGAGCTCGCTGATGCCGCGCAGCGAGGCGGGCAGTTCGTTGTAAAGAGGGCTCAGGGCACGCCCGTCTCCGAACTTGGCGAGCATCGCGCGCATCGTTTCGATGTCCTCGGCCATCCGTATCCGGGGCTCGCCCGTCTCCAGCGTTTGCTGGAGCAGATCCTCGACGTCCTGCGGGCCGGCGTGGCCGGGGTCGATGAACGGTGCGCCGAACATGGCCGGGTTGGCAAGAGCACGGGCGTGCTTTTCCGGTCCGTCCAAATAGGCACGGAGTGCGGGCAAGTGCCTCTTGGTGAGATTCAATGAACCCGTGTGCGGCGCCGCCACGTAGGGAACGGCATACCACCTGTGTATGAGCGGCTGCACGACGGTGGACGGGGAAAGATAAGCGCACATGCAGGCCTCCACGCTGCTGTCAGACCATTGATCCTTGACAGCTTGTTACCAGGTCGAGCGAACAATTAGACGCTATTACAGTGCGCCTTGGTCGAGCAAGGAATTCATACGCCGCTCAGGGCCGGATGATGGTTGACACCCCGAATCTGACCACTGTTGACGATTTCGACGAGCAGATTACGGTCTGCCAAGTCGGGCTCGAATCCCAGAATTTTACCCAGAAAGAGAAGTTCCACCGATGCCGCGTTTCTCACATTCTCCGGGCGGGAAAATCCGTGCCCTTCGTCCTCATAGGTGACCTGACACACGGGCACGTCGGCGCGGATCAGCGACCGGGCCAACCGTTCGGTCTGCTCCACCGGCACCACGGTGTCCCCTCGCCCGTGGAAGAGCAGGGCGGGAGTGCGCATGCGGGCCACGTTGCGCAGAGGGGACCTGGACTCGTAGACGTCTCGCCGCTCGGGCCACGGGCCGATGAGCCCGTCAAGGTAGCGGGACTCCATCTTGTGCGTGCGCGCCGGAATGTCGGTGAGGTCGGTCACGCCGAAGTAGCTGACGACCGCGGCGAATTCAGAGGCTGCGGCAGCAGTGGCTCCCAGGGCGGTGAGCCCACCCGAACTCAGTCCGCGGATCGCGAGGCGTCCGGGATCGGCTGCGCCCACGGACACCAGGTGCCGTGCGGCGTTCACGCAGTCTGCGATGTCCGTGACGCCCCACTGCCCGCGGATACGCTCCCGGTAGGCACGCCCGTGACCGGAGCTGCCGCCGTAGTTCACCTCAACGACCGCGAACCCGCGGCTGGTCCAGTACTGGATCTGGTAATTCAGAGCAGCGCTGGAGACGGTGGTGGGACCGCCGTGGCAGAACACGATGAGCGGGGGCGGGGTGCCGGCCGGGCCGGTGAAGTGGGGGTTGACCGGCGCGTAGTGGAAGGCGTGTGCCGTCTGCCCGCCCGTGGTGGGGAAGGCAAGCGGCTGCGGGACGCTGATCCACTCCGCTCCGACGGGATCCGGGCGGCTCTCCCTGACCACCCTCGCGGCGCTACGGCCGTGCCCGTCGATGCGCACGACGGCCGGCGCCAGGCTGGAGGATCCCGCCACGGCCGCGATGCCGTCGGCTGAGACCGAGAGGACGTCGACTACGTCGTACGGGCCCGGAAGCGCCGAGGCCGAGCCCTCCACGGGAATCCGCATCAGGGTGTCCTTGCCCCGTCGGCGGCATGCCGCGATCAGGGTGCCGTCGCCCAGAAATCCGTACGTCTGCAGGCCGATGGTCCAGTCGGGGCGCCCGAACTCCGCGGCGATGGGCAGCTGCGGCACGTGCCGACCGTCGCTGTCCTCGGCGTAGAGGTTCCACCATCCGGTGCGGTCGCTCACGAAGTGGAGTCGGCCGTCGCGGCTGTACCGGGGCTGGGTTATGGATTCTTCGGGCGATCCGGCGACCAGCCGGTCCTCGGCGACCGCACCCGAACCGTCCAGGCGGATCTCCCTCAGGACACTCTGGTCCCACGCCATGTGGGGGTGGTCCCACACGGTGAAAGCGATCCGGCTGCCGTCCGGGTGCAGGGCGGGAGCCCCGTAGAAGTCGTGGCCGCTCGACAGCACACGGACTCGTCCCGAACCGTCGGCGGGCACCGCGACCAGGTCGTGCACGGTCTGCGACCCCAAGTCCCGCTCGCGGACGCAGTAGACCTGCTCGCCCTCGGGGCCGGGGACCGGGGCGCCGTAGCGGGTGGCCCGCCCGTCCGCCGCCGCGGCCAGCAGCAGGGCGCCACCACCGGGTTCGTACTGGTAGAGGCCCTGGTCGGCAGCGTTCACGAAGGAGACGACAGCCCCGTGCACCCCGTAGGGCAGCGCCCCGTAGCCGTTCATGCCGGAGCGGACCGGATGGTCGGGCGGCAGCGCCTGGTGCACCACACCGTCGGGGCCCGCGTACACCAGACGCGGGTCCGAAGGGTTCGACCGCGACGTCTCGACCCAGTAGGTGCGCTCTCCCGCGCAGCTCACGTAGCCCAAGTCGCTCACCCCGTGGACCAGGTCGTCCGCAGTGATCACCGACCGCCACGTGCCGTACGCGGCTGCCGCACGCGCCCGGTCTCCTCTGTGCGCAGACATCAGGACGTGCCGTGGAAGTCGGCCAGGGCCTCGTACATCGAACGTCGCCCGACACTCGCGAGTACCGGGTTCTTGACGCGGTAGTAGTGCTCGGCCATGAGCCCGAAGGCCAGGGCCCAGCCGCGTCCCCTGGCCCAGGTGTCGTCGTCCACCTCGGCGGCCTCGCGGAAGAGTCCCCGCGTCTCGGCCGTGAACAGGTTCCAGGCGACCATCACGTCGACGGCGGGGTCACCCACACCGAGCCCGCCGAAGTCGATGACGGCGGTCAGCCGGCCCTTGCTGGCCAGCATGTTCCCCGGAAGCAGGTCGCTGTGGATCCAGACCGGGTCACCCTGCCACTGCGGGAGCCGCAGGGCCGACTCCCAGGCCTCGGTGGCCGCGTCCGCGTCCACGGTGCCGTCGGCACCCAAGTCCCGGATCGCCGCACGGACATCGGTGTCACGGGTGGCGACCGGGCCGCCGCGGAAAGAGGTCGGCCCGCCGGTGGCGTCGACCTTGCGCAGCACGGCGACGAAGCGGCCCAGCTCCACGGCCGCGTCGGCGAGTTCGGTGACGGGCTCGTCGAAGAGGTTGTTTCCCTCGAGCCACCCGTACACGGACCAGGGCAGATCGAAGCCCTCACCCGGTACGCCCAGGCCGAGAGGCACCGGAACGGCGATCGGCAGGTGCGGGCCCAGGTGGGGCAGCCAGCGCTGCTCCTTGTCGACCTGACGGGCCGCCCCCGGAATGCGCGGCAGCCGGACGACCATGTCGTCACCCAGCCGGTACATGGCGTTGTCGGTGCCGGCGGAGGCCACCTTGGAGACGGGGAGATGAGCCCACTGCGGGAACTGAGCTGTGATCAGCCGTCCGACAAGCGGCTCGTCGATGTCGAGCTCGTCGGCGTGCATCTTCGTAGTGGACAAGGCGATCCCCCTTTGTGTGGAGCGTGCCCGTGGGACTTGCCGCGTTGTTCATGGAACGCAGACTCTCCGTGGCCGGAGGTGAGTGGCACCCTCGGCTTTCACAAGCGCTTGGTCAGGCACGCTACCGGCGGCCGTGATCGAAAATCAACAGGTGAAGTGGCACGTCAGGACGATGGCCGGTACTCCAAGAAGTGCTCCTCGGAGAACAGTTCAGCCCACTTGTCGCCGCCAAGCCCGAGCTCCCGGCCACGCCGGAGCATGTGCCGCCAGTAGGGCTTGACCGGCGGCCAGTGGGTGCCCGTCTGGCAGTACGAGACATCAAGGAAGTAGCGGTTCTTACCCACACCGTCGGGCCGTGCGCGGCGGGTGTGGAACAGCGCCGAGTGCAGCAAGACCGTGGATCCGGGCGGCAGTTCACCGAAGGCCACCTCGCCCGGCAGGACGTTCTCCGCCAGGTGTGCCCGGCTCAGCTTTTCGGCCACCTCCCTGTGCGATCCGGGCAGAACGGCAAGGGCGGAGGTCTCCTTGTCGAGCCCGTCGAGGTAGTGGAGGGCGTGGACCATCGCGAACTTCCGCTCACCCTGTGGACTCTGCTCGTAGTCGTGATGCCAGGCCTTGCCGGGCAGATCGGGCGCCTGCCGATCACTGTGCATGTGATGGAACACAAAGGACGGCCCCATCAACTGGGCCAAAACGTCCATCAACGGCGGATACGCGAGGAGTTCGCCGTGAGCGTCCATCTCGAACTCCAGCAGGTCCGGCACCCCATTGGCCTCCGGATCGACGGCGCACGCGATGGACTGTGCACGCAGCCCCGCGTCAACCCACTTGTCCGTCTCCAGCCTGAGCTGGCTGACGAGGTCATCGGGGAGGAAACTCGGAAATACCAGGAATCCAAGCTCCGCGAAGTTGCGCAGGTCACTCTCGGGCAACACCAGCTGCGCGGCGGACAACTCCCGTTGGATTCCGAGTGTGGAGGAGGATATGGACGTCAAGAGTACTCACTCCGCTTCGTACGTCTTGGGATCGCCAGACTCTGACACAACGTTTCAGAGTCTGGCAAGGCTTCTCAGCCGTTGTCGATCAAGTTTCACCAGAGCCCTGACCGGGGCTAACTCGCTCGCGAGGAGGCGGTGTTCAATTGGCGCACGGTTCCGACAAGACAGATGGATCAAGGTGGATTTTCGGCGGCAAAGCGTACGGATGCCTCCCGTACCGGCACGGGGCAGGCGTCCGATTTTCGGACAGGATGGGTCGCATATCGGACCTCGTGAGGCGTCACAGTCCATCGCTCAAACGAATTCGGAGGATGTCATTCCGGCCGCACCACACGGGTCGGCGGACCGTGCGGCGACCTGCGGAGCCAACGACCGCCAGCTCAGGCAATCTTGTTTTGTCTCAAAACCGCTGTTCGAATCTCCCCAGCAGGCTACGTACCAGTGATCGGAGCAACCATGCCGACTGCACCCATTCCCACGACGAACTGGGCGGGCAACGTCACCTTCGGCACCTCACGCATCCACCGTCCGCACTCCGTCGACGAACTCCGCCGCCTGGTGGCCGGCAGTCGGCAGATCCGGGCGCTGGGCAGCGGACACTCCTTCAGTCAGGTCGCGGACACGACCGGCGAGTTGGTACGGCTGGATGGTCTGCCGCGTCGCATGGAGCTGGACCCTGCGGCCGGAACGATCACGGTCGCGGCCGGGATGAAGTACGCCCACATGGTCGAGGAGCTGCACCAGGCAGGTTTCGCCCTGCCCAACATGGCCTCACTGCCTCACATCTCCGTCGCCGGCTCCGTCGCCACCGGCACTCACGGCTCCGGTGACACCCTTCGGAGCCTCGCCGCCACGGTCCAGGCGATGGAGTTCGTTGGCCCGGAAGGCGACGTCTTCGAGGTGCGGCGGGACGCCGACGGGGAGTGCTTCGCAGGTTCGGTCGTATCGCTCGGTGCACTCGGGGTCGTGACGGCACTCACCCTGGCGATTGAACCCGCGTACAAGATGACCCAGCGGGTGCGGATCGGAGTGGGACTCGACGAGGCCGCCGAACGTCTGGACGATGTGTTCGGCGCGGCCTACAGCGTCAGCCTGTTCACGGACTGGCTCGGCGGCGAGTGTCATGTGTATCTCAAGGGTCGCACCGACCGTCCCATCTCCTCCTGGGCGGGCGGCCGGGAGGCGGCAGAGCCGGTTCACCCCTGCCCCGGCATGCCCACTGACTACTGCACCGAACAGCTCGGAGTCGCCGGGTGGTGGCACGAGCGGCTGCCCCATTTCAAGGCGGAGTTCATTCCGGGCGCGGGGGAGGAGCTGCAGTCCGAGTACTTCGTACCGCGTGCGGCAGCTCGGGCGGCCTTCGAGGCACTCGGCCACATCGGTTCGGTGATCGCGCCGGTCATCCACATTTCGGAGGTGCGCAGCGTTCGCGGGGACGACCTGTGGCTCAGCCCCGCGTACGGGCAGGACAGCATCACCTTTCACTTCACCTGGATCGACTCCGAGACGGAGATACGTCCGGCCATGGCGGCAGTCGAGGAGGCCCTGATGCCGCTTGGGGCCCGCCCGCACTGGGGGAAGCTGACCGCTGCCGACCCCGCGCAGGTCATCGGACGTTACGACCGCGCCGGCCACTTCGCCCGGCTGATGGCCGAGTGCGACCCCGCCCGGAAGTTCGCCAACTCCTATGTGGACGCCCTGTTCCCGCCCCGATGAGCCACATGCGGGTGCCCCCCCCGGAGGGCGGCGGCACCCGCCGCGGGCCGTCACATCCTGTTGCCCGCGCGCACCGTCCTGCCGGTGGGAGTGACCAGATCATCCACGAGAACGAAGCTGTAGTCACGCGCCAGCAGACCCTCGATGATCATCGGCAGCGCGGCGACGGTTTGCGAGCGGTCGCCACCGCCGTCGTGGAGGAGAATGATGGATCCGGGACGGGTCTGCTCCAGCACCGTACGGGCGATGACGCCCGCGCCGGGCATCGACCAATCGGACGGGTCCACGTCCCACAACACGATCGTCGAGTCCAGATCTCCGAGCCAACGCGTCACGTCTGGAGTCCGTGATCCGTACGGCGGCCGGAACAGCGTGGGCGCAGCCCCCCCGCTGGCCTGCGCGATGGTGTCGCCGGTGCGGGTGATCTGCTCTTCCAGCTGCTTGCGGGAGAGCTCCGGGAGGAAGGGATGCGACCAGGTGTGATTGCCCAGCCCGTGTCCCTGATCCCGCATCCGTGCGATCTCCTCGGTCTGGCCACCGGCATTCAGGCCTATGCAGAAGAACGTCGCCGGTATGCCGTACCGCTCGAGCGTGTCCATGATCTGCCCGGTGTAGGGCGGGTTCGGGCCGTCGTCGAAGGTGAGTGCCACTTCCAGCCGGTCGCGCGTGCCGGCTTCCAGACAACGGCCCACCCCGGTAAGGGCGTCGATGGCCGGGGTGCTCGCTGCGATGCCGGCTTCGAGGTCGTCCTCACGGCCGGTCTGCGTTCCCCGGTCGCGTTCCAGAAGGGTAAGGGCGGACAGGTCCCGCTGCGCCGCCCGGGCCAGGTGGGCGGCCTCGACCGAGCCGAAGAGCGGGCGCTCGGGCAGTACGTGAGGATCGGCTCGGTACACGGCGAGCCCGGCCGCCATCATGCGGCCGTCGAGTAGGCCGTTCGTGCTGTCCACCACGTGGACCGCCTGCCTGCCGAGCTCTCGCAGATAGGTGATCATCGCGTCCGTCTCGCCGACGCTGAAGCGGATGGGTGCCCACGCTTGGTTTCCCTCGCGATCCAGTACCTCGACCTCGTAACCGATGGCGCCCCAAGAAACTCCGGAGTACAGCATCCGATCTCGTCCTTTCTGGCGGTCAGCCGCCAAGGAGCTGCGAGACGGCCCCGTCTGAATGAGTCCAGCCAGCCACCTTGGGCCTTGCGGGATCGCCGCAGGACCGCCGCAGATTCGGCCGCGATCTTGACACACCGTCCCCCGCTGCGGCAACCAATCACGTGCATGCCTCAACGAGTTGCAAAGGCCGGAGTTGCCGACGCACTGACGAATCGTCAGACCATTGAAGTCGCCTGTCGCGCAGGGCGTAGGCCACGGCGAATCCGCCGGAACATGAGCAGTCTGCGGGTGTCCGGCCCGGGCGACTGGAGCGGCTGCGGCCCATACCCACGCTCGTCGTGCGTGGCAGGTCGGCGGCGATTCGTGCCCCATGCCCTTGAGTAGTGCCTCTTTCCGCGTCCAGCAGCGTGCCAAGGCCTCGTCCCGGGCCTGTCTTCGATCAACACCGCGAGCAGGGTTCCATGGTCAGCCAGGAGCTTCGCTCGGCGGGAAGGGCTGCGCCGTGCAGCGGACTCGGTCAGGTCGGTGCTGCTGAGCAGGGGGTACGGCGGCCTGCGGCCGCTGACTTGGCGTGCTGGCGTGAGCGTCCCTGCTCAGCAGTTCGTGCTGCGCCAAACGCTCACCGCAGCTGACAGTTCGGGCAAGGCGCTGGTGAGCGACAAGAATGATCGTCTTGGGGCAGGGCTGACAACCTGACCTCCGCCGGCCCGGCCGCGCCCCACATCACCGTTTCTGCTCGTCAGAAGACCCACCGACCGTACCTGGCGAGTCGCTGAAGTCATGGACCCGAACGCGGCAATGCTCGTCACACCATGTGCGTGCTGCGCAGCAGATTGCCCCAGCGCACGAGCTCTTCAAGCCCAAGTGTGAGCGTTTCCGCGTCCAGAACCGCCGTCGGCCGCCCTGCGCGGCCGGTTTGGCGAGGAGGTCGTGTCCGGACCGAACCGGCCTAGCCAGGGCCCATGGCGCAATGCCGGCAGCAAATTGGACCGATGCTGACCAGTCGCTGACCGGATCACGGCCACCACCCGTCTGACCCGCGCAAATGTTCAGACGCTAGATCTTGGACTTGAACATGGTACGGATCATCGAGGTGCTCCTGAACATAGGCTCCCTGCCTGCGTTTTCACAGGTCAAGGGCGGTTTTCGCATCCTACAGCGAGGCGCGGTCCGGGCGGGGTTCCCCGCTTTTTCCGGGCCTCGTGCTGACCACTTGCTGACTCTCTTCTCTGCGGGATCGTCAGGCGCTTGGCGAGAGGGCTCGCGCTCCCCCGGCACCCACCGCGACGACGGCACAAGCCTACGCAGCGCCCTCCGGAGGGTGTCCGTGATCACCGTCACTATGGCGGTACGCACACGTGCGGACGGCTCCCTTCGTGTCGGTCCCGATGGCGGACGGAGGGCGCGGGTGACGGTGATCAGGCCGACGGGTCCGTCGCGGCCCAGCAGGGCGTGGCCGCCTCCACCCCCGCCAAGGCCGTCGTCGCCGGCGCCGCCCCGGCCGCCGCGGCCTACGCCCGCGTCCTCGGCAAGAGGATCGAGCCGGCCTCCTCCGGCCCGCAGGACGCGCAGAAGGCCGCCGCGCGTCCCCTCGACACCGACAAGGCACAGCGCCACCTCCCCTGCCCCCACGACGGGACCGTGTTCGCCCCCGGCCCCCTGCCGGGCGCCGTCCACGACGGATGGCGTCGGCACGACCAGCGCCTCGTCGGCCGCGCTCCGACGGTGGTGAGCGCGGGCCTGGTGGCGCTGGCGGCCGGGGCTCTCGGACGACGGCGGTGACGGACGGCGTCCGTCGTCCCCCGGACGCACCGGACCGTGCCGATCCCGCGGGCGCACCGGGCCGTCAGGCCATGTCGGCGCCTCTCAGCAGAAGCTGTGTCACGGCCGTGCCCGCCACCACGAGCGCCGCCCGGAACGGCCATCGGCTCCCGGCCGCCGACGGAAGCGCCGTGCCCAGGACCGCGACGCACCCGGCCGCCGCTGCCAGGATCCAGCCCGAGACGGTCACCGCTCCGGGCGGTCCCACGACGACCACCCCCACGGCCGCCGGCATCACGAACGGTGCCGACCACCGGCACGCCGCACGGCCCAGCCGCTGCGGCAGCCCGCGCACACCGGTCGCGAGGTCGTCCTCGATGTCCGGGAGGACGTTGATCACGTGCGCTCCCACGCCCAGCAGCGCCCCCGCGGTCACGGCCCACCAGGCGGGCCATGCCTGCGAGGGCGGGCCGAGGGTCACGAAGGCGGGCAGCGAGCCGAAGCCCACGGCGTAGGGCAGCGGTGAGAGCACCGTGCGCTTGAACCTCAGGTTGTAGGCCCAGCCCGCCGCCACGCCCACCAGGTGCGCCGCTCCCGCCGCCGCCCCGTTCAGCAGCGACAGCGGCACGCACAGGGCCAGGGCCGCCCCGGCGGCGACGGCCACGGTCCTGGAAGGGAGCTCGCCGGTGGCCACCGGCTTGTCGGGACGCCCGCAGACCGTGTCGCGCCCCGCGTCGGCCGCGTCGTTGCACCAGCCGACCGAGAGCTGACCGGCCAGCACCGTCACGAACACCAGGACCGCTCCCGACGCGCCCCGGCCCCCCGCCACGGCCAGCGCGGTCACGAACGCCGTCACGGCGAGCGCCGACTCCAGGTGGCAGGAGCGCAGCAGCACCGGAACGCGCGATGGCGTACGGGGAGGGACCTCGGACGGGTGCAAAGACACAAGCGCACGGTAGTGCGGCGTCCGGAACGAGGTAGGCATCACCGCCATGCGTGTCCCTGTGATCACCGACGATGCCGCCTCCCCCGCCGCCGCTCCGTGCCCGCCCGCCGCCCCCGCCGCGGCGACCACGATCGCCGCCGTCCACACCGCGCTGCCACCGCACCGCTACGCCCAGGACGACCTGACCGAACCGATCGGCGACCTGTGCCTGGCGCCGGGAGCCGACCGCGGCCTGCTGCGCCGCCTGCACCTGTCCACCGGTGTGCGTGCGCGCCATCTGGCCCTGCCGATCGACCGGTACGCCGGCCTCGGGGACTTCGGGCGCTCCAACGACGCCTGGATCGCGGCCGGACTCGACCTGGGCGCGGAAGCCGTCACCGGCGCGCTGCGGGAAGCGGGGCTCGAACCGGCCGATGTCGACCTGCTGGTGTGCAACTCCGTCACCGGCGTGGCCACCCCTTCGCTCGACGCCCGCCTGGTCGGCCGCCTGGGGTTGCGACCCGACGTCAAACGGCTTCCGGTGTTCGGCCTGGGGTGCGTGGCGGGTGCCGCGGGTCTCGCCCGGCTGCACGACTACCTGCGCGGGCACCCCGGCGACACGGCGGTGCTGCTCACCGTCGAACTGTGCTCGCTGACGCTCCAGCGGCACGACGACTCCCGCGCCAACCTCGTCGCCGGCGCCCTGTTCGGCGACGGCGCGGCGGCGCTCGTCGCGCGCGGCCGCGCCGTCGCGGGACAGGAGGGGAGCGGGCCGACGGTGGTCGCCACGCGCAGCCACCTCTACCCGGGGACCGGGCACCTCATGGGCTGGGACATCGGAGCCGGCGGGTTCCGCGTGGTGATCGACGAGGGCATCCCCCGCATCGTGCGGGAGCACCTCGGGCGGCCCCTGCGGGCCTTCCTCGCCGACCACGGCCTGACCACCGGCGACATCGGGACCTGGGTGTGCCATCCGGGCGGCCCCAAGGTGCTGTCCGCCGTGACCGACGTCCTCGGTCTGCCCGTCGAAGCCCTCGACAGCGCGCGGCGCTCGCTCGCGGCGGTGGGGAACCTGTCCTCGGCCTCCGTGCTGCACGTCCTGCAGAGCCACCGCGGGCCCGGGCGGCCGGAGCCCGGCACCTGGGGGCTGCTGATGGCGATGGGCCCCGGTTTCTGCTCCGAGTTCGTCCTGCTGCGCTGGTGAGGGGTCGTCATGTTCTGGTACACGCTCCTCGTCCTCGGCGTGGCCGCCGAACGCGTCGTCGAACTGATCGTGGCCCGGCGCAACGCGGCCTGGACCCTCGCCCGCGCCGGTGTCGAGCACGGCCGCGGCCACTACCCGGTCATGGTCGTCCTGCACACGGCCCTGCTGGTCTGCTGCCTCCTCGAACCCGTCCTGGCCCACCGGCCGTTCCTGCCCGCCCTGGGGTGGCCGATGCTGTCGCTGGTCCTCCTGTCCCAGGCGCTGCGCTGGTGGTGCGTCACCGCACTCGGGCCGTACTGGAACACCCGCGTCATCGTCGTTCCGGGCACGCGTCCCCTCGGCACCGGTCCCTACCGCCTCGTGCGTCACCCCAACTACGTCGCCGTCGTGGTGGAGGTCGCCGCTCTGCCCCTGGTCCACTCGGCGTGGCTGACCGCCGCGGTGTTCAGCTCGGCCAACGCGGTGCTGCTCACGGTCCGGCTCCGTTGTGAGAACGCGGCCCTCACCCGGGCGGTGCACGCGTGAGCCGCGCACACGACCTGATCATCGTCGGCGGCGGTCCCGCCGGCCTGGCGACGGCCCTGTACGCCGCGCGTGCCGGTTTCGACGCCGTCGTGGCCGAGCCCCGCCGCGCACCGGTCGACAAGGCGTGCGGCGAGGGCCTGATGCCCGGCGCCGTCCAAGCCCTCGCCGCACTGGGCCTGGAGGTCCCGGGCCACCCGATCACCGGCATCCGCTACGTGCAGGGGTCCCGTCAGGTGCAGGCGGCGTTCCGGCGCGGTCCCGGCCTCGGCGTACGGCGTACCGGCCTGCACGAGGCCCTCCACGGGGCCGTCCTCGCGGCGGGCGTTCCCGTGCTGCCCCTGCGGGTCGGGGAAGTACGGCAGGACGCCACCGGCGTGTCCTTGCCCGGCGCCGGTCTGCGGGCCCGGTGGCTGGTCGCCGCGGACGGTCTGCACTCACCGGTGCGCCGCTCCCTCGGCCTGTGCGCCGGGTCCCGCCGCAGACCCAGGTACGGGCTGCGGCGTCATTACGCCGTGCCTCCGTGGTCCCCGTACGTCGAGGTGCACTGCGGACGGCACGGCGAGGCGTACGTCACCCCGCTCGGTCCGGATCTCGTCGGGATCGCCCTGCTGACGGACCGGCGGGCCCCTTTCGGCGCCCAGCTGGAACGCTTTCCCGCACTGGCCGCCCGTCTCCCCGCCGAAGCGGCCGTCACGGCGGTGCGGGGCGCGGGCCCACTGCGCCAGAAGGCACGCTCCCGGCTCCACGGGCGGGTCCTGCTCGTGGGCGACGCCGCCGGATACGTCGACGCGCTGACCGGTGAGGGCGTCTCCCTGGCCCTCGCCGGCGCCGCGGCCCTGGTCGACAACGTGCGCCGTGGCACGCCGGACCGCTACGAAAGCGACTGGAACCGCGCGACCCGCCACCACCGGCTCCTGACGGAGCTTCTGGTCCGGGTGCGGCAGCGACGGGCCCTCGCCCCGCTCGTCGTGCCCGCGGCCGAACGCCTGCCGCGGGTCTTCGCGGCTGTCGTGAACGGCCTGGCGTGAGGCCGTGCCGCCGCGTGCGGCCGCGCGGAGCGACACCGACGGGACGGGGCGTCTCCGGTGGCCGCCTCGCTCGGCCGTCATCGGGGGGGAGGAGGCGGTGCCGGAGAGGCTCGCGGCGCACAGGGCGGCCCGGGTGACGGCGAAGCCGGCCGCCTTCCACCGCGTGTCACGGTCCTCGCGGTCGCGCTGGCGGTGACACCGCGGGCCGGCGCGGGCCGCGCCGCTCCCGGTCGGGACGGGCCCGTACGGCGGTCTCCAACGGGCAGCGGGAGCGATCCGGTGGTTGCCTGCCAAGAGACGTCTTCCCTTGCCAGCAGAAGAAAGGCACGGCCGTGGCCTCTGAGTCCGCTCCCCAGTACACCGTCCCGGGCATGTCCGCAGACGACAGCGGAAGCATCATCACCCTCCTCCAGACGCGCTTGCACGCGCTGAACGATCTCGCCCTGACGCTCAAGCACGTCCACTGGAACGTGGTCGGCCCGCACTTCATCGCCGTGCACGAGATGATCGATCCGCAGGTCGATCAGGTCCGGTCCATGACCGACGACCTCGCCGAACGGATCTCCACCCTCGGCGGTGAACCGCACGGCACCCCGGGCGCTCTGGTCGCCGACCGGACCTGGGACGACTACTCCATCGGCCGCGCCGAAGCCATCGAGCACCTGGGCGCCCTCGACCTCGTCTACACCGGGCTCATCAAGGGTCACCGCGCGGCCATGCAGGCCACCGAAACCTCCGACCCGGTCACGCAGGACATGCTCATCGAGCAGCTGCGCGGCCTGGAGCTCTTCCAGTGGTTCGTCCGCGCGCACCTGGAAAGCAGCGGAGGCCGGCTCAGCACCGCCCACGCC
Organism: Streptomyces roseolus; assembly: GCF_014649855.1. Classification (GTDB taxonomy): domain Bacteria; phylum Actinomycetota; class Actinomycetes; order Streptomycetales; family Streptomycetaceae; genus Streptomyces; species Streptomyces roseolus. Next base: position 4,404 of record NZ_BMTV01000037.1, on the reverse strand, counting down.
ACGACGGAAAGGGCCGCCGCCGGCCAGGCGGCCGACCAGGCCCGCACCCAGCCCTGATCCGCACAGGCCGCGTACGGCCGCCGCCTCTTCGACGGCGGCGGTGGCGTGCCGGGCCTCGCCGGGCGAGTCGCGCGGCGTCGGCCTGCCCGGTCCGGACGGAGGTCAGGGGCGGGGCGACGCCTTCGATTTCGCCGGACCGATGTTCGTTTCCGGCGGTGCGGGGTGGCCCCGCCGGGATCCGCGGCGTTCTCCGCCGATGAGATGCGGACGCCGTCCCCTCCGGGCAGAGTGGGGAAGGACCTGTTCGTACCGAGGTGGTTCCCCGGGGCCCGCGTGCTGGAGACGGGACGGACTGACGCGAGGATTGTCGTGACGTCGGAGTGATCGATGTTCCGCAGACGGCCGGCCGACAACAGCGAGGACCTCCTGGTCCGGCTCGGGTCGCTGACGGCCAAGGCGCGGGAGCTGGCCGAGACGCAGCGTTCCCGTGTCGAGCTCGCCGTGGCCCTGCAGCGTGGCATGCTGCCCTCGGAGCTGCCCCGTTTTCCGGGCGCCCGGCTGGCCGTCCGCTATGAGCCCGCCAACCACGGGCTCAACGTCGGCGGTGACTGGTACGACGCCTTCCCCCTGCCCGGCGGGCGGATCGGCATGTCCATCGGTGACGTGCAGGGGCACAACATCGAGGCCGCCGCCTTCATGGGACAGGTCCGCGTGGCACTGCGCGCGCTGGCCTCCGTCACCGGAGACCCGGGAGAGCTGCTCGGCCGCACCAACGACCTGCTGATCTCTCTGGGCGCCGACCTCTTCGCCACCTGCACCTTCCTGCGGCTCGACCCCGCCGCCGGCACCCTGGAGTGCGCCCGGGCCGGTCACATCCCCCACATCTGGGCCACCGCCGACGGCCGCTCCGGCATCGACGACAGCGAGGGCGGGCCTCCGCTCGGTGTGCTCCCCGGCGTGGACTACCCGGCCACGCGCCACCGGCTCACCGCCGACGGTGTCTTCGTCCTCCTGACCGACGGGGTGGTGGAGGGGCCCTCGCTCCACGTCGACGAGGGCCTGGACCGGGTGACGCGGCTCGCCGGGATCACCGCCGTCGCCGGGCTGGACGTCGACGCGCTCGCCACCGCCGTCATGAAGCTGGCGGCCACGGTGGGGCACGAGGACGACGCGGCCGTCCTGGTCGTCGGGCATGACGGCGGTCCGGCCCGGTCGGCGGCCGAGGAGTGAAGGGAGAGGACCCGTCTCGGGGCGGGTCGGTCCCCGGGCCGGCCCGGGCCCGTGCCGTACGGCGGCGCCCGACACGCAGGCGTCCTTGCCCGGTCATGGCGGCCCGGCCGGTGTCTGATGGCTGACGTGTGGGATATTCGGCAGTTCCGGCGCTCCACGGAGACGGCTCTGATGTCGCTGGCCGTGGCGGTTTGCTACTACGCGGCCGGACGACTCGGCCTGACGGGCCGCCTCGCCATCGAAGGCGCCGTGGTCACCCCCATCTGGCCGCCCACCGGCGTCGCCGTCGCCGCCCTGCTGCTGTTCGGCGCGCGGGTCTGGCCCGGGATCGCCCTCGGCTCCTTCCTCGTCATCGCCTCCCTCACCGCTCCGGGGCCCACCACGGTGGTCACCGTGGTGAGCAACACCGTCGCGCCGCTCTGCGCCTTCCTGCTGCTGAGACAGGCCGACTTCCGGCCCGACATGGCGCGGCTGCGGGACGGACTCTCCCTGGTCTTCCTCGGCGGGTTCGGCGCCATGCTGATCAGCGCGACGGCGGGGGTCGGGCTGCAGGTGGCGAAGGGCTCCCTGGACGAGAGCGAGTTCTGGCCCGTCTGGCTGGCCTGGTGGGTGGGCGACACGATGGGGGTGCTGCTCGTCGCCCCGCTCCTGCTCGTCCTCGCGGGACCGGCCGGACGGTTCCGGGTACGGCGCTGGAAGGAGGCGGCCTTCCTGGGGCTGACGACCCTGGTCCTCATGCCCATGGCCGTGCTCAACCCGATGAGCATGCTGTTCCTCGTCTTTCCCCTGCTGATCTGGGCGGCGCTCCGCTTCCAGCTCGCCGGAAGCATGCTGTGCGCGCTCTTCGCCTCCGTGCTCACCACCTTCGAGGCGACCTCCGGGCGGGGCGCGTTCCTCCACCTGACGGACGTCGAGATCATGGTCAAGCTCCAGGCGTTCAACGGTTCCGCAGCCCTGACCGCCCTGCTTCTCGCCTCCGTCATCACCGAGCAGCGTGCGACCCGCCGGTCGGTGCGCCGCGCCTGCCAGGAGCTGGCGGAGGTCCTGGAGCACCTTGCGGCGGGCGAGCCCCCGCCGGGCCCTCCCGGCGCCGCCGGGAGCCGGGCGACCCCGCCCGGCGGGCGCCAGGATCCGTGACCCCTCGACGAGGACCGGCGTCGGCGAAGGCGTTCGTGCTGCTGGACGGGGTTCACCGGGCATCAGCGGTCCCGGCCTGCCGAGCCGGCGCCTCGACGCGACCGCCGGATGGTGCCGACGTCGCGCCGGGCGCCGTCGCCCTGCTGCCGGCGAGCTTCTGGCGCACGTCGACGCCTTCTCGGCCGGCCGGGCGGGAACACGAGCGGTGGTCACCGGCGGCAACGCCGAAGGGACCACCGCAAGGCGATCACCGCGGGTGGGACCGTTTCGGCCGGGGAGGTCGGCAGCCCTTCAGGCTTCGCCGGACTCCTTCGACGGCCGGCGGCCGGCGGTGAAGGGGAGCGTGTCGGCGTCGGCCTCGGCCGCGTCCGCGAGTGCTTCGGCCGCGGCTTCGGCGGCCTTGGCCGCGTCGTCGGCGGCTTCCGTGGCGGCCCTGTCCTCCGCGGACGTCTCCCGGGTCGCCGGCGACGGGGGCAGGACCTCGTTGAAGGCGCGGGACACCCCCTGGAGCGCGGCGGTGACCTCGCCGGGGATCACCCAGAAGGTGCTGCCCGCGCCCTGGGCGAGCTGGGGCAGCGTCTGCAGGTACTGGTAGGCGAGGAGCTGCGGGTCGGGGTCGTTGCGGTGCACGGCCTGGAAGACCTCGTCGATGGCCCGGGACTGCCCTTCGGCCTTGAGGATCTCGGCGGTGCGGTTGCCTTCCGCCCGGAGCACGGCGGCCTGCTTGTCCCCCTCCGCGGTGAGGATCTGCGACTGCCGCTGCCCCTCGGCCCCCAGGATCGCCGCCCGCTTGTCCCGCTCGGCGCGCATCTGCTTCTCCATCGCGTCCTTGATGGACTGCGGAGGGTCGATGGCCTTGATCTCCACCCTGTTGACGCGCAGCCCCCACTTGCCGGTGGCGTCGTCGAGCACCCCGCGCAGCTGGCTGTTGATCGTGTCGCGCGAGGTGAGGGTCTTCTCCAGGTCCATCGAGCCCACGACGTTGCGCAGGGTGGTGACGGTGAGCTGTTCGACGCCCTGGAGGAAGTCCGCGATCTCGTAGGCGGCCGCGCGCGGGTCGGTGACCTGGAAGTACAGCACGGTGTCGATCTCGACGACCAGGTTGTCCTCGGTGATCACCGGCTGGGGCCGGAAGGAGACCACCTGCTCCCGCAGGTCGATCACCGGGTAGACGCGGTCGATGTAGGGGATGACGAGGTTGAGCCCCGGCCTCAGCGTGCGCCGGTAGCGGCCGAGGCGCTCGACGTTGCGGGCGCGGGCCTGCGGGACGATGCGCACCGCGCGCACGACGGTGAACACGGCGAACGCCGCGAGGATCAGACCGGCGACGAGCAGTCCGGACACGTCCATGGCTCTCACTCCCGGGGATGGACGACGGCGGTGGCGCCGTCGATCTCCATGACGTCGACGGTCGCCCCCGGAGGGATCACGAGCGTTTCGTCGTAGGCGCGCGCCGTCCACTCCTCGCCGCCGAGCCGGATCCTGCCGCCCGCCCCGGTGACCTCCGAGACGACCCGGGCGGGCCGGCCCACCAGCGCGTCGACACCGAACCTCTCGGCCGGGGGCCGGCCCGGATGACGGACGGCGACGGGGCGTACGAGGAACAGGCCCGCCGCCGCGAGAACGGTGAAGACCACCAGCTGGAGCGGCGGCGCGAGCCCCAGGGCAGCGGCTCCCGCCGTGGCCGCGGCGGCCACGCCCAGGATGCCGAGCGCGGCGGTGAGGGTGAAGATCTCCGCAACCGCCAGCAACCCCGCGAGGATCAACCAGATCAGCCAGAGTTCCATGGCGTTCTCCGGACGTGGACGGCTCCGCATGACCTAGCGGTTTGGCAGTCTTTGAGTCGTTCTACCCCTTTTGAAACGAAACTACGCCGAGGTACCCGGTCCGCCTGTCCGGGCGCCGGCTTGGTAGATGTCGGGTATGCCGTCCGCGTCCTCGTCACGTTCCTCCTCTTCCCACAGCCGCTTGTAGACGCGGTTGCGGCGGCGCAGGAGGAGGGCGGCGAGGGCGGCGGCGGTGAGGGAGCCGACGAGG
>NZ_BMTV01000036.1 GCF_014649855.1 Streptomyces roseolus | reverse complement strand
CGCTACGAAGCGACCGTGCTGGTCGCAGCCATCAACGAGTGGCTGTGACCAGCACTTTCACAACAGACCCTAGCCCCGGACCGTGCCCGTTCGTACGTCGATGAGGTGGAAGGCGCCGTGGCCCGCCGTCCCCGCCTCCCGGCGGGCGAGGGCCGCCCCGCTGCCGGGCGTCGTGCACGACCCACCAGACCTCGCCCCCGCGCCCTGCCACGGCGTCCGGTCCCGACAGCGGACGTGGGCGGGAGTCGGGTGTCGTACGCGGGTCAGAGGGGCGCGAGGGCGGAAGCGAGTTCGCGCCACTCGCGTTGCGGGAGGGCGGTCGGGTCGGGGGTCAGGACCTGGAGGCAGACGTGGTCCGCGCCCGCGTCGAAGTGGTGCCGGACGCGGCGGCGGACGGTCTCCGCGTCCCCGTACGCGACGATGGCGTCGACCAGGCGGCGGCTCGGGCCGCCGGCGAGGTCGGCGTCCCCGAAGCCCAGCCTCCGGACGTTGGCCTGCTGGTGCGGGGCGGCCGCGACGTACGCGGCGACGTGCGCCCGCGCCGTCTCCCGCGCCCGGACGAGGTCGGTGTCCAGGACGACGGCCTGCTCGACGCCGAGGAACGCGTCCGGTCCCATGATCTCCCGGGCCTGTCCGGTGTGCTCGGGCGGCACGAAGTAGGTGTGGGCGCCCCAGGCCGTCGCGGCGGCCAGTCCGAGCATCTTCGGGCCGAGGGCCGCGAGCAGACGGCGTGGCGCGGGGGCGGGGACGGGGCCGTGGGCGGGAGCGGCGTCCATGGCCCGGAGGTAGGCGCGCATCGTGGACAGGGCCCGGCCGCGGGCCGGCACGGGATATCCGTCCACCTCGTGGACGGTGTCGTCCACCCGGTGGCCGCCCAGACCGAGTACGTAGCGGCCGGGGAAGGCCTCGCCGAGGGTGCGTTCCGCGTTGGCGGTGGCCAGCGGCTCCCGGAAGGCGATGTTGGCGATGCCGGAGGCCACGGGGATGCGGCGGGTCGCCGACAGCAGTAACCAGGCCTGGCCGAAGGTGTCGCGGCCGAACGCCTCTCCGTACCAGATCGCCCCGTACCCCAGCTCCTCGAGTTCGGCGGCGGATTCCCGTACGCGTCCGGCGGGCTGGGCGTCGTAGGCGAAGGTCCAGATTCCGACGCGGCCGAGGCCGGTCGGCGTGGGCGGTGTCATCCGTACTCCTTGAACCGTGAAGCGGAGAGGTTCTCCGCTTGGCTGGGACGCTACGATACGGAGAACCTCTCCGGTTGACCACACCTGGCCGTGGCGCAGGAGGGGCGGGAGACGCGGAAGGGACGGCAGGAGGCGACGCATGACGACCGAGTACGGCTCCGGCGCCGCCCCCGCCGTCCCCCCGCGGCGCCTGGACGCCCGCCTGAACCGGGAGCGCCTGGTCGCGGCCGCGCGAGAAGTGTTCGCGGAGGCGGGGCCCGGTGCGTCCCTCAACGAGATCGCCCGGCGGGCGGGGGTGGGGCCGGGGACCTTGTACCGCCACTTCCCGGACCGCACCGACCTGTTGACCGCCGTTCTCAGGGACCGGATCGAGACCTTGTGCGCACGCGCGGAGCACCTGCTCGATGCGCGGGACGCCGACGACGCCCTCCGGCGGTGGCTCCACGACTTCCTCGACCACGCGCGGGCGAACCAGGGCATGGGCGGCGCCCTGCTGGTGGAGACGGCCTCCGCGGCCGGTGACCCGGACTGCCGGCGGCGCATCGTCGACGCGGCGAGCGGGCTGCTCGACCGGGCCCGGCGAGACGGAACGGCTCGCGCCGACGTGACCGTCGACGACCTCGTCCACCTCGTCGTCGGCATCGCCCTGTCCACGACCGGCGGGGAACGCGCGGGGCCGGAGCCCCCCCGCCTCCTGGAACTCGTCCTCGACGCGGTGTTCGGGGGACCGCGCCCCGGCAGGGGACCGCGCCCCGGCAGTCCCGGGTAGCCGTCCGGATGCCGTCGACCACCTCCTCCGGGGCGAGGCGCCACGGGAGTCCGGGTGCGCGAACGGAAGGGGGTCGTGGGCGGTGACGCGGGCGGTCCGGCGCGCCTCGGTGCGCCGGACCGCCGTGGTCGTCCACGGCCGTTCGTGGCCGCCGCTCGTGGTCAGGGGGTGTGGACGGCGGGGCGGGGCGGGGTGGGCATGCCGGAGCCGATGAAGAAGGAAGGGTGCGGGGGCTGGTTGTAGGCGGTGTTCTGCCAGGCGAGTGCGGTGCGGTACTGGGTGTCGTGGAGCAGGGTGGTGATCCTGCTGCCGGTCGGGTGGGGTGTCGCGTAGATGCGCAGGGCGGTGTTGTCCGAGGTGCGCCAGACGACCTCTTCGCGCCAGTCGCCGAGGATGTCGCCCGAGAGGGCGGGGGTGGCCTTGGTGGTGTTGTTGGAGGAGACGCCGGAGCCGGTGAGGAGGCGGGTGTCGCCGGCGGTGCCGTACTTGTCGACGCGGGTGCCGTCGAGGAGTTCGCGGACGGTGTCGCCGTCCCACCAGGACAGGAAGTTGACGCTGGAGGGCTCCCGGCCGAGGGAGGCGCCGGTCGCGGAGCGCAGGGTGGTGTCGGAGGCCGACCAGGCCTCGGCACCGGGGCTGCCGGCGTGGATGTCACCGGCCACGCCCCGGCCGTTGTCGGCTCCCGAGGCCGTCTGCCACAGGACCTGGCCCGTGCGCGCGTCGGCGAACCAGGAGCCGGGCTTGCTCTTGTCCTCGGAGACCTTGAAGTACTCCAGGCCCGGCCGGGACGGGTCGAGGTCGCCGACGTGGCCCGCGTCGCCGTGGCCGAGCCGGGTCGTCCAGAGTCCGGCGCCGTTGTCGTCGACGGTCATCGCGCCGTAGACGATCTCGTCCTTGCCGTCGGCGTCGACGTCCGCGACCGACAGGCTGTGGTTGCCCTGGCCGTCGTAGCCCTTGCCGGTGTTGGTGGAGGAGTTGGTGTCGAAGGTCCAGCGGCGGGTGAACCGGCCGTTCCGCCAGTCCCAGGCGGCGACGACGGTACGGGTGTAGTAGCCGCGGGCCATGATCAGGGACGGGCGGGCGCCGTCCAGGTAGGCGGTGCCGGCGAGGAAGCGGTCGACGCGGTTGCCGTAGGAGTCGCCCCAGGACGAGACTGTGCCGCGGGCGGGGACGTAGTCCACCGTCCCCATCGCCTTCCCGGTCCGGCCGTCGAACATGGTCAGGAACTCGGGGCCGGAGAGGACGTAACCGCTCGCGTTCCGGTGGTCGGCCGCCGCGTCGCCGAGCACCGTGGCCGTGCCGTCGCGGGTGCCGTCGGCGGTCTTCATGGCGACCTCGGCCCGGCCGTCGCCGTCGTAGTCGTACACCTGGAACTGCGTGTAGTGCGCGCCGGAGCGGATGTTGCGGCCCAGGTCGATCCGCCAGAGCCGGGTGCCGTCGAGCCTGATGCCGTCGATGACGGTGTTGCCGGTGTAGCCCGACTGGGAGTTGTCCTTGGCGTTCGTCGGCTGCCATTTCAGGACCAGGTCGAGCCGGCCGTCGCCGTCGAGGTCGCCGGTGCTCGCGTCGTTGGCCTCGTACGCGTACGCCACGCCGTCCGGTGTCGTGCCGCCGGCGGGCGCCGAGATCGGCACGTCCAGGTATCCGGAGCGGAACTTCAACGCCCCTTCGGAAGCGGGCTGTTCGGCGCCGTCGATCACGGCCCGCACCGTGTAGTCGGCGGAGTCCGCGGCGCCGGCGTCGAAGTAGTTGGTCGAGGTGGCGAGGGGGGTGGGGGTGAGTCTCGTGGTGCCCCGGTAGACGTGGAACGCCACGTCGGCCGGGTCGGTGGCGAGCCAGCGCCACGAGACCAGGTTCCCGCTCGCGGTGTGGGTGCTGGTCAGCCCTCGGTCGAGGCGTTCCACCTGGCGGGTGGTGGCGGCGTGGGCGGTCTGCGGGAGCGTGACGAGCCCGGAGACGGCGAGCGCGGCGGCGGTGACGCCGCTCGTCAGCACCCTGCGCGCCGACCGCTTCCGCGCACGGAGGGGTGGCGGGGCGGGGTCGGGGGTGGCGGTGGGGGCGGGGGCGGGCGTTGGGGCGCGCATCGTGGCCTCCGTGGCGTGGGGGTGCGTGAGGGTGCCGGCCCGTGGGACGGGAGGGACGCTTCGGTCGTGCCGATCGTGCGGGCGGGGGATGACATGGGAACGCTCCCATGCGGGGTGAGCGTAGGAAGCCGCTGACGCCCGGTCAAGGATCCTGTCGCATCTTGTTGTTCGCCACTGTTGGGATTCGTCATTTTCCCTCGCTCGTGGCGGCGGCCCGCGGTCGGCCCGTGGGCTGCGACCGGTCGGCGGCCGCGGAAGGTCCGGGGGTCAGGACCTTGCGGGTGACGCGTTCGGCGATGGCGACGACCAGAGTGCGGGGGCGGCGCGGGGTCAGGTGGGCGGTCAGGGCGTTGGAGAAGCCGGGGGCGACGTAGCCGCGGTCGCGGTCCAGGGCACGCAGCGCGGCGCGGACGACGGGTTGCGGGGTGGTCATGGAGCCGGTGACGGCGGCCTCGCGGGTGCCGATGGCCTCGAAGAAGGCGGTCTCGACCGGGCCGGGGCAGAGGGTGAGGACGCGGATGCCGCGGCGCCGGTACTCCTGGCGCAGAGCGAGGCCGAAGTTCAGGACGAAGGACTTGGAGGCCGCGTAGACGGCGAAGTACGAGGAGGGCTGGAAGCCGGCGTTGGACGCGACGTTCACGACCGAGCCGTGGCCGCGCTCCAGCATGCCGGGCAGCAGTTCGTGGGTGAGGTCGACGAGCGCGACGACGTTGACCATCAGCTGGTCGTGGTCGCGGGCGGCGGGAATCTCCTCGAAGCGGCCGCAGGTGCCGAAGCCCGCGTTGTTGACCAGCAGGTCGACGGTGAGGTCGCGGGCGGCCAGCTCGCCGGCGACGCGGCGGGCGGCGTCCGGTACGGCGAGGTCCTGGACCAGGACGTGGGCGCGGACGCCGTGCCGGGCGGTCAGGCGGTCGGCGAGCGCGGCGAGGCGGTCGGCGGAGCGGGCCACCAGGACCACGTCGTGGCCGCGGGCGGCGAGCTGCTCGGCGAACTCCGCGCCGAGGCCGGACGACGCTCCGGTGATGAGGGCGGTGCTGGGCATGGGTTCCTCCGTCGGTCGAGGATCACGGCGATGCGGACGCACCGGAGCGCAGCGTCCGCGCGATCCTGGAGGCGGCGGAGCGGGTGCTCGCCGAGGACCCCGGGGCGTCGATGGAACAGATCGCGGCGGCGGGGGTGGCCCGGACGACCATCCACCGGCGCTTCGCCAACCGTCAGGCGCTGATCGAGGCGCTGGCGACGTCGGCCGCTCGCCAGCTCGCCCAGGCCGTGGACGACGGCAGGCCGGACACGGCGCCGCCGCTCGTGGCGATGCACCGGATCACGGCCAACGTCCTTCAGGTCAAGGGCGCCTGGACCTTCGCGCTCGGCCTGTCGGACGACCCCGACAGCGAGGCCTTCGCCCTCCAGCAGGACATCGGCCGCCGCTGCGTCGCCGTTCTGCGCCGCGCACAGGACGACGGGCTCATCGACGAAGCGGCGGACCTCGACTGGGTGCGGCGGGTCTACTACGCGCTCATCGGCGAGTCGCTGCACGGCAACGCGGAAGGCGCCGACCCCGACACCCTCGCCGCACGCGTCATCGACACCCTGCTGCACGGCGCCGGGCCGCGCCCCTGAGCAGTCGGAACGCCGCGGGATGCGGGCGGGACGGCGATGTCCTCGTCGACCGGTGTCACGCCTCGGGCCGGGGAGAGGAGCTCCCGCCGGCCGCCCGCCGGGCGCGCAGGGCGGCCCTCGCCGCGGCCGTCTTCCGGTCGAGCTCCTCCCTCAACCGGCTTATGCGGGCCTCCCGTTCCGGCCCGGTCAAGCCCGTGAGCCCCAGCCGCGCGTCGCGTTCTTCCTGAGACATGGCGCCCCCGTCGGACGGCAAGCGACCGCTCCGGGCCGCGGCGCGGCAGCGGACGGGCGGAGGCCACGGCGCGGACGGGCGGGGGCCACGGCGCGGCGCAACACGTCCGGGTCGGCGAGACCGTCCCTTCGGCTTCCCCCGTCCGTCCGGCTCCTGTCTCCGCCCGCCCTTCCTCGCCCCGCGGGCCCGCCCCGCACGGCGCTCCACGGGCCGGGCGGGCGGAGGCGTTGTCAGTGGGGCCGCATAGTGTCGTGCTCACACCGCAGTTCAGGGGCGCTTCCGCCTCTGGTTCCGGCTGCGTGGACGAGTGACGTACGGGTGGAGGGGCGCGGCTGATGGCGTGGCTGGAAGCGGGTGGAGGGTACGAGGTGACCCTCGGCGAGGGCGGGCGGGTGGTCGCCCGCCGGTCCGGGGGGCGGGAGTTGAAGACCGTCCCCAAGGCGCTGCGGGACGATCCGGGGGTGGACCGGCTGCGGCGGCTCTCCGAGTGGCTGGACCGGCACGCGGAGGCGTGCGTGGCGCAGGTGGACGCGTGGATGGTGTCCTCGCTGCCGGTGCCGACGGCGCTGATCGCCCGGGTGTGGCCGGACGAGGCCTGGCGGTCCGCGCTGCGGGACATGGCCGTGGTGGGGGACGATCCCGACGAGGTCGGTTTCCTGCGGGACGTGTCGGAGGACGGCGGGCTGAAGGTCGTCGACCTCGACGGCGAGACGGTGCGGCTGGCGCCGCGCACGGTGACCCTGCCGCACCCGGTGCTGCTGCCCGACCTGGAGGACGTCCGGGAGTTCGCGGCCGAGCTGGGCATCACGCAGCGCGTGGAGCAGATCCACCGCGCCACCTGGACGCGCACGGAGGCGCACGCGGCGAACGCGACGGAGGTGCGGGAGTACGCGGGCGGGAAGTTCGCCTCCCGTTTCGGGCTCGCCGCGCGGGCCACCGGGCTCGGTTACCGGGTGTCCGGCGGGTACGCCACCTGCAAGGTCCGCGACGCCGGGCGGACGACGGAGGCGTCGGTGTGGATCGGCGAGCCGTACTGGGACGGGGAGTCGGAGACCGGCGCGCTCAGCTGGCACGACGAGGACGGCCGCGCGGTGCGGCTCGACGGGGTCGGACCGGTCGCCTGGTCCGAGGGGATGCGCATGGCCGCCGCGCTCTACGCCGGCCGCACGATCGAAGAGGGTGGGAAGGCGTGACGGGCACGACCGCGACGAACGACAGGGAGCTGCTGAACGCCGGGGCCGTGCTCCCGGCCGGCACCGAGGGGGCCGGACCGTCCGCCGTGGAGCTGACGGCCCGGACCTACCGCCACCCGGTGCTCGGCGAGGACCGGGTCGTGGTGCGGCTGACCGCCGCCGAACTCGGCGCCGCCGAGGACCTGGCCGCGGGCTTTCTCGGGCTCGAACCCGCCGGCGAACCGGTCGTGGTGGGTCTGGGCCGGCGTCAGGAGCTCGGGTTCCCCGAGTGGGTGCTCGTGCACCACCCGGAGGACGGACACCACGCGCTGGCCGTCGTGCCGGAGCTGGACCGGCTGGCGCGGCAGGCGAAGTCCAAGCCGAAGGCGGCGCTGGACGCCTGCCTGGAACTGGCCGGACGGCTCGCCTCCTCCGTGCCCCACTTCCTGCCCGTGTTCTACGAGCAGGCCGCGCGCGTCTTCCTCGCGGTGGAGAACACCACCTACGCGGGGCAGCTGTTCGGCCGCGCCCGCACCAGCGAGGCGCAGCACGGGCTTCCGGTCGACGAGGACCGGCTCGACGCGGTGTTCCTGGAGTTCGCCCTCGCCAGCGCGCTGCCGGTGAAGGTGCTGTCGGGGTACGGCAAGGAGCTGTCGGCGCGGCTCGCGCCGGAGGAGGCGTACGAGCGTTTCCACCGGCTGTGCGTGCGCCGTACGGCGGGAGGGCTCGCGCCGTCCGCGCAGGCCACCACGGAGCTGCGACGGCTCGCCCGGGCCGCGGGCCTGTCCGGCGGTGAGGCGGAGCAGGACTTCGTCGCCGAACTGCTGCCGCTGCCGGCGACCCTGCGGGCGGCGGCCGGCTGGTGGAAGGCGCACCGCGCCACGCTGGTGGCGCTGGCGCGGCGCGTGCCGGCGGTCCGGGGCACGCTGCTCACGCTGACGCCGTCGTCGGACGACGGGGAGCTGAGCGAGCTGTGGCTGGACATCCTCGCGGAGTCCGGCGCCGACGCGGGGCTCGTCGACGGCGGGCTGCCCGAGGAGGAGCGGTGTGCCGACGGCACGGCCGGATGGCTGGAGCGTTACCACGCCGCCCGGCACCGCGGCTGGGGACGGCGGCTCACGCCGACGGCGCTGCTCGATCTGGTGGAGCGGGCGGCGGACCGGCTGCGCGCCGATCTGGCGGCCCGTCCCGAGGGGCGGCGTGCGCTGCGGATCGGGGTGGAGGACGTCAATCTGCTGGATCTGCTGCTGGCCCTCGACGTGCCGGTGACCGCGCCGGACCAGGAAGGCCGCCGGCAGAACGCGGCGCTGGACCTGATGGACTGGCACCAGTCGGAGCGGCCCCGGGACCTGGCCGCGCTCGCCGCCGATCCACGTTTCCACCGGGCCTTCGACCGGGGTGCGGACGGTTTCCGCGGCGGCGGGCACGACGCGGACGTGATGCGCCGCCTCGCCGCGTCGGCCGGTGGGCGCGTGCTGCTCGCCCGCTGGACCGCCGAGGTCGCCCGGAAGTCGGTGGCGGCCGGACTGCCCGCCCTGCCGAACGCCCTGTCCACCCTGTCGTGGCTGCCCTCGGAGGCCCTGGCGCTCGCGCCGGACGAGGTGGCCGCCGCGGCGGGCGCCGATCTCGGCGAGACGCTGGCGCGCAGCCTGCGCGGCGGCGTGTGGGAGGAGTTCCACTGGCCGGAGTGGGAGCGCACGGTCGCGGAGCTGGCGTCGGATCCGGAGCAGCTGACCGTGGTCGAGGCCTGGCCCCACCTGATCGTGTCGAACGCCTCGCAGGTCCGGGTCATCGACGCCGACTCCACTCTCCTCACCCATGACCTGCGGATCCCGTCCTCCGCGGGGACCCACGTCCGCAACCGCGGCTTCCACTACGTGGACGGCGCCCTGTTCGTCTTCTGGAGCGGTTACGGCGGCGATCCGGCGCGGGGGTACTGGCACACGGCGCCGGACCGGCTGATCACGCTCGACGACAACGTCAACCCGTGGTCGCTGCGCTCCTCCGAGGTCAGCCTGGCGCTGCCCGGCGGCGGGCGCACCACCGGCCGCGGCGTGCTGCACGCCGGGGACACCCGGCTCCCGGCGGAGGCCCCGGTGATCTCCGACGGCACCTCGTACTGGGTCTTCGAGAACCGCAACGGCGGGGACGAGAGCGGCTGGGTCGAGTACGACCCCGCCGAGGGCGCGTACGGGCGGCGCTCGCAGCCCGGCTTCCTCGCCGACGCGCTGCGCGGGCACGGCCCGGACGCCAGGCTCGGGGCGTTCTCCTCGTGGCTGCGGCCCGCCCCGACGGTGGAGGGCTCCGCCGTCGGCGAGCCGGTCGACGGCCTGCTCGGCTGGCGCGTGGTGCGGCTGCCGGGGAACGGCTGGCGGGCGGAGGACACCGCCGGGCGCGAGGTGGTCCTTCCGGAGGGGGCCGCGCTGCCCGTCGCGGCGCTGCTCTTCCCCGGCGACGACCGGCCGCGCGCGCTCAGCCGCGAGTGGCGGACCCTCTCGCTGACGGATCCGGACGGCGTCGTCACGGCGACGGCCGAGAGCGGCCGGACCGAGCTGTTCCGGACGGCGGCGTCGGTGCTGCCGCCGCTGCCGTTCCTGTACGCGCTCCGCCCCCGTGACCCGCAGGGGTCGGCGGCGCTGCGGGCCGCCGACGCGGAGACGGCCGGCACCCTCCTGAAGGCCGCCGTCGACGCGGAGACCGTGCAGGACGTGGCGGCCCTCGTGGGCGGCTCGTTCCCCGGGGTGACCGCGCCCGAGCTCGTCGCCGGCGTGGTGAAGGCGGTGCTCTTCGCCGCCCGGCAGCAGCGGTCGCTCGACGCGGTCGCCGCCCGCCTCCACCCGACGGCCGAGCCCGTCGTGGAGCGGGTCGCGGGCCCGTCCGACCGGGTCCTCGCCCAGGCGCTCAACGGCGTGGCGGGCTCCGGCTACTACCGGTGGGGCGCCGAGTCGGACGTCACCCACCGCTACCTGGAGCAGCTGGCGGCGGCGTGCGCCGACACGGAGGCGGAGGCCGTCCCCGGGCGGATCCACTTCGGCCTGCCGTCGCTCCCCTGGTCCGGGCTGCCGTTCACGCAGCTCCTCGACCGGCCGGCGGCGATCGCCTACCGGGCCGTCGCGCCCGGCGCGGAGGAGGAGCACCGGGGCGCCCTGCTCGGCCTGCTGTCCACGGCCGACGCCCTCGGCGTCCTGTCGGCCGCCGGGTCCGCCGACCGCTGGCGGCGCGTCCTGCTCCACCTGGGGCAGGCGCACCTGGCCGACGCGCACGGTCAGAGCCGGAACCACGCGCACCGCAGCGTGCTCCCGCTCGGCGGCGGGGCGGTCCTCGGGTTCACCGAGCACAACGACGGCGTCGCGGACGGCCGGGAGTTCGGCGCCCTGCTGTACGACCCGAGCGGACGGTTCGAGGTGCCCGGGCCGTACACGGTGCGCGGCAGCCTGCCGGTCGGCGACCCGGCGCGCGGAGCGGGCTGGGCGGCCGCGTTCCTGAAGGAGGCGGGGGCGCGCGGCGCGGCTCCGTTCCTGCCGGCGGCGGCCGAGGAGTTCGGCCGGCTCACCGGGGCCTCCCGGGCGCTCTCCGGGCTCGTGCTGGCCGGCATGCCCGGGATCGACAGCCACGAGAACAACTTCCTGCCCCTGGAGCTGCGCACGACCCTGGGCCTGAAGGTCGCCGAGGCCGGGCACGCCCGGGACGAGCTGCGGGGCCTGCCGGTCGAGGTGCGCCAGGAGGTCGTGGCGGCGCTGCTGCCCGAGGACCCGGCCCTGCTGTGGACCGAGGGCCCCGACGTGGCGGCCGCGGCCGAGGTGTGGAACGCACGGGTCGGTCGCCGGGTGCCGGTGCCCGACTGGCTGACGACCGAGGCGGCGCGGGCGGTGCGGGCCGGCTGGCCGGTGGCCCGGGCGCTGCCCGCGCTCCTCGATCCGGCCGGCTCCCCCGAGCTGGGCACGGACGTGGCGTGGCGGATCCAGAAGGACCGGCCGGAGCCGGCGGCGCCCGCCGAGGCGCCGTTCACGAACGCCGTGCTGACGGGTGCGGTCGGCCTCATGACGTGGCTGGCCTACCGGCTGCCGGCGGGCGATCCGCTGCGGGCGGCGCTGCCGGGCGCGCTGACGGCCGTACGACAGCGGCTGGCGGCGCCGGAACTGCTCATCGCCGTCGGGCACTACACCAGCCTGGCGGAGTTCCGGCGGGTGGCGGGCACGCCGACGGAGACCGCGCCGGACCACGAGCGGTACGGGGCGGTGCTGATGGCCACGCACGACGGGCAGCCGCTGCCCGCGCTGCGTCCCGCGCTGCTCGACTCCACCGGCTCCGACCCGTATCTGGTGGCGCTGCGCGGGGAGGACCAGCGGCCCACGCCGGTCGAGGCGGCGCTGCGCCGCTGCCACGACCCGGCGTTCGCCCGGCTCCTTGCCGATCCGGGCGCACCCGCGGCGGGCACGGCGGACGGGGACGGCACGTGGTGGCCGCACGACCCGACGCGCTCGGTGCCCGAACTGGTGGCGGAGGCGGCGGAGGCGCACGGCCTGGGGGCCGACGCGGCGGCGCTGTATCTGATGCTGCTGGCCCTGCCCGATCCGACGGACCGGAACACGGCCCGGTGGACGGGGTGGAAGCCGGCGCGGCTGAAGGCGGCACGGGCCGAACTCGCCGCCACCGACCTGGTGGTGTCGGCGGTCCGGGCCCGCGCGGGCCGCTCCCTGTTCCTGCCGGGCGCCTGGGTGGACCAGTCGGCGCCGGTGCTGCCCGTCGAGCAGTGGAAGCTGTCGCTGCTCGGCCTGCCGGCGGGCGGCCGGCCCGTCCTCGGGCCGCTCCTGCCCGCCGAGCCGGTCGCCGAGCTGTACGCCCGGGCGTGGCGGCGCGTCGTCGACGGCGACCTGCCGCGCTTCGAGGAGCTGAAGGTGAAGCGCACGCGCCGACGGCGCTGACCCCGGCCCGGCGGACCGGCTCCTCCTCCGCCCGAGGGGGTGCCGGACCGCCGCGGCGGTGCCCTCCCGGCGGGACCCCTTCCGGCGGTGCCCTGCCGGGAGGGCCCCGCCGGCCGGGCCCATAGGCGCGGGCCCCTCCCCGGCGGTCTCCGACCGGCCGGGCCCGTGGGGGGGCGGGCTCCTCCCCGGCGGGCCCGCAGGGGTGGGACCCCGCCCGGCGGCGCCCGGCCCCCGGGCCCGCAGGGGCGGTCCTCTCCCGGGTGGGGCCGCTGTGGTGGACTCGCCCGGCGGGCCCGCCGGAACCGGCAGGCCCGCCGGAACGCGTCCCGGCCGGACGGGGCCGCCTCGACGGGGCGGCCCCTCCCGGCCGGGCCCGCCCCCTCCTCCGTACACCGTTCGTCCCTCGTCTCCAGCGATCTTCCGAAGGAACCGCGCATGACCGTCACCACCGAACAGTCCGCCCCCGCCCGGCAGGTCCGGCCCGCCGAGGAGCGGTACGCGGCCGAACTCGCCTTCCTCGCCGCGCAGGACCCGGGTCCGCGTCCGCCGGGCTGGGCGCTCACCCCGCGGGCCGTCGTCACCTTCGTCTGCGGCAGCGCCGGCGTCGCGCTCGCGCTGCCCGAGCGCCGCGACGGGCTGCCGGCGAAGCTGGAGATCGTGCCGAAGTTCGTCGGCGAGCGGGCGCTCGTGGAGCGCTGCGTCGTGACCCTGGCCGGTGAGCGCGGTCTGCTGCTGACCGGCGAGCCGGGCACGGCCAAGTCGATGCTGTCCGAGCTGCTCGCCGCGGCCGTCTGCGGCACCAGCGCCCTCACCGTCCAGGGCACCGCCGGCACCACCGAGGACGCCTTCCGGTACGGGTGGAACTACGCCCTGCTGCTCGCCCAGGGCCCCACCCCGCAGGCCCTGGTCGACTCCCCCGTGCTGTCCGCCATGCGCACCGGCCGGGTCGTGCGGGTCGAGGAGATCACCCGCTGTCTGCCCGAGGTGCAGGACGCCCTGGTGTCGCTGCTGTCGGACCGCCGCGTCACCGTCCCCGAGCTGACCGCGACCGAGGACGCCGTGGTGAGCGCCGCGCCCGGCTTCACCGTGATCGCGACGGCCAACCTCCGGGACCGGGGCGTCTCCGAGATGTCGGCCGCGCTCAAGCGCCGCTTCAACTTCGAGACCGTGGACCCGATCGCGGACGCGGACGCGGAGGCGACGCTGATCCGGCGTCAGGCCGTGGCGGCGGTGCGGCGGGCGGGGGCGGAGTTCTCGGTCGACGACGCCGTCCTGGACGCGCTCGTCACGGTCTTCCGCGATCTGCGTTCGGGCCGGTCGACGGAGGGCTGGGACGTGGAGCGGCCCGGCACGGTGATGTCGACCGCCGAGGCGGTGCAGGTGGCGGCGTCGCTCGGGCTCTCGGCGGCGTACCTGCCCGGCGGCGACGTCCTCGACCTCCTGCCGGGGCACCTCCTGGGCGTGGTCCGCAAGGACGACCCGGCGGACCACGCCCGGCTGCTCGGCTACTGGGACGGGCCGGTGCGCCGCCGCGCGGAGACCGGTTCGGCCATGTGGCGCCGCCTCTGGGACCTGCGCGGGAGCCTGAAGTGACCGTCACCGACCCGAGGTCGGCCGTCGACGCGCTGGCCGCGTCCCGCGCGCCGTACCTGCTCGGTGTGCGGCACCACAGCCCGGCGCTGGCCGCCGTGGTGCCCACGCTCCTCGACGCGGCGGACGCCGAGGTCGTCTGCGTGGAGCTGCCCGCCGACTTCCAGCCGTGGCTGGGGCACCTCGCCGACCCCGAGACGGTCGCGCCGGTGGCGCTGGCCGGGACGGGCGAGGGCGGACGGCTGGCGTTCTACCCGTTCGCCGACTTCTCGCCCGAACTGGCGGCGGTGCGCTGGGCGCGGGCCCGGGGCGCCGAGGTCGTCTGCTGCGACCTGCCCCTGGGGGACCCGGGCTGGTCGGCGGAGAGGGAGTCCGCCGGGCCGGCCGGCGCCGGGCGGCGGCTGTTCGCCGACGCGCTGACGGCCGCCGGCACCGGTCGGGACGGCGACGACCTGTGGGACCGCGCCGTCGAGGTGCTGGCCCCCGGGTGCGCGCCCGAGGCGGTGCGCCGGGCCGCGCTCGGCGTGGGCTGGGCGCTGCGCGCGGACGCCGAGGTGCCCGCGACCGACCTGGCCCGCGAGGCCCGGATGCGCCGGGTGATCGCCGAGGCGGGCGCGGGCGGGCGGCGGGTCGCGGCCGTGATCGGCGCCTTCCACGCCCCGGCCCTGGTGGCGGGGGCCGGGGACCCGGCCGCACCGGACGGCGGCCCCGGGGCCGCGGCGGGCGGGGCGACGGTCACCTCGTTCGTTCCGTACTCCTTCGATCTGCTCGACTCGCGGTCGGGCTATCCGGCGGGGATCCGGGACCCCCGGTGGCAGCAGGCCGTGTTCGAGGCGGGCGGGGTGCCGGAGCGGCTGCGGGAGGCGGCCGCCGCGGCGCTGACGGGGCTGTGCCGGGAGCTGCGCCGGGCGGGTCACACGGCCGGGACGGGCGAGGCCGCCGAGGCGCTGCGGCTCGCCTGCGACCTGGCCTCGCTGCGGGGGCTGCCCGCACCGGGACGCGGGGAGGTCCTGGAGGCCGTCACCACGGTGCTCGGGCAGGGCGAACCGCTCGGCCGGGGGCGGGCGCTGGCCCGTGCTCTGGAGGCGGTGTTCGTGGGCACGGTGCGGGGGCGGCTCACGCCGCACGCGCCGCGCTCCGGGCTCGGCCCGTCCGTGGAGGAGGAGTTGGCGGAGCTCCGGCTGCCGCGTCCGGACGAGCCGGAGCCGCGCGAGGTGCGGCTCGATCCGCTGCGGTCGAAGCTGGACGGGCGCCGTGAGGTGCTGCTCCAGCGGCTGCTCGTCATCGGCGCCTCGTACGGGGAGCCGGTCGCCGTGGCCTCGACGGGGGACGGCACGGCCCTGGGCACCAAGTGGCGTCTGGCGTGGACGCCTTCGGTGCCCGCCCGGCTCGATCTGGCCGGGGTGCGCGGGGTGACGGCCGCGCAGGCGGCCGCCGGCACGCTGGCCGAGACGGCGCGGCGCGCGGCGGCCGACGGCGGGCCGACGCCGGCGCAGGTCCTCGCGGGGCTCGCCGCGGCCGCCCGCTGCGACCTGCCCGAGCTGGTCGGGGAGCGGCTGCGGGAGGCGGCCGAGGTCCTGCCCGGGGGCGCGGGGCTGCCGGAACTCCTCGGCGCCCTGGACCTGTTGGAGGGTCTGCGGCGCGGCCATCACCCCGGCACCACGGAGGAGACGCGTGCTGCCGCGGAGGCGCTGGCGGGTGAGCTCCTCGACGCCGCCGTCCGCGCGCTGCCCGGCCTCGCCGGGAGCGACGCGCCCGCGGACGCCACCGCCCTGGTGGCGCTGGCGGACCGGGCGGCGGCGCGGCAGCTGGGCCTGCGGATGGACCGGGCGCTCGCCGACCTCG
This sequence comes from Streptomyces roseolus, assembly GCF_014649855.1. Lineage (GTDB taxonomy): Bacteria > Actinomycetota > Actinomycetes > Streptomycetales > Streptomycetaceae > Streptomyces > Streptomyces roseolus. The sequence goes on along the minus strand of NZ_BMTV01000036.1, from coordinate 54,320 downwards.
CCGCGGACGGTTCGCCGCTCGTGCAGGGCGCGGCGCTCGCGGTGCGCGTCCTGCTGGACCTGGACCCGGCCGCCGGGCTCGGGGAGCGGGCGGCGGGATGGATCGACGGCGCCTCGGGGCCGGCGGCCCGGCGGGCGCTGTCGAAGCGGCTGGCCGGGCTGCTCACCGCCGCCGGGCCGCTGCTCCAGGTGTCCCCGGACGCCCTCGTCCCGCTCCTGGACCGGGTCGACACGCTGGCCGACCAGGAGTTCCTCGACCGTTTGCCGGCCCTGCGGGGCGGCTTCGACGCGCTGTCCCCGGCGGCCCGCGAGCGGCTGCTGACCACGGTCGGCGAGCGGCTCGGTGACCGTCTCGACCTCTCCCTGGACGCCCCGGCGGAGCTCCTCGCGCTGTGGGCGGCGGCCGACGCGGCCGGGTCGGCCGCGCTGAAGTCGCTGGCACTGGCCGGGCCGGGAGCCGCGCCCGTACCGGCGGCGGCGGAAACGGCCCCTGTGCGGGCGCCCGAGGGGGGACCGGCTCCCGCGCCGGCGGGCGGGGCGCCGCTGCCCGTGCCGGAGCACGGGATCGGGACCGCCGACCGGTGGCGGCTGCTGCTCGGCCGGCACACGGACAGGCTCGGCGGGCGGGCCCGCCGGTACGCGCACGCGCTGGACGAGCTGTACGGCCACGGGCGCGGAGAAGGCTCGGAAGGGCTCGACGGGGGCGTGGCCGGGCAGGGCGGCGGGCAGGAGGCGTCGTTCCCGACGGCCCGCGAGTGGGCGGAGGAGCTGGAGGCGCTGTTCGGGGCCGACGTCCGCGAGGAGGTCCTCGCGGACGCCGCCGACGCGGGCCGGCACGATGTGCTGACCCAGCTGGACCCGGCGTCCGCGCGCCCCTCGGTGGAACTGCTCTCCTCGGTGCTCTCGCTGGCCGGGGGCATGCCCGAGGCCCAGCTCGCGCGGCTGCGGCCGCTGGTGAAGCGGCTGGTCGACGAGTTGTCGAAGGAGCTGGCGACCCGGGTGCGTCCCGCCCTGTCCGGCCTCGCCTCGCCCCGGCCCACCCGGCGGCCCGGAGGCCGCCTCGATCTCGCCCGCACCCTGCGGGCGAACCTGGCGCACACGCGGCGCCTGGACGACGGGCGGGTCGTGGTGGTCCCGGAGCGCCCGGTGTTCGGCACGCGCGCGGGCAAGGAGGCGGACTGGCGGCTGATCCTGGTGGTCGACGTGTCCGGCTCGATGGAGGCGTCCGTCGTGTGGTCGGCCCTGACCGCCGCCGTGCTCGGCGGCGTACCGACGCTGTCCACGCACTTCCTGGCCTTCTCCACGCAGGTGGTGGACCTGACCGACCGGGTCGAGGATCCGCTGTCGCTGCTCCTGGAGGTGCGGGTCGGCGGCGGCACGCACATCGCGGCGGGCCTCGCGCACGCCCGCACGCTCATCACCGTGCCCAGCCGCACCCTCGTCGTCGTGGTCAGCGACTTCGAGGAGGGCGCGCCGTTGTCGGGCCTCCTCGGGGAGGTCCGCGCGCTGGCGTCGTCGGGGGCGCACCTGCTCGGCTGCGCCGCCCTCGACGACGCGGGAGCGCCCCGCTACTCGGTGCCGGTGGCGCGCCGGCTCGTCGCCGCCGGGATGCCGGTGGCCGCCCTCAGCCCGCTCGCCCTCGCCCGCTGGGTCGGCGACCGCCTCCGTGGAGAAGCCCGTTGAGCACCGCAACCCTGCCGCCCGTCGCCCCCGAGGTCCTCGCCGAGGCCGTGGAGGCGCTGACCGCGCGGCTCCGCAAGAAGCTCGACGCCGCCGTCGCCGAGTGCGCCGGGAAGGCGACGGAGGGGGCGGACGGCACCGTGGAGGTGCGGTTCGGCGAGGACACCCTGGTCACGCTCGCGCCGGGGCCTTCGGGTGCGGTGACCGAGGCCGGGCAGGCGGTGTGCAGCTGCCTCCTGGCACCGCGCTGCCTGCACCGCACGGCCGTGCTCGGCGCGGCCCCGATCGCGGACGCGGAGGCGTCGGCCGTGGTGGAGGCGGAGGCCGGCGAAGGTTCGGCGGAGGCGGCGTCACCGGCCGCCGGGCAGGTGGGCGCCCTGCCGGTGGACCCCGTGCCGGACTCCACCACCGCGCCCGACTCCACCACCGCGTCCGGTTCCGGTTCCGTCGAGGACGTCATGACGGCGTCCCTCACGCCCGCCCAGACGCGTGCGGGGGCGGCCCTCTGGCAGGCGGGGTCCGAGGCGCTGGCCGCCGGGGTCACCGCGGGCGGGACGGTCGTCCAGGCCGAGCTGCTGCGCGCCGCGCACACGGCGCGGCTCGCGGGGCTGCCGCGGGCGGAGGCCGCCGCGCTCAGGGTCGTACGGGGACTGCGGAACGCGCGGGAGCAGGGCAGGGGACAGCGGTTGTCCGATCTGACGGCCGCGTTCCGGGAACTGCTCGCCGGCGCGTTCGCGCTCGCGTCCGGGGTGGCGGGGCCGGAGGCCGTCGGTGGCGCCCGCCGCGCGTACGAGAAGGGCGGCAGCCTGCGGGTGCTCGGACTGTGCCGCGAGCCGGTGCTCTCCGCGACCGGGTACGGCGGGGTGACCACCCATCTCCTCGGCCCCGGGGGCGCGTTCCACACCGTGTCCGACGTGCGGCCGGGCGGCATCGGCCGGGCCAAGGGCGCCGGGACGGCGTCGGTCGCGCTCGGCGGGGCCGTGCTCGACCACGCCGGCCTCGCGCGCGGCGGGCTGCTGATCGCGGGCGCGACCGTCTCGGCGGACGGGCGGCTCGGTGCGGGCCGGAGCGTCCGCGCGACGCCGGTGCGCGGCGCGGCCTGGTCGGAGGAGCCGGTCGCGGCGCTCTTCGCCCGGCCGGTACGGGAGGCGGTGGCGGCCGCGCTCGCCGCGGGCGCGGAGCCGGCCGGCGGTACGGGGCCGGAGCTGCTCGGCTGTGACGTGGAGCTGCTGGGGGCGGCCGAGGACCACCTGGTGGCCCGGGTCCTCGACGGCGGTCCGCTGGTGCGGCTGCGCGTCGCCCACCCGCACCCGGAGCTCGCCCACACGGCCAACCTACGCCGGATCGGCGGGCACCCCGGGCTCGTCCTGCGGGTCCTCGGCCGCCCCGACCCCGACCGGGCGGCGACGCTCCGGCCGCTCGCGGTGGCCCCGGTGCCGGGCGCGTCGGCCACGCTGCGGCTGCCGGAGGAGTGGCTCGGCCGCGCGGACCTGGGCTACGACCGGCTCCAGGGCGACCACTTCCCCCGCCCCGCGGCGGGAGCGGCGGCGCCCGCACCGGTGCCCGGTGGGCCGGATCCGCTGGCCGACGCGCCGCTGTGGCGCGTCCGCCGGCTCCTGGAGACCGGCGTCGCGGGCGGGCGGCGGGCCGTCGCCGAGGCGGCCCGGGGCGCCGACCGGGCGGCGCCGGCGGTGCCGCTGCGCCGGGCGGGCCTCACCAGGGCCGCCGAGCTCGCCGAGGGCCTGGCCGCCGAAGCCGACCGCAGACCGCGGGACTCCTTCGGCCGGCTGGTCGACGCCTCCTCCGACGCGTACGCCCGCGCGTGGCTGGCGTCGGCGGTCCACCTGGAGGCCGCCGAACGCGCCTTGGTCCTGGCCTCCTGGTCCTGACCGACCGCGCCGTACCCGGGGCGCCCGGCGGATCCGCCGGGCGCCCCGGGCCCGCCGGGTCCGGCTCCGGGGGATTCGCCGTGGCGCCGGGGCGGACGGGGAGGCGACCGTGGGGTCGCCGGCTCCCCCGGAGCCGGACGACGAACGGGGCCTCCCCGGAGCGGTCATCGGCCCGGGCGCCCTCGGGCGGCGGACGGGCGGGCGGGAGGGTGCGCTCCGCGTGCCCGCTCAGACAGAGGAGGTGAGACCGGCCGCCGGGTCGTGGGAGAGCAGCGTCGGGAGGCCGGCGTCGTAGCGGACGGTCTCGGCGGTGAGCACCGTCCGCCGCCCGGAGGCACCGGCCACCTCGGCCAGGAAGCGCAGCACGGCGGTCACGCCCGCCGCGTCGACGACGTCGTCGGGCACGAGCGAGAACTCGATCTCCTCCTCGTCGAAGGGCAGCGCGAAGAACCACACGGCACCGAAGCGCACCCGGAACGCGAACGACGTCCCCTCCCCCTCCGGCTCGTCCGCCCAGGCCCGGAAGAGCTCGGCGACGCCGGGCCGCACCGGGTCCAGACGGGGGTACGGATGCTCCACCTCCGTCTCGTCGGCGACCGCGCGCAGCCGCTCCAGGACCGCGATCCACTCGGCACGGGTCACATCGAGGGCCCTGATGTCCCGCAGGCTGCCGTCGACGTGGAAGACGCGGCACATCCACGGCTCGGGCAGGCACCGCGCGCGTGCGCCGTGCCCCTCGGCGTGCACGCCCTCGCATGCCGGCATGGATCGCCCGCCCCTCGTGTCCGCCCCTCGCGACGTCGAGGGTACGCGGCGCCCCGGGGCCCTCGCGGCCGGGGATGGAAGAATCGCCGGATGAACAGCGACCTGGAAGTAAGCGCCCTGGCGATCAACGTGACGATCCCCGAATCGCTCCGGTGGACCGACACCCGGCGCGGCGAGGAGTTCACGCTCACCACGCTCAACGTCAGGCTCCTCCCGGACGGTCACCTCGCCGTGAAGGCCTACGGGCGGCCGGTGGCCGGCGGGCGGGGCGCGTACGTGTCGTTCCCGGTTCCCGACGAACCCGAGCTGGCGGCCCTGGTCTCCGAGGCCGCCGGGCGCGCCGCGGGGATGTGGGCGGCGCACCGCGGACTCGGCTGACCCGGGCCGGGCAGTTCACCCTGGCGTATGGCCTGCCGTCGACGCGGGCGGCGACAGGACCCCACCGGCAGGGCTTGCTCGTCACCATCTGACGTTGCGTCAATCTCCTTACGGCACAACCTCCTTATGGCAACCCCGTGATGCGTGAGTGACCGAGGTGACACGTGGGAACACTTGGTCGCACGGGGCCGGTGAGCAAGTGGTGGACAACGGCTCAAACCTTGCGCACAAATTGCACACACCCTCTCTCCAACCCGGTTCGCATGCTCTAGATTGACCATGCTTCAGCTGATCGCGCCGGACCAGCGCGGTCAGACTTCGCGAACCTGTGTGCCATACGGGGACGGTGGGGAGCCGCCCCGGGCTGAGGAACAGTGCAAGGCGAGCGCGTCGACCACTGGGACCTGGGGGGTTCTGTGCGGCAAGGGGGATTACTCAGCCCGTCTCCGTCTGCGCGTGAGCGCCTGGCGAGCGGGCAGATCAGTCGACCGTCGATGGACTGGGAGCAGCGGTACCGCCGTACCGTGATCACCGGCGACGTGGTGGCCACCGCACTCGTGGTGGGCACGATAGGGGACTTCTTCGGGGCCAGGGACGCGGCCGACTGGCACGAGAAGTGGGGGATCCTGGCCTTCGGCACCGAGCTCCTGGTGCTGGGGGCGCTCGCGGTCAGCCGGGCGTGGGCTCCGGCGGTGCTCGGGCAGGGGGCGGAGGAGTTCCGGCGGCTCGGGCGTTCGCTGTTCATGGCGACGGTCGCTCTGGCGCTCGGCGGGATCGCCCTGACCTCGCGCAACATCAAGCTGTGGATCTTCGTCGCGATCCCCGCGATCGCGCTGGTCACCATGACGGCGCGGTACCTGCTGCGGCTGTGGCTGCACAAGCAGCGGAAGGAGGGCCGTTGTCTGCGGCCGGTGCTCGCCGCCGGGAGCGCGGCGACGGTACGCGACCTGATCTCCCGGACCCGGAAGTTCCCGCACCTCGGGTGGCGGGTGGACGCGGTGTGCACGACGGACGGGCTCGGGCCCGACGACGGCCGCCTCGACGGGGTTCCCGTCGTGGGCCGCCTGACGGACGTCGCCGACCACGTGCACCGCGACGGCTTCCGGGTCGTCGCCGTCACCCCGGACCCGCACTGGTCGCCGGGACGGCTGAGGCGGCTGGCGTGGAACCTGGAGGGCAGCGACGCCGAGATGGTGGTCGCCCCGGTGCTGATGGAGGTGGCCGGGCCGCGGCTGCACGTGGACGCGGTGCTCGGCATACCGCTGCTGCGCGTCAGCATGCCGGCGTTCACCGGGGGCCGCCGGGCCGTCAAGGAGGTCGTCGACCGGCTGGGCGCGGCGGTGCTCCTCGTCCTGCTGGCACCGCTGATGCTGGCCGTCGGGCTGCTCGTCCTGACGGACAGCCGGGGCGGGGTGCTCTACCGGCAGCGCAGGGTGGGCAAGGACGGCCGGGAGTTCGTGATCCTGAAGTTCCGGACCATGGTCGCCGGGGCCGACCGGGCGCGCGAGGAGCTGGCCGGGCGGAACGAGGGGGCGGGACCGCTGTTCAAGATGCGCCGGGACCCGCGGGTGACGCGGGTCGGTGCGGTGCTGCGCCGGTACTCGCTCGACGAGCTCCCGCAGCTCGTCAACGTACTCGCCGGAACGATGTCGCTGGTGGGCCCGAGGCCTCCGCTGCCGGAGGAGTCCGCCGCGTACAGCCCGGACATCCGCCGGCGGCTGCTGGTGAAGCCCGGGCTGACCGGCCTGTGGCAGATCAGCGGGCGCAGTGACCTGTCGTGGGAGGAGGCCGTACGGCTCGACCTGCGCTACGTGGAGGACTGGTCGCTCGCGCTGGACACGGTGATCCTCTGGAAGACCTTCCGCGCGGTGATACACGGTCAGGGGGCTTATTGATGCCGGGAGCCGGCGACTTGGGTGCGGGGCGGAGGACGGGCCGTGAGGGCCTGTCCGGGGGGAGAGGCGGGTCATGAGGGTGAGCGTGTTCGGGCTCGGCTACGTGGGCTGCGTGTCGGCCGCGTGCCTGGCCAGTCTGGGGCACGAGGTCATCGGGGTGGACGTGAATCCGGTGAAGGTCGACCTGGTCAACGGCGGCCGGGCGCCGGTCGTCGAGGAGGGGATCGGCGAACTGGTCGCCGAGGTCGTCGCCTCGGGGGCGCTGCGCGCCACCACCGACGCCCGGGAGGCGATCGCGGGCAGCGACGTGTCGCTGGTGTGCGTGGGGACGCCGTCGGAGGCCAACGGCAGTCTGTGCACGACCTACCTGGAGCGGGTCACCGAGGAGATCGGGGAGGCGCTGGCGGAGCGGGGCGGCCGGCACACCGTGGTGTACCGGAGCACCATGCTGCCGGGCACCTGCCTGAACCTGCTGGTGCCGCTCCTGGAGAAGCGCGTCGGCGGCACCGTCGGCGTGGACGTCGGGGTGGCGGTCAATCCGGAGTTCCTGCGCGAGGGCACCAGCGTGCGGGACTTCTTCGACCCGCCGAAGACCGTCGTCGGCGAGCTCGACGCGGACAGCGGCGACGTCGTGGAGTCCCTGTACGACGGGCTGCCCGGCCCGGTGTTCCGGGTGCCGGTGCCGACGGCCGAGGCGATCAAGTACGCGGACAACGCCTTCCACGGCCTCAAGATCGGCTTCGCGAACGAGCTGGGCGCGGTGTGCCAGGCGCTCGGGGTGGACTCGCACCAGGTGATGGACGTGTTCCTCGCCGACCGGAAGCTGAACATCAGCCCCGCCTATCTGCGGCCCGGCTTCGCGTTCGGCGGCTCGTGCCTGCCCAAGGACCTGCGCAGCCTGGTCCACGCGGCGCGGCGGGCCGACGTGTCGGTGCCGATCCTCTCGCACGTCCTGGTCTCCAACGCCGACCACCTCCAGCGGGCGGTCGAGCTGGTCGAGCGGACCGGGAAGCGGCGGGTGGGCCTCTTCGGGCTCTCCTTCAAGCCCGGCACGGACGACCTGCGCGAGAGCCCGCTCGTCGAGCTGGCGGAGCGGCTCTTCGGCAAGGGGTACGACCTGCGGATCCACGACGCCAACGTGAACCTCTCCCGGCTGCTCGGCGCGAACCGCGAGTACATCGAGAACCGGCTGCCGCACCTGGCGCAGCTGCTCGCCGACACCGTCGACGAGGTGCTCGACCACGCCGAGGTGTGCCTGGTCGGAACCAGGGACCCGGCCGTCCTCGCGGCGCTGCCCCACGGGGACGGCCCGCTGATCATCGACCTCGTCCGCCTCCCCGACGCCGACGCGCGCCGGGCCGAACCCGGATACGTGGGCCTTGCCTGGTGACGAGACCGGCGGCGACCGGCACCGCCGGCGCGCGCTGATCCTGGTGGAGAACCTGTCGGTGCCGTTCGACCGGCGGGTGTGGCAGGAGTGCCTGACGCTCCGGGACGCGGGCTGGGAGGTGCACGTCATCTGCCCCGCGGGCGGCAGGCGGGACACGGAGCGCGAGGCGGTGATCGACGGGGTGCGGATCCACCGCTATCCGCTGCGCGCGGCCACCGGAGGGCCGGCCGGCTATCTGCGGGAGTACGGCTCCGCGCTCTGGCACACGGTCCGGTTGGCCCGGAAGGTCGGGCCGGTCGACGTCGTCCACGCCTGCAACCCGCCCGACCTGCTGTTCCTGCCGGCGCGGTGGCTGAAGCGGCGCGGGGCGCGGTTCGTCTTCGACCAGCACGACCTGGTGCCCGAGCTGTACCTGTCCCGGTTCGACCGCGGGAAGGACCTGCTGTACCGGGCGGTGTGCGGGCTGGAGCGGATGACCTACCGGGCGGCGGACGTGGTGCTGGCCACGAACGAGAGCTACCGGGACGTCGCGGTGCGCCGGGGCGGCCGGCGGGCCGAGGACGTGTTCGTGGTGCGCAGCGCGCCCGACACCGAGCGGTTCCGTCCCGTGCCGCCGGAGCCGGAACTGAAGCGCGGCAAGCCCCATCTGCTCTGCTATCTGGGGGTGATGGGGCCGCAGGACGGCGTCGACTACGCGCTGCGGGCGCTGGCGAGGCTCCGCGACGAGCTGGGGCGCACCGACTGGCACGCGGTGTTCGTGGGCGGCGGGGACACCTTCGACGCGATGGTGGAGCTGTCGAGACGGCTGGGGCTCGCGGACCGGGTGGAGTTCACCGGACGGGTGCCGGACGCGGATCTGGTGCGCTACCTGTCGACCGCGGACGTGTGCCTCTCCCCCGACCCGCGCAATCCGCTCAACGACGTGTCGACGATGAACAAGGTCCTGGAGTACATGGTGATGGGCCGGCCGATCGTCTCCTTCGACCTGCGGGAGGCGCGGGTCTCCGCCGGTGACGCGGCCCTGTACGCGCCGGCGAACGACGAGTCCGAGTTCGCGCGGCTCGTCGCGCTGCTCCTCGACGACCCGGAGAAGCGGGCCCTGATGGGGAAGGCCGGCCAGGAGCGGATCGGCGGACCGCTGGCCTGGCGGAACTCCCAGCGCGCACTGCTCGACGCCTACGCCGCCGCGCTGTCGGGCGGCGGCCGGGGCCGGGCGGGGACGGGGCCGCGCCGTTGAGCGACGACACCATACGCCTGGTCAGTCTGGGGCGGATCCTCCGTCGGCGATGGCGGCTCCTCGCCGTGCTCGCGCTGGCGGGCGCGCTCGTCGGGCACGGCGTCTCGCTGCTGCTGCCGCCGCGCTACACGACCTCGGTGTCGGTGCTGCTGCCGGGGTCGTGGGAGGAGCGGGAGCTGCTGACGCAGGCGCAGATCGCGACCAGTTCGGTGGTGGTCGACCGGGTGGCCGCCTCGCTCGGCCGGAGCGGCGCGGACGGCGTCGAGCTGCGTGAGCGGATCGCCGCGGAGGTGGCCGAGGGGAACGTCATCAGGATCTCGGGCACGGCCGACACCGCGTCCGGGGCGCAGCGGCTCTCCGACACGACGGCGCGGGAGTTCGTCGCCTTCGCGACCCGGGTGGGCGGGGGGACCGCCGACCCGGAGGCGGAGACGCGGCTCGAGACGCTGCGGAAGGCGGTGGAGACGGCGAGCCGCCGCATCTCCGAGCTGGCCGGCGCCGCCGACCCCGGCCGGACGGTGGAGAGCGTGCAGGCCCGTACGGAGCTGGAGAAGCTGCGTACGGCGCTGCGCGACGCCATGACCAAGCTGGACGAGACGGATCCGGCGGCCGGAAGGGCGGGGAGGGTCGCGATGGTCGTGATGGGCGCGGCGGTCCGGCCGGCCGGGGAGGCGCCGCCGACCCGGGTCCACCTCGTCGCCGCGGGAGCCGTGTCGTTCTTCCTCCTCGCGGTCGTCGGGCATCTCGCCGCCGCGCGGATGAGCCGCCGGCCGCGCACCGAGACGGAGATCGCGGCCGCGCTGGGCGCGGTGCCCGTCGGCTCCGTCGACGTGCCCGGCGGGCGTCCCGCGGTCCGTCCCGGGGTGCGCGGTCCCGGGGCGTGGCTCCGTCGGCTGCTCGGGCTCGACGTCCGCTGGGACGTGCCGGTGCCGAGGGCGTCCGGCGACGCCTCGGGGCGGCGGATCCGGTACCGGCGGGTGTACGCCCGGCTCCGGGACCGGCTGCCCGCCGCCGGCCGGCTCCTCGTCGTCGTCCCGGACGGCGACGAGATCGCCCGGCGGGCCGCCGGGGAGCTGGTCGCCGAGGCCGGGAGCGCCTCCGCCCCGGACGACGGCCGTCCGGCGCTGCGGCTCGTGGGGGTGACGGTGTCGCATCCGCTGCTGCCGGACCGGGACGGCGAGTCGGGCGTCGTGGTCGTGGTCAGCCCGGGCAGCTGGACGTCGGGCGAGCTCGCGGGCATCGCGGGGGCGTGCGCGGACGCCCGGCAGGAGGTCGTCGGCCTCGTCGTCGCGGGGGCGGTACGGGGCCGGCCGGAGGGGGGTGCCCGGTGACGACGCACGCGGAGGAGGAGCCGGCGGCCGCCGCTCCGCTGATCGACCTGCAGACGCTGCTGGCGGCGGTGCGCGGACGGCGCCGGCTGTGGTCGTCGCTGGCGCTGTTCGGGCTGCTCGCGGGCGCGGTGCTCGCGTGCGTGCTCGTGCCGCCGCCGACGGCGACGGTGAAGGTGCTCGTGGCGCACCAGGAGGACCAGCCGAACGATCCCGGGACGCTGATCCGCACCGATGTCGCGCTGCTGCACACCACGCGGATCGCGGGCGAGGCGCTGCGGTCGCTCGGCTCCCCCGTGAGGCCCGAGGAGTTCATGGAGGAGTACGAGGGGCTCGGGCTCACCAACAACCTGATGGGGATCACGGTCTCGGGCGGGAGCGAGGCGGAGGCGGTGGCCCGTGCCGGGGCGCTCGCCGACGCGTTCGTCGCCGACCACGTGCGGCGGCTGCGGGAGACGGCGGACGCCGAGGCGAAGGCGCTGCTCGACCAGCGCGACCGCATGCGGGACGAACTCTCCCGGGTCAACGGGGCGATCGCCGAGGCGGCTCGGGAGAAGGCGCCGGCGGCGTCGGCGGACATGGAGTCGCTGTTCGCCCGCCGGGCCGAACTCACGTCGCGGATCTCGGACTTCGACCAGCGCGCGGCGCAGGCCCGGGTCGGCACCCCGCGTCTCGTCGCCGGTACGCAGATCGTGGACGCCCCGCGCGCGGTGCCGCACTCGCTGCCGAAGGCGGTCGCCGTCGACGCGGCGATCGGGCTGGCCCTCGGACTCGCGCTGGGCCTGGCGGTGGCGGCGGTCGGCTCGGTGGTGGCGGACCGTCCGGTGCTGCGCCGGGAGATCGCCGCGCACCTCGGCGCCTCGGTCGTCGCGGAGCTGCCGCGCCGGTCGTGGCGGCGGCGCACCCGGGAGGCACGGGAGCGTCTGACCCGGTCGCTGGCGCGGACGGTGCGCGGTGCGGCGGGGCCGGTGTCGCTCCTGGAGCTGGGCTGTGCGCGGGAGACGGGGGCGGTCGCCCTGGACCTCGCCCGCGCTCTGGGCGCGGACGGTCCGGTGGCGGTGGTCGACGGGCTGCCGGGGCTGCCGCTGGCGGGCCGCCGTCCGGCCCCGGGGGATCCGGTGGTGGTCGACGGCGGGGGCGCGGCGGAGCTGTCGCACCGGGAGCGCCGCCTCGGCGTCGGATCGGTGGCGCCGGGTGCGGCGTGGGCGGACCTGCCGCAGCTCGGGGCGCGGGCGGTGCTGTTCGTGCGGGCCGGGTTCGGCAGCGTCGCCTGGCTGCACGCCGTGGCCCGGCACCTCGCCGACCAGCGCGTCCCGGTGGTGGGCGTGGTGCTCGTGGACCCCGATCCGCGCGACCGGACCGACGGCACGCTGTGGGACGGGGCGGCCTCCGGGACGCCGCGCGCGCCGGAAGCGCGGCGGTCCCCGCGGAACGGTGGGGATGCCCCTCACGCCCGTGGGGCGGTGGGGGAAGGCCGGTGGCGGACGGACCGGCTGCCGGTGCGGGCGGCGCGGGTCCCGGACAGCGACCAGGAGGCACGGTAGAGATGTGTGGCATCGCGGGTACGTACCGGTGGCCGGACGGGAAGGCGGTGACCGACCGGCTCACCGAGACGCTGGCGCACCGGGGGCCGGACGGGGCGGGCCGGTACAGCGGTCGCGCCGGGGACGGCGAGGTGCACCTGGGGCACCGCCGGCTGTCCGTGGTCGACCTGTCGGAGACGGGCGCGCAGCCGATGGAGAAGGACGGCCTGGTCCTCACCTACAACGGCGAGCTGTACAACGCGCCGGAGCTGCGGGCCGAGCTGGCGTCGGCGGGGGTGCGGTTCCGGGGGACGTCGGACACCGAGGTGCTCCTGGAGGCGTGGCGGCGGTGGGGCACGGACTGCCTGCCCCGGCTGCGCGGCATGTTCGCGTTCGGGATCCTCGACGAGCGCAGCGGTGAACTCGTCCTCGTACGAGATCAGTTGGGCGTCAAGCCGCTGTTCCTGCTGCGGCGCGGCGAGGGCCTTGTGTTCGCGTCGGAGCTGAAGGCGCTCGCGGCGGTGAGCGGCGGATCCCTGGAGGTGGACCACGGGGCGCTGGTGGCCTCGCTGTTGTACTACTGGGTGCCGGACTCGCGGTGCGCGTTCCGGGAGGCGGAGAAGCTGCCGCCGGGGAGCTGGCTGCGGTGCCGTCCGGACGGGCGGGTGGAGCGCGGCCGGTTCTGGGACCTGCGGGAGGTCGCCGCCGAGGGGCGTGACCGGGCCCGCGCGGGAGAAGTGCCCGACCTCGCGGCCGTCGTCGAGGAGTCGACCCGCCGTCACCTGCTGTCCGACGTGCCGGTGGCGACCTTCCTCTCCGGCGGTCTCGACTCCAGCTATCTGACGGCGCTCGCCGCCCGTGACCGGCCGGGGATCTCCGCCTACACGATCGGCTTCCGCGCCGAGGACGCCCGGTTCGAGGCGATGCCGGACGACCTGCGCTACGCGCGGCAGGTGGCCGGCCGGTTCGGGGTCGAGCTGCACGAGATCGAGATCGCCCCGGACGTCCAGGAGCTGCTGCCCCGGATGACGTACCACCTGGACGAGCCGATCGGGGATCCGGCGGCGATCAACACCTTCCTGATCTGCTCGGCGGCCCGGGAGGCCGGGGTCAAGGTGATGCTGTCGGGGATGGGCGCGGACGAGCTGTTCGCCGGCTACCGCAAGCACCTGGCCAATCTGGTGGCGCTGCGCTACCAGCGGGTCCCCCGGCCGCTGCGGCGGGCCGTGTCCGGCGCGGTGGACCGGCTGCCGGTCGCCACCGCCCGGCGGGGTTACCGGTCGGTGCGGTTCGCGAAGCGGTTCCTGTCCTTCGCGGAGCTGCCGGAGGAGACGGCGTTCCGCCGCAGCTACACGCTGTACGACCGGGCCGAGCTGCTCGACCTGGTCGATCCGGACCTGGCCGGGGCGGTCGACGACGTGCTGGCCGAGCACGCGGACGTCTACCGGGACAACGACCTCGACGACTTCGTCAACCGGATGTGCCTGGGCGACACCCGGATGTTCCTGCCGGGTCTGAACCTGGCCTACACGGACCGGGCGAGCATGGCCGCGTCGACCGAGGTGCGGGTGCCGTTCGTGGACGTCGAGGTGGTCAGGGCGGCGTTCGCCGTGCCCGGCTCCCGGAAGATCGTCGGGCGGCGGGGCAAGGCCGTCCTGAAGGAGGCGGCGTCCTCGGTCCTGCCCCGGGAGGTCGTCCACCGGCCCAAGGGCCTGTTCAGCGCCCCGCTGCGGGCCTGGATGAGCCGGGACCTCGCGCCGCTGGTGCGCGAGGTGGTGCACGACGGCGAGCTGGTCCGCTCCGGACTGCTGCGGCGCGACGCGCTGCGGCGGCTCGTCGCCGAGGACGCCGCCGGGCACCACGACCACTCCAAGCACCTGTGGCACGTCCTGACCCTCGAGTACTGGTACCGCGGCGCGACCTCCGCGGCGGACCGTAGCCCTTCCCGCACCGCGTAGAGCCGGCGACAGCCGCGCAGAGCCACGAGAAGACGAGTAGAGACAAGAGGACCTCGGTGAAACAGGTAGTGCAGAACTACAAGAGCGGCGAGCTGGCGCTGCTCGACGTGCCGGTGCCCGGCTGCAAGCCGGGCGGGGTGCTCGTCCGGACCGCCTATTCGCTGATATCCACCGGCACCGAGCTGATGAAGGTCTCCGAGGCCGGCATGTCGATGGTCGGCAAGGCCCGTTCGCGGCCCGACCAGGTGGCGAAGGTCGTGCAGAGCGTCGCCGTCAACGGGGTGCCCGCCACCTACCGCAAGGTGATGGGCAAGCTGGACTCGTACACGCCGCTGGGCTACTCGCTGTGCGGGGTGGTCGATCGGGTCGGCGCCGGGATCGACGACGTGAAGGTCGGCGACCTGGTGGCCTGCGCGGGCAACGAGCACGCCCTGCACGCCGAACTGAACTGGGTGCCGAAGAACCTCTACACCCCCGTCCCGGACGGCCTCGCGCCCCGCGACGCGGCCTTCGGGACCGTCGGGTCGATCGCGCTCCAGGGCCTGCGCCAGGGCGAGCCGCGGCTCGGCGAGGTGGCGCTGGTCATCGGCCTCGGGCTGATCGGCCAGCTGCTCGCGCAGCTGCTGACCGCGGCGGGCGTCCGGGTGGTCGGCGTCGACCCCGACCCGGAGCGGTGCGCGCTCGCCGAGCGGCTCGGCGCGGCGGCCTGCGGCGACCCGGACTCGGCGGCGGTGGCGCACGCGGTCGCCGAACTGACCGCCGGACACGGCGTGGACCAGGTGTATCTGGCGGCCGGCGGGAGCAGCAACCAGCCGGTGGAGCTGGCCGCCCGGCTGTCCCGGGACCGGGGCCGGGTCGTCGACATCGGCAAGTGCCGCCTGGACCTCCCGTGGAACGCGTACTACGAGAAGGAGCTCGACGTCCGGTTCTCCCGGAGTTACGGCCCCGGGCGCTACGACCCGGAGTACGAGCTGGAGGGCCGCGACTATCCGATCGGCCACGTCCGCTGGACCGAGCGGCGGAACCTCGCCTGCTTCCTCGACCTGGTCGCCCGGGGGCGGGTCTCCGTGGAGCCGCTGGTCTCCCACGTCGCCGACTTCGACGACGCCGTGGAGACGTACGGCCGCCTGAAGGACGGGGCGCTGAAGGCGGTGGCGGTGCTGTTCCGGTACCCCGACGGGACGGCGGCGGAGGCCGTCGACGGGGCCCCGGCCGGGACGGCGGTGACGGCCGTGCCCACGGTGACGGTGCCGTCGGTGACGGTGCCGTCGGTGACGCGTCCCGCCGGTACGGCTCCCCCCGCCCGGGTCGCGGGGCGGCCGGTGCGGCTCGCGTTCGTCGGCGCGGGGAACTACGCCTCCTCGATGCTGCTGCCGCACCTGACCGGCCGCGAGGGCGTCGAGCTGTCGGCGGTCGTCACCACGACGGCGCTGTCCGCGGCGAACGCGCAGCGGAAGTTCGGCTTCGCCCGGGCCACGACCGACCTGGACGCCGTCCTCGGCGACCCGGCCGTCGACGCGGTGTTCGTCGTCACCCGCCACAGCTCGCACGCCGGCCTCACCCGGCGGGCGCTGCTCGCCGGCAAGGCGGTCTTCGTGGAGAAGCCGCTGGCGCTCACCGAGGACGAGCTGGCCGGCGTGCTCGCGGCCGTGGAGGAGTCCGGCAACGACCGGCTCCAGGTGGGCTTCAACCGCCGGTTCGCGCCGCTGCTGCGGGAGGCCCAGGAGCGCTTCGGCGCCCGGACCGGCCCGGCGAGCCTGCGCTACCTCGTGAACGCGGGCCGCCTCGACCACGGCAGCTGGTACCTCCGGGCGGGCTCCGAGGGCTCGCGGTTCACCGGCGAGGGCGGCCACTTCGTCGACACGGCGAGCCGGCTGCTCGGCGCCGACCCGGTGTCGGTGTACGCGGTCGCCCCGCCCGGCAACGACGACCTCCAGGTGGTGCTCGGCTACCCGGACGGCTCCACCGCGACCCTGAGCTACGTCACGAGCGGCGCGCCCGGCTTCCCCAAGGAGACGCTGGACCTGGTCGCGGACGGCAGGGTGCTGCGGTTCGACGACTTCGTCCGCGCCTCGGTGTACGACGGCCGCAGGCGGTGGGTGAGTTCGCGGCTGCCGAAGGCGCGGGACAAGGGCCAGTCGGCCGAGCTGGCCGCGTTCGTCAAGGCCGTGCGGACCGGCGGCCCGATGCCCGTGCCGCTGGAGTCGCTGGTCGCCACCACGGCGGCCACCCTCGCCGTGCCGGCCTCCCTCGCCGCCGGCGTGCCCGTGGCGCTGGCGGGGGCCCGGTGACCGGGAGCACGGCGGCGAAGGGCGCGGGGACCACGGACGCGGGGTCCGCGGACGCGCGGGCCGGGAGCGCCGGAGGCAAGGGCGCGCGGACCATGAGCGCGGGCTGGTACCTGCGGCGGCTGTCCCGGATGGGTCCCCGGGAGGTCGGCGGCCGGGTCGGCGACGCGGTGCGCAGGCGGCGGTGGCGGTCGGCGCGACCGGAGTGCCCGGCCGTGACCGGCGCCCGGTTCACCGCCGTGCTGCCCGCCGGTGCCCTGGCGGCGGTGCCGCCGGACGCGGCGGAGCGGCTGCTCGCCGAGGCGGACCGGCTGATGGCCGGGCGGGCCGTGTTCTTCGGGGTGGCGCGCGACGACCTGGTCGCCCCGGACTGGTGGTACGACCCGAAGACCGGGCGCCGGGCGCCCTGGGGGTACGCCTTCGACGTGCCGTACCGGGACGAGGAGGCGGTCGGGGACGTCAAGCAGATCTGGGAGCTGTCCCGGCACCAGTACCTCACCGTGCTCGCCGCCGCCTACGCGCTCTCCGGCGACGAACGGTACGCGGAGCGGGTGGACGCGCACCTGCGGTCCTGGTGGGCGGCGAACGCGCCGCTGCGCGGGGTGCACTGGACCAGCGGCATCGAGCTGGGGATCCGCCTCCTGTCCTGGGTGTGGGTCCGCCGGCTCCTCGACGGCTGGCCGGGCGCGCCCGGCCTGTTCGAGGAGAACCCGGTGGCGCTCCGCCAGATCTGGCACCACCAGCGGTGGCTGGCGGCCTTCCCCAGCCGGGGCTCGTCGGCGAACAACCACGTCGTCGCGGAGGCCGCCGGACAGTTCGCGGCGGCCTGCGCCTTCGGCTGGTTCCCCTCCTCGGCGCGGTGGCGGGTCGACGCGCTGCGTTCCCTGGAGCGGCACCTGCGCGGCAACACCTTCCCCTCCGGGCTCAACCGGGAGCTGGCCACCGAGTACCACGGTCTGGTCCTCGAACTGGGCCTGGCGGCGGTGGCCGAGGCCGACACGGCGGGCGTGCCGGTCCCGAGGACCGTCCGGCTCGTGCTGCTGCGGATGACCGACGCGCTGGCGGCCGTCGTCGACGACCGGCTGCGGCCACCGCGCCAGGGCGACGCGGACGACGGCCACGGCCTGGTCCTCGACGGCCCGGGCACCGACCGCTGGGGCTCGCTGCTCGCCACCGGGGACGCCGTCTTCGGCCGGCTCCCCTGGTGGCCGGAGGCGCCCGGCACCGATGTCCGCACCCCGCTGCTGGCCGCGCTGGTCCGGCCGTACGGGAAGGGCGGCGCCGCACCGGCCGTGTCCCGGCCGCGGACCCGGCCGGCCCACTTCGCCGACGCGGGCCTGACCGTGCTGCGGGGTCCCGGCGGGATCTGGTGCCGTTGCGACGGCGGTCCGCACGGCTTCCTGTCGATCGCCGCGCACGCCCACGCGGACGCGCTGTCCGTGGAGGTGCGGCACGACGGCGTCGACGTGCTCGCGGACCCGGGGACGTACTGCTACCACGGGCAGCCCGAGTGGCGGAGCTACTTCCGGTCCACGCTCGCCCACAACACGCTCCAGTGGGACGGCGCCGACCAGTCCGTCTCCGGCGGCCCGTTCCTGTGGACCCGGCACGCCCGCACCCACGTCCTGGTCGCGGACGTCCCGGACGCCTCCGGCGGGAGGCCGGCCCGCTGGTGCGCGGAGCACGACGGCTACGAGGGCGTGGTGCACCGGCGCTCGGTCGAACTCTCCTCCACCACGGGAGAGTTGAGGATCCGTGACGAGGTGCGCGGCGGGCGCGGGCGGGTACGTCTCGCCTTCCACCTGGGTCCGTCGGTCGACGCCGAGCTGGTGGGGAACCGGGCGGTGCTCACCTGGTCGTCGCGGGAGGGCGAGGACCGCTCGGCGGTGCTCGACCTGCCCGGGGAGCTGTCATGGCGGGCGCACCGCGGGGAGAGCCGTCCGCCGCTGGGCTGGTACTCCGCGGGCTTCGGCCGCAAGGAGCCGGCCACCGCGCTGATCGGCACCGGCTCCGCCGCCGGCGCGGCGGGGTTCACCACCGTGCTCGGGTTCCACGGCCGGGGGGCGCGTGGTGAGTGAGGAGCGGCACCGGGCGGTGCCGGGAACACCACCGGTGGCACCCGTGGTGCCGGGCGGGGGGCGGGGGTGACCGCCGACCGCGTGCCGAGGGCCGCCGGGGCGGCCTGGGCACTGCTCGCCCTGAACACGCTCGGCTCCGCCGGGGCGAAGACCGTCGTCGTGATCCCCCGTTCCCTCATCCAGATGGTGACGATGGGGGCGCTGGTCGTCGCCTTCGCGCTCGCGCTCGCCGTCAACCGGCCGCTGCGCGTGCGGCCCAGCGCCTTCGTCTTCCTGCTCACCCTGCTGCTGGTGCCGAGCGTGATCGCCGGCCTGCACCTGGAGGTCGGGTTCGGCGCGCTGTTCCGGTGCGCCCGGCTGGCGCTGTTCGTCGCCACGCTGTGGCTGCTGACCCGCTGGTGGAACGGTGGCCTGGGCTTCGTGCGCCTGCACGTCCGGATGTACTTCGCGGTGCTGTGCCTGGTGGCCGCCGGGCTGGCCGTCGCGCCGGGCACGGCCCTGCCCGAGTACTACGGGGGGCGGCTCGTGGGGGCGCTGTGGCCGCTGACGCCGCCGCAGATCGGGCAGTACGCGGCGGTGGTCATCGGGCTCACCGTGCTGCTCCTGCTCGGCCGCCGGACGACCCTCGCCGGTGCGGCGGTGGTGGTCGTGCCGGCGCTCGTCCTGCTCGCGATGACCCACACCCGGACGGCGACGCTCGGGCTGCTCATCGGCCTGGTGCTGGCGGTCGGCTCGCTGTTCCTGACCAGTGCGGCGGCCCGCCGGGTCTTCGCCTGGGCGGTGCTGTGCGCCACGGTGGCCGCGGTGGTGTTCGGCTCCGCGCTGCGGGCGTGGTTCCTGCGCGGGCAGAGCCAGGAGAACTTCGCCAACCTCACCGGCCGGGCGAAGGTCTGGGACGCGCTGCTCGCGGCGCCCCGGACGGCCGGGGAGCGCTTCCTCGGCGCGGGCCTGGGCGACAAGTCCTTCGACGGGCTGCCGATCGACAACAGCTGGCTGGCCGTCTACCACGAGCAGGGCCTCCTCGGCGTGACGCTGGTCGCGGCGCTGCTCCTCGTGCTCGGCGGGGTGGCGCTGCTGCGGCCGCCGTCGCTGCCGAGGGCGTGCGCGATCTTCCTGATCGGTTACTGCGCGCTCTCCTCGTACACCGAGGTCGGTCTCGGGGACGCCTCGGCGTATCTGCTGCACCTGGCCCTGGCCGCCTCGCTGCTGGCGGCACCGGCCCCCGTCCCGGCCCCGGCGGCGGCCGAGCCGCCCGCCCGACCCGCCCCGCTGTGGGCGAGGAGGTGACCTGAGCATGCGTGTCCTCGTGGTGCACAACCGCTACTCCTCGGCGCAGCCGAGCGGCGAGAACAGGGTCGTCGACGAGGAGGTGGCGCTGCTGCGCTCGGCCGGCCACCGGGTCGGGCTGTTCGAGCGGCGCAGCGACTCGATCGGCTCCCGGTCGCCGCTCGGGAAGGCGGCGGTGCCGCTCCTCGTGCCGTGGAACCCGGCGGCGCGCAGGGAGCTGGCGGCGCGGCTGCGCGCCGAGCGGCCGGAGGTGGTGCACGTCCACAACGTCTTCCCGCTGCTGTCGCCGTCGGTCCTCGCCGCCTGCGCCGACGCCGGCGTGCCGGTGGTCGCCACGCTGCACAACTACACGCAGGTGTGCCCGCCGGGCACCCTGCACCGGGACGGGCGGGCGTGCGGCGACTGCGTGGGACCGACGGTGCCGCTGGCCGCCGTCCGGCACGGCTGCTACCGGGACTCGCGCCTGGCGACGGTGCCGCTCGCGGTCGGTCTGGCGGTCAACCGGCGCCGCTGGTGGTCCGGTGTGGAGCGCTTCCTGTGCATCTCGGCGGCGCAGCGGGAGGTGCTGGTGCGGTCCGGCATGCCGGCCGAACGGATGGTGGTGAAGCACAACTTCGTGCCGGACCCGGGCACGGTCCGCACGGGCCCCGGCCGGCACGTGCTGTTCCTCGGCCGGCTGACCGAGGCCAAGGGGGTACGGCTCCTGATGGCCGCGTGGGAGGAACTGGCGGCGGACGGCGGGGTGGGCGTGCCGCTGGTGATCGCCGGGGCGGGGCCGCTGGACCGGGAGGTGGCGGCCTGGGCGGAGGGCCGGGAGGACGTGCGGTTCGTCGGCCTGTACGACCCGGCGCGGGTCCGGGAGGCGGTGGCCGCCGCGGTGGCGGTGGTGGCGCCGTCGGAGGCCCGGGAGACCTTCGGCCTGGTGGCGGCGGAGGCGATGGCGGCCGGGGTGCCGGTGGTGGCCGCCGGCCACGGCGGGCTCTCGGAGCTCGTCGAGGACGGGGTGACCGGGCTGCTGCACCGCCCGGGCGACGCCGGCTCGCTGGCGTCCCTGGTGCGCCGGATCGCCGCCGACGCCGGACGCAACGCGGAGATGGGCCGGGCGGCCCGGCGCCGCTACGAGCGGTTCTTCAGCCCGGCGGTCGGTCTGGAGCGCCTGGTGGAGGAGTACCGCGCCGCGATCGCGGGGCGGACGGAATCGATGGGGGGCAGTTGATGACACGATGCCGACTCTGCGGCTCGGCGGCGCTGGTGAGCGTCGTCGACCTGGGGGCGACCCCGCCGTGCGAGAGCTTTCTCGCCGCGGACCGGCTGGACCTGCCGGAGCCCGCGTACCCGCTGCACCTGCGGGTGTGCGCCGAGTGCCGGCTCGCGCAGCTCCCGCCGCTGATCACGCCGGAGGAGACGTTCACGGAGTACGCGTACTTCTCCTCGTACTCGACGTCCTGGGTGGAGCACGCGCGGACCTTCGTGGCGGGCGCGGTGGAGCGGCTCGGGCTCGGCCCGGACGCGTTCGTCGTCGAGGTGGCGAGCAACGACGGGTACCTGCTGAAGCACGTGGTGGAGCGGGGGATCCGCTGCCTCGGCATCGAACCGTCGGTGAACGTGGGCGCGGCGGCGCGGGAGGCGGGCGTGCCGACGCTCACGGAGTTCCTGTCGCCGGGCACCGGTGCGGCGGTGCGCGCCGAGCACGGGCCGGCGGACCTGGTCGTGGCGAACAACGTGTACGCGCACATCCCGGACGTCGTCGGGTTCACCGAGGGGCTGCGGGCGCTGGTCGCCGACGACGGCTGGGTGTCGATCGAGGTGCAGCACCTGCTGACCCTGATCGAGGAGAACCAGTACGACACGATCTACCACGAGCACTTCCAGTACTACACGGTGGAGTCGGCGGCCCGGGCGCTCGCGAGCGGCGGCCTGACGCTGGTGGACGTCGAGCTGCTGCCCACGCACGGCGGCTCGGTCCGGCTGTGGGCCCGCCCGGCGGAGGCGGCCGGCGAGCCGGGCGACCGGGTGGCGGAGGTCCTCGACCGGGAGAAGGCCGCCGGGCTCCACGAGCTGTCCGGGTACGCGCGGTTCTCCGAGCGGGTGGCGAAGGTGCGCAGGGACCTGCTGCGGTTCCTGATCGAGGCGGCCGAGCGGGGCGAGACGGTCGTCGGCTACGGCGCCCCCGGCAAGGGCAACACGCTGCTCAACCACTGCGGCATCCGGCCTGACCTGCTCCCGTACACGGTCGACCGCAACCCCTACAAGCACGGCAGGTTCACCCCGGGCACCCGGATCCCGGTCCTGCCGCCCGAGCGGATCGCCGCCGACCGGCCGGACTACGTGCTCGTCCTCCCGTGGAACCTGCGGGACGAGCTGGTCGAGCAGCTGTCCTACGTGCACGAGTGGGGCGGCCGGCTGGTCTTCCCCATCCCGGAACTGAGCATCGTCGAGGTGACGCGATGAAGGTCGTCCTGTTCTGCGGCGGTTACGGGCTGCGCATGCGCGCCGGGGCCTCCGACGACGTGCCCAAGCCGATGGCGATGGTCGGCCCCCGGCCGCTGATCTGGCACGTCATGCGGTACTACGCGTACTACGGGCACACCGAGTTCATCCTGTGCCTCGGCTACGGCGCGCACCACATCAAGGAGTTCTTCCTCAGCTACGAGGAGACGACCTCCAACGACTTCGTGCTGCGGGGCGGCCGGACCGAGCTGCTCACCACCGACATCGCCGACTGGACGATCACCTTCGCGCAGACCGGCATCGAGTCGCCGATCGGCGAGCGGCTGCGCCGGGTCCGCCACCACCTGGACGGCGACGAGATGTTCCTCGCCAACTACGCGGACGTGCTCACCGACGCCCCGCTGCCGGAGATGATCGACCGCTTCGCGCGGCGGGACGCCGGCGCGTCGATGATGGTGGTGCCGCCGCAGTCGTCGTTCCACTGCGTGGACCTGGGCGAGGACGGCCTGGTCGGGGGCATCACCCCGGTGAGCGAGCTGCCGCTGTGGGAGAACGGCGGCTACTTCGTGCTCCGGCAGGAGGTCTTCGACCACATACCGGAGGGCGGGGACCTGGTCGCCGACGGCTGCGCCGGCCTGGCCAAGGAGGGCCGGCTCGTCGCCCACCGGCACCGCGGGTTCTGGAAGCCGACGGACACGGTGAAGGAGCGGGCGGCGCTCGACGAGGCCTACGCCCGGGGCGACCGGCCGTGGGCCGTGTGGGAGCGGGACCGCGTGGGAGCGCGGGCGTGATCCGGCTGGGGGCCGGGCCCGTGGAGCGGGTCGCCGCGGTCGGCGCGCACTGCGACGACATCGCGATCGGCGCGGGCGGCACGCTGCTGACGGTCTGCCGGGCCCGGCCGGGCGTCCGCGTCGACGCGCTGGTGCTGACCGGCGGAGGCGGTGAGCGGGAGGCGGAGGAGCGGGCCGCGCTCGCCGCCTTCTGCCCGGACGCCGACCTGCGGCTGACCGTGCTGAAGCTGCCGGACGGCCGGCTGCCCGCCCACTGGGACGAGGCCAAGGCGGCGGTGGAGGAGCTGCGGGCGGGGACGGAGCCGGACGTCGTCCTCGCCCCGCGGACCGCCGACGCGCACCAGGACCACCGGGGCCTGGCCCGGCTGGTGCCCACCGCGTTCCGCGACCACCTCGTGCTCGGCTACGAGATCGTCAAGTGGGACGCCGACCTCGGCCGCCCGACGGCGTACCAGCCGCTGACGGCGGGGACCGCCGAGGAGAAGGTGCGGCTGCTGCAGGAGCACTACCCCTCGCAGGGGCACCGGCCCTGGTACGACCGGGAGGCCTTCCTCGGCCTGGCCCGGATCCGCGGCATCGAATGCCACGCGCGCTACGCGGAGGCCTTCGACGTCACCAAACTCACTCTCGACCTGGGGGAATGAATCGTGCGCGTACTGCTGACCGGACACCAGGGCTACCTGGGCACCGTGATGGCCCCGGTCCTGGCGGCCGCCGGGCACGAGGTCGTCGGCCTGGACGCCGGCCTCTTCGCCGACTGCGTCCTGGGCCCGGCGCCCGCGGACCCGCCCGGGCACCGGGTGGACCTGCGCGACGTCACGGCCGAGCACGTGGCCGGGGTGGACGCGGTGATCCACCTGGCCGCGCTCTCCAACGACCCGCTCGGCTCGCTGGCGCCGGAGCTCACCTACGACATCAACCACCACGCCTCGGTGCGCCTCGCCCGGCTGGCCCGCGACGCCGGCGTGCGGCGCTTCCTGTACGCGTCGACGTGCTCGGTGTACGGCGCGGCCGGCGGCGACGGACTGGTCGGCGAGGACGCGCCGCTGCGCCCGGTGACGCCGTACGCGGAGTCCAAGGTGCGCGTCGAGGACGACCTGCACGCGCTCGCGGACGGCGACTTCAGCCCGGTGTACCTGCGCAACGCCACCGCCTTCGGCTTCTCGCCCCGGCTGCGCGCCGACATCGTCCTGAACAACCTGGTGGGGCACGCGCTGCTGTCCGGCGAGGTCCTGGTGCTCTCCGACGGCACCCCGTGGCGTCCGCTGGTGCACGCCGAGGACATCGCCCGCGCGTTCGCGGCGGCCCTGACGGCCCCCCGGGAAGCCGTGCACGACCGGGCGTTCAACATCGGCGGCGAGGGCAACAACGTGACGGTCGCCGAGATCGCCGAGCAGGTCGCCGAGGCGGTGGAGGGCTCGAAGGTGGTGATCACCGGGGAGACCGGCGCCGACCCGCGCTCGTACCGGGTGGACTTCTCCCGCTTCCGGGCGGCCGTCCCCGGCTTCGACTGCGCGTGGTCGGTGAAGCGCGGCGCGCTCGAACTCGCCGACGCCTACCGCGCACACGGCCTGGGCCGCGAGGCCTTCGAGCGGCGCTTCACCCGGCTCGCGGTGCTGCGCGCCTCCGCCGAGGCCGGGGCCGTCGACGACACCCTGCGACGTCGATGACGACGCCGGGCGAGGAGATGCACGCCCTGGTGGAGCGGCTGTACCCGCTGTGCCGGAGCATCACCGGCGACGGGGTGCGCGCCACCCTGGACGTCGTGGGCGAGTACGTCCCGCTGCGGGTGCACGAGGTGCCGACCGGGACGCGGGTGCTCGACTGGACGGTGCCGCAGGAGTGGAACATCAGGGACGCGTACGTGGCCGACGCCACCGGCCGGCGGGTCGTCGACTTCGCCGCGTCCAGCCTCCACGTGCTCGGCTACAGCGTGCCGGTCGCGGCGACGATGCCGCTGTCCGAGCTCCGCGGCCATCTGCACACCCTGCCGGACCAGCCGGACCTGGTGCCGTACCGGACCAGCTACTACACGCCGGAGTGGGGCTTCTGCCTGTCCCAGAACACCCTGGACGCCCTGCCGGACGGCCCGTACGAGGTGCGGATCGACTCCACGCTCGCCGACGGGCACCTCACCTACGCCGAGCACGTGGTCCCCGGCCGGGTCGCCGACGAGGTGATCGTCTCCAGTCACGTCTGCCACCCGGCGCTCGCCAACGACAACCTGGCCGGGATCGCCGTGGCGGTCTTCCTCGCCCGGGCGCTCGCGGAGGGGACGCCGCACTACACGTACCGGTTCGTCTTCGCGCCCGGCACCATCGGCGCCATCACCTGGCTGGCCCGCAACGCGGAGCGGATCGAGCGGGTGAAGCACGGCCTCGTGCTGGCCTGCGCGGGCGACCGGGGCCGGCTCACGTACAAGCGGAGCAGGCGCGGCGACGCGGAGATCGACCGGGTGCTCCGGCACGTCCTGGAGACGTCCGGACGCCCGCACGGGATCGTCGACTTCGCGCCGTACGGCTACGACGAGCGGCAGTACTGCTCCCCCGGCTTCGACCTCGGGGTCGGCTCGCTCAGCCGGACGCCGTACGGCGGCTATCCCGAGTACCACACCTCGGCGGACGACCCGGACTTCGTCTCCCCGGAGGCCATGGAGGACACCCTCGCGGTCTGCCGGGAGGCGTTCGCGGTGCTCGACCGCAACCGGCGGTACGTCAACCTCAGCCCGTACGGCGAACCGCAGCTCGGCAGGCGCGGGCTGTACGACTCGCTCGGCGGGCGCAGCGACGCCAAGGAGGCGCAGCTCGCGATGTTGTGGGTGCTCAGCCTCTCCGACGGCGGACCGAGCCTGCTGGACGTGGCCGAGCGGTCCGGGCTGCCCTTCGACACCGTCGCCACCGCGGCCGAGGCGCTGCGCGACGCCGGGCTGATCAAGGCGTGAGGCCGGTGACCACCGAGGAGGGGAAGGCGGCGGAGGCGGCCCCGGCGGGGCGCTCCGGCCGGCGGGCGCTCGCCGGCCGGCTGTCCTGGGGCCTCGCCGAC
The DNA here is from genome assembly GCF_014649855.1 of Streptomyces roseolus. Lineage (GTDB taxonomy): Bacteria > Actinomycetota > Actinomycetes > Streptomycetales > Streptomycetaceae > Streptomyces > Streptomyces roseolus. The sequence goes on along the minus strand of NZ_BMTV01000036.1, from coordinate 28,341 downwards.
CAGGCGGCCTCCAGCATGACCAACTTCGCGGTGGGCGTCTACGTGGCCCGCTCGCTCGGCCTCGCCGCCTTCGGCGTGTTCAGCCTGGCGTGGGTGACGTACGGCGTGGTCCTCAACGTCTCCCGGGGCATCGCCACCGATCCGCTGGTGGTGCGCTTCAGCGCGGTGCCGGCGGCGTCCTGGCGGGCCGCCGCGGCCCGTTCGTCGGGCGCCGCGCTGGGCGTCGGCGCCGCTGTCGGCGCGGTGTGCCTGGCGGTCGGGCTCGCCCTGGGCGGCGGCACGGGCGCGGCGTTCGCGTGCCTGGGGGTCGTGCTGCCCGCGCTGCTGCTCCAGGACGCCTGGCGGTTCGCGTTCTTCGCCGCCGGCCAGGGCCGCAAGGCCTTCGTCAACGACGTGGTGTGGGGCGTCGCGCTCGTCCCCGCCCTGGTGGTGGCGGCCCGGGTGGGCGGCGTGGCCGCCTTCCTGCTGGCCTGGGGCGGGTCGGCCGCCGTCGCCGCGGCGTACGGCTGCCTCCAGTCCGGCGTGCGGCCCCGGCCGGGCGCGGTGCGCGGCTGGCTGCGCGAGCAGAGCGACCTCGGCGGCCGGTACCTCGTCGAGAACGTCAGCCTCAGCGGCGCGGGCCAGCTGCGGGCGTACGGGCTCGGCGCGCTCGCCGGGGCGGGCGCGGTGGGCGCGGTCCGGGGCGCCGAGCTGCTCCTGGGGCCGTTCCTCGCCGTGCTGATGGGCCTGTCGCTCGTCACGGTCGCGGAGGCGGCGCGGGTCCTCGACCGGACGCCGCACCGGCTCGGCCGGTTCTGCCTGCTGCTCGGCGGCGGGCAGGCGGGCGCGGCGCTGCTGTGGGGCGCGGCGCTGCTCCTGGTGCCGGACCGGGCGGGCGCGCTGGTGCTCGGCGACGTCTGGCACTCGGCCGCGCCGCTCGTCGTCCCGGCCGCCCTCGGGGTCGCGGGCGCCGGCCTCGGCACCGGCGCGGCCGCCGGGCTGCGCGCGCTCGGCGCGGCCCGGCGCGGTCTGCGCGCCCAGCTCTTCGCCTCCTCCTGCTACGCCGCCGGCGGGCTCGGCGGCGCGGTGGCGGGCGGCGCGGTCGGCTCGGCCTGGGGCGTCGCCGCGGCGACCCTCGCCGGCTCGGCCGTGTGGTGGCTCCAGCTGCGGTCCGCCCTGCGTGAGCACGACCAGAAACCGATCCGTGAAGTGAGGACCTCATGACCGCCGTTCCCCGGCTCAGCATCGGCCTGCCCGTGTACAACGGCGAGGAGTACCTCGCCGAGTCCTTCGACGCCCTTCTCGGGCAGACGTACGGGGACTTCGAGCTGGTGGTCTCCGACAACGCGTCGACCGACGGGACCGAGGAGATCTGCCGCGACTACGCCGCGCGCGATCCGCGGATCCGCTACCTCCGGCTCGCCCGGAACATCGGTGCGGCGCCGAACCACAACCACGTCTTCACCGAGTGCCGCGGCGAACTGTTCAAGTGGGCCTCGCACGACGACCTGTACGCCAGGGACCTGCTGCGGCGCTGCGTGGAGGCCCTGGACGAGCGGCCGGAGGTGATCCTCGCCCACGCCGACCAGGCCGTCATCGACGGCGACGGCCGGGTGAAGGTGCCGTACGCGTACGGTCTGGCCACCGCCTCCCCGCACGCCCCCGAACGCTTCCGCAGCATGCTGTTCGAGCCGGGTGGCGACGACTTCTACGGCGTGATCCGCGCCGACGTGCTCCGCCGGGTGCGGCCGCACGACAGCTACCACCACGCGGACCGCACCTTCGTCGCCGAGATCGGCCTCAACGGCCCCTTCCACCAGGTGCCGGAGCTGCTGTACTTCCGCCGCGACCACCCCACCCGCGCCGAGCGGGCGAACCCCTCCAAGCGGGCCCGCTGCGTCAACCTGGACCCGCGCCGGGCGGGCCCGCTGCACCCGACGCCGCGGCTGCTCGCCGAGTACGTGTGGGGGTTCGTCGCGGCGATCCGGCGGGCCCCGCTCTCCTCCGCGGACCGGCGCGCCTGCTACCGGCACCTGGCGGACTGGGCGGCGAGCCGGGCCCGGCCGGGCGCCGGCGAGCGGGTGGAGGACCGCGCCCCGGTCGACCCGGCGCAGCTGACCGTCTCGGTCGACGCGCTGGTCGCCGGCCGCGAGGGAAGGCGGCGGTGACCCCCGTACGCGTCGGCGTGTTCGGACTGCTCGGCTCCGGCAATCTCGGCAACGACGGCTCGCTCGACGCCGTCCTCCGGTACCTGCGCGCCGCGCACCCGACGGCGGTCGTCGACGCGCTGTGCGGCGGCCCGGAGGCCGTCACGGCCCGGTTCGGCATCCCGGCGACCCGGCTGCACTGGTACCGGGGCGAGTACCGGACCGCGTCGCGGGCGGGCGCGGTCGCCGGGAAGGCGCTGGGCAAGCTCGTCGACGCCGTCCGCACCGCCGCCTGGGTGCGCCGGCACGACCTGGTCATCGTGCCGGGCATGGGCGTCCTGGAGGCCACGCTGCCGCTGCGGCCGTGGGGCTTCCCGTACTCCCTCTTCCTGCTCTGCGCGAGCGGCCGGCTCCTTCGGACCCCCGTCGCCCTGGTCGGGGTGGGCGCGGACGCGGTCGCCGAGCGGCCGACCCGCGTCCTGGTCCGCTGGTCGGCCCGGCTGGCCGCGTACCGCTCCTACCGGGACGGGCTGTCCCGGGACGCGATGCGGGCGATGGGCGTGGACACCACCGGCGACGCGGTCCACCCCGACCTCGCGTTCGCCCTGCCGGCGCCGCCCCCGGGCGCACCGCCGGGACCGGTGTGCGTCGGCGTCATGGACTTCCACGGCGGCAACGACGACCGGGCCAGGGCCGGGGAGATCCACCGCCGTTACGTGGAGGGGACGACCCGCTTCGTCCGCGCCCTGGCGGAGGAGGGGCGTCGGGTGCGGCTCCTCACCGGCGACGCCGGCGACGCGAGGGTGGTCGCCGCGATCCTCGACGCGGTCGACTCGCCGCTGGTCACCGCCGCGGAGGCGGCCTCGCTCACGGAGCTGATGGCGGAGACGGCGGCGGCCGAGGCGGTGGTCGCGACGCGTTACCACAACCTGGTGTGCGCGCTGCGGACCGGAACGCCGACGCTCGCGCTCAGCTACGCCGCGAAGAGCGACGCGCTGATGGAGGACATGGGCCTCGGGGCGTACCGGCACCCGGCGCGCGAGGTCGACGCCGGCCGGCTGCTCGACCGGTTCCACGCGCTGGAGGAGCACGCGGCCGAGGTGCGCCGCGTCCTCGCCGAACGGAACGGCGTCACCGCGCGCCGGCTCGACGCCCACTTCGCCGCGTTGTCCTCGTCCCTGTTCCCCGCCCCCGTCCCCACGTCCCGGAAGGCACGATGAAAACGACCCACGTCCCGGAGATCGCCGGCGCCCGCCTCTTCGAGCCGACGCCGCACACCGACGCGCGCGGCTCCTTCTGCCGCACCTTCGACGCCGAGGTCGTCCGCTCGGCGGGGATCGACCCGGACGCCTTCGTCCAGGACAGCCTGTCCCGTTCGGTCCGGGGCGTGGTGCGCGGGATGCACCTGCGCTCGGGCGCCGGCGAGGCGAAGCTGGTGCGGTGCTCGTACGGCAGGATCCTCGACGTCGTCGTCGACCTGCGGCCGGACTCGCCGACGTACCTCGGCCGGCTCTGTGTCGAGCTGTCCGGCGAGACGCAGGCGACCCTGTACGTCCCCGCCGGCTGCGCGCACGGCTTCCAGGCGCTGACCGGGCCCGCGGACGTCTCCTACCGGATCGACCGCCCGCACGACCCCGCCGAGGACGTGACGATCGCCTTCGACGACCCGGAGCTCGGCATCCCCTGGCCGCTGCCGGTCACCTCGGTGTCCCGGCGCGACCGGGAGGCCCCGGCGCTCTCCGACGTCCTGAAGCGGCTGGGGAGGTGAGGCGGCCGGTGGAAACCGAAGAGTTCGCGCTCCCCCGGTCGCGGGCGGCCAACGAACGCCTGCACGCCCTGGTCCCGGGCGGCGCGCACACCTACGCCAAGGGCGACGACCAGTACCCGGAGGACCTGGCGCCGGTCATCAGCCACGGTCGCGGCGCCCACGTCTGGGACGTCGACGGCAACCGGTACGTCGAGTACGGCTCAGGACTGCGGTCGGTCAGCCTCGGCCACGCCCATCCGCGCGTGGTCGAGGCGGTGCGGCGGGAGCTGGAGCGCGGCGGCAACTTCGTCCGGCCGTCCGTCGTGGAGATCGAGGCGGCGGAACGGTTCCTGGCCACCGTGCCGACGGCGGACATGGTGAAGTTCGCGAAGAACGGCTCGGACGCCACCACGGCCGCGGTCCGCCTGGCCCGCGCCGCCACCGGCCGCGCCCGGGTGGCCGTCTGCGCCGACCACCCCTTCTTCTCGGTCGACGACTGGTTCATCGGCACCACTCCCATGGCGGCGGGCGTTCCCGCCGCGACCACCGACCTCACCGTGCGCTTCCCGTACGGCGACCTGGCCGCCACGGAGGAACTGCTCGTCCGGTACGAGGGCGAGGTCGCCTGTCTGGTCCTCGAACCCGCCACCCAGACCGAACCGCCGCCCGGCTACCTCGCCGGTCTGCGCGCCCTGGCCGACCGGCATGGGTGCGTGCTGGTCTTCGACGAGATGATCACCGGTTTCCGCTGGTCGGAGGCGGGCGCCCAGGGTCTGTACGGCGTCGTCCCCGACCTGTCCACCTTCGGCAAGGCGCTCGGCAACGGCTTCGCCGTCTCGGCGCTCGCCGGCCGCCGGGAGCTGATGGAGCGGGGCGGTCTGCGGCACTCCGGTGAGCGGGTCTTCCTGCTGTCCACCACGCACGGCGCGGAGACGCACGCGCTGGCCGCCGCGATGGCCGTGCAGCGCACCTACACGGAGGAGGGCGTCACCGCCCGGCTGCACGCCCTCGGCGAGCGGCTCGCCGCCGGGGTCCGCGAGGCCGCGGCGGCCGCGGGCGTCGCGGACCACGTCGTCGTACGGGGCCGGCCCAGCAACCTGGTCTTCGCCACGCTCGACGGGGACGGGCGGCCGTCCCAGGAGTACCGGACCCTGTTCCTGCACCGGCTCCTGGCGGGCGGCGTGCTGGCCCCGTCCTTCGTGGTGAGCGGCGCCCTCGACGACGCCGACGTCGACCACACCGTCGAGGTGGTGGCGCGGGCGTGCGCGGTGTACCGGAAGGCACTGGACGCGGGCGATCCGACGCCGTGGCTGACGGGCCGGCCGGTGAAACCGGTCTTCCGCCGCCTGGCATGACCTGACAGAACGTCAGTCGACTTGTGCGTCAGGGGTGCCGGCGAGGCGGTCGATCGACCGGGCGACCACCGGGACGACCGCGAACGCGGTGCACCAGCCGCCGAGGACGTCGGTCGGATAGTGCGCGTCCAGCACGACCTGGGCCCAGCCCATGACGGCCCCGCCCGCCGCCCCGGCGGCGAGGACGAGCGACAGGCCGGCCGTCCGGCCGAGGCCGAGCCTGCCGCTCGCCACCAGTGCCACGACCAGCGCGAACGCGGTGAGGAAGGCGGTGTGCCCGCTCGGGAAGGCGAGGTACCCGCCGTGGATGGTCCGCCCCACGACGGGTTTGAGCAGGGTCGTCGCGGCCACGGACGCGCAGACCCCGCCCACGAGGAGCACGGCCGCGCGGGGCCACCGCGCCGCCAGGCACCCGAGCACCCCGACCGCGACCAGGGCCGCCGCCCCCACGGGCTCCCCCAGGAAGTCCGCGCCCTCGGCCAACTCCCGCCACGACGGCCCGGGGTCCCCCAGCAGGCTCCGGACCCGGACGTCGACCCCGCCGGGCCCGCCCGTGCCTCCGTACCACGCCCCGAGCACGGCCACCGCCGTCGCGGCGAGCCCCGCCACGGCCCCCAGCCGTCCCCGCACCGGCCCGGGCAGCACCGCCCTCCCCGGTCCCGCGTGGTTCCGTCCCATCGGGCTCTCCCCCTCCCCCGTCCCCGCCACCCTAGCCACCGTGCGGGCGGGGCGGGATCCGGTGCGGCGGATCCCGCCCCTCCGTCGTGCGTGGGTCAGGAGGCGGGGACCTCGTCGACGAAGGTGGTGCCGGCGGCGCGCAGGGCGGCGAGCCTGGCCGTCACCTGGGCCGGGGTGAGGACCTGGTCCTTGACGTGCAGGACGTAGTCGACCTGCTGGTCGTAGGCGCGCGGGGCGGTCGAGGGCTGGCCATTGAGGTCGATCAGCCACTGGTTGAAGTTGATGGACATGGGCCGCTCGGGGAGGTAGGCGGCGTCGTGGGTGCCGAAGACGGCACCGTCGACGTAGTAGGTGATCCGGCTGTTGTCGATGGTGACGACGAGGTCGTGCCAGCCGGCGAAGCTGGTGCGGCTCTCGCTGTGCTGGTTGACGGCCTGCCAGGGGTCGGGGTTGTAGGTCTCCCAGGAGGTCGTGTAGAGGATGTGGGCGGGCTCGCCCCAGCCGCCGTTGGGCAGGTACTCGAAGTCGTACTCGGCGTAGTCGTCGGCCATCGGGGCCTTGAGGTCGTTGATGGTGAAGAAGGTCTGGACGACGCGGTCGCCGTCCGGGCCGTACTTCGGCGCGTCGGAGAACTTCACCCGGGCCGCGTAGGTGCCGTTCCTGAACTTGGTGGCCTTGGTGAGGACTTCGGTGTGGGTGGTGGTGGCGCCGGTGCCCGCGCTGGAGGTCTCCAGGTTCATCACCGTGGTGCCGTTCTGCGTGGCGAAGGTGACCTTGGAGGGGTCCCAGGTGGCGCCGGGGACGCCGGGTCCGCCGGAGTTGGAGCGGACGCTCCAGCCGTGGGAGGCGAGGGCCGGGTCGGTGTGGGAGGTGTAGGAGAAGTCGTCGAAGAGGGTCGCCCCGCCGGCCGGCGGGTCGGTGGGCGGGTCCGTCGGGGTGGGCGGGTCGGTGGGTTCGTCGCCGGTCGGGGCGGTGCCCCAGACGGTGGTCCCGGCGATCCGGGCGGTGACCCGGGCCCAGTCGGCGTACGAGGTCTGGGCGCCGCCGAAGGAGTAGTCGTCGCCCTGGGTCAGGGTCTGCCAGTCCGTCCGGTGGAAGCGCAGCTGCATGTCGCCGGTGTCGGCGCCGGGGGCGAGGGTGCCGGCCGCGGGGGTGAAGCCGATCTCCAGGTAACGGTCGGCGGTCGCGGTGGGGCGGGCCGGGGTGCCGAAGGTGCCGGTGATCACCGAGCAGCCCTTGACGGCCCAGGAGCAGGCGAAGCGGTACGTGGCGGTCGGGGAGTCGGCCTTGAAGTAGTAGCGGACCTTGACCTGGCTCAGGTCCACGGCGGTGCTGCCGGTGTTGCGGACCTTGAGCCAGGGCTCGCTCTGGTCGGCGGTGGCGCCGGAGGCGCTGGTGCGGTACTGGACGGCGAGGCCGTCGCCGGGGGCGGCGGACGCGGGGGTGAGGGGCAGGGCGGCCAGGGCGGCGCTGCCGACGACCGCGGTCAGCGCGAGGGCCGCCCGGGTGCCGCGGCTGGTGGTGGGGGTACTCATCCGGCGGTTTCCTTCCGTTCGCTCCCGCCGGCCGGCGGGAGGGTTCGTGGGGTGGTGCGCGCACGCGTCACGCGGGGGCGGGCGCCGTCCGGTCCCGGAGGGCGTCGTGCGGGACGCCGAGCGCGGTGAGCCGGGCGCGGTGCCCGTCGAGCCGGGCGCGGAAGTCGGTCCAGTCGTGGTCCGGGCTCCACACCCGCTCGGCGAGGGCGCACAGGCGGGGGTAGGTGAGGTACTCGATGTGGTCGGGTGTGGGGACGAACTCGGTCCACAGCTGCGCCTGCGCGCCGAGGACCTTCCCGGCGGGTTCCGGCGCGCCGGGGGGCGGCAGCAGGTCGAGGTCGTACACGGTCCGCAGGTCGAGGCTGTGGCCCGGCTGGGCGGGGGGCTCGGCGGGACCGGGGCCCCGGGCGTAGTCGAGGTAGACGCGGCGGTGGTCGGCGTGGATGACGTCGTGCCCCCGGTGCGCCGCCGCCCAGGCGTGCTCCGGGGTGCGCCAGCTCATGACCGTGCAGTCCCGGGGCAGTGCGGCGCCGTCCTCGGCCCAGACGACGGGGCGCCTGCCGGCCCGCAGGACGTGGTCGGCCGTCCTCTCCAGGAACCAGCCGTGCAGGTGCCGGGGGCCGGGCAGTCCCTCCCGTGCGGCGCGGGCGATCGCCGCGGGGCTCGACTCCCATTCGGCGGTGGGGACCTCGTCGCCGCCGATGTGGACGTACGGGGAGGGGAAGAGGTCCATCGTCTCGTCGAGGACGGTGCGGAAGAAGTCGAGGACGTGGTCGCCGACGCCGAGCACGTTGGCGCAGACGCCCCAGTGGGTCCAGACGTCGAGGCGCCGTTCGGGGTGGTTGCCGAGCGCGGGGTAGGCGGCGAGCGCGGACCGGACGTGGCCGGGCACGCCGATCTCCGGGACGACCGTGACGCCCCGGGCGGCCGCGTGCGCGACGAGGCCCGCGAGTTCGGCGCGGGTGTAGGAGCCCGCGTGCGGGCGGCCGTCGAAGCGGTCGCTGCCGGCCGGGCCGACCATCGACTGGGCGCGCCGGCCGCCGACTTCGGTGAGCAGCGGGTAGGCGGCCACCGGCATCCGCCAGCCCTGGTCGTCGGTGAGGTGCAGCTGGAGCACGTTCAGTTTGTGCAGGGCGAGGAGGTCGACGAAGCGGTGGAGGTAGTCCACGGGCTGGAAGTGCCGGGCGACGTCGAGGAGCATGCCGCGCCAGCGGTGCGCCGGCACGTCGGTGATCTCGACGCCGGGCAGCTCGACCTCGCGCGCGGGCCGGCCGGCGAGGGCCTCGTACGGCAGGAGCTGGCGCACCGTCTGGACGCCGCGCAGCAGGCCGGCGGGGCGGGCGGCGCGCAGCAGTGCGCCGTGGGCGGCGACGGTGAGTCCGTACCCCTCCTCTCCGAGGCCGGTGAGCGCGGGGTCGAGGGCGAGGACGAAGGTGCCGTCCTCGGCGTGCTCCGGGCGCAGCCCGGTGGCGGGTGCCAGATAGTCGCGCAGGAGGTCGGCGGCCCGCTCGGCGCCCGGGGCGACGCGCAGGCGGGTGCCGGCGTCGAGGCGGAAGCGGCCGGGCCGGGGGGAGAGCCGGCCGGGGCGGGGGACGAGGGCGAGCTCGGGGCGGGGGCGGGCGGGGCGGGGCAGGTCCACGGGGTTCGTCTCCGGTGTTCTGCGGGGGCGCGGCGCGGAAGCGGCGGGGTGGTCGTGTCGTGTCGGCCCGGTCAGCCCTTGACGCCTCCGGCGGTGAGGCCCGAGGTCACATGGCGCTGGAGGGCGAGGAAGACGATCAGGGCGGGCAGGGCGAAGAGGGTGGAGGCGGCCATGGTCGCTCCCCAGTCGGTGCCGAAGGTGGTCTGGAAGGAGGAGAGCCAGACGGGCAGGGTGCGGCTGTCCTGTTGCTTGATGATGAGGAAGTTGGCGTAGGTGAACTCGTTCCAGGCGGTGATGAAGCCGAAGAGCGAGGTGGCCATCAGGCCCGGCGCGAGCAGGGGGAAGGCGATCCGGCGGAAGGCGCCGACGCGGGTGCAGCCGTCGACCTGGGCCGCCTCCTCCAGTTCGGGCGGGATGCCGGCGATGAAGCCGCGGAGCACGACCACCGTGAACGGCAGAGTGATCATGAAGTAGACGAGGGTGAGGGTGGGCAGCCGGTCGAGCATGTTCGTGTCGCGCGAGATGATGTAGACCGGGATGACGAGGGACTCCCACGGCGCCATCTGGGCGATGAACACGGCCAGCACGAACGGGCGGCGGCCCCGCCAGCGCAGTCGGGCGACGGCGTACGCGGCGCCGAGCGCGACGACCAGCGCGAGGAGCACGGCGCCGAGGGTCACCAGGACGCTGTTGCGCCAGAAGAGGGCGAAGCCGTCGGCCTGTACGGCGGTGCGGAAGTGGTCGAGGGTCCACTCCGCGGGGATCAGGCCGGGCTCGTACGACTGGATGTCGCGGGACGGCTTGAAGGCGGTCGCGACCATCCAGTAGACGGGGAAGAGGCAGAGCGTCACGGTCAGGACGGCCGCCGCGTACAGCGGGGTCCTGCGAAGGGCGCGCCCGGGGGCGGCCCTGCGGGTGGTGGTCACGGATGCTCCCCCTCCTGGCGGAACAGTCGGCGGAAGGAGAGGGCGAGGACGCCGCTCATGAGCAGGAGCGTGATCATGGAGGCGGCGGAGCCGAGGTCGTAGCGCTGGTGGGCGAGCGCGGTCTGCACGGCGTACACGGGCAGGATCGTCGTCGCGTCGCCCGGGCCGCCGCGGGTCATCACCCAGATCTGGACGAAGGCCTTGAAGGTCCAGATCACTTCGAGGGAGAGCACGAGCATGAAGATCGGCCGGACGAGGGGGAAGGTGACCGAGCGGAAGATCCGCAGGCCGCCGGCGCCGTCGAGCCGGGCCGACTCGTAGAGCTCCCCGGGGACGGTGGTGAGCGCCGAGTAGAGGGTGAGGGCGGCGAACGGCACCGACTGCCAGACGACGAGGACGACGAGGATGGTGAAGGCGGCGCGGCCGTCGGCGAACCAGGCGTAGCCCTCGAAGGAGCGGAGGCCGAGGTCGGTGAGGGTCTCGTTGACGATGCCGAACTCGGAGTGGAACAGCCACTGGAAGACGGTGGTGGCGGCCACGACGGGCACCGCCCACACCAGCACCAGCGAGCTGAGGACGACGGCCCTGCCGATCCGGCCGAGGCGTTCGGTCATCAGGGCGACCAGGGTCGACAGGACCATGATGGCGGCGACGTTGACGGCCATGAAGAGGAACGTGCGGCGGACGACGTCCCAGAAGACCGGGTCGGACAGCAGGGTCCGGTAGTTCCGCAGCCCGACGAACTCGGCGTCGCCGCGGATGAGTTCGCGCAGTCCGAAGTCCTGGAAGGAGATGAGCAGGGCCCGGCCGAAGGGGTAGAGCAGGAGGTAGAGCATCCCCAGGACGGCGGGGGCGATCAGCAGGTACGGGCCGGGGGCGAGGGGGCGGCGGGTGCGCCCCGCTCGCCGGAGGACGGGACTGGTCATCCGTCAGGAGCCGCTGTTCAGGGTGGTGGTGAGGGACCGGGACGCCTTGGCGGCCTCGGCCTTCGGGTCGCGGCCGGTGAGGACGGCCGTCATGTAGTCCTTGATCGGGTTCTTGGCCTCGACGGCGGCCCACTGGGGCGTGTGGGGGGTGGCGCGTCCGTGGGCGGCGCCGACCGCCATGGCCGCCGCGCCGGGGTCGGAGGCCACGGCGTTGGCGAGCGTGGTCTTGTTGGGGACGTAGCTCATGGCGAGGGCGAGCTTCGTCTGCCACGCGTCGCCGGTGAGCTCCTCGATGAAGGTGTAGGCCTCCTCCTGGTGCCGGGCGACGGCGGGCACGACCAGGTCGGAGCCACCGGTGAAGACGGCGCCGGGGCGGTCGGCGGTCTTGCCCGGTATGGGGAAGAAACCGAGCTTGCCCTTGAGGTCGGGGTTCTTCTGGGCGATGACGTTCGCGCCGCCGGGGGTGGCGATGACCTGGGCGATCCGCCCCTGGGCGACGACGTCGGCCTGGAGCGGGCGCGACTCGTCCGAGTCCTTGGGCCCCTTGCCGAGCGCCTGGAGCCGCTGGTAGAACTCCATCGCCCGGACGGCCTCCGGGCTGTCCAGGCCCCCCTTCCATCTGCCGTCCTCGTGGACGGCGAGGTCGCCGCCCTCGTCCCAGACGAAGCCGGCGAGGGCGAACCAGTTCTGGCCGGGGAGGTAGATCCCCTGGACGCCGTCCTTGTCGAGCTTCTCGGTGGCGGCGAGCCACTGGTCGCGGGTCTTGATGGCGGCGGCGTCGATGCCGGCCTCCCGGAAGAGGTCGGTGCGGTAGATGACGACGCGGTTGGCGGCGTAGTACGGGATGCCGTACTGCCTGCCCTCCCATGCGCCGGGCTCGGCGAGGCCGTCGAGCCAGAACTGGCCGCCGAGGTCGTCGACCTTGTCGGTGAAGTCGGTGAGGCCGCCGCTCCGGGCGTACTGGGCGACCTGGGTGTTGCCGACCTCGATGACGTCGGGGGCGTCGTTGCCGGCGAGGGCGGCGGTGACCTTCTCGCCGATGCCCTCCCACTCCTGGATCTGGATGCGGACGTCGATCTCCGGGTGGGCCTTCTCGAAGCCGGCCTCGAACTCCCGCTGGAACGCCTCCGAGACGCTGTCGCGCATCAGCCAGACGTCGAGGACGGTGGGTCCACCGGCGTTCGACCCGTCGCCGGACGAGGAACAGGCGACGAGTCCGGTGCTCAGCAGCAGGGCTCCGAGCAGGGCAGGGGGGCGGTGCTTCACGGTTCACCTCGGGGCGTGAGAACGGGGAGGAACGAGGCAGACCCCGAGTTGACCACTTGACCTGTCAGGGGTTTACCAGTTGACGCGAGATGAAGGTGGCATGGACCAATGTGACCGTCAACCCCCGGAACACAGAGCGTTTTTCGCCGACTTCAGGGGAAGAGCCAACCGACCGACGGAGCCGCGCTCGCCGTTGAAAGCTGACCAGTGGACCAGTTATGGTTGACCAGCGAACAGCATGTCCCGACGACGAACGAGAGCCCCATGGAGATCGACGCGGCAGCCTCCGGCGCGATGCTCAAGCGCGAGCGGGTCCGTGACGCGATCCGCGAGCTCATCGAGGCGAGGCGCCCCGGCGACGCCATCCCGTCCGAGCGCGCCCTCTGCGCCCGGCTCGGCGTGTCGCGCCCCACCCTGCGCGCGGCCGTGGACGAGCTGGTCGTCGCGGGGCTGCTGGTCCGCGAGCACGGCCGGGGCATGTTCGTCGCGGCGGAGAAGATCACCCAGGAGCTGATCTCCGACCGCAGCTCCTTCACCCTCCCGCAGGCCGGCGGGGTGTGGACCAGCCGGCTCCTCGAGTTCCGCACCCTTCCGGCGGGCGCCCGCGTCAGCCGCAAGCTGCGGGTCTCCCCCGCCGCCGAGATCCTCTACGTCGCCCGCCTCCGGCTCGTCGACGGCTCCCCCATGGCCATCGAGCACCTGCACGTCCGCGCCGACCTCGCTCCCGGCCTGACCAGTGAGGAGCTGGAACAGGGCGACCTGTACGAACACCTCCGCGACCGCCACGGCATCCGGGTCAGCGAGGCGGTCCAGTCCATCGAGCCCACCGTCGTCACCCGCGCCGAGGCCGACCTCCTGGACGTCCCGGAGCTCTCCCCCGCCCTCCTCTTCGAGCGCCTCACCACGGACAGCCACGGCCGCGCCGTGGAGTACGTCCACTCCCTGTACCGGGGCGACCGCTACCGCATCGTCTCCCGTCTCACCCTCAACCCCGCCGACGACCACTCCGACGCGGAACAGGGCCACCACCCGGGCATCCCGCCCGGCGACTTCACCGCCGGCGACCCGGTCCCCTTCTCCACCCGGGGCGTCGTCCAGCACCACACCTGAGCCACCGCCGTCGTGTGCGGCGCGGGCGGCGTGTGCGGTGTCAAGGACGGTCTCCTCCAGGCGGGTTCCTCTCGGCCTGGAGAGTGAAACCACCCGGGATGAAGTGGATCTTGGCCGGGCCGCCCGGTAGCTGTGGTGCGAGCCCGCGCCGATGCGGGAACCTCCCTTGCCAAGGACGCCCGATGCGCACACGAGCAGTTCTGATCTCCCTGGTCGCCGCGAGCGCGGTGCTCGGTCCGGCCGGTTCCGCCCAGGCCGCCGCCTCCGGCGACGTCGTCGTCTTCTCCACCGAGGTCCAGCCGCTGGACGTCTACCGGGACCCGTCCGGCTGCCGGCAGCTGCCCACGGTCGCGCACGTGCTGACCAACCGGACGGACGGACCGGTGCGGATCTACGGCAACCCGTTCTGCGTCGGCCCCTCGGTGGTCGTCCAGCCCGGCCACGGCACCCACGTGCCGGGCGGCGCCGGATCGTTCTCCGCCTGACGCATGCTCGTCAGCGAGCCCGCCCGCCGTCACCCGTTCCGGTCATCGAGGCACGGAATCAGGGCTTCCCCCTGCGGGCACCCACTACGGTGGGAACCACGGAGGGAGGGGCCGACCGGTCGTTGGAATCCCGCTCTCCGGTGCCCCACACCCTTCAGGGTGTGGGGCACAGTCCGTTTCAGGAGGCGAAGGCCGTCACCAGGGTGCGGGAGTCGAGGACGCGCGGGCCCCGGTCGTCGCGCAGGACGTGGCCGGCGCGGTCCTGCGGCTCGGGACACCTCGTCCCGCGGGCTCCGGATTCCTCGTCCCGCGGGTTCCGGGGAGGCTCAGGAGCGGGTGGCGGTGGCGCATCCGTCGCCTGCCGTACCCGTCCCGCCGCTCAGGTCGAGCGGTTCGGTGCGGTCGTACGGGTCGACCTGCCGGGAGGCGTCGGTGGCCCCCTCCTCGTCGGCGGCGGCCCGGCCGAAGGGCGGCACGAAGTAGCCCGTGGGGGCGTCGCAGCCGCCGTTGGTCATGTCGAGGGCGTAGGAGAGGAGGGTCATCGTGCCCGGTTCGGTGACGACCTCGTCGGGGTCGTCCCAGCTCATGACGATCTGGCGCCGCGCGATCGTCCGGATGACCTCGCCGTCGCCGGCGGCCGGGGTGACCGGGTAGACGAAGGTGACGTCCGCCGTCACCTCGACCGCGCCGCGCTTCCCCTCGCGGTACGTGAGCCGGCCCCGCGTCTTGACGACGTCGCCGACCAGCCGGGTCTGCTCCGGCCGGAAGCGGCTGAAGAGGAGCAGCGGATCGGTGTCGGGCGTCGGCGTCCTGGCGGACAGGGCGGTACGGAGGTACCGCTGGACGTCCTTCTGGTGCGGGTTCAGGAGCGTGATCGCCTCGGTGGGGCGGGCGCCGCGCAGCACGCGGGGGTCGAGGCCGGCGGCAACCAGGAAGTCCCGGCTCCGCCCCAGGGCCTGTTCGACCTGGGCCGCGTCCATCCAGCCGGTCGCCTTCGCGGCCGGCACCGTGATCCCGGCCGCGCCGTCGGCCCACCGGGCGGCGGGCGAGCCCCGGAAGGGCTCGGCCAGGGTGGCCCGGCCGTCCGGCCCGGCCCCCGGCGCCTCCCGCGGGGGCCCGGTCTCGGCGGCGAGGGGCGTCGCGTCCTGCCCGCCGTCGCCGCCGGACCAGCCGACGATCTGCTGCGGGAAGAGCGCGACGGCCAGCAGCGCGACGGCCGCGGCGAACCCGGTCAGGTACCAGCCCGTCCTGCTCCGGGGGCGCGGCGAGGCGGGCGTGTACGTGCGCCACCCCTCGGGCCGCCCGGCCCCGTCCCGCAGCCGCCGCTCCGTCTCACGGGCCCGCGCCGACGGCTCGACGGGCGCGCTGCCGGCTCCCGCCTCCGCGTCCCGCAGGAACCGCTCCCATTCCTCGTCCGACACGGACGCTCCGTCCGGCCCCCCGGTCCCGCTCACACGCACTCCCGTTCTCGCTCGCCCCGTGGTCGACGGGTCGGACCGCATGATCGCACGGGCGTCCGACAACCGGCCGGGCCGCCCGGACGAGCCGTCAGGTCGTCCCGGTCGGCGGCGGCACGTCCAGGGCGCGGGCGAGGGCGGCGACGAGGGCCCGGTCGTGTCCGGGAACGCGGACGGCGGCCCACGCGACCGCCAGGTCGAGGAACGCGGCCAGGTCCCGCTCCACTCCCGCGAGCATGCCGCGCAGCGCGTGGGCGGGCAGCTCGATCACCGGGCTGTCGTCCCGTTCGGCGTCGACGGTGAGCCGGAGGGTGTCGCCGTGCCGTTCCGCCGCCGGCGACACCGGTTCGTGCCCGAAGCCGAGCGTCCCGTCCCCGTCGGCGAGCCGGTACCAGTCCCGCCAGTCCTCCAGCCCGTCGCAGCACCCGGGAACGAAGGCGACGCCCGTGCCGGGGTCGACGACGCGCAGGCCTCCGGCGGCGAAGACCTCGTCGGAGGAGAGCAGCCCCCGCAGGAAGGTTCCGGCCGCGTCCCGCGGCGGCCGGTCGTCGCCTTCGCCGGCCGGCCTGTTGCAGGCGGCGAGCGCCGTCACGGCCGTCCCGACCTCCGCCGGGGAGAGCCGCCCGGTCAGCGCGAGGAACCCGGAAGCGTCGGCCCCGGCCACCGGCCACAGGTCGAACCCCTCGGGCACGGAGACCTCCAGGACGGCCCGCATCACGTGCACCATCTGCTCCGGTCCCTCGGTGCGCGTGCGCTAGCGCGACACACGGTAGCGGAGGTGGACGACCTGGGAGGAGCGGAAGGTGCGGGATTCGGCGAGTTCGAGCTTCACCCGGCGCCGGTCCCGGGCGAAGAAGGGGGTGCCGCCACCGAGCAGCACCGGCGAGATCCTGACCCGGTACTCGTCGATCAGGTCCGCCTCGGCGGCCGCGGCGGCGAGGTCCGCGCCGCCGAGGGCGATGTCGCCCTCCCCCGGCTCCGCCCGCAGCCGTTCGATCTCCTCCGCCAGGCTGCCGGTGGCGAGCCGGGCACGTCCCCGCACCTCGGTCAGCGTCCGGGAGAAGACCACCTTGGGCAGCGGGTTCCACACCTCGACCCACGCGCGCGTCGGGGGGTCGAGCGTCGGGTCCTGCTCCATGCCCTCCCAGTACAGCATCGTCTCGTACAGCCGTCGGCCGAGCAGGTGGACTCCGACCCTCCGGGTCTCCTCGATGACGAAGCGGAAGACCTCCTCGTCCGGGTCCCCCCAGTCGATGTCGCCGTCCGCGTCCACGATGTAGCCGTCCAGCGAGACGCCCATCGAATAGGTCACACTGCGCATCAGAAGTCCCCTTCAGCCACGGGTCCGACAGCCGCTCCACGCCGGGCGACGCCATTCTCGCAGCCGGTCCCCCCTCGGCCCGGCTCCCGACGCGCCCGCGCGCTCCCCGTCGGTCAGTCGCTCCCCTACCGTGGACCCAGGGAGTCGACGCCCCGTCAGACGGCGGCGTCCGGACGGAAGGAGGTCCGCGATGGGCAGCCCGTCCCGTGGCGGGGGACCCGGTGCCGGCGGGTCCGGTGGGACCGACGCGTCCGCCGAGGCGTCCGCCGAGCCGGGTCTGCCCCGTACCGCCAACGCGATCGCGGCGGCGCTCGCGCCGGGCCGCAGGGGGCCGTTCCTGGAGGAGCTGCTGGCCGCGGAGGCCGGGGAGGCGCAGCTGGCGGTGATGGAGCGGTGGCAGCTGCGGGCCGTCGCCGACACGCGGCGCAGCGACGCGGACCGCGCGCAGGCGGGTGCGCTGCGGGTCGGCGAAGGGGACGGGATGCGGGTCCGGCCCCTGGACGACGTCCTGGCCTCGCTGAACGGGGCCCGGTGAACCACGGTCTGAGCGAGCAGGCGGCCGCCGTCCTCGCCGCCATGTCCGCCGAGGCCCCGGAGACGTTCACCGCGACCGTACGGACCCTGACCGGCGTCACCGCCGCGCACGAGCGCGGCACCGTGCCGCCCGGGGCCGGCCCCATCGACGAGTGGGGCGACGTCTTCGACCTCGACGTCCCCGGGCGTCCCGTGCTCGTCGAGTGGTTCGCCGGGGACCCCGAGTCGGTGACGTTCACCCGCATCACCTGGCTGGAGGACGCCCGGCGGGAGTGACCTGCCGGCCCGTCGTCCTCCGTGTCGCGCGAGGGGACCGGAGCCCCTCCTCCGTATCGTGCGCGTATCGAAAACCGCATACGCCGCCGCAACCGCCCGCCCTGTTCCATGGACGGCATGCACAGCGACACGCGCCGGATCGCCCGCCTCTGCCTCGCCGCCCTCGCCGCCCTCCTGGTGGCGGGCGGCCTGTTCGTCGTACGGGGGCCGCTCCTGATGAGCGCGCCGCTGTGCCTGTCCGGTCAGTGGCAGCGGTGCTTCGGGACGTTCAACGGTGTCGTGCTGATGACGCTGGTCACGCTGCCGGCGGCGGTCCTCGTGGCGTGGGGGCTCGCGCGGCGCCGGCGGGCGGCGGGGGTCGCGTCGGCGCGGCGGCTTTCGCTGGCCGAGGTGGGCATGGTGCACGGGACGCTGCCGTTCCTGTGGATGACGCTGATCCCGGGCGGCGGGGCCGGAGTCGTACCGCCCCGGGTGAGCCTGGTGCCGCTGCGGGACCTGGTCGTGATGGGGCCGCTCGGGATCGTCGGCAACCTGCTGGTCTTCGCCTCGCTCGGGTTCTTCGCCCCGGTCCGGTTCGCCGCCGTGGCGACGCTGCCGCGGCTCCTGGCGCTGGGGGCGGGCTGCTCGGCGCTGGTGGAGACCGCCCAGTACGTGCTGCGCCTCGACCGGGTGACGTCCGTGGACGACGTCCTGGTCAACGCGACCGGAGCCGTCCTCGCCGGGCTGGCGTCCCGCCGCTGGTGGCGTACCCGCGCGGGAACGGGGGCGCCCGTGGGCGCGGCCTCGCGCGCGGCCGGGACCGGCCGGGTTGCCTAGGCTTCGGGCATGCGCGTACTGATCGTGGAGGACGAGCCGTATCTCGCCGAGGCCGTCCGGGACGGGCTCCGGCTGGAGGCGATCGCCGCCGACGTCGCGGGCGACGGGGACACCGCGCTGGAACTGCTCCGGCTGCACGCGTACGACCTCGCGGTCCTCGACCGGGACGTCCCCGGCCCGTCCGGCGACGAGGTCGCGCGGCACATCGTGGCCTCCGGCAGCGGCATCCCGATCCTGATGCTGACGGCCGCGGACCGGATCGACGACAAGGAGTCCGGGTTCGCCCTCGGGGCCGACGACTACCTCACCAAGCCGTTCGAGCTGCGGGAGCTCGTGATGCGGCTGCGCGCGCTCGACCGCAGGCGCGGGCATGCCCGGCCGCCGGTCCGCGAGCTCGCCGGGCTGCGGGTGGACCCGTTCCGCCGGGAGGTCTTCCGCGACGGGCGGTACGTGGCGCTCACCCGCAAGCAGTTCGCGGTCCTGGAGGTCCTCGTCGCCGCCGAGGGAGGGGTCGTCGGCTCCGAGGAGCTGCTGGCCCGGGCCTGGGACGAGAACGCCGACCCGTTCACCAACGCCGTGCGCATCACGGTCTCGGCGCTGCGCAAGCGGCTCGGTGAGCCGTGGGTCATCGCCACCGTGCCGGGCGTCGGCTACCGCATCGACACCGGGCCCGGGACGGCCGGAGGGGACAGCGCGCCCGGCGGGGCCGGAGGTCCGCGTGGCTAGGCGGCCCGGGCCGAGCGTCCGGCTGAAGCTGGCGCTCAGCTACGCCGGGTTCCTCGCCGTCGCCGGTGCGCTGCTGCTGGCCGTGGTGTGGGGGTTCCTGCTGCGCTACGTGCCCGACAAGGACCAGGGCCTGCTCGGGGTGTCGCCCAACCGCTACCTCCTGGTGCGGACCTTCTTCCCCGCGGCGGGCGTGGCGCTGGGGTTCCTCCTCGTGTTCGGGCTCGTCGGGGGCTGGTTCCTGGCCGGGCGGATGCTCGCGCCGCTCGACCGGATCACGGCCGCGGCGCGGGCGGCGGGCGGCGGCTCGCTGGCGCACCGGATCCGGATGGAGGGGCGCCAGGACGAGTTCCGGGAGCTCGCCGACGCCTTCGACACGATGCTCGGACGGCTGGAGTCGCACGTCGCCGAGCAGCAGCGGTTCGCGGCGAACGCCTCGCACGAGCTGCGGACGCCGCTCGCGGTCTCGCAGGCGCTCCTCGACGTCGCCCGCGAGGACCCCACGCGCGACCGGGACGAGCTCATCGAGCGGCTCCGAGCCGTCAACCGGCGGTCCATCGACCTCACCGAGGCCCTCCTGCTGCTGAGCCGCAGCGACCGCGGCGGCTTCGCCCGCGAGCCCGTCGACCTCTCCCTCGTCGCGGAGGAGGCCGCCGAGACCCTGCTCCCGCTCGCCGAACGGCGCGGCGTCACGCTCGACGTCACCGGTGGCGCGACGCGGACCGGAGGCTCGCCGGAGCTCCTGCTGCGGATGGTGACGAACCTCGTCCAGAACGCCGTCGTCCACAATCTGCCGGCCGGCGGCACGGTGACCGTGCACACCGAGGCGGTGGACGGCGCCGGGCTCGTCCGGGTCGAGAACACGGGGCCGGTGCTCCCGGCGGAGCTCGTACCGACCCTGACCGAGCCCTTCCGGCGCGGCACGGACCGCGTCCGTACCGACGGACACGCCGGCGTCGGGCTCGGCCTGGCGCTCGTGCGGAGCATCGTGCGCGCCCACGGCGGCACCCTGCGCCTCGCCGCCCGCCCGGCCGGGGGCCTCGTGGTCACGGTCGTGATCCCGGACCGGCCCCCGAGCACCCCGTAGTCCGGCCGCGTCGTCGGCCTCGTCGCCTCCCGCTCGGCCACGCGGGCGCGCACGGCCGCCACGTGCCGGAGCGCGCCACCGTCGGCAGGGGCGCGGCGCGCGCCACGGGCCGGCGGGGTCAGGAGCCGGTGGAGCCGTCGAGCATCTCCCGCAGGATGTCCAGATGGCCGTTGTGGCGGGCCGTCTCCTCGACGAGGTGGTGGAGGATCCAGCGCAGGTCCACCTTGAGGCCGTCGCGGACGGGCCGCGCCGCCCTGGTGTCCAGGCTGTGCGCCGCGACCAGGTCGCGGTGGCGGGCGGAGTGCGCGGCGTACTCGTCGAGCAGCTGCGGGAGCGGGAAGTCGACCGCGACGCGCATCTCGCGGTCGGGGTCCTCCTCGGTCCAGGGGCCCTCGTCCTCCTCCCCCAGGAAGACCACCCGGAACCAGTAGTACTCGACCCAGCGCAGGTGGTTGATCAGCCCGCTCACCGTCATGAGCGGCGAGTGGGGAAGGAGCGCCTTGCGGGCGTTCTCCTCGGAGATTCCCTCGCACTTGGCGAGGGCGGTGTCCCGCGCGTAGTCGAGGAAGGTGGTGAGCTGGGTGCGCTCGTCCCACGCGGCGGGTGTGTCGGAGGTTCTGGTCATCGCGCGAGTCTTTCCGACCCGCGCGGCCGCTGTCGACACGTTTTCGGCAGGCCGGCGGGCGGCGGGGCGGCCTCGGCGAGGGGCGCGCGGGCCGTCAGTACGCGCCGATGGACCAGAAGACGCCCACCTCGTCGGCGCTCACCGCGATCAGGCCCAGGTCCTCGAAGAGGTCCAGGCCGTTGACGTACGCGCTGGTGACGAACGAGTGCGAGCGGGTGCCCGTGAGGCCCGCCGCCACGAAGTCCGGGCGGCCGGTGGCGGCGGCGGTCGCGTTGGTCCAGTAGCGGGCGCCGGCACCGTACCGGTCGAGCAGGGTGCGGGCGTCCGCCAGGAGGGCGTCGCGGTCGGGGCGGGTGCGGACCGGGGCGGACTCCCCCTGCCATTCCTCGGCCATGACGGCGAGCGCGCCGACCGCCGTGTCCGCGTCCACGGGGTGGAGGCGGGCGGGGAAGCCGGACGCGGCCGGAGGGTCGAAGGGGTAGGCGGGGAGGGTGTGGCGGACGTCGGCGGCGCCGTCGCCGTCCAGCCGGATCCAGCCGCGGGGGTCGGTCACCGACCGGTGCATCACGGCGCGTACGTCGTGGGCCCAGTCGTCGTGGCGCCGGGGGCCGGTCGCCACGAAGGCGTACGTGTCGTCGAGCAGCCGCAGCGCGGCGGCGTTCCACGCGGAACGCCCGCACCGGAACTCCCGGTGCGGGGTGCCCCCGTGGGGCGCGGGGTCGCCGGCCGGCCCGGGAGGGAGGACCATCGCGCGAGGGTTCAGGAGGTCTGGGCGTCCCGGAAGAGGCCCCAGGTCTGGAGGGCGAACGGCCGGCCCTTCTCCTCGCCCTCGATCAGGGGGACGTCGAGGAGGGTGAAGCCCGTCCTGGTGGCCACGGCGACGCTGGCGGCATTCTCGGCCTCCAGTTCCAGGACCACCCGCTCCAGGCCGAGCTGCTCGAAGGCGTAGGCGGCCATGATCTGTACGGCGCGGCCCGCGAGGCCCTGGCCGCGGTGGGCGGGGCCGACGGCGTAGCCGAGTTCCGCGCCGTCCGGGAGGCGCCGGAGCATCACCTCGCCGAGCGGCGCGCCGCCGTCGACGGTGATCGCGAGCAGGATGGTCGTGCCCTCCGCCCGCAGTCTCCGGGCCGTCTCCACGCGCGCGGCGGCGGCCTGCCCGTCGAAGGGCGAGACGATCGGCGTCCAGTACGCCACGTCGGGGTCCTCGAACAGGGCCGGCATCGCGGACACGTCCGCCTCGGTCCAGTCACGCAGGACGAGCCCCTCTCCCGACAGCTCGATCCGAGCGGGGAACGGTGGGACGGCGCTGCTCATACGGGGTTCCTTCCTGGCCACGGGGACAAGGCAGCATAACGGGCCGGTCGTCGGGTCCTCCGGGGAACGAACCCGCCGTCGGAGGGCCCCGACGGCGGGCGGCACGGTCATCCCGGCCTGTCGAACAGGCCGTTGGCCTCCGCGCGGTCCGGGTCCCGCCCCGTCGGGGGCGCCTACCCGCCCCGCCGTACCGGCTCCCGCGGGGGATATTCGATGGGCCCGGGTCGACGCCGTCGGGCACAATGCCCGCGATGATCTCCACCGCCGGCGAGCTGCTCGCCGCTCTCGAAGCCCTGCCCCACGCCGCCCGGCTCAGGTTCACCGCCGTCACCGCCCACCGGCTCGCCGGCCGGGGCGAACTGCGTCCGCTCCTCGTGGAGCTGGACGCGCTCGGCGCGTACGAACGGCGGCTGGGCGCGCTGGCGGCGCTCGCCGCCGGGGACACCGCGCACCTGCTCGCCCGGCTCGGGGACCTCGATCCCGTGGTCCGCCGGTACGCGCTCCGCTGCGCCCGCCGCCTGCCCGTCGCCGAAGCCGACGACTCCTTCGACCTCGCCGTCGAGGCCGCCCACTCCGACGCCCCGGCCGTCGTCCGCGCCGATCTCGCCCGGCTGCTGCGCGACGGGCGGCGGTCCGCGCTCGCCGAGCGGCTCGTACGGCGGGTGCGCGTCGAGTACGGCGACCGGGACGCGGCCCTGCTGCTGGCGGGCTGTTCCACGGAGTTCGCCGCGCGGCTGCTGCCCGAGGTCGCGGGCGTCCTGGCGTACGAGGACTGGAGCACCCTGGCCCGGCGGCATCCGGACGCGGTGCTCGACCACGCCGAGCACGAACTCGCCCCGCTCAACCGGCGGTTGCGCAACGCCTGGTGGAAGCGGTACGCGACGGGGATCGCCACCGCGCTGGCCGCCGCCCCGGAGCGCGTACTGGACCTGCTGGAGGCGTACGGCCCCGACGGCCTCCCCGGGCCGGTGCACGACCGGCTGGCCGACCTCGTCGCGGTGGATCCCGAACGCGTCGCGCGGTGGTTCGCCGACCCGGAGCGGGCGGCGGGCCGCTGGGAGCGGACGCCGGGGCCGGCGGTCATGCGCCGCCTCGTGGCCGCCGACCCGCCGTCACTGCCCGCGCTGGGGGCGCTGTGGTTCCACCGGAACGCCTTCCGCACCCTGCTCCGGGCGCTGCCTCCGGCGCGCCGGGGCGCGTTCCTGGACGCCGTCGTGGCCGTGGCCCCTCCGCGCCGGAACGTCCGGGCCCACCCGGGCGTGCTCGGGCTGCTGCCCGCGGCCGAGCGGCACGCCCGGGCGCGTACCGCCGTCCACGCGATCGAGGCCGAGGGTGGCCCGGCGGGGGACGTCCAGGACCTGCTCGTCCTGCTCCCGCCGGACGAGGCCCGCCCCCGGCTCCTCGCCGCCCTCACCACCGGGGACGCCGAGGACCGCGCCACCGCCTGGTCCCGGCTGGTCCTCAACGCCGACCTGAGCCGTGACCCGGAGCAGGTCGCCGCGGTCCTCGCCCGGGCCGCCGGCCGTCTCGCCCACGAGCGCGACCCCGTCCGCCAGGACGTCCTCGACTCCTTCGCCCTCGTCCCGGCACCGCTCCTGCGCGCCGCGGTCACGGGCGACGGGCACGGCGCCGAGGCCCTGGAGCGGCTGTGCCTGGACGCCCTGAACGCCCGGGACTGCTCCGACCTGACCCGCGACACGATCCGCGGGCTGGTCGTGGCCCTCCTCTCCGGGGCGACACCCACCGCGCCGGTGGCGGAGCTCGCCGCGCGCCTCCTGGAGGCCCTGACCGCGCACACCGGCACGGTCGGACCCGGCCCTCTCGCACGGTCGTCGCGGGCGGACGGGGTGCGCGTCGTGGTCGGCGCGCTCGGCCCGTGGCTGGACCGGAGCGCCGCCCGGGGCGACGTCGCGCCCCTGCTCGCCCTGGTCGCGTCCTGCGGGCGCCGCGCGTACGACGTCCCCGAGCTCCAGGACCGTCTCGGGAAGGCGCTGGCCGACTGTCCGGACGGAAGCTTCGGCGACGTCGCCGCCGCCTGGCTCGCCGATCCCGCCACCCGGGGCGTCCGCGTCGCCGGACTCCTGGACCGGGAGCCCTCGGCGGTCTTCCTGCCCCCGGTGCTCGCCGTCCTGACCGCCGAGCGCACGGACCTCCTGGACGCGGCCCTGACGGAGTCCCCGCGCCCCGGCGACCGGTTCCCGGCGGCGGGGACGGTACGGGCGCTGCCGTCGTTCCGGCACGCCGACCGGTGGCTGCCCCGGCAGCAGGAGGCCGCCGTCCGGCTGGCGGCCGCGGCCGTCGCGGATCCCGGCCGGGGCGTCGACGAGCGGGCCGCGCTCCTGCGGGCGGTCGCGCCGGTTCCCGTCCACGGCGGGGCCCTGCTCCGGCGGTACGCCTCGCCGCCGGACGGCGGGCCCTCCTCCGACGCCCCCGACGGGCGCGTCGAGCCCGCGCTCGCGGCGGCCGCTCTGGACGCCGCCGCGCACACCGACGCACCGGCGTCGGTCCTCCGCAGCCTGCTCGATCACGCGGGCGACGACCGGGCCGTCGCGGCCTGGTCGGCCGCCGGCCGCGCCGCCCTCCACGCCCGGCCCTCCCAGGTCTCGGACCTCCTCCAGGCCGTCCTGACCCGCGAGAAGGGGGTGAAGGTCACCGTCCGGAAGGCCGCCGCGCGGCTCGCCGTCCGCCACCTTCCCCCGGCGGCCGCCACCGCGCTGCTGTCCCGGGTGGCCCGGACGCCGGGCGTCCATCCCGATGTGCACGCCACCGTCGTCGGCCTCGCCACCGCGCTGCTGCCCGCCGAGGAGATGTGGGCGCTGCTGGAGGCGGCGGTCGCCGAGGGGCCGGAGCCGGCGCGGCTCGCGGTCCTGGGCGTGCGGCCGGCGGATTTGGCGCGTGCGCACCGGCGGCGGTTCGGCGCGCTGGTCGCCCGGCTGGCGTTCGCCGCGGACGAGCGGACGGCCGACCGCGCCCTGTCCGGCCTCGCCGACTGGGCCCGTCACGCCCCGGAGGCGGGCGACGCGCTCGTGACGGTCTACACGGACGTCACCAGGCCGGGCGGGCTCTGGTCGGTGAACTCCGGGCTCAACGAGCTGTCCCGTTCCGGACTGCCGCACCCCGTCGGCGGCGTGGCGCCGGGCAGCCTGCTGTGCGAGACGGTGGACCGCCTGCTGGCGCGCGTCGCGGCGGGCGAGCCGGAGGGCGGCGGGCGGGGCGGTGATCTGCCGGCGCTCCGCAGGCTGCGGTCCCTCCTGTCGTCGCCGCGGCAGGAACCCCGGGACTGCGCGGCCCTGGCCCGGCGGCTCGCGGACGAGCCGCTGGCCGCGACCACCCGTGTGGGGCTCCTCGTCCGGGCGATCGACATGGCCTCGGCGGGAGACGAACTCGGCTCCGCGGTCGACGCGTTGGCGGACGTCGTCGCGGGCCGTCCGGTGCTCGCGGCCCGTGCGGCCGAGGACCTCGGCGAGGCCCATGGGTACCGTGCGCGCCTCGCCGACCCCGCCGCCGTCCTCGCCGTCGTACGGACCCTCGGTGACGGCGGCAACCTCGTGCGCGGTCTCCTCGCCGCCGCCCTCGCGACGGCCCTCGGGTCCCGGCAGGGCTGGCCGGAGCCGTGCCGGGCGGCCGTGATCGCCCTGCGCCGCCACCCGGAGCCGGACGTCCGCGAGCTGGCGTACGAGGCGGACCTGAGCGAGGGCCCCTGAGTCGAGGGGCGTCGGGTCGGAGGCCGGCCCCGCCACGGACGGCGGCGTCCGGCGCGTTAGTGAGGCGTCAGTGGGACGGCAGGGGTCGAGGGGAGAGTGGGGGCGACCACTTCCAGGAGGCTTGCATCATGCGACGACGTACGTTTCTCAAGGGCAGTCTGATGGGCTCGGCCGCCGCTCTGGCCGTTCCCGTCGTCGGGGCCGCGCAGGGGACGGCCTCGGCGGCCGGGACCGTGAACGTCGGCAGTGTCGCGGCGCTGCAGAGCGCGATCGACGCCGCCGTGCCCGGCGACCGGATCGTGCTCGCGGACGGTGCGTACACCGTCCCCTCGTCCGGCGTCCGGATCGCGGGCAAGCACGGGACGACGGACGCGCCGATCACCATCGTGTCGGCGAGCCGCGGGGGCGCCGTGCTCAACGGGCCCGTCGGTTTCGTGCTCTCGGCGTCCAGCAACATCACGATCAGCGGGTTCGCGTTCCGGCAGACGAGCACGTTCGCCCTCCCCGCCGACTGTTCCCGGATCCGGCTGACGCGCAACGACTTCAAGCTCGCCGACCGTGACGGGCTCGACTGGCTGACGGTGCGCGGCGACGACGCCAAGATCGACCGGAACTATTTCCACCACCGCAGCTCCCAGGGCATCTTCCTCGTCGTCGACGGGCCCGGCACGACCGCCATGGCCCAGCGGACCCATGTCTTCCGCAATTACTTCGCCGACCACTCCTACACCGGTGCCAACGGCGGCGAGGCGATCCGCCTCGGCGTCAGCCACCGCGCGCTGTCCACGGCCGACGCCCTCGTCGAGTACAACCTCTTCGAGCGCTGCGACGGCGACCCCGAGGCGATCTCGGTCAAGTCCTCCGGGAACACCATCCGCCACAACACCCTGCGGAACAGCAAGGGCGGCATCGTGCTGCGGCACGGCAACGCCACCACCGTGGCCGGCAACCACGTCCTCGGCGGCGCGAACGGCGTCCGCCTGTACGGCAACGACCACCTCGTCGTGAACAACCACATCTCCGGTACGACCTCCCGCGGCATCGTCATCGGCAGCGGCACCACCCGCGACCACCACGAGGGCGAGACGACCGAGGAGCGGCGCGGGAACGACGCCTGCGACCGGGCCGTCATCGCGCACAACACGCTCGTCGGCAACGCGGCGACGATCTCCGGCGAGAGCCGGACGTACGGGCCGCGGGACGTCGTCGTCGCCGACAACGTCCTCGTCGCCTCCGCCGGCAGCCTGGTCGACCTCGACAGCGCCACCGGCTTCGTCTGGCAGGGCAACATCCTGTGGGGCTCGGCCGCGAACGGCACGATCCCGTCCGCCGGCTTCCGCCGCGTCGACCCCCTGCTGCGCAAGGACGCCGACGGGGTGCACCGCCTCACCGCCGGCAGCCCGGCCGTCGACGCCGCCACCCTCACCTCCCTGGCCCTGGCCGAGGACGCCGACGGGCACGCGCGCGGCGCCGCCCGCGACGTCGGCGCCGACGAGTACTCCGCCCTCGCCCCGGTCCGCCGCCCGCTGACGACCGCCGACGTCGGCCCGAACGCGAGCTGACGCCGCCCGCCGGGCGCCCACTCCCCCCGGGGTGGACGGGCGCCCGGAGACGTCCGGCCACCGCCTAGGGTCGTGGCATGCGCGTGCGAAGCGACGAACTCACCCGGGACGACGGCCTGTGGGCCGGGCTGACCCTGGACGTACGGGACGACCGCCCCCGGCCGGGGCTGTGCGTGTTCAGCGGTCCGGGACGGCGGCTGATGCTCGCCCAGGACTCGCGGCCGGTGCTGCTCGCCGTGGTCGACGAGGAGCTGGGGGGCGTCGACTTCCGGCGCACCGGCGCGTACCGCTCCTTCGTCCCGCCGCTGCGCGCCGATTCGGCACGCGCCCTCGCCGGCGGTCCGGAGCGGTGGGCCCACCGCTTCGCCCGCCACCTCGCCGACGCCCCGGACGGCCCGCTCCACGAGGGCCGCTGGCTGCTGACCTCGGGAAACCGGCTCCTGCGGTGGCGGCACGCGCGGGAGACGCACGCGGAGTACTGGAACTCGATGCTCGTCGAGGGCCATCCGGACGGCTTCCTCGACTGGTTCCTCCACTCCTGCTCCTGGGAGGTGCTGCCGCTGCGCCCGATGCCGGACGCCGACGACGCCCGGGTGAAGGCGTACCGCAAGCAGGCCGGGGAGGGGACGCTGCCGCCCGTGCTGCTGTGGTGGGTGAGCGGCCTCGACTGCCATGTGGTCCTGGACGGTCACGCGCGGCTCGCCGCGGCGGTCGCCGAGTCCGTCGAGCCCCCGCTGCTCGAACTGCACCGTACCTTGCCGCACGACGACCTGGCCGCCCGCACCGCGTCGGCGGTGGCCTTCTACGAGCACGAACTCGCCCGCCACGAACGGCTCCGCTCCCTCCACGGCCCCACCGTCCCGGACGGCACCGCCATCGCCGGCCCCCGACTCGCCCGCCTCCTCACGGACTTGCGGTTCGACGAGCGACCGACCCGGTCCTGGCCGCTCCCGGACGCGCTCAGGGACGCGGCGGAGTGGCCGGGACCGTGATGCGCACCGGCTCGAACCCCCCTGCCAGGCCCCTCATTTGGCGTGGCCGGAGCCCCCCTGCGCTAGGGTCTGTTGTGAAAGTGCTGGTCACAGCCACTCGTTGATGGCTGCGACCAGCACGGTCGCTTCGTAGCGGA